>JBPBQV010000008.1:0-20147 GCA_050955045.1 Janthinobacterium lividum | reverse complement strand
GAACTGTTTTGAGCCAAAATAGAAACCAGGTTTCTGGTAATATGCTCGGCTCCAGAAAACAGATAGTAGCTTCTGCATTACCTCACCTTGAACTTCATTATACAGAATGGAGTGCCTCTTATACACCGACTGATCCAATTCACGACAGTTATCATGAAGCGGCTTATATTTTAAATACTGTTAAATGGGCTGCCGCCAATGTAAATTCAATGTCGTACTGGACATTTACAGATATCTTTGAGGAATCCGGGCCAAGGGCTACACCTTTTCATGGCGGTTTTGGTTTGATTAATTATCAAGACATCAAAAAGCCTGCTTATTATGCTTATCAGTATTTGAATCAACTCGGCGACAAGGAGCTGATTAATACAGATTCCAGCGCTATCATTTGTAAAGATGCTTTAGGTAACCTTCAGGCACTGGTTTGGGACTTTACGATAGATCATCCGGGAGATTCTGTTAATAACCAGATATTTTACAAAAGAAATCTTCCCGCAAAAACAGCACCTACATTAAGATTTAAAGTTGATGGACTAAAGCCGGGAAAATATCTCATCAGCATTTTCCAGACGGGCTATGGTATCAATGATCCTTATTCTGCGTACTATAAATTAGGTTCTCCTTTACAGCTTACGCGCGATCAGGTACAACTACTTAAGCAGCAGAATAATGAAAAGCCTGTTCAGCAAATTACAGTAATTGTCAGTGCTTCCGGTAGACTAGAAAAACTGTTACCTATGCACCAAAACGACGTATTCCTAATGAAGATTACCAAGGTTTAGTTGGGAAAATTCATAGCGCTCCGGTAATGTTTTAGCAATTTGAAGATGCTTTTATCTGTTTCCTTAGTAAGAAATTATTTATTTCTCCCTTGTAAAACCATGTTAGAATTGTTATAAATTTTGATAGTTGCGACAGCCAGTAAAATCCTAAAACAGATGGCATAATAAATTGCGCCTTTTCAGACATTTAGCTTTTACTATCGCTACTTCTGGGAGTAAACAAAAAAGCAACTAAAATTATCATTACAAAAACTTACGAATCGTTTCACTGGGACTAACTTTTGATAAAAAGAGAAAATTAAACATTTCACATTTTGGAAGAATCAGAAAAACTAAACCGGATTATTGAAACCCGGATGAAGCTAAAAGCACGTTTTGAAGAAAAAATGAAGCTTACGCCGTCCATTGCTGATGATGCAGCCAGAGGTTCCGGCCCGCCCAACCGTCATGGTATGCCAGCTATTCCAATCGGGCAAACAGCAACAGTTAAATGGCCGGTACTGGATTTAGGTTATCAGCCTAATGTTCCTTTAGATCGTTGGCGACTTACGATTGATGGTGCAGTAGAAAACCCGGTTCGTTTAACCTGGAAACAGTTTATGGATTTGCCTCAAACTAAAGATACTTCTGATTTTCATTGCGTTACTACGTGGTCTAAACTAAACATGCACTGGAAAGGCGTTAGCTTGCTTGATCTGGCTGCAATTGTTCATCCCAAAGAAACGGCAACGCATATTATGTGTTACGGCTATGATACATACAGCACAAACATGTCTTTAGAGGAAGCATTAAAACCGGATGTTTTGCTGGTGCATACTTTTGACGGGCAGCCTCTAACAAAAGAACATGGCGGACCGGTTCGGATGATTACGCCGCAACTGTATGCCTGGAAAGGTTCTAAATGGATTAAAAGAATTGAATTTTTAACCGCAGATAAACCGGGTTTCTGGGAAGATAGAGGTTATTCTAACACGGCATATCCGTGGCGGAACGATCGGTACAGCGAAGAATAATACTTCTTTTATCACCTAAAATTTAAAATAGAATTTGATGATCAGGATTTTTATCAGGTAAAAACAGCATCAATGTAAATTATTTTTTGGCAGAGTTTTATTTAACCACAAAGTTTCTAATTTGAGTAGTGTGCGCACTAAAATAACCTAATGCACCATTACTAACATTGGATATCGGGTTTGCAGGCGTAGTAGAAGCGCCGCCGCGGTTTTCGTTTTGGCTCAGCCCATTCCAGTATTGGTAAATATTTTTATCAATACATTGCATCTCTACACTTACCTGATCGCCAGCAACCAGGTTCTGGTCATTATCTCTTAAATCCCGATTGATGGTCCGTCCGTTAGTTAATTCATCATTATAAACAAAGTAATTTTTTGAAGCTATGCCATTTGCGGTTACTATAAAACGGTAATAATTGGTTGCAGCCGCAGGATCAGTATAATAAACTGTTGCCGATTGATAATCTTTGTTCACAATTGTTGTAACATTCAGGCTTAAAGAATCCAGTTTAACCTGATTGGGCATGGTAGAAGTTGCCGTATAAGTTTGGTTGCCAGTAACTACATTTAGCTGATAAGTTTTTGTTGGTTGTCCTTTTAATCCGGTTGTTGTATAAGTTCCGGGAGATTTTTCTGATAATGGATAAACCCTTCCATCACTGCTGATAGTAACCGTAGCGCCAGTTATAGCAGGAAAATTGCTGTCGGCCGTTATTGCAACAGATTTTGATAATTTAACCGTTTGCGTATTGTTAAAATTAGTGACGTTTCCTTCTACAACCAACAATTCAGCGGCGTTGTTAAAATCAATCTGAATCACTTTTTTGCACGATAAAAACAGCATGGCTAAAGCCAGAAAAGTAATTAATGTAATTTGATAACTATTTATTTTCATAATCAGAACTTGAAATTCCAGGTAACGGATGGAATGATGCCAAACAATGCCGTTTGTTCAGCTTCTGTTTTGCCAGGATTTTTTGGATCATCTTTAAATTCAATTACATACGCATTTTCATGATTGTAGGCATTATATAAACCAAAAGTCCAGCTGGAATGGAATTTCGGGTGAGGTTTTCCTTCTAAAGTAGCGCCAATATCTAAACGATGATAAGCCGGCATCCGGTAACCATTTCGTTCAGAATATAGATAAGTTGTTTCTCCGTTGAGGGAATATTTGCCGCTTGGAAACGTAATGGCATTGCCCGTGCTGTAAACAAATGTTCCGGAAAACGTCCAGCGTTGGTTGAATTTGTAAATCCCAACAGCCGAAATATCGTGCGTACGATCTTGCTTAGAAGGAAAATAGTTGCCATTATTAATCCCGTCAAACCTTCTTTCGGTACGTGATAAAGTATAACCCAGCCAACCCGTAAACACGCCAGTTTTCTTTTTTAGAAAAAACTCGATGCCGTAAGCTCTTCCGGTTCCATACAATAATTGCGATTCTACATTGTCATTTGCCCGAAGTTCGGCCGCGTTTTTATAATCGATCTGATTTTGCATTCCTTTATAATAAATCTCCGAAGAAAACTCATAAACGCCCTCTTTAAAGTTACGGTAATAACCAAACGCTTCCTGATCTGCAATTTCTGTTTTTACATTATTACTGCTCATAATCCATAAATCTGTTGGTAAACTGGAAGTTGAATTAGATAGTAAATGCAGGTTTTGCGTATTACGCGAGTAACTTGCTTTGAGCGAACTGACAGAATCCAGCCGATAACTGGCAGAAACACGCGGCTCTGGGTTGATATAAGTTTTTACAACTTTACCAGAACCATAAGTAGCCGAGCTTTTGATCGTAGCATCAGCGTTATACGTATTAAAAATACCCGGACCAAGCAAGCTAAAAGCATTTAAACGGATACCGTAAACAATATTTAAACGGTTGCCGACGCGCCATTCATCAGAAATATAAGCAGATAATTCAGCTCCGTAACGGTCTTCAATGGTTTTAGTGTTGATACTTGATGTAGCCGAAGAAGTAATTTTTCCGGGAGAAATGGTATGATGAACGGCATCCAATCCAAAGCGCACAACATGCTGATCATTTGCAAAATATTGAAAATCTTCCTTAAATTCATAATCCCGAATTTTAGAAGTTACCTTAAAATCCTGGTTATTGCTTGTGTTTTGGATAGCGTAATTATAATTACTGTAAATAAGCGTTGTGTTAGAAAAAAGTTTATCACTAAAAAGGTGGTTTAAACGAAGCGTTCCCGTTAGGTTGCCCCAGTTTAAATTGAACGTATTGCCCAGGCCAAGCGCATCTTTTCCGGTGTAGCCCGATAAATAAATGGTGTTTTTATCATCCAGACGATAATTTGCTTTTAGGTTGAGATCATAAAAATACAATGAACTTTGCTTTAAAGTGCTGTCACTGGAAAGTCCCAAAAAAACATCAGCATAAGTTCTGCGGCCGCTAATCATAAAAGAACCGCGGTCTTTCACAATCGGGCCTTCTACTTTTAACCGTGATGCAATTAATCCGATTCCACCTTCAGCAGTGTATTCTTTTTGGTTGCCATCATTCATTTTAATATCCACTACAGAAGCCAAACGGCCGCCATATTGCGCGGGCATGTTACCTTTATACAGGTTAACATCTTTGATCGCATCAGAATTAAACGTAGAAAAAAAGCCCAGCAAATGCGACGCATTGTAAACCGTAGCTTCATCCAGCAAAATCAAATTCTGATCGGAAGCACCGCCACGTACATAAAATCCGCTGTTGCCTTCGCCAGCTGATTTAATTCCGGGCAATAGTTGCAATGTTTTAAGCACGTCCCGCTCACCCAAAAGCACCGGAATATTTTTGATTTCGGTAATGCTGATGGCTTGCAAGCCCATTTGCGGATTCGTGATTTGCTGGTTTTTATCTGGCCTGCCGCTGATCACTACTTCGTTTAAAGTAGTTCCCGAACTTAATTCTATGTTTAACCGCTGGTTTCTACGCAACTCAACGGTTTTAGTAAGTGTTTGGTAGCCGGTGTAACTAATTAGTAAATGATAATTTCCGGCCGGTGCAGACAAAGAATAAAAACCGTAACTGTTGCTGGAGGTGCCGCTTCCGGCAATTTCCTGTAACTTTATGCTGGCACCAATTAGTGTTTCGCCGGTTTGCGCATCTTTAATTACACCGTTTACCGTTAGTTTATTTTGCGCAAAAGCAGTACTAAAATTTAATAAAGTAATTACAAAAGCAATGATAAAAAATAGATAAGCAGGAGGTTTGAGGTTGCGAAAAAAGAAAAGCTTTATTTTCATTTATAAATATCAAAGATAAGCTTTTGAATTGCTGCCTTTGTTTGGATAGCTGGATAAGTAAAACCAAATCTTTTAAACGAATGAAACCCACGCTGCTATATCTATTTAATAAATAATAATTAGAATGAAATTATCTCCAGCATCTCCGCTTCAAAAACTTATTGATACTTTGCCGCAGCAAGGGAAAGTTTGCTGGATTGGCGTAAGGCCGGGCAGAAAGCAGCCTTTAATTGCTTTAGAAACCGTAGAAGCCATTATGCAAAAAGGACTTTCGGGCGATCATTATGCGGGTGCGCCTGGAAGTAAAAGGCAGGTTACTTTAATTCAGCAGGAACATTTGGATGCCATTGCTTCCATTATGAAAAATGATCAGCTTTCGCCAGAAATGCTCCGACGAAATCTCGTTATCAAAGGTATTAATCTGCTTGCTTTAAAAGATAAAACCTTTTGGGTAGGAGAGGCTTTGCTGGAATATACCGGCGAATGTCACCCTTGTTCTCGTATGGAAGAAATTTTGGGAAGCGGAGGTTATAATGCTGTTCGTGGCCATGGCGGCATTACGGCGCGAATTTTAAAATGCGGCGAAATAAGTTTGAATGATGTGTTAATTGTTGCCGAAGATTAGTCCAGCATCTATTTATTATATACTTCTTTTATCAGCAAAAAATCAGCAAGCACGAGCATAATACAGCTCAACCTTATCAATCAGGTTTACAATATCAAAAGGTTTACTAATAAAGTAGTTTGCACCGGCATTGGCAGCCGTTTCTTTTCCATCCATATTAGCAGAAATAACAATTACAGGTAAATGCTTGGTTTCTGGTGATTGCCTTAGCTGTTTGACAACTTCATCACCGCTCATCAATGGCATCCGTAGATCTATAATAATTAAGCCTGGATGTTCTCTTTTAATTGCATTAAACAGATTAGGACTGCTAATTTCACCAACAGCATGATAACCATATGTTTCCAATACAAGTACGATCATATCTAAAATATCCTGATCATCATCACATACAAGTATTGTCTTGTTCATTGTATCCTGTTAAGGCTGCTTAAAAGTATTTTTACTAACTTCTTTTATCAACCCTAAAATCAATACATGGTTTTAATATTTTTTTTACATGAACTTAATATTGCTTCTTAGTTTGTGTTTGATACAGAAAGTTCTCCTTTGATGATTTCTGTAACTTTTCCGCAATCCAGCATTTGTTTGCCATAATAAGGGTTTTGAATTTCCGAAGAAGCGTTTAACCAATATTGCTTTTTCATTGGGCAATATTGGAGATAAAGCGTAGGGTGAGATTTGAAGCTTTTTAACAAAGCATACATATCATCAGAAAGGGAAGCAAAATGTTCACGCTGATGATCGATACTTTTAGATTCATTGATATGCTTGCTGTTATAAAGTAGTTTTTCGCCGTACTTTGTCCAGGTTGCTTTTTTTGCGGTGTCTAACCGTGCGGCCACTACTTGATCTAAAGCATAATTTAACACGCCTGCTTGCTTGTTGGCTGCCCGGCTATCATCATTAACCAGAGCTTTTTCTACGCCCAGATATGCTTGCACAACAGCACTAATAGCAGCAGCATTATTTTGAGCTTTAATAGAATGACTGATAAGCAGTACAAACATCAGTATAAAATAACGGGTAACTTTCATAAAAAAATATTTAACAAAAATGCAGTGATGAATTTTAAACGCATTGATAAACTCAAAATTGTAGATAAAAAAATTGCCAGATAACTTGTACAGTTACCTGGCATTATAAGTTTGTGCTAATAAAAAACTAAAATCAGTTTAATGTAAAGCAAAATCTGGAAATCATTACAGTTCAAAAACCGTAATTATTTTTCCCAACCTTCGCCTTTTTTTGCAGCACCGTTTTTAATATGTTCTTCTGCTTTAGCCTTTCCTAAAATAGCAGCCATGTTATTTCCATCAGCATCTTTTCCTACAGCAATGTATCTGCCAGATTTGCAATTGATAACAGGATCAACCATCGGAACATTTTTGGTTTTTGTTTTTACAGAATACGCGGTAATACCACCACCTGTTTCTTCTTTTCCTTCTTTTTTAGCTTTTGCCATGAGATTTAGATTTTAATAATTGTTTTATTTCAACTCGTAAAAATACAATTTGTTTATAGGAAATAACAGTTTGTAATTTAAGCTTGAAGTTATATTTTTTTTAATAGGTAATATAGTTTTTTGCTTATTTTTTTGTTGGAGCGAAAAATACACTATCCGAAGTTGTAGTGCAATTTTTATACGGTAAAAGAAGCATCATGTTTAACTTAAAATAAGGTGCTTTAAATGCTGTTTGGTTATAAAATATCCGAGTAGCGGTTTTCTACTTTCACACCTGTTTCTTTGTTAGAATGAATTTGTTTGCTGTGTTGTTCAATTAGCAGTAAATCAGGCAACAAGCTGTGCGAAGAAGCAATTATTTTAGCTTCGGATAAGTCTGCATCGGCCTGCACAAAATCACCCAAAATTGATTTAACATCTGCCAGAACCATTAACGAACCAACAATTTGTGTGTAGTTTTTTTGCTGGCGCGAGATTGCATTACTGCGCAGCAAGTACCATTTTGCTTCTGAAAATCGGTTTTGCCGAAAATAAAAATTAGCTAGATTATCAAACTGGATACGCAAAGCTGCTTGTCCGTAACGCTTACTACGGCGCAAATCGCGCATAATAGACGCTTCTTCTGCATCAATACGATAACGACTTGGGCCCAAATTGGTATTAAAGCTGTTAAAAGAAGCACTGGATAATTCTGTAAAATTTGATTTGGCCGGAGATTTAAGTAAAGTTAGCTGCGGGGAACGTGTATATTTTTTGTGCCACAGAAATTGTGCAGAAGCGTTCAATGAAAAAATACTGATAAAAACAGCTAAAATTACTTTCATATAAAAAACAAGGTGATCAGAAAAAACTGTACTGGTTAACGGCAAAAAACAGAAAGTGTTATAGTTTAACCAAAAACTTCCAGCTCATCATCATAACTGGCCCAAACCATATACGGGTGTGTATCTGCATGATAAATTTCGCCGTTTGATTTAATACCGATTACACCAGCAAAACCATCGTAAGCACTTAATTCTGATAAGGTTTTTTCGCAGGCATCACTCAGTTTAAAGCCATCGGTTACGCGCGTTACAATTTTTGCCGCAACTGCACCACTCATAATATCCTCACCAACGCCGGTGCAGGAAACCGCTGCAAAACTGTTGGCATAATTACCGGCAACTGTTGCAGAATCGCTTACGCGACAAGGAATTTCAAAGCCTTTGCCTCCGGTTGAAGTTGCTGCTGCCAAATTGCCATATTCATCCAAAGCTACACAACCAACTGTACCCAAACGTACGGAGCTTTGCAGTTTTTGTTCGTATTCGTGTTTGCGCTGCGGGGTTTTCGGGTTGAAGTAGGGGAAACCGTGTTCGTGGGCAAAATCTTTAGCACCAGTTCCGCTTAATACACGATCTTGCAATGGTAACAGTTTTTCTGCTACCTGAATTGGATTTTTAATATCTTCTACATTGATTACACCCGACATGCGTTGTGTGCTTCCATCCATTAAAGCTGCACTCAGCCTGATTTTACCGTCGCTTTGAATCTGGGAACCGTAACCGGCATTAAACAATTCGCAATCTTCTAATAAAGTTACTGCAAAAACAGCAGTTTGCAAGGCGGTATGTTTTTTCAAAAAGTTGTAACTGGCTTCGGCTATGGTGGCCAAAGCTTCCTGTTTTGCTTTTTTAATTTCCTGGTTAGTTCCCGATTCGCTAAAAAATCCGCCGTGTATAATCAGTTTCATGTTATTTGTCCGGAAGGTTTAAAGATAAATCGTTTACAACTGTACTAGCATGGTTGATAAACAATTTGTGCAACCGTAAATCAAATTTATCATAAATAGACATTACGTGTACTTTCAAGTTTTCCACAGAAACTGGCGTGCCCATTTCTACATTATAAATATTTGTTTCGATAATATTACGGCCATCAACCACAATCGTTAGTCCAGAGCCAATGGCTTCCATCACCTGTCCTTCGGTTATTAATAAACCTGCATCTTCGCCTAAACCAATTCCTAAAATACCAGGGTTGCTAGCTACAGCGTAAAACAAACGGCCAATGCGGCCGCGTTGCACAAAATGGGTATCAATAATAACCGAATCTATAAAACCTAAACCGGCAGTAATTTGCACTTCGCCTTTAATCATGGCTTCATTGCTTTCTCCGCGGTAAATCATATTTACCGAAGCGGCTGCAGCACCGGCAGAAGTTCCGGCGATTAATAAATCCTGATAAAAATAGCGATCTTTTAAAATCTTTAAAAACTCAGTTCCACCAAAAATAGAGCTTAAACGAAGCTGGTCTCCACCGGTAAACATCACAACGTCAGCCTTTTGTATGCGTTCTAAATACAGTGGATTAGCCACATCTTCGCGGCTTCTGATATCCAGTACATTTACTGTTTTAACATTAAGCTGATTAAAAGCCTGAATATATTCTTCGCCAACCAGTTCCGGAATTCTGGAAGCTGTGGTGATCACTTCTACAATCGGATTTTCCGGATGAGCAGATTCTGTAATAATTCGTTTTAAAATTCCATGCTCAAAAAATAGAAGATGGTCTGGTCGTTTTATATTTTCCGTCTCGCTAATGTTCGTACCCAAATCAACAGCTCCGCCAATAATTACTAATTTTCCTTTTGGTATGATCATCAATCAAAAATTTTGAAGTATTTTTCCAAAGATAACGGCGCAAACCATTAAAAAGTTAGATTTAATTGCATTTTTTATCTAAAAACTTATTTACTTGCAGGTGTTTTTGAAAAAAAATTGAATAAAACTCCTTTAAAAGAAGCATTGAAATATAAATTATGAAGATAGAAAAGATCCAGGTTCTGAAAGGGCCAAATATCTGGAGCACTTACCGGAAAAAGCTGATACAGATGCGCTTAAATCTGGAGGATTTAGAGAGTCAACCAACCAATACTATTGAAGGATTTTATGAGCGATTGGAGGTTTTAATCCCATCGTTATACAGCCATCGGTGTTCACCAGGTGTTCCGGGAGGCTTTTTTGAACGTGTAAAAGAAGGAACCTGGATGGGCCATGTAATTGAGCACATTGCGTTGGAAATACAATCTTTAGCAGGAATGAGCACTGGTTATGGCCGCACGCGTGAAACCAAAGAAAAAGGTATTTACCATGTAGTTTTTAATTATGAAGAAGAAAAAGTAGGCGTTTATGCTGCAGAAGCCGCTGTGAAAATAGTAGAAGCATTAATTAGCAGTTTGCCGTATGATTTGGAGGAAGATATCCGCCAGCTAAAAAAAATAAGGGAACAAACGCGCTTAGGCCCAAGTACAGGCTCTTTGGTAGAGGAAGCAATTGCGCGTGATATTCCATGGATCAGGCTCAACAACCAATCTTTGGTGCAGCTGGGTTATGGTAAAAACCAGATGCGTATTCGGGCAACCATGACCGAGCGTACCAGCAGTATTGCAGTTGATCTCGCTGGTAACAAAGAAGAAACCAAAAGATTATTGGAAGAACAGGCTATCCCGGTAGCAAAAGGTATCACGATTACTTCTGTAGAAGGCGTGCATGAAGCAATACGTAAAGTAGGTTTTCCATTGGTTTTCAAGCCTTTAGATGGAAATCATGGTCGAGGAGCAACTATAAACGTAAAAACAGAGCAGGAAGCGTTGGATGCTTATGAACACGCGGCTTTAATCTCCAGAAAAGTAATTGTAGAACGCTTTATAACCGGTTATGATTTCCGGGTTTTGGTGATTGATCATAAAATGGTGGCAGCTGCCTTACGTGTTCCGGCGCATGTAATTGGTAACGGGAAATCCAATATTAATCAATTAATAGATGTGGAAAACAGTGATCCGAAACGTGGTTACGGCCATGAAAACGTGCTGACTGAAATTATCGTCGATCGCGATTTGTTAGATTTACTGCATAAAAGAAGCTATACTTTAGAAAGTGTGCCGCCCGCTGGAGAACAGGTTTTCCTGAAATCAACAGCTAACTTAAGTACAGGCGGAACTTCGGTTGATGTAACGGACATGGTGCATCCGCAGAATGTTTTTTACTGCGAACGCATTTCCAGAATTATCGGTTTGGATATTTGCGGAATTGATATCATGGCCGAAAATCTTACTCAGCCTTTAACAGAAAATGGCGGCGTAATATTAGAAGTTAATGCTGCACCAGGCTTCCGGATGCATTTGGCACCAAGCGAAGGTTTGCCGCGAAATGTAGCTGCTGACGTAATTGATATGTTGTATCCGTATGGTAAATCTGCCCGCATTCCGATTGTTGCCATCACCGGAACCAATGGAAAAACCACGACCACTCGTTTAATTGCGCATATCGTAAAAAATAATGGTTACCGCGTTGGTTTTACTACTTCGGATGGCATTTACGTGCAAAATACGCTGATGGTAAAAGGCGACACAACTGGTCCGGTTAGTGCCGAGTTTATTTTGAAAGATCCAACCGTAGAATTTGCCGTATTGGAAACTGCCCGAGGCGGAATCTTGCGTTCAGGCTTGGGTTATGGCCAGTGCGATATCGGCGTAGTTACCAACATTCAGGAAGATCATTTGGGCTTGAACGATATTCATACGCTTGACGATTTAACACGTGTAAAAGAAGTAGTAATTAATGCAGTTAAGAAAAGTGGCTGGGCTGTTATCAATGCAGATAACGAATACTGCGTTAAAATTGCCAAAAAAGCAAGCTGCAACGTGGTTTATTTCAGTATGGATGAGAACAATCCGGTTATTGTAAACCACTGCGGCTTGGGCAATATTGCTTGTGTTTATGAAAACGGGTACATCACCATTAAAAAAGGCGATTGGAAAATAAGGGTGCAAAAAGCAGCACAAATTCCTTTAACATTTGGCGGTACGGTTGGCTTTATGATCCAAAATGTTTTAGCGGCCACGCTAGCTGCTTTTGTTTGGGGTTTCCGCACGGAAGACATTAAAACTTCGCTGGAAACTTTTATTCCCTCGGTTGCGCAAACGCCTGGCCGAATGAATATTTTTGATTTTAAAGAGTTTAAATTGATGGTAGATTTTGCCCACAATCCGGATGGTTTTAACGGCATCAAACAGTATTTAAAAACGATAGATTCTCCGCAGAAAATTGGTTTAATTGCCGGAACAGGAGATCGGCGCGATGAAGATATCCGCGAGCTGGGCCGAATTGCAGCAGAAATGTTTGATCATATTATTCTCCGCCAGGAAAACCATTTGCGCGGTAATTCCAAAGAACATTTGTTAAAGCTAATGGAAGAAGGAATTTTAGAATCAGGCTTAAACAGGACTTATGAGATTGCAGATTCGCAAACAGATGTGATCCAAACGGCAATCCGTATGGCCAAACCCGGTGCTTTTATTGTTGCGCTAAGCGATGTTGTGGATAATGCAATCGATGTAGTGCATAAATTTCAGGAAAAAGAAAGAGCTGGAGAAGTTATTTAATTTTTCGTCGGCTTAAATATTCATGCCATAAAAGCAGCGTGGCGATGGTACGAAAAGGTTTCCAAGCTTCTGCAATTTGCAGAAGCTTTTCTTTTGAAGTTTCTTTTGGCAGGTTTTGAAGTTTTTTCAACGCATTAATTGCCGCCAAATCACCAACCGGAAAAATATCTGTTCGGTGCAAAATCATCATCAAATAAATATCGGTTGTCCAGTTGCCAATTCCTTTTATTGCGATTAGTTTTTGGCGGATTTCATCGTCTGGTAATTGTGCTAATTCTTCCAGATCTAATTTTCCAGTGATTAAATTTTCTGCTAAATCTCTGGCATAAACCGTTTTTTGTCGGCTAAAGTAACAGGCTTTTAATTCCTCATCAGTTAAAACTAAAAGGTTTTCTGCGGAGATTTTTCCAGTTTTTTCTTTCAGTTTTTGCAACGCCGATAAAGCGGAAGCCAGCGAAACTTGTTGTTCTAAAATAATATGAATGAGCGATTCAAACGTATTCGGCCGGCTCCAAAACGGCGGATAACCAAAATCAGAAATTATAGTGCTAAAAGAAGCATCGCGGCCGGCCAGTTCATCACAAAGCTGATGGAAATTTTGTTCGGTAAAAGAAGTAATCATTTGCGGAAAAAAATATAAAGGAATTAAATTCAAAGGAGTTTTATTTTTGCTGATAAGAATATTTTTAATGAAATCAAATTTTAACGCAACCTATCGTTTTTCAAATCAAAATATACTGTTTTTAGCAGCACTTTCTTTTCTGTTTTCCGCTTGTTCTTCTCTTAAAAAAACACCGGTAAAAGAAGCATCAACTACCATCAGCAGTTTAAAATTTTTGGATGAATATGATTTGCCGTATAATTTGCAATTTAAAAACACAACAGTCGGCGGCTTGTCTGGTATTGATTATGATGCCAAAACAGATTCTTATTATTTAATTTGCGATGACCGTTCGGAAATCAATCCTTCACGTTTTTATACCGCTAAAATTAGCCTTGCCGGAAAAGAAATCAATAGTGTAAAAATAACCGGCGTAACTACTTTGCTGCAACAAAACGGACAGCCTTATCCGGATTTAAAAAAACATACCAAACAAACGGTTGATCCGGAAGCGATGCGTTATAATCCGACAACAAAGCAAATAGTTTGGAGCAGCGAAGGCGAACGTATTGTAAAACAAGGAGATACTGTATTGATCGATCCTTCGGTTAATATGGTTTCTACTACTGGAAAATACGAAAACAAGCTTCTTTTACCCGATATTTTAAAAATGCACGCGACTGAAAGTGGTCCGCGACAAAATGGTGTTTTAGAAGGTTTGGCTTTTGCCGATAACTACAAAACGCTTTATGTGAGTTTGGAAGAACCGCTTTATCAGGATGGGCCGCGCGCTGATTTGAAAGATGTGAATCCGCTGATCAGGATTTTTAAATTTGACTGGAAAACAAAGCAAAATACCGCGCAATATGCTTATAAACTGGAACCCATTGCATATCCGGCAAATCCGGAAAATAAATTTAAAGTGAACGGCGTTCCAGATATTCTTTCCATCAATAAAAACCAGTTGCTGATAACCGAGCGCTCTTTTTCGACCGGCCGTGAAGGTTGCGTAATTCGGGTTTTTCTGGCAGATTTGAGTGGCGCTGATAACATCATAAATAATTCATCTTTAAGCAAAAATCCGCCGCAGTATTTGATCAGTAAAAAACTGTTGTTAAATATGGATAACCTGAAAATTTATATTGATAATGTGGAAGGCGCAACTTTTGGCCCAACGCTTCCAAACGGACATCAAACTATTGTTTTTGTTGCTGATAACAATTTCAGTAAAACAGAGAAAACGCAGTTTTTTCTGTTTGAGGTGATGCCGTAAAGTAGCTTGCGATACAGTTTTTAGCAGTTAAATTTTTATATTTGAGTTATGAGGTTAGTGATCGAAAATATCAAAAGTGAACATTATAAATGGCTGGCAGAAATGGCTAAAGCACTTGATTTTAAAGTAGTTGAAGTTGAACTGTCCGAAGACGAAGAAGATGCATACCTTTTGGCAGCAATGGAAGAAGTTAAAAATGAACCAATTGCTACACAAGAAGAAAAAAAAGAGTTTGAAGCATGGCTCAATACTGTTAAATAATGGTTTATGAGTATCAGCCTTCGTTTTTGCGAGATGTTAAAAAGGCATCAAGAGAAGCACAGATTGATTTGAAAGAAATTATTTCTGAAATTAAAGTATCAAATCATTTAAATGATATTTCAAGTTTAAAAAAGTTAAAAGGAGCAGTCGGCGCGTATAGAATTAAATGTAGCAGTTATAGGGTGTGTTTCTACTTTAATAACGAAATTTTATATTTAGCAAGATTTCTCCCACGAAAAAACGTTTATAAATTTTTTCCATAAGTATCCGTTTTAAGTAATTTGTATCGATGAATAACTTACCTCCTTTGGCTGAACGGATGCGGCCAACTAATCTGGACGATTACGCTGGTCAGCAGCATTTGGTTGGCGCAGGTGCTATTTTGCGCCGCGCAATCGAATCCGGGAATATGCCTTCCATTATTTTATGGGGACCGCCGGGCGTTGGTAAAACAACTTTAGCAAATATTATTTCGCAATCACTTCATCGGCCTTTTTTTGCTTTGAGTGCGATAAATTCGGGTGTGAAAGAAGTACGTGAAGTAATCGAAAAAGCCTCTCTTTTAAAAAAAGGCGGACAACCGCAACCGGTTTTATTTATTGATGAGATTCATCGTTTCTCCAAATCACAGCAAAATTCATTATTAGGTGCGGTAGAAAAAGGAATTGTAACACTGATTGGTGCCACAACCGAAAATCCATCTTTTGAAGTGATTTCTGCGTTACTTTCGCGCTGCCAAGTTTATATCTTGAAGAATCTAACTGAAGAAGAACTGATTAGTCTGCTGCAAAAAGCCATTAAAACCGATACTGTTTTTAGCACCAAAAAAATTGTAATTGAAGAATATGAAGCGTTAATAAGGCTTTCGGGCGGAGATGCGCGCAAGCTGCTCAATATTTTTGAGTTGCTGGTAAATGCTTTGGATAGTAACGAAATTACCATCACTAATAAAACCGTACTGGATAACGTGCAGCAGAATATGGCGCTGTATGATAAAACTGGCGAGCAGCATTATGATATTATTTCGGCTTTTATCAAATCCATCCGCGGCAGCGACCCGAATGCTGCCGTTTACTGGCTGGCGCGGATGATTGCCGGTGGCGAAGATGCTTCGTTTATCGCTCGAAGATTGTTGATTTTGGCTTCCGAAGATATTGGCAACGCTAACCCAAACGCACTGCTTTTGGCTAATACTTGTTTTCAGTCGGTAAATGTAATTGGCTGGCCGGAATCGCGGATTATTCTTTCGCAAACTGTAGTTTATCTGGCCACTTCGCCCAAAAGCAACGCCAGTTACGAAGCGATCGGCAAAGCGCAGCAATTGGTTGCACAAACCGGTGATTTGCCTGTTCCTTTACATCTCCGCAACGCGCCAACCAAACTGATGAAAAATATCGGTTACGGCAAAGAGTATCAATACGCACATGCTTATGAAAGTAATTTTGCCGATCAGGAATATCTGCCGGACGATATCAGCGGAACAAAATTGTATGAGCCAGGAAAAAATGTGGCAGAAGATAAAGCTAAAGAACGGTTAAAAGCCTTGTGGAAAGAGAAATACAAGTATTAATTTCTTGCAGCCTTTTGCCTAAAATCGTATTTTACCAGCAAATTAAACCGATGATCCAACTCTTCTTTCAGCACGAAATCAAATCCTTTTTACGCACGGTTGGTGCGGGTAAAAGTATCGCCATAAAAGTAATTATGGGTATTTTAATTTTATACCTGTTTTTAAATGTACTGGCGCTTGCTTTTTTTATGGATAAAATTTTGGAAGAAGTTTTTCCTAATGAAGATTTGATCACCGCTTTCTGTAAAATTGTTTTATATTATTTCCTGTTCGATTTGCTGTGGCGTTTCCAGTTGCAGGAATTGCCCACTTTGCAAGTACAGCCTTACTTGCATTTGCGCATTAAAAAAAATAAAATAGTACAATATTTATCGTTTGCTTCGCTGCTTTCGGCGTTCAATTTGTGGCCGATAGTGCTGTTTTTACCCTTTATTTTTAAAGTAATTTGGGTTGATGTAAGTCATTCGGCTGCTTTGGTATTTATTTTGGCAATTTTAGGATTTACCGTTTTTAACAACTATTTAAGTTTGTTTATCAAACGGAAAGCCAACCTGAATGGCTGGTTTTACATCGGTTTTGCTTTGTTTTTGGTGCTGATTACCACAGCCGATTTTTCCTGGCATTTATACTCCATTCGCAATTTATCTTTTGCTTTTTTTAACGGCTTGCTTCATCATTTTGAGTTGGTTTTAGTGCCGATTATTTTAGCGGTACTAATGTATTTCATCAACTTTAGCTACCTCAAAAATAATTTGTATCTGGAAGAATTAGGTACCAAAAAAACAGTTTATAAAAGCAGTACCGACATTCCGTTTTTTAACCGTTTTGGTAAAATCGGCGATCTGGCTTCCAACGAAATCAAATTAATTTTGCGTAATAAAAGAAGCCGTTCCACCATCATCATGACGGGTGCTTTCCTGTTTTACGGTTTGCTTTTTTACACCAATCCTACTTATGGAGAAGGCATGAAACTGTTTTGCGGTACTTTTATGACCGGTCTTTTCATTATCAATTACGGCCAGTTTATGTACAGCTGGCAAGGTTCTCATTTTGATGGCATTTTAATCAGCAAAATTACTTTCAGCGATTTTTTAAAGTCAAAATTCCTGCTTTTTACTACCGTTTCTACCGTAGCTTTTCTGTTAACGCTGCCTTACGTTTACTTTGGCTGGCACGTCATCTTCGTCCATTTTTGTATGTATTTGTGGAATATTGGCGTAAATACAGTCATCGTGCTCTTTTTTGCCAATAGAAATTATAAGCGGATTGATCTGTCTAAAGGCGCATCTTTTAATTGGGAAGGCGTTGGTGCCACACAATTGCTAATGGGTTTTCCTATTTTGCTGGCGCCTTTTGTTATTTACTGGCCAAGTTCCTGGCTCGGCCATCCAGATGTCGGTTTTATTATTTTAGGCATCACTGGAATCATTTTTGTGCTGAGCCGCAACTATTGGATAAAACAATTACAAGCTGATTTCGAACAAAAAAAATACACCATTGCCGAAGGTTTCAGAAATAAATAACCATGATTGAAATAAACAAATTGACTAAATCTTACGCTGGTGTTACGGTTGTAAATATTCCGGAATTGCATATCCAAAAAGGCGAAACTGTTGGTTTGGTTGGCAATAACGGAGCCGGAAAAACAACTTTGTTTCGCATGATTCTGGATTTGATCCGGCCGGAAAGTGGCCAGGTTTTATCCAACGGAAAAGATGTGATGCAGGATGAGCAATGGAAAGATTACACGGCTTCTTATCTGGATGAAGGTTTTTTGATCGATTACCTTACGCCCGAAGAATATTTTTATTTTATCGGAAGTTTACACAATCAAAACAAGGTTTATGTTGATGAAAAATTAAGCGCTTTAACAGATTTTTTCAACGGAGAAATCCTGCAAAAAGGAAAATACATTCGTGATTTATCCAAAGGAAACCAGTGCAAAGTTGGTGTTGCTGCTTGTCTCCTCCAAAATCCGGAAATTTTAATGCTGGATGAGCCTTTTGCCAACATCGATCCAACTACGCAAATCCGTTTAAAAAACCTGCTCAAAGATTTATCCTATAAAAACAGCATGACAACCATCGTTTCCAGTCATGATTTAAACCACGTAACAGATGTTTGTCAGCGTATTTTACTGATGGAAAAAGGCCAAATCATCAAAGATATTCAAACCAATTCCAACACTTTAGGAGAATTGGAAAGTTATTTTTCGGTGTAATTTTGCTGCATGATTGAGATTAAAACGGCTACTATTGATGATGTAGCGATGCTTCGTTTACTGGCAGAAAAAATTTGGTGGCCAACCTATGAATTGATTTTAAGCAAAGCACAAATCCGGTTTATGCTGGATTTATTTTATGCGGAAGAAAAGCTTCGTTTACAGATCAAAAATGGCGAACAAACTTTTTTAATTCTTTATGAAGATAACGTTCCGGTAGCATTTGCCGCTTTTTCTGCGGATCAAGAAAATCCGGAAACTATG
This sequence comes from Janthinobacterium lividum, assembly GCA_050955045.1. GTDB lineage: Bacteria > Bacteroidota > Bacteroidia > Sphingobacteriales > Sphingobacteriaceae > Mucilaginibacter_A. The sequence continues at coordinate 1,380 of JBPBQV010000008.1, read as the reverse complement.
ACTTTGGAAAAAATTTATAATCTGCCCGAAACACAAGGAAAAGGTTACGGCCAATTACTGATCTCCACAGTTGAAAACAAAGCACGCGAAGCAGGAAAAAGTATTTTGCAACTTTATGTTCACCGAAAAAACACAGCCAGGAACTTTTATGAAAAAATGAATTTTAAGGTGGTAAAAGAAGTAGATCGGCCGTTAAGTAAATATGTATTAACCGATTTTGTGATGCAGAAGGAGTTGTAAATATTCATCATAATAAACTTCTTGAAAAACATTAAATTTGAAATATGAACGAAGTATTCTTTTTGGTTGAAGAAGCGATAGAAGGCGGCTATACAGCCAAAGCTTTAGGCGAATCTATATTTACAGAAGGTGAAACTTTGGAAGAATTACGGACGAATATTAAAGAAGCTGTGCAATGTCATTTTGAAGATGACAATTTACCTAAAATTATACGTTTGCATTTAGTAAAAGAAGAAGTTTTAACTCTGTAAGTATTGTTTTTTAGTGATATTTAGTAGCAATCCTTACTTATCGTTTTTACTTTTTTAATAAATTTTATCTTTATGAGAGTCTTTCTTTTGATTAGAGCATAATATTTATTTTATGAAAACTCCAAGAGATTTATCTGCACAGGACTTAATAAGAATATTAGTTAAATATGGTTATCAAATAACCAGGCAAAAAGGAAGCCATATTAGGTTAACCCAAGTTTCTGACAAAGGAGGAGAGCATCACGTTACTGTACCAAATTATAATCCTTAAAATTAGGAACGCTTTCCTTTATTATAAATGACGTTTCTACTTATTTAGGAATTGATAAAGACAAGTTTTTCTTTTGAAATTTTACTCAAATGAAGCTACAAAAAAATGGATTTAAACTATCAGCTTAAATCCATTTATAAATTAAAATTTGAACAGTAAAAGCTATTCAGCTTTCATTTTCAAAAAATCCACTAACTGGTTTTTTAATAATTCTGTATTGTATTCTAATCTGTCTTCAGAAACAGTTTCATTATCTGTAACAACAAGATTATCATCAGAAACAGTAACTGTTAAAACTGTTGCTGCAGCAACTTCCGGAAAGGAAATATTGATAATATCGTAAACGTGGGCAAATTCAATTGTTAAAGCCGAATCTAATTTTTCGTTTATGTAATCAGGAAAATCTTTTTTTAAAACATCAAAAAGTTCTTCGGCGCTTAGTGGCTGTATATTTTGAATAGCGGTCATGGATGATTTTAATAGTATTGGTGAATTTTTATATTAAAGTATTACTTAAATTAACAGATATTGTTTGTGGATAACCTGCTACTCCTCCAATTTCGGAATCCGTTTCGGTGTATCATTTCCGGCAACAATACTTCTCGAACTTAAAGCAAT
>JBPBQV010000007.1:0-32278 GCA_050955045.1 Janthinobacterium lividum | reverse complement strand
CATTTGTTTTTCCGCCGCCGGCAGAAACCTCTATCCTGTGATTCACAAATCCGTTAAAAATTTCATTATTCTTCAATAAAATTTTATATTCAAACTGATTGATGGCAGCCGTTTCGCCGCTTGGATTAGTTATTCTTAAAACCAAACGTGCGTCAAGCGGTACATTTTTACTGATCAAGCCCATGGCCAAACGTGGTAAACTACCAATGTTAATATTGTCCATATCTTTAAACTGGCCCATATTGATACCCGAAAGATAGATGCTGTCCGCAGAAACCAGTTCAAAACGGCACTTGCCTAAAGCTTTGGCTTGTTGCACCTGTTTGTTCACGCCGCATCGGCTTAATAAAAAAAGTATTGGTAAAAGGAGTAATAGAGTGTGTTTTTTCATGCTTCTTTTATAGAGTAAAAACAAGTAACAACTAAAACGTTACTTTTTGTTTGAGTTGATAGGAGCAGAGATGGTTTAAAAACCGAAATTTTTCTTTTTCATGTAGAAACTACTTTCTGCCGCTTTTTGCGTTACTGCTTATATCTTTGAAACATGGCCACAATTCTTATCAAATCTGCAACAATTGTAAACGAAGGCAAACAAACTATTGCTGATGTCTTTATTAAAAACGGTTATATCGAAAAAATTGGTTCACAACTGGATGTTGCTGCCGATCAGGAAATTAATGCTGAAGGCTTGTATTTATTTCCCGGTTGTATTGATGATCAGGTACATTTTCGCGAACCAGGCTTAACGTATAAGGGCGACATCGCTTCAGAATCGCGTGCTGCAGTTGCTGGCGGAATTACCTCTTTTATGGAGATGCCAAATACCGTTCCGAATACACTTACACAAGAGTTGCTGGAAGAAAAATATCAGTTGGCTGCGCAAAAATCCTTTGCCAACTACTCTTTTTATATGGGTGTTTCCAACGATAATTTGCATGAAGTGCTTAAAACCGATCAGCAAAACGTTTGTGGCGTAAAGGTTTTTATGGGCTCATCAACCGGAAATATGCTGGTTGATAATCCAAAAACATTAGAGCGTTTGTTTAAAGAATCACCCATGCTGATTGCTGCACATTGCGAAGATGAAGCAACGATTAAAAGTAATTTTGAGCATTATAAACAATTGGTTGGCAACAATATTCCGGTAAGACTTCACCCAAGAATCAGGAGCGCAGAGGCTTGTTATTTGTCATCTTCCATGGCCGTGCAGCTGGCAAAAAGGCACGGCACGCGTTTGCATGTGCTGCATATTTCTACCGAAAGAGAAGTTCAGTTATTCAAATCTGAGCTTCTTTTAGCAGATAAAAAAATTACTGCCGAAGCTTGCGTGCATCATTTGTGGTTTTCGGAGGAAGATTATGCAACAAAAGGAAATCTGATTAAATGGAACCCGGCCATCAAAAAAGTTTCTGATCGTGATGCCATTTTGCAAGCAGTTTTGGATGGAAATATTGATGTAATTGCGACCGATCATGCGCCACACACTTCCGAGGAAAAAGAAAAACCTTATCTCGAAGCGCCTTCCGGCGGACCGCTGGTGCAACATGCTTTGCCGGCAATGCTGGAAATGGTACATCAAAAAAAGCTTACTGTAGAACAGGTTGCCGAAAAAATGGCGCATAACCCGGCAATTTGTTTTCAGGTTGAAAAGAGAGGTTTTATCCGCGAAGGTTACTGGGCTGATTTAGTTTTGGTAAATTTGAACTCACCCTGGGAAGTTTCGAAAGAAAATATTTTATACAAATGCGGTTGGAGTCCGTTTGAAGGACAAGTTTTTCAATCCAAAATTACACATACTTTAGTATCCGGCAATTTAGTTTGGGCAGATGGAGAAATCAAAAGTAACCAAACTGGAAAAAGATTAACTTTTGTACGATAAAAGAAGCATTGGAAGAATAGCTGAATGCTTCTTTTACTGGCATAAAATAAGTACCAAAAATGCAAATTCCTAGTACTTATTTTATTTAAAATTCTATTGTTGCTGTTGTTGCTGTTCCATATATAAGCGGAAAGAGTTTGGTGCCTCCGCAGTAATTGGTGTAAAAACAGGTGTTGGCGGCATTTGTACTTCTTCTATTTTATGGTTTTCGCCTTCGTATCCAACGGTAACGCTTACTTCCAGATTGTGCTGCGCGTTTCCTTTAAAAGTTCCTTTAACCGGACTGCAATCCGAAAAACTGCGGCCAACGGCTAAGCGTACATGTTTATCATCAACCAAAATATTATTGGTAGGATCTAAACCCAGCCAGCCATAAAATGGAATGTAAACTTCTACCCAAGCGTGTGTTGCACCTTCTCCACGCATACCATTTTTATTAGGACAAATATAGCCGCTGATATAGCGTGCCGGAATACCCGTAAGCCTTACCATTACTAAAAGCAAATGTGCAAAATCCTGGCAAACGCCTGATTTCAACTCCAAAACTTCATCAAGCGTTGTTTCTACTGTGGTTACACCGGCTTTGTATTCAAAATTTTCATATACATAATTGCTTAAAGCTTTTGCCAGTTGCAACGGCGTTTGTTCTCGTGCTTGTTCCTGGTTGGTGATGGCTAAAACTTCTGGTAGCCGCTTAAATTGTTGCGGCAGCAAAAAGTTGATGTAAGGCAGCTGATAGCGCAATTGCTTTAACATTTCCCATTGCTCTTTTTGTGCAGTAAAATCATTAGGCATTTGCCGGCTGTGTGTGATAACAGTCAGTTCAGAATCAATAATCAAGGCAGAATGTATGCCTGGATTTGTAAAAGAGCCAACTGTATTTTCGTAATAATCTTTATAGGTTTCTATTAACGGGTTATCAGTTATTTTTAATTGGTGGCTGATAACGGCTTGATATTCATCTTCTATCGGGTACAGCATAATCTGGTTGGCACTATCATTAATAGGTTCCAGGTACAGATAGCGGGTAATATGCGTAATATGAAATTTGGGCATGTAATGGTTAACTAAATATTGGTAAAAGTTTTAAGCTGACTTTCTTTCAAAATAAACTTAATCGTAAGCAAAATAATAGTGGTTAAAAGCAGTACCGATACTAAATAATTCATCTTTCAGATTTTGCAAATAACTGTGCAAGCCTTCTGCTTCTAAAGTTTGAATGTTTGAAAACTGTACATGACTTTTTAATTTGCCGATCAGAAATTTTATTTTCTGATAACTTTCTAATTGTGGGTCGATGTCGAGTTTTTCAAAAGAACGTTGCAAACGTGTAACAGAATACAATATAGAACGAGGGAAACCCTGGTTCCAGATAACTTGGTCGATTATATTTCTTGGCTCAAGTGTAGAGCGGTAACTTCTCAAAAACAGCTCATATCCGGATATGGAAAGCAGCAGGTAACGCCAGTAAATCGGATCATGTACGCCATCTAAAGCATAATCCTGTTCGCTAAATTTAACATCTAAAATATTAACCGACTGTATGGCCCTTTCCAGGAATTTGCCCACATTCATATAATAAAATCCTTCGCCCCGTGCCATGGTTATTTCTGCAGTTCCGTAATACGACATACATTGGCGAATCAATCCGTCCATTACAGAAATAGGATCTTCAATTCTTAACGAATCAAAAAGAACCTGATCCCGCACTGTATGGTAAAACTCGTTTAAACATTGCCAAAGTTCTATGGTAATATGATCCTGAACAGAACGTGCATTTTCGCGGGCCTGTGTGATCAGGTTAAAAACAGCATTAGCATTTTCTTTTTCAAACACCATGTAGCGGAGAACTTCACGGCCATTATTTTCCATTCTTTGGATAGCTTCCTCATCCAAAAAAGAAAATATCTGTAATACCGGCCGCCAGGTAAACTCCGGAATATCATCCTGAGAATAAGCATAATTGATGCGTAACATACGTAAAATGCCGTCTGCACGCTCCATATATCTCGACATCCAATAAAGAGAATCAGCAACTCTGCTTAACATATTTTTAATTATAAAAGATAAACTATTTACTTAATATCCAAGTGTCTTTACTACCGCCGCCTTGTGAGGAGTTAACAACCAGTGAACCTTCTCGCAAGGCAACACGTGTTAACCCGCCGGGTACAATTTCAATCCCATCCGGTCCGCATAACGCAAAAGGTCTTAAATCAATACGGCGTGGCTGCAAGCGGCCATTTAAGTAACAGGGCGCTGAAGACAGGCTGATGATTGGCTGTGCAATAAATTCCCGGGGATTATTTAGAATGGCAACTTTAAACTCATCCATTTCTGCTTCGGAAGCAGCGCTGCCGATAAGCATTCCGTATCCTCCGGATTCGTTGGTTTTTTTGATAACCATCTTCGCCATGTTATCAAAAACATACTGTCTTTCGTCTGGGTTGTTAAGCTGGTAAGTAGGCACATTCTTTAAAATCGGTTCCTCGTTTAAATAGTAACGGATCATCTCTGGCACATAAATATAAATTGCTTTATCATCAGCAACGCCGTTTCCCGGAGCATTCACAATGGCTACATTTCCTTTTCGGTAAGCCGACATCAAACCAGCTACGCCCAATAATCCACTGGGATTAAACACTAAAGGATCTAAAAACTCATCGTCTACACGGCGGTATATTACATCAACCTGCTGCAAACCCCCAGTTGTTTTGGTATAAACCCGATGGTTGTGTACTACCAGATCACGGCCTTCCACCAGCTCGATTCCCATTAACCGCGCTAAAGTGGTATGTTCAAAATAAGCTGAATTGTAAATTCCGGGTGTAAGCAGCACAATATTAGGATGGGCAACATGCCGTGGCGATAAAGAAGCCAGGTTTTTGTACAATAACTGCGGATATTGCATTACTGTACGTACGTTGTTTTGCGGCAGTAAATCGGGGAAGATACGTTTGGTAATTTCCCGATTTTCCAGCATGTAAGAAACCCCAGACGGCGTACGCAGATTATCCTCTAAAACGTAAAACTCACCATCTGCATCGCGAATGATATCAATTCCGGCAATGTGTACATAAATATCATGTGGTACATTCAGCTCGTGCATTTCGCGCAGGAAATGCGGACAAGAGTAGATCATTTCAATCGGCACAATTCCATCTTTCAAGATAAATTGCTTATTGTAAATATCTTTTAGAAACAGGTTCAATGCTTTTAACCGCTGTTTAATTCCTCTTTCTATAAAATCCCATTCAACAGACGTAATGATACGCGGAATGACATCAAACGGGAAAATCTTTTCAATGCCTTCTCCACTCGAATAAACGGTAAAAGTGATACCTTGGTTCATAAATAAACGGCGGGCCATTTCTTCTTTTCGGGTTAAATCTTCTGTGCTGATCTGTTTTAAAAACTCATATACTTTCTGATAAGGCATTCTTACCTGATCAGCAGCACACATTTCATCCCAAACTGTTGCAGTTAGCGGGTACTGATTTAAAAGTGAGGATGAATCCATAGAATTTGAATAATTATGTTGCTAAAACTTAGCACCTGTTTAAATGCTATTTAAATGCTGTTTAAGTTATTTAGTATACTTCTTTTATCACCTAAATCTTAAAATCTACTATACTTGATTTTATAAGCAGTAATTATAAAAACAATTTTTACAAGCATAAAAGAAGTATGATGAATTTTGCTGAAATTTTTAAATAAATTCTTAAACATTAATTGATTTTTTTGAAAATGTAAGATTTAATTTTTATGATCCTGAGAATTATTTAAAAAATAAAATTAAAACGTTATCAGAATTATTTTTTGTTAACCGAAAACGGTACTTTGAGGATTTGATTCAATTATTTTTTTTGATAACCCTTAATAACTTAGATATTTTAGTATCAACGTTTACTTTTTGTTTAAAAGTTGATAAAAATACGCTATAAATAATTTTTATGTCTCTCAATAATTTTTTGCTAAATACAGTTTAATTTTCTTTTTAAACCAGTAAAATATATATTTAACTTACCAAAAAATAAACCAATGAACACCTTAAAAAAAAGTATCTTACCGGTAGCTGTATTATTTACATTAGCCAGCTGCCAACAATCATCAACTAAAAACGGGGATAAAAACACTATGGATCAAGTAACAATTCCAGACTCAGGCAATTTTAAACAAACTATTGAAGGTAAACAAGTTCAGCTTTACACACTTACAAATAAAAATGGGCTAAAAGCAGCAGTTACCAATTTCGGCGGAAAGGTAGTTAGTTTGCTGGTGCCGGATAGTAGCGGCAAATTAACTGATGTTGTTTTAGGCTACAACAGCTTGAAAGATTATTTAGAATACACTAAAAACGGTAATTATTTTGGCGCATTAATTGGCCGTTACGGTAACCGGATTGCTAAAGGCAAGTTTACTTTGGACGGAAAAAGTTATCAATTAGCTATCAACAATGCTCCAAATGCTTTACACGGCGGCCCAAAAGGGTTTTTTGCAGTAGTTTGGGATGTGATAAAAACTACTCCAAATAGTGTAGAGCTACATTATTTGGCCAAAGACGGAGAAGAGGGTTTCCCCGGAAACCTGAATGTTAGTGTAACTTATACTTTAACAGATGACAATGCTTTAAATATTGCTTACAAAGCAACCACGGATAAAGCAACTGTATTAAATCTTACCAATCATTCTTTTTTCAATTTAAACGGAGATGGTGAAACGATAAATAACCATACGCTTCAGTTAAATGCAAGCCGTTATACGCCTGTTGATTCTACTTTAATCCCAACCGGAAAACTGGAACCTGTAGCCGGAACACCATTAGATTTTACAAAACCAGAAAAAATAGGTTCACGTATTGATGATAAAAATCAGCAAATGGTTTACGGAAAAGGATACGATCATAACTTTGTGTTGGATGCTTCTAAAGAAAAAGGCTCCCAATTAGCGGCAACAGTTGTAGGTGATAAAAGCGGTATTGAAATGCAAGTTTATACCGATCAGCCGGGTATTCAGTTTTATGGCGGAAACTTTATGGCAGGTGGCGATAAAGGAAAAAGTGACAAACCTTACGAGAAACGTACAGCTTTTTGTTTAGAAACGCAACATTTTCCAGATTCTCCAAATCAACCTCAATTTCCTACTACAATTTTAAAAGCAGGCGAAACTTTTAATTCTGTTACTTCTTACAAATTTTCTGTAAAGAAATAAAATCAAAGGGATAACGCAAAAAAAGCAAAGGCAGCAGATCTTAGATCTGCTGCCTTTGCTTTTTTATTAGATAAAAATATTTTTATCCAAACTAAAAAAATTACATTTTTTTAGTTGTAGTAGTTGTAGATTTTAAAGTAGTGTCTTTAACAGTACTGTCTTTAACAAGTGTATCTACTTTGCTAGTAGTATCAGAAGACATTGAAGAAGATGACATACTTGAATCAGATGCAGTAGTATCAGAACCTTCTCCAGTTTTTTTGTTAGAGTTACAAGCAGCAACTGATAAAGAAATAGCTAAAGCTAAAAAGCCAAATTTGAATGTTTTTTTCATAGAAAATTTTTAATTGTGTTTTTAATTTTTGGTTATACGGAAAGAAAGAAAAAGTAACTAAGCTTTTAAATATAATTTGCAAAAAGCGAATTACATTTTTGTGCTGTCTTTTTTAGTAGTATCAGTAGTAGTGGTGGTAGACGTGCCAGCTGCTGAATCTACAGTTGCAGAAGAATCAGAAGTTCCGATTGCTTTTTTGTCAGAGCTACATGCAGAAACTGATAAAGATATAGCGAAAGCTACAAAGCCTAATTTGAATATGTTTTTCATAATTGTGTTTTATATTATTATAATTAAACAGAACTAATATGATAAGCTAAACTAGTTCTGTTTTAAATCAATAAATTACATTTTTTTTGCGGCTGTGTCCACACCTGTTGCAGTACCTGTTTTTGCTGAAGAATCAGCAGTTGCAGAACTTGTAGTATCCATCATTTTAGATGAAGTATCAGTAGAAACTGTAGTTGAATCAGCAGAAGTTGAAGTTTTATTAGAATTACAAGCAGTAACTGACAATGTGATAGCTAAAGCTAAAAAGCCTAATTTGAATAAATTTTTCATGTTGTTTTAGTTTTTTTTAAGCAGTGAAATTTGATCTTAATACTTCAATTCTGAAAAGGTAACCCTACAAATAAAAAAATTTTTTTTTCGGTAAATGGGTTACATTTTTGTACAAACCGTATTAAATAGTGAGTTTAAAGATAAAAGGTTCTGTACCAACAGACAGTGAAGATATACTTGGGATTTTAAATAACTCTCCGGATACGTTAAAACGTATTTATAAGGTTTATTTTCCGATGATTTTGCAAATGGTACTGAATAATAATGGCAATGAAGAAGATGCGAAAGATGTTTATCAGGAAAGCATCATCATTTTATACAATAAAGTTAAAGCCGGAAATTTTGAACTCACAAGTAAATTAAAAACGTACATCTACTCGGTTTGCAGGCGAATTTGGTTGAAAAAATTAAATCAGCATAGCAAAAAAGAGTTTGAGTTAAAAGATATACACGATTTTTTACCTGTTGAGAACGATCTGGAACACCACGAACTGCGCGATTTGCAGTTTAGTAAAATGGAAGAATCATTGCTGATGCTGGGCGAACCATGCAGCACGATTATTCAGGATTTTTATATGCAGAACAAATCGATGCAAGAGATTTGCGACAAGTTTGGTTATACCAATCCGGAAAATGCAAAAACGCAGAAATACAAATGCCTGCAACGTTTAAAAAAGCTGTTTTTTCAGCTGTAAAGTAAAAAGAAAAATGACTGAGCCACAATTGCTTGATTTGATCGAACGCTATTTAAACCACCAACTTTCTGAGCAGGAGCAAATGGAATTTGAATTGATGCAGAAAAAGGATGTCCGCATCAACGGTAAAATTGCTGAGCATCAGGAATTTCTGAAATATCTATCCGGTTTAAACGAACGTTTGGAGTTTGAAAAGACGTTAAACGCTATCCACCAGGAAATTGATGTGGATGCTGTTAAAGAGCAACTGGGTATCAAACATGGCCGCATTGTTACTTTATGGCGTAATCATCACTCCAAGTTCTCTGTTGCTGCCTCAATTGCAATTTTTGCAGTAATGCTGACTTTATTTTTTACAGGTTATTTTAACAATCAAAGTCAGCAATCAAATTACAGTGCTTTGCGCCGAGATTTAGAAACCGTAAAAAGATCACAAAGTGCGCTGATTCGTGATATTAAAGGAAAACCTGCCAACAACATTAATCCGGGTAATTTCAGCGGAACTGGTTTTGCCATCAACACAAACGGAGATATCATTACCAATTTTCATGTGATAAACGGAGCTGATTCTGTTTACGTGCAAAACTCAAGCGGCAACTCTTATAAAGCTACCGCAATTTATACCAATGAAGAATATGATTTGGCTGTTTTGCGCATTACAGATGCTACTTTCAAGCATTTGAGTACCGTGCCTTATGCTTTCAAAAAATCAAAAGGAAATTTAGGTGAAGCCGTGTTTACGTTAGGTTATCCGAAAGATTCTGTAGTAGTCGGGATGGGATATCTAAGTTCTTTTACCGGTTTTGATAATGATTCTTTAGCTTATCAGGTTGCTGTACCAGTAAATCCGGGAAACAGCGGCGGTCCGCTTTTGGATAATTATGGAAATATCATCGGTATTATCAAAGGAAAACAAACTCAGGTTGATGGTGCTGCTTTCGCTACAAAATCTGGTTACCTGATGAAAGCAATACAGGAAATTCCCGCAGATTCTTTAGGTAAAAAAGTAAATTTGAACAGTAAAAACAGTTTGTCAAAACTTAACCGCGAGCAGCAGATTAAGAAGTTAAAAAATTATGTTTTTATGGTGAAAGTTTATAATAATTAAAAGGCTTCTTTTATCAGCATAAAATTACGAAAGCTCCTTTTACGGAGCTTTTTTTGTTAGCGGTCCAGTTCGCCTAAAACAATATCAATAGAACCGATAATGGCAACCAAATCCGCAATCATCACGCCTTTACTAATTGCCGGCAAAACCGACAAATTATTAAAACTTGGTCCGCGCGCTTTAATGCGTTTGGGTATTTCTGTTTTGCCATCGGCGATGTAATAAAAGCCTAATTCACCTTTTGGATTTTCGGCACGCATATAATAATCCTGAGCTTTAGGAATGATTTTTCTGGGAAGTTTTGCACGCGGATCAAAATCCGGCGAGCGTTTCAATTCTTTTTGCAAACGTTCTACACATTGCTCAATCATTTTTAACGATTCGCCAATTTCATCAATCCGGACTTTAAATCTGTCCCAGCAATCGCCAACGGTTCCCATTTCTCCTTTTCCAACCGGGATTTCAAAATCAAGTTCCGGATAAGCAGAATAACCATCTACACGGCGCAAATCCCATTTTAAACCAGAAGCACGTAGCATTGGCCCTGAACAGCCGTAGTTAATAGCAACATCCAGCGGCAAAACGCCAACATTTGCTGTTCTGTTGATAAAAACCTGGTTGTTGGTAAGTAGTTTATTCAATTCAACCATTTTTGGTTTAAAGTAATCCACAAACTCTTTACAGCGTTCTTCAAAACCAACCGGCAAATCATAAAACAAACCGCCAACCCAAATATAATTGTACAGCATTCGCGCACCCGAAGCCCATTCCAACATGCCCATAATGTGTTCACGGTCGCGGAAACACCATAAAAAAGGCGTAAAAGCACCAATATCAATGCCGTACGTTCCCAGCGCAATTAAATGTGAGCCGATCCGGTTCAGTTCGCAAACCAAAACTCGGATATACTCTACCCGTTTCGGGATTTCTTTATCAATTCCCAGCATCCGTTCCACGCCCATTACAAAAGCGTGACTGCTGTTCATGGATGATAAATAATCCAATCTATCCGTATAAGGAATGGTTTGCTGGTACGACATTGATTGCGCATGTTTCTCAAAACAGCGGTGTAAATAACCCACATGCGGAATCACTTCATTTACAATTTCGCCATCCGTAATCAACTCCAAACGTAAAACGCCGTGTGTTGACGGATGCTGCGGTCCCATATTCAGTACCATTTCTTCGGCACTTAAATTCTGGATGCGCTTTTGATATTTCAGGAATGCTTCGTTTACCATATAAAAATCAGTGTCGGTAAAATGGCTTAATCAATCTTGATTCCTTTATAATATTCGGCATTTTTATAATCTTCCCGCAACGGGAAACCTTCCCAATCATCAGGCAATAAAATGCGGCGTAAATCCGGGTGTCCTTCAAAGTCAATTCCAAGCAAATCATAAGCTTCTCGCTCATGCCAGTCTGCTGTACGATAAACATTGGAAACTGTTGGAAAGGAGGGAAGCTGCTCAGGATCAGCAGGATTATCTGCGCTTACTTTTAGGGTGAGTTGCGTCTGAAAAGGAATCGAAGCCAGATGATAGACCACGCCAAAACGATTTTCTTTTTCGTAATGCACACCAGAAAGGCACGACAAAAAATCAAAATACGTTTGCGGATGATCGCGCAAAAACAAACAAACCGCTGCAATTTGTTTTGGGCTGATCAGCAAAGCAGCTTGTAAACCGCTGGTTTCCTCACCCAAAATCAACTCTTCACCAAATTTTGCTGCTAAAAGAAGCTTGATTTCCTCAAACATCATGGCGCTAAACGAACAATTTTCCAGGCCTGCTGATCTGCTTTTTTATAAACAATCCGATCATGCAAACGGCTCGATCTTCCCTGCCAAAACTCTATTGTTCTGGGTTTTACAATATAACCGCCCCAATGCGCCGGTTTAGGCACTTCCTTGTTTTCGTATTCTGCTTCGAGCTGTTGCCATTTTTGTTCCAGGTCTTCGCGGCCATTAATTTCTTGACTTTGCGGAGAAACCACTGCACCAATCTGGCTGCCTTTTGGCCGAGAATGGAAATAATTGGTAGAATAATCTTTGCTCAGTTTCTCAATCGTTCCTTCAATCCTGATCTGGCGTTCCATTTCCGGCCAGTAAAAAATCAGGCTGGCCAAAGGGTTTTTGGTCATTTCTTTTCCTTTCCGGCTCAGGTAATTGGTGTAAAATTTAAAACCGTCATCACTAAAACCTTTCAGCAAAACAATACGTGCCGATGGCCGGCCATCGGTTGTTGCCGTAGCCAACGTCATGGCATTTGGTTCGTAAAGTTTTGCATTGATGGCATCGTTAAACCATTTATCAAACTGTTTTATCGGGTTTGGATTTACATCAGCTTCTGATAAAGTAGCCGCACGGTAATCTCTTCTTAAATTTTCTATCTGTTCCTGTTCCATCAGCTACAAACTTACAAATTGCTAATTATACGTGTAAGCATAACTTAGTTTTAAATTTTCAGTACAATGTTATTTTTGATGCTTCTTTTATCAACCCAAAATCTTTAAAACGTAAATTCAAAGCTTTATTAATATTTTTAGGTTGATAAAAGAAGCGTGGCTTAAATTCTGCAACTTCGTACCGTTATTTTGATTTTAACATTATGCTCAACACCATCAAACCAGCCGCCGGAAGATTATTAATTGCCGAACCTTTTATGTTAGACCCCGAATTTAAACGTTCTGTTATTTTGATTACAGAATATGCTGAAGAAGGCGTTGTTGGTTTTGTGCTGAACCACGCATCCGGGTTATATATTAATGATGCGGTGATTGATTTTCCGGAAACGGATACCAAATTATTTACCGGCGGGCCATGCAACAATGAACGGCTGCATTTTCTGCATCGTTGTCCGGAAAAAATTTCTGACGGAATAGCAATTGGTAATGGTATTTTTTGGGGCGGAGATTTTGAAGCTGTTAAAACCATGTTTCAGTTAAACCTGATTACGGCCAATGAGATTAAGTTTTTTCTGGGTTATTCCGGTTGGGGAAATGAGCAGCTGAACCGGGAACTGAAATTGAACAGCTGGATCATTTCTGATAAATTTAATCCGAATTTAATTTTTGAAGACGAGGAAGAAAACCTGTGGAAAGAAGCCGTGAAAAACTTGGGCGAACGATATGCACATATTGTTAATTTCCCAAATAATCCGCAGCTAAATTGAGATTGATACTTCTTTTATCACCTAAAAATCACAATTAAAACCTTCCTGCTTCATTTCTGCAGCAGATTCTTCTACTTTTTTAGTCAGATCGTTTTTATAATTGATAAGGTTTTGAACCAGATATTCATCTCCAACGGCCAAAATCTGTGCGGCTAAAATACCAGCATTTTTAGCTGCATTTAAAGCAACCGTTGCCACCGGAATTCCGTTTGGCATTTGCAAAATGGAAAGCACAGAATCCCAGCCATCAATTGAATTACTGGATTTTATGGGTACGCCAATAACCGGCAAATGCGTAAGCGAAGCCACCATTCCGGGCAAATGTGCCGCGCCGCCAGCTCCGGCAATAATCACTTTTAAACCGCGATCAGCAGCAGATTTTGCATAACTAAACATGCGTTCTGGTGTGCGGTGAGCAGAAACAACGGTGATTTCAAAGTCGATACCAAGTTCTTTTAGAACATTAGCTGCATCTTGCATAACTGGCAAATCCGATTTGCTGCCCATGATGATGCCAATTTTTATTTCTTTGTTCATTGTTGATGATTTCTTGTTGATTAGTAATAGTGAATAGTTGATTGTAAACTATTATTCATTGCAAATAAATCATGAACTATAACCCATGATTTATCAACATTTCTTAACTCACCACTTTCAAAGTTTGCTGTACTAACCTTGCTTTCTCAATTGCTTTCTCCCGATCTGCATCTACAACGGTAACATGTCCCATTTTGCGCATGGGTTTGGTTAAAGCTTTGCCGTACAAATGCACGTAAACGCCATCCAGTTTCAAAACTTCTTCCAAACATTCGTAAACTGCTGGTCCTTCGTGTTCTGGTTCGCCTAAAACGTTAACCATCACAGCATGTTGCAAGCTGGACGTATTACCTAAAGGCTGATTGAAAATTGCCCGTAAATGTTGCTCAAACTGTGAAACCACGTTGCCTTCTATCGTTTGGTGGCCGCTGTTGTGCGGACGAGGCGCCAGTTCGTTTACCAAAATATTTCCATGTTTATCCAGAAACATTTCTACTGCCAGTAAACCTACAATACTTAGTTTTTCAGCAATATTAACTGCAATTTGTTGTGCTTTTTGCTGAATTTCAAAACTTAAAAGGGAAGGAGAAATCAGAAATTCCACCAGATTAGCTTCCGGATTAAATTCCATTTCTACCATCGGGAAAGCTTTTACTTCGCCCAAACTATTGCGGGCAACAATCACGGCAATCTCTTTTTCAAAGTCAATTAATTCTTCAACCAAACTAGGCTCTGTAAAAGCATTATCGAGATAAGTTTTATCCGAAATTTTGTAAACACCGCGGCCATCATATCCGTTTTTCCGTAATTTCTGAATGAAGGGAAACGGAAACGGACTGTCTTTCAATTCATCCGCAGAAGAAATGATCTTAAAAGCAGCAGTCGGAATATCATTTTCTTTGAAAAACTGTTTCTGCAAACCTTTATCCTGAATCAGCCTGATAATCCGCGATTGCGGATAAACCAGCACGCCTTCGGTTTCTAATTGCGCCAGCGCATCTACGTTAACTTTTTCAATTTCTATGGTAAGTAAATCGGTTTGTTTGCCAAAATTATAAACCGTGTTGTAATCGCTTAAAGAACCAACTACAAACTCGTCGCAAAGCTTTTTGCAAGGCGCATTGCGGTCAGGATCAAGCACTTTAACCGTTACATTATAGTTGATGGCTTGCTGAATTAGCATTCGTCCTAACTGTCCGCCACCTAAAATTCCCAGCTTTAAATCTCCGTAAAATGCTTTCATGTATGGATACAAGTTTAGCGCAAAAATACGAATAAGCCTTAACCCAAATACTGTTTTTAAGCATATTTCCTGTACAGATGCGTTCAATCGTCTCTTATTAAATCTGTAATCACTGATGAAAATTAGATAATAATTGCGGATAGCAATGAAATTTTGATCTGATTGATCTTGCACCAGAATACTTCTTTTATCAGCAAAAAACTTAGATTTGATAAAAGGAGTAAAGGTTAAATTTAAACCTGAACAAAAAATGCTCGTTTCCGTTAACGCACAAGACTTTAAACTTCATTTTTTAACCTGCAAGCTTTGAAAAAACTTTTACCTTTCCACGCCAGTTGGGCCACCACTTTATTTACCCTGCTTGCCGTAGGATTTTTAGTTATAGCAGGCAAGCAAATACTTTGTCCGCTGGTTTTTGCCATGCTTTTTTCGCTGCTGTTGTTGCCCGTTGGGCAATATTTTGAATCTAAATTTCATTTGCACCGCAACGTAGCTTCTATGCTCGCTGTTTTACTGATGCTGGCTATTGTTGGCTTGGTTTTGTTTTTAGTTGGATCACAAATTGCAGATTTATTAACTGACTGGCCTCAAATTAAAGAGCAATTAAACAACTCACTAGATAATATTTTAGTTTGGGTGAGAGATAATTACCATGTAACCCGAAGCCGGCAAATAAACATGGTACAAAATGCAACCAGCAAAATCTCCAACAATGGTGGCGGAGATGCCATTGGTGTTACTTTGCTTACGGCTTCTTCTATCCTGTTTTTCTGGGTTTTTGTAATTATTGATACGTTTTTCCTGCTTTTTTACCGCCGCTTACTGCTGCAATTTTTAATAGCTATTTTTAAGAAAGAAAACGCTATTGTAGTTTACGAAATAGTAGAACGGATTAAATATATCGTTACCAAATACATCACCGGTTTAATGCTCGAAATGATGGTTATTTCTACCGTTTGCTGTACTATTTTCCTGATTAGCAGTGTAAAATATGCGTTGTTGCTGGGTTTAATTACCGGGCTTTTCAATATTATTCCTTACATCGGTATTGCTACAGCATTGGTTATCAGTACATTAATTACATTAAGTACAGGTGTGGCAGTAACAAAAGTGGTGCTGGTGGCGGTAACCATCATAATTATTCATTTGGTAGATAGCAATGTGCTGCTGCCGTTAATTGTAGGCTCGCAGGTGCGCATCAACGCTTTAATTACTATTTTGGGCGTGGTTTTAGGCGAGATGCTTTGGGGGATTCCGGGTATGTTTTTGTCTATTCCTGTAAATGCTATCCTGAAAATTATTTTTGACCGGGTTGAAAGCCTGCAGCCCTGGGGTTTGCTTTTAGGCGATGAAATTATTGTTGAAGAAGTGATAGAAACTAAAACGTTTATCGAAAATATCGAAAACGATCTGGCAACAGAAGCAGCCAAAACCTGATGCTTCTTTTATCACCTAAAAATAGCACAACGATCTGCTGTCATCTCGGCTAAAGAAAGAGTTTATCTTCAAACAACAAATGCTAAACAGTTTGATGAAGATTCCTCACTTTGTTCAGAATGATAAAAGCATACTTCTTTTACCATCTAAAAATCCTGCTTTCGGCTTTCCATAGATTCTGTATCTTCGCGGATGCAAGAAAAAATTATCATTCTTGATTTCGGCTCGCAGTTTACACAACTCATTGCGCGCCGCGTTCGAGAGCTTAGCATTTACTGCGAAATTCATCCCTTCAATCATTTACCCGAATTTGACGAATCCGTAAAAGGAATTATCCTTTCCGGCAGTCCATATTCTGTGCGCCAGGCCGATGCGCTGCATGTAGAATTTAAGCTTTTTCATGGCCGTTTGCCAGTTTTAGGCGTTTGTTATGGTGCACAATATTTAGCTCATTTTTCGGGCGGAGAAGTTTTACCTTCCAGCACCCGCGAATATGGCCGCGCACATCTGCAATATATCAACACCGAAAACCCTTTATTTAAGTTGATTCCTTCGAATTCACAAGTCTGGATGTCGCACGGCGATACCATTGCTTCCATTGCGGATGATTTTGAAATCATCGCCAGCACAGATTCTGTAAAAGTTGCCGCTTATCAAATTAAAGGCACGCAAACTTACGGTATCCAGTTTCACCCGGAAGTAACGCACAGCATCAATGGCAAGCAATTGCTGCAAAATTTTTTGGTTGATATTTGCGGTTGCCAGCAGGACTGGACAGCAAATTCTTTTGTGGAAACCACCATTGCGGAACTGAAAGAAAAATTAGGTGACGACCAGGTAGTTTTAGGGCTTTCCGGTGGCGTAGATTCTTCTGTTGCGGCAGTTTTGCTGCATCACGCCATCGGCAAAAACCTGCATTGCATTTTTGTAGATAACGGTTTGCTGCGGAAAGATGAATTTCAATCCGTTTTAGATTCATATCAGCACATGGGTTTAAACGTAAAAGGAGTAGATGCGAAACAACGTTTTTACGATGCGCTGCAAGGATTATCAGATCCGGAGAAAAAACGCAAAGCCATTGGCCGTGTTTTTATAGAAGTTTTTGATGACGAAGCACATCGTATAGAAAACGTAAAATGGTTGGGACAAGGAACCATTTATCCGGATGTGATCGAATCTGTTTCGGTAAAAGGTCCGTCGGCAACCATCAAATCGCACCACAACGTCGGCGGTTTGCCGGATTTTATGAAGCTAAAAGTAGTAGAACCATTAAACACTTTGTTTAAAGATGAAGTGCGCCGGGTTGGAAAAGCTTTGGAAATTGACCCAAATATTTTAGGCCGACATCCTTTTCCCGGTCCAGGTTTAGCTATTCGGATTTTAGGTGAAATTACGCCGGATAAAGTTGCCATTTTGCAGGAAGCAGATGCGATCTACATCAACAATTTGCGCGCAGCCGGTGTTTATGATCAGGTTTGGCAAGCGGGCGCAATATTTTTGCCGGTACAATCTGTTGGCGTAATGGGCGATGAGCGCACTTACGAAAACGTGATCTGCCTGCGCGCCGTTGAATCTTTGGACGGAATGACGGCCGACTGGTGCCATCTTTCGTACCAGCTTTTGGGAAAAATATCTAATGAAATTATTAATAATGTTAAAGGAATCAACCGTGTTGTGTACGACATCAGCTCAAAACCGCCGGCTACAATTGAGTGGGAATAAATGGCTGATGCTGTTTTTACCGGCACTTTTTCTGGCTGCGTGCTCACCAAAAATACGGCCGGTTGTGCAGCAGCCGGTAACGCAAACTCAGGAAGAAATTGCCCGGCAAAAAGAAGCTGCTGAAAAAGCTGCGGCACCTGCAAAACAGGCTGAAGTGCCGCCGCCGGCTGCAAAACTAAAACGCACTTCATCTATTGCTTTGCTGCTGCCTTTTAGTTTGGATGATGTTGATTTCACAAATAATAAATCTACCAAAAACGCAGTCAAAACTAATATTGCGGTTGATTTTTATGAAGGTTTCAAACTCGCTTTAGACTCTTTAACCAGCAACGGACAAAATTTTAAACTAACTGTTTTTGATACACGCGATGAAGTTAGTCAGGCACAAAAATTCGCTTTAAATCCGGTCATCCGTAACAGCGATTTAATTGTTGGTCCGGTTTTTCCGGCCGGTGTTCAGGCATTTTCAGCCCGCATCAACAGTTTGCATAAACCTGTTATTTCTCCGCTTTCGGCAGCATCTCCGGAAGGATACAATAATCCAAATTTAATCACTTTAACGCCGCCGCTGGAATTTCATGCTACGCGCGTGGCGCAATACATTCAGGAAAACATCCGGCCAAAAACAGTTTATATATTACGTTCCGGTTTTTCCGAAGAAAACAAATACATTTTACCCTTTAAAAGAAGCATCGATAGTTTGAGCCACAAACGGATGAAGGTTGTGGATATAAATATTACTAATGGCGATTTTACGGCTTTGCTGCCCAAACTTTCTAAAACTTCGGAAAATATTTTTGTTGTTCCATCAACAGATCGGTCTTTTTTACGGGTTACTTTAGAGTCGATGGATAAGCTTTCGGATACGTATCCAATACAACTTTTCGGGCATCCGAACTGGAACAAAGCAACTTATTTACGACCTGAACTTTTGGAGAAAATGCACACTTGCATCACTTCTGCTTATCAGGTGGATTATAAATCCGCAGAAACCTTAAATTTTATTAAAAGCTTTCGCAAAACTTATCATACTGAACCGAGCGAATATGCCATTAAAGGTTTCGATACCGGAATGAATTTTGCAAAACTTCCTGCTGATGCGGCTTTTGATTTTAAGAATCTCCAAAACTCATCTTTTGATGCTTTACACAATCATTTTGAGTTTGTGCAGAAACAAGGTTACGGCTGGATTAATACTTACGTAGCCATTTTGCAGTACCAGGATTACGCGTTGAAGCCAATAAAATGAGAGCAGAAAACCAGTTACGAACTTTTTTGCAGTTGCTGGAAAATTATCCTGCAGAAACACCTTTGTACAAGTTTTTGCCTGGCTATTTTCGGTTACACAAAAAAATGGGTTCTACCGACAGGCGCGTAGCTTCTCGGCTGGTTTACAATTATTTCCGATTGGGAAAAGCGCTGGCCAATCATCCACCGGAAGAGCGTTTGTTTGCTGCTGAGTTTTTGTGCAACAATCAGGAAAACTCCTTTTTAAGTTTTTTTAAACCTGATTTAGCTGCGCAAGTTTCTGCTTCTATTGAGAATAAAATTTTAATCCTGCAAAAAGAGTATCCGGATTTTAAGCTGGAAGATGTATTTCCGTTTACTGCGCATTTGTCTTCTGGAATTGATCGGATGCTGTTTTTATCATCTTTTTTTATCCAGCCGGATTTGTTTATCCGCATACAAAAAGGTCATGAGTATTTGGTGAAGCAAACTTTGAGCGATGCAGAAATTGTTTTCCGACAGAAAACAGAGCAATGTTTCGCGCTTCCAAACGGTACGAAACTCGATCAGATATTTCCGCAGCAACGGCATTTTGAAGTACAGGATGAATCTTCGCAGCAAACTTCCAACTATTTTCAGCCTAAAAAATGGGAAAACTGGTGGGATGCTTGTGCCGCTTCCGGCGGAAAAACGCTGCTACTACACGAATTGGAGCCGGACTTGAAACTAGTTGTTTCTGATATTCGGGAATCAGTTTTAAATAATTTGGACGAACGTTTGCAGTTGGCTGGCATCCGGAAATATCAAAAAAAAGAGCTTGATCTTACCCAAAATATTGATTCTGTTTTACACGATTATGCTTTTGATGGAATTATACTGGATGCGCCCTGCACTGGTTCGGGAACCTGGGGCAGAACGCCGGAAATGATCAACCAGTTTCAATCTTCCAGAATCCATTTCTTTCAGCAACTGCAAAAAGCCATTGCCTTAAATGTGATTAAATATTTAAAGCCTGATAAACCACTTATTTATATTACTTGTTCTGCTTTCCGCGAAGAAAATGAAGATGTTGTAAATTATCTGGTAAACGAAGCAGGTTTGCAATTAGAATCAATGGAATTGCTGAAAGGTTATGAAAGGAAATCGGATACGATGTTTGTAGCCAGATTAATTAAAGTTTCCTGATTTTGCTGTCATTTACGATTAAAGGAAGAAATCTTTACCAAAGTGAACTCGTTCTGAGTAAATTTAAAAATATTTCTCTTTCCAGTTGAAATAACAAACTTCAGGAGTATAATTTCAAAAAACTACAAATGCGTATTGCTCCGGAAAAGCTTGATAGAGATAGCCAATAAAATTATTCCGAAGGCTTTTCGTAAAACGTTTAAACCTGTTACGCCTAATAGTTTTTCTAATACTTGTACATTTTTAAGTACCAGATAAACAAAAATTGTATTTAAGGTAATCCCAACTAAAATATTCTGTGTTTGATATTCGGATTTTAGAGAAAGTAACGTTGTCATTGTTCCGGCGCCGGCAATTAGCGGAAACGCAAGCGGAACAATAGAAGCTGTAGAAGAAATTTCTTCTTCTTTAAAAAGACGGATTCCTAAAATCAATTCGATTGCAATTACAAAAATTACCAACGAACCGGCGATGGCAAAAGAAGCAACGTCAATGTTGATTATTGCAAGCAGCTGATCTCCAACAAAAAGGAAAATAATCATCAACACCAAAACTGTTAAAGATGCTTTTTCTGACTCAATTTTCCCTGTTTTTTGCCGTAAATCAATGATAATCGGGATGGTACCGATAATATCGATAATGGCAAACAGAATCATGGTTACTGAGAGGATCTCTCTGGCGTTGAATTTTAGCATGGTTTTATCGGATTATTTTTTTCCTGTGATCTTAAAAGAAAGGTATATAAAAAACCGGCCAGAATTAAAAATGCGGATAAGAAGAAAACGTAATGCACAGAAAAACCGGAAATCAAACCTGCACTGATCGGACCTAAAATTTGCCCGATGGAAGCGTAAGACTGATTGATACCCAAAGTTTCTCCTTGTTCACTTTGATTAACCCGATCAGCAATAATGGAGTTTAACATCGGGTTTCGTACGCCATTAAATAAGCCGTAACCGCACATGCAGGCCGCAAATAAAATTAGTTTGGTAGCAAAACCCGAAAGCAGCATCGCCGCAAAACAAAAAACAAGGGATAAAAGAAGTATCAGTGTTCGGGAAGAAATCATCTTGGTGATATAAGGAACGGCCAGCTGCATGAGAATACCCGAAATGCCAAACCCGGCAAAGAAAACACCGATTTGAAAAGGCGTGATTTTCAAAACATCTGCTGTAAAAGTTTGGAAACCGATAATCATGGTAAACTGCGCCATTGTTAATAAAAAGCCGATAAAAATAGCACTGCCAACAACTGGTTTTTTGAGTACCGTAACCAGAGATTTAAAGCTAAATTTACTATCGTTTTTACGTTCGTGTTCGGGATTGGTTTCCTGTAAAAAAAAGTAAGTACACAGAACGCCGATTAATGCTATTCCTGCAGAAAAATAAAATGGAGCCTGTAAACTTACTTTACTTAAAATTCCACCGATAGCAGGCCCGATAACAAAACCAAAACCAAAAGCCGAACCGATGATACCGAAGTTTTTGGCGCGGTCTTCCGGGGTTGAAGTATCCGAAACCATAGCTTGTGCTACAGAAATATTGCCGCCGGTAATACCATCCAGAATCCGGGCAGCAAAAAGCATGATTAAACTTCGTGCTTGTGCAAATAAAATAAAGGAAATACAGGTGCCGATCAGGCTGATAATCAAGATAGGTTTGCGGCCGTATTTGTCTGATAAAGAACCTAAAACTGGTGTAGCAAAAAACTGCGCGATAGAAAAGGAAGCCGTTAATAAACCTAAAGTTTGCTCAGTAATGCCGAATTGTTTGCCGTAAGGATATATCAGCGGTACAATGATTCCAAAGCCCAGTGAATTGATTACGCAGATAAACACCAGCACCCATAAGTTTTTATTTTTTTTCATCAGAATTATAATCGACAGCTAAAGAAAGTATTAAAACAAAAAAAGGTTCTGTATGCAGAACCTTTTTACAAATATGTATTTTTTATTGATGCTATCTATCAGGAATTCGGTAGCGTGCCCGATGTTTTATCCAGCTTTTTATTTTGCAATACAGAGTGCTTTTTACTATAGCCAAAATAAATTACAAAGCCAATTAATAACCAAAGAATTAAACGTAGCCAATTTGGCCATCCTAAACCTAAAATCATTAATCCGCAAACAACGGCACCTAAAATTGGAACAAAAGGAACTAACGGAGTTTTAAACTCGCGTTTAAGTTCAGGATTAGTTTTGCGCAGTACAATCACAGCAATACAAACTAAAATGAAAGCAAATAATGTTCCGATACTAGTCATGTCACCTACAATATCTCCCGGAACAAAAGCTGCAAACAATCCAACTAAAATCAAAATAAACCAACTGGCTTTGTATGGTGTTTTATATTTAGGGTGAATCTCACTAAAAATTTTTGGTAGCAAACCATCACGGCTCATAGAGTAAAATACGCGGGACTGGCCTAAAAGCATTACTAAAATTACTGAGGAAAAACCGGCTAAAATGGCTACAGTTACTAACTTGCTTAACCAGCCATAGCCAATCATGTACTTGTTAATGGCAAAAACAACTGAAGCTTCTTTTCCAGAAGTTCTGAAATCTTCTACAGTTGCCATACCAGTTAATACATGTGCAAAAAGAATATACAACACCGTACAAACAGCTAATGATCCTAAAATCCCGATTGGCATATCGCGTTTTGGATTAATTGCTTCCTGTGCTGTTGTACTTACTGCATCAAAACCGATAAATGCAAAAAATACTACACCAGCGGCTCCTATAATTCCCCAAAAACCTCCAAAATTATGAGGAAGCCCATCTGGGTCAACGTAAGTTGTTGCTTGAGGAATGTATGGAGTATGATTGGCTGGATTGATAAAACTCCAACCTAAAATAATAATTAAAATTACTATAGAAACTTTTGTAATTACAATTATGCCATTTACCAAGGCAGATTCCTGTGTACCTCGGATTAATAACATTGTTAAAATAATTACGATAAACAAAGCAGGCAGATTAATGATGCCATGCGCATCTCCGGAATGCTGAAACGGCGAATGGCACCATTGATACGGTATTTCACTAACGCCCAATACATCACCTAATAATCTATTCAGGTATTCACTCCATGCAATGCCAACAGTTGCGGCACCTACAGCGTATTCTAGTATTAAATCCCACCCAATAATCCATGCAACCAACTCACCCATGGTAGCATAACTATAAGTATAAGCACTACCAGCAATCGGAATGGAAGAGGATAGTTCGGCATAACAAAGGCCAGCTAACGCACAACCAATTGCTGCCACAATAAAACCATAAGTTACAGACGGGCCTGCATTTTGTGCTGCCGCAGCGGCAGTACGTACAAACAAACCTGCACCAATAATCGCACCAATGCCTAAGGCAATTAGTGAACCGGCAGTAAGTGTACGCTTCAAGCTTTTTTCAGACTCTGCTGATTCTGCCATTAGTGTACTTATGGATTTTTTTAAAAATAGACTCATGTAGTTTTTCGTTATGTGGTTGAATATATCTGCAATTTCAAACGTAATTAAATTAAATGATAAAAAAGAAATAGTTTAATACCGATACTACTTTTGTTACCTAAAATCTTATGAACCGATAAGCTGATTTATTAAATTTTTTACTGAAACACATTGATACTTCTTTTATTACCTGTTTTTAAGGATCAATTGCATATGATTAACTTTTTAATCCCTGTTTATTTACAAAGTTGCTAGGCTAATTTATCAATCACATCAATTTTATAGAGATTTTCCCTAAATTTTAAATAGTTTCGGAAAAATTAGTTTTGGCAAATGGAGAATAAAATAGAAGATCAGGAAATGAAGCGCGAGCTTGGATTGCTGGATGCAACCATGCTGGTCGTTGGTTCCATGGTCGGTTCCGGCGTATTTATTGTAAGTGCCGATATTACCCGAAGCGTAGGCAGTGCCGGCTGGGTAATCCTGATTTGGGTGATTACCGGATTAATCACTTTAACCGCAGCATTAAGTTACGGCGAGCTTTCTGCCATGTTCCCTAAAGCTGGCGGCCAGTACGTTTACCTTCGCGAAGCTTATAATAAATTCGTTGCTTTTCTGTTTGGCTGGTCAACTTTTACTGTAATTCAAACCGGAACCATTGCCGCAGTTGGTGTAGCCTTTGCCAAGTTTTCTGCATATATCTATCCGGCTGTTGGCCCGGATCATATTTTGTTTTCTTTCGGAAGTTTTCAATTTAATGCTGCACAATTGCTTTCTATTGTGATGATTATCTTGTTAACCTGGATCAATAGTCGAGGTGTAAAAAACGGAAAAATCATTCAAACGCTGTTTACCATCACCAAAATAGTTTCTTTGTTCGGACTGATTGCTTTCGGTTTAACTACTGCTTTCCGGTCAGAAATCTGGAGTTCCAACTGGGCCGAACCCTGGAAAATGATGCAATGGAAAGCCGACTCTAATACCGCAATTGCCATTGGCGGAAGTGCTTTGTTTGCCGGTATAATTTCGTCAATGGTTGGTTCTTTGTTTTCCAGTGATGCCTGGAACAACGTTACATTTATTGCCGGTGAAATCCGGAATCCGAAACGTAACATTGGTTTAAGTTTGTTCCTCGGAACATTAATTGTTACCGTAATTTATATTCTGGCTAACATCATGTATACCGCAGTTTTGCCGATGGTGGAAATTGCACATGCGCCGGCTGATCGTGTGGCGGTTGCTGCTTCTCAGTATATTTTTGGAACATCTGGAACCATTATTATTGCGGTGATGATCATGATTTCTACTTTCGGTTGCAACAATGGTTTGATTTTAGCCGGAGCAAGGGTTTATTATACCATGGCGCAGGATGGGCTTTTCTTTAAACAAGCTGCTACTTTAAACAAGTTTGAAGTGCCGGGCTGGGGTTTGTGGGCGCAGTGCTTGTGGACTTGTTTGCTTTGTTTATCAGGTACTTACGGTGCTTTGCTGGATTACGTAGTTTTTGTAGTATTGATATTTTACATTCTCACCATAGGCGGAATTTTTGTCCTGCGGAAAAAAAGGCCGGATGCAGAGCGGCCGTATAAAGCATTTTTATATCCGGTTTTGCCCGCTTTGTACATTGTATTGGCTGCCATCATTTGTATCGGTTTGCTGATTTATAAAACGGATACCGCCGGTTATGGATTGCTGATTGTGCTGATTGGTATTCCGGTTTATTTTATCTCTCAACGCAACCTGAAAAATGCCTGATAAAAGAAGCATACTGTTTTTATGCCTGTTTTTTTGGATTGGAAGTAGTAATGCACAAACTTTAAATCAAAAGTTACAAACTGCTTTTGCGCGATTAGAACAGGATACGCAATGCAAATACGCCTCGGTTTCTTTAACCGTTTTGGATGCCAAAACCGGTGAAACTGTTTTTACAGCACATCCGAATATGGGCTTGGCAACGGCTTCAACCTTAAAAACGATTACTTCTATCACAGCTTTTAATTTGCTGGGAAAAGATTTTCAATACCAAACCACTTTAGGTTATAACGGAAGTATTTTGGCTGACGGAACGCTTAAAGGTGATTTAATTATTAAAGGCGGCGGCGACCCAACTTTAGGAAGCTGGCGTTACGATTCCTCCAAAGAAAACACCGTTTTAAAAATTTGGGTTGAAGCACTCCGCAAAGCAGGTATCAAAAAAATTGAAGGAAGGATTATAGGTGATGATACTGTTTTTGGTACACAAAAAATTCCAGATGGCTGGATTTGGCAGGATGTAGGCAACTACTACGGCGCCGGAACTTCGGGTTTGTGCTGGCGCGAAAATACTTTCGATTTGAAGTTGCAGCACGGAAAAATCGGTAGCGAAGTAAAAGTTTTAAAAGCAGTTCCAGTGATGCCTTATTTGCAGTTTTCCAGTGAATTACTAACTGGAAACGCGGGTTCTGGAGATCGCTCTTTCGCATATTTACCTGGTAAAAACAGCATGATGTATTTGCGCGGCACTTACGCGGAAGATTTAAGTAAACGCAGTATTTCTTTAGCTTTAACTGATCCGGCTTATGATGCGGCTTTTCGTTTGGCTGATACGTTGAACCGGTTAGGAATCAGCCTGATTGGAACAGCAGAATCCACAGAAACTTTAATATCAACACAAAAAGCTTTTCCGATTTCAACACAAATATTAGCAAATGTTACTTCACCAAAATTAAGCGAGATTATTTACTGGCTGAATAAAAAGAGTATTAATTTATACGCCGAGCAACTACTAAAAACGTTGGCCTGGAAAGCTGGAAAACCAGTTACCACAGCAAATGGTGTTCAGGTTTTGCAGAATTTTTGGAGAGCAAAAGGTATCAACCCAAACGCTTTGAATATTGTAGATGGCAGCGGACTTTCGCCCGGCGACCGCGTAACCACAGAAACCGTTGCCCGCATTTTATTATCGGCAAAAAAAGAAAACTGGTTTGCGGATTTTTATGAAAGTTTGCCCATTTATAACGATATGAAAATGAAAAGCGGCAGCATCAGCGATGTACTGGCGTATGCCGGTTATCAAACTAAAAACGGAAGAGAATTGTGTTTTTCCATCATTGTAAATAATTACAGCGGAAGTTCGGCCGGAATTAAAGCTAAATTGTTTAGAGTTTTGGATGAGTTAAAGTATCTTGTTGTTTCTCCCAAACACTAAAAGGATCATTTGTTTAAGACAAGTTTGGTTTCTTCAACCCAAATTCTAAACCGTACCTTTACGCTTTTCATCCTAATTTCCGATTACGCACATGTGGGCAGATAAATTAAAGCTCGGTAAACAGTTGATCCGGTTGCTAACAGACTCCGGTTACAACAGTCCAAAAGAAATTCAGCTTAAAACTTTACCGAGAATAGCAGGCGGACAAGACCTAATTGTAGTTGGCCCCGAAGGTTGCGGCAAAACGACTACTTATGTGCTGGCTGTTTTAAACCGTTTCAGACAAGGTTTTGGCGATGCACCACGCGTATTGATTTTGGTAGAAAACAAAGAAAAAGTAATTGCCGTAACCGAGCAGTTTGAAGTATTCACCAAAAATAAATCTATTCAAATTGTAGGTTTATATCCGGCACCGGGCATGGAAGCACAACTGGATGCGCTGGCCGATGGTGCAGATATTGTGATTGCTACGCCAGATAGGGCACGCGCCATCTACCTGAAACTGGGCCTCAACTTAAATAAAGTTGATTTGCTGATTGTGGACGATGCAGAATTGATTATTAAACAAGGCATGCAGCTGCCTGTAGCCGAATTGGCCAACAGTATTGATAAAGCGCAGCATTTGGTTTTTACAGAAGTGGTGCATGATAAACTGCTTAAAATGATCAATCCGTTTATGCAGCTGCCTGCAACAGTGGAAGTTGAGGAATTGAACGAAACGCCTTTGGTTACATATCAGCAGTTGTTGTACCAGGTTCCAAATTTTAAAACCAAGCTAAACCTGCTGTATTTATTTTTGGCGGATGCCGAGCTTTTTACCAAGACAGTTATCTTTGTGAATACTTCTTTTACGGCAGAAAAATTGTATTCGAGCTTACAAAAAAGGATGAAAGAGGAAGTCGCGTTGTTAAATCCTGTTTTTGTTGATACCACTGAATTTCAGCATATTGATCAGTTTAAAGAAGCAATAGCTGTTCGCGCTTTAATTGTGGTTAATGAAAACAGTTCGGAGCTTGATTTAAGCGGCGTTCCGTTTATTCTGCATCTGGAACTTCCGTTGGAAAAAGAAACGTTTATTCAACATATCATCAATCCTTCTCCGCAGGAAAACCAGGAAACGATAGCAATTACTTTTGCTACCGACTTGGAATTGAGTGCTGTAAGGAAAATTGAACAGGCAACCGGACAAAAAATACCGGTGGCAGCTTTACCCGAAGAACTGGTTATCGAAAACGAACCTAAACAGGAATCAGCAGAAAAACCTGTAAAAGTAAAAAACCCGGTTCCGGAAACAGGTGCGGCTTTCCACGAAAAAAAGGCCAGTAATGCTAAAACTTACAATTTCAGTTCAGGTGAAAAAGCCAAAATGAACAATAAAAGGAAGCATTGATTTGTAATTAATTTCTTTTCTCGGCAGAACTTCCGGATGCGCTAATCGTTGTAGAGCAACGATGAAGAAATATAGCATTCTGATAGCTTCTTTTACAGCACTTTTTTGGGTTAACGTACAAGCACAGCAAATTAGCGGTGCAATGGGCGAAAAATTTAAGCTGCGCGTAATTGCCAGCAAATTAAGTGATCCCTGGGAAATTACTTACGGCCCGGACAAGAGTCTGTGGATAACCGAAGCAAAAGGTTATCGCGTAAGCAAAATTGATCCCGAAACCGGAAAAAGAACCATATTACTGGATTTGAACAGCGAAAGGCAGTTTCCGCGCTATGATAAAATGTCGAAAGAAGCCAGCGGCGGCAAACCCTGGCCGCAAGGCGGTTTAATGGGCTTAGCGCTGCATCCTCAATTATTAACAGGCAAACCTTTTGTTTATCTGGCTTATTTATATCGTTTTGAAGGAGTTGATCGAAACGGCGATGGCTGTAAACTAAATTTTGGTGGTTGTTTTTTCACCACTAAAATTGTGCGGTACGAGTACAACGCATCAACACAAAAACTGCTTAATCCTATTATTTTGGCAGATACTATTCCCGGCAGTAGCGATCATAATGGCGGCCGCTTAACCATTGCGCCCGTTAACGGAAAAGATTACCTGTTTTATGCTATTGGCGATTTGGGAGCCGGCCAGTTTGTCAATGCCAACCGGCCCAATCATGCGCAGCAAAAAGAGGTTTACGAAGGCAAAATACTTCGGTTTAATACAGAAGCTGATGCAGATCAGCGGGCGTTTGACCAATGGATTCCGGCTGATAATCCCTTCAACACAACTTCGCGCCAAAATTCGGTCTGGAGTTTTGGCCACCGCAATCCGCAGGGACTTATTTATGCCGTTGTAAATGGTGTGGGCCGATTGTATTCTTCGGAACATGGTCCTTTTTCGGATGATGAAATCAACGTAATCGAAAAAGGAAAAAACTATGGTCATCCTTTAATTATCGGTTATCCGGATGGTAATTATAATGGTTTGGCAGCAGGTGTTTCCAACCATGATAGCTTGCCCGGCAAATGGCACACTTCTTATCCTTATATCGAATCGGAACAAGAAAACCTAAAAACTATCGGAATAGAAACGTATCGTGCGCCTATGAAAACGCTGTATCCCAACTCCAACGGTTTGTTAACCAATCTTTTCGGGGAGATCAAAAGTGGAAACAGTGATTCCAAATGGCCATCCGAAGCACCAAGCAGTCTGGCTGTTTATACTTCATCAGCAATTCCTGGCTGGAAAAACTCTGTGCTGCTGCCCACTTTAAAAGGAGGGAAACTGGTTCGGTTGAAACTGAATGACAGCGGTGATCAAATAACTGGAGATACCATCAATTATTTTAAAGGCGATGTACGCTACCGGGATATGGCTATTTCTTCGGATGGAACCAAAATTTATTTATCTACTGACAGCGGTTCCGTTTCGTCCGGTCCATCCAAAGAAAACCCACAGCAAGTAAGTTATAAAGGCAGTATTTTAGAGTTTACTTATTTGGGGCAGGATACTAATTCTCGTCCACAATCTTCCAAATTGCCGCAAAGTAATGTTGCTGATGAAAAGAAAAAAATAAAATAGATGAAGGCAATGCTGTTTTTATGCAGGTAAAAACAGCATTAAAATATTAACCTTTACCAGCGCAACAATAGATATACAAATCTTCCACTTTTTTTCGTGCCCAGGGCGTTTTTCGTAAAAAAGTTAAGCTTGATTTGATGCTTGGATGATCAGTAAAACAATTGATCCGGATTCTTTCTCCCAGTTCCGGCCAGCCATAATGTGCAACCAGTGTATTCAAAATGGTTTCCAGCGTTTTGCCATGAAGCGGATTGTTGGTTTG
Organism: Janthinobacterium lividum; assembly: GCA_050955045.1. GTDB lineage: Bacteria > Bacteroidota > Bacteroidia > Sphingobacteriales > Sphingobacteriaceae > Mucilaginibacter_A. Next base: position 2,053 of record JBPBQV010000007.1, on the reverse strand, counting down.
CGGCTGTATCATACTTCGCAAAAGTAAAAATATTAGTCTGACCAAACCTTTCGGAAAGTACGTTTCAAACAATTTTCAGCCAAAATAACTTTACAGATCATGAAAGCAACAACAGCATTAGCCGGAGGAATGGCAGGAGCCGTAACCTTAAACCTGATCCATGAACTGTACCGGCAAATTGATCCGGATGCACCCAAAATCCATTTAATCGGAGAAGAAGCGTTGGTAAAAATGTTAACAGCCGCAAATTTACCAGTACCATCCGATGAAAAAGAATTATATAAATGGACTTTAGCCGGAGATATTTTAAGCAACACAATTTATTTCAGTCTGATTGGTGCCAGTAAAAAGAAACACCTGATTAAGAACGGTTTACTATTAGGTTTTGCAGCTGGCTTGGGTGCTGTTTTTATGCCGGAAAAAATGGGCTTGAACGATGCACCAACCACACGCACCATAGAAACAAAACTGTTAACCGTTTTGTGGTACACTTTAGGCGGATTAACTGCTGGTAGCGTAATGAAAGTTTTGCGGAAGAAATAGTGTTTAGCATCTTAGTAGGCTAATGCTTCTTTTATCACATAAATATTCAAGCGGGCATTTTGCCCTTCTTTTCGTTCTTTTTGTTCAAGCAAAAAAAACGTAATGCCAGCAACCGCAGGTTGCCACATTAATTTTGCTCAAGCAAAAAAGATTACAATTCAATAAATTAAGATTGTGGTTGTTCCTAACTTGACAAAGGATTAAAATTTAGCAAGTAAAAGAAGCATCAACATTTAACTTTGGTATCAGCTAAAGCGTTCTAAATACCAGTTCTTCGCTGTGCCACAAAAACATCACAACAACAGAATATCAATCTGGTGCGCGTGGACCATTCCTTCCTGCGGAGACCACGCAAAAATGGTAAACCGCCCATCTTGTGAGGCAACCAAAGCTACCGCATCCCGCTGATCAAACACAAATTGTGCAGCAGATAAATGCCTGGTGCCGCCCAGCTTCGCAGGATGTATTACACTGGCCACGTTACCAACAATAGGCTCTGTAATCACCATTTCATCTACGCGTTTACTTTTCCAGGAACGGCCAATTTTGGCACCAAAAGCAAGCAGTTCGTGTCGCTCGTTGATCACAGTAGCACCATCAACCGCTGTTAAACCACCCACACTTTCTACCGCTTGCCGAAGCATGTTCCGCCATAAAACGGTATTCTCTTCCTGATCCAAAACCTCCGAAAGATCAGCCAGACCCGAAAATGCTGCCGAAACAGGGTAGGTGATGGGGTGAATAATAGAATCGCGCCACTCTTCTGTATCTGCCGGAACAACCAATAATGATCCTCCACGGCCATGTGCCCGCATAGAAGCGGCCAGTTGAACGAGGATGTTTACAGAATCTTTTTCGGTATAAGGAGAAGTAAAACCTAAGAGCGAATTGATAATTGGCGGCCGGTCTGGCGAATTATAACTGATCTCGTCAACTACTTTTATCTGGTCGCCTTTCAGTGTAGCCACGTTTACAAATTTTCCTACGCCATCAATCCGGCGATGTTTTATCACCAGCAGCCCCGGTTCTATCACTTCCAGCACAAAACACAAACCCGGAATATCGCGTGTAGTTCCCCATATATATAGTTCACCATCTTCAATCCAAACCCCTAAATGGATGCCCGGACGTTCTACCGCAGGAGCCAGCTTGGTTAATATATTGGGTAATAAAGCCAGCCGGTTTTTAAACACCATGGGCAAACCTGCCATTTCGGGCGGTAAAAAGGCAAGCGATATTTTGGGCGAATGTCCTTCTTCTCTGCCTAAACTTGCCCAAAAGGCCACATCTAGCAAAACTTCTACAATGGCTGCAACAGGTTCTGGTGCCAGTTTGGTTACACCATTTAAACGGGCAGCTGCAAAATGCTGTTTAAAATGATATGCTACCGAAGCCGATACCGTACGCGCAGCCTGATAAGTTGTTTCGGGCAGTTTTTTTCCGGTTGTACTGTTGATAGCGTAGTCCATGAATTGCAACGGCTGTTTTAGGTAAGTATCAAAACTACTTT
>JBPBQV010000006.1:0-39804 GCA_050955045.1 Janthinobacterium lividum | reverse complement strand
TTCCACCAAAACAGCTTCACTGGTTAAAAATTTGGCTCAGGAAATACTGTTTTTACAAGTAAAAATCTCGGTTTTTTCTTATGCTGATGATCTTCCGCATCGGTACTTGCTTGCTTTCGGCTTAAATCAAACTAAAATCATTTATACCGATTTTGTTATCTATGCAGATCAGAAAGTTTACAGTCTGGCCTATCAAACTTTGCTGAAAGATTTTTTAACTATTTTTTGATTGGCTTTCAGCAGTCAGCCATTAATTATCAACGATAATCTTTACATACTTCTTTTATCATGAAAAAAATCGGATTGATTTCTGATACGCACGGCTATTTAGATCCGGCGGTTGTTAAACATTTTGATGCGGTAGATGAAATCTGGCACGCCGGAGATTTTGGCAATATTGAACTGGCTGATCAGCTGGCTGCTTTTAAACCTTTGCGCGGCGTTTATGGCAATATTGATGGCAAAGATGTACGCATAGTATACCCGGAAAATCTGCGTTTTTTTTGTGAAGAAGTAGATGTTTGGATAACGCATATCGGCGGTTATCCGGATAAATACAATGCGGCTGTAAAACCAGAAATTTACACTAACCCTCCAACACTCTTTATCTGCGGACACTCGCACATTTTGAAGGTTATGTTTGATAAAAAAATTAATTGCTTGCACCTAAACCCCGGAGCAGCAGGCAAACAAGGATGGCACAGGACGCAAACTTTGTTAAGATTTTGTATCTCTGAAAAAAAAATCTATAATTTAGAGGCAATCGAAATTATAAAACCTTAACGTACTTAATACACTAAGCCTATGTCAAAAATTAAAACTTTGGGACAATTTATTATTGAAAAGCAAGCCGATTTTCCTTACGCAAAAGGCGAGCTTTCGCGTTTGCTACGCGATATTGGCATTGCCGCCAAAATTGTAAACCGGGAAGTAAATAAAGCAGGCTTGGTTGATATTTTGGGTGAAGCCGGAACCACAAATATTCAGGGCGAAGGACAGAAATTGCTGGATGTTTACGCTAACGATCAGTTTATTGGTGCGCTGCAAAGCGGCGGTGAGTGCTGCACGGTGATTTCGGAAGAAAATGATGAGTTTATTGCCATCAATTCTGATATTTCTAAGAATGCAAAATACATTGTAGCGATTGATCCTTTAGATGGTTCTTCCAACATTGATGTAAACGTTGCTGTAGGTACTATTTTTTCTATCTACAGAAGAAAATCTATTGACGGTTATGCTACTTTGGAGGAAGATATGCTGCAAAACGGAACGGAGCAAATTGCAGCCGGTTATATTATTTACGGTTCTTCTACGATGTTGGTTTATACTACCGGAAAAGGAGTGAATGGTTTTACTTTAGATCCTTCTATCGGCGAATTTTGTTTGTCTCATCCGGAAATGAAAATCCCGAAAGATGGTACCATTTATTCCATCAACGAAGGTTATTATTCGCATTTTCCAGATGGTGTAAAAAAATACATCAAGTATTGCCAGGTAGAAGATAAATCAACGATGCGGCCTTATACTTCGCGTTATATTGGTTCGATGGTGGGAGATTTGCACAGGAACATGATTAAAGGCGGAATTTTTATCTATCCGGTTACCGCGCAGGCTCCAAACGGAAAACTACGCTTGGTGTATGAATGTAACCCAATGGCTTTTATTATTGAGCAGGCTGGCGGAAAAGCAACTAATGGTTACGAACGGATTTTAACTTTAGATGTAAAAGAACTACACCAGCGGTCGGCTATTTTTATCGGATCAGAAAATATGGTAAAGAAAGCCGAAGAGATGATGCAAATGTTTTCTCCGCAGAAAACAAAACGCTCTGCCGAAGGCGTAATGAACATTCAGTAAATCTTCATTTTAGGCAGGTAAAAGAAGTATCTGTTTTAGCTGCCTAAAATAACTTCTCTTTAGTTGTTTCGGCTTCAAAAAATACATCAGCTGGCAAAGCAGGTTGTTTAGCTGCGGCTACAGCCAACTCATCGCAACGTTCGTTTTCGGGATGGCCGGCATGGCCTTTTACCCAAACTAAACGAATTTGATGTTGCTGGAGCAGCGTAACCAGTTTCAACCATAAGTCCTTGTTTTTCTTATCTTTAAAACCTTTTTTGATCCAGCCATAAACCCATTTTTTGTCGATCGCATCAATTACATATTTAGAATCAGAATATATGGTAACGGCCTGGCCTGGCTTCTTGATAGCTTCTAATGCGGAAATTACGGCCATCATTTCCATCCGGTTGTTGGTGGTTTTTCGGAAGCCGCCGGAAAGTTCTTTGTAATGGCTGCCCGCTTTTAATATTGCACCATAACCTCCGGGACCAGGATTTCCGCTGGAAGCACCATCTGTAAAAATTTCAATCATCCAATTTTAATACTAAGCCTTAATTATGAGAAGTAATTTTTGCTGATTTGTTACTAGCGTTTTTACGACCTGCAATAATATAAATTTCTGGATTGACTGAAGAACAAGTGATTTTTACACTGTCGCCAATATTGTAAATACCTTCTTCATTCTCGATGCTTTTAAAATAAATTTGATGATTTACTGTATAGCCGAAAGTAGCAAAGTTTCTAACTTTTATACGATTTGTACCTCGGGTTTGGTACGTATTTGAAATTTGCACATAACCTGTAATTCCATACTTTTTAAGCTGATCTTTAATATAAATGTTTTTAAGTTGATCAATTAAAAATGCTGATGCAAGAGTCAAAGCAACAGTTAAAAACCAGCTAAGCCCATAGTTTCCTTTTTTTACTGGCATAACGTAAAACCATAAAAAAACTAAACTCATTATACCAGATATTAAAAAAAATCCTCCAATGTAAAATGGTGTTCTTGATTGTTGGAAAGCATAAATAACGCATAAATAAAATCCCGCTAAAATTAGAGTGGTAAAAACAGTAGTAAATATAAATTTATTAGTGTTGCTAGGTGGAGTGAAACTTTGTTGATAAGGTTGAAGTATGGCATAAATTTCATCCAGTTGCTGCTTTGTAAATCCTTTTTTACTTGCTATAACTTTAAACCATTTATTTATAATGTTTTCATAAATGCGTAACTCCCAATATCCGCCTGATTTAGATATCGCAAATTCATAATTAATAACTGAATTTAATAAATTAAGCGTTAAAGTTTTGCTTTGGCCAATTGAATTAAAATAATTTGCAGTAAAAGTTTTTGTTGTTACGTCAATACTAATTTGGGTAACAACTTTAGTGGTTAGGGGAAGCAAAATCATCAAAGGAATAAATACAAAACCTGTAATAATTAGCGAAACCATATTATAATGATAAGTGGCAAGCAATAACCAACCTAAAAAAATCATAATCACCCAAAATACGAGTTGATTAAAAATCACTCTTCCGCCTGTTGCTGTTTTTACTGGCAAAAAATGAAGCACGCTGTTATCCATATCGATTTCTGAAGTTGAAAGATAAATTATTTTAAAACTGAAACAGAGTAGTTTACAATAAAATATTCTTTAAAATTAAACAGATACAGAAAATCAACACAATATACTTGACAATTACCAGAAGATTTTTACTTTTGTGCAAGCAAAACGGTGGGCGTAGCTCAGCTGGTTAGAGTATTGGTTTGTGGTGCCGAGGGTCGTGGGTTCGAGCCCCATCGTCCACCCGTTTAAAAGTCCTTAACAGTAAGATGTTAAGGACTTTTTGCTTTTAATCTGTTTTCCGTTTTGTTGTTTCGATTGAAGGGAAAAATCTTCATCAAAGTAGTGTTGTTTGTATTTTTCGAAGAAGATTTCTCCCTTCGGTCGAAGTGACACCGAATAAAACCATAAAAACAGCAGTTAATACTCCAGCGGAACTGTGGGTTCTTTTTTGTTGGTTGACATGATGATCATCGTTTGAAAAGTTTTTACAACCGTAATCCGACTGATTTTCTGCATAATCAGCTGCTCATACGATTTAATATCTTTCACGTAAACCTTCAGCAAAAAATCGCACTGACCAGTTACATGATGGCATTCCGTAATTTCTTTAATTTCCTGAATCTCATCCAAAAAATTTTGGATCGTATTGTTTTTATGAAAATCTAACGAAACCTGAATAAAAGTTTTGATACCCAGACCCAGTTTCTCTTCGTCCACCAAAGCATGATAGCTTAAAATATAACCAGAATTTTCGAGTTTACGCACACGTTCCAGCGTTGGTGCCGGCGAAAGTCCGATTTCATTGGATAACTGCAAGTTCGTAATCCGCCCGTTTTGCTGCAGTATTTTCAAAATCTGCAAATCCGTTTTATCTAATTCAACTGCCATAGTTTACAATGATAGCTTTTATCTGTAAAACAAATTAATTTAAAATACTGAAGCAAAAACCATTTTGATTTGTTATTTTTAGACAAGTCTAAATTATAACTTAGGCTAATCAAATATGGATGCTTCTTTTACCGAGGAAAATTACTTAAAAGCTATTTTTCATTTAGCCGCTAGTAATCCTCAGCCTGTAAATACCAATCAGATTGCTGCGGCTTTAAAAACAAAAGCTGCATCTGTAACAGATATGCTTAAAAAATTAGCTGCTAAAAACATGTTGGAGTATGAACGCTACCAAGGTGTTTCTTTAACGGAAGAAGGAAAAACTATCGCTTTAAAAATTATTCGCAAGCATCGTTTATGGGAACTTTTTTTGGTTGAAAAACTAAACTTTGGTTGGGATGAAGTGCATGATCTAGCAGAACAATTAGAACACATTCAATCTGTTGAGCTGATAAAACGTTTAGACCAGTTTCTGGGTTTTCCGGAGAATGATCCGCACGGCGATCCGATTCCTGATGATCAGGGCGCAATCAAATTCTGCAACTTCAAGCCCATTGCGGCTTTAACAACCGGAGAAGGAGGAACAATTGCTGGTGTAAAAGATCATTCGCCTTTGTTTTTACAATATCTGGAGAAAATGGGTTTAGTAATTGGTAAAAAAATACTGGTAAAAGAAGTAATTGAATACGACGAAACAGTAATCATTCAGACAGAAAAAAATTCCCAAATAAACATCAGTAAAACAGCAGCTAAAAATATTTTGATTAACTATGAGCAACAGTAACGAATCATTAGCCGAAGTACATGGCTCTGTAAGCACTTCGGGCAGAGTTGGCTGGAAAAGGATTTTTTCTTTTTTAGGTCCCGCTTACATGGTTAGCGTGGGCTACATGGATCCGGGAAACTGGGCTACGGATTTAGCTGCTGGTAGTCAGTTTGGTTATCAGCTGATCTGGGTTTTACTGTTGTCTAATATGGTTGCGCTGTTACTACAATCGCTGGCAACGCGTTTGGGCATTGTGCAAGGCTTGGATCTGGCGCAGGCATCGCGGCAGCATTATCCTCGCTTTGTTAACTTTTGCCTGTTTATTTTAGCGCAAATTGCCATCATAGCCTGCGATCTGGCCGAAGTAATTGGTATGGCTATTGGTTTGCAATTGCTGTTTCATTTGCCGCTGATCTGGGGCGTTTCGCTTACGCTGACAGATACTATTTTGCTTTTATTTTTGATGAATAAAGGGATGCGCCACCTGGAAGGCTTTATCATTTCGATGGTTTTTATCGTTGGACTTTCGTTTTTGATCGAGATGTTTATCGTAGAACCGGATATGAAACAGATTGGTTTAGGTTTAATTCCGCAGAATTTAAACGGGAGTGCATTATATATCGCCATCGGTATTATTGGTGCAACGGTGATGCCGCATAATTTGTACCTGCATTCGTCGCTGGTACAAACCCGAAAAATTGAACGGACAGAAGTTGGTATTCGCGAATCTATCAAAATGAATCTGATTGATACCGGCATCGCCTTAAATCTTGCGTTTTTTGTAAATGCAGCCATTTTGATTTTGGCGGCCGCAGCTTTTTTTAAAAACGGTTATCACCAGATTGCCGAAATTCAGGACGCGCACAAATTATTAGAACATATTTTTGGTTCGATCGCTCCGGCTCTTTTTGCCATTGCTTTGATTGCTGCCGGGCAAAGTTCTACCGTTACCGGAACGCTTGCCGGACAAATTATTATGGAAGGCCATATCAATTTACGCATCCAGCCCTGGCTGCGCCGTATGATTACACGTTTGCTGGCTATCATTCCTGCTTTTTTTACCATACTTTATTCTGGTGGCGAGGCTTTAGGTAGTTTACTGATTTTGAGTCAGGTGGTGTTAAGTTTACAATTAGGTTTTGCTGTAATTCCGCTCATTCATTTTACTTCCGATAAAAGTAAAATGGGCATTTTCACCATAAAACCTTGGGTAAAAATAGTAGCGTGGCTGTGTGCAATTTTGATTGTTGGATTAAATGTGAAATTAGTAGTAGAAGAAGTTTCGGGCTGGATTAAAACCTATCCGGATAATGCTTTATTGATTTATTGCATCGTGTTACCGCTGGCTGCTGGAATCGTTGTGCTTCTTTTATATGTGTTTTTTAAGCCCTTTTTTATACAGTCCAAAAATCATCAGCATAAAGTTCCCCATGGTTCTGCTTTGGAAATTGAAACGATTGCACCAGTAAATTTAACCCGGATTGGTATTGCCGTAGATTTTTCTGCGCATGATCGCGATACCATTCGCCACGCATTGATGCAAGGCGGAAAAAAGGCGGAATATTACCTAATCCACGTGGTAGAAACAGCCGCTGCCCGTTATCACGGGGAAACTGCAATGGATTTTGAAACCCAAAGTGATGGCGAAAATCTGGAAAAATATCAGTCGCGTTTGCAGGAGTTAGGTTATCATTCACATAACAAAATTGGTTATGGTAAAGCTGCCAAAGCAATTGCCGAAGTAGTTAATCAGCAAAATTTAGAATTATTGGTGATGGGCGCACATGGCCATAAAGCTTTTAAAGATATTATCTTTGGCACTACAGTTGATTCGGTACGGCATAAGATAAAAGTTCCGGTATTAATTGTGCAATAGAAAATATGCCGTAAAAGAAGCATCAGCAGATCAAAAAAGGTAGATCAACAAAAATGAAAGAAGAAAAAGAACAAAAAGTACATATCAAAAATAAGAGAGCTTATTTTGATTTTCATATAGAAGACAAATTTGTGGCCGGCATTAAGCTTTTAGGGACAGAAATCAAATCGATCCGGGAAGGAAAAGCAAACCTGACGGATTCTTTTTGCACCTTCATTAGCGATAATTTGTATGTGCGCAACCTGCACATTTCCGAATATTCGCATGGCTCGTTTTATAACCACGAAGCCAAACGCGACCGGGTTTTGCTTCTGCAGAAAAAAGAATTAAAAAAGCTGCTTTCCAAAACCGAAGAAAAAGGTTTTACCATTGTTCCGCTTACGATTTTTATCAGCGAACGTGGTTTTGCAAAGATTGAAATTGGCCTGGCTCAAGGTAAAAAAACTTTTGATAAGCGGGAAACGATGAAAGAAAGGGATTCTAAAATTGAAATGGACAGGGTGATGAAGCGATAAAGTAAGAAGTGAAAACTCTTCCATTAATCAACTAAGATTGAAACTTGACTTTGCAGTTTCCGGTTTAAGAAAATATTTACATTTACTAATCATTCAAAAATAAACAATATGTCAGCATTGTATCCGCTAAAATTTAAAACCATCTATAAAGATAAAATCTGGGGTGGCGAAAAAATCAAAACTGTTTTAGGAAAAGATTTTGAACCTTTGCCAAACTGCGGCGAAACCTGGGAAGTATCCGGCGTTAAAGGCGATATTTCTGTGGTTGACGAAGGCGAACTGGCTGGTAAAGCTTTAACAGATTTGTTGGAAGAATATAAAGGCGAACTGGCAGGAAATAAAATTTATGAAAAATTTGGTAACGAATTTCCGTTGCTAATTAAATTTATTGATGCCAATGATGATCTTTCTATCCAGGTACATCCGGATGATGAATTAGGAAAAAAACGTCACAATTCTTTCGGTAAAACCGAAATGTGGTATGTTTTGCAAGCGGATGAAGGCGCAACTTTAATTTCTGGTTTTAACCAGCAGGTGGACGAAAAATTGTATCTGGAAAAATTAAACAGCGGAAAATTAGCTGATATTTTAAACAAAGAAGAAGTAGTTGCCGGCGATATTTTCTTTCTTCCGGCTGGCCGCGTACATACGATTGGAAAAGGTTTGCTGATTGCCGAAATTCAGCAAACCTCAGATATTACTTATCGCATTTATGATTTTGACCGTGTAGATGATAAAGGAAACAAACGGGAATTGCATACAGAAGAAGCTTTAGCAGCAATTGATTACAAAGTTTATCCGGAATATAAATCCAATTATCCACAGAAAACAAATGAAATAGTTGAAGCTGTAACTTGTCAGTATTTTACTACTAATGTTTTAAACTTTACTGAAAGTACCAGTCGTGATTATAATAACTTGGATTCTTTTGTGATCCATGTTTGTGTAGAAGGTAATTACAATTTGGTTTACAACAATGAAAAATATTCGGTTAAAAAAGGAGATTGTATGCTGATTCCAAATGTTATTAAGAACGTTCAATTAGAAACCACTTCCGGTTTTAAAGTACTGGAAACTTTTGTAGGATAATATAAGTTCACTAATTTATACCTGATAAAAGAAGTATCCAACTTAAATGCTTCTTTTATCGGGTATTTTTATGCACCAAAAACTTCAAACTTTTCCCAAAAGCCATCTTTTGGCAATGGCGCAAAAATATCAACTGGTTCTTTTTTTACGGGATGAATAAACTGCAATCTTCTTGCATGTAAACAAATACTCTTTTTTAAACTTCCGCGCGGATAACCGTACTTGTTGTCGCCCACAATCGGGCAACCCAACGTAGAAAGCTGCACCCGAATTTGATGCGGCCGGCCGGTAATCGGGTCAACTTCAATTAAATAAAAACCATTCAATTCGCCAATCAGTTTGTAGTTTAATTCGGCCCGCAAACTTCCTTTAACTTCGTGATTGTGCGGCGTTGTTACATTTTTCTGCTGATTTTTGACTAGCCAATGCACCAAATTTCCACTTTCGGGCACCGGTTTGTTGCGTACAACTGCCCAATAGGTTTTGTGCATATCGCGGCTCTTAAATAATTTGTTTACGCGTTCTAAAGCTTTACTTGTTTTAGCAAACAAAATTACACCGCTTACTGGCCGATCTAACCGATGCACTACGCCCAAAAAAGCTCCGTTTGGTTTATTATATTTTTGGGCGATGGAGCGTTTTACTTTCTCATCCAACGGCTCGTCTCCGGTTTCATCTACCTGCACAATATCGCCCGCGCGCTTGTTGATCGCAATCAAATGGTTATCCTCATATAAAATATCTTTTTCAGTAATATCCGATGGCGGATTTAAGTATTGAGAAGTTCGCATGTTAAGTTTTGAGTTGATAAAAGAAGCATCAGCTAATCTGCCAGTCAATCGGTTCGATGCCATTTTCTTCTAAAATCGTATTGGCTTCCAAAAAATGCTCACAACCAAAAAAACCACTATGTGCAGCAAAAGGCGAGGGGTGAGCCGCAGTTAACAAATGATGTTTTTGTGGATCAATCAACTCGCTTTTTGCTTGCGCAAATTTTCCCCAAAGTAAAAACACCACATTTTCTTTTCGGTCTGATATTTCCTGAATAACTTTATTGGTAAAATTTTCCCAGCCTTTTTTCTGATGGGAACCAGCCAGATTAGCACGAACGGTTAACGTTGCATTCAGCATTAAAACACCTTGCTCGGCCCAATGCGTTAAATCGCCATGTTTTGGGGTGATGTATTCCGGGTATTCATCCTGCAATTCTTTATAAATATTTTGCAGGGAAGGCGGAACAGCAACTCCTTTTTGTACCGAAAAAGACAAGCCATGTGCCTGATTTGCACTATGATACGGATCCTGGCCAATGATAACTACTTTTACATCATCAAAAGGCGTTTGGGTAAAAGCGTTAAAAATATCTTTACTTTTTGGATAAACAATGTGTCCTTCCTGCTTTTCCTGTTGTAAAAAAGCTTTTAGTTTAATCATGTAATCTTTCTCAAATTCCGGCTTCAGAATTTCTAACCACGATGGTTCTAATGCAATCGACATAAAATATTTAGAATAATTGATTTAACGTACAAATAAGCAGATATTTGCTGCAACAATTTTATATACATCAAATGCGAAATATTGTTCGATTAGTTATTGCCTGTGTTATTCTGGGTGCTGCAGTTACGCTGGCTGCTTTTGGTTTCTGGTGGTGGGCAGTTTTGGTTTTTTTAATCGGAGCACTTGTACTGGTAACTTTCTTTTTTAACGAAAATATGCTACTTGCACAATATTTTATGCGGAAAGAAAACATGCCGAAAGCAGAAACTTTTTTGATGAAAATTACAGATTACGAAAATCAACTGATTAAAAATCAGCATGGTTATTATAATTTGTTATTAGGTTTAGTTGAATCTAACAGATCACCGTTAAAATCTGAAAAGTTTTTTAAGAAAGCATTGTCTTTGGGAATGACAATGTCGCACAATATCGCTTTAGCCAAGTTAAGTTTGGCCGGAATTTCCATGTCGAAACGTAATAAACGCGAAGCAGAAATGTACTTAAAAGAAGCACAAAAGGCCGATAAAAATAAATTACTGGCTGAGCAAATTAAAATGATGAAAAGCCAGATGGCACAAGTGGACAAACAGCAAGTAGTTCGTGGCGGCTATCGCCAGTTTGGTAAATAGTCGTTTTTATTTTTCGTCGAGATGACTGAAATAGTCGTCTTTGTTAAAACGGTCATCATCCATATCTTTTACATTTTGTATTTCTGATACTTCTTTTACCGATAGTTTTTGGTTGATGAAAGACAATATACTTTTTACAAAATCCAAGTCAAACTGTGTTTTGCTAAATTTGATTAAGTATTCAGAATCTTTTATTTCTAAGCGCGAATTTGTCATTGTTATTTTTTAAATCTTCTTTACAAAAACAAAGACCGGTAATTGTTATTAACCGGTCTTTAATTTATTGTTAAGTTTAATAAACAAGTTGTTATTCTTCAAACCAGCTCATCACGGTTTCTTTTGCTGGAATCGTAATATCCAGTTTTAACTTTTTACGCATTCCGCCTAAATCATTAAACACTTTGTTTGGCACTGCTTTTTTCAGATCATTCACAGTATGAAAACCCATTTTCTGGATAACCGGAACCCATTCCTCTGGAACGCCAATCGCTACAAAATCTTCTGTTGAAGAAACGTTTGCTATTTTTTCCGGCCGCATCTGCGGGAAAAATAAAACTTCCTGAATGGTGCTCTGGTTCGTCATCAGCATCACCAATCTGTCAATTCCGATACCTAAACCAGCAGTCGGCGGCATACCATATTCTAGCGCACGTAAAAAATCTTCATCCATTACCATCGCTTCTTCATCACCACGGCTGGCAAGCAATAACTGCTCTGCAAAACGTTCGCGCTGATCAATCGGATCGTTCAACTCAGAATAAGCATTAGCAATTTCTTTTCCATTCACAAACAACTCGAAACGTTCTACCAAACCATCTTTTGTACGATGTTTTTTGGCGAGCGGTGTCATTTCCAGCGGATAATCAGTGATGTACGTTGGCTGAATCAGGTTTGCTTCTACTTTTTCGCTGAAGATTTCATCAATCAGTTTACCTTTTCCCATGGAAGCATCAACTTCAATCTGTAAGTTTTTACAAGTTTCTCTCAGTGCTTCTTCATTCATTGCTGATACATCAATTCCTGTGTATTTCAAAATGGAATCATACATCGACAGTTTTTCGTATGGGCCGGCAAATTCAATCTCATTATCGCCAACTGTAATTTTGGTTTTTCCGTGGATAGCAAATGTTACTTTCTCCAGGCATTCTTCTACCATGCCCATCATCCAAATATAATCCTGGTAAGCCACATAGATTTCCATTCCGGTATATTCCGGATTGTGGGTACGGTCCATGCCTTCATTCCGGAACATTTTCCCAAACTCATAAACGCCGTCAAAACCGGCAACAATTAGCTTTTTTAGGTACAACTCATTCGCAATCCGAAGAAAAAGCGGAACATCCAAAGCGTTATGATGCGTTTTGAACGGACGAGCAGCCGCACCGCCATGAACAGCTTGTAAAATAGGCGTTTCTACTTCCATCCAACCTTGGCTATCAAAATAGCTGCGCATGGTTTTAACCACTTTAGAGCGATTGATAAAAATTTGCTTGAATTCGGGATTTACCGTTAAATCTACATAACGTTGGCGATAACGCATTTCCGGATCGGTAAAACTGTCGTAAATATGGCCTTCTTCATCACGTTTAACCACCGGAAGCGGTTTTAAAGATTTGGATAAAATAGTCAATTCCTGCACATGAACCGAAATTTCGCCGGTTTGTGTAGTAAAAACAAAACCTTTTATGCCGAGAAAATCACCAATATCTAAAAGCTTCTTAAAAACAGTATTGTACAAAGTTTTGTCTTCATCCGGACAAATGTCATCGCGTTTAAGATAAACTTGGATACGGCCGGTAGCATCCTGCAACTCCATAAAAGAAGCATTCCCCATAATCCGGCGACTCATAATGCGGCCAGCAATTTGCACCTGCTGGTATTTTTCAGGCTGATTATTGAAATTCTCTGTAATTTCCTGCGCAGTTGCTGTAACTGTGTAAGCTTCGGCAGGGTAAGGGTTGATGCCCAGATTACGTATATTTTGAAGCGCCTCGCGGCGTAATAGCTCCTGTTCGGATAAAGTTGTACTCATATATTTTCACCAAAAAGTTGTGGCTGCCAAAAATAGAGTTTAATGCTAAATTTTAGGTGATAAAAGAAGTATTAAAAGAAAGTAATAGGATTTGACTTTTACAAGTATTATAAAACAAATTTAACTTTGCCTAAAATCAAAAGTTGATACCGGCAACTACAAAAATAAAGCTGCTATCACTGTACCAATACTTCTTATTTTAACTAATCTTCTTTCCATTTTGTTAAATCAACTTGCTCATCAATATCATACGGCCATAACAATGCATTTACCATATCGATTATCATGTTTTTTAAGTCATCCATAACACTACCACCTGTCATTGTAGAAACAATTGTCCCACCAGTACCAGCTCCTTTAGGCTCTAAAATAGGTCTATTCCAAAGAAATCTTGAAGAAATTAATTCACTAAAGTATTTCTCGGGTGTTTGATTATTAAAATGCCCTTTTGGATAGAATGTAGAAAGCTCAATTAATACTTCTTCATAAAAATCAATCATATCATAGCTGCCTTGATTCATTGTTGTGGTTACGACAGAATTCCATTTTGTTCGTGCTATTGTCAATTGTGCTTGGTGAATAATAATTATCTTATTTAGATATTCTTTTAGTAGGTCGGAATCATAATAGGTTTTGTAGTCTAAAAAATCTTCTTCATTTATTTCTGTCGCAATTATAATCTCTGCTACACCAGCCACTGTTTGTATAGAAGCTATTTCGTCTGCTTTTGCTTTTCTTTCTTTAACCCTTTCATGCCACTCGTCACGATATTTTACAATTTGTTTTGCTTCGAGTTTTCTGCCAAATCCGCCTTTAATCATAGTATCATTGTGGCACTCGAAACATAAAATAGATAAATTGTCTGTATTGTTATTTGCAGGATTTTCATCAATATGATGAATTTGGACTTGTTTACCTCTGATATTACATACACAACAAGTTCTGTCAGATACGAAAAGTATTTCTGCTGCTACATTGTCTGGTATAGGTAGTCTTAATTTTTTCGTCATTCAAAATTCCGAATTCAACATTTTGTGGGAGAGCCGCCCTCGTTCATATTCTACTGCTTTGTTAATCTCTATACAAATAGTGTTTATTTCATAATTATTATGAACCAAATTTAACTTCACCAAATATTATAAAATTAATTATTTTAAAGCTTCTTTTACCACCTAATTATTGTCAACCCATATCAATCTCTTGCAAATACAAAGCATCAATTTCCCCAGCATACTTCTTCTCGATCACCTTCCTTTTGGCTTTTAAAGTTGGGGTAATTTCGCCTTCTTCCATGCTAAAAGGATTGCGTTTTACTTTGAAATTTTTGATACGTTCAAACTTGGCCAGTTCGTTGGATAGCTTTTTTACATCCGTATTAATCCAATCTACAATACGCTGATCTTCAATAAAAACATCTGCCTGTTCAAAATAAGCTTCATTTAATCCGAATGTTTCTTGCAAAATTTCTTTGGAAGGAATGATAAAAGCGGTAACATATTCACGCTTATCTCCAATTAAAAAAACCTGTTCAATTTTCGGACTTTTTAAATAAGTGTTTTCTACCGGAGTTGGATACACATTCTTACCAAATGAATTAACCAGCATGTTTTTTAACCGATCGGTAATTTGCAGGTTTCCTTTATAAAATCGGCCAATATCGCCGGTATGGAACCAACCGTCTTCATCAATTACATTTAGAGTTTCTTCCGGTTTGTTCCAATAGCCTTTCATTACGCAATGTCCGCGCGTAATAATTTCACCTTCTTCGGACTCGAAATCAGGTTTAAAAGTGTTATGTGTTTGTATGGTATAAATTTTATGTGTGTCGATGTTCTGAATAGCTACTTCTATGCGCGGAATTATTCTTCCAACAGTTCCATAAACCTGACGATCATATTCAGTAACAGACATTACCGGAGAAGTTTCTGTCAGCCCAAACCCTTCTAAAACTTTGATGCCTAAATCTCCAAAAAACTCGCCAACGTTTTTGGGTAATGCGCCGCCGCCGGAAAGCATAAACTTCAACCGTCCGCCGGTTTTCTCTTTGATTTTGCTAAAAACCAGTTTATCAGCCAGCCTATTTTCTGCAGATATGATCATTCCCGGATTTTTGCCTGCTTCTTTTATCAACCTAAACTTGCGGCCTTTTTCCAGCGACCATAAAAATAATTTGGTTTTGATTCCTCCAGAAGCTTGTCCGCTTTTCATCGCTCGGTCATGGATACGTTCCAGCAATCTTGGTACACAACTTACAACTGTTGGCTTAATTTCTGCCATGTTTTTGGCCAGTAATTCCAAGCTTTGTGCGAAAGCAATTTTAGCGCCTGTTGCCATGCAAACATGATAGGTTGCTGTGCGCTCAAAAACGTGTGAAAGCGGCAAAAAAGATAGAAACACATCATCTTTGGTAATCACTGTAATCTGCTCCAGACTTGCGCGTACATTTTGCGTTAAGTTGTAATGCGTTAACATCACGCCTTTTGGCGTACCGGTTGTGCCGGAAGTATAAATCAGGGTAGAAACATCGGAGGTTAAAATGCTTTCCCGGCAACTATTGATGGTTGATTGATAAGCATCCAATACTTGTTTTCCTTCTGCAATTAAGGTTGAAAAGGAGATGATGCCAGCATTAAATTTTGCTTTTTCAGTGTACTTCTGATAATCATCAAAAACAGGAACAATGCGGATTAATTCTTTACAGCTGTTGGCAATTTTTAGTATTTTTTTAAGGAGGAACGGACTGCCGATCAACAATGTTTTTGCACCAGAATCATTCAGGATATATTCTATTTCCGTTTCCGAAAGGGTAGGATAGATGGACGTATTTACTGCACCGATCTGCTGCAAAGCCTGATCATAATACACGTAATCCGGACCGTTGTCCAGAATCAATGCCAAACGATCATTTTTCTTGATGCCCATATCTAAAAAATAGGCAGAAATGGCATTGATTTTTTCTAATGCTTGTTTAAAGGTGATTTCTTCCCAAATATCTTCCACTTTGTGTGTCATAAAAACAGTATCAAGCGGATGAATATGCTGAATGATATTTTGAAGCAGACTGGGAACGGTGGAATATTCTGTTACCGGATTCATGAAAAAAACAGGTTTATAAAAGTATAATTTGGCAATCCAAACTTAAATTTAATTACGTGCTAAAACAAAAAAAGGGATGCTAAAAGAAGCATCCCTTTTTAATAAAGATTGTAAAATCTTTTATACCGAAAAGCTGTCGCCACAACCGCAAGTACGGCTGGCATTCGGATTGTTAAAATTGAAACCTTTTCCGTTTAAACCGTCAGAAAAATCTAATTCTGTACCGGCAAGATACAGGAAAGATTTCATGTCTAAAGAAATCTTAATTCCTTTATCTTCAAAAAACTGATCGCCAGGTTTGATCTCATTATCAAAATCTAATTTGTAAGATAAACCTGAACAACCACCACCAGCTACAGAAACGCGCAGGAAATAAGATTCGTTCAAATCAGAAGATTTGATCAGTTCTTCAACTTTACTTTTTGCTTTATCTGTTACAGTAATCATTTTATTAGTTTTAGTTCTAAGTTGTATGTTTTAGTTAATAGACAAGCATTAAAAAATACCTGCTAAAAACAGTATGATGGATTTAAAATTGTAGCTTAAAACTTGCAATTTAAAACCGATCAGTACAACTTTTTAATGGTGCACTTTTTCCGATTCAATCGGAGTAAGGCCATTCTTAACACGGAAATCATTAATTGCTGCTTTGATCGCATCTTCTGCTAAAACGGAACAATGAATTTTCACCGGTGGTAAAGCTAATTCTTCAACAATATCCATATTATCAATTTTCATAGCATCATCAATGCTTTTTCCTTTTAACCATTCTGTTGCTAAAGAAGAAGAAGCGATTGCTGATCCACAACCAAAAGTTTTGAATTTTGCGTCTTTAATCACGTTAAATTCATCAACTTCAATTTGTAAGCGCATTACGTCGCCGCATTCTGGTGCACCAACTAATCCTGTTCCTACTTTGTTACTGCTTTTATCCAAAGTTCCAACGTTACGTGGGTTTGAATAATGATCGATTACTTTATCTGAATAAGCCATAGCTTGGGTTTTTACTTGTTTGATTAATATTGGTCAATAATCCTGCCGGATTTTAGTTTTTGTCAGTTTGACAATGCTGTTTTTATCGGATAAAAATTAGTGTTCTGCCCACTCGATAGAATCCAGATCAATACCTTCTTTAAACATTTCCCAAAGCGGAGAAAGTTCGCGAAGATGTGTTACGGCATTCCAGGTTACTTCAATAGCGCGGTCAACTTCTTCTTCCGTGGTAAATCTACCTAAACCAAAACGAATAGAAGAGTGTGCCAAATCATCAGATAAACCTAAGCTTTTCAACACGTAAGAAGGTTCTAAAGATGCTGATGTACAGGCAGAACCTGAAGAAACGGCTAAATCTTTCATCGCCATCATTAAACCTTCACCTTCAACATATTTGAAAGAAATGTTTGCAGTATGCGGCAAACGATGTTCGACGTTTCCGTTTATGTAAGATTCCTCCAGTTGTGATAAAGCATTTTCTAATTTATCGCGTAAAGCAGAAAGTCTGATCGCATCTTGTTGCATTTCTAAACGGCCCAGTTCGCAAGCTTTACCTAATCCAACAATTCCGGGAACGTTTAATGTGCCGGAACGCATTCCTCTTTCGTGGCCGCCACCGTCCATTTGTGCAGTAACTTTAACACGCGGGTTTTTACGACGAACATACAAAGCACCAACACCTTTTGGGCCGTACATTTTGTGTGCAGATAAAGCCAGTAAATCAATCCCGTCTTCAATCACATTAACTGGAACTTTTCCGACAGCCTGTGTTGCATCTGTCATAAATAAAGCACCAAACTGATGTGCGATAGCTGCAATTTCTTTTACCGGCTGGATTACGCCAATTTCATTATTGCCATACATAATCGAAACCAAAATAGTTTCCGGTGTCATGGCTGCAACCAACTGCTCCAAATCAACCAAGCCATCAGGCTTTGGTGATAAGTAAGTAACACGTCCACCTAACTTTTCAATGTGCTTGCAGGCATCTAAAACTGCTTTATGTTCGGTAGTCATCGTGATGATGTGGTTACCTTTTTCCTTGTACATTTCAAAAACACCTTTCAGTGCCAGATTGTCTGATTCTGTAGCACCGGAAGTAAAAATGATTTCTTTTTCGTTTGCACCAATCAATAGCGCAACCTGCTCACGGGCATAATCAACAGCTTCTTCTGCAACCCAGCCAAAAGCGTGATTACGGCTGGCAGAATTACCAAATTTTTGCACAAAGTAAGGTAGCATTGCCTCTAAAACCCGCGGGTCCATCGGCGTTGTGGCATTGTTATCAAGATAGATAGGAAGATCCATAGTCTTTGTTGAATTTGTATAAATATTGATGCAAATATATTAATTCTTTTAGGTTAAATTTCCAAATTGCTACTTAAAATAGCACGATCAAAGTCATTAACTTGCAATTTTAAAACGACTTGTTTTTGAGGTTAATCAGGCTTATTTTTCACCTCCAAATCAAAAGTTTACTTCCTCCTTTTTTTTATCGATAAAAGAAGTATATTTGCGCCTGTTTTTGATATAGCACTTAAATAATAATGAAAAAAGAACTTCATCCCTCCAACTATAGATTAGTCGTGTTTAAAGACATGTCTAACGAATATTCTTTCTTAACAAAATCATGTATTGATTCAAAAGAAACAGTTCAATGGGAAGACGGACAAGAATATCCGCTGATTAAATTAGAGATTTCTCATACCTCGCATCCTTTTTACACTGGTAAAATGAAATTGGTTGATACTGCAGGCCGTATCGATAAATTCCGTACACGTTACAACAAAAAATAAGTTGTATTTATAAATATTTACAGTCCCGGTTATACAGCCGGGACTTTTTTATTTCTGTTTAATGGGAATTATTCTTTTTGATGGCACCGCACAACAAACTTTACTACCGCTAACTTTTACCCGTCCTGTTGCTGATCTTCGGATCGGGATGTTAACTATTGCCGAAAAGTGGCAGAAACATCTTCATCTGGATGCTTCTTTTATCACCCAAAAACACCTTCAGGCAAAATTTCCGCTGCAAATTGATGGTCAGAATTTATTGATTAATGGTTCTGTTTGTCCGGACGAACAATTAGTAGAAGCCGTCCGAAATTTGCAGGAAGGTGAAGCCCTCAAACAAAACGATTTTTTAATTTCGGCAAAAATTTCTGCGGAAGATGTGGCAAGTTATCAAACTGTAATTGTTTCTTTTAAGACCATAAATTATACGTCAGCATTTACCCGTTTAGTTTATCCGGAAGATATTTTTATGCAGAATAGCACAGAACTGCGTAAAGATTTTGATTTGTTAACCAAAAAAAAAACCAGTGCTACCATCAGCAATAGCAATACGATTTTGGGTAATGATTTTTTTGCAGAAGAAGGTGCAATAACAGAATGTGCAACTTTTAACTCACGTTCCGGCCCAATTTATCTCAGCAAAAACTCAGAAGTAATGGAAGGCGCACACATTCGTGGCGGCTTTTTTTTGGGTGATAGTTCTCAGGTTAAAATGGGGGCAAAAATTTATGGTGCAACAACCATTGGTCCGCATTGTACTGTTGGCGGCGAAATAAAAAATGCTGTGATCTGGGGTTATTCCTCCAAAGGCCACGAAGGTTATCTGGGCAATTCTGTTTTGGGTGAATGGTGTAATATTGGCGCAGACTCCAATAATTCCAATCTTAAAAATACTTATGCTGAGGTAAAATTGTGGGATTATCCAACTCAGAAAATGCGCAATACCAATTTGCAATTTTGCGGATTAATTATGGCTGATCATGTTAAATGTGGCATCAATACTATGTTTAATACCGGAACGGTAGTAGGCGTGAACAGTAATGTTTTCGGGGCAGGATATCCGCCAAATTTTGTTCCTGATTTTTCATGGGGCGGAATTCAACACAAAGAAATTTATGCTATAAACAAAGCATTAGAAACAAACAAGCGTGTTTTTGAACGTAAAAACCGGACTTTTGATGAAACAGAAGCCGAAATTTTAAAACATATTTTTGAAATAACTCAACCTAACAACTCAATCTAAAATCAAAATGAGACAAAAAATAGTTGCCGGAAACTGGAAAATGAACCTGGAGTATAACGAAGGCTTATCCATTTTTTCTGAAGTGATCAACATGGTAAACGACGAAGTTACCGGACAACAAATTGCTATTATTTGCAGTCCATACACTTACCTGCATAGTTTAGCGCAACTGGCTAAAGGACATGGTAAAGTTTTTGTTGGTGCACAAAACTGTCATCAGGCAGAAGCAGGTGCTTTTACCGGAGAAATTTCTGCAAAAATGATTCGTTCTGTTGGCGCGCAATATGTGATTTTAGGACATTCGGAACGCCGCCAGTATTTTAATGAAACAAACGATTTGCTTGCACAAAAAGCAGATGTTGTATTAAGCAATTCTTTGAAACCAATTTTTTGTGTTGGCGAAACGTTGGATGAACGTGAAAGCGAACAGCATTTTGAAGTAATTAAAACACAGTTAAAAGAAGGGATTTTTCATTTGTCAACCGAGCAGTTCAGTCAAACGATTATCGCTTACGAACCAGTTTGGGCAATTGGAACCGGCAAAACTGCAACCGCAGAACAGGCACAAGAAATTCATGCTTTTATCCGCAACGAAATTGCTGATAATTACAACCAGGAAGTTGCTGATAACACCAGCATTTTGTACGGTGGCAGCTGCAATACTAAAAATGCAAACGAACTGTTTTCTCAACCAGATATTGATGGCGGATTAATTGGCGGTGCTTCTTTAAAATCACGTGATTTTGTAGATATCATTAAAGCGTTTTAATTGAAAAGCTTTTTAGGTTATACGTGTTAAGTTGTAAGTTGAATGTTTGTCACGTTTAGATGCAGTTTGAACTTATAACTTAACACTTACAACTTTACAATGAACTATATCGAACTTCTCTTCACCACAATTTTTCAGGAAGAATACCAGCAGGATTTGCTGATAAACGAACTGGCAGAAGCTGGTTGCGATACTTTTGAAGAAATGGATTTCGGGTTTAAAGCATACATCCCAGCTGCTTCTTTTAACAAGGAAAAATTGGATGACCGACTGGAGTCTTTTCATTCGGTTTTAACTTTTTCTTACGAAGTGAATCTGATTCCGCAGAAAAACTGGAACGCCGTTTGGGAAAGCAATTTTCAACCCATACAAATCAAAGATCAGGTTTGGGTGCGGGCAACTTTCCATGAACCACGGACTGATTTCCCGTTTGAAATTGTAATCGACCCAAAAATGGCTTTCGGAACCGGCCATCACCAAACCACATCCATGATGATGGATTTTATGTTGGATACTGTTTTTACCGGCAAAAAAGTGTTGGATATGGGTTGTGGAACAGGCATTTTAGCAATTCTTGCTGCAAAAAAAGGTTCGACAGAAATTACAGCAATTGATTATGATCCAATTTGTTGCGAAAGTACCATCGAAAATGCCACTTTAAATAATATCAAAGACATGCAGATTTTATGCGGATCAAAAGAAGTTATTCTAAATGAACAGTTTGATATTATTCTCGCAAATATTAACCGAAATATTTTGCTTGATCAGATTGAAACCTATTCACGCAGTTTAAAACCTGGCGGATTGCTGTTTTTAAGCGGTTTTTATGAAAATCCGGATTTGGATATTTTAAAAACAGAAACTTCAAAGTATCATCTTCAATACCTCGAACACAAAAAAACGCAGGAATGGACAGCTGCAAAATTTATTCGTTAAACTATCTGCGTTTTTCTTTGTCCTATAAAAATATAACTTATACTTATTTTTCTAACTAATACTTAAACCTGCAGGTTTATATATGAAAGTACATTTTATTGCCATGGGCGGAAGTGCGATGCACAATCTGGCCATCGCATTACACAAAAAAGGATTTGCGGTTACCGGTTCTGATGATGTTTTTACAGATCCATCCAAATCAAGGTTAGCAAGGTTTGGCTTACTGCCGGAAACTGAAGGCTGGAACGTAAGTAAAATTACGCTTGAGTTAGGTGCCGTTATTTTGGGAATGCACGCCAAAGTAGATAACCCGGAATTAGTAGAAGCGCAGCAAAAAGGCATCAAAATATATTCTTATCCGGAGTATGTTTTTGAGCAATCCCGTAACAAAACGCGCGTAGTGATAGGAGGAAGTCATGGTAAAACCACGATTACTTCTATGATTTTACATGTGCTAAAAGAAGCATCGCGCGATTTTGATTATTTGGTTGGCGCGCAATTGGAAGGTTTTGATACGATGGTTAAAATTACGGATGAAGCACCATTAATTGTAATTGAAGGTGATGAATATTTAGCTTCTCCGATAGACAGACGGCCGAAATTTCATTTGTATCAGGCTAATATCGGTGTGATCAGTGGTATTGCCTGGGATCATATTAACGTGTTTCCAACTTTTGATATTTATTTGCAACAGTTTGCTTTGTTTATCGATACAATTTCAGTAAATGGAAAATTGATATATTGTGAACAGGATGAAGTGCTGAAGCAATTGGTAGAAACGCACGATTCAACTACAGTTGAAAAAATTGCTTACCATTTACCTCAGCATAAAATAACTAACGGAATTACCAGTTTAATTTACCAGAATCAGAAATATCCGTTACAGGTTTTTGGCGATCACAATCTTTTAAATTTACAAGCGGCAAAAGAAGTATGTATGCAACTGGATATTGATGCAGAAACTTTTTATAAAGCCATCAGCAGTTTTAAAGGTGCTGCAAAACGACTGGAATTAATCGGCCATAATCAGCAAACAAACGTTTATAAAGATTTTGCACATTCTCCTTCAAAACTTTCTGCAACAATAAAAGCAGTGAAAAGTCAGTTTCCAAACAGAAAGTTAATTGCCTGCATGGAGTTACACACTTTTAGCAGTTTAAATAAGGATTTTTTGCAGGAATATGCCGGAACGATGGACGCGGCAGAAGAAGCAATTGTTTTTATTGACAAACGCACTTTTTTGCAAAAAAGCATGGAACCTTACGCTGCATCAATGGTAAAGGATGCATTTGAAAAAAAAGATTTATTGTTTTTTGACGATCCGAAATTATTATTTAATCACCTTAAACAATTGAATTTAATGGATACAAACTTACTTATGATGAGTTCGGGCACGTTTGCCGGAACAGATTTAACTGTTTTTGCTGAAAGTATTTTGTAAACGAATTAAAATTTTCATAAACAAATAACTAATCAGCTTAGCATCCGTATAAATTGTAACTATTAAAAATTGCTTTAAACTTTTAATTAAGCTTTATGAAGTCCTTAGGAAAAAAAATCAGGTTATTACGTCATCAAAAAGGTTGGAGCCAGGAAGATGTTGCCAAACAATTGGATATTTCTATACCTGCGTTTTCAAAAATTGAAACTGGCATTACAGATATTAATTTATCCCGGTTAGAACAAATTTCGAAGTTGTATGAAATGTCTGTTGTGCAATTGTTAACATTTAATGATGTAGAGCAGGAACAAAAATCAGCTTCTGAAATGGAATGTATCCAGAAAAAACTAGTAGAAAGAGAAGCTGAAATGATTGACTTGCAGAAAAAGGTAATTGAACTGTACGAAGAGTTGAGACGGCCGAAAGCAATGGCGTAAGCTGATTTAGAAAAGTAGATTCCTAGTAAATCTACTTAAATAAATAACGCATTGTAACGTGTTTTTTTCCGAATTTTACATTCATTGCCTGGTGCAGCGCTAGCATTTTATCGTTGAAATCTCCAACCCACGATAATTCCAACTCATAATATTGGTTTAGAGGATAAACATATTCTTTTAATTTGATGAATATGGCAGATTCTAAACCATGTTTCTGGAATTTTTGCTTGGTGCCCATTACAACAGCTCTCATCCGGTTAACGCCACGATATCTACGGTACAAAAATTTCAGTTTGCCAATCAAATCCAACTTTCCGTTTAAACCTTTAATCATTTGGTTAGCATCCGGCAAGATAACAATAAATGCTGCCGGCTCATTATTTACATACACAAACCAAATAAGCTTTGGATCCATAATTACCTTCATTTTTTCAAAACTTTCTAAGATCGTTTTTTTGTTGATAGGCGTAAAAGCGTTAAAATCCTGCCAGGCATCATTATAAATTTCTATAAAATCGGCAGCAAAAGCATCAATTTCTTTTACATCGAAAGTTTTAAATTCGTATCCGGGTTTTTTGGCAACCCAATTGGCTATTTGTGTAAAACGTTCTGGAAATGTTTTATAAACTTCTAGATGATTGCTGATTTGTTCGTATAACGTGTAAAAGCCATACTGATCAAAAAAAGCTTTGTAATAAGAATGATGATAATTCATGCCAAAAGCAGGAGGAGTGAAACCTTCTACTAATAATCCCCAGAAAGAATCATTTTCTCCAAAATTAATCGGCCCATCCATAGCTTGCATACCCTGTTCTTTCAACCAGTTTCGAGCGGTATCAAAAAGCTGGAAAGCAAGTGCTTCATTGTTTATACATTCAAAAAAGCCAATTCCCCCGGTTGGTTGCTCATTTTGATAGGCTTTTTTTTCATTGATAAAAGCAGCAATACGGCCAACTAATTTACCCTGATCATTTTTTACGATCCAACGGGTACAAGTTCCATGCTGAAAAAAGTTATTTTTTTCGGGATCAAAAACAGCTTCTATACTTTCATCAAGCGGACAAATCCAATTTAGGTCATTTTTGTAGATGATTTTTGCTGCGTTCAAAAAATCTTTTCTGTTTTTTTTGTCCTTAACTTCTGTAATAATCATTCTGTATGGTTAAATGTCCAAATATAAAAAAAGCGGTGGCTTTAAAGTTATAGGTCAGTTTGCATTCTTTTCATGGTATTAAAACTTTCGCAGAAACTGTTTTACAAAAATTGTAGTGCTTATTTAAGTTAATTAAAAAATCAGCATGCTTCTTTTATGCTTATAATTTGTGTTTGCTTTTTATATTGATAAAAGAAGTATTTAATTGTGTTTGCTTTTGATTAATAAAAGGAGCATACAGAATTGGCTTGAAGAAACCAAGTTTAGTATTGCATCAGAAAATAATTTTTCTTGTAACAACAAAAGATGTTATATCGTAAAAAGCAGCTGTATATTGAAGAGTTTTTACCTGTTATACAACTGATTTAAGCCATCAATGAATTTTTATTGAAATAGAAATGATCAGAAAAATACTTTTCGAGATAGCATGATGCCAAATTTGTGATGTATCTAACTAAAGTATACGAGGACAAACAAAAGGATATTCACTTCGTTGTAAAAAGAGTAGAAGTTGAAAATAACAGATAGTTGTAAATAAACAATTCAAAACCTGAAAATTACTTTTCAATAACTTAATAATTTTAAAATCCGCCCTAAAATTTTACTCGTACATCTCTACAAAATCAACTATTATAACTAATCAATTCAACTATCATGGAAATTTTCACAAAAAAGGATGATCAACTCTTAACTTCTCCGGAAGCAGAGTCATCAAAAAAAATGCAAAGGAGACAATTCCTGCGTTATGCCGGTGCAGGTACTGCAGCAGTTGGTTTATTTGCTGCTGAAGCTTGTAAAAAAGACAGAAACTCGTTTACAGGAGTTTATTTAGGAAGCGGAGACGTTGGTATTTTAAATTATGCTTATGCTTTAGAGCAATTGGAAGCTGCTTTTTATACGCAAGTAGTAGCAAATGCAGCTTTTGCAACTGCTTTTTCTACCAGTGAAAAAGCATTGTTAACTGATATTCGTGATCACGAAGTTGCTCACAGAGAATTTTTTAAAACAGCTTTAGGTACAAATGCCATTGCTAGTTTAGAAGTAAATTTCAGTTCAATCAACTTTGGCGATCGTACAAGCGTTTTAGCAACGGCTAAAGCATTTGAAGATTTAGGTGTTTCTGCTTATAATGGTGCTGGTTACTTGATTCAAAGCGCTGATTACTTAACACTTGCTGGTAAAATTGTTTCTGTAGAAGCAAGACATGCTGCTTACATTAGAGATTTGATTACACCAAATAGTTTTGTTGCTATGGATGTGGTTAATGTAAGTGTAAATGGCTTAGAATACGAAAAAACTCCAGCACAAGTATTAGCTATTGCTGGTGCTTATATTAAAACACCAATTAACGCAGACGATTTACCTACTTCTTAAAAACACTATCATGAATTTATTAAATATAATTGAAGAAATAGAAAAAGTTGATCCAGAGTTTCAGGAAAAAATTAGTCCGAGACGTGCCGCGATCAAAAATATTACCAGCTTTGGTTCTAAAGTAGCTGTAGCTGCTATGCCATTTGCTTTAGGTTCTCTGTTTAAAAAAGCTTATGCGCAGCAATCTACAACTACTATTGTTGGAGTATTAAATTATGCACTACAATTAGAATTTTTAGAAGCTAACTTCTACAATGCCGGTTTAACAACTACTGCTTTTGCTACAATGAAAGCTGCTCTTACTGCAACAGAATTAGCAGGTTTAACTTTAATACAAACAGACGAAAATAATCACGTTAAATTTCTGCAAGATACTATTAAATCCTTAGGTGGAACACCAGTTTCTTTTACGGCTGCAAATTTTGATTTTACTGCAAAAGGAACTTTCCCTACAGTATATACAAGTAGTGATATTTGGCTTGCAGTTGCAGAAACTTTTGAAGACACAGGTGTACGAGCATATAAAGGACAAGCTCCGGCTTTATTGCGTAATAAAACAGTGTTAACAGCTGCTTTAAATATTCACTCTGTTGAAGCTCGCCACGCATCACACTTACGTATGCTGCGCAGAACAAGAGGTGCTTCAATTAAGCCTTGGATTACAGGTGCAAATGATACAGGTATTTCTGCTGTAGCAGCAAGTTATGCAGGAGAAGATAATGTAACACAAGGCGGAGTTAGTATAACAAGTTTAGCCGCAGTAAGTGGCACAACAACGGTTGCCGCTGCAACAGAAGGTTTTGATGAACCATTAACTATGGATGCTGTAAAGTTAATTGTTGCTCCATTCTTCAAATAAGAATAATCAAAAATCAGCATAAAAAAAGAGCGAAACATGTTTCGCTCTTTTTTTATGCCTTAAAAGAAGCATTTAGGCTGTTTCCAAATAATATAATATTAAAGCTCTTTACGTAACCGCGCAACTGGAATATTCAACTGTTCGCGATATTTAGCAACTGTTCTGCGGGCAATATTATAGCCGGCATCTTTTAAAATCTCTGTTAACTTTTCATCTGCTAAAGGATGCAGTTTATCTTCTTTAGCAATATTTTCCTCTAAAATTTTCTTTACTTCTTTGTTGGAAACTTCTTCACCGCTGTCCATTTGAATCGCTTCTGAAAAGAAAGATTTAAGCAGATACGTGCCATGTTCTGTTTGCACATATTTAGAGTTAGCCACACGGGAAATGGTAGAAATATCCATGCCTATTTTATCGGCAATATCTTTTAGGATCATTGGCCGAAGGTTTTTTTCATCTCCGGTTAAAAAGAAATCGTACTGATAGTGCATAATGGCATTCATGGTTTTCAGCAGCGTTTGCTGGCGTTGCTTAATGGCATCAATAAACCATTTTGCCGAATCTAGCTTTTGCTTTACAAACTGTACGGCTTCTTTCAGTTTTTTATCCTTTTGAGAAGATTTATCATAATGCTGAAACATATCCTGATAGGAACGGCTTACGCGAAGCTCAGGTGCATTCTTTGCATTTAAAGTCAGTATCAGCACACCATCGCTATTCCTGATATGAAAATCCGGAATTACTTGCATTTGCTTGGTGTTTATCTCGTTAGAATCACCAGGTTTTGGGTTGAGTTTTAAAATTTCATTTACAATATCTTTCAGCTCATCATCGTGCAGGTTTAAAGATTTTTCGAGCTTTTCGTAATGTTTCCGGGTAAATTCGTCCAAGTAATGTTCTACTACCAGAATTGCTTTTTTTATCACTGGTATTTGGCCGTCTTTTCTGCGAAGCTGAATTAATAAGCATTCCTGTAAATCACGTGCTCCAACACCCGCCGGATCAAAAGTTTGTATAACTTTCAGCATATCTTCCACTTCCTCATCTTCGGCCATGATGTTTTGCGAAAAAGCCAAGTCATCCGTTACAGACATAATTGGCCTCCGCAAATAACCATCATCATCCAAACTGCCTATAATTTGCTGACAAATTCTAAAATCTTTATCTGCTAAAGGAAGTAAATCCAGCTGGTTTTGCAGGTTTTCAAAAAAAGAACTTTGAATGGCAATCGGCATTTCTTTCCGCTCTTCGTCATCATCACCGTTTTGTTCGTACTTGCTGCCGTAATCGTTTAAATTATCTTCTTGTAAATACTCATCAATATTAAATTCGTTAATCTCCTCGCTGCTATTTTCATCTTTGTTAAAAGTATCTTCATCTGGGTCGCGGTCCGGGTATTCTTCCACCGGTTCGGTCATGTTTGTCAAACTCAAATCTTCCAAAGCCGGATTATCTTCCAATTCTTCTTTAATACGGGCATCCAAAGAAACGGTAGGAACCTGCAACAATTTGATAAACTGTATTTGCTGCGGCGATAGTTTCTGAAGTAATTTTTGTTGTAGATTCTGTCTTAACATACGAGCCTCAAAAATACATTAAAATATAGCATAGCTAAATCTGGAACAAATTTTTACAGTATTTGGATCAACTCTTTTTACGCAGATTTTTTATTGATAGCACAAATATTATCTTTATCAAAACTAAAAAGATAATTATGGGATTTGTAAGCGAATTTAAAGCATTTGCATTAAAAGGTAATGTAATTGACTTGGCAATTGGTATTGTAATTGGTGCCGCTTTTGGTAAAATTGTAAGTTCTTTAGTGGATGATATTATTACGCCGGCTATTTTAACACCCGCTTTAAAAGCAGCAAAACTGAGTAATTTAGGCGAGCTGGTAATTCCCGGAACGGCTATTAAATATGGTAACTTTTTATCGCAGGTAATTGCATTTTTGATTGTTGCGCTTGCTTTGTTTATCCTGATAAAAGCCATTAATAAAATGCAACGTAGACAGCCAGTTGCAGAACCGATTGAAGTTAAAGCAACAAAAGAAGAAATGTTATTGACGGAGATTCGTGATTTACTCGCTCTACAAAAAAAATAGGGTAAAAAGAGGATTGTTGGCCAATCACATTTATCAATATTGATAGATAATTGGCTTAATTTGAATTTACTTAAAGATTAGTATTTATAAAGTTTAGATTGATAATTCCAAAAAGATGAAAAAAAAACAAGTAAAAGATGCTTCCAGAATTATATTAGGTTCTACTTTAATATTTGCCGGAATAAGTCATCTCACTTTTGCAAGAGATGATTTTCGGGCACAGGTTCCTAATCTGGTGCCAATGAAAAAAGATGATACTGTAATATATTCTGGTTTTGCAGAAATAGCATTGGGAGGTGCTTTAGTGCTAACTAATAAGAAGTACAAAGACACAGTAGGAAAAATTGCTGCTACTTTTTTTACTGCCGTTTTCCCCGGAAATATTGCTCAATACATCCACAAACGCAACGCATTTGGTTTAGATACAGATAAAAAAAGATTTATACGATTGTTGTTTCAGCCAGCCTTGGTATATTGGGCGTTAAAGAGCACAAGTAAATAAAAATAGTAAAATTGGGTATCTAATAATCCGGTTACTCCAATTTCTGTATGTTTTAAAATAGAAGGTAAAAAATATTTTACTCTTTAAATTTATAATATTGATTTTAGAGCTTCGAATTTTAATTCATTATAAAAGCTAAAAAAGGCTGATAAAAAGAGTATTAAAACTCTTTCTCCGATTTACCTTCCGTTACAACAATAAAATCGCCCAACTTTCTCAACTTTTCCCAATCCGGTTTCGCAAAATCTTCCGAAGCAAAAGCAGCAATATTTTTGACGGAAGCATTAGGCATATATTTTTTAAACTGTGGAACGGCACCTAGTTTTTCTTCGCTATGAAAACCGCCATTAATTTGAAAAACCACAAAACTGGGATGCGTTTTTAAAAAAGAAGCAACAGTCCAGCCCATTGTTGCATCCCAAAGATTTTGTGCCTGATAAATTTGCATTCCACCCATAGCAGCATGTCCGCCCATAATGGCATCAAATTTTGTAAGATAAGCGCCGGTTGCGGTATCAATCGGGAGCGGAGGTAAATAAGATTTGCCAGTTGGCAATAACTGATTTAAAGAATTTAAACCCATTCTGCTAACCATACTGGTATAACGCGAAGGTGCATTTGCAGCAATAACAGGCAGGTGGTTGCTTTTCGAAAATTCAATTAATGGACGATAATCGGAATAATTCGGCCAGCAGCGAGCATCAGTAATAAAGTTTTTCTCACGAATTAATCCGGTTAAATATTCATTCAGTATATTCTGGCAATCGGTTTCAAACATTTCCATCGATAAAGCAAGCTTTTGCGGATGCGCTTTGGCTAACTTTTTCAAAATCGTGGCTTCCAGCAAATGTCCAATAGAATCATTATGTTCTTCACCATAAAAAATAGCATCTGTTTTATTCAGGACTTTTATCAATTCATCAACCGAAATAATTTTTTGGGTTGATGAATCATAAATTTTATAAAGCTTACTATCCTGCGCATAACTAAACGCGCTGACTGTTAACAATATAAACAAAATACAGATGCTTCTTTTATCGAGAAAAAACTTCATTAAAAAAGATAATATACTTAAAGAATAAAACCAATATAACGTTGGAATTTTAGAAAAACAACCCTATATTTGCGCTCTTGTTTTAAAAAGAATATAACACCCATAAAGATATGAAAAGAACGTTCCAGCCATCACAGCGCAAGAGAAGAAATAAGCATGGTTTCCGCGAGCGGATGTCAACGGCTAACGGCAGAAGGATTTTAGCAGCAAGAAGAGCTAAAGGTAGAAAAAAGCTGAGTGTGTCCTCCGAGCCTCGTCATAAAGCTTAAACCGCTTTCCTTTTTCCTGTACACTTATAGGAAAATTTAACCGGTTTTAAATTATTTCAAGTCGGTTTCTGAAATTTTCATGAATACTTTACCAAAAGAAGAACGGTTATCCGGTATCAAACTTATTGCAGGTTTATACCAAAACAGTTCTTCTTTTTTGTGTTATCCGTATAAAATTAGCTGGCAGATTCATTCATTAGAAAAACGTTTTCCGGTTAAAGTTTTATTTTCTGTTTCTAAGAAACGTTTTAAAAGAGCTGTTGATCGCAATTTATTAAAGCGTAGGATGCGCGAAAGTTACCGGTTGCAAAAGCAAGAATTTTTATTGCCCGATTTGGAAAATATAGATAAGCAATTAATTTTTTCAGTTACTTACATCGGAAAAGAAATTAATGATACTGCTTTTATGCTGAAAAAAATGCAGAAAGTATTGCAGCAGCTGACCGAAAAACTGGCAGAATGAACAGGATAACAGCTATTTTGAAAGCTATTGTAAGCCGGTTTTTCATCTTTCTGATCCGTTTATACCAAATTTTACTTTCTCCAATATTAGGTGCTTCCTGCCGCTACACACCAACCTGTTCGCAATATGGTTTGGAAGCTATCCGGAAACACGGTCCGTTTAAAGGCGGCTGGCTAACTTTAAAACGCATTGGGCGTTGCAATCCCTGGGGTGGCCACGGCCATGATCCTGTTCCTTAAAAACCATGAGTTTAATCTTACAAATAGAAACTTCTACCACTTCCTGTTCGGTTGCTTTGGCGCAGAACGGAAAAGTGCTGTCTT
The DNA here is from genome assembly GCA_050955045.1 of Janthinobacterium lividum. GTDB lineage: Bacteria > Bacteroidota > Bacteroidia > Sphingobacteriales > Sphingobacteriaceae > Mucilaginibacter_A. The sequence continues at coordinate 8,293 of JBPBQV010000006.1, read as the reverse complement.
CCAGAACAATTGATCAGCGAAATATTCATGCGGAAGTAATTACTGTTTTTATTGGTGAAATTATGAAAGAGAACGGAGTAGCTTTTGAAAATTTAGATGCAATCGCGGTAAGTTCCGGGCCAGGTTCTTACACCGGTTTGCGCATTGGCGTTTCTACCGCAAAAGGTTTATGCTTTTCGCTGGATAAACCTTTGATTGCTGTTGAAACCCTGCAGGCAATGGCCGCTGGTTATTTGTCGCGTTTTCAACCAATAAATGGAAATAATTTTTTGCTTTGCCCCATGATTGATGCGCGCCGGATGGAAGTTTATACAGCTTTGTTTGATCCGGATTTAAAGCAGGTTCAGTCAACTTCTGCAGAAATAATTACGGCTGAAAGCTTTCAGGAAAAGTTAGATCAGCATCAAATTATTTTTTTTGGTGATGGTGCTGCAAAGTGTGCAACTGTTTTGGGTAACCATCCAAATGCTGTTTTTAGCACTGTTTTTATTAACGATGCCATAGATTTAACAGAACTTGCAGCAGCAAAATTTGAACTAAAAGCTTTTGAAGATGTAGCTTATTTTGAACCATTTTACCTGAAGGATTTCATCGGCAGTAAAATCAACAATTAATAAGCTGATCTTTTAAAAATACGCAGCCACATCTTGCTAAAAAAGCCTCTTTCATTTCCCATCGGAATGTAACTTGCGTTTGCCGGATGCTCAATCATCCAACCAAACTTCGCCGAAAAACCTACAAAAGCACTAACACCGGAAGACTTGTAACTGTTGTCTGCAAGATTGAAAAAACGTGTAGATTTAAACAGTTGCTCTGTACCGATAAAAAACTCGGCATTGGGCGATTTAAACATAATTTGTACACCAGCATTCCAGATCTGAAGATCATTGTAAGAAGCCAAAGCAGTAAACCATAAGTTTTTGTAAGTAAAATGATTAACGAAAGCGCCAGTTAGTCCATCATAGAACAAATTTTTAGAAACAATTAACGTTGGTGTGTAATAAAAATCTGCCGTAAAAACAGCAAGTTTTTTGCTGACAGCTAAATCTGCTTTGCCATTAACCGGTGCAAAGAAAGCATGTGTACTTAAATTAGTGCTGGTTACGCTATCGGCTTCTGTTAAAATCCGATTATCATTTTCTCTGGTAACTGCAATACGTTCAACATCTTGTGTTCCGTTAAAATTGGAAGTAACCGAATTTTTGTTCCATCGGATAAAACCCAAATCTTTTACATTTCCTTGGATAACTATGCCATTTTCTAACTGAGCCTGCATTCCAAACCCAACTGATGCTCCAAGGTTTTTATAACCCAACAAATCTCTTTTACCAAACATCCCACCGTTATAATTGGAAGCATATTTTCCTTGCAAAAACAGTGTTGCAGCAGTTGCATCATTTTCTACAGTGAAACTGGAATGTACAGCATTGTAATTTGCGTAATAGATTCCAAATAAGGTACTTAGCTTTATTCCGAATGCAACTGTCGGCGAAATTTTTTGCCTAAAAGTTAAGCTAAATTGATGATAAGCCTGCCCGTAAGCACGGTTGTTAAACAAATCATGATTATCCGTTCCGTTGTCCAAGTTTTTGTAAGAATCCAGCAGCAATAAAGTTTCATCTGTTACACTGCCTCTGCCTTCGGCTTTGGTTTGAGCAGAAATACCAATCTCCTGATCGCCATCCAACCGTTTATACATTTTCAGCATAAACCAATAGGTGTTGGCAGCAATGTTTAAGTTATTGCGGTTTTGTAAACCATAAACAAGATCGCTGCTATTGTAAGTGCCATTGTTAACAAGCGAGCGGACAGAGTTCTGGCCATTACCAATAAAATTGCCTGTACTACCAAAATTGGGAACAAAAAAGTTAAAAGCAAACTGCCTGCTTGAATCAGGAATGAAAGCTCGCTGTGCTGGATTTTCAAAAGAATCAAACAAAGTACCGGTGTTATATTGGGCGATTTGTTGTGCCTTACTTGTTAAAACGATAAAAATTAAAAGTAGACACAGAAGAAATTTCATCAAGTAAAAGAAGTGAAAATATTAATAGAACAGGTTAGATTAAACTGTAATACGGTAGTTTGTATAACAGGTTGTTAATTTTAGGTGATAAAAGAAGCATTTTGTACAGTGATTTGGAGACTTAGCTTAGTTAGAAATACTAGAATTTCTTTTAACTGTATCTTGCCTATTTTGCAGGTAAAAGTTTGTATAAAAGCTACTTTCTGAAGCAGTAAACTGAAGTGCGGCAGCATAATAGTTTTTCCAGCTAGAATTTTTCTGATCAAACAATTGTGCAAATTTGGGTTGAAGCTGTTTTTTTAAACTGTGGAAAGAATTAGGTAGATGAATAAAAAACGATACATTACTTTGTTCGGCCAGCAATGCATCAAAGTTGTAATATTGTCCATCTTCGTTCAAAAAATGCTGATGCTGATAATTGTTTAAATAATGCTCAATTCCATTTTCTGAATTGGACAGCACCAGATAATTGTCAATCAATACAAAATATGGCTGCTTAAAATGTAAAAATGGTTCTCCCAATAAATAAAAAGGAAGGTTTTCATATTTCAAGCGCATATGCATACTATTGGCATCAACACTTAAATTACGCAGATATGGTTCCAGTTCCGATCCGTTTTTAACTTTGATTATAGCTAATTTTTCATTTTCGGCAGTTGTAAGCAGAGAAAATTCGTTTCCTAATTGTTTGTTAAAGGCGGTTTGTATTGTTATTCCGGTTTCTTTTTTAATCTGATTGTATAAAGTGTTCGCTTTTAAATTATGGTGCAATTTGATTTGCCATTTATACAAAGCTGCTAAATAGTCTGTTGTATTTCCGTAAGCAAAACTAACTGCCGATGCAGTATTGATTGGATAAACTGCTTTTATTGTGTTAGTTACAGGTTTTTGCCTGATAAAAATGTTGAGGTAAGTTACTGCAGTAGTATCAGTTTTAGTATAACCGTTAAATAGCAAAGCATCACTTTTAAAGTTTAAACTGAGTGCAGCCGTAGCCTGAAAGTTATTTATCAGCCTAAAAAAATCGTCATTCTGATAACGAAACAGTTGTTTGAACAAAACTGGGAATTGTGTATAATTTACGTATAAATTTGCGAGAGAATTTTTATTTCGCTGATCTGATATTTGTGTAAAGTTTGATACTTTGTTTTCAACTCTTTCATCCAAAAAGTTAAGTAACAGGGCTTTACTAAAACTTCCGGCTAAAACATGGGCGTTATTGGTAATGTAAAATACTTCTTTTAATGCCGGAAAAGTAGCTTTCTGGATAGTTTTACTTCCGATTTTTTCTACTTCAAAGGCTCCGTTGGTTTTCTCAATAATTGTTTCTAATGTTTTTTGAGAATCAGTAATTCCGTCAGAACTGGTTGTCAGCAGCATTTCAATATTTCCAGAGTTAGTTTCCGAATGAAGTGAAATATAAATACTTTGGTTAAGCAAAGCTGTATTTAGGATATTGTTTTTCAGTAAATTATCGTGCAAATACTTCAGTTCTTCTGCTTTTTTTTGCCCGATAAAAGAAGTAAGTAGATTATTTTCTTTAAACAATTCGTAAAATTCCGAGTCGTTTTTAAACTCAAAAACCAAAGCTGCATCCTGCGGAATCTGACTGATGACGTTCGTGATATTTTGTCTGGAAAGTTTAATTCTGGAAAAATAAAGTCCGGTTACCACAATCACGATCAAAAACAAAAAAACTGTAATCAAAATTATTTTCCGCATCTCATTTATTTGCAACAAAAATAGATTATTCCAATCCGGGTAAAAAGTAATTCTAATATTGTTTATATTAGAAGGTATATCATGAATAAACAAATTATTATTACAGCCGCTGTTTATGGCGTTTTGGCTGTTATTACTGGTGCTTTTGGTGCCCACGCTTTAAAAAACAAGTTAGATGCTGGACAACTTGAAGTTTGGCATACTGCGGTGCAATATCAGTTTTACCATGTGTTTGCACTACTGTTTTTATCAACCTTAAATCCACTCAATAACAACATGTTAGAGTGGAGTTATTACTTTTTTACTTTCGGTATTGTGTTATTTTCCGGCTCGCTTTATTTATTGGCCACGCGGGGTTTATTAGGAATTGACTGGATTAAATTCATCGGACCGATTACACCTTTGGGCGGTTTGTTTTTTATTTTGGGATGGATTACGCTGGCGTTAGGAGTACTTAAAAAAGCATGATTTTAGATCTGTCGGATTCTGTTTATATTGAAAGAAAAACGCTTTTTGCTGAGGTTATTTTGCCGCTTCCCATCGCCAAAAATTATACTTACCGCGTTCCGTTTGATCGTGCTGCTGAAGTTGCTATTGGTAAAAGAGTAGTGGTTCAATTCGGAAAAAGTAAGATTTATACTGGCGTAATTTTAACCATCAGCGAAAAAGCACCCGAAAAATACGAAGCCAAGTATTTGATGGATATTCTGGATGATGAACCACTTATCATTCCGCAGCAACTGGTTTTTTGGGATTGGATTGCCAACTATTACTTGTGCAATCCCGGCGAAGTGATGAATGCTGCTTTGCCGGCCGCTTTAAAACTGGCCAGCGAAACCAAAATCACGTTAAACCCAGAGTATGATTTTGATAAATCTGAACTCAACGACAAAGAGTTTCTGATTATTGATGCACTCGAAATCCAACCGGAACTAACTGTAAGTGATGTAAGCAAACTGCTAGGACAAAAAACGGTAATGCCGGTTTTGAAGATGCTTTTCAACAAAAACATTATTCATATTGCAGAAGAAGTAAACGAACGCTACAAACCGCGAAAACGCTCTTTTTATAGTTTAAATCCGGTTTATCATCAGCCGGAACAACTAAAAGAACTGTTTGAAATTCTAGAAAAACGCGCGCCAAAACAGCTGGATGCCGTGCTTGCTTTGCTGCAATTAATCAAGCAAAAAGAGCAGGTAACCAAAGCTGAACTTGAAGCTGCAGGACAAGTAAGCACATCAGCCTTAAAGGCTCTGGTAGAAAAAGAGGTTTTTTTGCTGGAAGAAAGAGTGATTAGCCGGTTTGCTGACGAAGGTGAAGCTGCCGAAAGTACGTTTGAGCTAAATGAATATCAAACCAAAGCTTTCGAACAAATTAACAAGCAATTTGAGCAGAAAGATGTGGTTTTGCTGCATGGCGTAACATCATCCGGCAAAACTCAAATTTATGTCCGTTTGATTGAAGCCGTAATTGCTAGAGGAAAACAGGTGCTGTTTTTACTGCCTGAAATTGCGCTGACTACACACATTATTGAACGGTTACGGCGATATTTCGGGAACAAAATCGGCGTTTATCATTCCCGTTTTAATGACAATGAACGCGTAGAAGTTTGGAATAAAGTTTTAAATGGAGAATATCAAGTGGTTCTGGGCGCGCGTTCGTCAGTTTTTTTGCCGTTTAAAAATCTGGGTTTAATTGTGGTAGATGAAGAGCACGAAAACTCTTACAAACAATTCGATCCGGCTCCGCGCTATCATGCGCGCGATGCAGCAATTTACCTCAGCACATTGTACAAAGCAAAAGTTTTGCTCGGTTCTGCCACGCCATCGCTCGAATCGTATTACAATACGCTGCAGCATAAATATGGTTTGGTAGAACTGAATGTTCGTTTTGGCGATGCCGTTTTACCCGAAATACAAGTGGTTAGCATCCCGGAAGAAACCAAAAATAAAACGATGCAATCTCATTTTTCTCACGTGCTAATGGAAAATATCCAATCGGCTTTGGAAAAAAAAGAGCAGGCCATTTTGTTTCAAAACCGCCGTGGTTACGTGCCGCTACTGGTTTGTAAAACTTGCGGCTTTACGCCAAAATGTATCAATTGCGATGTGAGCTTAACGATGCACAAAAGTACCGGCAAGCTGCATTGCCATTACTGCGGCTACAAAGATGATTTGTATTCGGTTTGTCCGGCCTGCGGTTCTGCACAATTGGAACAAAAAGGATATGGAACGGAAAAAATTGAAGATGAACTTTCATTGTTGATTCCGGCGGCACGAATTGCCCGAATGGATTTGGATACCACACGTTCAAAAATGTCTTTCCAAAATATTTTAAGTGATCTGGAAGATAAAAAAACCGATATTCTGGTTGGTACGCAAATGGTAGCCAAAGGATTGGATTTTTCGGATGTAACCGTCATAGGAATTGTAAATGCAGATTCTTTGTTGAAATTCCCTGATTTTAGAGCGAACGAACGCAGTTTTCAAATGCTGGCACAAGTGAGCGGAAGGGCGGGGCGACGCGGTAAAAAAGGAAAAGTGGTGATTCAAACTTATGATCCGCATCATCGCATCATCAGTCAGGTTATTCGAAATGACTATGCCGAAATGTACCAGTTGGAAATGGCAGAACGCTTGCAATTTAAATATCCGCCGTTTTACCGCATTATCCAATTGGATGTAAAACATAAAAATGCCGAAGCTTTGCATCATCAGGCAGAATACTTGGGCAACGCACTGAAAAAACAATTTGGCGACCGCGTATTGGGTCCGGAATTTCCACTGATCAGCCGAATCCGCAATTTTTATATCAAAACCATCATCCTAAAAATTGAAAAAGAAGGGACGTCGATGGTGCGCGTTAAAAATGTTTTGAAGGAAACGATTCTGCAATTTCAAACAGAAAAGATAAGTAAAGGAAATCTGATTCGAGTAGATGTTGATCCTTATTGATGCTTCTTTTATCGGATAAAAATCTTTAACCTGTATTTTCTATCGGAAACAAATTGGATTATGATTAGGTTTAAAAAAATAATTCTCAACTTAAATTAAATATTAAAACTGTTTATGATCAGTATAGCAAACGAATTTTTAACGGTTTCCTTTCGTACCAAAGGAGCAGAAATGATTTCCATTTTTAATAATCAAACGCAAACCGAGCATTTATGGCAGGCAGATCCTACAGTTTGGACTTGGTATGCACCAAATTTATTTCCGATTGTTGGCGGTTTGGTAAATAATGAATTGCAGGTAGATGGACAAAGTTACCACGTGACGCGCCATGGTTTTACCCGGGAATCTGAATTTAAACTTATAGAAATCACCGAAACTCATGCTAAGTTTTCTTTGCCTTTTAGCGAAGCGACTTTAGCGGTTTATCCTTTTCGGTTTGAGTTTCAGGTTTTGTACGATCTATCTGAGCAGGATTTAAGAGTTACTTATAAAGTAATTAACGTTGACGACCAAACGATTTATTTTTCTGTCGGCGCGCATCCGGCTTTCCATGTTCCGTTTAAAGCAGACGAAAATTATGAGGATTATTACCTGGAATTTGAAACTTCGGAGCCTTTGTTAACGCATTTGCTTTCTGCAAACGGTTTAATGAGCGGCGAAACAGAAATGGTGCCTATGGAAGACCGAAAACTTTGGCTTACCAAACATTTGTTTGACCGTGATGCTTTAGTTTTCAAAAGTATCACTTCAAAAAATGTAACGATTCGCAGTAAAAACCACGATCAAAGTTTGTCCATCAGTTTTGAAGATTTTAATGATCTGGGAATTTGGGCAAAACCAGGCGCGCCGTTTGTTTGCATCGAACCGTGGTTAGGCTATTCGGATACAGAAGGAAAAGTAACCGATATTCAGCAAAAAGAAGCAATTGAAAAAGTAGAACATGGCCACGTTTTTGAAGCCAAGTTTACCATTTCTTTATCAAACTAAACACTAATTTTTAACAGATAAAAGAAGCATATTCCGAATAAGAATATGCTTCTTTTATAATCTATTTTTTATAAACACCAACTACAACAGCAAAAGCTATCAAAGCAGCTGCGGCGATTAAAGCGCCTGTAATCTTCGGATTATTCACCGCTGGCGGTACAAATTTTACACCTTCTATGTCTGTTCGGGCTGCTTCTTTTACATAACGGCCATGTGCTGGAACAGCTTCTTCGGCAAAATTACGTCCTAATTTTTGTAGAGCTTGTTTAAATTCTTTCCCAACCATCGGTTTTCCGTGTCCGGTTGCTATTATTTGCGGATGCAGGCCAATCAGTTTTCTTACTGATATACCGGCAGCTTTCCAATCGCAGGTAAAATATTTTGGCGGACCGGAAATTATTTTTTTCTGGGTAATTACGGAAATGGCAGATTCCTGAACAGTAGTTACAAAAGCATCACCAGCAACCAAAACATGATCACTTTCGCGGAATAAAGAAACGTGACCGGGCGCATGTCCGGGCGTAAAAATAATTCGCCAGCCAGGTAATCCTGGTGTTCCTTCTTGTGGAAAAGCCTGAACTTTCTCGCCTAAATTGATAGGTTTATT
>JBPBQV010000005.1:0-63948 GCA_050955045.1 Janthinobacterium lividum | reverse complement strand
AAATGGTTGTGATAATCAATTATGGGCAAATCTTTTGCAAACTCATGATAAAGCTTTTGGGCAGTTGGGGTTTGCAGGAGAAAATTTTGGTCTAAAAAAGGTTTCATTTTTATATTTTGGTGCTGATTAACAGCTTATTTTCAGTTTTTTAGGTGATAAAAGAAGTATTGAATTTATAAAGAAACGCCCCGTTTCCACGGAATAAAATCATCCTGACCGTGGCGTACGGCACTCACTTCAATTTCGCCACTGGCGACGCGGATTACATAATCTAAAATCCGTTCGCCGGCCTGTTCAATTGTTTCTTCACCTTCAATCACGGTTCCGGTATTGATGTCGATGATATCACGCATTCTATCATACAGCTTGGTATTGCTGGAAATTTTAACCACTGGAGTAACCGGGTTTCCAGTCGGCGTACCCAAACCAGTTGTAAACAAAACTACATTTGCTCCGGAAGCAACTTCTGCAGTGGTCGATTCTACATCATTTCCGGGCGTACACAATAAATTTAATCCCGGTTTAGTTACTTTTTCAGGATAATCCAGCACTTCTACCACCGGCGATGTGCCTCCTTTTTTGGCTGCTCCTGCGGATTTAATGGCATCAGTAATCAAACCATCTTTGATATTTCCGGGAGAAGGATTCATATCGAAACCAGAACCAACTGCTTTTGCACGTTCATTATAGGTGCGCATCAAGTAAGAAAAACGTTCTGCATCTTCTGTTTCTACACAACGATCACTTATGTTTTGCTCCACACCGCATAGTTCCGGAAACTCGGCTAAAATAACCGAACCGCCTGCTGCAATCAGCAAATCCGAAGTGTAACCAATGGCTGGATTGGCAGAAATCCCAGAGAAACCATCGGAACCACCACACTCTAAACCAATGCAAATTTTACTAATTGGCGAAGGCTGACGCGTGTTTTTGTTGGCTAAAACCAATCCGGCAAAAGTTTGCTTAATGGCTAAAGACAACAAATCAGCTTCAGTTCCAACTTTTTGTTGTTCCAGTACGAAAAACGGTTTATCAAATAAGGGCGAACGTTTTTTTATTTCTTCTTCCAAAATAGAAACCTGCGCATTCTGGCAACCCAAACTTAAAACGGTTGCACCAGCAACATTTGGATGTGTAATGTAACCCGCCAGCAAACCGCAAAGTGCCTGTGCATCTTGCCGTGTACCACCGCAACCGCCGTTGTGCACCAAAAACTTAATGCCGTCTACATTTGGGAACAAACGTTCCTGTTTGGCAACTAATTCTGTATAAGGCATTTCTGCAGTTAAAATCTGCGTAATATCACTTCCTGCTTTGTACATTTTGATCAGTTCCTGCGCCTGATTAGCATAAACTTTATTCCGTCCATAACCTAAAGGCGTAATTAAGGCTTCTTCCAAAACATCTAAATTTCGGTTTTCACAAAAAACCATCGGGATAACCAGCCAGTAATTTGCGGTTCCTACGCTGCCATCAGACCGCGGAAAACCGTAAAAAGTACGGTCGGCAAATTTGCTGATGTCCGGTTTGTTCCAATCGGTATGCCGTTCTCCAATAAAAAAATCATTGGCTGCATGATGAATATTTTTGGTGGTTAACACACCACCGGCAGGGATAAAATTTTGTGCTTTTCCAACCAAAACACCGTACATGATAATGTCGTCGTTTTGCTGAAAATCCTGTGCAGCAAATTTGTGTTTCGCCTGCACATTATCAGTTAATATATATTGTTGATTATTGTAAGTAACTACTGATCCTTGTGGTAAATCTGTTAAAGCCACAATTACATTATCATCAGGATTTACTTTTAATACTTGGTTTTTCATTTATAATATTTGTTTTTGTAGACACAAAGGAGAAGAAATCAGCCAAAAACTAATACTTCTACTTTATGTCAGATACTATTTTTTGCAGCAAGTTGTTCAATTACATTTAAAACACCTTGCTCATTTATAGCTTCATAATTTTGCTGTACAGTTGCTAAAAATCCGGGCAGCAAGGTCAAATCTGTTCCCCAAAGATCTGTATTATTTAAAATAGTATGCGCCCATAAATCTGCCGGGATACTATTTTTAAGGCCATAAAAGAAGTGTGCCAAATCATCTGTAATCGGATAACTTTTGCCGTTTAATTCACCAAAATATTTTCCTCCTTCTTCTTTCTGCACACGCATAAAAGCTAAGTAAGCCGCAAAACCCAGAGCAATATGGTAAGGAATCTGATCAGATTTTTGGTAATGATTTAATAAAACCGGCACCACGCGCATCTTTAATTTAGCAGAAAATTGCACCGTAATTCCAATCCAGTTGTGTTTGATATGTGGATTGCGGAAACGATCTAAAACCTGCGCAGCGAAATCATCTGTTTGCGTTCTGCTTACTTCGTAAGGAATGGCAGATGCAATTTCTTCCGTCATTAACTCGCTTGCAAAACCAGCAAATATTTCATTGTCCATTGCTTCTTTTACGGTGGTAAAACCAGCCAAAAAAGCCAAGCCGCAAGTTAAAGTATGCGTGCCGTTTAGCATTCTCAGTTTCAACTCGCGGTAAATTTCAATATTCGGCGCGATAATTACACCTTTATCAGCCTCTGCAAAACTTAAAACAGCTTTTACTTTTTCATCGCCTTCAATCGCCCATAAACGATAAACTTCCGATACCGTCAGCAGCTCATCTTCATAACCTGCTTTTTCCTGAAATTCAGCTACCGTTTCTGCATCTGGTTTTCCGGGTACAATCCGGTCAACCAATGAATTGCAAAAAGAATTATGCTGATCAATCCAACTGATCAATGCTTCGTTTAGCCCATTAAATTTGGCTAATTCCAGCACAATAGATTTCAGTTTTTCACCATTGCCAACAATCAGTTCCGTTGGGATAATAACCATTCCGCTTTCTTCGCTTCCGTTAAGCGCGTTGTATCTTTCTACTAAAAAAGCCAATAATTTGCCCGGAAAAGAAGCTGGCGGATTAGCTTCGATACTTTCTTCAACCAACTGGATTCCAACTTCTGTTGTGTTGGAAATGATAATTTGCATTTCCGGATGATGTGCACATTCCAAAATTTCTTTCCAGCTTTCTGTTGCTGTTAAAACACGACTGATTGCCGAGCAAACAATATTTTCTTCTACTTTTTGTCCTTTTTCAATACCTTTTACACATAAAGTATATAAGCCATTTTGCTGATCAAACCCTGCAGAACTGCCTGCAGATGTTGATTTTACAACTACAATCCGGCCGTTAAAAATACCTTCTCGGTTGGCTTTATCAATAAAATAATCCGGCAAGCCGCGCAGCAAAACACCTGTTCCGAATTGCAGCACTTTTTCGGGCAAATTAAAGATGGAGGCATCGGGCGTAATCAGTTCGGGTTGGTTTATATTTTTTAAATTATCTTGTGATAAAGTCATGGTTGATGCGTACTAAATATATTGTTCCGGTTTTTAAAAGGAGATTTGAAAATTATCACTTTTACAGCGCAAATCAAAATTAATGCTGTACTGCGCTATGCTGTTTAAAGTTGATGCTTCTTTTACCTGCTAATTATTTTGTTTTTTCCATTTTGGATATGCTTGATCCAACACTTTTTGCGGCCAGATACCGTACCAGGCGTAACCCGTACGGCGTTCGTTTTCAATCTCGGCAACAGCATAAACTTTCAAGCTGTTTCTGCCGGCAAAAAAAGGTTTGTTCGTGCCGATTTCATAATATCTGGACCAAATGATTGAATTCGGATCAGGCCGAACAACCGCATCTTTACCTTTTGGCTGTTTCGAATCATCAATATGAACAAAACTATAGCCTTTAATTTTTACCAAATCAAACCATTTTACAGCAGCTTCTACCGCTTTTTTAATTTCGGGAGAAGGGTTTTTTTGATGAATTAAAAACTCAACAATCGCAGCAGATTCTGATGAAGCCAAACCAATCAGTTCAAATTTGCGTGCCATCACTGGCTTGAGCGTGTTTTTATCGTACTGCTGCGCCCAGGCCGTTAATTTTCCGTCAACTACAATTTGGGTTTTTAAAATACATTCAAGTCCTTTATTAACAGCCGTTTGTGCTTTAGTTTTATAAGATGGATCAACCACATCAAAATCTTGCGCGCCGGTAACTACATCCTGCAAAACCTCCATCACGTTAATCATGGCGTTATCATTATAAGTAATTGCCGCGCGATATAAACTCGAATCCGGATAATACTGCGGCCAGCCACCTTTTGCATTTTGCGCCATCAAAATATAATCAATTCCTTTTTGTGCCGATTGCAGGTAAGCTTTATTTTGCGTTGATTTATAAGCTTTCAGCAGATATAAAATTTCTTTAGAAGTGGCGTTATTATCAATCGTCGCATCGTTTTTAGAAGAATCATCTTCCTCTGTCGAAGCTCTTTCTGCCGGAGATAAAACACGGTTATAATCAACTTTAACCTCGCCAACAGCTTTTGGCCAGCCGCCTATTTTGCGCTGATACAACAACATGTTTTCTGCCACCGGATCTGTTTTTGCCGATGCTTCTTTTACCTGTGCAAAAACAGCATCGGAATTAAAAAAGCAAAATAGGCAAAAGATACAAAGCCAGATTTTAAAAGATTTTTTCATGTTTGAAACAAGATTTTAATTTGATTTTTCCGGGTTCCACTGCTTATCAAAAGCCCAATTTGCCGTAATATTTTTTACTGGCGGCGCGTGTTCAGCTTCCTGTAAATTGTTTTTTATCCAGCCGAAATCGCCTCCGGTACGGTGGCAATTGTAATAATAAGAACGGTTTCCCCATTGCACACCTGTAGAACTTGCGGCTTGGTAAATTGGCGCATCGGCCATTTCTTTAGAAAAAGTGCAATCAATCAGATAAAATTGTGCATCCAAATGGTATCTGCCCAACTTAAATCCTTCATCTCCGCGGAAAACACAATTTTTAAGCACCGTTTTTTCACTTTTATTTTTAGAGCCGTCATGCCAGATAGCGGCATTCGGATTATGGCAGATGAACGTGCAGTTTTCTGCATAAGCCCAACCGCGCGGACAATAAAAATCTACGCCGCCTTCCATCGTACAATCTTTGAAATAATACATGCCGGAAACACCGTTCCATGGGCTAACGGTATCGCCGCCATAAGCTTTCAAAACACAATTAATTACTTTCAATCGCGTGGTTTGGCTTGATCTTAAGGCCATTTGATGGCCGTTTTTAGTTACTGTTTTCTGCGGAGTTCCTTTTCCATTTGGGCAATCAATCAGTGTATCTTTTTGAAAATCCCGGCCATAAGTATTCAAAATGCTCAGGTTTTTTAAAGTGATATCGTTTCCGCTTAAATTAACCGTTGCAACGCCCCAATCTCCCGGATTACTGCACAGCCAAATATCTCTGGAAATAGCTTGTGTAATTATCGTATTGCTGTTGCTCTCGCCTTGCAAAACGATATGGTTTTTGGTGATGGAAACCTTTTCCGGATAAGTTCCTTGACGAATTAAAATAACACGATCAATTGAAGCAGAATCCGGCAAACTGTTTATCGCAGCTTGTATCGTTTTAAATTTTCCTTTTCCGCTGGCATCAACTATAGTTTGGCTTTGTGCCGATGCTTCTTTTATCAGCATAAAATTTAGGATGTTAAAAAAACACAGGTAAAAGAAGTATCGTTTCATTACTTTATTATTTGGATTTGGCAGGTACTTGTTTAATCACCCAATTCACCAAATCCTGGCAGGCTTCGTAGTTCTGGTAATCTGCAGGAATCTTTCTGCCATCGGTATATTCATCGTAAAACCATGGATCGCCAACGGCAAAAACGGCGCCTTTTCCATATTTTGCTGTTGCCATGATTACGTCTTTTCCATCTGTAAAAGAAGCAACTGCAGGCGGCGCTAATTTTATTGTAGAAATTTCTTTAATGTGAACTTTCTTTCCGGTTTTAAAGATCGGATCATTAGCCGGCATTTGGAAATCACCCGTTGTAAGGTCGGTAGTTACTTTATTCCGACTGTCTTCGTTAAAGTGAATTCCAAATTTTTGAGTCAAAATATTCAAATGTTCCAAGTCACAATTACCTGCATCATTTGCCAGTATTACCAATACACCGCCCGCCTTTACCCAATCTGCCACAGCTGTTGCGTCCTGTTCGTTCACGTAATTTGGCTTATCGGTTTCTTTCTGCGTATCCGGATCAACAATAATGTAAATATTAGAGCCTTTTAGGTTTTGCGTAGTTGGCGCAGCGTTTAATGTTGCTGTTTTTACACCTTTATAATTGAAAGCATCTTTAAAGAAGTAAAAGCCGTTGTTATCCATTTCATCCCATTTATAATGAAACGAAATTGTCTGGCCTGCTGCATTTTTCATATGCTCATTATTGAAATAGGAATCCAGCATAACCGTCTGGCCTTTTCCTGTTTTCGGAATTTCAGCCAATTCCATTTCGTTTGCAGCTTGCAGAAAAGCGCCAACACCTTTCGGATCATTGGTAATTACTTTTTCGCCGATGTAATAAGCATAACTGCCATCGCGATATGGAGTTCCGCCCAAACCTGCAACCGCAACTGTTCCTTTTAAATTGGTATTTCCGCTGGCATCAGTTTCAATAAATTGCTTAACCGTTCCGTCGTAACCTTTTTTAGCAACAGTTTTATATTTTTCCGGGAGATAACCCAAACGCGTGCCTTTTGCCAGCGCATAAACAAACATGCTGGAAGCTGAAGATTCCAGATAATTGCCTTTCTCGTTCGCTTTATCTAAAACCTGGTACCAAACGCCTGATTTTGGATCTTCATATTTTTGAACGGTAGCGGCAAAACGGTTTAAAATAGCCAATAGCTCTTTTCGCTGCGGATGGTTTTCCGGCAAATATTCCAGTACATCAACCAGAGCCATACCGTACCAGCCCATTGCACGTCCCCAAAAATTTGGCGATTGTCCGGTGGCTTTATTCGCCCATTTTTGTTCTTTGGATTCGTCCCAGCCGTGATACAACAAACCCGTTTTTGCATCGCGGGAATGCTTCTCCATCAAAATAAACTGCTTGATAATATCATCAAAATCAGCAGGTTCATCAAAAACCGTTGCATATTCTGCATAAAATGGTTCGCCCATGTACAAACCATCCAGCCACATTTGGTTCGGGTAGATTTTTTTATGCCAGAAACCACCATCCGAAGTACGCGGCTGCGTTTTCAATTGCTCGCGTAACTGACTTAAAGCTTTATAGTATTTTTCCTGACCGGTAACGCGGTAAAGCAACAGTAAAGCGCGCCCGTTTTTAACATTATCAATATTATGGTCTTGCTGTTTGTAACTGGTTATCGTGCCATCTTTATCAACCAGTTTGTCCATGCTTTTTTGGATGTAACGGTAATAATTAGCATCGCCAGTTCGTTTCCAAACGCCGGCCATACCTTCCATCAAAACACCTTGATCGTAAGACCATTTTGTAAACTTGGAAGTACTGGTATCCGGCCAAACCTTCATTACCGTTTTGGCTACTTTTTCTGATAAAGATTGCGCCTGCAAACTACCGGCTAAACCAATCAGCAATAAAATGCTTATGCTTCTTTTACTGGTGTTTTTTTTCATTAATAATTATTTCATATCCAGTGCTTTGCTATCTGCACCAGCATTAAAGGTAGTTTTTGTTTTTGCTTTGGAAGCATCGGTATTAATAACTTTTATGCCGCTGCTTTGTCCGTTCACACTAAAAAGTAAATCAGCGTTCGCATTGTATTGAAGATTATCCAGAGAAATTAAACTTGAATTTTGAATTTTGACAACCGGATTGGTATCAGCCGCCACTATCCGAATATTTTTAAAATTGATATTTTTTGCTTCCTGTAAATCGATACCTTTTTTAGCCTGTAAAACCATGTTATCTAAATAAATATCGCTGATTTTCATCTCGGGCAAACCGCGAATAAAAACAGCTTTAGAAGCGCCGTTACAAACAATATTGCTAATATGGAAATCTCTGAAAATTGGTGTTTCTTCTGTCACCGGCAACAAAACTACCTTTGGTGCGTCGCGTTTTTCGCCAGCTAACGGAACCGGGTCTTTAGCCATATAATACATATCGAACAAAATTGCTTCTCCGCTAATATCTTTCATGACGATGTCTTTCACATAAATTTTCTCTACCACGCCGCCGCGGCCACGCGTAGTTTTAAAACGAAGGCCGATATCTGTGCCGATGAAAGAACAACTGGAAACGAACAGATTGCGTGCGCCACCACTCATTTCGCTGCCAACTACAAAGCCGCCATGCGCATGATAAACCACACAGTTTTTAACAATCATATTTTCGGTTGGCTTGCCGCGTTTCCGGCCATCGGCATCACGCCCGGATTTAATACAAATCCCATCATCGCCAACATCAAATGTACTTCCCTCTAAAAGAACATTTTTGCAGGATTCTACATCAACGCCATCGCCATTTTGTGCATACCACGGATTTTTTGCATACACATTTCGGATCGTTAAATCCTCACATAACAACGGATGCAGGCACCAAGCCGGAGAATTTTGGAACGTTACGCCTTCCAGCAAAACCTTTTTACAATTGGTTAATACCAATAAATTAGGACGAAGAAAATCTTTAATATCTGCAAAATCAGCAACGCTTTTACCGGGAAGCAACACGCCTGCATTCTCTATTTTTGAGCCTTTTACAGATTGCTCGCTTGGATACCAGGTTTTCTGATCTTCACTTAGCAAACCGCCCGATGCAATTCTGTTTTTCCACTGCGTTTCGGTTAGTTTATCTTTTTTAACGGCGCGCCAGGCATCGCCGTTTCCATCAACAATTCCGGTTCCGGTTATGGCAATATTTTCCAGGTTCGTGCCCGAAATTGGCGATTGGTTTCTTGCTGATGGCCGCCCTTCCCAGTTGCCTTCCACTAATTTATACTGCTTAAAATTATCAGTAAACTGCAAAACCGCATCGCGCTCAATATGCAGGTTTACATTGCTTTTCATTTCTACCGGACCGGTAAGCCACATTCCGCCCGGCACCAAAACCACGCCGCCGCCTTTGCTGCTGCAAGCGGTAATCGCATCATTAATGCTTTTAGTATTCAGGGTGATGCCATCCGCTTTTGCACCATATTTCAGGATATTAAAAGTGTCTGCTTTAAAGCTTGTTTTTTGTATTTGGGGGAGATTGTTCCAGCTGTAATTTTGTGCCGATGCTTCTTTTATCAGGCATAAAAAAAACAGTGGTAAAAGAAGCATTGATCTTTTCATAATATGTTTGAAGCTTAAATTACCCGAATAATAAGATACTGCATTGAATACGAATCTTAAAATACAAGCATTGCAATTGGTTATATAACTTGATGGCTGAAGCAATTGTACACAGAATTATGTATAAACCTGAAGAATCAGCATAATAAATCTATGCAAACGTTGCCGGAAATAGTTAAGATTAAAGTTGCCAATTAGCTTAAACTACAAAAGCTGTTAATTATCTTTGACAGCACACTCTTTATCACAGTATCTCTGATCTATTTTTTTTGGACTGTATGTGCTACCAAACTACTGTTATTATAACCATATTTTTTGGCTATCGCTTTTACAGTTGCACCGCTACCAATTTTGAACGGCTTGGAATACTCGTTTTCTGGTACAAACGCTGGTGTGGCATTATTTACGGTATAATATATTTTGGTGCCCGGAGAAGAACAAGTTAGCGTAACCATTTGATTAACAACAGAAATTTTAGGTTTACTAATAGCGTTTACATACTTAGCCGTTCTGCTGTCGCTGATGCTGCCTTTCCAGTTCATTCCGAAACCGAAATCGTAAGTATGGCCTGCAGCATCTGTGTAACAAGTCATATCATGAGGGATATCTTCGGATTGAAGTTCAACTGTTTCCATATTGGCCGGCATCTGGAAAGGTAACAAAGCAGAAGGCTCAGCTGCACCTGTTAAAATATCTAAAACTGCCTGGTTCTGTACACCAAAAGTTGCTACAATTGCGTTGGCATCTTTTTCAAATTCCGCTGGCACCGCTGGTTTAGAAAGCGAAAAAACTACAATTACCGGTTTGCCTTTCATCGCCAGTCGCGTTTCTTTAATCGTTTTTAAATCCTGATTATTTAAAGCAGTAATGGTTTTATTTTGATAAGAACGATTGGTAACTCCAGGTTCAACCGGATCGCCTGCTGCAATGCTTTGCGCTCTTGCTTTGCTGGCTGTATAAGCTCCATATTGAAGCGAAACCGGCACGTAACCATTTCCGCCTTTGGCTACATCTTCGCTGTCGTAACCGCTTCCGCTGTTGGGATTGCTTACAAAAATTATGGCATAATCTGCTTTAGCAGGATCATCTGTAGTTTTAAAATATTTTTGGGCTAATGCCGGACTAATTGCCTCTTCAAATTTTTCTTTGGATGGCGGACCGAAAAACCCTTTTAAAGACGGCGTGTATTTTTTAGGTAGATAAACAGTTGATGCTGTTTTTATCGGCAAAATATGAGCGTTGTTTTTTAGCAGAACGATAGATTTTAATTGCGCCTGATAACCCGCCGCCATAAATTCGGGTTTACCTACCGTTTGCTTTGTATTTTCAACATCCAAATAAGGATTTTCAAATAATCCAACGCGAAAAATATTTTTTAAGAGCCTGACTGCTGATTGCTCAAACCTAGCGCGCATAAAAGCTTCTCCATGCTCTTTTACACCCATTGCATAAGCTTCCAAAATTGGTCCGGCTAAATTATTACCTCCAAACTGATCTACACCGGCCATTAATATTTTGTAATGCCGCTCGGCTACGGTTTTGGTTTCCATTCCCCAAGATTTTCCGGCAAAAAGATCAGGTTTGGCTCCTTCATCAGCTGTAACGCCCCAATCTGTACAAACCACGCCGTCATAATGGTATTTATTCCGAAGCAAATCCGTTATTAAATATTTGCTGTAACTGTTGCCACCATTTTCCTTGTTTTTCACGTCTCTCCCGTAGGAAATGGTGTAATAAGGCATTGTTGCCGAAGCCATGCTTGTTTTACCACTCAATTTTAAGGCACCATCTATAAATGGAATCAAGTGTTCATCAAAATTATTACCCGGATAAACGGCAAATTTCCCATAAGCATAATGAGCGTCGCGCCCGCCTTCTTCCGGCCCGCCGCCGGGCCAGTGTTTCATCATGGCGTTAACACTATGATAACCCCAGCCATCTTTAATTTCATCTTTTCCGGTGGAAGTTTGAAAGCCATCTACATAAGCCCGCGCCATATCAGCACTTAACTGCGGATCTTCGCCAAAAGTACCGTTGATACGAACCCAGCGCGGCTCAGAACCGAGATCAATTTGTGGTGATAAAGCTGTAGTGATACCTAAAGCACGATATTCCTGCGCTGCCGTTTGTCCGAATTGTAAAATAACTGCCGGATCAAAAGTTGCAGCCAAACCCAACTGATCTGGCCATTGAGAAATTTTCCCGCCTGCACCGGCTGTATATTCTACACCGCCATTGGTGCTGTGCCGCGGATCAGAACTGTTGTTTGCCGGAATGCCGAAACCCTGTCCTTCAACCAAAGCCTGCATATTGTTGTTCCAGCGTGCAGCTATTTCCGGACTTTGAACGGAAGTAAGCAGTACATGCCGCAAATTATCTTTTAATAAAAAATCTTTTTGCTGATCGGTTACAGCACTTGCTAAAGCACCACCTGCGCTAAAAGGTTTTCCATTGTATGTGCCTGCGCCAAATGGACCTGTTAAAGCTGGAATAGCCTGATGCCCGCTGTACAACATCAAACCGGCAATTTGTTCTATTGATAATTTTGAAGAAAGATCTTTTGCACGATCATCAACTGGCAAACGCCAATCTTCATATTTATCTAATTTGCCGTTTTTGTTGAGGTCTTTGAAAGATAAGTTATCAATACTTAGAATCCTGATGCCCGATTTGGCAGAATAACCTAAAGTTGGCCCGTTACTGTTTTTGATCAGCAAAATTCCGTCTCCAGGTGCATTTAATGCTTCTTTTACCGGCATTTTTTTGGTGGCTGCTGGTAAAAAGATCAGGATTGATAAAGCAAAACAATAAAAAAGAAGCGAACGAAAAGGTTTTAGGTTCATGATTTAGTCGGGAAAACAGGTAATTGGTTTCCAAATATAAACCATATTCTACATAATACTAATGAAGCTGATTTGTAAAATTTTAAACGTTAATCACGCCTGCCGACTGAATTTAATTACACATATCTTCCGGAATCTCGCGGGTGATTTTCTGGACTTTGGTAACCACAATCGTACTGTCAAACTCGGCACCAATGCCTTCCTGGCCAGAAAGCTTTTTAATGGCTTCTACTTCTACATAAACAGGCTCATAAGGTTTTTCAAAATTCATGTTCGAGTATTCCAGCTCTAATTTTTTAGAACTGTCGGTTACCCAATATTCGCGGCCAGTACTACATTCTTTAAATGATTTTACTTCTAAACCAAAGCTGTATAAACCTTTATAAACTTTATTTTCTGCCTCACCATGCCTGTTGCAGGTACAGCAACCAAACATAGCTACAATACATCCAATGAAAATTATTCTTTTCATGCTGCTAAGTTACAGTTCCTGTTTAATTTCATCCAGCTTTTGTACGCTTAAACGGGCACTAATGCTAGATGCGATGAATGAAATACCAATTACGGTGATGAAAACCAGTAAAAAATCAGTAGCTTTTAACGTTACCGGATAAGCTTGTATCATTGTTGTGCCGCCCATCGTAATAAAACCAAACTTTTGTTGCAGTAAGGCAAACACCAATCCTGCCAGCATTCCAGTCAGGCAACCTACTATGGTTATCAGCATACCTTCATAAAAAAATATGCGCTGTATTAATTTTTTGTCAGCACCTAAACCGGTTAAAATGGCAATGTCTTTTCGTTTATCAATTACCAGCATGGTTAAAGAACCAATAATGTTGAAAATAGCAATAATCAGTACAAAAGTCAATATTAAGTAGATAGCCCATTTTTCAGAATTCAGCAATTTATACAGTGATGTATTTTGCTGATACCGGTTCTTTACCAAATAATTTTTTCCTAATTGTTGCTGCAATTGCTTTTGCACCTGATCTGCGTTCGCATTATCCTGCAAATTAAGTTCTGCGTAAGATATTTTTGCAGGCTCATCCAGCAGCTCGCGGGTGAAGCTGATGGGCGTAATTACCATATCATCAAAATCTTGCTGCACAGAAAACACGCCGGACAGTGCAATATTACGTACTACAAACTCATCTAGCGGGTTGGAAGAACTCACAACATTATGCCTCGGCGAATAAATCTGCAACCTAGCTGCTTCATCCCGAATGTTGATACCCAAACTGATTTGTACTGCTGTGCCGATAACAGCCAGATTTTGTCCATCGTCTTTTAAAGTGAAAGAACCGACTTGCAGCGTGCTATCTAAACGCGGATTTTTTAAAAAATCATCACTTACGCCTTTTACCGTACCAATAAACTGGCCTTTACCGTAACGAAGCAAAACTTTTTCCTCCAGCACTTCGGTTACCGAAAGCATGCCTGGCAGCTTGCGCAAACTATCCAGGTGCAGGGTTTTTGGGTCGAATGTTTTGCCTTTTGCAGGCATCACTTTTAATTCGGGCGTGAAGCTACTGTACAGCGAAACGATCATTGTTTCAAAGCCGTTAAAAACGGATAAAATCAGGACCAATGCAGCACTTCCAACCAAAACACCCAGCATAGAAATGCCCGAAATAATATTGATAGCATTGGTGGATTTTTTAGAAAAAAGATAGCGTTTGGCTATAAAAGCTGATGTATTCAAATTTTCGGGATGCTTCTTTTACAATACTTTTTTGGGTGCTTAAGTTAAAAACGGATTGTTTTGTTTTTCGTAACCAATGGTTGTTTCGGGGCCGTGGCCGGGATAAACAATCACTAAATCAGGCAATGTAAATAGCTTTTCGCGGATGTTTTTAAGCAGCAGTTCAGTATTTCCGCCAGGCAAATCCGTGCGGCCAATACTTTCGCGAAAAAGTACATCACCGCCAATTAATAGATGATCATTTGCTGAGTAGAAACATAAATGTGCAGGCGAATGGCCGGGCGCAAAAATCAATTCCAGTTCTGTTTGTCCAAATCTAATCGTTCCTGTTTCCGGCAAAAAAACTTCCGGCAAAGGCGAAATTTCATACCTGATTCCCATTTGCGGTGCGTAACCCGGAATAGCAGCCAAAACTGGCAATTCGCCTTCGTGAAATTGCGGTTTTAAGCCGTATTGATCAAAAACGAACTTGTTGCCCAGCACATGGTCGATATGGCAATGCGTGTTCAATAGTAAAACCGGTTTTAATAAATTTTCGGTGATAAAAGCAGCAACCTTGTTTTGCTCTTCGGCCGTGTACATGCCGGGATCAATAATCACACATTCTAAACTATCATCAAAAAGCAGATAAGTATTTTCTTGATACGGATTATTAGCAAAAGCTTTTAGGTGCAACATATTTTAAATTATGGTAGATAAACGAAGCATGACTGCGGTTATTTTTAAATAAGTAAAAACGGACAGCTTTGTTGTTCAATTACTTGTTTTTAAAAACGATAAAAGCCAAAACCGTTTGCTAAACCAGCCATGCAAAAGTACGTTCTGCGCTTTAGAAGCTGAACGAAAATAACAATTATGCTTTTTATCAGTAATTTTATGCAGAAAATTATTCCGGTTAATACATTAATTAGCAAATATGAAATTTAAGTTAGGCGATTTTGTTCGTTTTGTAGAAGAGAAAAGAGAAGGATTTATTACGCGGATTATTGACGAACAAACCATCGGCGTAACCGGAGATGATGATTTTGAAATACCGGTTTTAGCTACAAAAGTTACATCTGTACATGGCCGCGAAGCAAAAATTACCGCTGCAAAAGAGCAGGAAATAGTGGCAGAAGTAGCTTCGGCAGAATTTGTAGCAAAAGGGATTTATCTGGCAGCCATCCCGGAAAAACAAGTAACTTCTGTGGTGCAGTTTTATCTGATCAACAATACTTCATACACATTGCTTGCTTCTTTTAGCACCGAAAAAAACCAGGAATATAAAGGCGAATTTGCCGGACAAATCAACCCGAAAACTGCTGTAAAAGTATATTCTGCCGCGCTGCCGGATTTGGCAATCTGGCCGAAATTTATTTTCCAGTTATTGTATCACAGCAAACAAAAAGCAGATTTTTTAGATCCGCTGATTTATAACGAACGTTTTAAAGCCAAAGATTTTGCCGGTGCAAAAACAGCTGTGCATGTATTAAACCAGCAAGGCTGGCAGTTTCAGTTGGATTTGGGCGAAGTAAGAGTTGACGCCGAAAAGCTGAAAGAAAGTTTTTTCAAATCTCCGGAGGAGAAAAAGGTCATAGAAAAACCGATGAAAGAAGTGGATTTACACATCGAAAAACTTCGCGAAGATTACCAGTTTTTAAGCAGCAGCGAAATTATTAAAAACCAGCTGGAACGTTTCCAAAAAACGTTGGATTCGGCTATTGTGCACCAGCTGCCGTCGGTGGTTTTTATTCATGGCGTTGGCAACGGCATTTTGCGCCACGAAATTCATAAAGTAATAAGCAAACATCCGCAGGTAAAAACATTTATGGATGCCCGCAAAGAAAAATTTGGCTATGGCGCTACAGAAGTTTTTCTGAAATAATTTACCCGATAAAAACAGCATTTTATTGATTTATGTCCTCCGTTTCCACTCCTGTTTCTCTTTACAAATGGCTGTATTTTTTTATCGGAGCAGCGGTTCTGCTCAATTTTAGCGGATTATTTGTTCCGATTTTAGGTTTGGATGGTCCGCTTTACGCTTGCATTTCCAAAACAATGGTGCAGCGCCACGATTACGTCAACCTGTTTTCAATGGGAAAAGACTGGCTCGATAAACCGCATTTTCCATTTTGGGTAACGGCGCTGTCTTTCAATATTTTTGGTTTTGAAACCTGGGCTTATAAACTGCCTGCTATTTTGTTTGTGCTGATGGGCGGCGTTTATACTTATCTTTTCAGCAAAAAATTGTATAATCAGGAAGTTGCGTTGTGGTCAGTTTTAATTTTTTTAACGGCCGAACACCTTATTATTTCCAACAACGATGTACGCGCCGAACCTTATTTAACCGGATTAATCATCGCTGCAGTTTATCATTTTTATAAAACACTCGATAAAAACAGCATTATACATTTGATTTTGGGTTGCATTTTTGCCGCCTGCGCCGTGATGACGAAAGGTATTTTTGCACTGATTCCAATTTTTGGTGCTTTTGCCGGCCATTTCATTATCACCAAAAACTGGAAACAACTTTTTCACTGGCGTTGGCTGCTGGCTTTTGTTTTGGTGATGCTGTTTTTAGCACCCGAAATTTATTGTTTGTACCAACAGTTTGATCTGCATCCAGAAAAACTGGTTTTCAGTCAGCATAACGTTTCGGGCATTCGGTTTTTCTTTTGGGATAGTCAGTTCGGCCGGTTTTTCAATACTGGGCCAATTAAAGGCGGCGGCGATAAATTCTTCTTTCTTCACACCATACTTTGGGCATTTATTCCCTGGTCAATATTGTTGTATATTGCTGTTATCCAGTTTTTTAGAAATTCACAGAACCAAATTCGCGAATGGTTTTGCATTTGCGGCGCACTGTTAACTTTCCTTGTTTTTTCTGCTTCCAAATTTCAGTTGCCGCATTATATCACCATTATTTTTCCGTTTTGCGCGATTACAATGGCGCAGTATTTAATTGGCATCAAAACAGCAAAAGGCTGGCGTGTCATCCGCATTACGCAAATTGTGGTTTTGAGTTTGCTGATTTTGATTATCCTGATTCTTCAATATTTTTATCTTGCGGAAAACATCAACATTTTTACGATTTTACCTTTGATCGCTGCAATTGCTACCTTCATTTTTATATCAACAAAAGAAGCATTAGGCAGCAAATACAAGCTCTTGTTTCAATCGGTTTTGGTTTCGATATTCATTAATCTATACCTGAATTTGAACTTTTATCCTTCACTTTTAAAATACCAGTCTGGTAGTGAAGCTGCATTTTATATCGATAAAAACAGTATACCAAATTTGCCGGTGGCGCAGTTGCAGGAAGAGCAATATATACACGCTTTGGAGTTTTACCTGAACCGACCGTTGGTTTTGGTTAATGAAGATGGAAAAAATAATCTTCCGCAAAAACCATTTTTACTTTACGTTTCTGCGGATGGTGCAAAACGTTTAACAGAAAAAGGCTGGAAAATCAAGCTAATCAAATCGTTTGATGATTATCTGGTAACGCGTTTAAAAGGGAAATTTTTGAATTGGAAAACACGATCGCAAGTGCTGGAAAAAAAGAATTTGTTTTTAGTGGAAGAGTGAAGTTGAACTTATATAAACTATAAATTTAGACTACTAATAGTTTATAAATCAGATAAAAGTATTTCTTTTAATGATTGAAACTTAGTACTTAGCCATGCAAACTTTACAGATAAAATTTTATTTAACACTGTTTTTACTGTTCGTTTTTACCAATGGTTTTTCGCAGCAGCAAAATGATACTTCAAAGCATTTTGCTGCTGCAACTATTGTAAAAGAAGATTATCAGGATGACTGGGCAGATTTGCACCATTATGCAGCAAAAAATGCAGCATTACCGGCTCCGGACAGTCGAAATGAACGGGTAGTTTTTTTGGGTAGTTCTATTTTTGAACGTTGGACAGCTTTAATGCCTGAGTTTTTCGAAAATAAAAATTATATAAATAGAGGTATCAGCGGACAAATATCTCCGCAATTATTAATCAGGTTTAGGCAGGATGTGATTAATCTTCAGCCCAAAGCCGTTATTATCCTGGCTGGAAGCAATGACATAGCCGGAAGCACGGGACATGTTTTGAATGAGACAATTATGAATAATATCAGATCCATGGTTGAATTGGCCGAATTAAATCACATCAAAGTAATCCTTTGCGATTATTTACCCGTTTTTGATTATCCATGGAGAAAAGGCTTAAAACCTGCCGAAAAAATTATTGCTTTAAATGAACAGATTGAACTTTATGCCAAAAAGAAAAATCTGGCTATGTTAGATTATTTTACCCCTTTTGCAGATGAAAAGAACGGACAAAAGGCAGAACTAACACTGGATGGCGTACACCCAAATGCAGCAGGTTATCGTATTATGGCTAAAATAACGGAAGCTGCAATTAAGAAAGTGCTGCATTAAATTTTGCAGGTTGCTATGAAAACGATCAACCAAGCCCAACCACGCCACCAATAATTACCAGCGCCGGATAAGTTAGTTTCTCGCTTTCTGCCATTACTACCAAATTTTTAACTAAACCTTTTACAGCTTTTTGATAAGGCAAAGAAGCATGTTGGATAATTGCCGCCGGAACAGAACCTTTACCAGCTTCTACATAAGTTGCGGCAATATCAGCCAGTTTTTTCATGCCCATATAAATTACAACTGTAGCATTGCTTTGCATAGCTAAGCGTAAATCTGCTGATAAAGAGCCATCTTTTTTGGTGCCAGTAATTGCCCAAACGCTTTCACTTAAATTACGGTGCGTGAGCGGGATGTCTTGAAAACCGGAAGCTTGCATACTGGTAATTCCTGGTATAAAAAACGTTTTGATGCCGTTTTCGCGTGCAAATAAAATCTCTTCAAAACCTCGCCCAAAAATAAATGGATCGCCACCTTTTAACCTGATCACTTGTCCGCTGGCAAAAGCGTAACGTTTAATTAGCTCATGGATAGTTTCCTGCGGCGTATATTCGCCATAAGGCTGCTTGCCTACGTAAACCATTTCGCAGGTTTTTGGGGCGAGATCAAGTAATTGCCTGTTGGCCAGGTTATCATACAAAATAACCCTGGCCTGCTGCAATAATTTATATGCTTTTACAGTAATTAGCTCCGGATCGCCCGGCCCGGCGCCAACTACATAAAGTTCCGGTTGTTTAACTTCCTCTTCCATGCTTCTTTTATCGACATTTTTTGTGCCGAAAGTATTATTTGCTCTTCATCGCCATATAATCCAATGTTAGATTGCACAAGCTTTTTACACCTAAAGTAAAGCCGCTTTCATCAATATAAAAATCGGGTGTATGGTGCGATGGTGCTTTTAACGGATCTCCGCCTTTTGGCATTCCGCCCAAAAAGAAAAACAAGCCCGGCACTTTCTCTTCAAAAAAAGAAAAATCTTCTGCACCGGTAACGGCCGGGCGCAATAATATGTTTGCAGTACCTGCGGTTGATTGCAAAGTGGGCAGCATTTTCGCCGTTAAATCAGGATCATTATAAGTTACCGGATAATGGTTTGAATACGGAATCTTCACTTCTGCCGTAGCACCAGCAGCTTCTGCTGTATTTTGAACGATGATTTTGATGCGTTCGATAAACATTTTTTCATCTGCAGCACTTAAATTACGGATGGTGCCCAGCATTTCTACCTGTTCCGGGATTATATTAGAACGATTTCCGCCGTTGATGGCGCCAATGGTAACTACACCGCCGTTTTCGGTTACGTTTAAATTACGACTCACAATAGTTTGCAGCGCGTTGATAATTTGTGCCGAAGTAACAATCGGATCAACCGACGACCAAGGATAAGCACCATGCGCCTGCTTGCCTTTTACTGTAATTTTGAAATCGTTTACGGCGGCCATGGTGCCGCCCGGGCGATAGCCGATTTTGCCAACTTCCGTTTGCGAATTAATATGCAGGCCAAAAGCAACATCCACTTTTGGATTTTCTAAAACACCTTCTTTAATCATCAACGCTGCGCCGCCTTCTTCTCCCACCGGCGGGCCTTCTTCCGCAGGTTGAAAAATAAATTTTACCGTGCCACGCAAATCACTTTTCATGGAAGATAAAACCTTAGCCACTCCCATCAAAATTGCTACGTGCGTATCGTGTCCGCAAGCGGCCATCACGCCAACTTCCTGTCCGTTATACATGGTTTTTACTTTGGATGCAAAAGGAATATTCACACGTTCGGTAACCGGCAAACCGTCCATATCGGCACGCAAAGCTACAACCGGACCAGGTTTTCCGCCTTTTAAAATACCAACCACACCGGTTTTGGCTACGCCGGTTTTTACTTCGATACCTAAAGATTTTAAGTAATCAGCCACAATGCCAGAAGTGCGCACTTCATGATTGCCTAACTCTGGATGCTCATGGAAATCGCGTCGCCAGGTAATCACTTGTTTTTCTAAAGCATCGGCTTTTTTGGCAACTTCACCTCTATAAGAAGATTGTGCAAAAGTGGAAAGAGAAAAAATGGTTAAAGGCAAAAAGTAGATTTTTTTCATTCAGATTTTTATTTGGAAGAAAGATAGTTAATTTGATGATTGTTAAGAGAAATTAATTTAAGTATTGATATGATTACAATTTGCTTCAATCCGCCTAAACTAAATCGGTTCCAGAAAATTAGCGATAAAAGAAGTATGCGGTGGACGTACATTTTTTTTACGGCGATTTTATTTCCAGTTGCATCCTACTCGCAAACAACTTTAATGATTACTTCGGATACGACGCTCTCAAAATCAACAATAATTGCAGATGGTGCGAAACCGCAATTAATTTCCAAACAATTCAGTTTTACGGAAGGTCCGGCGGTGAATCAAAAAGGTGATATTTTCTTCACCGATCAGCCAAATGATAAAATCTGGAAATACGATATCAATGGTAAGCTTGCTGTTTTTATGGAGAAAACGGGTCGATCTAACGGTTTGTATTTTGACAGGCAGGGAAATCTGATTGCTTGCGCAGATGAAAAAAATGAACTTTGGCAGATTTCTCCCCAAAAAAAAATTAAGGTTTTAATAAAAGATGCTGAAGGCAAAAAGCTAAACGGGCCGAATGATTTATGGATTGATGCAAAAGGCGGATTTTACATTACCGATCCATATTATCAGCGTGATTACTGGACAACTAAACATGCAGACCCGGAAGGCCAAAAAGTTTATTATCTGCCGAAAGGAAAAAAAGAACTGATAGTGATTGCCGATGATTTGCAACAACCAAACGGAATTGTAGGCACGCCGGATGGCAAGTATCTATTTGTAGCAGATATTAAAGCGGATAAAACCTACAAATATGAAATTAAAGCGGATGGAACATTAACCAACCGCCAGCTTTTTACAGCAAAAGGTTCTGATGGAATGACGCTGGATAACCATGGAAATTTGTATTTATCCGGAAACGGTATTACGGTTTTTAATTCCGAAGGAAAACAAATTGAACATATTGATATTCCGGAAAAATGGACTGCAAATCTTTGTTTTGGCGGTAAAAATCGTGATGAGTTATTTATTACTGCTTCGCAAAGTATTTATAAACTGCAAATGAAAGTACAAGGCGTTGAGTGAACTGATACTGTTTTTATGCCTATAAAAACAGTATCAGGCAAATAATTTTTGCAGATCGATTTGCAAATTAAGTAGAGCTGTTGGGTTAATGGTGCCGTTTTGTTTTGCGTTTTGATGTAACTGAAATTCTCCAACAGCTGTTAGTCCTTTTTGGTATATTTCTTTTTCTTTGCAGTGTGCATAACGAAATTTATGCAATTTTAGGCGGTAAAAGAAGTATCGAGATTATCCTTGTACAGCAAATAAATCAATGATAAATATCAGTACAGTGTTTGGCGGTATAGGATCCCTTCCGGAAGGACCATAAGCTAAAGCAGAAGGAATTATCAGCAAAATACGTCCTTTTGTCTTGATAAAAGGTATGCCAATCTGCCATCCCTGAATTAAACCGGCACCTAATACAGAAGTAAAGTTTGGTAGAGTTTGGAATACCGTTCCATCTAAATATTTTCCTGTGTAAGCTACAGTTACGGTTGATTTAGTAGTTGGATTAACACCAGCTCCGGGATCTAGAACCTGATAATACAAACCAGAAGGATCTTTTGTGGCAATAATACTTGGATTAGCTTTTAAATAAGATTGAATTTTATCATCATCAATTTTGGCTTGTACAGCCGGATCAACCGTAGTTGTAGTATTGTTATCATTTTTTTTACAAGCAGAAAAAACAAGGGTAAAGAGAGCAAGTATCAGAAATATTTTTTTCATCAAAATAATTTTAAATCGTTGTTTTAATTTTTAGTTCGTTCAGTTGTTTTTCATCGATGGTTGATGGCGAATCAATCATTACATCTCTTCCGGAATTATTTTTTGGGAAAGCAATTACATCGCGGATAGAATCCAAACCAGCAAAAATCGAACACAAACGGTCAAAACCAAAAGCCAAACCGCCGTGCGGAGGCGCCCCAAATTCAAAAGCGTCCATTAAAAAGCCAAACTGTTTTTGGGCTTCCTCCGGAGAGAAACCTAAATGTTTAAACATTAAAGCCTGTAAATTTTTATCATGGATACGAATAGAACCGCCGCCAACTTCTGTTCCATTAATCACCAAATCGTAAGCGTTTGCCCGAACTTCTCCCGGATCGGTTTCCAGCATAGTAATATCTTCTGGTTTTGGCGAAGTAAACGGATGGTGCATCGCGTGGTAACGTTCAGTTTCTTCGTCCCATTCTAACAATGGGAAGTCCAAAACCCAAAGTGGCGAAAAGGTATTTTTGTCACGCAAACCTAAACGGTTGCCCATTTCTAAACGTAATTCGTTTAGTTGCTTGCGCACTTTATCTTTTTTACCTGCTAAAAGAAGTATCAGATCGCCGGGCTCTGCATTGAAAGTTGCAGCCCAATTTTTTAAATCTTCTTCGCTGTAAAATTTATCTACGGAGGATTTTAACGTTCCATCAGTGTTATATCTTAAATAAATTAAACCTGTTGCGCCAATTTGCGGCCGTTTGATAAAATCGGTCAACTCATCTAACTGCTTGCGTGTGTACAAAGCGCAATTTTTTGCGTTGATGCCCACAACTAGTTCAGCCTGATCAAAAACCGGAAAGTTTTTGCCTTTTACTAAATCCGTTAATTCTACAAACTGCATCCCGAAACGTGTATCTGGTTTATCAGAACCGTACAAACGCATTGCATCAGCATAAGTCATGCGCGGCACTTCAACCAAATCAATTCCTTTTACATTTTTGAACAACGTGCGAACCAAACCTTCAAAAACATTTAAAATATCTTCTTGCGTGATGAACGACATTTCACAATCAATCTGCGTAAATTCTGGCTGACGGTCAGCACGTAGATCTTCATCCCGGAAGCATTTTACAATCTGAAAATAACGATCAAAACCGGAAACCATCAGCAATTGCTTAAACGTTTGTGGAGATTGTGGCAACGCATAAAACTCACCTTGGTTCATGCGACTTGGAACCACAAAATCGCGCGCACCTTCTGGCGTAGATTTGATTAGAACAGGTGTTTCTACTTCAATAAAATCCAGTCCATCTAAATATTTACGCACTTCCTGCGCCATTTTGTGGCGCAAAACCATATTATTTCTGATTGGATTTCTGCGGAGATCAAGGTAACGATATTTGGCGCGAAGCTCTTCGCCGCCATCAGTTTCATCTTCAATTAAAAACGGCGGAACTTTAGACTGGTTTAAAATCTCCAGTTCAGTTGCGGCAATCTCAATTTCGCCGGTTGGAATTTTTAGATTTTTGTTAGAACGTTCAATTACTTTTCCAGAAACCTGAATTACAAATTCGCGGCCTAAACTGCGCGCTTGTTCTTTGATAATCGCGGCAGTTTCATCATTAAAAACTAATTGTGTGATACCATAACGGTCGCGGATATCAATAAAAGTGGTTCCGCCTAAATCGCGAGATTTTTGCACCCAGCCGCAAAGTGTTACTGTTTTACCAAGATCATTCAGTGTTAATTCGCCGCAAGTATTTGTTCTGAGCATGTTATGCTTTTTTATTTGAGTCTGCAAAAGTAGTATTTTCTGTAAATTGATGCTTTGCTAATTGCAATTGATTCCAGGTAATGCTTCTTTTATCAACATAAAATTACTTAATCTGAAAATAGCATTAGCAGATACAAATTCAAAACCTATATTTGCCCAAATTCTCAAGGGGTGCCTTGCTTGGTAATAGTTTTACGAACTGCAAATCGTTGCTACCAACTGAAAAACAGGCTGAGATCAAACCCAGGAAGAAAAGTAATCAGTTATAAGTCGTAAGTTATACGTGATTCCAACGTGAAACCTAAAACTTTCTACTCAAAACTTCCTTCCGCACCTGATCCGGGTAATGCCGGCGTAGGGAGAGGTAAAAGTTAAGTGTACTGCACGTTCGCCCTGGCGGGCAGATGGTTTAACTACAGTTTATTTTAAACATTTTGAAAAAAATTTTACTGGCTTTTACGGCCTTGCTGCTACCATTTTTGGCTGCGGCTCAGTTTTCTCTGTCGGGGAAAATTACTGATTTACAGACCGGCGAAACTTTGCCCGGCGCAAGTATCAGCATTGAAAAAACATCGTTAAAAACAGCATCAGATGTTAACGGAAATTTTCGGTTTCGTAGTTTGAAACCAGGAAGTTATAATTTGATTATCAGTTACATTGGCTACCAGCAAATGCGTGAAACGGTTTCCATCAACCAAAATCAAACTCAAAATTTTACTCTTAAAAGAAGTACGCTGCAAGCAGATGAAGTATTTGTACGTTCCACCCGAACTGGCGAAAACTCCGGGTTTACGTACACCAATCTCAGCAAAAAAGAACTGGCTAAAAATAATTTAGGTCAGGATTTGCCTTTTCTACTCAACCAAACACCTTCTGCAGTGGTTACTTCTGATGCCGGTGCAGGCGTAGGTTATACCGGAATCCGGATCCGTGGTTCGGATGGCACGCGCATTAACGTTACCGTAAATGGCATTCCGCTAAACGATTCGGAAAGTCAGGGAAGTTACTTTGTAGATTTGCCGGATTTTGCTTCATCGGTAGATAACATTCAGATTCAGCGCGGCGTGGGCACTTCAACCAATGGCGCCGGTGCTTTTGGTGCCAGCATCAACGTGCAAACCACTACGCGGCAGGATACGGTTTATGCACAACTGGATAATTCTGCCGGTTCTTACGGAACGGTTAAAAATACGGTTAGTTTAGGTTCGGGTTTAATTGGCAATCATTTTACGTTTGATGGAAGATTATCGCGCATTAAATCCGACGGTTATATTGATCGTGGTGCTTCTGATCTGAAATCGTACTTTTTAACCGGTGCTTACTACAATAAAAATACGATTGTAAGGCTAAACGTTTTTTCAGGAACGGAGAAAACTTACCAAGCTTGGAACGGCGTTCCGGAAGATATTTTGAACAGTGGGAACCGCACGTATAACGAGTTTACCTATAAAAACCAAACGGATAATTATATTCAAAACCATTATCAGTTGCTGGTGAACCAGAAAATTTCTGATAAATTCTCTTTCAACGGCGCACTGCATTACACCAAAGGCAGCGGTTATTACGAGGAATATAAAACGGCTGCAAGCGTGGTTAATTATGGTTTAACGCCGGTTATTTATGGTACAGATACCATTAAAACAACAGATTTAGTTCGTCGCCGCTGGCTGGATAATGATTTTTATGGCATTACGTACAACTTTAATTATCAGGCTCAAAAAAACCTGAATTTTACTTTGGGCGGCGCTTATAATATTTATACCGGCGCACATTTCGGACAGATCATCTACACAAAAGAATCGGCCAACATTACGCCGGAATATGAGTATTACCGCGATGATGCACGTAAAACAGATTTCAATATTTTTGGAAAAGCGAATTATCAGCTGGATAAGTTAAATATTTATGCTGATTTGCAATATCGCCGTGTTTATTATTCGTTTTTGGGTTTCGACCGAAATCTGAATAATGTGCAACAATCAGCTACGCTTAATTTTTTCAACCCTAAAATTGGGCTGAATTATCAACTCAATGCTACAAACAATCTATATGCTTCTTTTGCGGTAGGAAACCGGGAGCCAAACCGTGATGATTATACCAATTCTACACCAACAAGTCGCCCAAAAGCAGAAACTTTGTACGATTTTGAAGCTGGTTATAGAACCAGACAAGGTGCATTTACCGGCGGCATAAACGGTTTTTACATGTTGTATGATAACCAATTAGTTGTTACTGGAAGCCTGAATGATGTTGGCGCGGCCATCAAAAGCAATGTAAAAGACAGTTATCGCGCAGGTTTAGAGCTTGATGGACGCGTGCAAATTGCAGCACCGCTTTACTGGAATGTTACCGCTGCTTTAAGCTCTAATAAAGTAAAAAACTTCCAGCAGTATTTATATAATTATGATACAGAACAAAACGAACTTACGCAATACAAAAAAACGGATATTGCTTTTTCTCCTGATTTTGTAGGTTCCAGCGAAATTGGTTTTACACCGATAAAAGGCGGAGAAGTTGCGTTGATCAGCAAATATGTAAGTAAACAATATCTAGATAATACATCCAGCGATAACCGTAAACTGGATGCTTTTTTTGTAAATAATATCCGTTTGCGCTATAATTTCAGCACAAAAGCAATTAAAAACATTGGCGTTTCTTTATTGGTAAATAATATTTTTAGTGAATTGTATGAACCAAACGGTGCAACTTACCCAGACATCGAAAGTGGAAAAGTAGTAAGCTATAACTATTATTATCCGCAGGCTACACGCAATTTTCTGGCTGCATTAAGTTTGCGATTTTAGGCTGATGGATACTGTTTTTAGATTGCTAAAAACAGTATCTTGAAATCCAATAAAAATCAAAATTATGGGATTATTTAGTGCACCAACGCCAACCAGTTTCGAAATTGATGGTAAAGTTTTGCAATGTTTCTTTTGCGGCAGTAAAAGTTTTACTCGAAAAAGGTCTTATTTAAACAGCAATTTTCGCTCGATTTTTAATTTACAGCTTACCAATAATTTCATCTGCTCCAAATGCGCTTATGTGCATACTTTTTTAAGGTGAATAATAGCATTAACACAAATTCATGAACCTGCAACATTGGCTACAAATTTTGATCGAACAAATCCGCGAAACCGGCTGGCTGCAATGGCTGGCCGTGTTTTTTGGCGTTGCCGAAGTTTTGCTGGCCAGACGAAACAACGTTTTGCTGTATCCAGCGGGATTGATCAGCACATTTATTTCCATTTTTTTATTGTTTGAAGTAAAGCTTTATGCAGAAACTTTGCTCAACATTTATTATGTGCTGATGAGTATTTACGGCTGGTATTTCTGGATGCGAAAACAGGATGAACCTGCTGTGCCAATTACTTATACCACCAAGCAGGAATGGCTAATTACAGCACTCATTACTTTTGGCGGCTGGCTGGTTTTATATTTGGTGCTTAAAAATTTTACAACTTCTAACGTGCCTGTTTGGGATGCTTTTGTTTCAGCTTCTGCCTGGGCTGGAACGTGGTTATTAACACGACGAAAAATTGAAAACTGGCTCGTTCTCAACCTAAGCAACCTGTTTGCTGTGCCTTTACTTTTCTACAAAAACCTGCCGATGTTTGCTTTGCTTACCATTTTCCTGTTTGTGGTGGCTATTTTCGGTTATTTTGATTGGAAGAAAATTTATCAAAAAGAACTTCGTTCGCCGCTCTCTGCTTCAAATACTTAAAATGAAAATTGCTCATCCTTCCACACTTTTACAACCAGAATGGGTAGAAATTATTCGTTCTGAAGCGGCAGAAGCAGAACGAACCGGATTACTTCAACCCAAACAATTGAAATTGATTTACGAGCAGCAATGGTTTAAATTATTGGTTCCCGAAGTGTATTCGGGAACAGAAAAACCGCTGCCGGAAATGGTTCGGCTGGAGGAAAGTTTGGCCTGGGCCGATGGCAGTTTTGGCTGGGTAGTTACTTTATGCAGCGGCGCAGGCTGGTTCGGCGGTTTTATGCCAATAAAAACAGCACAGGAAATTTTCAAAAATCCGAAAGTTTGTTTGGCCGGAAGTGGCGCTTCTAACGGAGCGGCAACAAAAGCTGGTGAAAATTTTATCATCAACGGAAAATGGAAATACGCCAGCGGCGCGCAACATGCCACGCATTTCACCGAAAATTGTGTGATAAAAACAGCACAGGAAACGGTTTTAATGGAAGACGGAAATCCGCTGATTCTGCCTTTTATTATTGATGCAAAAGAAGTTAAGCTGATACCTGCCTGGAAATATACTGGCATGATGGGAACCGGAAGCGACGCTTTTGAAATAAACGATATATCGATTTCGGCAGAAAACAGTTTTAAAATTGATCCGGTTTTTGCTGTTGTTGATGCGCCTTTATACCGTTATCCGTTTTTGCAGCTGGCAGAAGCTACATTGGCAGTAAATTTATCCGGAATGGCTATCCGTTTTATGGATTTGGCGGAAGTGATTTTTCAGGAAAAAATAGGACAAAAAAAACTCTCTGTTTATCAAAAATCAGTTTTGAGAAATACTTTCAGAAAACTTGAAGTTGAATTAAAAGAAACCCGACAAGCTTTTTATCAAGCCGTAGATCAATCCTGGGAACTGCTTTTACAGGATAAAAAAAGTATTGCAAAAGAAGCATTGCAGGAAGTTAGCAAAACCAGCCGGAAATTAGCCAAAATTTCCCGGGAAACGGTTGATGAATTGTATCCTTTTTGCGGTTTGCAAGCAGCCAGTTCGGATACCGAAATTAACCGCGTTTGGCGCGATTTTCATACGGCGAGCCAGCACAGTTTGCTTACGTTTCTGGAGTAATTGAATTTGATCGAAATTTGTTGCATATTTATCAATATTAAACATTGCCAGGCTATTAATTTTTTAAAGAATAGTTAACATGAAAGTATTATCGAATTAAAAAACTTATATCATAAGCTACGGTTGTAAACATTATCAACTATTAACTATTAATCAAAAAAACTTATGATTTTAAAGCAAGACAAGATCGCTGTTGATCTTCCTATTCCTAAGTACCCTTCTCCAAATGATGCAGCTGCCGTACAGGAATTGCTTGGCGGCAAATTTGGTGAAATGTCAACCTTAATGAATTACACTTTCCAATCTTTTAATTTTAGAGGACGGAAACGTTTAAGACCATTTTACGATTTAATTGCCAGTATTGCAGGTGAGGAATATAGCCACATTGAGGCCGTATCTTACTCCATCAACTTACTGCTTAGCGGTGCTACCAAACGCGGTCATGATCCGGAGCCAGGCCCTTTAAAAGAAGTTGTTGATGCACGTAACATGTATCATTTCTTTTCATCGGCACAAACTTCTCTGCCAATGGATTCTATGGGTAATTTCTGGACCGGTCAAAATGTATTTAGTGGCGGGAATCTGAAGTTAGATTTATTGCATAACTTCTTTTTGGAATGTGGTGCACGTTCAAACAAGATGCGTGTTTACGAAACGGTAACAGATCCTTGCGCACGCGAAATGATTGGCTATTTGTTAGTTAGAGGTGGCTTACACGTAGTTGCTTATGCACGCGCTTTAGAGCAACTTACTGGCGTAGCGGTTACCAAATTGGTGCCAACTCCAGAATTAAGTAACAAAGCCTTCCCAGAAACACGTAAATGGGAATCACAAAATTCGCACTTAAAATTGTACACTTACAGCCAGAATGATTACCAACAAGCTGGATTGGTTTGGAACGGAGCACACCCTGAAGACGGACAGCCTTTAGAAGTTGTATTTGGCCAGCCAGAAGGTTTTACACCACCAGAATTGCCGGAAGAACCACAATTAAGTTCTCCTGGTGCCGACGATATTGATCCAGATATGTTTAGCGATATCGCTAAAAAATTAGGTATCAAAATGTAATTCTTTGTTTTTTTAAAGATTTATTCTGTAAAAAGGAGTAAAGCTCAACGGCTTTGCTCCTTTTGCATGATAATATTAATTGTCGCTCCAGTTTTATCCTGCTAAAAACAGCATCAATTTTTAAATTATTTATGTTTTAGCTGTAATAAACTGTAGGTTTCTCCATCTGATTAAAGTACCATAAAAACAAGCCTTTAAAATAGTTTTGTTTTGTGGGAATACACATTAACTTTAATCCGCAAATAATACATATTCATGGCTATCAATCTGCAAAAAGGACAACGTGTTGCAATCGGACTTTCTAAAATCAGTATAGGTTTAGGCTGGAACCCAAATGAAGGAACCGGTTATGGTTTTGATTTAGATGCTTCTGCGTTTATGATCGATCAGAACCGTTTGATTCCGTCGGAAGAGTTTTTTGTTTTCTATGGAAATACGGCTTCTCCTGATGGCGCGCTTAATCATTCCGGCGATGATCCAACCGGCGGCAACAGCGATGGCGGAGACGACGAAACCATCAGCGTAGATTTAACAAAAGTTGATGAGCAGATTACAGAAATTCTGTTTGTGGTAACCATCCACGAAGCTATCGCCCGAAAACAAAATTATGGCCAGGTGCGCGATTCGTACATTCGAATTGTGGACGATGCAACTAACGAAGAAATTGTGCGATACGAATTGGGCGAGGATTTTTCCATCGAAACCGGCGTAGAGTTTGGCCGCTTATACAAACGCAACAACAGCTGGAAATTTGAAGCATCAGGCATTGGTTACCGCGAAGATTTGGCGTTCTTTTTGGCTAAATATTTTAAAGGGCAAATTATTAAGTAAGCATGAGCCGGACCAATGCTTCTTTTAGGCCGGTAAAAACAGTATGATACATTATCAGCATTATTTAATAAAGAGCTATCAGTTAAATTTGAATTACCTCAACACTAAAAAACAATTACAGCATGGCAATTAACTTGCAAAAAGGACAACGGGAAAGTATTGATGCACCTAAATTTACTATTGGTTTAGGCTGGGATACCAATAATTCTACAACAGGCACTGGATTTGATCTGGATGCTTCTATTTTTATTATGGGAGATAATAAAAAACTTCTGACGGATGAATATTTGGTTTTTTATAACAACTTGCAATCTCCGGATGGTAGCGTAGAACATACTGGCGACAATTTAACCGGTGCTGGCGATGGTGATGATGAGCAGATTAAAATTGATTTGTCTAAAATCGATCCGAAAGTATCAGAAATTTGTGTTGTGGTAACCATCCACGAAGCAGAAAGCCGCAGGCAAAATTTTGGTCAGGTTCGGAATTCTTTTGTACGAATTTTTGATACGGTAACCAACGTAGATATTTTAAAATATGAGCTGGAAGAAGATTTTTCTATCGAAACAGCAGTAGAATTTGGCCGCATTTACAAACGCGATAACAAATGGAAATTTGAAGCAGTTGGCGTTGGCATGAAAGGCGGTTTGCAGGATTATTTAAATAAATACAATTAAAATTATGGCTATTAATCTTCAAAAAGGACAACGCATTAACCTGCAAAAAAGTAACGGCAGCACGTTGCAAAATATTTGTGTAGGTATTAACTGGGGCGCAATTGAAAAGAAAGGGCTCTTTGGTTTTGGTGCCACAAAAGAGGCAGTAGATCTGGATGCCAGCTGCGCATTGTTTGATGCTTCTAAAAAGCTGGAAGAAACCATTTACTTTGGCAATTTAAAATCAAAAAACGGTTCGGTAAAACACAGTGGCGATGATTTAACCGGTGATGTTGATGGCGATGACGGCCTGGACAATGAAGTAATTACACTTGATTTTTCTACGCTGAACAGCAATATAGAATATGTTGCGTTTGTGTTAAACAGTTTCCGCGGACATGATTTTGGTAAGATTCCATTTGCTTCCATCCGCATTTATGAAGGCACGCCAAAAATGGTAAAAGAGGTTTTTGCTACTTATGATATTGCTCACAATGCCAATTTTTCGGGTTTTGTATCGATGGTAATGGGCGTTTTTTACAAACGAAACGGCGAGTGGAAATTTAATGCCATTGGTGAACCTACAAAAGATAAAAAACTACCTGAAACCATTACAACCGTAATCAATCAGTATTTGTAATCTTTTGTAAAGCATCAGATTTTTTTATCGATAAAAGAAGCATCCGAAACAAAAGCCTGTTGTAACATTTGCTGTAGTTATTCAGTCAAACATTAAAAATTAATAATGGAAACCAATCCGGTTAATATCAATCAAACGCTTCCTTCTGTAAAGTTGGATAAAGATGGAAATGCTGATTTATCTCAAATTACGCCTCAGGATGAGCAGAAGTTAAGCGAAATCAGCAAAACCATCGATCCGAAAGATGTCAATTCTATCCTGAATTATGGTGTAGAAGTTCAAAATTCGATGGAAAAATACAGCAATGCGTTTTTAACTTCGGTGCGTACTTACAACTCCGGCGAAGTTGGTGGTTTGATTACTGATTTGCTTTCGGAGCTGAATTATATTGATGTGGATGAATTGGAGCAGAACTCGTTTCAGCAGTTCATGTCCAAAATCCCGTTCCTAAAAAACATTGTAAGCAGTACGCAAAAGCTTTTTCAGAAATACGATACAGTGGTTGGCAACATTGATAAAATCACCAATAAAATTAAAGCCGGGCGCGTAAATTCCATTAAAGATAATAGTTCGTTGCAAACCATGTTTGACAGCAACGTTTCGTACATCAAGCAAATGGAAGAACTGATCATTTCCGGTCAGCTAAAATACAACGAACTGAGCCAGAAATTAGCAGAAATGGATGCCAGTCCTGCGGATTATCAGGATTATGAAATTGCTGATCTGCGCGATTTTGTAAACCGTTTGGATAAACGCATGGCCGATTTAAAAGTAGTCCGTTTTATCATGATGCAATCTTTGGCGCAAATTCGTGTGGTGCAAAACAACAATACTTCTATCGCCGAAAAAGCGCAGTCAATTATTTCTACTACAATTCCGGTTTGGAAAAACCAGCTGACCATCGCTGTAGCTTTGCACCGGCAAAAACAGCATGTAGAAGTGCAGAAAAAGATTTCGGACACGACGAATACTATTCTGCAAAAAAATGCTGAATTATTAAAAACAAACAGCATTGATGTAGCACGCGAAAACGAAAAAACAGTGGTTTCTATCGATACTTTAAAACGCACCACACAATCATTGATTGAAACTTTGAATGAGGTAAAACGCATCCACGATGAAGGCACAAAAAACCGCCAAACACTAAATACGGAGCTGCAAAGTTTAGAAACTGAGTTAAAGAAAAATGTAACCAGTATTAAGTAATTTTGTATGAATGGACGAGCACCTGCAATTGATATTTAATGAATCCAGGCGGATTATCAGTAAATTACAGTTGCTCGCTGCTTTTTTTGAAGAAGAACTTATTTACAAGATTTACCTGCGCAGCCAGGTAATTCATCAAATGTTTGAGCAAAACCCGGAACTGGATGCCAACAATCTCGAACTTTTTCATCTACAATACACCGCAAGTTTGATTGATTTGTTGAAGAAAATTAAAAAAAACAACGAGCAAAATGTAAGCCTGCTTTTTGATGAAATTCAACTGAATGAAGAGCTGGAAAGTCAGCTTTCAGGCTCTTTTTATACCGAAAAAAATTATAAGTCAGATCAACAGAAACAGGCATTAAAAATCAATATTTCGTTGAGAAGATTGTATCAGCTGCTTTCTGACAATGTGGATGAATATCCTTTCTCCAAAAACATCAACAGTTTTAGTGCGCGGTTTTCGGCGGATTTTTATTACGATATTCCGCCGAGTTTACTGGATGAGTTGATTACTTACAATCCAACACAGGTTTACACCAATGCGCACGCCGTTATTCAGAAAAAGCTGCTGGGTTCGTTGTGCAAATATGATTTTAAGAACGAATTTTTCTGCGGATTGAAAGCCGGGACAACGATTGTAGAGGTTTACAAGTTTGTGAATGCAGATAAATATTTCCTGTTTTATCCGATCAGGAATTTGTTTCTTTTTTGCGATTATACCAAACTGGAAAAGATCAGTTTTACCAATCAGTTATCCGGCAACGAAAAAATGGTTGAGGAACTGAAAGCAAAAAATGATCAGTTGCACAGCAGTATTGGCGTAACAAAAACTTATCTTCCCGCAGAAATTAAAACATTGCTGGCAGAGAACTATAAAAAGCTGACCGATATGAGTTTTCTGCAGAACATCGGCAACTTTGATGCACAGGCAAATATTTTAAAAGCCATGCTGAATACCGATATGATTTAATTTTCCTGATCCAATCGTAACAAAAAACTAAAAAACAGCTCCTAAAAGAAGCATTAATAAAACAACAAATGGATTTTTTACATCATTTATTAGGAGATGACATTCAAGCAGGATTATTGATTATCCTGAATTTAATTGTAATTGAAAGCCTGCTTTCTGTGGATAATGCAGCCGTGCTGGCCACTATGGTAATCGATTTACCAAAAGAACAACGCAGCAAAGCATTGCGTTACGGCATTATCGGTGCTTATATTTTCCGCGGGATTTGTTTATTTCTGGCTGCCTGGCTGGTTAAAATCTGGTGGCTGAAACCATTAGGTGGCTTGTATTTGCTGTATTTGGCGTTTGATTATTTTAAAGGAAAAGCTTCTGGCGGTGATGGCGAAGAAGAATCTGTTGACAAAGATAAAAACTGGATTTATCGTTCTACAGTTGGCCTGGTTGGTACATTTTGGGCAACTGTTGCCTTGGTTGAGGTGATGGATTTAGCGTTTTCTATCGATAATGTTTTTGCTGCCGTTGCCTTTACAGATCATGTTGCTTTAATTTATATCGGTGTATTTATTGGTATCCTAGCCATGCGTTTTGTGGCGCAGGCTTTTGTAAAGCTGATGGAAAAATTTACTTTTTTGGAAACAGTTGCTTTTGTTGTAATTGGTGTATTAGGACTAAAACTTTCAGCTTCCCTATACACACATTTTTACCCGGAAACAGCCTTTGCTAAGTTTTTAGAAAGCGAAAAAATGGATCTTTTTGTTTCCATATTTACGGTTGCGGTTTTTCTGATTCCGGTTGCTACTTCTTTGCTTTTCAACTTTCCTAAAAAGCATATCGTTGATTTGGAAATAACAGAAGATGCAGAAAAAGTGCTGGACAAAAGCTAAAGTAATACCTTAATTTTTAAGTGCTAAAAGAAGTATATTAATTTTTCCAGCGCAAAGTTTTGATCATCACATCAATATCTTTCTTTATGAAGTTCAGTACCGGCTTGATGGAATCCTGCCGAGGCAATTCATCAAAATATAATGCACCGCGCAAATAATTTTTGGTACTATCGGTGAGATAAAACTGTACAGCAGAAGCAGCGTTTCCATCAATGCGGTAGTAAATACCATACATTTTACGATTGGGATAAGCAATCATTCCTTCATCAATTGCGGTTGCCTTTACCGTATGTTTAAAAGCGAAAGTATGTGCATCTTCAATTAGTTCGTTAAACTCCTTTTTAGAAGTTACCGGCATATAACTTAAATGTAGTGTGCCTTTAAAAGCAGGATAGGCTAAGTTAAACCAGCATGGTTTTGCATTTCTGTTTTTATCCGGTTCTACATTTGCATAAACCGGATAAGAAAAAACGAACGGACAACCTCCTGTATAAGATTGATATTTTTTTTCGGGGAAAACAATGCGAAAGAAACCACGCGGTTTAGGCGTATATTCAGCGTTATGGCAGGAAAACAGCAGCATTAAACAAAAAAAGATTAAAATCAGCCAACTGTTTCTGCGCATCTTGTTACTTTTTATTCCAGATTTCCCATGCTTTTTCTGCCTGTAAAAGAAGCATGTCGTAACCATTTTTGATAGCCGCTCCCTGCGCTTCGCCTTTTTGTAAAAACACTGTTTTTTCAGGATTATAGATTAAATCATATAGCAGATGCTGATCTGTAATGGCATCATAAGGAATTGGCGGAAAAGCATTTGTATCCGGTGCCATACCCAGCGGTGTTGTATTAATAATCAGCTTACAGCTTTTAACCATCGCCGGTGTTATTTTTTCATACATAACATGATTTGGTTTTGGCCTACGCGAAACAACCGTAAAAGGAATTCT
This sequence comes from Janthinobacterium lividum, assembly GCA_050955045.1. Lineage (GTDB taxonomy): Bacteria > Bacteroidota > Bacteroidia > Sphingobacteriales > Sphingobacteriaceae > Mucilaginibacter_A. Next base: position 28,112 of record JBPBQV010000005.1, on the reverse strand, counting down.
AAGCTTTTTTAAAACGTATCTTACAGCTCTGCTTGCACCGCCATTACCTAAAACAAGCGCTCTGGTATGCTGAGATTTTAGCAACGGTTTTAATGAATTTTCAAAACCATAAATATCAGTATTGTAACCTTCCAGCCTAAAATCCTGATCAACAAAACCAACTTCACCCGAAAAGGCAGCTTCCAAAGCACTTTCCTGAATAATTTTGATACAGTTGACAGCCTCTACTTTTTTAGCTTCCGGGTCCAACCAGTTCATGTAAAATACAGCACCAATTTTATGTGGTATTGTTACATTCAGCCCAAGTAAATCCGGGTTAGCTTTAATCAATTCCGGGAAATCACTCAAGTGTTCTAACTCAAAAAGTTCATAAGAATGATCCTCAATATCTTCATTTTCAAATTTTTCAGTAAAGTATTTTTTAGAAAAAGAGTGTGTTAGAGGAAATCCTATCAATCCGTATTTTTTCATGGTATTTTAAAAATCAGTGCTGTGCAATCAGGTAGATGAACAGCATAAAAAGTTTATTGATTTAAGAAAAAATCAAAAGTATCACTACGCAAACCTAAACGGATCGTTTCTAATGGAATAACTTCGGCTGGCGCGATATTACCCAAGTTTACATTAGAACCAATTAGTTTAATAAACCAAACCTGCTGCGCTTTTTGTGGTGCTTCCCAAATAATTTTTTCTTCAGGAATTTGAGTCAGAATTTCATCAACCAAACCTTGCCTTACTTCGCCCGAATCACGGTAAATACCAACATTTCCGCTTTCTCTAGCTTCGGCAATTACTTTCCAGGAACCTGCTTCCAGTTCTGCATTCATTAACTTGATCCATTTATACGGCGCAAAAATTTTCTCTATGTCTTTAGAGCCAACTTCAGAAATTACGGTTACTTGCTTGCTTAATTCTTTAATGTAATTACATTTTTCATCATGATCAATCGTGATAGAGCCATCAGAAATTTCTGCATATTCCATTTTGTATTGATCCAGTACCCGGCGATAATCATCAAACTGGCCGCGGGTAATAAAAGCTTCAAATAATGTTCCGCCAAAATACACCGGAACGCCAGCATCACGATATAACTTTAACTTTTCATTTAGATTTGGCGTAACATAAGAAGTTGCCCAGCCTAACTTTACAATATCAGTATGTTGCCCGGATACTTCAAGAAAATCTTCTACCTGCCGTAAACTTAAACCTTTATCCATCACCATTGTGTAGCCTGATGATCTTGGTTTTTGTGTACGCTCCGGAATATTACTAAGGAAATAATTCATTTTAAAATACGATATTAATTAAAAACCAGCTTAAAGCTGGTTTCCGATGGTCGCAAATGTAAAGAAAAACAAAAATCTTCTTTCAACAATTTTAAGGCGTTAAAAGAAGTATGTCAATCTTTGTAAAATCTGTTGATAATATCTACAATGGCTTTATTTTCCTGTAACTGAGGTAAATATTCAAACAAAATGTGGTGTTTCTCCGGATCGGTAGTTAGCGCAATTTCCAAGTACTTTAAAGCCTCATTGTACTCACCTTTTGCAAAAAAGTAAGCTACCATGCGATAAAAAAGTTCTGCCGCGTCGGGATTATTTTTGATAGCTTCTGCAATTGTTTCTATCGCTGATGTTAGCTTATGCTGTTCATATAAGATTGAAGAATAATCCAGCCAAGCATCTACATCCAATGGATTTAGTTCAATTACTTTGGCATAAGCCTCTTCAGATTCCGGCAGGTTTCCTAATTTATAGTTCGCATCTGCAATAGCAAACCAATAATCCGGATTGTTATTTTCTAAGTCTAATGCTCTTTTATAGTAGCGCAATGCTTCAAAATAGCGTTCCTCAAAATCCAGCGTTACACCAATTCCAAACCACGCATCACCCATTTTGGCATCTTTTCGAACTGCTTTTTTGTAATAGGCTCGTGCTTCATCCATACGCTCCAGCTTTTCGTAACATTCACCAATTGAGCAATAAGTATCTGCGCTGGCAGGTTCGTACTCTAAGGTTTGTTTGTAAACCTCAATTGCTTCTGCAAATTTATCCAAGTTAATTAACGCATTTCCTTTGTTAAAATAAGCATAGGTAAAGCTTTCATTAATCAGGATAGCATAATCATAAGCATCAATTGCTTTTTCAAACAAGCTGAGTTTGGTAAAAGCATTTCCTAAGTTGTACCAAGCAGCATAGCTATAAGGCTCTTTGTCAATGTACTGTTCGTAGAACTGTACACTTTCGTTCTGCCGATCCAACACATCGTAACAAAAAGCCAGTTCATACAAAGCATCCTGGTTTTCCATATTTTGCTCCAGGCAAAGTTTCAGGTAAGTAATCGCGCTATCATATTCTCCTTTACTTTGATAAACAAAAGCAATATGCAGCAAAATATCGTCAGTTTCTTCAGCCAGCGGCAAAGCTTTTTCGTAGTTTTCCAGCGCTTCTTCGTGGCGTTCCAGGCTTTCGTACAAGTTACCGCGGATAATGTAAATATCAGCTTCGGACGGTTCTAGACTTTCAGCTTTTTCCAGTATGGCAAAAGCATCGGCTACCTGGTTGGTTACGATAAAAAGCTGTGCTTGTTTTATCAAAAATACTGCTGCAAACGGATGTTGGCTGCGGGCATAACCAACTACTTGTAAAGCTCTTACAGGATCGTTTTTTTCAATGTAGTAATCAATAATGTTCTCAAATACCTGCGCATCAAAAAAATACTGATCGTGATTGCGAATCATCTCCTCATATCGTTCTACAGAAAACAAGGGATCCTCAGAGAAATTGTAATCAAATTCTTCTTCTTCCATTCAATTTTATTAGCAGAACAATAAGCTATTCTATTTATTTTAAATACTAATTAACAGTATTATAATTATATTTTTAACAAAGCAATACTGTAAAGCATTCTTATTTCGTTTAACAACTGTTCCTCAAAATAATTCTTTGCAACTTAAAAAGAGCATGTTTTGTATTTGCGTAAATTTGTAGCTTTGACAAAAGTACGAAAAAGCCTTTTTATAAATTGTTTGGATTATACGGATTATGTAATGAAAACGTTAAAAAAAGCTTTTCTAGTATAAACAACTTTTAAAGATTCCTACACCTGTTTCTCCGGGTAAACTTATTATTTTAAGCCGGCAAAAATGATAATTCCGGTTAATGATCAACTAAAAATTCCATATTATAAACTTCATGAAAATTAATTTAAAAATAATCGGCTTCGCTGCGGCAGCACTGTTTGTAATCAATACGGTTATAGCCCAGCAAATGCCTGTTAAGCCTGCTGATGCCCCGAAAAACTGGCATACACTTGATTTAAAAAAAGATGGTTTTTTTGGTGTAAGCTTAAACCAAGCTTATGATTTTTTAAAGGGTAAAAAAAGCAAAACCGTTATTGTAGCTACTATTGACAGCGGCATAGATACTTTGCAGAAAGATTTACAGCCCATTTTGTGGGTCAATACTAAAGAAAAAGCGGGCAATGGTAAAGATGACGACAACAACGTTTACACAGATGATTTGCATGGCTGGAACTTTTTAGGCGGACCAAACAATAAATGCGACGTAAATGAAACTACAGAAGAAGTACGCGAGTATTACCGACTGAAAGATAAATATACTGCTATTACTACTACAACAGCAGCTAAAGACAAAGCCGAATATGCTTACTGGTTAAAGGTAAAAAGCATTCGGGATTCTACGGTGAGCAAATCGCAGGCTGAACTGGATCAGCTTTCGCCTTTAATGAATGCTTTGGTTAGCACGGATGCATTTATTAAAAAATCATTAAACTTGAAAGCGGGACAATCCTTCAGTAAAAATGATTTAAATAAACTGGACACTAAAAATGATACTATCAGCAAAAGCAAATACATCTGGGGTTTGATTATGCAGGATGCCGACAGCTCCAAAACGGATACTAAAACCATTACAGAGTTGAGCGAGTACATCACGAAGTTAAATAACGATGTTAACCCAGATTTGGAAGCGCGCAAACGTGTGGTTGGCGATAATCCGAATGATTTCAGCGATAAAAAATATGGCAGCAACCAGTTGAAGTTTGATGATGCTTCGCACGGAACTGGTGTGGCTGGCTTAATTGGTGCTATCCGAAATAATGGTTACGGCATTGATGGCATTGCTGATAATGTAAGAATTATGGCGATAAAAGCAGTACCAAACGGTGATGAATATGATAAAGATATTGCCGGTGCTATCCGCTACGCAGTAGATAATGGCGCTAAAGTGGTTAACATGAGTTTCGGCAAAAAAATCTCTCCGCATAAAAAATGGATTGATGATGCCGTCAAATATGCTGCCGAAAAAGATGTATTACTGGTTCAGGCTTCTGGTAATGACAATCAGAATGTTGATGTAAAACCTGAATTTCCGAATGATACTTTTTTAGATGGAACTACAACCGATAACGTAATTAGTGTAGGTGCTTCTGCGGCTTTAAATGATGAAAACCTGGCTGGTTCTTTCAGTAATTACGGCAAAAAGAGTGTAGATGTTTTTGCGCCCGGCGTAAAAGTAACTTCTATTGATAAAGATGCCGAATTTAATACAGCTGACGGAACCAGTTTTGCTTCGCCGATTACAGCTGGAATTGCTGCTTTGGTTTTAGAATATTATCCAGCTTTAAGCGCAAAACAACTGAAAGAAGTGATCATAGCTTCGGCTAAACCATTGCAAGGAATGCAAGTAGTTAAACCGGGAAGTAAAGATAAAGTTGATTTTACAACACTAAGTAAAGCTGGCGGTGTAGTAAACGCTTTAGAAGCTTTAAAAGCGGCAGCTAAATTAAAAGGCGAACGCAAAAAATAATGCTGTTTTTATCAGCCAAAAATTAAAGCTGTATCATTTTTTATAACTCAGATATAGCTTTAATTTCTCCTTTTTTATCAGTTTCGATGTCATCCTGATCATCTTCAAGGTTATATTCTTCTTTTATCTGATCTAATTCCTCTTCAGTCAGTTTTTCAATTCCTAATCTTTTATTGTTCCCTGTTTCCAAAGCAAAAATAATTTCATCCAGTTTAAGCTGAGTAGCTTTATCAGCTTTATTTTGCCCTTTTTGAATCAGAAACAGCATAATAAAAGTAATAATGGAAGTGCCGGTATTCAGGATCATTTGCGAGTTTTCAGAATAATGCTTGTAATAACCATAAACTAACCACAACAACATCAATCCGTTAGCAGTCATAATTCCGGAAGTACTTCCGGTCCACCTAATTACTGCAGTTGTGATCATTCCAAAAAAGTCAGTTTTTTTAGAATTAGAGAAATAGAATTTAATAAATTTCATAATATATTTAAACTAATAATCTGGTATAGGTTTAATATCTTATAAAACTAATACGGATTTTAGATAAATTATATAAGTTTTTAAATGAAATAAAATTTGGCTGTTAATCAAGCGTAATCTGTCTTTTAATGCTTTCTTCCAGCGAAATAAACGTTTCCGTACGCTGTATGCCTTCTACACTTTGAATCTGTTCGTTCAAAATTTCTCTTAAATGAGTTGTATCCCGACAAATAATTTTTGCAAAAATGCTCCAGCTGCCAGTGGTGTAATGCAGTTCTACAATTTCGTTTACAGTTTGCAATTGCTTAACCGCATTGTTGTACTGCGAACCTTTTTCCAAGAAAATCCCCAGGAAAGCACAAACATCATAACCTAATTTTTGCGGGTTGATTTCCAGGTTTGCGCCTTTAATAATGCCTAAATCTTCCAGTTTTTTCATCCTGACGTGTATTGTACCGCCAGAAACAATCAATTCTTTAGCAATTTCCGTATAAGGCGTAGTTGCGTCTTTCATCAGGATAGACAAAATCTGAATATCAAGATTATCAATTTCTGAATTATGAGGTTTTTTAAGAGGCATATATTTAAAAATATGTAACGTTTAACAATTATAATTTAAATATAGATAAAAATAAAATTATTTTGTTGAAATATTTGCAAGGAATTGAATCTTGCCTTAAATTTGTATCAAGCAATCAGAAAAAATGTTCTTTATAATTGCTTAACAAAGAAAATTGTAGGATGGTGAAATTTGGCAGACACACCTCCTTGTCCCGGTGGCGAAGAATATAGGAAACCATGGCAACATGATAACTACTTCGTGAAGGTTCGACCCCTTCTCCTACAGCCCTTCTCATAATTTAGGTTTATAATTGGTTAGTAAAAGCCCCTGCCCATCAGGGGCTTTGCTGTATAACAACAATTTTATGCTGATAAAAGAAGTATGTTTCTTAGAAAGATCAAGGATTTTGGAGCGAGATATGTACGCGTTAATTTTATGTGCTTTGTCATTTCTACTTTCGGTCGAAATGGCAATAAAATCATACTCGATACTTCTTTTAGCGCTATAAAAATTACTTGCAATACTTAGCCAAGTGTGCATCAGCTTTGTTGCTGCCAATGTTGCGCACAAATTTCCATTCTTCGCAGGCACCTTCGCGGTCGCCTTGTTTTAGTTTCTGATTGGCTTGGTCAACTACTTCTGCCGCATATTCATCATCAAAACCCAATTGCTTTTTTAAAGCCTGTATTTGTGGTTCTTTGGCAACATCAGCCTTGCCTAAATATTTGTTTTCGTAGTAATTTGTAACGGCATCAACCAAAGCTTCGCGCGCTTTATAAGCGGTAATGGCTTGTTCCATATCATTCCGGCTTCTTGTTCCGCAACGAGATTCATTTAGATTAAAATTAACAGGCAGTATTAAAGTTGTATTAAGGTCGTGGTCTGGTGGTAAAGTCCATTTGCCAGCCGTTAATTTTACCAGCCGGATAGCTTCATCATCCAGATCAATACCAAAACCTTTTTGCACTTTAACATTTACCGGTTTATTGTTTTGATCGATGTTAAAACTAACCTGTATCGTTCCGGAAATGCAATTTTGTTTAGAAAAATCTGGATAAATCAAATTTTGAGATAAAAAAGTATTTAAAGCACGCTCGCCGCCTTTAAATTGTGGCTGATCCTGCACGGCAAATACTGAAAGCAACGATTGAAAAAATATAAAAAAATACAGCATGATTTTGAATGATTAATATAATAGAACAACGAAAAAAACGACTTATCGTTGCACCGGAAAGCGAAGAATTACATTCGGATCAGGAATATTTTGAAGATATTTTTCCCTGTCAGATAACTTGCACACGCCGGGATAATCGCCTTCTTTTCCTTCCATATCAAACATTAGCTGGTAATGCAAGTGCGGCGGCCAGTTTCCGTTTTCTTCGGAAGTACCAAAACGCGCTAGTTCTTCATTCTGCTGAATAGTTTTTCCGGAAAATAAACCTTGCAACGAAGCCCGATTGAGATGGCCGTAAAGCGCGTAAAATTTCTGGCCGTAAAAGCAGTGTTCTAAAATAATCGTTGCGCCATAATCTCCGAAATGATTATTGTCCGCATAACTATGAATTTTGCCGGTAAAAGGAGCATAAACCAGCGTTCCAGCTTCACCCCAAATATCTACGCCCAAATGCAAACGGCGTGGTTCATCTAACGTACTGAAATGAGAACTTCTGGCATAAAGAGTTCGGTTTTCGAAGTAACCACCAATGCCGTATTTACAATTATTTTGTGCGAGGATTTGATCAACCCAAGCAGAAAAAGCTGCCGTATCAGCAATTGTTTCTGCACTTAAACTGGTGTTAGAAGCTGTAAAATCAAAAGGAAATAAACGGTCTTTTTCAGGATTAAAATCAACAACTTTACCAATCTCCTGCTGGTGTTTTTTTAGAAGATCAGCAAATTGTTGATGGTTTTTATTCAGCATAAAACTGTTCAATCTTCGTTTTCATCTTTGTGGATTTTATCAAAAATCTTATCCATCCGATCTACGTAATCGCTGGTATCATCCACAAAAAATTCCAGCTGTGGTACTACGCGCACCTGATCTTTAATTTGCCGACCCAGTTTATACCTGATTTCGGAAGCATGAAGTTTGATAGTTTGCAAAGCTTGTTCATTGTTGGTTATGTTGAAAAAACTCAGGAAAACGCGCGCAATCGCCAAATCTGGCGTAGTGCGCACTTTTGTAATGGTAATTAGCGTATTAGGCAGAAAATTCATTCCTTCCCGTTGAAAAATAGCTGCCAGATCTTGTTGGATAACGCCGGCAAACTTTTGTTGTCTTTTAGATTCCATGATTATTGTGTTTGGAGGAAGTTTTTATTGTTTAACGGAAATTCAACTAAAAAATGTACTACTGCTATTTATACCATTTTTTATGGCATAAAAACAGTATCAGTACAATAACTGATCGTACGGATAACTTTCGGTATGAATTATTTTTACCTGATCATACAGCAATTTCCTAAAATCTTCCAGGTTTTCTTTATTTAATGCGGAGATAAAGATCGCCGGACTATTATTTCTAGCCATCCAGCTTTGCTCAAATTCTTCCAGTGTAGTTGCTTTTTCCGGTTCTTCCGGATTGATGATGGTTGGATGATAAGCGTCAATCTTGTTAAAAACAGTAATGATTTTTTTATCTACCGCACCTAAATCCTTTAAAGTTTCGGTTACGGTATGAATCTGATCTTCAAAATTAGGATGAGAAATATCTACCACATGAATCAGAATATCGGCTTCGCGCACTTCATCCAAAGTTGATTTAAAACATTCAATCAAATGGTGAGGTAATTTTCGGATAAAACCAACCGTATCAGACATCAGAAAAGGTAGATTTTCGATCACCACCTTCCGTACAGTAGTATCCAGCGTTGCAAACAATTTGTTCTCTGCAAACACATCAGATTTGGAAATCATATTCATAATCGTAGATTTTCCAACGTTGGTATAACCAACTAAAGCCACCCGAACCAACTGCACGCGGTTTTTACGCTGTGTTTCGTTTTGCCGGTCAATGTGTTTCAGCTTTTCCTTTAGCAAAGAAATTTTGTTCAGAATCAAACGCCTGTCTGTTTCTATCTGACTTTCACCCGGACCACGCATCCCGATACCACCTTTTTGCCGTTCCAAGTGTGTCCATAAACGCGTTAATCGTGGTAATAAATATTGTAGCTGCGCCAGTTCTACCTGCGCTTTGGCTTGCGCAGTTTGTGCCCGATTAGCAAAAATATCCAGGATTAAATTATTTCGGTCTAAAATTTTTACCTGTAATTCGTTCTCAATATTACGTAATTGCGAAGGCGACAGTTCGTCATCAAAAACAACAGTATCAATTTCTTCTGCCTGTACGTAAGCCCTTATTTCTTCCAGTTTGCCTGTACCTACAAACGTAGCACGTTCTGGCCGCTGCATTTTTTGTGTAAATGTTTTTACAGTTGCGCCACCTGCTGTTTCTACCAAAAACTCCAGTTCTTCTAAATATTCACGTTCCTGTTCTTCAGTTTCATTCGGCGTAATGATGCCTACCAAAACTGCTTTTTCCTGCTTAATTGCAGTATCATAAAATTTTTGTTTCATATTGATTAATACTCCTTTTATAAGATAAAAATTGGAGTATAAATGTTTTTTAAATTAGGGTTGTATTTAAAGATACGGAATTTACAAGAAAAATCAATCTAGAAACGTAGTTCTATTTTTTGCTAAATCTTCCCCACAAAATCCTTCATAGCTTCTCCTGGATCAGCTTCTTTCATAAAAGTTTCGCCGATTAAAAAACCATTAAAACCAGCTTCTTTTAACTGACGAATGGTTTCCGGATTAGAAATCGCACTTTCCGAAATCTTTAAAAATTCCGGTGGGATAGATTTTATCAAGGTAAAAGAAGTATCCACCGAAACCGTAAAATCAGCCAGGTTACGGTTGTTTACGCCAATCGCATCAATTTGCGGATCAAGGCTTCGTTCCAGTTCTTCCAGATTGTGCACTTCGAGCAAAACATTTAAACCTAAACTTTTTGCCAGAGCTGCCATTTTTTTGATTTCCTGCGGAGATAAAATTGCTGCAATTAATAAAATAATATCTGCGCCCAACGCTTTTGCCTCGATAATCTGGTATTCATCAATCATGAAATCTTTGCGCAAAATCGGAATCTGATTGACTTTTCGTGCCTGTACCAAATCCATTTTTTTACCCATAAAAAAAGCATTATCGGTTAAAACCGACAAAGCTGAAGCACCAGCTGTTACATAATCCTGCGTTACTTTTTTAACTTTTACCTGATTGTTGATGATGCCTTTAGATGGCGATTTCCGCTTAAATTCTGCAATAATTCCGCTGCGCGAAGGATCAAGCAAAAAATCGCGAAACGAATATGTTTTTCGACTGAAAAATTCTGATTCCTCCAGTTTGGTGTAAGAGTTTTTGTTTTTTGCAATTTGAATTTCTACCTTTTTGCGGGCAACAATTCGGTCTAAAATAGTTATCATTACAATATTTACACGTAAAACTGCTTATAGTTTTATAAAATGATTGGCTACTAATTCGGGATCAGCTGCTGTTTCTGCATCTGTAAGCCAATTGTACATCATTTGTTTTCCATGTTCTGTCAGCACAGATTCCGGATGAAACTGCACGCCGCGAACGTCATACGTTTTGTGCCGCAATGCCATAATCGAGTTGTCTTTTTCGTCAATTGCGGTAATCAAAATTTCCTCAGGCAAACCTTTTTCGGTAACCACCCACGAATGATAACGGCCAACATTAAAGGTTTCCGGCAATCCGGCAAACAGTTTTTCTTCAGAATCGGTAACTTTTATCGGCGTTGCCAAACCGTGCATCGGCTTACTTAAATTAAATAATCTTCCGCCAAAAACTTCTGCAATGGCTTGCTGACCTAAGCAAACACCAAAAATACTTTTGCTTGGTGCGTAGGTTTCGATCACTTTTAACAATGAACCAGCTTCGGAAGGAATTCCTGGTCCAGGCGATAAAATGATTTTATCAAACGCTTCCACATCTTCCAGCTTAAACTGATCGTTGCGCCAAACTTCGCATTCCAAGCCCAACTCATTTACCAAATGAACCAGATTATAAGTGAAGGAATCGTAATTATCAATAATTAAAATTTTGGGATTGCTCATGATGATGCTTCTTTTATCGTATTAAATTTCGGTTGCAGTTTCCAGTGCTTTACGTAAAGCCGCAACTTTGTTATTTACTTCATTTAATTCGCTTACCGGCACAGAATCAGCTACAATTCCGGCTCCTGCCTGATAATGCAGCACATTTGCTTTACTTAAAAATGAACGGATAATGATGGCGTGGTTAAAATCTCCATTGAAACCCAAAAAACCAATAGCACCGCTATAAAAACTTCTTTTTCCTTTTTCGCTGGCATCAATCAGTTCCATAGCGCGGTATTTTGGTGCGCCGCTTAATGTGCCTGCCGGATAAGTATCTGCAACTACTTTAAAAGTAGGAACGCCGGGTTTTATTTTGCCCGAAACGCGCGAAACCAAATGAATTAAGTGCGAATAATATTGCACTTCTTTAAACGCTTTTACTTCTACGTTGGTGCAGTGGCGCGATAAATCATTTCGCGCCAAATCTACCAGCATCACATGTTCTGCGGATTCTTTCGGATCGTTTTCCAGCTGTCGAGCTAAATTTGCATCTTTTTCGTCGTCGCCGGTTCGTTTAAACGTTCCGGCAATTGGGTAAATGGTTGCAATTCTGTTTTTGATGGTGATTTGTGCTTCGGGAGAAGAACCAAAAATTTTGAAATCGCCATAATCAAAATAAAACAAATACGGCGAAGGATTGATGGAACGCAGCGCACGGTAAACATTGAATTCATCGCCTTGAAAAGATTGACTAAAACTACGCGAAGGCACAATCTGGAAAACATCGCCGCGCAAAATATGCTGCTGCATTTTCTCAACAATGGCGATAAACTCTTCGTCTTTTAAATTCGAGGTTTCTCCGCCCTGCAAATTGAAATGATATTCTGGAAAGTTTTTATTCTGAATTAAATATTGAATGCGTTCTATTTCAGAAGGTTGCTGATCGTTTTCCAGTTGGTTTTCAAAAATGTATAATTCGTTTTTAAAATGATCAACCGCAATAATATACCGATAAACGAAGTATTGCATTTCCGGAATAGCACGGTAGTTTTCTTCCTTTTTAAGTTTGATGGTTTCAAACTGTTCTACAATTTCGTGCGAAAAATAGCCAAACAAACCGTTGGAAATTATTTTAAAAGGTGCAGCATCAATTTCAAACTCGCTTAAAAAGCTTTCTACATGCGTAACCAAATCAAAAGTTCCAGCTGCAAATTCTCGCTTTGTATCATCCGGATATTGGTTTTGCATGGTTCCGTTTTGTAAAATCATGCCTGCAATCGGTTTGCAGCAAATGTAACTCATGCTGTTTTCGCGACTGTGATAATCCGAACTTTCCAGCAATAAACTGTTGGGAAAAACATCACGTAACTTCAAATAAATACTTACTGGCGTGGTAGTATCGGCTAAAAGTTTTTTGTAAGTAGAAGTTAGTTTGTAGCTCATGATAAAATTAAAAAACCCGGCTCGTGTTTACGGCCGGGTTCATATCAGGTTTATAATTGATTAGGTGGGATAAATCAAAAACACCATCCGGCTTCTCTTTTGGGAAGTATTTGCCAGTTGTTAATATGGTTTTGATTTGTCATTGTCCAACAAAAATAGAAAGAAAAACGAAATTGCAAATTTTTTTAGAAAAATATTTTTCAAACCGACATGCCTAGCACACCGCGATGGCTTAAAACAAGTGTAACAATTACAGTTATTATAGCTAAAAGATAGAAAACGAATATGTTAAAGTGTTTTTTTTCGGGTACTAAAACTTTTTTAGAACGAGAGTAACCAATCGTAATCAGTGCAATCGCAATAATCATCATGGTAATATGTTCTACTGTCCAGTAGCGTGCGGTTGCATCTTTCATGGTTGCACTGGAGAATTGTACCAGCGGACTGATGAAGTATAATATTAAACCAACTATTAATTGTGTATGTACAGAAATCAGCGCAAATAAATTAAGTTTCCGGTTGCCTTCTGTATAAGTTTTTTTACCTATCCAACCTAAAAGTGCCTGTATAATCGCTACAACAACTAACAAAAGCACTACATATCTTAAACCAGAATGCAAATATTTTAAAAAAATGTACATAAAAGAAGTATTGTTTATTTCTGCGAATATACAGGTAATTTAATATTGCCAAACTTTACCAATTTTGTAACAATAACATTAGTTAAAGATTAAAATTGATCTCCTTTCCTGATTTCTGATATATTTAAGCAAAATCTATTTCCAAAATGAAAAAAACTTTACTTTTTTGTTTTGTCCTTCTCCTTTTTAAATACTCCAGCGCACAGGAAACCTATCCTGTAAACGGAGCATGGGACATTAGGTCGGGGCAATACGCTTTCATCAATGCAACCATTGTTGCCAGCACAGATCAAACCATTGCCAACGGAACTTTACTGATTAAAGATCGAAAAATTGAAGCGGTTGGTCAGGGCATAACTGTTCCGAAAGGCTATGTAACCATTAATTTAAAAGGAAAATTTATTTATCCGGGCTTGGTTGATGCTTTTACAACTTACGGTATGCCAGAAGCACCACGCCAAGCTTTTGGTGCCGGCGGTAGTGGAGGTGGATTTAACCGTGTTAATGTTCCTGTTTCTATCAAACCCGGCGCTTATGGCTGGAACGAATCCATCAAACCGGAAATGAATGCCAAAGCTGTTTTTCATGCCAATGCAACTGCGGCGGCTGATTTCAAGAAAAATGGTTTTGGCGCAGTACAATCGCTGATACGTGATGGCATTGCACGCGGAACTTCGGTCGCGGTTACTTTAGGCGATGAAAGTGATAATAAAGTAATGCTGAATGATCAGGTTGCGGCACATTATTCGTTTAGCAAAGGCACTGCGGCTACCAATTATCCAACTTCTCTGATGGGTGTAATTGCTTTGATCCGTCAGACTTATTATGATGCCGCCTGGTATAAAACTCAAAAATCAGAATATAATATCTCTTTGAATGAGTTTAACCGAGAGCAAAACCTGCCACAAATATTTGAAGTAACCGATCCGCTAAGTACCATTCGCGCAGCAAAAATCGGGAAAGAGTTTGGCAAAACTTATCTCTATAAATCAGACGGAAAAGAATATCAGCGCATCAACGAAATGAAAGCAACCGGTGCCAGTTTTATTATTCCGTTGGATTTCCCACAACCGTATGATGTTACCGATCCTTTTGATGCGCGAAACATCAGCTACGAGCAGATGAAGCATTGGGAGCTAGCACCAACTAATCCGGCTACATTGGAGAAAGCAGGAATCCGTTTCGCCATTACATCCTATGGCTTAGAAAACTCACGCGATTTCTGGACAAACCTTAGAACTGCAATAGATTTTGGCCTCACCGAAAAACAGGCTATAAAAGCAGTAACCTCCACGCCGGCAGAAATGTTGGGCATTGCAGATAAAGTAGGCACACTGGCAAAAGGCAAAATGGCCAACTTTATCATCACTTCAACCAACATCTTTAAAAAAGAAAATGTTATTTATGAGAATTGGGTTGAAGGCAGTCAATACGTAGTTTCTAAAATGGATGTAGCTGATTTAAGCGGAACTTATACGCTAACCGGCGACGGTTTATCAGCATTAACGCTTCGTGTTAGCGGTGCGCCCGGTTCTTACACTGTTGCAGTTAACCGTAACGGCGCAGACAGCACGCGCACGCAGGGAACTTTAACCCGCACCGGCGATCAGGTTAATATTTACTTCGATTTAAAAAGTAATCCCGCAGGCAACATCCGTTTAAGCGGATATATTGCGTCTACGTCGCCGGTTACTTTACGCGGAGAAGGTATTTTGCCTGATGGAACAAGCTCTAAGTGGACGGTAGTAAACACCGCAGCCGGAAGCAGTGTTCCTCTTCGTCCAACGCCAAAAACAAATACCAATGTTGGTCCGGTACTGTATCCTTTTATGGCTTTTGGCAATGCCCAAATCCCGAAAGCTGAAACCGTTTTATTTAAAAACGCAACCGTTTGGACGAACGAAAAAGAAGGCATCCTAAAAAACACAGATGTATTGATTGAAAATGGCAAGATAAAAACAGTAGGTAAAAACTTGTCTGCCGCTGGTGCCAAAGTAATTGATGCAACCGGAAAGCAAATTACTGCCGGAATTGTGGATGAACATTCTCACATCGGCGCAACCGGCGGCATAAATGAGGGAAGCCAAGCCGTAACTTCTGAAGTTAGGATTGCTGATGTGCTAAATTCGGAAGATATTGAATTGTACCGTCAGCTGGCTGGTGGCGTAACGACTTCTCATATTCTGCATGGTTCAGCTAATCCGATTGGCGGCCAAACGCAATTGATCAAACATCGCTGGGGCGTTACACCTGATCAGATGAAGTTTGAAGGCAGCGACGGCTTTATCAAATTTGCCTTAGGCGAAAACGTAAAACAAAGTAATTCTCAAATTGCTTTTGGTGCTGCAAATGTTCGTTTCCCGCAAACACGCATGGGCGTAGAGCAGGTTTATGTAGATGCTTTTACCCGCGCAAAAGAATATAAAGCAGCACGTTCAGTAAAAGGAAACACCGTTCGTCGGGATCTGGAGCTGGATGCTTTGGTAGAAATCTTCGATCAAAAACGTTTCATCACTTGTCATTCTTATGTGCAATCAGAAATCAATATGCTAATGCACGTTGCAGATTCAATGGGTTTCAAAATCAATACTTTTACACACATTTTAGAAGGTTATAAAGTAGCCGATAAAATGAAAGCGCATAATATTGCCGGTTCTACTTTTTCGGATTGGTGGGCTTATAAAATGGAAGTTGCAGAAGCGATTCCGTACAATGGCAAGCTGATGCACGAAGTTGGTGTGTTAACCGGTTTCAATTCTGATGATGCAGAAATGGCGCGCCGCTTAAACCAGGAAGCCGGAAAAGCAATTGCTTACGGACAAATGAGCGAGGAAGATGCGCTGAAATTGGTTACGCTGAATCCGGCTAAAATGATGCATGTTGATAACCGCATCGGTAGTATTAAACCGGGAAAAGATGCGGATTTAGTTTTATGGTCAGCCAATCCACTATCTATTTATGCGGTTGCCGAGAAAACTTATGTTGATGGCATTCCATATTGGGATTATGCACAAGATGCGGCCAAACAAAAAGCAATGAAAGCTGATGAAGGCCGAATTATTCAAAAAATGATCGAAGCAAAAAATACTGGTTCTAACGCACAAAGGCCAAATTTGCAACACCGGCGTTTGTACGAATGCGAAACTTTGGAGGAAGATCAGTTTGTGGTTAAACAAACCGTAATCGGGCAAAATCAGAATCAACATTAATCCTTTTAGAAACGCATTATGAAAAAAATATTTTTAAGTTTAGGTGGATTAATGCTCGGAACAATCCTTGCTTTTGGCCAGGCCAATATTACGCCAGCAAAACCTCAATCCAAACCTATTTTAATTACTGGCGCAACCATACATGTTGGGAACGGACAAGTTATCGAAAACGGTTATATTGCATTTGATAAAGGTAAAATTACCGCAATTGGAAGCGGAACTGCACCAAATGCTTCTTTTAGCGATGTAATTTCGGCAAACGGAAAACAAGTTTATCCTGGTTTTATTGCGCCGATGACATCGTTGGGCTTAGTAGAATTTGAATCGGTAAGAGCAACTATTGATAATGAAGAAGTTGGCGATATCAACGCTAATATTCGCTCGTTAATTGCTTACAATACGGATTCTAAAGTTATTCCAACGGTGCGTTCCAACGGAATTTTACTGGCGCAGCCAACTCCGGAAGGTGGCATTATTTCCGGCCAATCTTCTGTGGTTCAGTTAGATGCCTGGAATTGGCAGGATGCAGCTTACAAAACTGACATCGGCGTCCACCTCAACTGGCCTGTTGCCCGTGCAGCACGCGGAAGAAGAGGTGCGGCAATTCCGGGTGCAGTAGCGCAGGAAACTCCTGCCGAGCGTGCCCAGAAAATAATAGATAATCTAAATACTTATTTTACCGAGGCAAAAGCTTACGCTGAAATGGGGAAACCCAAAGTGACTAACTTGCGCTTTGAAGGCATGAAAAGCTTATTTAACGGCAGCAAAAAGCTTTTTGTTATTGCTGATGGTGCGAAAGAAATTATTCAAGCCGTTGCTTTCGCCAAAAATTATGGCATAAAAGAAGTAATTGTTGGTGGGAAAGAATCGTATTTGGTAGCAGATGTTTTGAAGGAAAACAACGTGCCGGTTATTTTGCGGGAAACGCAAACGCTGCCGGATAAAGACGAAGATGATGTTTACCTTCCTTACAAATTACCGAAAATTTTGCAGGATGCTGGTGTACTTTATGGCTTGACCGGAACTGGTTTCTGGCGACAACGTAATTTACCTTTTGAAGCTGGCGAAGCTGTTGGTTACGGTTTGAGCAAAGAACAAGCCGTGCAAATGATTACGCTGAACAATGCTAAAATTCTGGGAATCGATAAAACAACCGGAAGTTTGGAAGTTGGTAAAGATGCCAATCTGTTTATTTCTAAAGGTGATGCGCTGGATATGATCACCATAAATGTGGAAACCGCTTTTATACAAGGCCGCAACATCAACCTGGATAATCTGCATAAACAATTGTACAAACGGTATGCTGGTAAATATGGTGTAGAAGCTAAATTATAACTGCTTCCACTAAATTAAAAAAGCTGCTTTCGCAATTGGGAAGCAACTTTTTATGTCCTAAAAGAAGTATTGAGTTTAGCAGAAATTCCAAATTTGGATTGAGTAGAAAACTTTTTATGGGTAAAAGAAGTAAGTTATACACAAGTTTATACCAGCTTAAACAACAATTCCAAATTTGAACCGGAAATACTTTTATGATCTTTCAGCTTGATAACAGGCTAATTTTCCCAAATCCGGAATTGGCAGAACCTGACGGATTATTAGCCATCGGAGGAGATTTATCTGCAGAACGGTTAATTAATGCTTACGCGAACGGCATTTTTCCCTGGTATAGTGATGATGAACCTATTTTATGGTATTCGCCGCATGAAAGGTTCGTACTGTTTCCAAATCAGCTGAAAATCTCAAAAAGTATGCGGAAAGTACTTCAATCCAATCAGTTCAGTGTTACGTTTAATCAGGATTTTGCTGCGGTGATCCGTGCCTGTGCAAGTGTTTTTCGGGACGGACAAAACGGTACCTGGATTACTGATGAGATGGAAAATGCTTATCTCCAGTTACATCAGCAAGGCAAGGCACATTCTGTAGAAGTTTGGCAAAATAACGAATTGGTTGGCGGTTTGTATGGCGTAGAAATCAACGCTATTTTCTGCGGAGAAAGCATGTTTAGTAAAGTAAGCAACGCTTCTAAAACTGCGTTGATAAATTTATGCCGACAAAAGAAGTATCAACTGATTGATTGCCAAATGTACACCGAACATTTAGAATCCTTAGGCGCAAAGATGATTAGCAGAAAAGAATTTCAGCAATTTTTGGACATAAAAAAGGAGCATTCTTAATTTAAGAATGCTCCTTTTACAAGCTTTTTTTATAACTGACTGGTAATTTCAGTTGATAAAGGCGTAACAGAAGAACGGTAACGGTGAATTAACTTTCCGTTCTCATCAATCAAAAACTTCTCAAAGTTCCATTGAATTTCTCCGGTGAAATCAGGATTAGCAGTAGCAGTTAAATATTTAAAAAGCGGATTAATATCTTCGCCTTTTACACTAACTTTTTCGCTTAAAGGAAAAGTAACACCAAAGTTTTTCTGGCAAAATTCTTTGATCGCTAAATTTGCGCCCGGCTCTTGTCCGCCAAAATTATTTGCCGGAAAGCCAACTACAACAACTTTATCTTTATATTGATCAGAAAGTTTTTGCAGTTCAGCGTATTGCTTGGTAAAGCCACATTTAGAAGCGGTATTCACAATCAGTAGTTTTTTACCTTTATAAGAAGCTAGGTTAAAGTTTTTTCCGTCTATAGATTTCAGCTTAAAATCATAAACAGAACTTGGAGCACTAAAAAATATCAGTGCAAAAATAACAGCAATTGATTTTATCATGTTTTTTAAAATTTTTGTAAACCTACGGTATTCTAATCAAATGAAAACCAGATGGGTTAGATAAAAGTTTTCTTTGTCCGTCATTGTTTTTTTTTCCTTCGGTGATTTGTCTTTGTAACCCAATAAATGCAACGTACCATGAATCATTACACGATAAAGTTCCTGTAAAGTTGAAATTTGATAAGTTAAGGCATTTTCGGCTACTCTTTCTACCGAGATAAAAATATCGCTTACGATTTCTTTTGCTGTTTCAGAATTATCGAAAGTAATAATATCGGTATAAGTATCGTGTTGTAAATAATCCTGATTGATTTTTAGCAAATACTGATCATCACAAAATATGAAATTGATTTCTTTTAAAATACAACTCTCTGTAGCAACAGTTTGCTCAATCCAGCTGCGTAAATTCTTTTTACTTTTTAATTTGAAATCAATTTCTTCTGAAAAAAAATTAATCTTGGCAGGCATATTTAGATTTTGAAATGAAGCTCTACTTCATTTCCACGCGAATTAAAAATAAACTGGTCTGCCAGATGTTTGATAATAAAAACACCACGGCCAGTTTCCTTTTCTAAGTTTTCTGCTATAGTTGGATCCGGCAAATTATTGTAATCAAATCCTGGACCTTCATCTGCTACCGTCCAGATAATTTTTTTCTGGTCCGTAATTTCTGCATTAATATATACTATTTTGTTAGCGTCAGACTGGTTTCCGTGTACAATTGCATTAATTAATGCTTCATTTAAACAAGTCATCATATTGGCAAAAGTATCTTCACTAACATGATAACGTTCAGAAATCTCCTCAACCAAGTTTTCTAAACGAGCAATGCTATCCATTGTTGCGGGAAGCTGAAGCGTATATAATTCGCCGTCTGATACTTTTACTGGTTGCACCATTATTTTATTTGCGGTTAATTTCGTTAAAGTAAGTCTTTATTTTTGATTTATAAAACAAATTTACATCCGGAGGTATGGTAATAAGCTGTTCTGTTTGCTTATTTTTTAGCTGCTGATAGCTTTGTAATGCCTTTTGGTACCCCGGAGCGGTAATTTTGCCTGCCTGGCTTTCCCGCTTTTGGTCTTGATCACGTTCCTGTTCTGCTTTTTCAGCTTCTAATAACCTTGTTTGTATTTTCTGTTGCCTGATTAACGTTTCATTTTGTAATTTCTTATTTACGAGATCGCTTTCAGTTTGTTCCATTTGTTTGGCAATCTCACCAAGATTACCTAACCCGCCTTTGCCGTCTTTGTTTTCTTTCTGGTTAATATTTTGTAGTGCCCTGCGGATCATTTCCTGCTGCCGGGCCATTTTTGCCATCTGCTCGCTCATACCATTTTTCTGTTGGCCTTGCTGGCCTTGTTTTCCTTCTCCTAGCTTTCCATCGTTGCCTTGCTGCTGCATTTGCTGACGTGCTTTCTGCATATTTTTATTCAGTTCCTGTTGCATCTGGCTCAATTGCTGCATTGAGGGCTGCTTTTTCTTTCCACTTCCTGGTTTGGCATTCTTCATTGCATTTTGCAACTGGTCTAATACTTCGTTTAGCATTAAAGCTAAGTTGTTCATAGAAGTCATGGCAAATTGCTGACTTCTATTTGCTTCTGCCGTGCGCCGCTCGCCTAAATGTGCAATAGCTTTATCAATATTGGTATTGATAGCCGTAATTTCTTTGTTTACG
This sequence comes from Janthinobacterium lividum, assembly GCA_050955045.1. Classification (GTDB taxonomy): domain Bacteria; phylum Bacteroidota; class Bacteroidia; order Sphingobacteriales; family Sphingobacteriaceae; genus Mucilaginibacter_A. The sequence continues at coordinate 7,430 of JBPBQV010000005.1, read as the reverse complement.
GTAGATTCTATCTGCGGAACGCGTTTACTCAGCGCAAATAAACTGTCTTCAACTGTTTTAAGATTATCTTTTACGTTTTGCTGCTGCTGAGCCTGGTTTATATAATCTGGATCTGATGTATTCAACTGCTTCAGTGTTTGCATTACTTTTTCCTGATTAAAAGAACTTGTTACCAAATTTTTTAGAATCGCCCGAAGCTGCTGCACATTCATTTGCACTTCTTTTTCTTCACCTTCCTGTTGCACCTGCTTCATTTTGCTGCTCATTTTTTGCATCTGATCTGCCGCCTGCTGCTGTGCCTGTGCAGCTTTTTGTTTGTTGTTTTTATCTAAACTTTCTTCAGCTTTATCCATCTGCTGTTCAGCTTCTTTCTGCTCCGCTTCCTGTTTTTCAAAATTTTTCTTGTTATCCAGCTGCTCGTTTTTCTGTTCCAGTTCTTTTAAAGACTTATCTAACTCTTTAAAATCTTTTTTAATCGCTTCCTGCTCCTTTTTTAGCTGATTATTATCCTGCTGTTTTTGCGCACTCTTTTCTGCTAACTGCTGCTGCTTTTCTGCCAGTTTATCTAATTGCTTTATATTTTCGTTCAGCTTTTGGTCAAACTCTAGTTGTTTATATAATTCCAGCATCCGGTCAAGCTCTTTTTGCAAAGATTTATTGTCCATCTGCATTTTAGAAACATCCTCGCGCGTTTCATCTTTCTGGTTTTGCTGCAGCATTTTTTCCAGATTTTTTAGCAGTTCTTTGGTTTTCTCGTCCAACACGTTTTTAAACAAATCGTTGATCTGTTTCTGCTTTTCTAAAATCTCCTGGTTTTGCTGTTTGGTTTCCTGACGGTTGTATAAGTTCTGCTCGTTTTCCTTTTGCATATCCTTCACCATTTCTTCCAGTTCACGGCGTTTTTGCAGCAAATCTTCTACCTGTTTCTTCTCATCAAAAGAAAGCGTTTTTTTATCCAGCAATAAACGGTTTAGTTTCTGCGCATCACGTTCTACCTGAGCAGAAAGTTTGATGGCTGATTGCATTTTGTTTTTTACCGATTGCGTGCTCGCATCAAGCTTTTTATTCTCTTCTGTTTCTGTTGGAATACGTAGTGTTTGCTCTGGCGTTCTGCTGTGTTTTGCACCGTTTACACCATCGTTATCCGCAACTTCAAAATAATAACTTAATTCATCTCCCGCATTTAATGATACTTCTTTTAGGTTCCAAAAATAGAAGAACGTAGAAGCATTTTGTCCCAAACCAGCTTTAACCGGCAAGCTGTAATTTTTATTTTTTTGTGGAGAAGCCGAATTACGAATTGAATAATGAAAAGTAAGCGATGAAAATCCATAATCATCCTGAATCTTTCCATTAAAATAAAAAGCTTTGGTGCTAACAGAATCTGCTTTTTGTTCCGCTGAAATTACCGGCGGCAAATCCGCAATAACAGCAATTCGGTAAGCGGCAGAATCCGCAGAATTAACAAACTGATTAATTGGCTTTACAGCATAAGAACCAGATTTCAGCAATTTTTCCTGATGTTTAAATATTTCATTATCCGCCGTAATCAAAGTTTTTTTCTGATTTAGGAAGAATAAAACTTCGCTTGTATTTTCCGTATGCAATTCCCATTGCACTGTTGTTCCTTCAGGCAAAGTTAAATCCCCTGCATTATTTACGTTTTCTGCGGCTTTATGCAGATAAGCAGGATAAACTAAACGCGCATTTAAGTGCAGCAAAGAAGGTTTTGGATTGACTTTGATTTCAAATTCCTCCGAAGAAAAATCATTTCCAACTAACCGAAAACGTATATTTTGCTGAATGTTAGAAAAAGTATGGTAAAAAGAGCTCAAGTTTTCTTTATCCAACTTAAAACTGTTTTTGCCGGTTTCTAAGTAAACACTTTCCGGAAATTCGTTTCCACTTAGCTTTAAATTCAACTTAAAATCCTCACCCTGAACCACCGAAAGTGATTTGTTTAAAATATGCCAAGTAAAAGGAGCTTTCGGTGCAAAATACTGGTTGTGTTTGATAATGCGCTCAGTGCCATCATGAATAATGGAAGGCGCAACCAACGCAACCATGATAATTAATGCTAACGGAATCAAAACCCATTTCAAAAACTTTTTATTTTCGTTGATTTTAACGGCAGATGAAAAAGTAACTGGTTTTAACTCAGCAATTTTTTGGTTGATACTGGCTTCAATTAACGATTTCCGGTCCGGATTCTGATCTGCAATTTTCTTCAATTGAAGTGTGTTCAGCAGTTTATCCTGCACATTTTGAAAGTATCGGCCAATAATTTCTGCTGCTTGATCGTGCGAAATCTGTTTTCCCAAACGAAAATAAGCCAGCAAACTTGGTGCAACCAGCCAGCCAAAAAGTGACAGGTTTAAAAGGATAAATCCGTAAAAAATTATGGAACGGAAAAACGTGTTGAAATGGCCGTAATACTCAGAAAAAGTAACAACCAGGTAACTGAAAAAAAGCGCAGCAGCCAAAAAAATGAACCCACGAAGCAACTTGTTTAAGTAATACTTCCGAATAAATTCATCCATTTTGGTTAGCAGTAAATCGTAATTGCTACCGGCTTGCATCATTTTATCCAAAAATAAAAATAATAAGCTGTACCTAAAAGCTTTAAAAGTATATTATTGATGCTTCTTTTAACCTGTAAAATAATTTATAGCTGTTAACTGAACCTTCTGTGAAACTAATATTATATCTCGACCAGAATCAAGTTTTAATTTTACAGGTGTTCTGAAAGCATTAAAGTATTATTTGTAACTTAAAGTAAATTAGTAATTTAGCTAATCAATTTTATTGAACCGAATTATTGCTTATCAAAAATAAATAAAGCTAATGCTGCTAGTAAACTTCCTGCTGCAAAAATTTGATTTAATTATTTAACAAGCTTATGGTAAAACCGATACATTGCAAAACCCTTTTAGGGCATAATAATCTTGATTTTTCGATAGAATGTTTGCAGAGTTTCCTTCATCATTCCTGTGATGAAATTCACCTTCAGATTTTTGAAGATGGCTCAATTACAGCTGCAGATGAGGAAAAATTATTATCCAGCCTCAAAAACAGTGTTATTGTTAAAAAACAGGAAAGAGATTTACAGCTTGACCATGTTTTAGCCAATTATCCGGCTTGTAGACAATACAGAAACATCACTAATTTTGCGCTGAAACTGTTTGATATTATGCTGTACGACGACCAGGATTTGCTGTATATCGACAGTGATATTTATTTTCTGAAAAAGTTTGTTTTGCCCAAATTGGATGAAATGCCGGTATTTATGTTTGATACACAAAACGCTTATTCTTTTACGCCGATAGATTTATTAAAAATCAATATTCCGGTTTTTCCGAACGTAAATACAGGCTTGTTTTACTTCCCTAAAAACCTGTTCAGCCTTGATTTTATTGAAGCTTTGCTAAATGATAAAGTAATTAACAAGAGCTTTAATAACTACATCAACTGGTCTGAACAAACAATCTGGAGTTTTTTAGCAGCTAAAAGCAGAAGCGTAAGTTATTTTGATTGTAATCAGATCATTATGGCTGATTTTGCGCTGAAAACCGATCCGGAAACGATTGCTATACACTTGGTTTATTATTTCCGTACACATATTAAACAATTGCGTTTACTGCCTTCTGCGGATGAAAACCCTTGCGCTATTATCAATATAAATGTACATTCTGCCTACCTTAATAAAATGGATTTCGCCATGGAAAAAATAGTCAGGAAAATAAAGCGGATGGTTTAAAATAACCTTTTCTTTAACAAAAAAATGCCGTCGGAATTAAAACTGACGGCATTTTTTTATATTTTAAAACCTGAATCAATAACGGTTATCAGAGTTCCGGTTGTCATGGCGATCATGGTCATCACGATGATCTCGGCCACGATGATGATGATCTGGCCTCCTGCTGCTATAACGGTTTTGCTGCACCTCGCAGCTTGCAAAAGCAAGCGTAGCTATTAAACCCAATGCTAACATTTTTAAATTGTACTTTTTCATAATTTATGGTTAAGTTTTATAGCATGTTAAACTATAAAACCAGTACAGGGTTTAATCAGCAGGTTTATGCGTTAAGGAAAGAATTTAGGCGATAAAAGAAGCATCAAAACTAACAATGCTTTTTAGTTTACCACTTTTATAAACTTAAAATCAGCGGGATTAATAGCAGGCTGTTTGCTGGTAACCAGTTTCACATTTTTAAACTCAATATCCTTGATGCTTTGGGCAATTACACCTTCTCCGGCTTCAATATTTACATTTTTAAAATGAATGTCATGCACCGGCATCTCCGGCAAACCTCTAAAAAATACAGCTGTTTTTGCGCCTTTACAAATGATGTTGCTGATATAGAAATCGTGGAAATCCGGCACTTTATCGTTCACCGTTCTTGCTGCGCCTTTTTCTTTTCCGGCAGGTACATCTTCGTAATACGTATCAAACAAAACAGCTTCATTTAAAATCTTGCTCATCGAAATTTGGTCGATAAAAACAGCATGGACAGAACCGCCGCGGCCAGCATTACTTTTTACGCGGATGCCAATATCCGTTCCCAAAAAATTGCAGTTGGTAACATAGATGTTTTTCATTCCGCCATCGGTATTGCTACCGATCACGAAGCCGCCATGTCCTTGTAAAACAGTACATTCTGCAATTAAAACGTTTTCTAAAGCAGCCGTGTTTTCATCGCCGTTTCCGCTTGATTTCATGCAGATGCCGTCATCTCCGGCACTAACGGTTGTTTTATAAATTACCACATTTTTAGATGCACTGATGTCAATTCCATCACCGTTTTGCGCCGAGTAGTCATTATAAACTTTTGTGTTGCGGATAATTAAATTGATGATTCCTTTTGGATTGATCACAAACATAGGCGAGTTTTTAAAAGTCGGCCCGTCTATCATCAAATTTTTACTGTTGTTGATGACAACCATTTTCGGACGGAGATAATCACGTGCAGGCAAATAATCTGCTGTTGTTACATCCGTTTTACTTTTAAGCTGTTTCAAATAAGTTTCTCCGTTTAAAGCATCTCTGCTTGGCCACCAGATTTTGCCATCAGCACTTAAAACACCACCAGAAGAAATAATGCTTTGCCATTCTGCAGCATTTACTTTTGATTTTTTTAATGGCCGCCAGGATTGTCCGTTTCCGTCAAAAGAACCTTCGCCTGTAATCGAAACATTTTCCAGTTTATTTCCCCAAATCGGCGGCGTAACCACATAACTATTTTTAGATTCTGCCATCATCGGATACTGCGTATGATTGGCAGTAAAAACAACATTTGCGCCTTTTTCTACATGCAAATCAACATTACTTTTCATCTCGATCGGGCCGGTTTGCCAGTTTCCCGCAGGCACAATTACGTGGCCGCCGCCAGCTGCACTGCAAGCGGCAATTGTTTTGGCAAAAGCTTGCGTGTTTAAAGTTTTACCATCGCTAACTGCGCCAAAATTGGTAACTGAAAAGGTTTGGGTTGAGATAACTGGCTCCGGCACATCCGGCATTTTGAAAGGCGCGTTTTTAGTATAAAAAGTTATATCATGACTTTGACCAGAAGCGAAATTTCCGGCAAAAAGCAGAATTACACATGCTAAAGCAAACAAAAATTTATTCATTTTTCAGGTTTTGATGATTAAGATAGGTTTATTTTTAAATAGTTTATCTTTCCGATTGACTTTTATAATTGGATACTGGCTGATTCTGCTTCTAAACCATGCTTTCCTCCTCTAAAAACCACAATAATTTTACATGATTTCATCTTCTAAAAACCTATCTTGAAAACTTTTAACCAAAATGAATTTCAATACTTCTTTTATGCATAAAAAATTACAAGCTGTTTGTCTGGGTTTTTTGTTAGCTACAGCACCCGCAGCTTTTGCACAACAAGATGCAGAAAAACCAATTCCTGGAATGCCATATTATTCTGATCCTGCAATTTCTCCGGATGGATCAGAGATTGCGTTTACTTCTGGTGGCGATATCTGGACGGTTGCTGCCGCTGGCGGAGAAGCGCATATTTTAATTTCTGATCCGGCTTATGATTCGCGGCCGGTTTACTCGCCAGATGGTAAATACCTGGCTTTCAATTCTACCAGAACCGGAAATGGTGATGTTTATATTTTCAATCTCAAAACAAACGAGTTAAAACGGCTCACTTTTGATGATGGGAACGAAAATTTAAGCGCGTGGTCTGCGGATAATAAATATGTTTATTACGCTTCTACCAGTCATGATATTTCTGGCATGAACGATATTTACCGGGTAAAAGCAGTAGGCGGAACCCCAATGCCGGTAAGCGAAAACCGCTATATGAATGAGTTTTTTGCGATGCCTTCTCCAGACGGAAAAACACTTGCTTTAACCGCACGTGGCATAGCGGCACAGCAATGGTGGCGCAATGGCAGCAGTCATTTAGATCAATCTGAAATTTGGTTGATGAAAGATGGAAAAACGGCTACTTACGAAAAAATAACCGCAGGCGGAGCTAAAGAATTATGGCCAATGTGGAGCAGAGATGGACAATCAATCTACTATATTTCCGACCGCAGCGGCACGCAAAATTTATGGGTAAAAACAGCAAAAGGAACACCGAAACAGCTTACCAGTTTTACCAATGGCCGCGTGCTTTGGCCAACTATGGCTAACAACGGCAAAACTTTAGTTTTTGAGCGTGATTTTAAAATCTGGAAATACGAGCTGGCTTCTGGTAAAGCTTCTGCAATAAATATTGTGCGCCGTGGTGCGCCTGCCAGCCTTGGCACAGAACATCAAAGGCTAACTAGCCAGTTCCGTAGTTTGGTTTTATCGCCGGATGGCAAAAAAGTAGCTTTTATTGCACACGGCGATGTATTTGTGGCAGCAGCAAAAGAAGGCGGCGATGCCTTGCGTGTTACCCAAAATAGCGGAAATGAATCGCAGGTGCAGTGGGCACCCAATAGTAATTCGCTGGTTTATGTTTCTGATCGGAATGAAGCTGCAAACTTGTATCAATATAATTTTATCACCGCAAAAGAAGCACGCTTAACTAACGGCGGCGAAGATGATGGTGCGCCAATTTTCTCGCCTAATGGCAAACTGATTTCTTTTATCCGCAATGGTAAAGAGTTGCGGGTTTTAGACCTTGTTTCTCGCCAGGAAAAAGTAATAGCAAAAGGTTATTTAGGCCGTCCGCCGTTTGCATCTACCGGCAGTGTTTGCTGGAGTCCGGACGGAAAATGGCTGGCTTATGCTGCTTATGGCGCAAAAACTTTCCGAAACATCAACGTGGTTTCTGCTGCCGGTGGCGAATCTAAACCGATTAGTTTTTTGGCCAATACTTTTGGCGGAAGTGTAAATTGGAGTCCGGACGGAAAATATATTTTATTCAGCAGTACGCAGCGTACAGAAATGAGCAACATTGCCCGCATAGATTTGGTTC
>JBPBQV010000004.1:0-93397 GCA_050955045.1 Janthinobacterium lividum | reverse complement strand
TCAGAACGTCGCGAGACAGTTCGGTCCCTATCTGTTGTGGGCGCAGGAAGTTTGAGTGGGGCTGACCTTAGTACGAGAGGACCGGGTTGGACTAACCTCTGGTGAATCTGTTATGCCGCCAGGTGTATTGCAGAGTAGCTACGTTGGGAATAGATAAGCGCTGAAAGCATCTAAGTGCGAAACTAGCCACGAGATGAGACTTCCATTGAGGGTCGTAGCAGACGACTACGTTGATAGGATACAGGTGTAAAGGTGGTGACATCATAGCCAAGTATTACTAATAACCCGAAGCTTTCTCATAGCAGATAATCATGTCGCAAGACAAATTAACATACTGTCGTTTTCTCTACACAATATCTTCTTTCAGTAATATGTCATTGTTATTCATTCTGTTTAAATAGAAAATAACATTAAAAATATTCAGGTGCCTATATCGGCGGTGTCCACCTCTTCCCATTCCGAACAGAGAAGTTAAGCCCGCCAGAGCCGATGGTACTGCCGTAAAAGGTGGGAGAGTAGGTCGGTGCCAAATCTTATAACAATACAAAACCCCTTATAACAAAGTTATAAGGGGTTTTTGCGTTAAAAAAATATTCCACAAACGGAAATATGATCTCTGGGAGAAATGATGCTCTTAAATCACTGATTGCATCTAATTGCAAATCTCTATGCTCGTTTATGAAAAATACTTTAACAAATTAAATAGTTTGTTTAAATATTTCATCGCAAAAGGTAAACTAGATGCTTCAACACAACTACTTTACTGATATAAGTAAAATGCTGCTTTTAATAACACATCTATAACTAAGCAGAAAATATCACTTTTCTGCAGGCAAAAATTAACCCAGTAATGCAAGTAATTTGTTAGGATTATTGGCAGCGTACCGATAGATCAAGGTTTTTAACATAATCTATCTTCCAAATAGGATCTCAATACTTCTTTTAGTGCTACTAAATCAGTAATACCGAAAACTTTATCCAAATATCCCATCCCGTAAAACTTGCCCAACAGCATGTTTTCTATCATGTGTTTTTATACTTTTTCTATGTCATTAATTGAAAAAATGAGAAATATAGAAAACGATGTAAAGTTTTAAAAGTAGAAGGAAAGTTTAAAATCAATTAACTTTATTGTAATTACTACGGAATATACAAATAGAAAAGTCTTCTGCTATTAGCAAAAGACTTTTTTTATGTAGCGGGGAGCAGGATCGAACTGCCGACCTCAGGGTTATGAATCCTGCGCTCTAACCATCTGAGCTACCCCGCCTTTTTTAATAAGGTTGCAAATATACCAGAAATTAGTTTTAATAAAAAAAAATGTTAAAATTTACATTTTAAACCTACAAACTTCCGTATAATACAAAATGAGTGATAAGAAAAAATTTAAAATTGAGTATGAAATTAAATCATCCCCTAAAATTTTATACACTTTTTTAAGCGAGCCTAATGGGCTATCGCAATGGTTTGCAGATGATGTAACTGTTAAAGATCAAATTTATACCTTCTCTTGGGATGATGAAGTACAGAATGCCAAATTAGTTGGTATGAAAGAAAATAAGTTTGTAAAATTTAGATGGATGGATGATGATCCACAAAGTTACTTCGAAATGGAAATTATTCAAGATGAACTAACTAATGATGTTGCATTAGGCATAACTGATTTCGCGGTTGAAGAAAGTATAAACGAACGTACTTTAATTTGGAATAATCAAATTGCTTATTTGATAAGTGTACTTGGTGCTTAATTAGTAAAAAACTTAGTGAAAAAAATACACTTACTTATACTTAAAGCATTTATACAACCATTTTTCGTCACTTTCTTTATTGTGATGTTTGTGCTATTAATGCTGTTTTTATTTAAATATATTGATGATTTAATAGGAAAAGGTTTTGAGTGGTATATCATTTTAGAATTGATGATGTATGCTTCTGCAACCAATGTAGCCATGGCTTTGCCGCTTGCCATTTTACTTTCTTCTATCATGACATTTGGCAGTTTGGGCGAAAATTATGAATTAGTTGCTATAAAATCAGCTGGTGTATCTTTGAATCGTGCAATGTATCCGATGGTAATTGTAGTTGTACTGCTTAGTATAACTGCCTTCATCTTTTCAGATTATATGCTTCCGGTAGCCAATTTAAAATATTACTCTTTGCTATATGATGCCCGTCAGCAAAAATCAACTAATCTATTACCTGAAGGCGTTTTTAGCAATACTTTTCCTGGTTACACCGTTCGGGTAAATAAAAAAGATCCAGATGGACAAACACTTCATGGAATGATGATTTATGAAAAAAGTCCATCTACCGGCAATAATTCTGTTGTATTTGCTAAAGAAGGAAGTATGTATCGCACGCCTGACGATTCTTACTTAGTGCTAAAATTAAAGGATGGCATCAGATATGAAGAAACAAATGGTGATAAAGGGTATAATCCACGGCAACGTTTAACGCGTATGCGGTTTAAAGAAACCGAACAAAAGTTTGATCTTGCTAATTTAAAATTTAAAAGAACATCTGAAAGTGAATTTAGAAGTGCTTACCAAATGATGAATTTAAAGCAATTAGATTCAACCAGAACTGCAACAAAGTACAGTTTAGATAGTACCTTAAATACAGAATTTAGACTTTTTAATCCCTATGTTAAATATTTTTCAATTCATTATAAGCGTACACCTAATGCTATTCCCTTTAATATAAATAAAGGTGTTTTATCAGCTTTTAAACCTGCAGAACGGTTAAGTGCAATAAGCTCGGCTTTAAACGAAGCAAAAGTTTTGAAAGACATGCTTACTCCAAAAGTTGATGGGGAAAAAGAAACGTTAAAGAATTTGAGACGGATGGTGGTAGAATATCAACGGAAATTTACGCTATCTGCGGCATGTTTGGTACTTTTTTTAATAGGTGCTCCTTTAGGTGCTATCATTCGTAAAGGTGGTTTGGGTTTGCCAGTAGTAGTTTCGGTTGCTTTTTTTCTGATTTATCATATCATTTCCACCATTGGGGAAAAATCTGCTAAAGACGGCAATATTCCTCCGGCTATAGGTATGTGGATTGCTATTGTTGTATTAACGCCGTTGGGTTTATTCTTGACCTACAAAGCTGCAACAGACTCTGCTATTTTTGATGTAGACATCTATAAAAAGTTTTTTCTGCGGATAATGGAGAAAAGATCTAAAGTATTTAAAACACTAAACACTTCCTCAAACTAATACTTCTTTTATCGGCATAAAATCAGAGTCTGAAAAATAACTGCTAAAAACAGCATAGTTTGATTTGACAATTTGCCGACTGCTGCAGCTATATTAATCCTTAGCTTTGCTGGTGTATAGTGTGTAAAAATTTCTTTTTGAAGTTGAATTTGATGCATTTACAAATATTTAATCAGTAAAAGATGCTAAGCAGTATAGAAGAAGCTATTAAAGATATCAAGGCCGGTAAAATGATTATTATTGTGGATGATGAAGACCGGGAAAATGAAGGTGATTTTTATATTCCTGCACATCATGCTACACCAGAAGTGATCAATTTTATGGCTCGATACGGGCGCGGATTGATTTGTGTACCGGTAGTCCGTTCTGTTGCACAACGTTTAGAGCTGGATTTAATGGTTGGTAACAATACAGCCTCTCACGAAACTAATTTTACCATTTCGGTTGATTTGGTAGGATATGGCTGTACAACCGGAATTTCTGCCTCAGATCGTTCTAAAACCATCTTAGCTATTATCAATCCGGCAATGCAGCCTGAGGATTTGGGTCGCCCGGGGCATATCTTTCCATTAATATCAAAAGAAGGCGGTGTATTAAGGCGGGCTGGGCATACAGAGGCAGCTACAGATTTAGCTGTATTGGCAGGTTTTGAACCCGCAGGTGTTATTTGCGAGATTTTGAAAGACGATGGCGAAATGGCGCGCTTGCCGGATTTGGAAGTAATGGCCAAGGAATTTGATATGAAAATCATATCTATCGAAAACCTGATTAAGTACCGGATGAATTCGCAAAGCCTGATTCAAAAAGAAATTTCTGTAAAAATGCCTACGCAATGGGGTGATTTTGATATGATCGCTTATACGCAAAAAAGTACCGGCGAACATCATATTGCATTGGTAAAAGGAGTGTGGGAAGCTGATGAACCTATTTTAGTCAGAGTCCACAGTTCGTGTATTACTGGTGATATTTTTGGTTCTTGCAGATGTGATTGTGGTCCGCAGTTGCACAAAGCAATGGAAATCATTCAAAAAGAAGGTAAGGGTGTTATTGTTTATATGAACCAGGAAGGTCGTGGTATAGGTTTAATTAACAAGTTGAAAGCTTATCACCTGCAGGAAAACGGCTTCGATACAGTTGAAGCAAACTTGCAATTAGGTTTTAAAATGGATTTGCGCGATTATGGTGTTGGTGCCCAAATTTTGCGAGATTTAAATATTACCAACATGAAACTGCTTACCAATAATCCTAAGAAACGTACCGGATTATCCGGATACGGATTAGAGATTGTAGAAACCGTACCCATAGAAATTTCTTCAAATCCACATAACGAATCCTATCTAAAAACAAAACGCGATAAAATGGGGCACGCTATTCTAAAGGATATTTAATTTACAAATCAGAGGTTGAAATAACTTTTGCAGGTGTGCCGGTTGTTGTTTGGTTACTTTTTCTATTTCTCTTTTTGTTGAAAATATTCCTTAAAAATTCAGAGAAAGAATCAAAATCCTGTTGATAAACCAAACCCAATCCGTTTACATATTGCAGGCCTAACTGATTGTTAATTGTATTTAAGGTTGTACTGTTTAAGGCTCGATAAGAATATTTGGCAGTTAGTTTTCCATCTTTAGAAATTAAATACTGCGCTTCAAAATCTTTGGTGAAATTGTTAAAATTAGAACTGAAGATGTTTGTATTTTGTGTGAATAAATCATTTCCAACCTGGTTATTATACAAGCTTCCGTTTAAAACCAACCTGTTTTTAAACAATCTTAAAGATGCGCTGGCATCGTTGAAAGAACGTATATTCAAATCCAGATTTTTGATATTGGATTGAGAAATAAAATTATTCAGTTTGTTAAAAGCAAATTCGCTGATAGCATCCTGGGCTGTACTTCCAACCTCTTTAGTTAAGTTTTGGCCTGTACCAGTTGCAAATTTTCGCCTTACAATTAAACTCAACGCCTGCTGGTTTCTGTTAGTTGCATCATTTAAATAAGCAGCCAATTCGTCTTTTATAGAAGGATCATTCGGGAAATTAAAGTTAAAATCAATATCCGGATGCGTTAATGATTTTGTAAGGAGCAGTTCTGCCTGCACCAATTTTTGCTGACTGCCTTGCGCGTTTGATAATCCGGCTGCTTTGTACAAATCGTTTATATCTGTCCGGACTTCATAAATCGCTTTCAAATTTATTTCTGCATTAGATGGATCGCCTGTCCACCTGATTGTTCCACCTTGATTTACTTGAAAATTTTTGCTAATAAAATTTTGTGCTGTAAATTCAAATTTTCCGTTGGAAATTAAATAATCTCCACGCATCTCAAAATCACCAGAACTATTGATGTTTAATTGCAAATTACTTGCCGTTCCGCGGCCTTCCAGCTGGCCATAATCTGTTGTGATTTTAACTAAAGTTTTTTCATTGATGGTTAAATCAAAGTTTAATGTTACACCATTAAAAGAACGTTCTTTTTTGATATTTTTAGAAGAATCCCGGCTGATGTAAGTAATAAAATCATAATTGCTGGCCGTGCTAGAAGAGTTCAGCGGAATATTAAAAACAGTTCCCTCTTCTGTTCTGGCTTTGATGTCAATTTTCATGTTATCAGTTGGCCCGCTAAAACTAAATTTTCCGCTTGCAAAAGCAGTACCGTAATACAAGCGGTTATCTCTGAAAGCTGTGCTTAAAGCCAAAAGATTATTTGCATCAATTGTTGCGTTAATATCCGGATTTGACAGATTGTTCAAATCAACAGTTCCATTTACAATACCAACACCATTACGGTTATCTTTCAATTGCAAATTTTTAATGAATATAATGCTGTTTTTAACAGCAATTTCATCTGTTATTGTATAAGGTGTTTTTAAATAATTAATAGTAAAACCAGTATTTTGCAAACTTAAGTTACCATTAATTTGAGGTTTCTCTGGCATCCCGGTTAAGTCTAAATCAGCAGAAATCAATCCGCCTAAATTAGAAACCAAATTATTCACCAGCGGGTCAAAAATTACAGCTTCAGTCTGGTTCATCTTAATATGGAAATCCAATTTGTTATCCTCGCTGGCTAAGTAATATTTTCCATTTAAGTTTAAAGTTTCCAAACCTTTATTCAGCAGGTTCAGGTTTACCAACGCAACTTTGTTGGCATTATCCAGCTGCGCAGAAAGTTTGAGGTTACCAATGGCGGTTTTATTAATCGTAATAGAATCTGCACGAAGGTCTGATTCTACACCAGGATGATTGGTAATTGCATTTAAAACAGCGTTGCCATTTAAAACGCCGGTTAGTTTGATACCTGCCGATTTAGTTACCTGTTCTAAAGAAGAAAGGTTGAATTTTTCGAAAACCACCTTCAGTTTATCTTCGGTTCTTGGAGAGATATAACCATCAATTCCAATCTTCTGTGCTCCGTTTGATAACACAAAACCTGCAATTTGTGTACGGCCATTATCTAGCAAACGAATTCTAACCTGTTCTGCAATGCGCCAGTTTTGCTGCTCGATAATAACGTCTGATGGTAAAAGTTTAAGCTTTGCCGTTGTATCTTTTCCAAACTCAACCAAACCATATAAATCCAGTTGGTTAGCTGCGTTTTTATCAGAAAGCTTAACGTTAAAGTTTAAACTGTCGCGTTTTAAAAAGTTAGTAATATTAATGTTTTTGATAAACAAACTATCCGTCAGGTTAATCTGACTCAACGAAATGTTCAAGCCTAAAGATTCGGCACTAGTACTTTCATCAAGCAGCAAATCATGAAAAACCATTTTATCATATTGAATGGTTTTAATTAACCCGTTTAAAGTTGCCGTATTATTAGCAGAATTAAAATTACCCACAAAAGTACCCTGTTCCGGGATTTTAAGTTTAGGCATAAAAACAGTAGTCAGCGGATCCAGATTTTTCAGGTTAAGCCGGAAAGCAAAGTTTTGCGGTTTTGGCGGGATGAATTTGATTTTGAGGGACGGGATATATGCCTTTACCAGTGTTTTGAAATAAGAAGGCAATGTATTTAAGTCATAATTGCCTTTTAAGCTGCCATCAGCAAGAGAAGATTTAAGTGTGAGTTCCCGTTCTCTGCCTATACCTTCTGCTGCAAAATACAAAGAATCTACTAAGAATTTATTTTTAGGATTAACCAGCCTGATTTGTCTCAGCAGTAAGTTTCCGTTGATATTATCAATACTGTTTCCAGAAAAATTAGAACTGAATTGCGCATCAACCGAAATTGTATCTTTTAAAAAATGAAGCTTGTTCAATTTTGCGCCTTTGATAGTAGATGCAAATTTGAAAACAGGCAAAGTTGGATTCAAATTCACATTTCCTTTAAAGTTTAATTTCAAGTTCGGATCATTGATGACAACAGCTCCGTCAAAGTATTTTTTAAAAAAAGTACCGTTAACATTTACGTTGGTGTAACGGTATCGGTTAAAGTCAAAGGAAGTGATGTTGGCGTCCAGTTTACCGCTTAGTGTTTTAGCATCAAAACCAGAACCTTTAATGTTAGCAGAAACCGTTGCCCGATTTAAAGATGGTTCGTTTAATAAACTTCCAATATTAAAATCAAAAGTTTTGATTTTGCCGCTGTAACTTGGCACATCACCTTTAATTTTCATGTTCACATCAGAGCTAAATTTACCAAGCTTCGTTTTGAAGTTACCATAAGCCACAAAATCATTCTGGAAACCACTAAACTGACCGCTGAAACTAATGTTGCCAAATTTTTCTATAATAGCAGGAATGGCCGTGCTTCTTTTATCGGTAAAATTTTTGTAAAGGAAATCCAAGTCTTTTTTATTAGTTGAAACCTGCTCAATATTCAATTCCATCAAAGTTTGTTCCCAATCAGGCAAGCCTTTCATATTGAAATTTCCTTTGATATAAGTTGCCTGTCCGGCTTGTATAGCCAAGTTTTTAGCTTTCAAGTTGTCAACTTTGCCTTTTATAACACCGTTTAAACCCAATTCAAATTTGATGTGCTGCAACTGATGGGCAAAAAAGGCAATGTCCTGAGAAGATAAATGTGCATCTCTAAAATTAGCACTCATCGTTACTTTGTGCTCAACATCATCAAAATCATCAAAACTTTTAAAGCCCATTCCAAAATAATTTTTAAGCTTAGAATGAGGTGTATTCAATACAAGGTTTTGAAGTTCTATTTGGTTGGTATCAACTGTTATAACAGAACTTAGTTTTTGTAAGATAAACCCACTTTTTTCTTTAAAAGATAAGTTTGAGATGGTAGCTTTAAACAAATGATTTTTTAAATCCAAGTTACTAGCACCGATATTTAACCGCGTAATATCAACATCGTTATAATTTACACCATTTATAGTAGTGTCTTTCAGCTGGTTTTTATATCGAAAACGAAAGTTGTTTAGCGCAATCTGTTTAAAATTAATTGTCCAAGGCTTGCTTTTTTGTTTTGTAGTTGTGCCTGAATCAAAATAATCCAGAATAAATTTTAGGTTCGTATGCTTATCTTTCAGTTTTTTTAAATAGAAAGAACCATTTGTTAAGGTGATGTTTTTGAAATCAATCCTTCTGTCTGGAATACTGCTGAAGATTGAAAAACCACTTAATTGCACGTCCAGTAGAGGCGTTCTTAGCAACGTGTCATTCTGTTTATCCAAAACGTACAAATCTTCAAGAACAATGGATGAGAAAGGTTTTAAATACAAGCTTTTTATAGAAACCGTTGTATGAAGTTCTTTGGATAAATAACGCGTTGCTTTTTTAGCCGCCCAGGTTTGTACAGGCTTAAATTGAAATGAAAAAACAATCAGCCCAAGCATCAAAATGAGCAGGAGCTGAACCATTAACGTTATTTTGAGTGCTTTTTTAATAACTTTGTAAGCTTAATATAAATTGTAAATGCCTGTAATTTTAGGGATAGAATCTTCCTGTGATGAAACCTCTGCTGCAATTTGCATAGATGGTACTATTATTAGTAATATCATTACCAGCCAAAGTATCCACACAGCTTACGGAGGTGTTGTGCCGGAGTTAGCTTCGCGGGTTCATCAGCAAAATATCATTCCTGTAGTTCAACAAGCCATATTAACGGCTAAAGTTACAAAAAATGATATTGATGCAGTTAGTTTTACGCGTGGTCCCGGACTTTTAGGCGCTTTATTAGTTGGTGTTTCTTTTGCCAAAGCTTTTGCACTGGCACGTAATCTGCCTTTGATAGAAGTTAACCACATGCAGGCGCATATTATGGCCAATTTTATTGAAGATCCTAAGCCTAAATTTCCGTTTATCTGCCTCACAGTTTCTGGCGGACATACACAAATTGTATTGGTAAAGGCTAATTTCGACTTCGAAATAATTGGTGAGACATTGGATGATGCTGCTGGAGAAGCAATGGACAAAACCAGCCGGATTTTAGGTTTACCTTATCCCGGCGGACCGTTAATTGATCAATATGCTCGTTTAGGAAATCCTGACGCGTTTAAGTTTCCAGAACCGCAGATACCAGGGTTAAATTTCAGTTTTAGTGGAGTAAAAACAGCATTCCTTTATTTTATGCGGGATAAAGTTGCAGTGAATCCTGATTTCTTGAAAGAAAACCTACCTGATCTTTGTGCTTCTATAGAAAAAAGAATTGCCACAATTTTAATCAATAAAGTAAAAAAGGCTGCTGAGCAATATCAAATTAAAGAAGTTGCTTTGGCTGGCGGTGTTTCTGCAAATACTGGATTACGCAATTTGTTGCAGCAAACAGCAGCTGAAAAAGGCTGGAACTGTTATATTCCTAAATTCGAATATTGTACCGATAACGCTGCCATGATTGCAGCAACAGGATATTATAAATTTTTAAAACACGATTTTGTTGGCCAGCAAATTGCACCTTTGGCCCGAATGCAATTTTAATTAAATTAATATGAGTATGGCTTCTTTGATATTTTGGGCAATTTTTGTAGTTCCGCTAGTTTCATTTTTATTTTGGCTGATGTGGCAGGATAGAAAAAAGCGGTCCACCGGATTAGTCGTATTGATTCTTGGTGTAATGTTGGCTATTATATATATGTACGCCAGAACCGGCGGAAAATAAAGAAGCAGCTGATTGCTAAATCAACTGCTTCTTTTATCAGGTATTTATTTAGAGAAAATTATTTTTCTTCTACTACTGCAACTGTTTCTACACCAGCCACAGCTTCTTTAATTTTTACTTCCAGCTCTTCCATCATTTCCGGATTATCCAAGATCAAGGTTTTAACAGCATCTCTGCCTTGTCCTAATCTGGTTTCGCCATAGCTAAACCAAGACCCTGCTTTTTTAATGATGTTGTATTCAACACCTAAATCAATAATTTCTCCGGCTTTAGATATTCCTTCACCAAACATAATATCAAACTCGGCCAAACGAAAAGGTGGAGCAACTTTATTTTTAACAATTTTTACTTTTACACGATTACCAGAAACCTCGTCAGTATCTTTAATTTGAGAAATACGACGAACGTCTAACCGTACTGAAGCATAAAACTTTAAAGCATTTCCACCAGTTGTTGTTTCTGGATTTCCGAACATCACACCAATTTTCTCACGCAACTGGTTGATGAAAATACAGCAACAACCAGTTTTGCTGATCATTCCGGTTAACTTACGCAACGCTTGCGACATTAAACGCGCTTGTAAACCCATTTTAGAATCGCCCATTTCACCTTCAATTTCCGCTTTCGGAACCAAAGCTGCAACAGAGTCAATCACAATAATATCAATAGCACCGGAACGAATTAAATTATCAGCAATTTCTAAAGCTTGTTCGCCATTATCTGGTTGAGAAATTAACAGGTTTTCTATATCAACACCTAATTTTTGTGCATAAGTACGATCGAAAGCATGTTCTGCATCAATAAAAGCAGCAATGCCGCCTTTTTTCTGTGATTCTGCAATGGCATGAATAGCCAATGTAGTTTTACCGGAAGATTCCGGACCATAAATTTCAACCACACGTCCCTTTGGTAAACCACCAATGCCTAAAGCAATATCCAAACCTAAAGAACCTGTAGAAATAAATTCTATCGCTTCAATTGCAGTATCGCCCAATTTCATTACGGTTCCTTTACCATATGATTTTTCCAGTTTATCTAAAGTAAGCTGTAAGGCTTTCAGTTTATCTGTGCTTGTTTTATCTGTACTCATTTTTTTAGTTTTTCAAACTCGAAGATAGGTAAAATTTATAATTTATGCTAATTTTTTTATCATTCTGATACCATAAAAACAGGCATAAAAGAAGTAGTAAACATACTTAATTCAATCAGTAATATCAACTGCGTTTGGAACCGTATGTTTTTTAAGGTTTGCAACTATCTGATTCAGCTTTCTATTTTTCTGGAGCTTTTTTGCTTTTTGCACTTGCTCAGCTTCTTTTTTCCGAAGTGCCGTTTCTGTATTCATCTGCTCAAAGTATTTACAGAAATGGGTAAGCGGGCAAATTTCGCATTTTGGACTACGCGCCACACAGATATATCGGCCGTGCAAAATCAGCCAGTGATGAGCTACACCTAATAAGTCTTTTGGCAGGTACTTCATCAACTGCATTTCGGTAGCTAATGGAGTTTTGGCATGATGTGTAAGTCCAAGTCGGTTTGATACCCGAAAGACGTGTGTATCTACCGCAATAGCCGGCTCCTGATATACAACAGACGAAATAACGTTAGCTGTTTTACGGCCAACACCTGGCATTTTTTGTAAATCATCTATTCCCTGCGGTACAATACTGTTAAATTCGCTTACCAAAATTTTAGCCATACCAACTAAATGCTTGGCTTTATTATTTGGATAGCTTACGCTTTTGATATAATTATAAACTTCTTCTGGAGTTGCCGCTGCTAGTGCTTCCGGCGTAGGAAAACGAGCAAAAAGGGCAGGTGTAGTTTGATTAATTCGTTTATCTGTGCACTGGGCCGAAAGAATTACGGCCACCAGTAATTCAAAAGGAGAATTATAATGAAGTTCTGTTACTGGATTAGGTTGATGAGCCGAAAAAAAGGCCACAAAAGCTTTATAACGATCTATCTTAAGCATTTTGCAAACCTAAAAATTGAATTTTAAATTCTACACGAAACCAAAAAACTATCGTAAAAATAGCATGGAACAATTTAGAACATTAAAAAAGATAATCTTGTGAAAATTATTTCTTTGTTCTTGAGTAAGCTAAAATTTTCTGAACAGTTTCTTCTTTTGGCGAAAGTTGCAATAGGTTCAGTTTTGCTGCAATCAATGTATAAATACGTTTTTCTTGATCAGCTAAGTCATCAGCATCTTCGGTCAAAACTTCTTTTTTAACAGCAGAAGTTACAGAGTTTGTAAAGGTTTCGGTCATAAGCTTGTAGTAGATTTAAAACTAAAGCAATTGAACGAAAACTATATAAACTTAGTATAAAATACTGATAAAATTTTCATTAATCTTTGAGCAGTAATTCTTTGCTTAGCATCATCCTTCGTAAGTTGTTTAAGGCGTAACGCATACGGCCTAAAGCAGTGTTAATACTCACATCGGTAATATCAGCAATCTGTTTAAAACTTAAATCACCAAAATGGCGCATAATCAAAACTTCTTTTTGTTCTGATGGCAGTAAATGGATCAGCTTTTTTAAATCTGTGTAGGTTTGCTCACGAATCATGCGGTCTTCCATGCTTTCGTCATAATGGCCTAGCACATCAAATATATCAAAGCTTTCACTGTTATTTACCAAAGGTGTTCTTTTTTCTCTTCGGAAGTGGTCGATAACAAGGTTATGCGCAATACGGGCCACCCAGGGTAAAAATTTACCTTCTTCGTTATATTTACTAGCTTTTAAAGTATTGATAACTTTGATAAAGGTATCCTGAAAAATATCCTCAGCAAGATATTCATCTTTAACCAATAAATAAATTGATGTATAAATTTTTGATTGGTATCGGCGGATAAGTTCTGTTAAACCCGCTTCGTTACCAGAAATATATAGATGGATCAATTCCTGATCACTCGTCTCTCTAAACTCCATAGACCTGCTACCTTATTCTTTTTTTAAAAATGTTTTTTGAAAAAGTAGAGTTCCGTCGATAGCTTATAGGATATGAGTTTAAACAATTACAATATCAAATAAAATAAAAAAAACTTTATAAAACAAATCTTAATATTAAAAATACGTGCTTATAGTTATCTGCCGGGATAATGTATCGATGAAACGGTGTTTTATATCGATGAAACGGTATTTTTGTTTTTTAAACAGTTTGAGCTAATGCTTCTTTTACCATATATAATCTTTAAATGAACATAGAACCAGAAATAGATTCCAAACATCATATTATCATAGCAGGTGCAAGGGTACACAACCTTAAAAACATTACGGTAGCAATTCCGAAAAATAAACTGGTTGTTGTAACTGGTATGTCTGGTTCTGGCAAATCATCGCTTGCTTTTGATACGCTTTATGCGGAAGGCCAACGTCGTTATGTAGAAAGCTTATCATCTTACGCCCGCCAATTTATGGGCCGAATGAATAAACCGGATGTAGATTATATACGAGGAATTGCACCGGCTATCGCCATTGAGCAAAAAGTAATCACTTCCAACCCACGTTCTACAGTGGGCACTTCTACCGAGATTTATGATTATTTGAAACTACTTTTCTCCCGTATCGGAAAAACAATTTCGCCAAAATCCGGACAAATCGTTAAAAAAGATACCGTAACTGATGTCGTAAACTTTGCCGCCGCGTTGCCAGTTGATACAGCCGTTACCGTTTACTGTCCGCTTCATCCGCATAACAACCGCACTTTAAAAGAAGAACTGGCCGTTTTGCTGCAAAAAGGTTTTCAACGGGTTTTATTTGAAGGAAAAGTTTCGCGAATTGAGCAGATTCTGGAAGACGCAACGATAGAAGATGCAGAACTAAAAGATGATCATCAAGTTTTTATCGTGGTTGATCGCGTGGTTATGAATCCTGAAGAAGAAACTTCAAGCCGTTTAGCCGATTCTGTGCAAACTGTTTTTTTTGAAGGCCGCGGAGATTGTTATCTCCGCTATAAACCAACAGAAGACGAACCGGAAAAAGACCAGTTTTTTTGTGATCGTTTTGAGTTGGACGGGATTCGTTTTGAAGAACCTTCGCCCAATTTTTTCAGTTTCAACAATCCTTATGGTGCTTGCAGAAAATGCGAAGGTTACGGCAAAACGATTGGGATTGATGAAGATTTAGTAATTCCTGATAAAAGCAAATCGATTTACGATGGCGCGATAGCTCCATGGCGCAGTGAAAAAATGAAAGAATGGAACGATGCGCTCATCAGCAAAGCTCTTAAATTTGATTTTCCTATTCATCGCGCTTACAGCCAGTTAACGTTAAAACAACAGCAATTAATTTGGACGGGAAACAAATATTTCCGTGGATTGGATGCTTATTTTAAAGAGCTGGAAGAGCAAACCTACAAAATCCAGTATCGCGTAATGTTGTCGCGCTATCGTGGTAAAACAACTTGCCCAGATTGTAAAGGCAGTCGGTTGCGGCAGGATGCTTCTTTTGTCAAGATAAATTCTAAATCGATTACGGATATTGTTTTGATGCCGATGGATGAATGTCTGGCTTTCTTCCAAAACCTGAATTTGAATCAGCAGGACGAAAAAATTGCCAAACGTTTATTGCTAGAAATCATCAATCGCTTACAGTTTTTGAATGATGTTGGCCTGAGTTATCTCACTTTAAATCGTCTGTCCAATACGCTTTCCGGCGGAGAATCGCAGCGCATTAACCTGGCAACTTCGCTGGGCAGCAGTTTGGTTGGTTCTATTTACGTGCTGGATGAACCAAGTATTGGTTTGCATCCGCGTGATACGCAACGGTTAATTACTGTTTTAAAATCATTGCGCGATGTTGGAAACACCGTTTTGGTGGTAGAACACGAAGAGGAAATTATGCAGGCAGCCGATCATTTAATTGATATCGGACCAGAAGCCGGAACGCACGGTGGCGAATTGGTTTTTGCCGGAACTTTTGATGAGATTTTAACCGATAAAAACAGCTTGACCGGCAAATATTTAAGTCATCGCGAAGAAATTGCAATCCCGGCGCAACGCAGGACCTGGAATGATTTTATCCAGATAAAAGGAGCACGCGAAAACAACCTGAAAAATATCGATGTAAAATTTCCGCTTGGTGTATTAACCGTTGTTACCGGCGTTTCCGGTTCGGGCAAAACCAGTTTGGTTAAACGAATTTTGTATCCGGCTTTGCAAAAAAGTCTGGGTAATTATTCGGGCGAAAAAACCGGTGGTTATGATGGCATTGAAGGCGACATCAACAAAATTGTGCAGGTAGAAATGGTAGATCAAAATCCGATTGGCCGTTCTTCGCGTTCAAATCCGGTTACTTATATTAAAGCTTGGGACGATATTCGGAATTTATTTTCCGCCTTGCCAGCCGCCAAAGCAGCGGGATTAAAACCTGCCGCTTTTTCTTTTAATGTGGAAGGTGGCCGTTGCGATGTTTGCCAGGGCGAAGGTGAAGTGAAAATCGAAATGCAGTTTATGGCAGATATTTTTCTGCCTTGCGAAACTTGTGGCGGCAAACGTTTTAAACAACATGTTTTAGATGTAACGTATCAGGAAAAAAATGTTGCGGATATTTTGCAGATGACGATTGACGAAGCGCAGGAATTTTTCTCGAAAGAAACCAAAATCCTCAACAAAATAAAACCGCTGGTAGAAGTTGGTTTGGGATATGTGCAATTAGGGCAATCATCCAATACGCTTTCTGGCGGAGAAGCGCAACGGATCAAGCTGGCTTCGTTCCTGATTAAAGGTAATAACGCCAGCAAAACGATGTTTGTTTTTGATGAACCTACAACCGGACTGCATTTCCACGATATCAAAAAGCTGTTAAAATCTTTTAATGCGTTGCTGGATCAAGGCAACACGATTGTAGTAATTGAACATAATATGGACGTGATTAAATGTGCTGATTGGGTGATTGATATTGGTTTGGAAGGCGGCGACAGAGGTGGAGAACTGGTTTTTGAAGGTGTGCCCGAAAAGCTGGTGAAAGAGAAAAAATCGTACACGGCAAAATTTTTAAAAGACCGTTTGAAGCAGGTAGTGCATTGATTTTTAATCTTTTTAATTTCTTAACATAAAATAAGATGTTTAAACAACAATTTTTATTTTCTTTGTTATACAAACATTAATCCCTTAAAAACAGCAATTATGGCAACAGCAACAAAATGGGTTTTAGATCCGATGCACTCCGAAGTTACTTTTAAAATCAAGCACTTGGTGATTTCTACTGTAACTGGTTTTTTCAAAAAATTTGAAGGAACTTTTGAAGCTCCGACTGACAGTTTCGAAAATGCAGAAATTGATTTTTCATTGGATATAGATAGCATCGACACTAACCAGGAACAACGCGACGTGCATTTAAAATCTGCTGATTTTTTTGATGCAGCAACTTATCCGAAAATCACTTTTAAATCAACTTCTTTTACCAAAGTAGATGGAGAAGAATTCAATCTGGATGGAAATTTAACTATTAAAGGCATAACCAAACCAGTAACTTTAAGAGTTGAACTGGGAGGAACGGCTAATGACGCTTGGGGTAATTTAAAATCCGGATTTGAAGTAACAGGTAAAATCAGCCGTAAAGAATTCGGTTTGGTTTACGATGGTGTTACAGAAGCTGGCAATGTAATATTAGGCGATGAAGTTAAATTAAGTATCAACGCACAGTTTTCTAAACAATCTTAACTGTTTTTCAAGCTTATAAAAAAGAAAAACCGCTATAACAGAGCGGTTTTTCTTTTTTTAGCAACATGCTTCTTTTATGCACTAAAAGTTGCAAAATGTTTGTAAAAACCAAACTCTGGTAAACTTTCTGTTTAAAAAAACCTGATTACTTTTGCTGCATGATTTTTCTGACATTTTTTCTGGGTGTTGTTTGTAATTTTATTGGTTATGTTCCTCCCGGAAATATCAATTTAACGCTGGTACAAATTACCATCAATCGTGGTTTAAGACAAGCCGTTTATTTTATTTCGTCATTTTCGGTTATAGAGTTCTTTTTTACGTTGTTGGTTATGCACGGGGCCAATTGGCTATCACAACAAATGAATTTATCTACCATTATTGATTGGGTAATGGTTGTGTTGTTTAGCGTACTCGGTTTTGTAACCTGGCGTAATCGGAATGAAGAACCAAGCAAAAATTACTCTGATAAAGACAGCATTAAATATGGCATTATTCTGGGTTTTTTAAACCCGATGCAAATTCCGTTCTGGCTGATTACCGGCACCTATTTAATTACACATGAGTGGATCGAAGCTTCTGGTTTTGAACTAATTATTTTTAGTATTGGATCTGCGCTTGGTGCGTTTTTGTGTTTATATATTTACGCCAAATCAGCCAATTATATCAAAAGTAAATTTGCTTTAAGCAGTAAAATTATCAATAAAAGTATTGCTATTTTGTTCTGGAGTTTTGCCGCTTATCATATTATCAAACAAATCTATCTTGTGTTTTTTAAACATCATTAAGCTTTGTTGCTGATGGTGTAGCTAAAAAATTTCGGCTCACCGTTTCGTAAACAATTTTTAGCCATATTAAAAAACAAGGCAGTGCTTTTAAGGCGTAAGGTTTAATATAGGTTTTGTTGATGTATTTTGGAAACAAATCAGAAGGTGAAAAACTGGTGATTATTAGTGCAAATACAAGCAAAGCAACTTCTAATCGGGTAACAGGTCTGTCCAAATTTATAAACCAAATGCCTACTCCAACAAAAGCAATAATATAAGTTGGCGATTCTGAACTGGTACTAAATATAACAGTAAAAATAAGTGTTGATGAAAGTACCAGTAACTGATAAGTCGTTTTGTTGAAGCTTTTTATATTTAAATAAGAAGTAGCAAAAATCACTATAGCCGGAATGAGAACAAGTAAATTTGGTAATTGCGGATATTGAAATATTTTGCGAATCATCCCCATTACACTGGTATCCTGCATAATTGTAAAGGCATTACTGGCATTTTTTTCTGATAAACTTATATACCAATCATGATAACTCTGCATCACAAATCCTGGTGAGGAGAAAGGCATCGGCAGTATAAATAATAGTAAGCCCCAAAATACCAAGCCTTTTATCAGATTAAACTTGTTTTGAGAAAAAAAGAAAAAAGCAAGTCCAACAATACCATATATTTTGATGTAAATTCCAGCCACAATTGCTAACGCTGCCCAGAAATCCTGCTTGTTTTTAATCAAAACAAAACTAAAAATGATACCTGCTGCAACCATTGGGTTAATTTGTGTGCCGAAAGAAGAAGTCATACATTCATGAGCGCAAATTAACACAACTGCACAACGCTGATTTAAAGTTAAAGGAAGCATGTGTATGGCTTTGTAGAGTACAAAAGCGTTAGTCATTGTCCAGATGATACTGCCTAAACCATCCGGAAAAAAGGTAAAAGGCGCTATCAGTAAGGCAAACAATGGCCCATAATGGTTAAGATCTAAAAAGTGTTCTGGCTGTGGTGTATATAAATTAGCTTGATGAATCAGGTTGATGAACGCATATTTATAAACCTGATAATTATTGCTGGAAGGCCGGAAAGCCTGATTGATAACAGCAAAAAAGCTTAAAGCAAACCAAATAACAGTAGTGAAGATATTACTGGTAATAAACTTAATAGTTTTTGACATAAATAAATTCAGAAATAAACTACTTTAAACATGCTGTCATCCAAAGTACAATTAACTTACCCAAATAAATTTTATCGTTAAAAAAGTTACAGTTCCATAGAAGCCGAATAAATTTTAAACTTTTTATAGATTAAGTAGGTTTACTCAGCATGAAAAAAATATTAACCTATATGGTTGTGCTGGCGGCAGGTTTTGCTTCCTGTAACAACAATAAACTTGGCGATCAATCAGCTGCAAGTGATGCCAACAAAAATCCTGCTGCTGCAACCAGCAATAATACCGAACACAAACCGGAAGATAATCCTAATGGAAATACTTCTGTAAAACTGGAGCAGGTTTTTGCTGATTCAATCTATCAGATAACCGGCGTAGCTATTTCTGCCAAAAATCGTTTATTTACCAATTATCCACTGTGGACACCTTCTATTTATAAATATGCTTTGGTAGAGGTTTTGCTCGGAAATAAAACTCAGCCTTATCCTGATGCAGCTATGAATAGTTGGAAACCAGGCGAAAGCGGCAAAAATAAATGGGTTTGCGTGCAGGCTCCTTATATTGATGATCAGGATGTAATGTGGGTGATTGATCCCGCTGCACCAAAGTTGGATAAAGTTTATCAGCAGAGTCACAAATTGGTTAAAATTAACCTCGGCACAAACAAAGTAGAACGTACTTATACTTTTGAAGGTGTTGCCGATGAGCACAGTTATTTAAACGATGTTCGTGTAGATACCAAAAGACAGTTTGCTTATATCACCAATTCCGGAACTGGCGGAATTGTGGTAGTTGATTTAAAATCCGGAAAAGCACGTCAATTACTGCAAAACCATTATTCTGTTCATACAGATAAAGATTTTAAATTTTTGATTGATGGAAAAGAATTGCAGCAAGACGGACAGCCAGTTAAATTTGATTCGGACGGAATTGCTTTATCTCCGGATGGCGATTTGTTGTATTACAAACCTTTAACAGATACCAAATTGTATCGCATTAAAACAGAATATTTACGTAACGATACTTTAAGCGGACAAAAACTGAAAGGTTATGTAGAAGATTTAGGGAAATACATTGTTACCGACGGAATGGAATTTGACAAAAAAGGAAACTTGTATTTAGGTGATCCGCAAAATTCATCGATCGTAAAAATCAGTCCGGATTTAAAAATGACTACTTTAGTTAAAGATGCGCGCTTAATCTGGCCGGATAGTTATTCGGTTTCTAAAGACGGATATTTATATGTAAGCTGCTCTCAAATCCAGAAAACACCAGAGCATAATGCAGGCATCAACAAACGTACAACGCCTTATGCTATCTATAAAATAAAATTGCCGTAAAAGAAGTATCAGTTAATCGCATACTGTTTTTATCAGCAAAAAATCAGTATATTAAAAATTTAAACAATTAAAAATGAGCACATTTAATATAGATATTCCCCGAAAAGATCACAACATGACAGTTCGTGTTGAAGATGCCAACAAAGCTAAGCTTACTGCTTACAATCTTTTTTACGAGGATCAGCTTTTTGGTTGCCTGGTTTGCAATGAAAATAACATCTGGATTTACGAGCCACATGCGCACGAAGCGTTGATTTTGAATGCAGAAGAAATACAGGCTCTAGGAAAACAAATTTCGGAACACGCGAACTAAAAATTCATAAAAACTAACTTATAAAAAGAGCTTCAGGAAATATCTTCCTGAAGCTCTTTTTATTAAACAAAATCTACTTAGGCCAATTTATTCTTAAAAAACTTTTTAGCAGATGTTAATTCTTTATCTAATGCTGTTGCGGTTGTTTTTTTCGCAATAGCATCAAAAGCCAAACCCGCTACCACAGCGTAAACTGAGTGGTGCAGGCCATCAATCGAAATAGTTTTGGCATCTTCTTCTGTTGCTGGCGGCGCAACATCTAATGCTGGCAGCATTACATTTGCTGTTCCCCAAATGGCAGCAAAATGTACTAAAGTAGCTTTCCATCCTTTTAAACCCGTTAACGAAATTAGTCCGCGGGCAATTCCCCAGGAAGTACCATACGCCCAGTGTATTTGCTGTGAAACTTTTGCCTTTTGTTCTTCGCTTGTTGGCTGTATATCTAATATTTTAGAAGCGGCATCTGCAGGTGCAGAACTTGGTTCACGACCATCAATGTTCATTTCAACCATTTGCGAAATGGTGATAGCAGCCGTTCCAACAATTCCAGCCATTAAGCCAATGCCAATTGCTGTACCTAATTCATTTAAAAATAGTCCTGATTTATTTTTCATACTGATAAAATATTAATTGTTGGAAAGAACAAAAAACCAGGAAGATTGATTGTTTTAAATCGAAGATCATCCGCAAAAACCCTGCTTAAATAACTAATGAAAATACATCTTTTCAAATCAGTCTTATTTTATAATATTACAGCATGAAAAAACAGTTTTTATTTGGCTTACTTGTTTTGACTACTACTCTACAAAGCTGTATGGCTGTTGGCGGCATTTTTAGAGCCGGTTTTAAGATGGGAATTTACTCTGTTTTTATAATTTTAGGTTTACTGATTTGGATCATTTCTAAAAGGTCTAAACGTAAATAAAAGCTTTAATTAATCCTGGTTCAAAACAATAAATTACTGATCTCTGTTACGCTCACAATTAAAATAATAATTAAAATGAAAAAATTAAACCTTTCTATGCTTGTTGTAACACTGATGGTGTTAAACAGTTGCTCTGTTGTTGGCGGAGTTTTTAAAGCTGGAGCCGCAATTGGTATTATAGCTGTAGTAGTAGTAATTGCAGTAATTATTTGGGTAATTTCTATGTTTAGAGGTCGAGGAAATAAATTATAACTGTAACCATATAGTAACTTGTCTCCCAAATAAGTAAAACTTATTTGGGATTTTTTTTGAATTTTTATTAAAAAAGCAAAGCTCCTGATGGGCAGGAGCTTTTACTTAACCAATTATAAACCTAAATTATGAGAAGACTTTTTTAAAAAACAGAAATATTTTTTTTTCTTGATAGTGTAAATTTAACACTAAGTTTTAAAAATGCAAATTATTTTTTCATTTTTTTATTAGTTAATAAAAAAGTTTGCTTGGTTAATAATAAAATATACATTTTTCTAGTAAGTTTTTTTAAAAGTATATTTTATATCAGGGTATTTTAACTATTTAAGTATTAAACTAGTCTAACTCAATTAGGATTTTAATGGTAGAACTACTTTTATTTCTAAATTAAGAGCATTTTGAATAGCTGTATCTTGATTTTTATCGTTTTTTTAATGTTATAGATTAAAAAATACTACCTATTGAATAAACTTTTGACATAAAAATTAAATTGAGGTTTAAATCACTGTTTATGAATTAAATTCTTCGATTACTCTTTTTTGCGGCGTGCATATTATTAAACTTAAATTCGAGTTATATTTCAAATTAAATTATCTGCGTTGTCGTACAAGATAACTCAAACAACAATTACCGAATGATTATTCTCGTTTTTTTCCTTTGCCATTGGTTTCTTTCTCTCTTTTTTCAAACCTTCTTTTTGCATCGTTATGCTTCCCATAAAATGTTTAAACTAACTCCGTTTTGGGAAAAAACATTTTACTTAATGACGTATGTTTTTCAAGGTTCTTCCTTTTTAAATCCTCGCGCTTATGCCATATTGCACCGGATGCATCATACATATAGCGATACAGAGAAGGATCCGCATTCTCCACATTTTGCAAAAGACGTTTGGGGCATGATGATTAAAACGAAAAATATTTACATGGATTATCAAAAGCACAAAATTGAACCCGAACCTGCTTTTTGTGATCGTTATCCAACCTGGAATTTTGTTGACCGGATTGGTGATCATTGGATCAGTCGTATTACGTTTGGCTTATTTTATATTGCATTTTATGTTGTTTTTGCAACACAATGGTGGATGTTTTTATTGCTGCCGATTCATTTTTTAATGGGACCATTGCACGGTGCCATTGTAAACTGGTGCGGACATAAATACGGTTACTCCAACTTTGATAACCATGATCATAGTAAGAATATGTTGCCTTTAGATTTTTTAATGATGGGCGAGCTTTTCCAGAATAATCATCATAAAAAACCAAACGATGCCAATTTTGCTAAAAAATGGTTCGAATTGGATCCAACTTATCCAATCATGAAACTGATGCACTATTTACACATCATTCGACTTCGAAAAATATAATCTGCAAAATAAAACGAACCATTGGCATTTATCTTCTACTTTTAAACGATGGTTCGTTTTATTCTGATCTTTCTTTTATTCCTAATTTCTTTATTAACTGTTTTTCCTGCTCCTACTTATCATCTCTGGCTTTTAGCTATTCTTATAACCGAATTTCCATACATTTTTATTGGTATTCTGCTCATCCTGTTTTTAATTAAAAGCAAATCAAGCGGGTATAAAAAAGTAGGAAATGCGTTGGCAACCGTTACTTTAATACTGTTTTTATCACCTGTTTTTAGAGTTTATGCAATTGCATCAAAACTTTCGGATGAAATAAAAACAGCTTTAGGAAATCAGGCTTCCGACTTAAAAATCAATCATCTTAATCAGCCTTTTTCTTTCTTTTCTATGTTTTACGGAATTGATGACAAAGCAATTCAGCCTCAAACTTTCACATATAAATCTTATCCTGAAATTAGTTTACAGTTAGATTTTTATTCGATAAAAACAGCATCTAAAAAACCTTGCGTAATTGTTATTCACGGTGGTTCCTGGAGTGGGGGAGATGCCAAGCAATTGCCCGAACTGAACAGTTATCTGGCGAAGAGAGGTTATCAGGTAGCTTCTATTGATTACCGGCTGGCTCCTGAATATCAAAATCCGTTACCGGTAGAAGATGTTAAAAGCGCTATTCACTATTTAAAAGATCACGCAGAAAAACTACAAATTGATACTAATAACTTCGTTTTATTAGGAAGATCGGCCGGTGCACAAATTGCTTTGCTAGCGGCTTACACTTTAAAAAATGAAGGCATAAAAGGAGTAATCGATTTTTACGGGCCGGCAGATATGATATTCGGTTATTTTGTTCCGTCTAATCCATTGGTTTTAAATTCGCATAAAGTAATGGAGGCTTACCTGGGCGGAACTTACAACCAGGTTCCGGCAAAATATGCAGCTAGTTCGCCTGTTTTATATGTTCATAAAGAATCAGTTCCAACTTTGCTCATTCATGGAAAAAATGATGTTTTGGTTTCTTATCAGCATAGCGTTCACCTCAACTCAAAACTGAATCAGCTTAAAATAAAACATTACTTTTTAAGTTTACCCTGGGCAACGCATGGTTGCGATTATACTTTAAACGGCCCAAGCGGACAATTGGCAACTTATACAGTAGAACGCTTTTTAAACGTTGTAACTCCGCCTAAACAGTAAATTAACCAAACCGAAACTGCGGCTTAACGTATATTATTTAACATAAAAATTAAAAAAATCATGATCAGGAAATATAGTTTGATACTTCTTTTACCACTGTTTTTTTCGGTTTCTTCTTTTAAACCCATTGCTCCGGTTAAAAAAACAGTTTCCACAAGGTTAATTGCTGCGGATAAAATTGTTTTTGTGGAGAATGATTGGAATGCCGCTGTAAAAAAAGCATCGGCACAAAAAAAGTATATTTTTGTGGATTGCTACGCCACCTGGTGCGGCCCGTGCAAAATGCTGAAACTGCAAACTTTCAGCAATAAAAAAGTAGCAGATTTTTTTAATAATAAATTTATCAATGTTTCCATTGATATGGAAAAAGGACAAGGACCGAAACTTGCCGAACTTTGGAAAATTCAGGCTTATCCAACCTTAATTATTTTTGATGAAAACGCTAAACCGGTTCTCGGCACAATGGGTTTCATGAAAGCTGATGATTTAATGCGTTTTGCAGAGCAAGCACTCGCCAAAAAATAACCAATGCTTCTTTTAGCAGGTAAAAATTTGTGTTGATGCAAATTGTGGCTAAAAGTTTATCATTGCCGAATGGAAAATAAGCAGCAGGCAAAAAAAGCATTTCTCTTTGACTTAAACGGAACCATGGTTGATGATATGGAATACCACGGTAAAGCTTGGTTTGATATTTTAAACAATGATCTGAATGCCGGTTTAAGTTGGGAGCAGGTTAAAAAAGAAATGTATGGCAAAAACCCTGAATTGTTGGAACGGGTTTTCGGGAAAAATAAGTTTTCTGCAAAAGAGATCGAAATTTATTCGATGCGCAAAGAGCTTGATTATCAGGCAAAATACAAACCGCATTTAAGGTTACTGCCTGGTTTAGATGATTTTCTGAAAAAAGCTGAGGCGCAGCAGATTAAAATGGCAATTGCTTCGGCCGCCATTCCATTTAATATTGATTTTGTGGTTGATAATTTGGATTTGCGCCGGTATTTAAAAGCTATTATCAGTGCTGATGATGTAGAAATCAGCAAACCTCACCCGGAAACTTTTTTAAAAGCCGCCGAAGCATTAGGTGCAGAACCAGCAGATTGTATTGTTTTTGAAGATGCCCCAAAAGGCGTAGAAGCAGCCAAAAATGCCGGAATGAAATGTGTTGTATTAACTACTGCACATGAAGCTGAGGATTTTACGGAGTATGATAATGTGTTGTTTTTTGTGAAGGATTATACTGATCCGAAAGTGTTGGAGTTATTAAAATAACTGTAACTATTTAAAATATAGTAAAAAAATGAGGATTTGTGTGTAAATGACAACAATTGTTTTACTGATATTGTCCATCGCTTTATTGTTTTTTAGCTATAAATACTTCTTTCCAAATCGTGCAAATCAGTTTCGTCCATTCGATAAACAGTTTTATAATAGAGAAGAAAGTTCTCCATATGAAAGAAATTCTTCTAAAGAAAAAGGTGACGATTTTGAAAAGTTTGTTCTAAAATTATTTGATTTTGAAAGCGAAAGATTTGTATTGAAAGAATGGCGAAGCGATAAATTTTTTGATGGGATTTATCCTAAGTCTAATCATTATCCTGATTTTGAAATTCAGCTAAATACTCGAAATGGTTTTAAAGTTTTCGCTGTAGAATGTAAGTATAGAAGTAACTGGAATCAGGATGGTACAATTACTTGGGCAAAAAATTCGCAAATCAACAATTATGAGAATTATAGTAATCAAAAAGATATACCCGTATTTATTGTATTAGGAGTTGGCGGAATACCTAAAGTTCCTGAAGAGGTTTATATTTTTTCTATGGAAAATGTCGGTTTTAAAGCTTTAATTAACTGCAATTATTTGCAACGTTTCAAAAGGGAAAGTGCCAGCGCAAGCTTGTTTTATGATGCAATATATAAAAGGTTGAAGTAATAGAAATAAGTATTTTATTTAAAAGCCTCAGCAAAGATAGTCTGCTGAGGCTTTGTGTTTAGGAAATCTAATGCTTCTTTTACCGCCTAAAAATCTTACTTATAAGCAACCTCGCTCCAAAGCAATTCGTTACGCAATTGGTTCAGTCTAGTATCTTTATCAATCATTACACATTCAATACCAGCAATAGCTGCAAAATCCTGCATATGTTCAGAGGTTAAATTCTGACTGAAACAGGTATGGTGTGCGCCACCAGCATAAATCCAAGCTGCGCAACCGGTTTTCATATCTGGCAGTGGTTTCCACAATACGCGCGCAACTGGTAATTTTGGTAAATCATGTTCTATTTCTACAGCTTCTACCGTGTTAACCAATAAACGGAAACGGTTGCCCATATCGATAATGGAAGCATTTAAAGCTGGTCCGCCGCCAGCGTTAAATACCAAACGAACCGGATCAGCTTTGCCGCCAATGCCTAAAGGATGTATTTCGCAGGAAGGTTTTCCCTTAGCCAAAACCGGGTCAACCTCCAGCATGTGCGAACCTAAAACTATTGGATTAGACGGGTTGAAATGGTAAGTATAATCTTCCATAAAAGCATTTCCGCCCGGCAAACCGCTACCCATCACTTTCATGGCGCGTACCAAAGCCGCCGTTTTCCAGTCGCCTTCTCCGGCAAAACCGTAACCTTCGGCCATTAAACGCTGCACGGCGATGCCCGGTAATTGCGCCATGCCGTGCAAATCTTCAAATGTATCGCTGAAACCTTTGAAGCCGCCTTGCTGCAAAAATGTACGCAAGCCGATTTCAATTTTAGCTGCTTCTTTTAACGATGAAAATTGTGCGCCGCCTTTCAGCAAGCTTTCGGCCATCGTGTAGCTGTCGTTATATTCTTCAATTAGCTGATCAATTGCAGCATTGGAAGTTGCATTAATCACTTCCACCAGATCACCGATTCCATAAGTATTTACTGAATAGCCAAATTTTAATTCAGCTTCCACTTTATCACCTTCGGTTACGGCTACAAAGCGCATATTATCACCAAAACGGGCAAATTTACCACCTTGCCAATCGTACCAGCCGGCGGCAACACGTGTCCATGCACCAATTTCTTTCTGCGCTTCTTCATCTTCAAAGTGGCCAACTACCACTTTCCGGTTGACGCGCATCCTGGAAACGATAAACCCAAATTCGCGGTCGCCGTGTGCACTTTGGTTCAGGTTCATAAAATCCATGTCCATCGTCGCCCAGGGAATATCGCTGTTAAATTGCGTGTGCAAATGCAGCATTGGTTTTTGCAGCACTTTCAAGCCGTTGATCCACATTTTGGCCGGCGAAAATGTATGCATCCAGGTGATGATACCGATACAGTTTTTGGCCGTATTTGCTTCCTGGCAAATCCGGTAAATTTCTTCTGTTGATTTTACAGTTGGTTTAAACACCACACGCACCGGAATTTGTGCCGAAGCATCCAGCGCAGCCGCAATTTGCGTAGAATGTTGCGCTACCTGGTTTAAAGTTTCTTCACCATATAAATTCTGGCTTCCGGTAATAAACCAAACTTCCAGTTCTTTTAAATTGATCATATTTAGTTTTTTTAGGTTAATTGTTGATTTTTATTTGGAAGAAATCCGGTATAAACCTGCGCCATGAGGATTAATTTGCGGCGAAAACTCATCGGAAAAACTTCCTAAATTCTGGTGGTTCCAAAGGTTTTTAATTTGAACTTTTGATTTGAAACCCAATTCACTCAAATTAATGTTGATTTTTTTTGCTTCAGTTTGATCTGTCGGATTAAAAACAGCCAGAAACTTATCACCTGTTTTCGGATCATCTGCAATCCAGGCAACAGCTTGTTCTGTTTTAAATAATTGTTTATTGTTGATGCTGTTTTTAAGCACATAAATTACGTCTGCATTATTAAGCAGCGAAAGCGTAAAAGCATCATTGGAAGGTAAATCTCCGCCAAACATCAGCGGCGAACGGAAGATCGTCCACAACGTTATCAGCGTATATTGCTCATCTTTTGTAAAAGCCGACATACGATTATCGCCTCTTTCTGCACGGATACCAATTCTGCCCAAAGGCAACATATCGCCGTCCGGCCAGGCACCCGGTTTTCGGTAAGCGTTCCAGCGTTCAAAAACATCAAAATGATCTTTCAGCATTTTCCAGTTATCCCAAAAATCATCAACGGTGCGCCACATATTGGCATTTTCAGCCACATGTTCGGCATCGGCCAAAGGCGTTTCTCCCGGCGAAGTGCTCAGTAATATTTTTCTTCCGGATAGATCAATCGCTTTACGGATCATTTCTACTTCCTCGGTATGATACGGCCGAGAAAGATCATCAACCTTCACAAAATCCAAACCCCAGGAGGCGTACAGTTTAAAAAGTGAGTTGTAGTATTCCTGTGCGCCCGGTTTGCCTGCAACTACGCCGTACATATCTTTCAACCATTTACATTGCAATTCTGTGGTGTAAATCTGGTTGGCCGTTGCGGTGCTTCCCAAAATCGGCGTATTGCGTTTCACGGCTTCCACCGGAATGCCGCGCATAATATGAATACCAAATTTTAAGCCTTTACTGTGGATATAATCTGCCAGCGGTTTAAAGCCTTTTCCACCAGCAGCCGAAGGAAAACGGTTTACCGCAGGTTGAAAACGACCGTATTTATCCAGCACATAATCCGGATCGATTTGATTATAACCATGCGCTTTATCATTTCCCACATACCAGCGGATATCCACCACAATATATTCCCACCCTGCTTTTTTCAGGTTTTTAGCCATGTAATCAGCATTGGCTTTTACTTCACTTTCAACAACAGTTGGTCCGTAGCAATCCCAACTGTTCCAGCCTATCGGCGGCGTAGCTGCCCAGTTATGGAAATCTTTTTGTTGACAAAAGGTATTTTCAACCAGCAAAAACGAAGCGAGCAGGAATATGAAATGAAGTTTTTTCATCGGTAAAAGAAGCATTAAATTACTGACCGTAATAAGCATCTTTCCCATGCTTCCGTTCGTAATGTTTCTGAATTAAGGCAGGTTTTAGCCGTGCAACCTGCGGATTTATTTGTTCAGTTAGCTGCGCCATGCGGGCAACTTCCTCCAAAACCGCACTATTATAAACCGCTTTTGCCGCCGTTTTTCCCCAGGTAAAAGGAGCATGATTACCTACCAAAATCATTTCCATTTCCTGGTAAGTCAAACCTTTTTCCTGCAAACAATTCATAATTTGAAAACCAGTTTCGTATTCATAATTTCCCTGAATCATTAAATCATCCATCGGCGCCGCGCAGGGAATATCTGCGGTACAATGATCAGCATGTGTGGTTCCGTAAATCGGAATATCACGCTGCGATTGCGCCCAGGCCGTGCCATAAGTAGAATGCGTATGCACAATTCCGCCAATTTCTGACCAGTGTTTATATAAAACGGCGTGTGTTTTTGTATCAGAAGATGGTCTGAAATTTCCTTCAACGGTGTTGCCATCAAAATCAACAATCACCATATTTTCCGGCGAAAGTTCTTCATAGGGAACACCACTTGGTTTGATGGCGAAAACGCTTTGTTCGCGGTCAACTGCACTCACATTTCCAAAAGTAAAAAGCACCAAACCAAGCTTTGGAAGCTGCATATTGGCTTCATAAGCACTCTGGCGGATTGCATTATAATTACTCATTCGATACTGTTTTTAGGAGGTAATTTCCAGGGTTTGTATTTCGGTGACTTTGCCAAGATTGATGTATCGCTGATAGCGTTTGGCATAAAGCTCAGTTTTTTCAGGATTAGGCTGATATTCGGCATCAAAACCTTGTCCCATGGCAGCCATGGCATCTTCTACTTTCGGATAAATGCCGGCAACCGTTGCGGCAAACATCGCGGCTCCAATAGCGCAGGTTTGTTCTGATTTGTGGATGCGGATTGGCATGTTCATTACATCAGCCATCATCTGCATAATAAAAGGCGATTTTTTAGCAACGCCGCCCATCCCAATTAATCCTTTTACCGGCACGCCTTGCTGGTTAAATCGATCAACAATGCTTTTCGCACCAAAACAAGTTGCTTCAGCTACAGCGCGGAAAATAGAAGGCGCATTACTGCCCAAATCTAAATTGGCAATTACACCTTTTAGTTCTTGGTTAGCATCCGGTGTGCGGCGGCCATTCAGCCAATCCAAGGCTAGTTCACTTTTTTCTTCCAGAGTGATTTTTGCTGC
Organism: Janthinobacterium lividum; assembly: GCA_050955045.1. Taxonomy (GTDB): domain Bacteria; phylum Bacteroidota; class Bacteroidia; order Sphingobacteriales; family Sphingobacteriaceae; genus Mucilaginibacter_A. The sequence goes on along the minus strand of JBPBQV010000004.1, from coordinate 62,974 downwards.
CTCTTTGCTTAGTTCCGGAATTATTTTGTCAATCATTTCCTGCATCAGATTTTCGGCAGTTTCCTGATCCACAATTTTAGTCGATAAAAGAAGCGTTTTCAAAGGCCAAGCCAGTACGTTGCGGAACCAGGCGTACGAATCACCAAAGGCCGATTGCCCGGCTTCCATACCCATCATTCCCGGGATGATCGATCCAGGAACTTGGCCGCAAATACCTTTTACCAGCGTTCCGTTCACTTCTTCTGTTGGTGCAACAAGCATATCGCAGGTAGAAGTTCCCATTACTTTACTTAAATAATAAGGTTCAATCTGCCCGCCAACTGCGCCCATGTGTGCATCAAAAGCACCAACGCCAATCAAAACATCGGTTGATAAACCTAATTTTTCGGCCCATTCCGTGCTTAAATTTCCTGCAGCCTGATCAGATGTATAAGTCTCTTTAAATAAACGGGAAGTAAATCCTTTTAAAAGCGGATCCCAAGAAGAGAAAAACTCATCCGGCGGCAAACCGCCATATTCTTCTGCCCATAAAGCTTTGTGCCCGGCCGCGCAAACGCTGCGTTTCATATCAGTTAGGTGTTTTCCTCCGGAGAGTAAAAATGGGATCCAATCGCAATGTTCTACCCAGGAATAACAGGATTGACGTACTTTTTCATCACCCCTTAAAATGTGTAAAAGCTTAGCCCAAAACCATTCAGATGAATAAATTCCTCCTACAAACTGTAAGTAATTTGGTTCTGATTTTTGTGCATGTTCATTCAGTTCTGCTGCTTCTTTTAAAGAAGTATGATCTTTCCAGAGCACAAACATGGCGTTAGGATTTTCAGCAAATTGCGGTAGCAATGCCAAAGGTGTTCCTGTTTCATCAACGGCAACTGGCGATGATCCGGTTGTGTCGATGGAAATTGCTTTAACAGATTCTAGTGTAACTTGTCCGCCAGCTTTTTTTAGGCAGTCTTTTATGGTAAACTCCAAGCCTTCTACGTAATCCAGCGGATGTTGCCTGAATTGGTTTAAGGAGGCATCGCAATATAATGCCTTTTGCCAGCGCGGATAAAAGTAAACGGATGCTGCTATTTCTGCTCCGTTTGCTGCATCAACAATTACAGAACGAACAGAATCGGTGCCATAATCAACACCAATCACAAATTGATTATTTTTCATAATTTTAATTGGTGTCTAATTAACACTTATTTTTTTGTAATCTAAAACGTTTAGAAGCTTTGATATAAAGTTTAAGATTTAGAAGATTAAATTTTCTGGATTTGGAATAAAATTTAAAAATGCCTGAAATTTTTGCTTATATTGATCTTTATTCAAAGTATAATAAAACGCGCCTTTTTTAGAGTTTTCCTTATGCTTTTCCTGTTGGCGAATTAATAAGCCTGTGGAAAGTAGTTTTCTGCTAAAATTTCGTTTATCAAAAGTTGCTCCATAAATACCTTCGTATAAGCTTTGTAATTGGGGAATCGTAAATTTTTCTGGTAATAATTCGAATAAAATTGGGTGCAACGCCGCTTTATAACGCAGATATTTTTTAGCTTCTTCCACCATTACTTCGTGGTCAAAAATCAATTTCGGCACTTCATTCAGCAAAAACCAAGCTGCATGATATTTATCATTAAGCTGTGTTTCATATTGATGAATATCAACCAAAGAAAAATAGGCAATGCCAATAGTTCTTTCCAGCGGATCCCGCGTTGGTTCTCCGAATGAGCGCAATTGTTCCAGATAAACGCCTTTTAAACCAGTAAGTTGATTCAGAATTCGATCTGCAGATTGATCCAGATTTTCATCTGGTTGAATAAAACCGCCCATCAAACTCCATTTTTTGGCTTCGGGTTCAAAGCCTCGTTGAATCAATAGGATTTTTAAATGATTTCCATCAAAACCAAATATTACGCAATCAACAGCAACTAAGACGCGGGTTTGTCCGGAATATCTGATCATTTAAATATGATTTTGTTTAAAAATTTAAAGCTACTCAATCCACAATATAATTGAAATATTAATTAAAGTCAAAAAGAAAAATATTTTAATTGTATTTCTGACGGTTAAAAAAGTTATAACTTAGATTTAATGAAAAAGAAGTTATTTTTTGCAAGTGCTGTTTTTATACACACTTTTTTAAGTTCAGAAATAAGTAAGGCGCAAACCAAAATTTTTACGGTAAAAGCAAGCGAAATTAAAGCCGAAATACAGCCAACCATGTGGGGAATCTTTTTTGAAGATATCAACATGGGTGCGGATGGCGGAATTTATGCGGAGTTAATTAAAAATCGTTCGTTTGAGTTTTACTCGCCGTTAATGGGCTGGAAAGTTAACGGAAAGAGTGTAAAAGAAGGCGACGTTTTGATTTTAAACCGCAAGGAAGTTAACACGGCCAATCCGCGTTATATGCAGATAACTTTAAATAATGCCGATAAAAGCAGCATAGGTATTACCAATGAAGGTTTCCGCGGAATGGGCATCAAAAAAGGTTTGCGTTATGATTTTTCTGTAATGTACCGGCAGCAAGCAGCAAATGTGAAAATGCACCTGGAACTAGTCGATCCGAAAGGCGCAATTATTGGAACAGGTTTGCTATCTCCGACCGAAACTGGCAACGAGTGGCATAAACAAGCGGTAAGTTTTAACGCAACTGCAACAGAACAAAAAGCCAAACTGAATATCTGGTTTGAAGGAAATGGAAAAATTGATCTGGATATGATTTCCTTATTTCCAGAAGATACCTGGAAAAAACGTCCGGGTGGAATGCGCGCAGATATGATTCAGTTGCTGGCAGATATGAAACCCGGTTTTATCCGTTTTCCGGGAGGTTGCATTGTAGAAGGTCGGGATTTAGCCACACGTTACCAATGGAAAAATACCATTGGTCCAATTGAGAAAAGACAATTGATAGTTAACCGCTGGAATACAGAATTTGCACATCGTTTAACGCCAGATTATTTTCAAACTTTCGGACTTGGCTTTTTTGAGTACTTCCAACTGGCAGAAGATATTGGCGCACAACCTTTGCCAATTTTAAACGCTGGCATGGCCTGCCAGTTCAATACAGCAGAAGTTGTTCCGTTGGATGAATTGGATCCTTATGTGCAAGATGCGTTGGATTTGATTGAGTTTGCAAATGGAAGTGTGAACACACATTGGGGAAAAGTACGCGCAGAAATGGGTCATCCAAAACCATTTAATTTAAAAATGATGGGCGTTGGAAATGAAAACTGGGGACCACAATATTTGGAACGATTACAGATTTTTACGAAAGCAATTAAAGCTAAATATCCGGAGATAAAGCTTGTGAATAGTTCTGGGACTGACCCGAATGGTGAACGGTTTGATTATTTAAACACAGCTTTACGCAAAATGAATGCTGATTTAATTGATGAGCATTATTACAGAAAGCCGGAATGGTTTCTGGAAAACGTGAGTCGTTATGATAATTATCCGCGTAATGGTTCTAAAATTTTTGCCGGTGAATATGCTGCACAAAGTGATAAAACAGTAAGTGTTAATAATAAAAATAACTGGAAAACGGCCATGTCTGAAGCTGCTTTCATGACAGGTTTGGAACGCAATGCAGATGTAGTTTCGATGGCATCTTACGCGCCGCTTTTTGCCCATGCAGATGGCTGGCAATGGACGCCGGATCTAATTTGGGTTGATAACTTGCGTTCTTACGGAACACCAGATTACCAGGTACAAAAACTGTTTTCAGTTAATAAAGGAACTCAGGAAGTGCCAATTTTAATGGATAATAAAGCTGTTGCCGGTAAAGAAGGGTTTTATGCCTGTGCCGCTTTAGATAAAGCAACGAATGAAATTATTTTGAAAGTAGTTAATACTTCTGCAAAAGCTCAAAATGCAGATTTTATGATTGATGGCGCAAAGTTACAATCGAAAGCAAATATTACTGTCTTAGCAAACGAAAACTTGGATCAGGTAAATTCTTTTGAAAATCCTTCGGCAGTTAGTCCGAAAGTGCAACTGGTTAATCTTCAAAATAAGAAATTAACTTTTCAACTTAAACCTTATTCGTTAAATGTGATACGGATTAAAAAGGCTTAGTTGCACCATGGTGATACTGTTTTTATTGACATAAAAACAGTATCAACTTAAAATACCTGATTAGTTAAATCATTCAAATGCTTCTTTTATCATACAAAAACTAAGATCAAAAATGTATGATAAAAGAAGCATTTTCATTATTCAACATTTTTGCTATTCCACCTATCGTTTAGCATTTTGATAAAGTAACCGCCAACAACGCTTCGCGCCTGGAAACCAACCATTTTGCCATCAGTGGTTTCGTGCCAGTCGCTTATGGGTACGCGAGAAGGTGTTTTTTCTGCAAACTTATAAACCGGATTAATCAAAGTTTCAAAATCTTTCTGGTTATCACTCAAAGTGGCTGTCCAGGTAATCCAGTCAGATTTGGTGTACGATTTTCGACTGTCAAGCGGTAAGCCAAATTCGTTTTGCTTGGTTAAGTAATATTTGATTTCCCGGTTGTAAACTTCTTTTGGAAATAAATTTAGGTTGAGAACTTTGTCCCAAACCAGATTATACTTTTGGCTCCAGGTATCTTTACGCTCAAACACCAGTGAATAATGATCGCCTGCATCTGCCAATTGCATCCATTTTTTTACCATTTCCTGTGCTGCAAAATGATATTTCATGCTTACATCTGTGTAACCTAATTGCTTAGCCATTTCAGCGTAAGCACCAATAGCAACAATTGCTTTTATAGATAAATTGGTATTACGTGCTAAATGACCGGCAAAATCATCTGTACATAACTGGTTTTCCGGATCGAAACCTGCGGTAAGCAAATAATCTGCCCAAGTAGTTAAAGTGGCCCAATGCTTTTTTGCATAGCTGGTACTGCCTTCGGCTTTAACAATTGCAGCGGTTAAAATCATCATATTTCCAGATTCTTCTACCGGCATATCCTCGCCGTAAGTTTGGCCATTTGCCAGCGGATAAGTTCCTAAATCATGCGCTGCAAAGTTTTTGGTCCATTTGCCGGTTTCACTGTAATAAAATATACCATTTAACATGCCTTTTAATAACTCCGGATTGTAAATAAGAAATAGTGGTGCGGAAGGATAAGTAACATCTACTGTATTGATAGAACCATTACTAAAGTTTTCTTTAGATAAAAACAGTGTTTCGCCTTGCGGGCTTTTTACTAACTGATGAGCCGCAATACTTTGCCGATAAGCTAAAGCACATAAATCAGCGTAACGTTCTCCGCCAGCATTTTTGGCGTTATTATACATGGTACGATCAAAATTCTGGCATTGATCAATCACCATTTTATATTGAGAAGCTGCTTGCGTTAGCTCATTTTCTATCGTTTGTCCATTCTGTTTCCAGTAAGGTTTCAGGTTTTGTTTAAAGTATTGAACAGAATATAAATCATCATAACCAATCATCAATACTTTTTCAATTGGAGTATTTCCAATCAAACTCATCGACAATACATTATTCAACATTAAACTTTTTCCCTTTTGAGCTGATGATGTAAACTTTCCAGCTAAAAAAGAACTTATTCCTGTATTGTTACTGCTGATATACTGAGATATATGAGAAGATTTAGGCGCTGCTACATACATATATCCCCAATCAATCCTTATATCATCGCCTTTTTTCTGTAAGATAGATTGCGCAGTTGTTCCGGCTTTTAAAATGTTAAGTTGTGCATTAGCATATTTTTGCGCGATTACTTCCTGCGTTGGCGTAGTCACGGCAATGTCTGTGGAAGCACCAAAATAAATACTTACCTGATGGTTTTTTTGATCATTGGATTTTACCTGATAACTGACGTAAGACACAGGCCGTGAAAACAATTTAAGATCATTCATCAACAACGGAGAAGTAAAAGTAACCTTTAAATTAGCGTTGCCACATGTAAAATCATAAATGGTTTGTGTGGCATTAACTTGTACATGCGTTTGGTTTGCTTCTTTAATACTTGCAATTGTGGCTGGTTTAAGTTCATCTGCCAAACCAAAATCTAGCCAGGCACCGCCAGCAGTGTTGGCGCAATGGATAGCGAGTACGTTTTTACCGTTAATTAATTCGTTTTTAATGGCATTCATGCTGAAATCGTTATTCCAACCGGTTTTGTTGTAAATGTTTTTTCCATTGAGATAAACTTCTACGTTATCATCATGGTGTAACTTCAACATTACCTTATTGATGTTAACTTCCTTTAAATTAAAAACTCTTCTTACCCAAATATCTTTAGTTTGCCACAAAGTTTTTGATTGAGATTTCTGGTCGGAGATAGGCGCAGTTCCGGTCTTCCAGCTATCCGCATTAAAGTCAGTATTTTCCCAACCTTTTGCAGGCTCACTTTCTGTGTATTTAAAGCTATAAGGCTGCTCGTCTGAAGCTGGTAAAATAGTTTTGTATGTTATCGGTTCCTTTCCCATAAAGCGATAAAAGTTTTGATCAACCTTAATAATACCTATTAAAGATTGGTTTTTACCTGTCCAATGTGTAGTAGTAGATTCGTTTAATTGATCTGTAGTTGACCAAATACTGAAATACGCGTTATGCGTAATCAGCGGGTAAGCAGGTGCTCTTTCTATCTGTGCTTTAGTAGTTAATCCTGCAAAAGTCAGTATAATAGAAAATAAGGTTTTAGAAATATATCTCATTTGATAATGATTAAGGTGAGGTTTTTGGTCTAATTATAATTAGGGTTTTAATTAAATTGGTTTTGAAGTTTTGCTGGTTAAAATGCTTCCAGTCTAATCTATCTTAAGGTTGTTCAGATTATTAAAGTTGATGCTTCTTTTATCACCTAAAATATGGTAAACAGGTTGCTTGAATTTTTTGTTGTTCAACAATAAAATTAAGGTGATAAAAGAAGTATGAACCAAAAAAATCAATTCAAATTTAATTGATGATTACTTTGTTTCGATTTGTAAAACCGTAATAGAATAAGCCGGAAAAGTCTGGTTAAAAGAAGTACCTAATCCTTTAATAGTAGAAATTACTGGGACAATCTTTTTGGGTTCTGTAATGGTATTGGTATCTTCAGGCTTGTCTGCTTTAATCACAACTTTAGAACCTGCCGAAGCAACTTTTGCAACACCTTTTAAATTGATATTTACTGGCTGTGCCTGACTGGTTGCATTTACTATTTTGAGGTAAACACGGCCATCATTACTACTTCTAGTAGCAACATAAAACATGGCCGGTATTGTTTTTTGTTTTGTACCGCCTGTAGAATCTCTTTTAGTTAATTTGGTAAGTTGTGTTGGAATATTTTCTGCTGATATAGGCACTACCTTATCACCTAAATACGTGTTGAATATTTTCTGTACATAATAGGAGGGAGAACCATAGCTGGTAAGCGAATTATATCCGATCAAATCAGATTTCCATTGCATCCCTCCCGGATTTACGTTTACAAAAAGAGGTGCATAACAAGACATTACCACTAAATCCGAATTTCGTTCCATGCCTGTCATCCATGCGGCATCGCCCAAAGCTGCATTCATATTAGTTGTTGGGTCGCCTTCCCGGGTTGCCCATTCTCCCACAAATATTTTAGGGCCTTTGCGATCATAATTATCATAATGGTTGGCATCTTCTTCCATTTCTGATGCGGTACGGTAATAATGTTCATCTAAAGCTTCCGGCGTACGGGCTGGCGTTTTAAACCTTCCGCCCAGTGGATCTTTACCGCCAACCGTTGAGATTAATTGAAGCTGCGGATATTTAGCTCTGATAGCATCAGAAAACTGATTATAACGGCCTTCGTAACTTCCGGAAACATCAAATCCATCTTCATTACCAATTTCTACATAAGTAATTTTAAACGGTTTCGGATGCCCATCCTGTGCTCGTTTTGCGCCCCATTTCGTGTTTGTATCGCCTGTTACATATTCAATTTCGTCCAGTGCATCATCCACAAAAGGTTTTAAAAGCGGGCCCGCTTCTAAGTAATCTTTATTTAAAGTATAACCTGCAAAAAGGGCTAATACGGGTTCCATCTTCAAATCTTCGCACCATTCTAAGTATTCTAATAAACCCATGCCATCAGATGAGCGGTAACTCCATGTTCCCATGTGGCCCGGGCGCTGGTCTATGTTACCCAGCGTTTTTTTCCAATCAAATCTGGTAGAAAACATTTGTCCTTCCAAGTAATTTCCTCCGGGCAAGCGCAAAAAAGCAGGCTTCATATCGCCTAATAATTGCATGATATCAGAACGGTTTCCATTGGGTCTGTTATTATAAGTTGGCGGAAAGAGCGATACCAGATTAAACCAATAGTTTCCTGTGTCTTTTGTTCCGATTACAAAGCGTGTATTTGCTGTTGGTTGTAAATCTTTACGGGTATTTAAAGTGAATGTGTAACGTTTCCATTGATTATTAAGTCCACTTACTTGTGCCAATGCATAAGTTGTTTTACCATCAATACTTTCTATCGCAATACTTAAAGAGTTTTCCTGATTGTTAGAAGTTTTAGCATAAAAACTACCCCGATAAATTGTGCCTGGTTTGATTGGGATTCCCCAAAAACCATCATTTGCAATTGCTACACGCTTTCCTACGTTTTCTACATTTAGTTTGAGGGAAACATTCAGCGCATTGTTTACAGGTTGCTGCCGATCTAAAGTTATGGTGCCTTTTCCTTCTCCTTCTTGTATCAGCGACCAGTGTTCTGGCTGTCTAAAATTATCTTTAAAAATTCTGTTTCTTATCAGTTCGGCATACAAACCACCATCATAAGAGTAATTGATTTCCTCAGTCATCAATCCATATAGTTTTGGACTTACGTTTACGCCAGGTTTATCTAATTGCAACGTAATTGTAGCCCTACTTTGAGCAAACACAGATGCTGTTAAAAGCGCAAAAATTATCACACTACAAATACTGTTTTTGATACAATAAAAAGCACTAAAATTTTTCATAAGGTTACTTTTTTAGTATAAAGATTTTTTTTAAATGATTGATTTTTAAATGTTTGAAGAATATTGATATGTAATTATTGTTGGATTTTGTGCATATATCTAATGTAAATTATATTAATTGCCAAAACAGATCAGATCTGGACATTATAATAAATGTATTGATGACATTTTATAACTTGTTTTCAAAAATAATAATAAATTTTATTCTAAATCAAGTGCAAGAAGTGCTTACTTGGAAGTTGTAGATTTATTAAATTCATAAAAATTATTTAATAAATAGATAAATTTATTTAATAATTACTCTAAATATTTAACTAATTAAATATTTAAGTCCAATAAATTAGCTTTTTCTTATTAAATTATATTTTCAGAAAAATATTTTTTGAATAATTTATTTTAATTGTAGTTTTAACAATTATAAACTAATAGCCATTTTAAAATGTGCTATCCTGTTTTCAAAGACCAATAATTAGAAGTATTCAAGTATTACCAAAATAGATCTACTGAAATCTATTCTATAATAATATAGATAAGAAGTCCGGAAGATCTTATTATAACAAATCACATGTCGAAGCGCAAGTGGTTTTTATACATTTTGATTGTGATGATGCTTCTTTTATAGCGATAAAAACAGCAGCGATAACCATGTCAACCAAAATTTCTTTTTGAATTATATTACTAATCTATTATAAAATATGAAAAACAATTTACGTAACAAATCAGATGGTGTATGTTATTATTGGCTTCATTTAAAAAGCAGATGGTTTCGAGGTAAAGAAGTTAAAATTTCTTTTTCTATGTTCTGTTTTTTTGTTTTCACTATTTCATCAGCTTTTGCCCAGAACCGGGTAAGTGGTATTGTTACTGACCAACGAGGTGAGCCATTAGCAGGAGCAACTGTTAAGGATAAAAACAGTAGTGCCGGAATCGGTACAGACGGAAGCGGAAAATTTACTCTAACCATTAATGCTGCAACTACGCTAGTAGTTAATTACATTGGTTACAATCAAAAAGAAGTAAATGTAAAACCCGGCGACAATGTTACGGTACAGTTGATCACAAATAATAATGATTTAAACGAAGTAGTAGTTGTAGCTTACGGTACGCAGCGAAAAGCAACTGTAACAGGTGCAATTAGTACCATAAAATCAGAAGATATTGTTAGAACGCCTGCTGTTGCCGCAACCAGTGCATTAGTTGGTAAAGTATCGGGTATTACTGCTCGTACAACTGATGCAAGACCCGGAAACGGTGCCAGCTTGCAAATCAGAAATCTCGGTAATCCGCTTTATGTAATTGATGGTGTAACTTATAGTACATCTAACGGTTCGGATGCTTTTGGTTATAATAGTGGTATATCTGGTCAAAATGCTTTTAACCAGTTAGGGTTAGATGATATTGAAAGTATTACTGTATTAAAGGATGCATCTGCTTCTATTTATGGTTTGGCTGCTGGTAATGGTGTGGTTTTGGTAACAACCAAACGTGGTAAAAAAACAGATGTGCCTACTATTGGTATTTCCAGTTATTACGGGCTACAAAATTTTACCCGTTATCCTCGCCCGGCTAATGCAGGCCAGTATGTACGTGGATTACTGGAATCTGAACAAAATTTAGGCCGTAACCCTGCATTACTTTATTCGCGTGATGAGTTATCAAAGTGGGAAACTCAGGCAGATGCAGCTCATCAAAGTAACAACTATTACGATTTTGTTCTGCGCCCAAATGTACCTCAGTATAATCTGAATGCCAACGTATCCGGAGGCTCAAAAAATTCTCAGTATTATTTATCAGTTGGGCACATAAATCAAGATGCAATTGTTAAAGATTTTAACTTCAACAGAACGAATATACAGTCTAATATCAGTAGTACAATTTCCAAAGGTTTTACGGTAGGTGCTCAAATAAGTGCACGTCAGGAAAATCGGCATAATGTAGGTGTACCAGGATTGGATGATTACTTTAACCCACTATTAAGTATAGGTAGTATGTGGCCTACTGAAATGGCTTATGCTAACAATAATCCTTTATATATTAACCAAACCCACAACGTTAACGTTAATCCTGCTACTTATAAAAATGATATAACGGGCTATATTGATGATATTACCCGTGCTGCAAGTGCTAAATTTAACGCACAATATGATTTTAAATTTGGATTATCTGTTAAGGGTTTATATTCCTACGATTTTTTAAATGAAGATTTTGAAGGTTTTGAATATACTTATTCAGCCTACAGATATAATGTGCTAACGGGTAATTATGATAACCGCCCAACTTTATCAGATGGCAAAACATTAGACCCAAATGCAGCACTCTATGGTAACCAAAATCCCTGGAGAGAAACTCATAAAAGAAACATTGTTTCTAAATTTTCTCAATTACAATTAAATTATACTCATCAATTTGGTGATCACTCTGTATCAGGCGTAGTTGCTTTTGAGCGTAGAGAAAGTGATAATAAATATCAAGCATTGCACTCTGTGCCACCTAATAATATTATTGTAACACAGTTTTTTTCTGATGTAGATTATTTAGGCGATTCTCGCTATCAGGAAGCTTTTCAAGGTATTGCAGGCAGATTTAATTATGATTATAAGAAAAAATATTTAATTGAAGCTGTAGCACGTTATGATGGATCTTTCTTATACGCTCCTGGCCATCGTTACGGATTCTTTCCGGGCGTTACTGCCGGTTGGCGCATTTCTGAAGAAGGGTTCATGAAAAATCATTTATCAAATAGTATTAATGATTTAAAACTAAGGCTTTCTTACGGCCAAACAGGTACTTCTTTACAAGATGTTATTACTGGAAATTATTACGCTCCTGGTCCATTTGATTATTTAGGAGGATATAATGTTAATGCTGGTAGTGCTGTTTTAAATGGTACTTATTATAGTGGGGTACAACCAAGAGGTTTACCTACTACTAACATCTCTTGGGTAAGAAACTCAATGGCAAACGTTGGTATAGACTTTACATTATTCACCCATTTTACTGGTCAGTTTGATGTGTATCAACGCAGGCGTTCTGGTTTTCCTGCAGCGCGATATGATGTAGTTTTACCAAATGAAGTAGGCTATGGTTTACCTTTAGAAAATCTAAATTCAGATATAACACAAGGCTTGGATGGATTTATTAATTACAGCAATAAAATTGGTCAGGTAAGTTATTCTATCGGTGGTAATGCAACCTTAGGAAGAAATAAAACTAATTATGTTTATAAACCTCGTTTTGGTAACTCTTATGATCAATATAGGCTTGATCAAACTGGTCGTTGGGCAGGCGTAAATTTTGGGCATCATATTATTGGCCGTTTTACATCTCAACAGCAAATTAATGATTACCCGGTAAATATTGATGGACAAGGTAATCGCACATTATTACCTGGCGATTTAATATATGAAGATTTGAATGGTGATGGTGTTGTAAATGGCCTTGATATGAAACCAATTGGTTATGCAGAAGGTGCATTGCCATACTTTAATTATGGTATTAACGGACGTGTAAGCTGGAAAGGATTTTCCTTAGCATTTGATTTTGTAGGTGCCGGAATGCAAACTTATTTTCGGGATTATGAGCTGAAATATCCATTTCAGAACAACGGTAACTCACCAGCATACATGTTAGATGATCATTGGCATCGTGCTGATCCTTACGATCCTAACAGTGAGTGGATAGCAGGTACTTATCCAGCTTTAAGAAAAGATAATAATGGATTGTCTATCTTCCGTAGCCCACTAAGTGGTAGTGATCACAATGATTTCTGGTTAACCAATGTTCACTATTTAAGGATCAAAAACTTAGAATTAGGTTATACTTTCCCAACCAAATTGATAAAAAGCATAGGTATTAATGCTTTAAGAGTATATGTAAATGGTACTAATCTTTTCTCTTTAGATAATGTAAGCAAGTATCAAATCGATCCGGAAATTTCATCTGTAAATGGATTGGTTTATCCACAGCAAAAGATCTATACACTTGGATTTAACTTAACCTTATAGCAGTTAACAACTTATGAAAAATATACAAAAGTGCTTTATTATAAGTATAGGATTAATAATAAGCGCAACTACAGCATGTAAAAAAGATTTTTTAAATAAAGAGCCAGTTACTATTATAGCAGATGAAGATTTATGGAAAGATCAAAAGTTAATTGTAGGACTGTTAGCTAATTACTACAACCGTATGCCTACCGATATGGGTTTAACAGACCAAGCTGGTTCGCAATGGAGAAATATGGCGAGTTATGATGATGCGATGTGGTCTGGTCAAACCAATACCGATTTAGAAGCACGAAATAACATTATTAATTATGGCAGTGGAAGCTGGTTCTTATATGATTATGGTTTTATACGAGATTTAAATCTGGCAATTGAAAACACAGATAAGTATGGTGCTGCCACGCTTAACGAAGCACAAAGAACACAGTTAAAAGCAGAATTCAGGTTCATCAGAGCTTACCAATATTTTGAAATGGTAAAAAGAGAAGGAGGAGTGCCTTTGGTTACCAAACAATTATTATATGATTTCAGCGGTGATGCAAGTCCGTTACAACAAGCTCGTGCTAAAGAAGCTGAAATTTATGATTTTATTGCAAGTGAAATGGATGCTATACAAAATGATATTGGCAACAGTACCGATGCCAGTAAATTTGCAGATGTAACCAGAGCAAATAAATATACCTGTTTAGCTTTAAAAAGTCGTGCTATGTTATATGCTGCTTCTATTGCTAAATATAATGCACAGCTAACACCTGGAATTGTAACAACGGGTGGTGAAGTAGGAATACCTGCATCCAGAGCTAACGAGTATTATCAAAAGGCATTGGATGCTTCAAAAACTATTATTAACAGCGGTTTTTATGCACTTTATAATAGCAATCCAAATTTAGGCGAAAACTTTTACGAAGCCATCAGAAATAAAACAGGTAATAAGGAAGTAATGTTTGTAAGAGATTTTTTAACTGCAAAAGCTAAGAAACATTATTTTAGTTATGATAATATTGCCCGTGGTTTACGCGAAGATAACCTCGGCTCATCAAGTGTTACACCTTCGTTAAATCTGGTAGAAAGTTATGATTATTTAGATGGTTCTAATGGAGCATTAAAAACAACTGCTGCTAACGGAGACTATATTTACTATACTAATTTAACAGACATTTTTGCTAATAAAGATGCCCGTTTATACGGAACAATAATCTATCCTGGTGCGCCTTTTAAAGGAGCTACTGTAACTATGCAGGCTGGTGTAATGGTTTGGAATGCTGCTACCAATACTTATCAAACTTCTGAAGGTTCGGATTTGGCAACAAACTATACAGATGGTAAAACATTAGTTGCAGCTTCTGGTCCTCACCGTTCCATTGCGGAGGTTACAAACACTGGATTTTATCTGAGAAAATTTATTGACAATGGCGGTGGTACCAGTACACGTGGTATCCAAAGTGATGTATGGTGGATTTGGTTCCGGTTAAGTGAAATGTATTTAAATGCTGCCGAAGCTGCTTTTGAATTAGGTCAAACTGGTGATGCAGTAACGTATGTAAATGCTATTCGTACACGAGCTGGTTTTACCGGTGCAAATTTATATACCGCAGCAACACTTACACGCGATAAGGTTAGGGCAGAATTCAGAACAGAATTTGCTTTTGAAGATCACCGTTTATGGGATTTAAAACGTTGGAGAATTGCTGATAAAGTATGGAATGGTAATCAAAGCAATCCTGATGCAGTAGTTTACGCACTGTATCCTTATCGGATTGTACGCCCAGGAGATGCTGCTCGAGATGGTAAATATGTATTTATTAAAATGGTAGCACCACGTTTTAAAGCGCCACGTTTTTTCCAGCAGTTTAACTATTATTCCAGCTTCGATCAAGGAATTATTAATAATAACCCAAAGATTGTTCGAAATCCATTCAACTAAAATTTAACTCCAATGAAATTGAAATCATATATTTATATATCACTCGTACTTTTTTCTGTAGCTGGTATAAGCAGTTGTAAGAAAGATAATTACGAAGCTCCAAAATCAAAACTATCCGGTCGGGTAATTTATCAGGGTCAACCCGTAGGCGTTCGGTCAAATACTGCGCTATTGCAGCTTTGGCAACATGGTTATGCTTTTTTTACTGCAATCCCAATATTTATTGACCAAAATGGTTCTTTCTCGGCTTTATTATTTGATGGCGATTATAAACTAACCCGGCTTAATGGAAGTGGGCCATGGATGAATCAAACAGATTCTATTGATGTACATGTAAGCGGCAATACCGTAGTAGATGTACCTGTTAATCCATACTTCATTGTAAGTAATGCTACTTATCAAAGAAGCGGAACCACCATAACAAGCTCCATTACGGTGCAAAAAGCAAATGCTACAAGCCAATTAGAGGAGGTAAGGCTGTATGTATTTAGAACCATATTGCTTGATCAAAATAATTCAGACGCTACTACCAACATTGCTGGAGCCACTGTTACTCCAGGGCAACCTGTAACCGCTACAGTTACAATACCTGCATCCTTGGCTAATGCTGATGCAGTGTATGTTAGAGCAGGAGTTAAAACAGTTGGTGTAAACGAACTGGCTTACTCTGCACCACAAAAAATCCTACTTAAGTAAATTATTGCCTTTTTGAAATATCGAACTACATTTAAAAAGTTTGATACTGTTTTTATTGATGTAAAAATAGTATCAAACTTTTATCATTAAAATACAAAGGATGTTTAAAGCTCAAAAAATAGTAAGTTTTATTTTTTCTATACTAGCATTTTATAACGTAAAAGCAGCTACTTCAAAAATTAAGCGTTTAGATACCGATACCACTTTTCATGCTACCGGAAACCCAATAATCAAACACAAATTTACAGCTGATCCAGGTGCTATGGTTTACAAAGATAAAGTGTACTTGTACACCGGCCATGATGTTGCACCGCCAAATGTGGCCAGTTACCATATGCACGAATGGTTGTGTTTTTCTTCTGCGGATATGGTAAACTGGACAGAGCATTCTTCTCCTTTAGATGTAAAAGCTTTTTCATGGGCGAAAGATGATGCCTGGGCTTCACAGGTAATTGAGCACGATGGTAAATTTTACTGGTATGTAGCAATTGAACATGGCACAATTCCTGGGAAATCAATTGGTGTAGCCGTTTCCGATAGTCCAACCGGACCGTTTAAAGATGCGCGTGGCTCGGCATTGGTTACCAACGACATGACAAAAGCAGCCAAAATTTCCTGGGATGATATTGATCCAACCGTTATCATTGATGATGACGGTCAGGCTTATTTAATCTGGGGAAATACAGCTTGTTACTATGCCAAATTAAAAAAGAACATGACTGAATTGGACGGGCCGATCAAAACCATTAATGTACCGGAATTTACAGAAGCACCTTGGATAAACAAACATAACGGTTGGTATTATCTGTCGTACGCAACTGGTTTCCCCGAGAAAATTGCTTACGCGATGAGTAAAAGCATTAACGGACCCTGGGTTTACAAAGGTATTTTAAATGAGTTGGCCGGAAATTCCAACACTAATCATCAGGCCATAATTGATTTTAAAGGAAAATCATATTTTGTTTACCACGATGGTGCACTGGCTGCAAATGCGGGTGGTTTCCATCGTTCCGTGTGTGTTGATTATTTATATTACAATCCGGATGGAACAATGAAACGCGTAATCATGACGAGTGAAGGTGTTAAACCTGTAAAATAATTAAGCGATGAACAGACTATTATCTTTAGTAATTATCATGCTGTTTTTAGGCAATAAAAACCTGAAAGCGCAGGATTTACAAACCAATATTTCTGTTCACGATCCGGTCATAATCAAGCAAGATAGTTTGTATTATATTTTTTGTACCGGAAACGGGATTGCCAGCTGGTCATCCAAAGATATGGTACACTGGAAACGCGAAAAACCTGTTTTTGCAGAAGCTCCAAAATGGGCAGTTGAAGCAATTCCGGGATTTAAAGGCCACATCTGGGCACCGGATATTTCGTATTACAACGGTTTGTATTACCTGTATTATTCGGTTTCGGCTTTTGGCAAAAACACATCTGCCATCGGCGTTGCTACCAACAAAACGCTGCATGCAGATTCTCCTGATTATTTGTGGGTTGATCATGGAAAAGTAATCCAATCCATTCCGGGTAAAACAAACTGGAACGCCATTGATCCTAATTTAATTACCGATAAAAACAGCATTCCATATCTTGCTTTTGGTTCTTTTTGGGATGGATTGAAGCTAGTAAAATTGAATAAAGACCGACTGACTGTTGCAGAAAGTTTGGATAATCTACCAACCATCGCCAGTCGGAAAAAAGATTCAAAAATTAATCTTCCGGCAATAGATAATAATCCCGTTGATGCCGGCGGCAATGCGATTGAAGGTGCTTTCATCTTTAAAAAAAATAACTATTATTATCTTTTTGCATCAATTGATTATTGCTGTAAAGGCCTGAAAAGTACTTATAAAATGATTGTTGGCCGGTCAAAAAATGTTCAGGGTCCATACTTGGATCAAACCGGAATTTCTATGGCAAAAGGTGGCGGAACCATGGTTTTGCAGGGCAATCAGAACTGGTACGGCGTTGGCCACAATGCTGTTTTTACCGATCAAAAAACTGACTACTTAGTTTTTCATGGTTATGATGCAAATGACCAGGGAAAACCTAAATTGCGGATAGAAAAACTGAATTGGGACAGTTCAGGATGGCCGGAAGTGGAAATATCTAATTAAGAATTTCTACCTTGCCGCAGTCTAACAAACCTAAAATGAACGATAACTTATTTGATTTGTCTGGGAAAACCGTTCTGGCAACCGGCTGCAACCGTGGAATTGGCAAAGCCATGGCCGTTGCAATGGCCGAAGCCGGTGCAGATGTAATTGGTGTTTCTGCTTCTTTAGAACTGGAGGATAGTGCTGTACAACAAGAAATTACGGCTTTAGGCAGAAAATTTAAAGCTTATCAGGCTGATTTTTCTGATCGTGCAAAATTATATGCATTTCTGGAAAAATTATTTGCTGAAAATCCTCGCATTGATATCCTGATCAACAACGCCGGCATGATTTTGCGTAAACCCGCTGCCGAACATCCGGACGAAATGTGGGACAAAGTAATGGCTGTAAACCTCGATGCACCATTTATTTTAGCGCGGGAAGTCGGAAAAAAAATGCTGGAACAAGGTTCTGGTAAGATCATTTTTACCTGTTCTTTGCTTACTTTTCAAGGCGGAATTACGGTTCCCGGATATGCCGCAAGCAAAGCTGCTTTGGGCAGTTTGATTAAAGCTTTATCTAACGAATGGGCTTCAAAAGGTATCAATGTAAATGGCATTGCGCCAGGTTATATTGCTACGGACAATACGGAAGCGTTGCGTAATGATCCTGATAGAAGTGCGTCCATTTTATCAAGAATTCCGGCAAATCGTTGGGGAGAAGCGGAAGATTTTAAAGGTCCGGCTATATTTTTGGCTTCGGCTGCTGCGGATTATGTACACGGAACAATTTTAACTGTTGACGGTGGCTGGATGGGCCGCTGATTTTTTACCGATAAAAGAAGTATCAAAATGGAAATAAGATTTCAAAATAGTCCGAAAGAAACTAGCGAAATGAACACGCAGGAATTGCGCGCTAATTTTCTCGCACAAAATATATTAGTTGATGATGAAGTAAAGTTAGTTTACTCGCACTACGACCGCATGATCCTCGGCGGAGCCAAACCCGTAACCAAACCGCTGAAACTGGAAAATCACCCGGAATTACGTGCCGAATATTTTCTGGAAAGACGCGAAATCGGTATTATCAACGTTGGCGGAGCCGGACAAATTGAAGCAGATGGCATAACTTTCGATCTGGAAAAATTAACTTGCGTTTACTTAGGAAAAGGCACTAAAGAAGTTACTTTTAAAAGTAACAGTCTGGCCAATCCTGCTGTGTTTTACCTGCTTTCTGCACCGGCGCATCACACTTATCCATCAGCCAGAATGACGAAAGACGAAGCTTCGCCAGGAACAATGGGCGCAGTAGAAACCGCAAACGAAAGAACAATTTACCGATACATTCATTTGGATGGCTTAAAAAGTTGCCAGCTGGTAATGGGGTTAACTATTTTAAGCACTGGAAGTGTTTGGAATACGATGCCAGCACATACGCATACGCGCCGAATGGAAGCTTATTTTTATTTTGATGTTCCACAGGAGCAGCGCGTAGTTCATTTGATGGGCGAACCGCAGGAAACGCGCCATCTTTTGGTTGCTAACCATGAAGCTATAATTTCTCCGCCATGGTCAATTCACTCTGGTTGTGGTACTACTAATTATGGTTTTATTTGGGGAATGGCCGGCGAAAATTTGGTTTACGGCGATATGGACCCAGCTGCGATCAGCGAATTGCGCTAATACTTCTTTTATCACCTAAAATTTAAAGAGCCGGAAAATAATTCCGGCTTTTCTTTTGAAGCAAAATTATTTGTTTACATCACTATTATGTTTTTGTTAAATGTTAAATAGTTAACTTCTTTTTATTAATTTTAATCGAAGTTAATAATCATTTGATGTTTAAAATATTACGATCATTTGTATTGATACTAATTATTTGCGCAACTGGTTTTGCACAAATCCCTCAAAATTATTCGCAGCTTAAATCCTTTCAGCAAACCTTATCTATGGTTGGCGTGCAGTTTTTTTCGCCCAAAGAATTTCGAGAAATTAAACCGTTACGTTATGAAAACATTCAGGTGGATTATGCCATGGAATTGCAAAACGGTAATTTCCAGGTTTGGTATTTGGCCAGAAGTTCGCAGCAGGAGCAAGCTAAAATTAAAGTTTCCGAAGATGATATAAGGCGGTTAACCGTACATCCGGATTCACTTTATACAATGGCAGCCGCCAGCACAGCAGTAAGGTTAGCGGGCAAGGACAAAGATAATTACACTTACAAAATTTTGCCACCTGACGCGTTAAGTAGTTTCCGTGCGGATAATGGAGTTTCTTATCAGCTAAATTTAAAAGATCGTCCGGAAACCAACCGTTATCAATATGGTTTATTGGTGTGTTTGCAAAAAAACGGACAAGGTTATGTGCAGATGCTTTTTTTAAGTAACGAAAACGGACCAGATTTTTATAAAAAAGTAAACAAAGCTTATTATTCAGTCAGGTTCAACTGATGCTTCTTTTATCGGCATAAATTTATCCACAATTACCTAAATCGTCCACATTCCAAACGCTTGCATAAGGTAAATTGCTGATATTTTAATAAATTTGTGCTAAAATTAGTAGCAAAATAAAATGTCAATCAATACCGCAAATGTCCCCAATTCTATAAATTATAGTGAAGATAGCATCCGTTCACTGGATTGGAAGGAGCACATCCGGTTGCGGCCAGGCATGTACATCGGCAAATTGGGCGATGGTTCTGCTTATGATGATGGCATTTATGTATTGCTGAAAGAAATTGTAGATAACTCTATCGATGAGTTTGTGATGGGCGCAGGCCGCACCATCGACATTAATCTAAGCGATCAAAAAGTAGCCGTTCGCGATTATGGTCGAGGAATTCCGTTGGGGAAAGTGATTGATTGCGTTTCCAAGATCAATACCGGCGGTAAATACGATAGTAAAGCTTTTCAAAAATCCGTTGGTTTAAATGGTGTTGGAACGAAAGCTGTAAATGCACTTTCGGGTAATTTTATTGTTCAGTCTTACCGCGATGGAAAGACCAAAATTGCCGAGTTTAGTAAAGGCGAGTTGCTTCGCGAAGAAGAAAAAGATACCACGCAACGGAACGGAACGGCAATTAACTTTTTTCCGGATGATACCATTTTCAGGCATTACCGTTTTATCCCGGAATTTGCCGAAAACATGATCTGGAATTACGTTTTTTTAAATGCAGGTTTGACGATCAACTTCAACGGAAAAAAATACTTTTCTGAGAAAGGCTTGCACGATTTGCTGGTTAAAAATACAGATACCGAAAATTTGCGCTATCCGATCATCCATTTAAAAGGAGACGATATTGAAATCGCGATGACGCATGGCCAGCAATACGGCGAAGAATATTATTCTTTCGTCAACGGTCAGCATACTACACAAGGCGGAACACATCAAGCTGCTTTCCGCGAAGCCGTTGTCAAAACCATTCGTGAGTTTTACAAGAAAGAATTTGACGCGGCGGATGTGCGCGCTTCTATTGTGGCGGCGGTTTCTATCCGCGTGCAGGAACCCGTTTTTGAATCGCAGACCAAAACCAAATTAGGTTCGCAAAATGTAGCGGAAGACGGGCCTTCTGTTCGTGGTTTCATCAATGATTTTGTGAAGAAAGCGCTGGACGATCATCTGCATAAAAATCCGGCTACGGCCGATGGTTTGCTGAAACGCATTTTACAATCAGAACGCGAACGAAAAGATATTGCCGGCATCAAAAAACTGGCGAATGAACGGGCCAAAAAAGCTTCTTTACACAATAAAAAACTGCGCGATTGCAAATTGCATTTTGAAGATACGCATGAGCGGAAACAAGATACAACGTTATTTATTACGGAAGGAGATTCTGCAAGTGGTTCTATCACCAAATCGCGTGATGTGCAAACGCAGGCTGTTTTTAGCTTAAAAGGAAAACCTTTAAATTGCTTTGGCCTTACCAAAAAGGTAGTTTACGAAAATGAAGAATTCAATTTGCTGCAACACGCCTTAAATATTGAAGATGGTTTAGATGGATTGCGCTATAACAACATTGTAATTGCAACCGACGCAGATGTAGATGGAATGCACATCAGACTTCTTTTAATGACCTTTTTTCTGCAGTTTTTCCCTGATCTGGTGAAAGCCGGCCATGTTTCTATTCTGCAAACACCGCTTTTTCGAGTGCGTAATAAAAAAGAAACGATTTATTGTTACAGCGATGAAGAACGCCAGCGTGCCATCAACAAGCTGGGCAACAAGCCGGAAATTACCCGATTTAAAGGTTTGGGTGAGATTTCACCGGAAGAATTTGGCTTGTTTATCGGGAAAGATATTCGCCTGGATCCGGTTTTTTTGAAAGAAGCCAATATCAAATCGCTGTTAGAATATTTTATGGGAAAAAATACACCGGATCGGCAGCAGCATATTATCCAAAATTTACGGATTGAGGTTGATATTTTAGAAGAGGCTGTGGTGGTTTAATGCTGTTTTTATCTATATTGATTGTAGATAATTTATGTAGTTAATCTTTAACTTAATACAATTTCAGTATGTTCAATTTTTCAAGAAAACCATTTATATATTTACCATTTAAAGATTCAGATCTATTTAATCTTACTTGTGAATACTGCATTTCACTGCTTGAAAAAATAGATTCTGCCTATATTAAGATTGTTGAAATCTCAACAAAAATAAATGTAGATATACCAAGTGTAAGCTTTGAACTTTACAAAGAGTGTTTTGGATATATTGAATCGTACATAGAATGTTATGCAAGATTAGTCAAATCAGTTAAACTTTCATTAGGTCAATCAGTTGGATTTGTTAAAAATCCTCAAAAAATCCTGAATTCTTCTAACTATAATCCTAATTCACCACTTCAAGAAGCTGTAGCTGATTTAAGAAATACATCTCAACATTTTGAAGAAAGACTTCAAGTATTTGCTGGTCAGGTTGATCCATTTTTAAAGCTTTACTATGTAAGTCAAAATATAAGTTGGGAGATAATATTTGGAAAAGGAGGATACTCACATTCTGGAAGTAGAACAAGTTTAGATAAAGAAGATTTTGATATTACTAAGTTGTATTTTCAATCTTACAAAACAGAAGATAAATTCCAAAAGCTTCTGATAGAAAAATTGTGTATTAACGATCTGTGGCAAGATGCTAAAGAAATTTTCAATTTGATTGAAAAAAACATAGAATTAGTTAGGAAACAAAAAGAAGTTTGTTGTCCGCCAGTACGTGGGATTAGCACATTTATATCTCCTGATGATTCATCTGAACATATCTAATATTGGTTTAGTATAATTCTTTCTGGTTGGAATTTGCAATCTAATCATCCCAACTTTGAATTTTAATCTAAATGACTATACTTGCCAGTTGACGTATTGACTTAATTTAATACTATAAATTTGAAAACAGTGGCTTAACGTTTTTTCTGACAAGCTGTTCAATTTCGTTTTTAAAATACTTAGTAGCATATTCTTTCTCTTCAACTTTTAATACATCGCTAAATTCGTATAAAAATTCTTCTACATCTAAAAGATCACATTCTACACGATTTGTAATAAACTCAAACCAAACCGCAAAATCATAGCTTAGTTGATCTAAGAAATTGTCTTTTAATACTCTGTTTGTTATGATGTCTGTCAATTCAATTGACATTGTTTTTAGTTTTGATGAAATCAGCCTAAGTAATGCTGGATTAATTTCCTGTGGATTCCAATCTGTGTTTTCTGTCATGAGTTGCTTTTATATGGTATAAAGGTGTAGAGATTCGTCTTGCAAATTTTATTTTTATTGTTCAGATATAACATACTGGTCGGAATTTGCAATTCCGACCTTTTATTTGAAGATTGTAAATCCAAGATATTCATACTTCTTTTATCAATCAAATAAACCTAACCAAATTTTTACCTTGTAAAAGAAGCATCGATAATTGTATTTTCGGTAAACCTTTATTACCAATATGAAAAAATATTTTAGCACACTATTGGTGTTGCTTTTGGCGGTTTCACTGCAAGCACAAGACTACAATCCAACACCACAAAATCTGGCTGCCAGAAAAGCATTCACCAACGAAAAATATGGCTTGTTTATCCATTGGGGTCCGTTTAGCATTCCCGGAAGTGGCGAATGGGTGATGAACGACCGAAACATCACTGTAAAAAATTATACGCGATTAGAAAAATTCTTTAATCCGATTGATTTCAACGCCGCGCAATGGGTTGGAATGGCCAAAAACGGTGGCATGAAATACATTACGCTAATTACGCGCCACCACGATGGTTTTAGCATGTTTGATACCAAGTATTCTGATTTTAATATCATGCAATCGCCTTATAAAAAGGATATTGTGCGGCAAATGGCAGATGAATGCCACAAGCAAGGTATTAAGCTTGTTCTGTACTATTCACTGCTGGATTGGCGGCGCGATGATTATCAATACTGGACGGGCCGCACTGGGAAAGGAACAGGCCGAACAAAACATGGCGATTGGAACGAATACATTCAATTCATGAAAAACCAGTTGACCGAATTGCTGACTAATTACGGCGAAATCGGCGGAATTTGGTTTGACGGATACTGGGATCAGATGGAGGGTGAAAGTAAGGATCGTAAAAGTGAAACTCGTGCCGATTGGCATACACGAGAACTGTACGATCTTATCCATAAGCTGCAACCGCAATGTTTGGTAGGGAATAATCATCACATGACACCTTTGCCCGGAGAAGATTTCCAGATGTTTGAGCAGGATTTGCCGGGAGAGAATACAAACGGATTGAGTTTTCAGCAAATATCCAAGCTACCATTGGAAACTTGTGCCACCATTAACAATAGCTGGGGTTTTAATTTAACCGATACAACCTACAAAACACCAGCTCAAATCGTAAATCTGCTGGCAAGATCCGCAGGAAACGGTGGTAATTTGCTGTTAAACATCGGCCCAATGCCAAATGGTGAAATTCAGCCGGAATTTAAAGACAGAATTAGTTGGATGGGCAACTGGCTAAAGGTTTATGGTGAAAGTATTTACAACACAAAAGCAAGTTATATTCGTCCGCAAAAATGGGGTTGTTTAACGCAAAATTCCAATAAAGTTTATGTGCATCCTTTAAGTCCTGTTGGTGATCATATTGTATTGGAAAATACTCCATTTAAGCAAATAAAAAAGGCTTACCTGCTTAAAAGCAAACAACCATTAAAAGTAGTGTTGAAAGATAAAAACTGGATTGTTCCGGTTATGCAACCAACGTCAGAAGATCCTGATCCAGTTGTTGTGCTGGAAATCTAAACTTGTAAATTAGTTTTTATATGAATTAATATTAATCGTAAATTATAAAATAAAAGAAGCAATCCAAGTTTAAACTTGGATTGCTTCTTTTATCAGGTTAAATCTGTTTTAACTGAACACACTTGAAACATTAGTAATTTTCCAGCCATTGCCGGTATCTGTCATGGTTACATAATTGATACGGGAAAAGTTCTGATATTTCATTTGTACTTTATATACAACCAAGTTTGAATTGTTTTCTACAATTTTAGTTATAGTTGTGCAATTTTGCTCTGTATTTGTCTGACTGTTAAGATTTTCCAAAATTTGATTTTTGCTGAAGCTGATAATTTTTTCTCCACGATTGTGAGAGAATTTAGCACTGTCATCAATGATTTCTGCCAGACTTCCAACTTTTCCATGTGTAAAAGCATTTACATAAGTTGTAATTGCATAACGCAAAGTTAACCTTTCTTTGATGTTTGGGCGATCGGCTTTTGCAGCAGTAAAAGTTAAAGTAACCAGTAATGCGATGAAGATAGTTTTTAAAGTTTTCATAATATGTTGAATTTAAGTTTTTGTGGTTGTTTTGATATATAGACGTTACCAAGTATTGATTCGTTACAGAAAATTGTAAATTTTTTTTGAAGTTTTTAGCTTGTTTTAATTTTATGTTTTTGTTGTAATGTTGATCTATAGATGTTGCAAACTTGTATTTAGTTACAAAAAGATTGAATTTAATTTTCATTAAATCATGATGCTGTTTTTAGCTGGGTAAAATCTAATTTTAATAGCATTTTATGCTGTAGCATCAAGCTAAATTTATTACTATATCTTATATTTGTATCCTATAGCTATTACTGAATGAATGACGATTTAAGTCAGCAAAACGAACAACTCTCCAATATAACTTCCTTATCAGGATTGTATGAAAACTGGTTTCTGGATTACGCCTCTTATGTAATTCTGGATCGGGCCGTACCACATATTCACGACGGATTAAAACCTGTGCAACGCCGTATTCTGCATTCCTTAAAAGAAATGGACGACGGCCGTTTTAACAAAGCTGCCAACGTGATTGGTAACACCATGAAATACCATCCGCATGGAGATGCTTCTATTGGTGATGCAATGGTGCAAATCGGCCAGAAAAACTTGCTGATTGAATGTCAGGGAAACTGGGGCGATCCGGTTACCGGCGATTCTGCTGCCGCGCCTCGTTATATTGAAGCGCGTTTATCCAAATTTGCGTTGGATGTTGTTTTCAATCCTGATACAACGGAATGGCAATCCAGTTACGATGGCCGAAACAAAGAGCCGGTAACGCTTCCGGTAAAATTCCCGTTGTTACTGGCGCAAGGCGCAGAAGGAATTGCGGTTGGTTTGGCTACCAAAGTAATGCCACACAATTTTATCGAACTGATTGATGCTTCGATAGCAATATTAAAAGGCAACCGTCCGGATTTACTGCCAGATTTTCCAACGGGCGGACTGGCAGATTGTTCAGCTTATAATGAAGGCCAGCGCGGCGGAAAAATTCGTATCCGTGCCAAAATAGAAGAACGCGATAAAAAAACGCTTGCCATTACAGAAGTTCCGTTTTCTACCACAACCGGAAGTTTGATAGATAGCGTGATTGCGGCCAATGATAAAGGCAAAATTCGTATCAAAAAAATTGAAGATAATACGGCTAAAGATGTAGAAATCATCATTCATCTCGCACCCGGAATTTCGCCTGACGTTACGATTGACGCGCTGTACGCTTTTACGGATTGTGAGGTTTCCATCTCTCCAAATACCTGTATCATAAAGGAGAACAAGCCGCACTTTATGAGTGTGAATGATATCCTGACGGAGAGTACTGTTTTTACCAGGGAATTATTAAAGCAGGAATTGGAAATCAGACTGGCAGAACTGAAAGAAAAAATATTTTTTAGTTCATTGCTGAAGATTTTCATTCAAAATGGTATGTACAAAAATCCGGATTATGAAACCTCCGGAAACTTTGAAGCCGTGGTAAAAGTATTAAATAAACTTTTTGCTCCGTTTATACCACAATTTTATCGGTCGATTTTGGCGGAAGATTTTAAAAAGCTGATTGATAAACCAATGAGCAGCATCACGCGCTTTGATGTAAAGAAGGCGGATGAGCAGATGAAATCGTTGGAAAATGAGATCAAGGAAGTAAACAAACACCTGAAACAGTTGACGGAATATGCGATCGATTGGTTTATCAAACTAAAAGAAAAGTTTGGAAAAGGCCGCGAACGTAAAACCGAACTGCGCGTTTTTGATCGGGTAGAAGCCGCGCAGGTTGCGCTGGCAAATGTTAAAATCTACATCAATCGTATTGATGGTTTTGTGGGAACGGCTTTGAAAAAAGACGAATTTGTGGGCGATTGCTCTGATTTAGATGAGATTATCGTTTTCCGGGAAGATGGTAAATTTCTAGTAACCAAAGTGCAGGAAAAAGTTTTTGTAGGAAAAGACATCATGCACGCAGCCATCTTCAAAAAGAATGATGAACGCACGGTTTACAATTATATCTATAAAGACGGTGAAACGGGTACTGCTTTTATCAAGCGTTTTTTTGTGCAAGGTATTACGCGCGACAAAGAATACGACATGACCAAAGGTACAAAAGGCACCAAAACACTTTACTTCACCCATAATCCAAATGGTGAAGCAGAAGTGGTAAACGTGCAGCTGAAGCCGCATACTAAATTAAAGAAGCTGGCTTTCGATTTGGACTTTGCAGAAGTTGCTATCAAGGGCCGCAGTTCGCAAGGCAATGTGGTTACTAAATATCCGGTTAAAAAAATCACTTTAAAAACAAAAGGAATTTCTACATTATCCGGAAGGAAAATTTGGTACGATGAGGTTTTGAAACGTTTAAATGTGGATAGCCGCGGAACTTTTCTGGGAGAATTTGACGGAGAAGATAAAATTTTGAAAGTGCTAAGCAACGGTATTTGCGAAATCACCAGTTTCGATTTGACCAATCATTTTGAAGATAAAATGGTTCTGATTGAAAAGTTTAATCCGGATCAGGTTTATACAGTTGTGCATTACGAAGGCAAACTGAAAAACTATTTTGTAAAGCGTTTTACGTTCGAAAGTTTGGCTTTAGATAAACCCATTAGTTTGATAAGCGAAGAAAGTGGTTCTAAAATGATCCTGATTTCTGGTGCTTCTCAACCGGTAATTAAAGTAGAATTATCCAAAGGAAAAAACCATTTGCCGGAAACTACGGAGTTGAATCTAGCCGATTTAATTGATGTAAAAGGCATTAAAGCGCAGGGAAACCGACTTTCTCAACATGAAATCAAAACTGTTGAACTAATTGCCGAACATGATGATGAGGAAGATGTGCCGGATCCGGTTGCAGAAACTTCGTTAAAAGAAATTATTTCCGAAGAACACAAAGAGGAGGAAGCAGAAAAAGAATTGTTACAGAAAGAAGCAAAACCTATCAAGAAAATAGCGTTAGAAATTACCAATCCGGATGATTTGGATTTGAAGGATAAAGGGCAATTGCCTTTGTTTTAAATTAAAAGGTCCGGCTGTTAATAAAATAAGCCGGACTTTCTTCAATGCTTCTTTTATGCCACAATAAACATGGCCTTATTTAAAGCGATAATGGCTTTACCAAAATCTTCGCGGGCAATTAAAAATTGGATATTTACTTTCCGCAGCGAAAATCCGCAGCTTTTAATATTGATATTTTCGTTGGCTAACCCGGCAGCAGAACGGGCCAGCAATCCAGGCTGATCGATATTAGAACCAATAATACAAACCATGGCGGCTTTTTCTACCGTAATTTTCTCAAACTTTTCTTCCAGTTCATTAATAAGGGATTGCTTAAAATCCTTTTCCCAAATTACCACCGAAATACTGTTTGCGCTGGTTGCCTTAAAGCTGTAACTTACGCTATGGTTAAAAAATACCTGCATAATTTGTAAATCTGAACCAACGTTACCAACCATCAGCGGATCGTAAATATCAATAATCAGCACTTTTTCTGTACCGGTAATTACTTCAACCCTTTTTTCTTCGGAAACATAACTTTGGGTGATTAATGTTCCGGGATGTTCCGGTTCAAAAGTGTTTTTAATGCGCAGGTTAATACCATTTATTTCTAATGGTTTAGAAGCTTTAGGATGGATAGCTTCCATGCCAACATCTGCTAATTGGTCGGCTACATCATAATTGGTAAAACCAATGGGCTTACAATTGTCAACACCAACCAGCATTGGGTCGGCCGTGCATAAATGATATTCTTTGTGGATAATTGCTTCCTGCGGCTTTACAGCAACGGCAATTTTACTAAACGTAACTTCGGAGTAACCGCGGTCAAATTCGCGCATAATTCCTTCCGTTCCTTTGGTGTAACCAGTTGCTATACAGATAGTTTTGGTAAGATCAATAGCCTTAAATGCTTCTTTTATCCGCTGATCTATCGTGTAAGAACGCGGATCATCAAAGCCACTCAAATCAATACAGGTAGCGTTAATATTGTTGTTTTGAAGGATATTGGTAAAATTAAAAGCCGAATGCGTTTCGCCAATAGAAGCCAGAATTTCGCGTGCAGCCTGCAATATTCCTTCCTGACTAACATAGCCAGAAGACAAGATATTGACTAGGTTTTCGAGGTAACTTTGTGCATCACGAACCCGTTTTTCGATAAATTGATCAGCAGTTTTTAGATCAAGGCCAAGTTCAACATAATTTTTGTTGATGGCCTGTAACTTAACAATCAGCTCATCCAAAGCCAAATGAAAATCCTGATAATTGGCAATTAAATGATATACACCCGGTGCGCCGGTTTTCTTATTTTCCAGCAACAAATTGGTAACGCCTGAAAAGGCAGAAACCACAAAAATGCGGTTATACAATTCATCGCCGGTACGGTTAAACAAGATGATATTTTTGAGCACATCGTGCAGGGCCGTCATGGAAGTGCCCCCGATTTTTTCTACAGTCAGCATTTAGATCAAGATTTTTATGCCATAAAAACAGTAATTAGGATTGCTGTTTTTAAAGATTTCAAAGCTATTAAAAAAGCTGAAAGTTGATTAAGTTAAGTTTGAGGAAATTTGGTTAGTAAAAGAAGTATGGAATTTGATTTTTGTCATTTTGAACAGTAGAGAAATTTTCATTATAACAGTTTAATCATTATTTAGAGAAGATTTCTCTCTACGTTCAAAATGATAGTGTGCTTAAAACAAAAAAGAAGCACCTGTTTTTACACAGATGCTTCTTTTATAACCTAAAATTTAGTGAGCTTTTATTGATACTGAATATAAATCGGTTTAGGTTTTAAAGCAAGCACTTCTGATGGTGTCATCATATGGTTTGGTGCTTTTTTAATATCGTTTTTATAGAACAATTTAAAACCGGTAAACTGTACAGGTTCTGCATAAATATGGTAGCGATAAGTACCTCTTTTCAATTCCGGTTCGCCCCAGCCGTCCATATCCATTACAAACTGTACTTCCGGATGTAGTTTAATGTTTTGATAATTAGTCACCATTTTTTTAGTAAAACGATGCAGGATCAAAATTTTTGGCGGCAAGTTATTTTCTTTAACCAGTTTTGCCAAATAATTACTTGTAAAGTTAACATCATCAGCATCATAAGTCCCAATTTTACTACCTGGTTTTGCACCGGTTTTCATTGAGAATTCCGGATCCATTGCAAAATGAACATTTGGCATTTTCAGGTATTTCTCGAACAAAGGCAATTCTGTTTGAATGGTACTTAGCGCAACCTGTACATCAATAAAAACCAAAGCATTACGTGTTTTGGCCATGGTTAACACAGAATCAATTTGTTTAAAAGGCATTCGGTAACGAAACTTTCCGTCTTTTCCGCCATCGCCCTGCGCAACTATGGCAATGTAGTGCAAAGCCGGAATAACAGGCGTGGAAGGATCAGCTTTCTCCCATTGTTTTACTTCACCATCCAGTTTTTTTAACATTTCTTTTGGCGGTAATTCACCCAAAATTCCCATTTTTTTAGAATAAAGGTTGCCATAAAAAGCGACAATTCGTTTATATGGAAAAATTGCGCCGGCAAGCGGATAGGGCGTTTTGGCAACAGGCCATTTTCCGGTTGTATCGCCGTTGGCCATTTTTTTCATCAGCGAATCGTATTCTGTAGGGTTTACAGGTTGCAGCGTATTTTTTGCAACAGTTGTATCTTTTGCTTTTTCAGCTGTTGTGCCAGAAGTAACTTTCCCCGCTTTACTGCTTTCGCTGCAGTTGGTAAGCAAAGTAAATGAAGTTGCAGCAAGCGTAATGGTTAAAAGTAAAGGTTTAATGTTCATCAGTTTTATTTAGTTAGTAGCTACTTAAATTTCAGAGATCAATTATTAACAGCCTGTTAAAATTTTATACTCTTACGTATTTTTTAACAAGTCAGTTTCATGATCTTGCATCATATTGGGGCAAACATAACGGCTTTTTATATAAGCTGTTTGTTTATGTACTTAAGCTGAATTATAGATTGTTAAACTTTCCAAAAACGCCCAGCGGCAGTTTGCTTCCGGCAGTGGCCTGCAAAAACAGTTCGCCGGTTTCAAGATTTTTTGCTTTTGGATAAGCACCCAAAATCAGGTTTTCTACAATTACAGAAGAGAATCCAAGCGAGTAAGTATTCAGAATTAAAAAGTGCTCCTGCGGGTCCAGCAATTGCACAACGTCCTGCATCATTTCCAGAATATTATCTTCCAGTTTCCATTTTTCGCCATTCGGGCCGTGGCCAAAAGCTGGCGGATCCAAAATAATTCCGTTGTAGGTGTTACTTCTTTTAAGCTCTCTTTTTACAAATTTTAACGCATCTTCCACCACCCAGCGAATATTATCCAAAGCAGATAATTGCTGGTTTTCATTTGCCCAGGTAACCACTTGTTTAATAGAATCTACATGCGTAACTTCTGCACCGGCCGCTCTGGCCACCAACGAAGCCGCGCCGGTATAAGCAAAAAGATTTAAAAATTTAGGCTGAGGATTTTTGATTTTTTTGATGCTGGAAGAAATATAATCCCAGTTTACGGCTTGCTCCGGGAAAACACCAAGATGTTTGAAAGATGTTAAACCCAAGCGTAATTTAATAACTACTTCTGGATTTTTGTATTCAATATGCCAGCGGTCTGGCGTAGCCGGATTCTTTTTCAGCCATTCGCCAGAAGTGGCCGAACGGCCCTTAAAACGGATATGATGCTGTTTTTGCCACTCATTTTCTGGTAAAGCTTTGCTCCAAACAGCCTGTGGTTCAGGCCTGATCAGAATTAGGTTTCCAAAGCGTTCCAGTTTTTCAAAATCACCACAATCAATTAGCTCATAATCTTTCCAAAATTGCGGTGCAAGAAGTTGAATCATATTTATAATTACTTATGATTAAATACAAAAATGGCTTTTGACTTTAGACTTTAATCTTGTCATAAAAGATAATCTAACTGGTGGTACTTCAATTTTTGTTTTATTTAGGTAAAAACATTCTAGAAATGAAAATTTTTGATGGTTATTAGCTAATACAGATTTGCTATAATCTGTAAAGAATGGCAAAACTTCACTTTTATTTTCAAATGTATATCTATTCTGAAATTTAGATAATACTTGTATTTCATTTACATTAAACCCACTATAATGAAAAAAGACAAGTGGAAACTTTTCATTAATCCAGTATTCATTGTTTTGATTTGTTAAAAATCTTTCATGTAAATTCCAATATGCTACATTATAGCCAAGATCTTTAATTATTTTTACTTTTTTAAAATAATGAGGAACCAGATTTAACCAAATTTGATCTGCAAACAAACCCTGACAAAAATCAATTATACACTGAGTCTTTAATTTTTCATTCCACCATTCTAAAAATGCAATAGCTTCAGGACTTCTATTAAATGCAAAAAAACCAGAGTTAAAAAAACCGCTATTAAAAAAAGACTTTTCGTCCAGAAGATAACCATCTGCAGGAATAGGAGAAATAAAATGAGGGCTTATCAATATATCATATTCATTAAGTAAATCATCAGCAATACTAAACGAATTATATACTTTGATGTCACAATCCAAATAAAAAAATTTACTTATGTTACTACAATTATCTAATACTTGTAATGCAACAAAAGGCCTTATAGACGTTGTTAATTCAAATATATTATAGTTAGCAGCCCTTGTCTCAAAATCTTGAATGAGATTAACATCTATTTCAACAATTTTAATTGGATCAAAGTAATCTGTACTAAAACGATTATTTATTTTATCAAATAAATAAATAATAAATGTATCATTTGGATTATGTAATAAATAAGAATCACCAACAGTTTTTGCTTCGGCTAAATAATTTGCTGTAGCTATAGTAAAGGCTATATTCATATCTCTTATTACTATAATTTATCTTTTGCTGCTTCCATAAACTTGCTGGCAAACACAAAGCTGTTCAGTTCTGCGTTATCCGTATGGGCAATTTCTTTGTTGGAGCCTTGCCACCATTTTTGGCCTTCGTGCAGAAACAAAATGTTATCGCCAATACCCATTACCGAGTTCATATCATGCGTAACTACAACAGTTGTAATGTTATTTTCTTCGGTGATATCTTTAATTAATTCGTCAATAACGATAGAGGTTTTTGGGTCGAGGCCAGAGTTTGGCTCATCACAAAACAAATATTTGGGCTGCATGGTGATGGCGCGTGCAATACCAACACGCTTTTTCATCCCACCGGAAAGTTCTGAAGGGAAAAGTTTGTTGGTATTTTTCAGGTTAACTTTTTCCAGACAGTAATTAGCACGGTCTAATTTTTCTGATTTCGACATCTCAGTAAAAAGATTTAGTGGAAAGATGATATTTTCTTCCACAGTCATCGAATCAAACAAAGCCGAGTTTTGGAATAACATGCCAATTTCTTTACGGATTGGGATACGCTGTTCAAAATCCATGCTAGTAAAATCCTCATTACTATAGAAAACATTTCCTTTTTCTGGTTCGTGCAAGCCTACAATACATTTTAACAAAGTAGTTTTTCCGGAACCGGAACCACCGATAATCAAATTCGATATTCCTTGTTTAAAGACTGCGGAAATCCCTTTCAATACGTGTTTATCGCCAAAAGTTTTATTAATATCTTTAATCTCAATCATAACATCAACTGGGCTATCATATAATCAGAACATAAAATAATGATACAGCTCATTACCACACCTTGCGTACTTGCTTGTCCAACTTCTAGTGCGCCGCCGGCTGTGTAATAACCCTGATAAGCAGAAACGCTGGTAATGATAAAAGCAAAAACCAAAGCTTTGATTAGGGCAATACGTGCAAAAAGCGGATTGAAATCTGTTGTCAAGCCAACAACAAAATCGTTAGCCGAAACCGCTCCGGAAGCAGAACCGGCAATATAACCGCCCAATAACGACAGGCAAACTGAAAGGATAATTAGCAACGGGAACATGGTAATGCCGCCAATTATTTTTGGCAAAATTAAATATCCCGGCGCATTTACGCCCATAATTTCCAGCGCATCAATTTGTTCGGTTACGCGCATCGTTCCAATTTGCGAAGCGATGCTGGAACCTACACGGCCAGCCAGAACTAAAGAAGTTATCGTTGGACTAAATTCTAAAATAGCAGAATCCCGTGTGATACCGCCGATAATAGAACGCGGAATTAAATTGCTAACTAACTGAAAAGCAGTTTGAACGGTAGAAACGGCGCCAATAAATACGGAAATAATACAAACAATGCCCAGCGAGCCAATGCCAATAGAAACCATTTCTCGCATAATTTCACTCCAGTAAACCTTAAAATTTTCCGGCTTTTTAAAGCTTGCTTTCAGCAATAAAATATAACGGCCTAAGTGGTAAAATATCATTCTTTAAAATTTTCTAAAAATACATTTTTTCAATTTAAGTGCCGATGCTGTTTTTAAGCTAATTTTATCCATGCAAAACGCACTGATTACAGGAACCACTAAAGGAATTGGTTTGGCAATTGCCAAAGCACTGGCTAAACAAAGTATCAACCTGGCTATTTGTTCCAGAAATGAAGAAGATTTATTGCAGGTAAAAGAAGCATTGCTGCACATCAACCCAAATATAAAAGTTTTTACCCGTGTAGCTGATTGTAGTTTGCAAGCTGATGTGCTCGCTTTTGCGGCCGAAGCCGAGCAGGAATTGAAATCAATAGAGATTATTGTAAACAACACCGGTATGTTTTTGCCCGGAAGTATTTTGGACGAAGAAGAAAATGCCCTGCAAAAACAGCTGGATTTAAACCTGATGTCTGCTTACCATTTGTATCGTTATTTTGGTAAAAAACTAATGGCTGCACGCGCTGGCCATATTTTTAATATTTGTTCGGTAGCATCAAAAAAAGTTGTTGTAAATGCGGGAAGTTATTCTGTAACAAAGTTTGCGCAGCTTGGTCTTAATCATACAATGCGGGAAGAAATGAAAGCTTATCAGGTAAAAGTAACTGCTATTTTGCCCGGATCAACGCTCACAAATTCTTGGGCCGGAACGACGGTTCCGCCAGAAAAATTTGTACTGCCGGACGATGTAGCTGCTGCCGTAATCAATTGTTTAAAAATGAGCGCAGGTGCTAATGTTGATGAGCTGATTATCCAAACCGCAACAGGAGAAATTTGAAAATTTAGATCATAAAAGAAGCTATGGAAAAGAAATTGTATCGGGATGAAAACCGAAAAGTGATAGCCGGTGTATGCGCTGGTTTATCTGATTATTTTAGCGTTGATGTAACTATTGTGCGCTTACTTTTTGTGCTAACGCTGATTTATCATGGCGGCGGAACGCTGGCTTACATTGTTTTATGGATTGTAATGCCGAGAAGAAATGGTGTTTTAAACGATCCGACGGTGGATTATACTGTAAAGGATGGCAATCGGCCGTTTCAAGGTTTTGATGCCGATACTTTTAATACAAAATTCAGGGTTAATAATAACAAAGATGTAGCCCAAATTGGCGGATTGGTGCTGATTGTGCTGGGTGTAATTTTTCTGCTGGATCAGTTCGATTTTATTCCGTACTGGTTTAATTTCGAGCAGTTTTGGCCGGTAATTTTAGTGGTAATTGGTTTAGGATTGATTTTTAAATCCCGAACAAAAACCGCAGAACCCAAAATTACAGACCCAAAAGAAGACTGGTCTGGCATCAACCCAAACGAACCTAAAGATATTTGAATTATGAAACGCGACAGATTATTTACCGGTTTGTTTTTGCTGGGCATTGGCATACTGTTTTTACTGGATAATTTTCAGGTAATCAATTTTCACTGGCAAAATTTAATCAGCCTTTGGCCTTTATTTCTCATTTTCTGGGGCGTAAATCTGGTTTTCTCGCACCAAAGCTCTAACACGGCCACGGCAATTAAAGTACTGGTTTTTGCCATACTGTTTGGCTTGGTTATTTATCGTGGTACTTTACCAACAGAAAACCGTTTTTTTGGCCACAATTTTAACAATAATACTTTTTTTGATGATAACAACGACGATGATGATAGCAGAGACGTAGTTAAGTTAGAAGGAAGCAGCACGTACAAAGAACCTTATACGCCTGAGGTAAAAGTAGCTTCCCTAAACCTTCGTGGCGGAGGTGCTACTTACACTTTGCAAGATACAACAGCCGAATTATTTAGTGCTGCTACACATGAATTATCGGGCAGGTTTCTATTCAACACTTCAGCAACAGACTCCGGAAAAGCAATTAATTTTACGATGCACAATTCCAGAAACTCTTTTAACTGGGATAGTGATAAAGGAAGTGTGGCAACGATAAAACTCAATCCAAATCCGGAGTGGAATATTGATATTACAGCAGGAGCAAGCAAATTGGATTTGGATTTAACGAAGTTTAAAATCAGGAATTTGCATGTAAAAGGCGGCGCTGCTTCGATGGATTTTAAGCTTGGTCAGCCTACCGTAAACAACACAACGGTTGCGATTTCTACCGGCGTTTCCGAAGTTAACATCAGCGTACCAACCGGCGCAGCTTGTCATATCGAAAGTAAAACTGGTTTGTCTTCCAAAAATTTTGATGGTTTTGAATCTAAAGGCAACAACCAATACGAAACGCCCGGTTTTGCTGCTGCACCCAAAAAAATCTACCTGAGTTTAAAAGGCGGCATTTCTGATTTTAGTGTGAAACGATACTAAAGAAAAAATTGATATTAATCACCTCAAAACCCTTTGCTTACTAAATAATAGGCAAAGGGTTTTTGTTTACTACATACTGTTTTTATGCCGATAAAAACAGTATCAAAGTGTAAAAGATTAGTTTTACGGCAATGTTCAACCAAAAGCTAAAATTCATTCTGCCGCTGATCGTTTTTTCGCAGTTTGCCTGCACGTCGTTGTGGTTTGCAGCCAACGCCGTGATGCCTGATTTGGTTCGGGAATTAAATATTCCGGCTTCCGCACTTGGTTTTTTAACTTCATCTGTGCAATTGGGTTTTATTGCCGGAACCTTGCTTTTTGCTATCTTTTCCATCACAGATCGTTTTTCGCCATCCAAAGTATTTCTCATCAATGCTTTGCTTGCGGCCACCTTCAATTTCAGCATTACTTTCGGTCATCCAGATTTGCAGATGCTTCTTTTACTGCGCTTTTTTACAGGTTTTTTTCTGGCCGGAATTTATCCTGTCGGGATGAAAATCGCAGCAGATTATTTTGAAAACGGATTAGGAAAAGCATTAGGATTTCTGGTTGGCGCACTTGTGTTAGGAACCGCATTTCCACATTTATTAAAAACTTTTGGTGCGATATTGCCCTGGAAATCCTTGTTAACCATTACGTCTGTTTGTGCTTTAACCGGCGGATTTTTGGTGCTGCTTTTTGTGCCCGATGGACCGTTTCGCAAAATCAACGCAAAAGTTCATTTTAAAGGAATATTTAGTGTTTTCAAAAAGAAGGATTTCCGGTCTGTTGCTTTCGGCTACTTTGGCCACATGTGGGAAGTTTATACACTTTGGGCGTTTCTGCCTTTCATCTTGCAAACTTATCTTCGCTTGCATCCAAGTTATAACCTGAATGTACCTTTGTTTTCCTTCCTGATTATTGCTTCCGGCTGCTTATCGTGCATTTTGGGCGGCTACATTTCGCAGCAAATCGGCAGCAAAAAAGTTGCTTTTGGTGCGTTGCTGTTGTCTGGTTTGTGTTGTTTATGTTCGCCGTTTTTTTTTCAATTTGGGCCGATACTGTTTTTATCGGTACTTTTTTGTTGGAACATGAATGTGTCGGCTGATTCGCCTCAGTTTTCAACCCTGACGGCTTTGCACGCACCGCCGGAACTGAAAGGCAGCGCGCTAACTATTGTGAATTGTATCGGCTTTTCCATCACCATAATCAGTATCCAGTTAACCAGTAGTTTGCTGCTGAAATATGATCCAATTTACGTTTTTCCGGTGCTGGCTTTCGGGCCGATTTTGGGTTTGATTGCTTTGAGAAATAATGTTTGATTGCCCAATTGTCATTTCAATCCGAAGGGAGAAATCTTCCTCAAATAATACAATTATACTGCTTTGATGAAGGTTTCTCCCGTTGGTCGAAATGACAAAAAAGTTAATTACACAGCATCCGACAATGAAGAAAATGTAAAATCACGAATCTTCATCGGCGGAATCATGGCGTGCATTCCGGATTCTCCGCTCACGGTTCGTTCCGGTTTGCCTAACGTTTCCAGGTTATTCAGCATAATAACTGGACTTTCATTAAAGCGAAAGTTTTTTATCGGGAATTTAATTTGTCCGTTTTCAATATAAAAAGTACCGTCGCGGGTTAAACCGGTTAGCAATAAAGTTTGCGGATCAACAGAACGGATGTACCAAAGTCGTGTTACTAAAATTCCTTTTTCGGTACTTTTAATCAAATCTTGCAACGATGCCGTTCCGCCTTCCATAATCACACCATTTGGTTGCGGTACTGCTTTTAAACCTTTTTTTTGCGCCCAGTAACGCGAATAATACAGGTTTTTAACTACGCCTTTATCTATCCAGGCAACTTTTTCTTGCGGCCTACCGTCGCTGCTCCAGGTGCTGGTTGGCAAATCCACATTTTGCGGATCAGAATAAAAAGTTACCCGTTCATCAACCATTTTTTGTCCGAGTTTTGTTTTTCCACCTGGCAGGCTCATAAAACTTCTTCCTTCATCCGCAGAACGTGCATCAAAATTAAAAAATAGGTTTTCGAGGAGAACAATTGCTGCGGATGGTTCTAATATTACCGTATATTTTCCTGGTTCGATAGCTTTTGCAGCTGCAGATCCGGCTGCTTTTTGTGCTGCAATTTTAGTAGCCGTCGCAACATCCAGTTTGGTAACATCATTATAACCTTTAGAAGCATAACCGGAACCTTTTCCGTCTGGCGTTCTTACCGTTACATTAAAGTTAACGTTGGTAGCCGTGCGATAAGCAAATAAACCTTTCGAGTTCATCATTGCCGAAAAACCAGCTGTATTATCATAAAAACCGGCAGCAGTTAAATTGCCGTTTTTTGCAATCTGCAAGCTTTCTGCCACCGCATCAGCGCGTTGTTTTGGGTTGATATTAGCCGTAGATTGAATAAAAGTTTTAGATTCCGGATAATTTTGAGGCCCTAAAAAAGACATAAACTCTGGGTTTTCTGGTGCCAGTTGCGCCAGCTCTTCTGCTCTTTGCACTACTTTTTGCAACGAAGCATCGTCAAATTCGTTGATGGTTGCAGTGCCCAGCTTTTTCCCAAAAGCGGATGAAACCACCAAACTGGTTTGACTGATGCCGCCGCTGGTAGAAACCGCACTGCGTGCATAACGGATGTTTCCGCCATCAGAGCCGCTTAAATTTACTTCACATTCATCAGCTTTAGAATAGCTGAGCACTTTTTTTAACAAAGCCTGGGCTTGTTCTTTATTTAAAATTGGCATTTCTTTTTAAATTATTAATTACACTGATTTAATCAGAATTTAGGAGATTTGAGAATTAACAAGATGCTTCTTTTATTCAATAAAAATAGGTGTTTGTATCGATCTAAAATCAGAAGAAAAATAACAGCTTAAGTTTTTAGGCTGATAAAAGAAGCATTCTGCCTTATTCTTAAATTCTCTAAATTCTGATCGAATTCTGATTATATTTTTCGCGCCGTATTCAACACATTCACACCATTAAAACGCGTGGTTGCCGCGCCGTGCGAAACAGAACTGATTTGGGTTGGCTGGCCTTTTCCGTCAAAAAAAGTTCCGCCTAAACGATAATCACGTTCATCACAAATCGCAGAACAGGAGTTCCAGAATTCTTGTGTGTTGGATTGATAAGCCACATCTTTGAGCATACCTGCAATTTTGCCGTTTTTAATTTCGTAAAAAAGCTGTCCGCTAAACTGGAAATTGTACCGTTGCTGATCGATAGAGTAGGAGCCATCGCCAATAATATAAATTCCTTTTTCTACATTTTTAATCAGGTCGGCAACACTAAGTGGTGTTTTTCCGGGTTCCAGCGAAATATTGGGCATCCGTTGAAACTGCACGTTGCTCCAACTATCCGAGTAACAACAACCCTGCGATTCGTTTAAACCCAAAATATGTGCCTGATCGCGCGTGCATTGGTAATTCACCAAAACGCCATCTTTAATCACATCCCATTTTTTGGTTGCTACGCCTTCATCATCGTAACCAACATGACCCAAAGAACCTGGCTGAAGTTTATCTGCAACGATATTAACCAGTTTGCTACCGTAATTGAATTTTTTAGATTTCCATTTATCCAGCGTTAAAAAGCTTGTTCCGGCGAAGTTGGCTTCGTAACCAAGCACGCGATCCAGTTCGGAAGGGTGACCGGAAGATTCGTGAATGGTTAAATACAGATTAGTCGGATCAAGCACCAGATCATATTTTCCGCCTTCTACAGATTTTGCCTTTAATTTTTCTTCCGCCTGTGCCGTTGCTAATCGTGCATCTTCCAACATATCGTACCGCTCTTTGTAAAGTACAGTTGGGCCGCCTTTTATTTTAGCGGATTCTCTCGGCATTAAATATTCATAACCCATTCCCATTGGTGCGCCAAGCGAATTCCGGGTTTCAAATTTTCCGGATTTTGGGTCGATTTTAGTTACCGTAAACGTTGGCCAGATGCGATGGATATCCTGATCGATGTAAGAACCATCCGTAGAAGCAAAGTATTTCTGCTCATCTACCAGAAACAACTGCGAATCCACAAAGCTGGCACCACTTTTCATGGCAGCAGCGTTTACGGCAAGCAGCAAATCAACTTTCTCTTTGATCGGGATTTCGAAAGCATTTTTCTCGATGGGCGTTTTCCAGCTCACTTCGCCATAACCTTTTTGTGGTGCTAATTGTACAGGTTCGGTTAGCAATCTGGAATTCTCTTTGGCAATAGCAGTAGCCAGTTTTGCAGTTTGTGCAATGCTATCGTTATCCAGTTTATCGGTTGCCGCAAATCCCCAGCTGCCGTTTGCAATTACACGGATACCCATTCCGTATGATTCGGTGTTAACGATATTCTGCACCTTGTCTTCGCGGGTAACCACAAACTGGTTTAACGCGCGGCCCAACCGAACATCGGTATAAGTTGCGCCAGCAGAACGGGCTGCGTTAAGAGCAATATCAGCCATTTTCTTTTTGGCGGCCACATCAACCGAATTTGACGGCGCATCCAGCGGAACGGGTTTGCCTATTGCCGGAAGATTGGACAGCATGGAAGCACCAAAGCCCATGCCTGCGAGGTAAACAAAATCTCTTCTTTTCAAAATAGTGGTTTTTAGAATGAATGATTGTTCTGTTAGTTGGATGATTTTATGTTGATAAAAGAAGCATTTCGCCTTATTCTTAAATCCTCTAAATTCTACTTATATTTTCCTTGCTGTATTAATCACACTTACACCATTAAACCGGGTGGTAGCGCAACCATGCGAAACAGCACTGCTTTGGCTGGGCTGCCCTTTTCCATCGCTAAACGTGCCTCCAAAACGGTAATCTTGCTGGTCGCAAACCTGTACGCACGAATTCCAAAATTCGCGGGTGTTGGATTGATAAGCGGCATCGTTAACCAAACCAGTTATTTTGCCATCTTTAATTTCGTAACAAAGCTGACTGCTAAACTGGAAGTTAAACCGTTGCTGATCAATAGAATAAGAATTTCGGCCAAACATATACAAGCCTTTTTTAATATCTTTAATCATATCCGCAGGTTTTAACGGAGATTTTCCTGGTTGAAGCGAAACATTTGGCATACGCTGAAACTGCACGCTGTCCCAACTATCAGCATAACAACAACCTTGAGATTCTTTCAAGCCCAGAATATGTGCCTGATCGCGGATGGTTTGATAATTTACTAAGATGCCTTTATCAATCAAATTCCATTGTTTGGTTTTTACGCCTTCATCATCATATCCCATCGCGCCTAAAGAGCCTGACTGCAGCTTATCAGCAACAATATTTACCTGCGGACTGCCGAAATTGAAGTTTTTAGATTCCCATTTATCCAAAGTCAGAAAACTTGTTCCGGCAAAATTAGCTTCGTAACCTAAAACACGATCCAACTCGGTTGGATGACCCACAGATTCGTGAATAGTTAGGAAAAGGTTGGTTGGATCTAAAACTATGTCATATTTTCCGGGTTCTATGGATTTTGCCAGCAGCTTTTCATCCAGATTTCTTACGGCTGATTGCGCATCTTCCAGCATATCGTACCGTTTTTTATATAACGTAATTACACCGTGTATTTTTTCTTCTTCCTTCGGAATCAGATATTCGTAACCCATTCCCATCGGCGCGCTTAATGAATTCCGGGTTTGAAATTTGCCTGACTTCGCATCAATTTTAGTTGCCGTAAAAGTTGGCCATATACGATGAATATCCTGATCGATGTAAGAACCATCTGTAGAAGCAAAATATTTCTGCTCATTCACCAAAAACAAAGAATTGTTGATAAAACTCGCACCCGCTTTTAAAGCGGCGGCATTTACAGAAAGAAGCAAATCAGCCTTTTCTTTGATGGGCACTTCAAAAGCATTTTTTTCGATGGGCGTTTTCCAGCTCACTTCTCCATAACCTTTTTGCGGTGCCAGTTGCACCGGTTCCGTAAGTAATCTGGAGTTTTCTTTCGCGATAGCAACGGCCAGTGCTGTAGTTTTGGCAATGCTGTCGTTATCCAATTTGTCTGTTGCAGCAAAACCCCAACAACCGTTTGCAATTACCCGAATGCCCATTCCGTACGATTCGGTATTGGCAATATTCTGCACTCTGTTTTCGCGGGTAATAATAGATTGGTTGAGGTAGCGACCAATTCGCACATCGGTATAAGTTGCACCTTTGGAACGCGCTGCATTTAAAGCTACATCAGCCAGCTTTTTTTTGATGGCTGCATCAACTGTGGTATATTCAGCATCTAAGGGAACAGATTTTCCGAACGCCGGAACATTAGGCAAGGCAGCAGCACCAAGGCTTAAACTGCTGAGGTAAATAAAATCTCTTCTTTTCAAATCGTATTGAAGCTAACGGTGAGTTTAAATATAGAAATTTTAGGTTAAGATTTTTATTTCGTGAAGAGAATATTACAATGTGTAATTTTTACTGATGAAAATGCTTCTTTTATCAGTGTTTTTTGGGATTGTGTGCTATTGCGTTCTTTTAATGCTAAAATATCAGATTGAAAAAGTAAATTAAACTTATTTCGACAAGCTCATATTTAATTATGATTGGCTAATACTGTTTATTTACCAAATGGACAAGAACGATATCGCCCTATCAACGCTGCAAACAAAACAGCATTTTGAAATTTTAGATGGGTTAAGGGGTATTGCCGCCCTGGCCGTTGTAACGTTTCATTTTATGGAATGGGTTTATGATCCCAGCAAAAACTTTATCGGACACGGTTTTTTAGCTGTCGATTTTTTCTTCTGCCTTTCGGGATTTGTGATTGGATATGCTTATGACGATCGTATAGCAAAAATGAGCATTTTGGAGTTTTTTAAAGCAAGGATCATCCGCCTGCACCCGCTGGTTGTGGCAGGATCGGTATTAGGTCTGCTGGCATTTTTGTTCGACCCATTTGGCGGTCATCCCGAATTATACAGCACCGGTAAAATCATTCTGACATTTTTTTGTTCGATACTGCTAATTCCATTGCCTGTAATAGCCGACCGTGGTTTTAACCTGTTCAGTTTCAATGCACCG
Source organism: Janthinobacterium lividum (assembly GCA_050955045.1). Lineage (GTDB taxonomy): Bacteria > Bacteroidota > Bacteroidia > Sphingobacteriales > Sphingobacteriaceae > Mucilaginibacter_A. The sequence continues at coordinate 18,893 of JBPBQV010000004.1, read as the reverse complement.
GCATGGTCGTTGTTTTGGGAATATGTTGCCAATATTGTTTACGCATTGGTGCTTTATCGAACCCGGCGTGGCTACTTGTTGCTGTTAATACTAATCTCGGCATTGGCTATTAGCTTTGTAGGTTACCGTTCCGGCAATTTATTAGGTGGATGGAGCGGCCCAACTTTTTGGGACGGGAGCGTTCGGATATCGTATTCTTTTTTAGCAGGATTGCTCATCTACCGTTCCAACTGGATTATTAAAAACAAGCTGGGATTTATTGGTATAGCTATATTATTGTTTTTAGCCTTCGTTATGCCATCCTCAAAATGGAACTGGTTATCCGAACCTTTCATCGTACTGTTTTATTTCCCCTTGCTGGTCGCTTTAGGTGCAGGAGCTACGTTAGCACCTGGCTTAAAAAAGGTTTGCATATTCTCTGGAAAAATCTCTTATCCATTGTACATGACGCATTATGCCGTACTATGGATGTTTGGTAACTATTACATCAGCCATAAGCCGGAGACAATGCAACTGGCTTTCATCATCATTGCCGGGCTGATCCTGTTGGTTGGGGCAGCTTACTTGGTAATGATACTTTACGATATTCCCGTGAGGAAATATTTAAGCAATAAACGAAGTACAACGCTTGCCAAACAAGGAACTGGTAATAATTAAAACCTCCAGTTTTATTGATGTGATATTGTCTCTGTGAGTTACGCGCTGATAGTTTTCAGAGATCAAAACCTGGCAGTCAACGCTTGATTGACTGCTACCAAAACTTTATCCAACTTATTGCTGCATGTTAAATAATATTTGATAGGGTTTGATAAAGATTTCTCTCTTCGTTCGAAATGACAACACGGCGACTTTGAAAACAAACATTCATCTGCTTAAAAAGGTTAAAATCTACAGTAAACTTTAACTATGAACTTTTTTTTTCAATATAAAACACGAAGCTTTCTGGCGATGCTTCTTTTATCGGTAATTTTTTCGTGTAACAGCATTGGCCCGGCCGGATTGTTCAAAAAAATGTCTCCGCACGAAACTTATGGAACACGTTTAAAAACTGCTGGTTTGCAGCAAACCGCCATGGGCAGCGAGTGGCTGCAAACGGCTGATCAAAGTTTGAGTAAAGCTTTAAAAATCAGCACTCCATATAAAGAAACCGGTTTTTTTGCTGCGGAGCTGATTCAAGCTGCAACCTTCCAGTTTGAAGGTAAAAGAGGCGAGAAGCTATACATCAGCCTCAGCAAAAATCCCACACAAAATTTCAATGTTTTTATGGATGTTTGGCAGCAAAGCAATTTAAACCGCGTACTGGCTTCCGCGGATACCACCGGAAAACTTTTAATTGTTGAAGTAAAACAGGCCGGAACTTATTTGCTTCGTTTACAACCAGAATTATTGCGCAGCGGTGAATATACGTTAACGATACAATCCGGACCGTCATTATCTTTTCCGGTGGCAGAATCCGGCAATCCAAACATTGGCAGTTTATATGGTGTAGATCGTGATGCTGGAATTCGTAAACACGAAGGCATAGATATTTTCGCCAAAAAAGGAACACCAGCTTTGGCTGGTGCAAACGGAACAGTGCAGCCAAGCGAAAATAAGTTAGGCGGAAAAGTAGTTTTTCTGCGTCCGGATGATGCCGATTATACGTTGTATTATGCACACTTGGATTCGCAGTTGGTGCACAACGGTCAGCATGTAATGATTGGCGATACAGTTGGTTTGGTTGGTAATACCGGCAATGCGCGCACTACGCCTTCACATTTGCATTTTGGTATTTATACCAATGGCGGCGCAGTAAATCCGCTTACGTTTGTTGCGCCAATTACTAAAAAGCCTGAACCGATTACCGCATCTTTAAAGAACCTGAATGCAACTGTACGAACGGATAACCGCAGCAAATTATACAATTCGCCTACTGAAAAATCATTGGTAAAAGAAGCATTACCCGAAGGAACAGCTTTGCATGTAGATGCGGCCGCCGGAAATTATTATAAAGTAACGCTACCCAACGGGCAGGCTGGTTATTTAAGCAGTAAAGCGGTTGATGCCGTTAGTGCGCCATTAAGAAAATATACCTTAAAAACAGCACAAGCTTTGTATAATCAACCGGATACTTTATCACCTAAAAAGCTGATTTTAACAGCAGGAAAACCAGTAAACATATTGGCTGGTTTTGAAGGTTTTTATTTGGTGGAAGATGGCAAGGAAACAGGTTGGGTGAGGAAGTAGGGTAGGAGAAAGATTCATTAAAGCAGATATTTAACCATCGAAAAAAGGTTCCATAAAATATAATCCGTTTGATTAACAGGATTCATAATATCCTTTTCATATTTAATAAGAAATTTGCAAAATAAGCTAAGAATATTATTATCATTAAATGAATTTAGAAACGATGAATCATTTACTCCATAACCTACTTCTAAAAACTTTGGATGCATATGAGCAAATATTAATAAAAAACTTGTGAAAGTTAATTTACTAATACCATTAGACTCATTTTTAACTTTAGTAAATATTTCTTTAATAGATTTAATTTTAACATCTTCAATTTTGTATTGATCATCAATAAATAATATGGTAGTAGAATATTTGTAGTCCTCTTTTGTCTCTTTTAAAAAGTTTAACGCTGGTTCAATATATCTTGACATTTTTTCATCATAATCTTCAATTTCTTTAAATTCATTTAGATAGAACTCATACAAAATGATAAAGAATAAACAATAAATTGTTTCAAATATATTTCCTGACTTATCAAGATCAAGAATGTTGGGAATTATTTTTTTGAAATCATTTGGTACACTTTGAAGAACTTTAAATGATTTTAAAATTTCATATTTACTTAAGACTTTCTTTATGTGGCGAGGATTTGTAAATCCAATAGTCTGCAATAAATCCTCGATTATATCTGTATTTTTAAAAACATTTCTATCAATAGATATAAAACTTCCGTCGAAATGTGGTTCTAGCATTTTAGTTAGAATAAAGGTTTTGGGCATGTTAAAGGCAATATCAAAAACCTTTTCCAAGTATTCTTCTGCTTTTACTACATCCTTGTATTTAGTTTTTACTGCTTTCGTAACAGCTTCTTTATCCATTCCGCTAAAGAAAACTGTTTTATCACCATAAGTAAAAAATAGCTTTAAAGCAGTTATTAAATTTAGTACGTTTTCTGGTTCACATCTATCCAAGTCATCTACAAAAACTAATATTTTTTGAGCACCAGAATCCTTTATAATTAAATCTTCTACTGCTCTAAATTTTTCTTTAAATTTTGAATTTTTAATAAAGAAAGATGGCTCTGTTTTACTTTCTAATGCTTTGTCAATAGCTTCAATATATTTTTCACCTGAAAACTCAAATTCTAATCCAAGACCTGATAAAAGAGCAGAAGATTTTAAAGTAATACCACTTGCAAAACTTTTAAAAGTTAACAATGCAGCTTTCATAAAATCTTTTACAATTTCAGAGGTATTGTCTTTCACACAATCAGTCAAAGCATCACATAAAGACAAAGCCAGATTTTCGTCTTTTTCATGTTCCCAAGCATGAAAGAAAATTGTTTTGTAGATATTTTTATTAATTTCTTTTTCGATATGCTTCATCAAAGAAGTTTTACCGCTTCCCCAATCTCCATATAAAACCAACATCTTATTGATTTCTAAAGATTCTGTATTAAACTCTAAAAAATATTTTATTGCATCAGCTTTGACTATAAAATTGAATTGATCTTCTTCTTTATAGTTGCCAAGTTCTTTGTTATTTAAAATTTTAGTCATATCGGTTTAAAAGCAAAAGGTAGCTATAAAAAAACATTAATAAAATTACGCTAGTAAACCAGTCGATTTTGGCTAGTTTTAAAAAATTTTTATTTAGTAGAAGATGGCAGGAAACGGGCTGGGTAAAGAAGTCGGGTTTAAAAATCTTCTTACAAAAGCAAAACCCTCAACTATCATTAGCAGAGGGTTTTTTATACAGTAAAAGTTTAAATCAAATTTTTATTTGCCTTCTTTTATTTCCGGATGTGCCTCACCATGATGGCAGGTGTTGCAGTTTACAGCCTGCATAGCCATCATGCCATCAGCACCTTTTTTAGTATGAAAATACTTTTTGTTGATTTTGGCATTCATCGTGTACATCTGGCGCGCCATTTCTTTTTCGGGTTTGGCATCACTTGCCCAATCCATTTTTCGCGGATTATCTGCTGTTGCGGCATGGCAAAAATTACATTTTACACCTAAAGCTACTTTCCATTCGTCCATCACTTTATTTAAATCATCCTTGCTGATATTTTTTGGTAACACTTTTAAATTACGCTTCGGCAGAATTATTTCCTGCATATTCACTGTTGCGCCCATTGCAGCAATGGCCGTAATCAACAAGGTAAAAACAATACTTTTTGGCTTAATCATTTCATAAAATTTAGTGAAGCAATTTAGAATAATTAAGCTTAATTTATAAAGTTGAAAAAGCTTGAAACGAAAAAAATCAATCTAAATAGTTAATGGATTTATTATTCCGGTTAATTTAACGCAATCCAAGTTATTGAAGTTACAGCGTAATAAAACCACTAACCTATAGCCGGATAAACTATATTTGGATATGGAAGCAAAAATTACCCTGAAAAGCACTTTAGCAGATGCGGTATTGATAATGTTGGGCATATTATCAGCCAGCGTAGGTTTGAAAGGATTTTTACTGTCGAGCCGTTTTATTGACGGTGGCGTTACCGGAATATCTATGCTGATAGCAGATGTAACAAGTATTCCCATCTCTATCCTGATTTTTGTAATCAACATTCCATTCCTGATATTAGGTTATAGTAAGCTGGGTAACGTATTTGCTATAAAAAGTGCTTTAGCTATTGCCGGATTAGCGCTTTGCCTGGCTTTTATTCATTTTCCGGATATTACGCCTGATAAACTGTTAACAGCCGTATTCGGCGGCTTATTTATTGGTGTAGGAATAGGCTTAGCAATTCGCGGAGGTGCAGTGCTGGACGGAACCGAAATTGCAGCTTTATTAGTGAGCAAAAAAATGCAGTTGTTTAAAGTAAGCGATGTAATATTGATCTTAAACGTTGTGATTTTCTCGGCAGCAGCATTTTTTCTGGGGATCGAATCTGCTTTGTATTCTATTCTTACTTATCTGGCCGCTTCTAAAATGATTGATTTTATATTGAACGGAATTGAGCAATATACGGGCATTACAGTTATATCAACCAAAAGCGAAACGATACGCATGATGATTACCGAAAATTTGGGTCGTGGCGTAACCATTTATCAGGGTAAAAGTGGTTATGGAAAAGATGGCCAGATTAATGATCCGCGGGATATAGTTTTTACAGTTGCCACGCGATTGGAAATTCCTTTAATCAAACAGCAGATTTTAAAAATTGATCCTTCGGCCTTTATTGTGCAGCAAAGTATTGATGATACTACTGGTGGTTTGCTTAAACGGAAGGGTTTGCACTAGATAAAATTTTTTACGGACTTTTGTAAATAAAGTTTATAGTTAATTGAATTGCTATTTTTCCGCTAATTATTATGTCTACTTTCAATATTTATAAATATTACCTGTTGAAGGGATGAGGTAAGGTAATTCTAATTTAAAAAAGTAAATCATCATCATCAGATCTTCTTTCTTTTCCCACAACGTTTTTACTATCTAATTCATCAAATATATTTTTTATAGTTTCGTCAACTTTAAAATAAGCTCGCTTAGCCGAGCTATGCAAGTCAAGTAAAGTTTTGTAATCAACTCTATCACTAGAATGAAAGTAAGCTCTATCTATAATTTCGCCATTTTCGTTCATAATGTTTAAATCAACAAAGTCAACATTATTATCCTCCCAACTATCAATTGTTATTGCGCCTTTCTGTAATTCTAATTTAAATTCATTATCACGACTAGTTTTAGACCATATAGCCTGTTTTGAGACTGTTTTATTTTTTAATTTCTCAATTAGTGAAGTGAAGTTTTCAGTCATGTCTTTCAAATTTTAATTTGTTCTCAAATTCTATTAAAACAGTAATAAGATTTTCCAAATTCTGATTTATTTTTGAAAAATTTACGCCGAGTTTTTTACCTAAGAGCAAGTCATTAATATTATTAATATCAATACTAAGATCAGTAATATGTTGATTATAAGATTCATGGCTTGTGTATTCGACTAAATCGCCATTAAACTTTACTTGTATCAGTATTTGTTTCAAATCTTTCATTCTTATTAAAGCTAATTCACTTTTATCATTTAGAATAGATGTTTGAATTTCTTGAATAACCTTTGAAGCTTTTGAAATTTCTGAAATAGATAATACTTTGTTTATCCTCAGTAATGAGCTTTCAACAGCTTTTTTAGTTTCCTCACTAGTTTCTTTAATGCTCTGAATTTGCAGGTAAGCTAGCCATAACCCAAATAATGAAGCAAAAGTACCGTAAAGAGTAAAAAAGTTTACAATATTTTTTAATTCTGTTCTTAAGTTATAATAAATTACAGAAATTATAATTGAACCAATTATAAAAACGAAAGTTGCTTTAATTTGATTACTGCTTAAATTCATTCAATTATTTATATTCAATAATAGGAATAGGATATTTAATTGAGAGTCTTATTGTAAATCTAATATTAATAACGGATTATTTAATTCTACCTAACTCGCTTCCCATCTTTCCAAACCATCGATACTTCTTTTATCGCCTTAATATCGTTAAGCGGATTACCTTCCACCGCAACTAAATCTGCCAGAAAACCAGCTTTAATCAACCCTAAATCTTTCAGTTTAAAAACATCAGCATTAACCGAAGTTGCAGATCGGAACACATCAATTGGTTTCATGCCGTATTCTGCCATCAGCAGCATTTCTTTGGCGTTATCGCCGTGCGTAAACACGCCTACATCGCCGCCCATGCAAATAATAACACCGGCTTTTAAGGCTTCCGTAAAAATTTGATGTTTGTGTTTGATGCCTGGCGTTTCCGGGTCAATGCCTTTTTTCCAACCTTTGTAACCAGCAATAGATTCTGTAGCAGCAAGCGTAGGGCAAAGGGCAATACCTTTTTCTTTCATCAGTTTAAATAATGCCGGTGTACCGCCGTCGCCGTGTTCTATGGTGGTAACACCAGCATTGATGGCGCCGCGCAAACCTTCTGTTGTGCCGGAATGTACGGCAACTGTTCGGGCGCTGCTGTTGGCAACTTTTACAGCCATTTTTAGTTCGTCTTCGGTAAAAGTTGGCGCTGCTGTACCATCAACTCCCCAGCGATAATCAGCATACAGTTTGATAACATCTGCACCAAAACCAATCTGAGACCGCACAACATGCGTAATACCGTCCAAACCGTCAGCTTCTTCGGCTCCTTTTGGAAGGACGGCTTCTGTTACAGCACTTTTTGGCCCGTAACTGCCTGTTGCAACAATGGCGCGTGTAGCAACCAACATCCGCGGACCAGGAATAACGCCTTTATCAATAGCGGCTTTTAAACCTACATCATCATAACCAGCACCTTCTGTTCCTAAATCCCGAACGGTGGTAAAACCAGCCAGCAAAGTTGCTTTGGCATGTACAACTGCTCTTGCGGTACGCTCGGCACGGCTTTCAGTCAAAACCTGATCATTCCAGGGCGTTTCATTGTATGGATGAAGGAATAAATGCGAATGTCCTTCAATCAAACCGGGCAAAAGTGTTAAACCTTTTAAATCAATTGTTTCTATATTTGCCGGGATTTTAACGGATTCCGGAATTCCGGCAGCTTCAATGCGATTGTCTTTAAGTAAAACCAGCCAGCCTTCGTGCATATCTTTTCCATCAAAAACACGGTCTGGTTTCAGTAACACCAGCTTTTGTGCATTAGCAGAAAACAAGATTAAAAATGACAGACAAACAAGTAGAAATGCTTTTTTCATATCTCTAAATATAGTTTTTAGATGATAAAAACAGCATGATAAAAGTAGTTATCTACAAAAATTTAAAAGCAATACTTCTTTTATCAACCAAATTTAGGTAATGAAAGAAGCATTAAATTAATCGTGGTTTCTGTTCCAGCCGATTTTGATCTTACCATCTTCGCCGTCTGATGCTAGGATATGCAGCACAATTCCTCTCATCCGTCTTTCGTTCTTCTCCTGTTTGCTGGTAATATCTTCGTCTTTTTTAGGGTTACGAAGTGGAACATCCAGCGCAATATTTGTTCCGGTAGAAAGCGAATAAATACCAGCCACATTCATATTTAACACACTGGAATTGATCATCATTGGGTTGATTTTGATTTTATCTCCGCGGATATCAAATTTGCCGTTTAGGTTTTCCAGCGTAATATTATCCAAATCGCGGAACGGAAATGCAAATTTGCCTACATTTTTAATCGGTGCAAAATTAACCAACGCACCGTTTCGCAGGTTCAAATTTACAGTTCCTAATAGTGATTTAGGAATTAAACTGCCTAGATCGCTAACGTTTCCTGCAATACTTGTGTTTAAGCTGAGAAATCCTTTCAGGTTTTGGTAGGTGAAGCTCTTCATGCCAAAATTATTAAAGGAGTAAAAAAAGTTGCTGATATTCACATTGTTAACATTACTAACAACAGCAAAATGATTTGTGTTTCCTCTTTGATCTATCCTGCCGTTTAATTTAAACGAACCGCCCGCCAAGTTTGCACCAACATCTTTTAAATTAATTCCGGCTTCCGAAAGTAATAAATCTGCATTTACATTGGTAGCCAGAAATTTTAAATAATGGGCATTATCTACATGCAAGTGCATATCTGCTTTACTTTTTTGCAAAACGGTACTCAGCTGATCTCCAAACGTACTGTTACTTTTCTTTTTCTTTGGTGCAGCTTGTTTTTTGGATAAAAAGCCAAAAAACTCACCTAAATACAATTCCGGACTACGGATTTGCCAGTTAATTAATATCTTTTCCGGATCAGTATAATATAAATTCAGGAAATTGCGAACAGTGCCTTCCATGTAAACATTGCTTTTACCGCTTTGCAGATGAATGTTTTTCAGCAGCAAATCATCACCGGCAAAATTGAGCGAGATAGAAGTATTTTTAAATTGAATATTACGCGGAATATAATTGACATCGGCATTTCTAATATCTACCGCGCCGCTAACTACTGGTTTTATAAACTTAAAATCTACCACGTTAGCTTTGTATCTCAGGTTCAAATTGGCACTGCCGTTGGTAAAGTTCATGGTTTCATCCAACAAATGGTTTAGTCTTTTTACCGCAAACTGAGATTTTAGCGTTCCCTGAACTTCTGTTTTTACCAGATTCATGATGATTCCGGTATCGATTTTGAACGGAACCTGTTCATAATTCCCAGACAGCTGATAAACGCTGATGGCAGAATTTTCATCAGAAAGTGGCTGCGATTTTACAAAACCATTGGTAAAAGCAGCATGAAAGCTGCAACTATCTACTACACCAACCGGCGTTGTTAACGTGTTGTTATTTACTTTACATTTTACATCTATGTTTGGGTCGCCGCCAGCATTAAAACTTCCTGCAATCAGCGCATTTACATCTATCGGTTTTTTAATATCGAACATGTTTAAATGCTCTGTAATATTTGGTGCCAGTAATACAGCTGCATCCCGCCATAAAATATTGTTTGCTGTAATATCGAGTGCAAAACTTCCGGGATTTTTTATGGTATTAAATTTTCCGCTAATGATAAAAGGATTTTTACCAATGTTTAATGTATTTGGCACAACAGTAATCACGCCGTTTTCTTCATCAAAACTGGCTGCAATTGTACCGTCGAGTAATTTGTTTTTGATAAAGCTACCACGCAATGTATTAAATGCCATAGAGTTAGCCAGAACTTTTAAACGCAGGTTTGCTTTCCAGCCTTCGCTCGGATAATCAATTTTACCTTTTAATTCATCAGCATTAAAGTTGAATAGTTTGTGGCCTTTTTGGTTATCCATCACAAACTTAACATCATCTAAATTAATCCGCTTAATTTGTGTAGAAGCTCCTTTGCTGCTTTTATCGATGTTTTTTGGTGCTTCCTCCTTTTTAAAAACAGAAGTATTGGTATAACCGGTAGAATCTGTATATAAATACACGTTTGCTTTGTTGATGGCAGCTTTATAAATTTCGATAGTACCTTTAAAAAGTGCAAATGTGTTTACAGAAATGCTTAATTCCTGCGCTTCCAGCAAGGTGTGATGATGCACTTTCCACAAACTATCTTTTAAAACAACGTTTTTTAGCGATAAGGAAATCCTCGGAAAATCGCTTAAAAATGTTGGGTCCATACTTTGGATAGATAAACTTCCGCCATTCAGGTTTTTGTTCAACTGTTTGGTAATATCGGCCAGAATAGAATTTTTGTGTGAGCTAATATAAAGCGAAACAGCAACAACAGCAATTGCAACCAAACCAACAATTACAACAAGTGTTTTTAAAATATTTTTTAACCAGCGCGGCATATAAAAAGTTTATTAGCTAATGATTTAAGGTTTACTTTGTTTGCTTAAAATAGCATATCGGTAATGAAAATTATGCTTTGTTTTTTGATTAATGCGAAGTAATAATAGAAGCTTCAAAATAAGTTTTTTTAACGTATATAAAATCCGGATGTTGTTTTTTTAAGGTGATAAAAACAGTATCCCGAAAAATAATTTTTAACCGTGCAACCATTTTAGCATAATCATCATCTTGTTTGTGAATGACGCTTTTAGACCACAATTTAACTAACATCATATCTGGTTGCCAGGCCGGCAATCCAAAAGCGCAGCAAGCTTTGTACAAACTTTATGCTGCTAAAATGTTAGGTGTTTGTGTGCGTTATGCGGTTGACAAAATGGAAGCGGAAGATATGTTGCAAAACGGGTTTATCAAAGTATTTAACAAATTGAATGATTATCGCGGAGAAGGTTCTTTTGAAGGTTGGGTAAGGCGTATTATGGTACACAGTTCTATTGAATATTACCGGAAACACCACAAGATGATGCAACTGGTTGATATGGATACGCCAGGCGCAGAGCAAACAGTAAATGCTACTGCAGCAAGCAGTTTGGAAGCAAAAGATTTGCTGGCTATCATCCAAACGTTATCGCCAGGTTACCGTATGGTTTTTAATTTATATGCGATAGAAGGTTATTCGCATAAAGAAATTGGTGAAATGCTGAACATTAGCGAAGGTGCATCAAAATCGCAATTGTCCAGAGCGCGGACGATTTTAAAAGAAATGATTGTTAAAACGGAAAGGTTGAAGTATGAAAATTTCGGATAAAGAACTGGATGAACTTTTTCAGTCGAAACTGAATGACTTGGAAGTGGAGCCAAATGAAATGGTTTGGAATAATCTAACAGATCAGATCAGCCATAATAAAAACAAGAAAAAAAGTATTGTTTCGGTGTTAAAAATTGCTGCAAGTATAATTGTAATGATTTCTGTGGGCTTATTATTGCTTCAAAAAAATAATACGTTGGTTAAAAAAACTGTTCCGAATAGAATAACCAAAGCAAAACTTGAACAACAGAAATCTGTTGTGGAACAAACGGAAAATATTAAATCAGATGAACCGATGCTTCTTTTATCGGATAAAAATAAGGAAGTAAAAACAGCACGTCAAAGTAAAAGCAGCAGTAAAAAACGTGTAATTATTCTGGCTCCGAATGTAACTTCCGAACTTAAACTTACAGATGAAATGCTGGTGGCAAACATTCAACCGGAGAAGAAAAATAATACAATTGCTGCTTCGCTTATAACTTCCAGAATTGTAGTTGTGCCGGATACTTCTACACGTTTTAGTATTAAAGCTGGTGATGAAGAAACCGTTGCAGCAATAGTTAAACCTCAAAATTTACCTGCTAAAAACAGTACGCCAGCCGTTGTTACCAAACGTAAAGGTATCCGCAGCATTGGAGATGTCGTAAATTTGGTGATGGCTAAAGTAGATAAAAGACAGGATAAACTCATCGAATTTACGGATAGCGATGATGGCGATGAATCTAATGTTACCGGCATTAATTTGGGCATTATCAGTATCAAAAAAGAAAAATAACCTAATCTTAATTATTCTATATATGAAACGTTTACTAATTACCGCGATGTTTTACGGACTACTAACTACCGCTTTTTCGCAAACCAAAACAGATTCTGCTGCTACACAAACCGATACTTCACGTACCAAAAAACACGGGTACAAATTATTGTTTAGCACGAAAACTAAATCTGTAACAGATACAGTTAAACCAAGGGTGATAAAAAAAGCATCAAATTTTAATTTCGGCCTTACTTTTTCGCGCTTTGATCTTGGTTTTTCCAGACTGATTGATAACGGCAGTTTTACGCTATCACCAAAAAACCAGTTCTTGGATTACAGAGGCGGCAAAACAGCTTACGTTGGATTTGATGTGCTGCAAATGGGTTATCGTTTCAACTCGTATTTTAAAATTTACTTGGCGGGCGGTTTTGATTGGACTTTGATTCGTTTGCGCCAGGATATTACCATTCAGGAAAATGCTTCAACCTTGACTTATACAACAGATCAGGTTAATTATGATAAAAACCGGTTTTCGGCCAGTTACGTGCGTTTTCCTTTAGCTTTTGATTTGCGAACAAAAGACAATAAAAAAGGAAACAAATTCCACTTTACAATTGGACCAGAAGTTGGATTTTTACTGAACGGAAAAGTGAAACAAAAAAGTGATGATTTCGGCAAAAAGAAGTTTTATGATAACTACCATTTCACCCAGTTTCGTTACGGCGCTTATGCAAGAGCTGGCTATAAAAGCACAGGTTTGTTCATAAAATATTATGGGAATGGCATGTTTGAAAACAGCCCCGACCAAAACGGTTTAAAAAGTATGGATTTTGGATTGACGTTTGGGCTTTAAATCCAAACATTATATATAACTAAATCCCGGTTTATTTAACCGGGATTTTTTGTTTTATGTACTTTTGAAACATGACGGAACCAATACCTTTTTTGCAGATCAAAAACATAACCAAATCTTACACCAGCAAAGTTTTTTCGGGCATAAAAGAAGTATCGCTGGAGATTAAACCAGGAAAAATTACTGCCATTATTGGCCGTAGCGGAAGCGGAAAATCAACTTTGCTCAACTTAATTTATGGTTTGATTGATGCTGATGCAGGCCAAGTTAGGTTGATGGACGAACGCGTTTGGGGCCCGGCAGAAAAACTGATTCCCGGCCACGAGCAAATGAAAATGGTTACGCAGCAATCCGATCATCTTAACCATTACGCTAAAGTTTGGGATAATGTGGCTTCGCTGCTGCCCAATACCAATCTGGATTATAAATCAGCAAAAACAACGGAAGTTTTGCAGCAACTGCGTTTGCTAGATCTGAAGGAACGCCGTGTGGCCGATTTAAGCGGTGGCGAACGTCAGCGGGTTTCTATTGCGCGCGCGCTGGTTTCCAATCCGAAAGTATTATTGCTGGATGAGCCTTTTAATCAGGTTGATGCTTCTTTTAGAGATAATTTGCAGCAGGATATCCGGCAGATTGTGCAGCAAACAGGTTTAACAGTAATTTTGGTTTCGCATGATCCGCAGGAAGTTTTATCGCTGGCAGATGAATTAGTTGTTTTGAAAGATGGTGAAATTGTAGAAACCGGAACTCCGAAGCAATTATATCAGCAACCAAAAAAATTATATACTGCAACTTTGCTAGCCAGCGGTACTGTTTTTACCAGTATAAAAGCAGCATCGCTTGGCATTCAAACAGATAAAAAAACTGTACTGATTTATGCAGAAGATTTTTTTATCGATAAAAACAGCATTGAGAATTTATGTACAGTTGAAGCTGTTTTATTCAAAGGATTTTACGAAGAACTGATTTTAAGCAATGGTACAATCAACTTTAAAATGATCAACCTGTTGACCGGAAATTTCCATATGGGCGATTGTGTGAATGTTGGCATCAGGAAATTTTTAACTTTTGAAGAAGAACCTGCTTAAATAAAATATTCAAACAGGTTGTTATCATTGTTAATTTCCTTATAATCAAAACGATGTTCTTTCATGCGGTTAATTAACGAGTTGTAATCTTCTTTAAACTGCAATTCGATACAAACCAAAGCCGGTCCGCTTTCGCGCTCAGTTTTCTTTACAAATTCAAAACGAGTAATATCATCATTCGGCCCCAAAATTTTATTGGCAAACAAGCGTAAAGCACCAGGCCGCTGCGGGAAACGGATGATGAAATAATGCTTTAAACCTTCATAAATTAAAGAGCGTTCTTTAATTTCCTGCAAACGGTCAATATCATTATTACCGCCGCTGAGCACGCAAACCACTTTTTTACCAATGATTTTATCTTTACAAAAATCTAATGCCGCGATAGATAATGCGCCCGCTGGTTCTGCAACAATAGCATCATCATTATACAATTTCAAAATGGTGGTACACACTTTTCCTTCCGGAATCAGCAGCATTTCATCCAACACTTCACTGCACATTTTATAATTAAGTGCGCCTACACGTTTTACAGAAGCACCATCTACAAACTTATTGATGCTATCTAAAGTAACCGGTTTTTCGTTTTTAAAAGCTTCAAACATTGACGGAGCGCCTTCCGGCTCTGCACCAATTAACATTGTATCCGGTTTAGCTTGATTAAAATAATTGCCAACTCCGGCCGCTAAGCCGCCACCGCCAACTGGTAAAATTACCACATCCGCATCCGGCAGTTGCTGCAAAATTTCTACGCCAACGGTTCCTTGTCCTTCGATAACTAAAGGATGGTCAAACGGCGGAATAAACGTTAAACCGTGTTTTTCTGTGTAAATTAACGCTTCCCGTAAACAGTCATCAAACGTATCGCCAGCCAAAACAATTTCGATTTGTCCGTTGCCAAACCTGTTTGTCTGATTTACTTTTTGTTTCGGTGTAATCTCCGGCATAAAAATAGTGCCTTTGGTTCCTAATTTATTGCACGAAAAAGCCACACCTTGTGCATGGTTGCCTGCACTTGCGCAAACTATGCCATGGTCTAATTGTACCTGGTTTAGCTGACTAATGAGGTTATAAGCACCGCGCAATTTGTAGGAACGAACAATTTGCAGATCTTCTCTTTTGAGATAAATTTCGCACTGATATTTTTCGGATAAGCGCGCATTATATTCCAGCGGAGTTCTCTTAACTACACTTTTTAAACGTTCCAGTGCAGCAGTAGAATCGATTTTTAATACTTCTTGTAACAGTATCATCAGGATAAAAATTTGTTAACAGCATCTAAATAAGCATTGGCAGAGGCACGTACAATATCGGTGCTAAAACCGTAGCCATCATAACTTTTGCCATCTAAAAGAAGCATCATATCTACGCGGCTGATATCATCGCTGCCGCCGTGCATCGCCTGGATATTAAATTCTTTCAGACTTGGTTTTTTGCCGATAATGCTTTCGATTGCTTTGATGGTTGCATTTACCGGTCCGTTTCCGGTTGCCGTAGCACTTTTTTCTTCACTGCTGATTTCTAAAATTACGGTTGCTTCCGGCATAGTATTTTCACCCATCACTACTTTTAGCGATTTCATTTTGATACTGCTGGCGTTGTAATTGCCTTCCGTACCATCACCCATCAAAAAAAATAAATCGTTATCATTTATTTCTTTTTTCTGATCGGCCAAGGTTAAAAAACGATGATAAACTTCATCTAGATTTACTTTTCCAATCACATAACCCAAGCGTTCCAGATGATGTTTCAACGCGTGGCGGCCGCTTCTGGCAGTCAGCACAATTTCTGCGGAAGGAATGCCTACATCTTCCGGGTTGATGATCTCATAGTTCTCCCGGTGCTTCAAAAATCCATCCTGATGGATGCCGGAACTATGTGCAAACGCATTTTTGCCCACAATAGCTTTGTTAGGTTGCACAGGCATGTTCATCATCCGGCTCACCATATTGCTCAGGCTATAAAACTTTTTACTGTTGATAGTTGAGTGTAAATTTAAAGTTTGATGCGTTTTCAAGATCATCGCGACTTCTTCCAATGAGGTATTTCCCGCACGCTCGCCGATGCCGTTGATCGTACATTCAACCTGACGCGCGCCGTTTTGTACACCAGCGATAGAATTTGCTGTTGCCAAACCCAAATCGTTGTGGCAATGCACCGAAATGATGGCCTGATCTATATTTTTTACATTTTCTTTGAGATAACGGATGCGCGCGCCATAAGCATCAGGCAAACAATAGCCATTGGTATCCGGGATGTTAACTACTGTTGCACCAGCAGCAATTACTGCTTCAATCATGCGGGCCAGATATTCCAGATCAGCGCGACCAGCATCTTCAGCATAAAACTCTACATCTTCTACAAACGATTTTGCATATTTCACAGCATCAACACCTCGTGCCAAAATTTCATCGCGCGTACTGTTAAATTTGTATTGAATGTGCATATCCGAAGCACCAATCCCGGTATGAATGCGCGGTCGTTTAGCATATTGCAGCGAAGCAACAGCCGAATCAATATCACCTTTGTTGGCGCGTGTTAAAGCGCAAATGATTGGTTCTCTTATAACTTTGGATAGTTCGACTACGCTTTGAAAATCGCCCGGACTGGAAATCGGGAAACCAGCTTCAATTACATCTACGCCCAATAATTCGAGTTCTCTGGCTATTTCGATTTTTTCAGACGTAGTTAACTGGCATCCGGGAACCTGCTCGCCATCGCGCAAAGTGGTGTCGAATATATATATATGATTGGGATCGTGTAACATGTTTTTTGTTTTAATATGGAGTAGCAAATATTTAGTATCGAGTTAAAATCAAGCGTTTAATATCTTACTACTCAATCTATGATACTTCTTTTATCGCTATAAATCTTAATCTTTTATAATCTGCATACCACTCGCCGTTGCGCTGGTAATACGGTTCTAATTGTTGGGTGAGTTTTTGCAGAATTTCTTGTTGATGTGCTTCTTTTATGCCGATAAAAAAGTCGGAAGCAAACATCGTAATCCATTTTTTTACGCCTTCTGCCTGATCCTGCAATAAAGTTTCCCGATCAAAAAGCGCTGCATAAGTAACTGTAAAACCAGCTTTTTCTAGCACTGAAGTATATTCTCCAACGGAAGGAAAAAACAGATATTTCATTTCTGCCTGCTGTTGATAACCGTATCGATCTAAAATTTTTCTTAATGTAGAAATCATTTGACCAACGTTTCCTTTGCCGCCCATTTCGGCTACAAATCTGCCGCCCGGTTTTAATGCCTTAAAAACAGCATTTATCATCTTGGGCTGATCAGGAGCTTTGATCCAGTGTAAAACCGCGTTAGAAAAAACAGCATTAAAAGAAGCATCGTAACCTAAATCAGTTGCATCTGCTATTTTAAATTCTGTTTTCGGGTAATTGTTTTTCGCTTTTTCAATCATTTCCGCGGAACTGTCCACACCTAAAACCTCCGCGCCTTCCTGCCGAATTGTATCCGTGAGATAACCAGAACCGCAACCTAAATCCAGAATATGTTCTCCAGCTTTTGGTTCCAGTATTTGCAGAAAGTTCTCTCCATATTTAAATACGAAATCGTGTTTTTGGTCGTACAGTTCAGCGTTCCATTTCATGATAAAACGGTTTGTTGTAAATGTTCCAGCAGTTTCTGTCCCATTTGTTCTGTTCCCAAAACTTTGGTTACGTCGTCTTTTGTGTTAGCAATATCTGATGTTCGGTAACCATTTTTCAGTGTTTGTTCCACCGCATTGGTTACTGTTTTTGCTTCTTCTTTCAGGCCGAAACCAATTTCCAGCATCAGCGCAACGGATAGGATAGAAGCGAGCGGATTGGCAATATTTTTTCCGGCAATATCATGTGCCGAACCATGAATCGGTTCAAAAAAACCAGTTCCATCTCCAACAGAAGCTGAAGCCAGCATGCCCATAGAACCGGCAATCTGCGAAGCTTCGTCTGTTAAAATATCACCAAACAGATTGGCTGTTAAAACCACATCAAATTTCTTCGGATTTTTAACCAATTGCATGGCCGCGTTATCAATAAACATATGTTCAGTTTCAACATCTGGATATTCCTTAGCGATTTCCTGAACCACTTCGCGCCATAAACGGGAAGATTCCAGAACGTTTGCTTTATCTACAGAACACAATTTATGGCGACGCAAACGCGCTGCTTCATAAGCTTTTCGAGCGATGCGTTCAATTTCATAACGGTGATAAATCATCAAATCCGAAGCTGTATTTCGGTCTTCACTGCGGTTTTTCTCTCCGAAATAAACATCGCCTGTCAATTCGCGGAAAAACAAAATATCAGTTCCTTTTAAAATTTCTGGTTTTAAACTGGAAGCATCCAGCAATTCGTCAAATAATAGAATCGGGCGTAAATTGGCATACAAACCAAGTTCTTTTCGAATCTTTAATAAACCTTGTTCCGGCCGTACTTTTAAAGATGGATCGTTATCATATTTGGCATGGCCAACGGCACCAAAAAGAATAGCATCGCTGTTTCGCGCTTTTTCCAGCGTTTCATCTGGCAATGGATTTCCGGTGGCTTCAATTGCGACGTGTCCCATCAAAGCCGTATCAAACGTGAATTCATGGTTGTATTGTGCAGCAATTTGTTCTAAAACAGCCTTTCCCCAAGTTGTAACTTCCGGGCCAATGCCATCACCGGGAATGATTAATATGTGTTTTTTTGCCATTATTATATTCGTGTTGTTATCTGCTTTTGTTCGATTTGTCATTTCGACCGAAGGGAGAAATCTTATTCCAATTTTTATTTGATAAAAGAAGCATTTGATCTTACTGCTTCAATGAAGATTTCTCCCTACGGTCGAAATGACAGCGCGCAAAAACTAACTATATTACCTTACTTCTTTCATAAGTTGTAATCCAATCCTGATTATTCAACACATAATCAATATCATCATAACCGTTTAATAAACAGGCTTTTTTGT
>JBPBQV010000003.1:0-122530 GCA_050955045.1 Janthinobacterium lividum | reverse complement strand
AAAATTCTTTTGTTAGATAATTTACGATCCAGCTGCAATTCCATGTTACCTGTACCTTTAAATTCTTCGAAGATAACCTCGTCCATTTTAGAACCGGTATCAATTAAAGCTGTGGCAATAATGGTTAAACTTCCGCCATCCTCAATATTTCGCGCAGCACCAAAAAAGCGTTTCGGTTTATGCAAAGCATTAGCATCCACACCACCGGAAAGTATTTTGCCGGAAGCAGGCGCAACCGTATTATAAGCACGGGCCAAACGGGTGATAGAATCTAATAGAATCACAACATCGTGACCACATTCTACCATGCGTTTTGCTTTTTCCATTACGATGTTTGCAATTTTTACATGTCGTTCGGCTGGTTCATCAAACGTAGAAGAAACTACTTCTGCATGAACACTGCGCGCCATATCGGTAACTTCTTCCGGGCGTTCATCAATCAACAAAATGATTAAATAAACTTCTGGATGGTTTTTTGCAATAGCATTGGCAATATCTTTTAACAAACTTGTTTTACCAGTTTTAGGTTGCGCAACGATTAATCCTCGCTGCCCTTTACCAATTGGCGTAAACAAATCAATGATCCGAGTAGAATAATTATTTATTTCCGAAAAAAGGTTTAGTTTTTCCTGAGGAAATAATGGCGTTAAAAAATCAAACGGAACACGATCGCGCACTTCTGAAGGAACACGGCCGTTAATTGCTTCTACACGAACTAAAGGAAAGTATTTTTCACCTTCTTTTGGTGGACGAATGCTTCCGCGAACAGTATCGCCAGTTTTTAATCCAAATAGTTTAATTTGAGATTGTGATACATAAATATCATCTGGCGAAGTCAAGTAATTATAATCCGAAGAACGTAAAAAACCATAACCATCAGCCATAATTTCCAGCACGCCTTCATTTACAATAACATTGTCAAAGTCCAGATTTATAGCAGGTTCTGCATGTTTATTAGGCACATTGCTTTGAATATTACTTTGCTGCGGATTTGAATTCTGGTTCCCGTTATTATTACTTTGGTTACCGTTATTATTATAACGTTTCTCAAATCTGGGCTGGCGGTTGTCAGCAGGTACTTCGTTGTAACGGCGCACAGGTTCTGCTGTTGTATTAGCCGGAGGTGCAGTTCTTACAGATGAAACTACTTGATTTTCAGATGATTCACTTCTTGGTAAAACACGTTCTGCTGTAGGGAAATCAATTTCCGGTACAGCATCTGCACGGGTGTCTTTTGTAACTTTAAGTGTCCGTGTTCTTTTGCGGGGTTTATCATCAGCTTCGGCGGGTTCGTTAACTGCTGCTAGTTCCGGTTCCGGTGCAATTTCAGCAGGTGTTTCTGCCGGAACTGCTGCGGGTTCGGTAACTCTGGGTTTTCTGCCGGGTTTAACTTTTTCGGGAGCCGGAGTTTGTTTATTGCTGATCTCGGTAATCAAATCTTGCTTACGTAAATCGTCAGCTTGGGCAATACCCATATTTCTGGCTATTTCACGCAACTCAGATACGAGCTTGTCGTTCAGTTCGGAGGTATTAAACATGAGAAAGAATGATAATATTTATCTTTTTAATTAAGATTGAATGGTAGAAATAAAATTTTTCTTAGCTGATACCGTACACTTCAGTTTTTACACTGATAAAAAAAGCATTGGAGAATAGTTCTGTTTTTTGGAATGCAGGAAAATCGTCTGGAAAACGATGCAATTCTAAATAATAAATACAAGTATTCAAACTAATTCTGTAAAAATATTTTTTTCGGTCGGTTTTTAAGCAATTTTTGTTTGTTTTGATTGATTTAATAATAAAAATTTATGTTTTCAAGGCAGCAGTTAATCAGCCAAATCCGTCAAAAAAAATCTTTTCTTTGTATTGGTTTAGATACCGATCCGCAAAAAATCCCATCTTTTTTAAATGATTTTCCTGATCCGGTGATGGAATTTAACCGCCGGATTATTGATGCCACACATGATTTATGCGTTGCCTACAAACCCAACACTGCCTTTTACGAGTGTTATGGTGCAAAAGGTTGGCAGAATCTGATTGATACCTGCAATTATATTCCGGCTGATGTTTTTAAAATTGCAGATGCTAAACGGGGCGATTTGGGCAATACTGGTCAGATGTATGCGAAAGCGTTTTTCGATCAAAAATCTTCCGGGATGGAGTTTGATGCCGTTACGGTTGCGCCTTATATGGGTTCTGATTCGGTAATGCCTTTTTTAGCCTATAAAAATAAGTGGGTGATTTTGTTGGCGCTAACTTCTAACGAAAGTCACCTGGATTTTCAATTATTGGAAAACGGACAAGATGCTTTATACGAACAGGTTTTGCAGAAATCTCAAACCTGGGGAACAGCAGAACAGTTGATGTATGTAGTTGGTGCAACCCGCGGAGAAGCTTTTTTATCCGTAAGAAAACACGCGCCAAACCATTTTTTACTGGTTCCGGGTGTAGGTACACAAGGCGGATCATTAGAAGATGTTTGCAAATACGGAATGAATGCTGATTGCGGCTTATTGGTAAATGCTTCAAGGTCTGTTATCTATGCATCTTCAGACCGTGATTTTGCAGAAGCCGCAAGGGTAGAAGCTTTAGCTTTGCAACAGGCAATGGAAGCAGAATTAATAAAATATGGTTTTTTGTAGATAATTAAGTACCTGTTTAATCAATTCTATAAATTGTAGAATTTATATTGGTAAAAGAAGCTGTTTAATTGATGCTTCTTTTATAGCATTAATAAATAACAAACAGAAAATCACCTGGATTGTATTTATATGCAGCTGAGTTAGCATAATAATATTACATTTCAGAAATTTTTCTCAAACATGCAAAATTCTTCTCATCCTCAAAAAATCCTTTGTATTGATATAGGTGGTTCTCATATTAAAGCTACCGTTTTAGATCCGGAAGGAAAATCTATTAAAGATTACGAAAAAATTCCGACGCCAAGTCCGGCTTCTCCCGATACGGTTTTGGAAGCCATCAAAACCCTCACCAAAAACTTTCCGGCTTATGATGTTATTTCTGCCGGTTTCCCTGGTTACATCAAAAACGGTACTGTTTTTACCGCACCAAATTTGGGAACCGATCTTTGGAAGCAAACTGATTTGCAAAAATTGTTAAAAGACAATTTGGGTAAAGACGCCATTGTGGTAAATGATGCGGATATGCAGGGAATGGGCGTTATTGGTGGAAAAGGTTTTGAAATGGTAATTACACTTGGCACCGGTTTTGGAACAGCTTTTTTTAAGGATGGTTTTTTGCTGCCGCATTTAGAACTGGCGCATCATCCATTTAGCAAAAAAGGAACTTACGATGAGTATTTGGGTGATAAAGCTTATCATGATATTGGCGATGACCGCTGGAACAAACGTGTAAAAAAAGTGCTTGATGTTTTAAAAACAGTTTTTAACTACGATTTTTTATACATTGGAGGAGGAAATTCAAGCGAAATAGATTTTAAACTAGACGATAATATTAAAATAGTTTCTAATCGCGAAGGCATCAAAGGCGGGCCAAGGTTGTGGCAGCAGGATGAAAACGCGCTTCGTAAATAATAAAAATGTACTGATCTTAAACCCTTTTTATAATTAAAAATAATGAAAGTAAATGTAGGAACAACAGACCTTGAACAGCTGGCCATTGATACGGTAAGAATTTTGGCCGTTGATGGTGTTCAAAAAGCCAATTCCGGTCATCCGGGTATGCCGATGGGCGCTGCGCCGATGGCTCATGTTTTATGGTCTGAGGAAATGTATTACAATCCTAAAAATCCGGAATGGGCTAATCGCGATCGTTTTATCCTTTCTGCCGGGCATGGCTGTATGTTGCAATATTGCTATTTGCACCTTACCGGTTATGATCTTTCTATGGATGACCTGAAAAATTTCCGTCAGTTACACAGTAAAACAGCAGGCCACCCGGAATATGGTTTGGCTCCCGGAATTGATGTTACAACTGGTCCATTAGGACAAGGCTTTGCAAATGGTGTAGGTTTCGCTATTGGGCAAAAACATTTAGCCGGACGTTATAACAAACCCGAATTTCATTTATTTGATTACAAAATTTTTGCGATCTGTAGTGATGGTGATATGATGGAAGGTGTAACTTCCGAAGCAGCATCTATGGCATCTCAATTAGAATTAGGTAACCTGATTTATTTATATGATGACAACCACATTTCTATTGAAGGTGATACTGATATTGCTTTCACCGAAGATGTGGCTGCCCGTTTTGTAGCTTATGGCTGGCATGTACAGGTAGTAGATGATGGCAATGATGTTGCAGCAATTAGAGCTGCTGTGCATAATGCTAAAATCGAAATCCGTAAGCCATCCTTGATTAAAGTTCGTACGCATTTAGCTTACGGCAGTCCAAATAAAGTGGATACACCGGGAGCACACGGTTCTCCGCTGGGCGAAAAAGAAGTGAAGCTAGTAAAAGAAGGAATGGGCTTTGATCCGGAGCAGTTTTTTTATGTGCCTGAAGAAGTATCCGAATATTATTTGGAATGTGGAAGAAAAGGTGGAGAAAAAGAAGAAAAATGGAACGAGCAGTATGCAGAGTACAAAAAAGAATTTCCGGAATTAGCTGCCGAATTTGAATTATTGAGTAGCGGTAAATTACCGGAAGGCTGGCAAGATACCATTCCAACTTACAAAGCAGATGCTGGTAAAATTGCAACCCGTAAAGCCTCAGGAGAAGTATTAAATGCTATAGCGCCGGTTTTACCTGGTTTGATTGGTGGTGCTGCGGATTTGGCTCCATCTACAGAAACTAACCTGAAAAAATACGAATCATTTACTGCTGAGGATAGAACTGGAAGAAATTTCCACTTCGGTATTCGCGAACACGCAATGGGTTCTGCTTTAAACGGCATGGCTTTAACCAAAGGTATTATTCCTTTCGGTGCAACCTTCCTGATTTTCTCTGAATACATGCGCCCGCCAATCCGTTTGGCAGCGATCATGAAAATTAAACCGATTTTTATTTATACACATGATAGTATTGGTCTGGGTGAGGATGGAACAACGCACCAGCCAGTAGAGCAATTGATTTCTTTGCGTTCTATTCCAAATACAGTTTTAATTCGCCCTGCTGATGCTAACGAAACTGCACAAGCCTGGCGCGTAGCAATTGAGCATGTTGGCGGTCCGGTAATCTTGGTATTAACTCGTCAAGGCTTGCAAACAATTGACCAGGAAAAATACGGTAAAGCTACCCAATTGGAAAAAGGAGCTTACATTTTATCAGATGTAGAAAATCCGCAATTATTGCTGATTGCAACAGGTTCTGAAGTAGAACTGGTGATGAAAGCACAGGCAAAATTACAGGAAGAAGGCATTGCTGCTCGTGTAATCAGTATGCCATCTTGGGAATTGTTTGAAAAACAAGATGCTGCTTATAAAGAAAGTGTTTTCCCGAAAAACCTGAAAAAACGTTTGGCTGTAGAAATGGCTTCAACATTGGGCTGGCATAAATATGTTTCTGATGAAGGTGATATTATCGGAATGCACACTTTTGGAGAATCTGCTCCAGCAGAAGAATTGTATAAACTTTTTGGTTTTACAGTAGAGAATGTTGTTGAAAAAGCTAAAGCTTTAATCGCATAAATTTTACCGATAAAAGAAGCATCTGCAAAAATTAATGATGCTTCTTTTATCAACCTAAAATTAATAAAAATGAAAGTTGGAATTGCGGCGGATCATGGTGGTTTTGAGCTGAAAGAAATGCTTCGCGATTATCTTAAAGGCTTGGGTCATGAAGTTGTTGATTTTGGTGCGAATGAGTTAATTCAGCTGGATGATTTTCCAGATTATGTTATCCCATTGGCAAAAGCGGTTTCCAGCAAAGAAGTAGAACGTGGAATCGCCGTTTGCGGTAGCGGCGTTGGTGCCTGCATTGCTGCCAACAAAGTTTCTGGCGTTCGTGCGGCTTTAATTACTGATCATTTTTCTGCCCATCAAGGTGTAGAAGATGATGATATGAACGTGATGACTATTGGCGGACGTGTTGTTGGATTTAACGTTGCACAAGAACTGGTAACCTCGTTTTTAAAAGCTGAATTTATCGGCGCGGAACGGCACTTACGCCGGCTGGAAAAAGTACATCAAATAGAAAAATAACCTTATAAAAGAAGTATTATCATGTCAAATAGAGTAAAACAAATACATGAATTGGGTCAGAGTATCTGGCTTGATTTTATCGATCGCAGAATCATGGATTCTGGCGATATGCAAAAATTAATCACAGAAGATGGCGTAAGAGGTGTAACCTCAAACCCGGCAATTTTCGAAAAAGCTTTTAGCAGCAGTTCTGATTATGATGCAGATATTGTAAAATTAGCTAAAGAAGGCAAAAGCAATGATGATATTTTTTACGGTGTTGCAGTAGAAGATATTAAACGTGCTGCCGATATGTTTATGCAGGTTTACGAAGATGAAGTAAAAGGTGCGGATGGTTATGTAAGTTTGGAAGTATCGCCTCGTTTTGCAACTGATACCGAAGCCACAACCAAACAAGCTTTGGAGCTTTGGAAAGCGGTGCATAAAGATAACGTGATGATTAAAATTCCGGGAACGAAAGAAGGTTTGCCCGCTATTCAGAAATGTATTGCAGAAGGTTTAAACATCAATGTTACCTTGCTTTTTGGTTTGGAAAGATATGAAGCCGTTACCGAAGCTTATATTTCTGGTTTGGAAGAACGTGCAGCCGCAGGCAAAGCAATTGAATATGTTTCCTCTGTAGCAAGTTTCTTTTTAAGCCGTATTGATGTTGCTGTTGATCCTTTATTGAAAGAAAAAGGATTAGACAATTTAAAAGGCGAAGTAGCTATTGCATCTGCAAAAAAAGCTTATGAAATCTATAAAAGAGTTTTCAGTAGTGATCGCTTTAAAAAATTAGTAGAAAAAGGTGCTAAACCGCAACGTTTGCTTTGGGCAAGTACCGGCAGTAAAGATCCTGCTTTTTCTGATGTGAAATATGTAGAAGCTTTGATTGGTAAAGATACAGTTGATACCATTCCTATGGATACTTTAGTTGCTTTCCGCGATCATGGAAATGCAAAAGATACTTTGGAAACAGATTTGGATAAAGCAACTGCCACTTTAGAACAGATAAAAACAGCAGGCATTGATTTAGATGCAATAACACAACAATTGGAGGATGAAGGAATTGAAAAATTTAATCAGCCTTATGATAAGTTGCTGGCCGCTATCGAAAAACAAAAAAACGCTTTAACTTAAATCCCAATAATGGAAGCTGGTTATCCCAAAATTTTGTTTTTAGACATAGGCGGAGTTTTGTTAACCAATGGTTGGGGACACGAATCGCGACAGCTGGCAGCAAAAATTTTTGAAATAGATTATGCAGAAATGGAAGCTTTGCATAATCTTATTTTTAATATCTACGAAATTGGCAAAATTACGCTGGACGAATATCTGGATACCGTAGTTTTTAATCATCCCCGAAACTTCACCAGAGAAGATTTTAAATCTTTTGTTTTTTCAGAATCAAAAGAACTTCCGGATTTGCTGGCTTGGTTATCAGATTGGAAAAAAGATTGCGGTTTTCGCATCATCTCCATTAACAATGAAGGAAGAGAGATGAACAATTATCGCATCAAAAAATTTGGTTTACACCGCTGTTTCGATGCTTTCATTTCTTCGTGCGATGTTGGTATGCGCAAACCAGATCCTTCCATTTTTAAATTAGCGATGGGCGTTGCTCAGGCTGATCCACGGCAGTGTTATTATTTTGATGATCGGCCAATGCTGGTAGAAGTTGCACGAAGAACAGGAATGAATGTTTTTCATCATACAGGATTTGAAACAACTAAAGCAATAATAGAAAATATTAAATCACAACTTTAAAATTAAAAAAATGGAGGATACTAAATATACGTTTGGAATGATCGGATTGGGAACGATGGGCAGAAATTTACTGCTTAACATGACCGATCATGATTTTTTGGGTGCAGGCTATGATAAAGACACAGAAAAGGTTGCTTTACTTGAAAAAGAGGGCGAAGGAAAACCTGTAAAAGGGTTTAAATCTCTACCTGAATTTATAAGTAGTTTGCAAACGCCGCGTGCTTTAATGATGCTGGTTCCGGCCGGAAAAATTGTTGATAGTGTAATAGAAGACCTTATTCCGTTGATGGAAGAAGGCGATATTATTATAGACGGTGGAAACTCTCACTTTACAGATACCAATCGTCGTGTAGATTATTTGAATTCCAAAAAACTTCATTTTTTTGGAATGGGGATTTCTGGCGGAGAAGAAGGTGCACGTAACGGCCCGAGCATGATGCCGGGCGGCGATAAAGAAGCTTATCGGCATGTAAAAAATATTTTTGAAGCTATAGCAGCAAAAGTAGATGATGAGCCTTGTGTTACTTATATTGGTCCCGGTGCATCCGGCCATTTTGTAAAAATGGTTCATAACGGTATTGAGTATGGTTTGATGCAACTGATTGCCGAAACGTATGAAATCATGCAAAAAGGATTGAATATGGATGATCAATCCATTCAGCAAGTGTTTGCTAAATGGAATGAAGGCCGATTAAAATCTTATCTGCTCGAAATCACCAAAGATATTTTCGCCTTTAAAAAAGATGGTACTGATAACTTATTGGTAAACAGTATAAAAGATGAAGCTCGTGCAAAAGGAACAGGCAAGTGGACTTCTCAAATTGCTATGGATCTGGAAATTCCGCTGCCAACTATTGATATGGCTGTTTCCATGCGTGATCTTTCCAAATACAAAGCTTTACGTATAAAATTATCCGAATTTTATGCAGACGAGCTTCCTTTAATGGCAGAAAACAAAGATGAGTTTTTAAACACTTTAGAGCAGGCCTTCTATTTTAATATGATCATGACTTATACACAAGGGATGCACTTGCTTTTTAAAGCATCTTTTGATTATCATTATAAGTTAGATTTAGGCGATATTGCCAGTATTTGGAGAGGTGGATGTATTATTCGTTCAGAGTTTTTAAATATAATTACGAAAGCATTCCATCACAATGATAATCTGGAGCTTCTTTTACTGGATGAAACAGTGCAGGGTTTGATTAAAGAAACACAAACCGCTATACGTGAAGTTGTTGCAGCAGCAGCAAAATCCGGCATTGCTATTCCTGCTTACGGCTCTTGTTTAAGTTATTTTGAAACTTTCCGTACCAAAAATATGCCATCTAATTTAATCCAGGCACAACGTGATTTTTTTGGTGCACATACTTATGAACTGGTTGGTCAGGAAGGCTTTTTCCACACCGAGTGGCAAGCAATTCCTTCTGCCAAAACCAATAATTGATACTTCTTTTATCAGCCATTTTTAATTAAAAATTTTGAACAACACAATGAAAATAGCTAAAAATCAACCTAATATATTTGTGATTTTTGGTGGTACAGGCGATCTGAACTGGCGCAAAATCACTCCTGCACTGTATAATTTATTTTTAGATAATTGGCTTCCGGATCGTTTTTCTATCATTGGTACAGGCAGAACAAAACTTTCTAATGATGACTTTAAAGCTAAGTTGCTGGAAGGTATTAATTCATTTTCGCGGAATGGAAAAGCCAACCCCGAACAATGGCAAAAATTTTCTGACAATATTGTTTACCAGGCCGCAGATTTGAATGATGCAGAAACGTATAACGAATTTGGCACACTGATCAAAAAATACGAAAACGAGTGGCAGCAGGAAGCAAACGTAATTTATTACCTTGCCGTGGCACCTCAGTTTTTCCCGATTATTGCAGAAAATATTTCTAAAAGTAAATTAGCTACCAATCCGGAAAGAACACGTATTGTAATTGAAAAACCTTTTGGCCATGATTTAGAATCTGCCAAATCTTTAAATAAACTGCTTGCAGGTATTTTTGAAGAAAAGCAGATTTACCGCATCGATCATTATCTGGGTAAAGAAACCGTTCAAAATATCCTGACTTTCCGTTTTGCAAACTCTTTGTTAGAGCCGTTGTGGAATCGAAATTATATTGAACATGTTCAGATTTCTGTTACTGAACAATTAGGTGTAGCTGATCGTGGTGATTATTACGAAGGTGCCGGCGCAATGCGCGATATGATCCAGAACCATATTTTGCAATTGCTTTGTTTGGTGGCGATGGAAATCCCTGTAAATTTCAATGCAGATGAAATCCGAAACAAAAAAGTAGACGTTTTAAATGCGATGCGTCGTTTTACACCAGAAAATATAAAAAACTCTGCAGTTCGAGGCCAATATGGAAAAGGTTGGATAGAAGGTAAAGAAGTGCCGGGTTATCGTCAGGAAGCCAAGGTCAATCCTGAATCCAATACAGAAACTTTTGCAGCAGTTAAGTTTTTTGTAGATAACTGGCGCTGGCAAGGTGTTCCGTTTTATTTACGTACTGGCAAACGGTTGCATCAGTCTGCATCTGTAATTTCCATTCAGTTTAAAGATGTGCCTCATCCTGTTTTCCCGGAAGAAGCTACAGAAAGCTGGCAGCAAAACCGTTTGATCATCAGCATACAACCAGAAATGAGTATCCGTTTACAGGTTCAGGCAAAAAGGCCAGGCGTAGATATGGTTATCAATACGGTTGATATGGTTTTTGATTACAAAGGAACATACGACAACCAAGCACCTGAAGCTTACGAAACCTTGTTATTAGATACGATGCAGGGCGATCAAACGCTGTTTATGCGTGCCGATCAGGTTGAAGCTGCCTGGGCACTGATTATGCCGATATTAAATGTTTGGGAATCTAAAAAGAGTTCTAAATTTCCAAATTATTCTTCGGATTCATGGGGACCAGAAGTTGCAGAAGCTTTAATTGCACGCGATGGTTTTCACTGGTTTACGTTGCCGGTAAAAGATAAATAAGATGCAAAAAGCAAAATTAAATATCTTCAAAACAGAACAGGAAGTAATCAGCAACATTGCAAACTATTTTGTTGAGATTGCAGATCAAGCTATTACAGCAAACGGCATATTTAACATTTCTCTTTCTGGCGGTAGTTCTCCTAAAAAGCTGTACGAAATGCTAGCTTCGCCGGATTATAAAGAAAAAGTGGACTGGAAAAAAGTTTATTTTTTCTTTGGTGATGAACGTAATGTTCCTGTAGATCATCCTGACAGCAATTTTTTAATGGTAAAAACAGCATTGTTTGATCCGTTACATATCCAGGCTGATCATGTTTTTGCGGTGGATACGGTTGTTTTACCAGAATCTGCCGCGATAGATTATGCAGAGCGGATTAAAAATCATTTTAAAAATCAGGAAGTTCAATTTGATCTGGTTTTATTAGGTTTAGGCGATAACTCTCATACCGCTTCGCTTTTTCCGCATACACCAATTTTGCACGATCAGGAATCAACTATAAAAGCAGTTTTTCTGGAAGATCAGCAGGTTTATCGTATTTCCATGACTGCTGCAATGATCAACAATGCGCATCATATTGCGTTTTTGTTGTATGGTGGCGGTAAAGCAGAAGCAGTGCATCATGTTTTGGAAGATAGTGAAAACATTGAAGAATATCCGGCTCAATTAATCCAAACAGAAAACGGAGATTTACAATGGTTTATGGATGAAGCAGCAGCAAGTTTGTTAACCAAAAAAAGTTTATAAACAGCTTTTAATTCATCAACTCATACTAAAAAGCGATAGTTCTGTCAGACTATCGCTTTTTTTTTGTTTTGCTAAACAATACTAATATCTGGCACGTCTGCAACATTATAAAAGCTGAAGCAAAAATATATATGAGATTTGAAAACAAAATTTGTTTGGTAACTGGCGGTGGCTCCGGGATTGGCCGTGCAACTTGTTTGCGCATGGCATCAGAAGGCGGAACTGTAATTGTAGTTGATATTAACGAGCAACACGGAAACGAAACAGCAGAAATCATACGCCAGCACAAAGGCAATGCTGTTTTTATCAAGGCGGATGTTGGCATTGCTGATGATATCAAAAACTGCGTTAAAAAAGTAATAGATGAGTTTAACCGGATTGATGTTTTAGTTAACAATGCGGCATTTATGACTTTTACCAAAATTGTAGATTTGGAAGAAAGCGATTGGGACAAAGTGATCAATATCAATTTAAAATCTGTTTTTTTATTTTGCAAATACAGCCTTCCGCACATGAAAAACGGCGCAGTAGTAAATATTAGCTCCGTTCATGCTTTCCAAACTACGCCTGATGTATTGCCTTATGCAACCAGCAAAGGCGGAATTGAAGCTTTTACACGTGGTTTAAGTTTAGAATATAAGCCAGCACAAGCACGTTTTAACTGTGTTGCGCCTGGTGCTGTAGATACGCCAATGTTGTGGTCTAACCCAAACATTAAAGATGGAGTAGAACGAATGGAAGGCACCATTGGCAAGCCCGAAGAACTGGCTGCAGCAATTTGTTTTATGGCATCTGACGAAGCTTCTTACGTGAACGGTACAACATTGGTAGTTGACGGCAACCGCTTAAATATTTTATAATTCCCGTTTACTAGAAGTTTATGAAAAACAAATTCATGTTTGCCACGGGCATCGAAAACAGTTATCCTACTGTTTTTATCGATGGAAAAAAGATAAGAGTGGACGAATTGGAAAAAACCGGTCATTACAAAAGATGGCAGGAAGATTTCGAGTTGGTTAAAGAGATGGATATTGAGTTTTTACGATACGGGCCGCCTTATTATGCTACACATATCGGTCCCGGACAATACAATTGGACCTTTGCTGATGATACTTTTAACCGGTTAAAAGAACTCAAAATTACACCAATTGTTGATCTTTGCCACTTCGGCGTTCCGGATTGGATAGACAGTTTTCAAAATCCTGATTTCCCTGAATATTTTGCAGAATATGCTTTGGCTTTTGCAAAAAGATTTCCTCAGCTTAAATTTTACACACCTGTAAACGAAATTTTTGTTACAGCTTCTTTCTCAGGCCAATACGGCTGGTGGAATGAAAGCCTTGCGGATGATAAAAGCTTTGTTACCGCATTAAAGCATTTATGCAAAGCTAACGTATTGGCAATGGAAGCTATCGCAAAAGTACAGCCCAGCGTAACTTTTATCCAAAGTGAATCCTCAGAGTATTTTCATCCCGAAGACCCGTCGTGCAGGCCGCTTGCTGACTTTTTGAACCTGAAACGCTATTTATCGCTTGATCTTTCTTATGCACACTCCATAAAAGTTCCTCATTACAAATACCTCATCCAAAATGGTATGACTGATGCTGAATATGAGTGGTTTATGAACAAAAAAATCAAAAGCCAGTGTATCATGGGCACGGATTATTATGCCAGTAATGAACATATTGTACATGCAGACGGATCAACCAGTGCAGCCGGAGAAATTTTTGGCTATTATGTAATTACGCAGCAATATTATACGCGTTATCGTTTGCCGGTGATGCACACGGAAACGAACATTGCAGAACCAAATTCTGTTGCATGGCTGCATAAAGAATGGGCCAATTTGTACCGTTTTAAGCAGGATGGATTTCCGATTGTAGGATTTACCTGGTACGGTTTGCTGGATCAGGTAGACTGGGACACTGCGCTCCGGCAAAATAACGGTACGGTTAACGCTTTAGGTTTGTATGATTTAGACCGAAAAATACGTCCGGTTGGCGAAGCATACAAAAACTTAATTAAAAACTGGAAGTATGTGCTGGATGAAGAAGCTTACGGTTTAAACATCATTCCCTGATTTTTAGATGTTAAAAGAAGCATCAGCATTAGCTTAAAAATTAAAACTTACATCAGCATCAGGGTTATTAACCTTGGTGCTTTTTCTTTGGTTATTGATGATGACGTGCATCATGTTAATTTGTTCCGGGTGCTGTTCGTAAAGCAAATCATCATGAATATTTATCTGTTTTACAGCATTTATTCCTTTCACTTCAAAATAACTCCAGGCGCCATCTTCCTGAATTTCGTAGCCGATGTAAGTAAGACTTAATACTTTTCCATCCGCACGAATCAGCAGATGTTTCTTTACATAATCACTTATCAGCTTATTAACTTGTGCTTTATCTGCAGGTTTGATCAAATCCAATTGTACGTGGTATTGTTTTTCCAAAGCTTTTTCCAGATCATCTGAAAACATTTTACAGCTAATCTCTAAGGAATGATTGGTTCCGTTTTGTTTGATTTCGGTAACGCTCACAAAAAACGGATGCAGAAAATGCAAGCCTAAAAACAGCAACGATTGTAATATCATAGAACCGACCAAAAGTTTATCCTCAAAAAAAGCTAAAATTAAATACAATTGCGAATGCTGTTTTTATCGGCTATATTTAGAGGAAGCTTTATGCTGAAATAATATCCGCACAACTGTAATCAAACTAAATTTTATGCACAAAGTAATTTTCTATTCTTTCAAAATTGAAAATGTAGATTTCCAAACCACAGGCAATTTATCTATGAGTACGCCTTTTGTAAAGAATGAAGTAGTGGATGATTTGAAGCGACAACTGGCTGTATCAGGTTATAAAATGGCATCGGACAATAGTCACAAAATCATCAAAATAGATAACGAATTGTTTATTGAAGGTATGGCTTATTCCGGTCAGGATCCGGATCATAAGATGATTCAGGGTTACTTCAATTCAATCAAATAAGTTTGGATTGACCGAAAACTTTGAATCTGTAAAATCAGCCTTTTTAAAAATTAAAACGCTTCTTTTATGGAGCATTGTTTAGATTTTGAAATTCAAACTGACCTTCATTTTTTTACTGATAAAAGAAGTATTGTGCAAAAAATTACGAACGCAAAATTCATCTAGACAACTTTATTAAATTTATCAAAAGTTACTAAAGTTTCGACATAATTTAATCTTGCTAAACCAATAATTGTAATTTCTATATTACTTTTATAGTTTTTACTGATCAAAAACCTTACCGCCAAACATTAAATTGCAGATTTTTATATCTTCGGCATTGTCTTGATTAATATTGAATCTGTTTTCTCCAAATAATATTAAAATGAAGAAATTTTACATAACTATTTCCTGTTTTTTCCTGATTAGTTCTGCTGTTCAGGCACAATATGATAATAATCCCGGCGCCAAACACGGAAACAAGTTTGAACAATTGGGAACGATGATTTCTGATCCAAACATGTATCGCTCAGCTTCTGGTGCGCCCGGACCAAAATACTGGCAGCAGCGCGCGGATTACGAAATCAACGCAACACTGAATGATGACAAGCAACGTTTAGACGGAACCGAAACCATTACTTATTTCAACAATTCTCCGGATCCGTTAACGTATTTATGGTTGCAGCTGGATGAGAACCAGCATCGTAAAGATTCGCAAGGAAGCACCACGGGCGAAAGTAAAATGCAGGATAAAATGAGTTTGCGCCAGCTGCAATCTATCATGGGCAGCAATCTGGATTTTGGCGATCATATTTTAAGTGTAAAAGATGCAAACGGAAATGCCATTCCTTTTACCATCAATGAAACTATGATGCGTTTGGAATTGCCAAAAACCTTACAGCCAGGCGAAAAATTTAAGTTTAAAGTGGCCTGGTTTTACAATATTTCTGATCGTTTAACGATTGGCGGAAGAGGTGGTTATGAGTATTTTCCGGAAGATAAAAACTATTTGTACACCATGGCGCAATGGTATCCGCGGATGGCTGTTTACAGTGATTTTCAGGGATGGCAGAACAAACAGTTTATTGGCAGCGGAGAATTTGCGCTGGCTTTCGGAAACTTTAAAGTGAACCTAAACGTTCCGGCAGATCATGTTGTAGGAGCAACAGGATTATGTCAGAATTACAGTCAAACCTTATCCGCAGCACAATTAAAACGCTGGAATCAAGCTCAAAACACCAAAGAACCTGTTGAAATTGTTACCCTAAACGAAGCAAAACAAGCTTTAAAAGGTCATTCGCAGGCGCGTAAAACCTGGGTTTACGCGGCAGAAAATGTGCGTGATTTTGCTTGGGTTTCTTCCCGAAGGATTGTTTGGGATGGCCTATCAACACAAATTGAAGGCGGCAAAAAAGTGATGGCGATGTCGTATTACGGGCCAGAAGCTTACCCGCTTTACCGCCGTTATTCCACCAAAGTGGTGGCGCATACTTTGAAAACTTATTCGCAGCATACTTTTCCGTATCCGTATCCAAGTGCCATTTCTGTAGAAGCATCAAACGGAATGGAATATCCGATGATCTGTTTCAATTATGGCCGTGCCGAAAAAGACGGAACTTATAGCGAAGCCACCAAAAATGGAATGATTGGTGTAATCACACATGAAGTCGGGCATAATTTTTTCCCAATGATTGTGAACTCTGATGAACGGCAATGGACCTGGATGGATGAAGGTTTGAATACTTTCTGTCAGTTTTTGGCCGAACAGGATTGGGACAATAATTTCCCGTCGCAGCGCGGCCCGGCTTACAAAATTGTGGATTATATGAAACTGCCGAAAGATGAACTGGAGCCGATCATGACCAATTCTGAAAATATTGCACGTTTCGGGCCGAATGCTTACGCCAAACCGGCAACAGCACTCAATATTTTGCGCGAAACGGTAATGGGTCGCAAGCTTTTTGATTATGCTTTTAAAACTTACGCACAGCGCTGGGCTTTTAAACATCCAACGCCTGCAGATTTTTTCAGGACGATGGAAGATGCTTCGGCAGTTGATCTGGATTGGTTTTGGCGCGGCTGGTTTTACGGAACAGATGTGGTTGATATTTCATTGGATAGTGTGAAACTGTACACCATCAACAACAAAAACCCGGAAACGAATGCACAGTTTGATCGCGCGCAGTTTGACCGTAATCTGCAAAGTATTTCTATGCAAAGAAATCGCGAAGCAGGAACACGTTTCGCGGTTGAGGCAGATTCTTCCCTAAAAGATTTTTACAGCAAATTTGATCGTTTTGCGGCAACTCCGCTTACCAAAGAAAGTTATCAGGCAATGTATAATGCTTTGTCTCCGGAGGAAAAACAATTTTACGAGAGCAAAAACTATTTTTACCAGCTTACTTTAAGCAATGTGGGCGGTAATGTGATGCCGGTAATTATTGAATGGACTTATACAGACGGAACAAAAGATGTTGACCGGATTTCTGCTTACTTGTGGCGGAAAAACGAACAGAAGGTTACCAAAGTATTTGCTAAAACGAAGGAAGTAAAATCTGTTAAACTGGATCCGTACCGGGAAACTGCTGATATCAACGAAGATAACAACAGCTGGCCGCGTACACTTACACCTTCCCGTTTTGAATTATTTAAACAGCAAACTTTACCACGCGGAGCAACATCCGGTGCAAACCCAATGCAGCAATCGCTGAAAAAACAGCCGTAAAAGAAGCATCAGTTTTTAAACTGAACTGATGTTGGAAAACAACAAAGCCGGAATAAATTTTATTCCGGCTTTGTTGTTCGATATTGTACTTGTTTTTTACGGTTTGATAGTATCTTTTGGTGGTACCATGTTCTGTATATTGTTCGTGCTATCACCAGCATTAACGGTATCTTGCCGTTCAACACCATAATTTTTGTGCTTTTCGTTACAAGCTGTAGCTACGCAAAGTATTATAAAGGCAGAAAATAGAAGGAATTTGTTTTTCATGATGCTTCTTTTACCAGTTAAAATATTAAATTATTGTTGTCCAGCTCTTTTAACAAGCAAGGCACGGAATGTTTATCATCTTTATAAAGTTATTTAAAATTAACGGATAACTGTAACATAACCGCCATAATTTTTTGTACCATCTTTTAAATTCAGTACATAATAATAGGTGCCCATCGGTACATCTTTGCCATTAAAACGGCCGTCCCACGCTGTTCCGTATCCAATAGAATGGAACATTTTAACACCATAACGATTGAAGATTTCCATCATACAATTTTCATATCTATCTAAATTTTTAATATTCCATACATCGTTTACACCATCATTATTTGGGGTGAATGTATTTGGGATAACCGGAATTTTTAAAACCCGGACAGCAATGGTATCAGTAGCTGTACAACTGTCTGTACTAGTTACGGTAAGCCTGTAAGTAATATCATCTGTTAATGTTGCAACCGGGTTGGCAATACGAGGATTGCTTAGTCCGATTACAGGTGTCCATTGATAACTTAAAATTTTGCCCGAAACTTTTGGTGATAGGGTTACGGTTTCGCCAATATGCAGTAAAATATTTTTCCCGGCATCCAGTACCGGCGTTGGGTTTACAGTGATATTTTGTGTGACCGAATCAGCACAGCCGCTGGTATTTGTAAAAATATATTTAATCGGGTGCGAACCAATTCCTGCAATAGCCGGATCAAAGAAACCGGCAGCTGTAACGCCAGCACCAGAATATACACCACTGCCAACTCCGCCACTAACATCTTCTGCCTGTGTTAGTTGGAATGCCGGTTCTTCCTGGCAAATACTTCCTAAGGCTGTAAATACTACTTTTGGATTTGCGCTGATCGTAATTGTTTTTTCGGTGATATCCATGCAGGAAATCCCCGAATATGTAATCATTCGGATGGTGTAATTTTTGGTAGCAGGCATGTTGAATACCTCATATTGATGGATATATTTTTTCCCAAAAGTTGGGTCTTCATCTGTTATTTTAACAGTTGGCTGGTTTTGATAATCAAAATACCATTCAATTTTGGTAATGTTGCCAATATCAACAGTTGATTGATTTTGAAAAACTACCGGAATATTACTGCATAAATTGGTAGTTAGAATATTAAAAGCCGCTTTTGGCATCGAACCATTTACCTGAAAAGGTTTGATTAGCGTAGCAGAACTTCCATCACTGGCTGTAACCGTTTGGGTGATCTGGTAAATTTGTGCTTTGATAAACCTGTGCGAAGGGTTTTTATCGGTAGAAGTATTTGGGTTAGCTGCTGTTGCATCGACATCACCAAAATTCCATAAATAAGTTAATGTTACGCTTGTTCCAACGGAATCCGCGGTGAGGTCTATAAATTGAGATGAAAAATCGTTGTTGCAAACTTCTGGCAATTTAAAATCTGGTTTACGACCGGGTTGAGGTGTTACCGTTTGTGTAATTATACTTTGGCAGCCTTTGTCAGACAAAACCGTTAACGTAACCGAATACGTTCCGGCAGCAGGATAAATGTGCTCAAATAACTTGGAATCTGTACGAACTTCCGTTTTGCCATCACCAAAATCCCATGTCCATTTAACAATGTTTCCCAAAGGAATTGTCGAAGCATCTTTTAGTAGTACGGCAAAATCTTTAAACACAGAATTTGTGCCGGTAAAAGCAGCAACAGGCAAATTATTAACCTGAATATATTGCTGTATGGTAGTTTGGCAGCCGCTTTCTGAAACTGAAGTTAAACTAACCGTATTTCTGCCTGCAGTGGTGTAAGTATGTACCGGATTTTGCAGGGTAGAAGTACTGCCATCGCCAAATTTCCAAATCCAGCTAGTAATTGTTTTGCCGTTATCAGTACTCTTATCTATAAAAGTAACTTCTGTACCAACGCAAACATCAGCAGGCATGGTAAAAGCAGTAACTGGCGCACTATAAACCGTGAACGGAAAATTGAAGTTTTGATCGCCCAATTTACAACCTCCGGTTGATGGCGGTAAATCTGCAACGATATTAACAGCATATACACCAGCAGTATTAAAGATAACGGGTTTAGGTATTTTGTAAACGTAATAAGGCTGATTGTTGATGGTAGTATCGCGAGCAACAGGGTTGATTGATGTGATAACAGTATTAGAAGGATTGATCGTCCATACAATTTTTTTGGTAGGGACATTTAAAGTTAACTGTAAAAAATATTCATCATATACACAGGCTTTGGTGATAGATAAGTTAGATGCCGGATCTACCACAGTAGCCGTAAGTGTAGTTGCCAGGTTTGTACCGGCAGAGTAAGCATAAGATTCTACATTTCCGAAACCGTAAGCAATAGCATTAAAACCATCATCAGCGGTAAGGTTAAAATTATTGGTGCGGTAACTATTAAGGCTGAGCTGGAGATAAGAGTAGCCTGGTAAATTTGCCAAAGGTGTAAAAGTGGTAGTTGGTGCAGCACCATTAATCCGGAAACTTGCTGCCGATGCTGTTTTTATCAGCACATTTATATATTGCTCGGTAATAGCTTCTCGGGTGGAAGAATAAACCGTGATATTTTTAATACTGTATTCAATCGGATTTAGAATTACCATATCCGGGTCACCCAAACTTGAAGTAGTTGTATTTCTATCCGCACAACTTGCTGTTAAAGCAAATTGTGCTACACTAATTGGTTTATCAGCAGAAATACTGGCTGGCTGTGTTAACGGAGTTGATGAGGAATAAAAACCACCGGCATTAAGTGTAGCAACTGTAACACCATTTATCTGGACGTTTGTGTTATCGCTCTGGGCAACAACACGAACGTAATTGCCACGCGTCCTTTCGGAAGCTACAGTACTGTTTGGCGGTGTCATGCTAAAAGGAATAAAACCATAAATTCTTCCCCAGCTTTCTATCGGATAATTTTGCTGGTATAACGGATCAATTGAAGTAGGCGTGCAGGAAGGATCACCGATGCCTACACCGCTGCTTCCGGAGAACATGGCAAAACGCTTACAGCCGGAGGTTGCAGTATCAACACTTACCGAAACTCCGCTTAAATCATTTTCGGATAGATATTCAAAAACATCACCCACATTATTCAATGTAACACCATTAGCAATCAGGTTGCTTGTCCCTCTCTTGATAAAAACTTTTGTATTTGGTTCACTTGCTATTACAGTGATGTAACTCTGACCGCCGGATGTAGCACTTTGTGTATAATTCATGCTAAAATACTGCTGGCCCAATGCTTTTACCGGTAAAATCAAAGATGCTGCCGAACGTGCACCTGCA
This sequence comes from Janthinobacterium lividum, assembly GCA_050955045.1. GTDB lineage: Bacteria > Bacteroidota > Bacteroidia > Sphingobacteriales > Sphingobacteriaceae > Mucilaginibacter_A. The sequence continues at coordinate 101,683 of JBPBQV010000003.1, read as the reverse complement.
AAAATATGCGAGTAAACTACTACTGCAGGTTGCCCAACATCTACCGTAATGTGTATTGCGCGGTTAGAAAGTACCCTGCCGGCTTCCGTATTATTAATATATGCCACGTTACGTGGCACCTGAACTTCAGTAACGGTATTGGCTACAACTGTAAACTTTTGAGAGTAACTACCAACGGATACTGTGCCGGTAGATGCCTGCCTGCCGGTGATAAAAATACTGATGTTGGCAAGCTGGGTAGTTCTGTTAGGAATATGAGTAGGAAAAACCGACCAGAACTCTAATCCCTCGTTGGATACACTTTGTGCCTGTGCTAAATTTATGGTTAGTAAACAAAGCATTACTACAATCAGTACGAGTTTAAGTAATTGTTTAATCATAAAATCCTTTGCCGTAATCAGGCTAATATTACTAATGTAAGATTTTCAAGAGTATTCATATACGTAAATAATCGATAATCAAGCTTCAACACTATTAACGCAACATTTTCAATACATATAATTAGTAACCAAATAGTTATTTATCTTGATCAACGCTTGATAACCTAATTTTTTGATGAACAAACTGCTACTCTGTATTCCTTTGCTGCTTCTTGCTACAACCGTTTTTGCACAGAAAACATACCAGGTGCAAGGAACTGTGGCAGATACTGCCGGCGTTCCATTAACAGGTACTATCGTTAAACTTATTACGTTTTCAGATAGTTCAACAACCGTTACCGATGCTAATGGTTTATACCGTTTTTCTAAGGTAAAAGCAGCAAGTTTCAGGCTAATTGGCTTTAACGAATATACAAATCCTTATCAATTTAGCAGCAATCTTAAATTGATAAAAGTCCTACCAATCTATTTAAAAGAAGAGCTGCGGCTGTTAAAAGCAGTTAATATTGTAGATGTAAACTCCATCACCATGACAGAAGATACCGTAGAATATAAAGCTTCAGCTATAAAGTGCGGGAAGGCTCTCGGTTGAGGATTTAGTCAAAAATTGCCTGGGCTAACTGGTTAATAAAGATGGCGCCAGTACAGCATAGTAAAAACCGGTAACCAGAGTGCGCGTAAACTGGAAAGATTATTTTGGCAGAGATGTACAAACTGCTACACAAAACTTACCGGCAGATATGCGAACCGGAGAAGATCATTAACATTACCATTTGCCGCGGTCAAATTTGAATTTTCGAATGAAAATTTCTTTTTTCATTCGAAATGACAACGCATAAAATCAATCAGTTTTTTATGTAGCAACTCTTTTACTACTTCCCGAGAAACAAATAAAAGCCGATACTTCTTTTATCCCTATAAAAACAGCAAAAATGGAATATAGAAGATTAGGAAAATCAGGTTTGCAGGTAAGTGCTTTTTCTTTGGGAAGCTGGCTTACCTTTGGCGGTCAGATTACGGATGAAACAGCAGATGAACTAATGAGCTTGGCTTACGAACAAGGCGTTAACTTTTTTGATAATGCTGAAGGTTATGCCGGCGGAAAATCAGAAATTGTAATGGGTAATATCTTGAAAAGTAAAGGTTGGGACAGAGATTCGTACGTGGTTTCCAGCAAAGTATTTTTTGGGGCGGAAAAAAAAGGACCAAACCGTGTAGGTTTATCACGCAAACATGTGATAGAAGCTTGCAACGATGCGATTAAACGTTTACAGGTAGATTATCTGGATTTGTACTTCTGCCATCGCCCGGATAAAAATACGCCGATAGAAGAAACGGTTTGGGCGATGAATACTTTGCTGCAACAAGGCAAAATTTTGTATTGGGGAACATCCGAATGGAGCGGTGTTGAAATTATGGAAGCTATCCGCGTAGCCAAAGAAAACCATTTGATTGGTCCAACGATGGAACAGCCGCAATACAATTTGTTTGAACGCAACAAGCTGGAAGATGAATACCAGTTGCTTTTCCGCGATTATGGTTTGGGTACTACAATTTGGTCACCATTATCTTCCGGACTTTTATCCGGCAAATACAACAATGCCGATCCAAAAGATACCCGTTTAACTATGGAAAGTTTAGGCTGGTTAAAAGACAGAACTTTAGCCGAAGACCGGATTAAAAAAGTGCAGGAATTAAAAACTGTTGCTGATGAATTGAATACTTCGATGGCAAAATTAAGCTTGGCTTGGTGTCTTAAAAATCCAAATGTAAGTACGGTTATTTTAGGCGCATCGAAAACTGAACAGTTGAAAGAAAATTTAACTGCGCTGGAAGTTGTGCCATTATTAACACCGGAAGTTTTGGAAAAAATGGAAGGTATTGTTGGAACGAAACCAAAATTGGGAGAATTTTAATCTATAAACTTTTTGTTGATAAAAGAAGTATTGGTTTAATAAGCTGATGCTTCTTTTATCACCTAAAAAGTATTGAATGCAAATTTATTTATCTTACAAAAAAAATATAATCTGTTAATGGCAGCGTTTCAATACCTGCCAGTTTTAAATGCTGTCCGGCTTGTGCCCGGTGATGTGTACCATGATTAATTACGTGCGCTATAATGTCACTTAACGTATTTTTAAAATTTTGGCCTTTAGAATTTTGGTAGGAAACTATTTCCTCAAAAGCTGCTATTTCTAAAATATTAATAAAATTGATCCATTGCTGATTATTTTCAGAAATTAACGCTTCCAATTTATCAACCTGCCAGTCGGGCCAAAGCGCAACATTAGTAATTTCCTGCTTGCAACGCCCCAGCCAAATTTTTTGTGCACCCAATAAATGGGCCATTAGCAGAACCGGTTTTTCAGGAGAACCTGCTTCTATAATGGTTTTTAAAAGTAGTTGGTTGGCGTATTGGTCGTAGTCAAACAAACGGGTAAAATAACTTTTCATAGATTACTAGTTAATGTTGTAAATTTTAATAATTCTTTTCTGTTTTTTATCCCAAAACATTACCCAACCTTTGCGGCTTCTTAAAAAACACCTGTAAAAGAAGCATTCAGCTTTAAACTACAGCTCAAATTAGCCGCATGACTAAAAAAAGATACTTTTTCCTAATCCTCATTCTTGGAACTTTAACCGCACTCGGCCCGTTTTCTATTGATATGTATTTGCCAGGTTTTCCGGCCATCGCAAAAGATTTGCACGAAACCGTTGCCCGCGTTGCGCTTTCTTTATCCAGCTTTTTTATCGGTATTTCTGCCGGACAATTGTTGTACGGCCCTTTGCTGGACCGTTTCGGAAGGAAGAAACCTTTGTATATCGGACTGGTAATTTATATTCTGGCTTCCTTCGGCTGTATGACGGCAAATAGCATCCAAGCGTTAATTGTGCTACGTTTTGTGCAGGCTGTTGGCAGTTGTGCCGCAGGTGTTGCCGCAATGGCTATGGTGCGCGATTTGTTTCCGGTGAAAGACAGTGCAAAAGTTTTTTCTTTACTGATGCTGGTTGTTGGCGCTTCGCCCATGATTGCGCCTACAGTTGGTGGTTATGTTACCGCTGCTTTTGGCTGGCAATCCGTTTTCCTGATTCTGGCCGTAATGGGCATTTTAATTCTGGCTGCAACTGTTTTCTTTTTGCCGGATAGTTATCAGCCTGATACTTCCTTGTCCTTAAAACCAAAACCAATTTTACTAGGTTTTTGGGCAGTACTGCGCCAACCGCAGTTTTATACTTATGCTTTAACCGGCGCTGCGGCCTTTTCGGGTTTGTTTGCTTACGTATCTGGTTCGCCATTGGTTTTTATGAATATTTTCCACGTCAATGGCAAAGTTTATGGTTGGATATTTGCCTTTCTGTCCATCGGTTTAATCGGTTCAAGTCAGTTTAACGGATTGCTGCTAAAAAAATATCGCAGCGAACAAATTGTGCGCATAGCTTTAATCGGCCAATGTCTTACTGGATTGATTTTTTTGATTGGAACCATAACCGGCTTATTCGGCTTATATGTTACCATTGCCATGCTGTTCCTGTTTTTAAGTTGTTTAGGTATCGCTAACCCAAATGCTTCGGCTTTGTCGTTAGCGCCGTTTTCTAAAAATGCCGGCAGCGCAGCAGCGTTAATGGGCGCTTTACAGTTAGGAATGGGCGCAGTAGCTTCTGTTGGCGTAAGTTTGTTTGATACAAAATCTGCCTTGCCTATGGTTGCAATTATTGCTGGAACTTCTTTTTTAGCGTTGCTGATTTTGTTGATCGGAAGAAAAAATATTGTAAACCAGGTAGAAACGGTTGCCGGAGAAACAGCAGTTGCATTTCACTGAATTAAATTTCTTTCTAATTTTTAGTAGATAAAAGAAGCATCAGGATTGTAGTAATAGAAATCCTTTCAAAACAAAAAATCAGCAACAATTATGATCAAAAAATCACAATTGTTGCTGATTTTAATTTAGTAATTACAAAAATCTAACTGCGGATGCGCGTTGGAATATAAGCTACCAAAAACTTCAATTTATTTGTAGCAATATTGACTTTGTTTAGCAGCTGTTCTTCATCAGTTAAAGTTTGATTCAGTTTTGCTTTGATGGAATGGAATACAGGAAGCAACATTTCGGGTGCTAATTTGGTAGCAATAGTTGGATGATAATCTTTCTGGATTCTTGATCTTTCTACATCACTTACCATCATTAATTGCCAGCTATCATCAGCTTTAAACCCATGTTCATTGGCAGTATTCATCAAATCGAAAAGGTACAATCTGGTATGGCTTTCTACGGCTTCATTCTCTACGGTTGGTTCCTGCATTTTATTTAGATTTTTTACCAGCTGCAGAATCGCTTGTTGATGCTGATCCTTTATCAGACTGGTAGCTCGACTGCTTTTTATTCACATTGGTGCTCGGCGCTTTTTTAACTTCTTTGGTTGATTTTTTTTCTTTACTCATGGCTTTTAATGTTTAAGGTTGATGTCTTTTTAGTTAGATCGGAAAAACGGATAAGCTGCATTTTCTAAAAATTGTCCGATCATATAAATACAACTAAATTGAAGTTCGCTTTTATCGCTCTATCAATAAAAAACGGACAACTTTATTTAAAAGTATAAACTGTACAATGGGAAGTAATTTCTTAAAATTACAAAAAATTAAACCAAAAAAGACAAAGCCGAATACAAAAAGAATTTGTTCAATTCGTATTAATCCATTTCTTCTGGCTGGGTGAGCAAACTGGCAACAACACTGGTTAAACCGAGAGCCAAAAATGTATTCCGTGCTTTTTTATTTTCAGCAAATTTGAAAATCCAAGGCGCGCTGATTGCGAAAACGCCAGCTGTAAAATCGGTTATTAAGTGTATTTTAAACGGAATCACTTTTAATAATCCCCACTCGGCGTGGGTAAGCAAAGTGTAAGCAAAAGTTCCGCCACTGATAATTCTGGCTAACAATTTGGCTTTTTCTTCTCCTTCAAAACCAACTAATTCTGGTAAGGCTGCTGTAAGTGCTGCATAAGCATAATCTGCTCCGCCGTGTACTTTTCTGGATATTGGCTTTTTCATAAACTATTTTTTAATAAATTATTTGATGTTTTTTAGGTGATAAAAGAAGTATTTCTGATGGATAACAATGCTTCTTTTATCACTGCTTTTTCAGAATTTACATTTGATAATTCCTAATCCATCAACAGTAAAATAAATTCCAGGTTTTTATTTTATCATCACTAATGCTACAATTTAATTTATGCTGATGCTGTTTTTACAGGCATAAAAACAGCATTCCTGCAGTTAATAAATGCGTTGTGTTGAACAGAATGATGCAGGATTTAGCAAAATAATATAACTTTAAAGCCTGATCTTCCAAGCAGAAAACCTACAATATGAACCTGATTAATAAACGTGTGGCCAACTTCCATCCAATTCAAAAAGCTAAATGGCTGTTTCTATTTATTTTGATAACTACTGTTTGGCAATCCTCAGCACAAAACAAAATCATTACCATAGAAACCAAACACAACGCAATGGCTTTACAAGTTGGTGCCGACAAGCGTGTTGGCATGATTTACATGGGCGTAAAATTAGCTAATACCAGTGAATATCAACACATTCCGCCGATGCTAAAGCAGGGTACAGATGATTCCGGAATTTTCAACTCAGCTTATACGCCAGCCGGTTCGCGTAACCTGGTTGAACCTGCCATACAGGTTACGCATGCTGATGGAAATAATTCTTTGGATTTGCAGTATGTAAGCCATCAAACGCAAACAGTAGCTGCCAATGTATCCATCACAAGCATCGTTTTAAAAGATCCGGCTTATCCTTTTCAGGTGACGCTTTTTTATAAGGTTTATGCGGATGATGATGTAGTGGAACAATGGTCAGTCATCAAGCAAACTGAAAAAGGCAACGTAACACTGCATAAATTTGCTTCGGCCAACTTGTATTTAACAGCAAATACTTACTGGCTGAAACAGTTTCACGGCAATTGGGCGCGGGAAATGCAGCCGCAGGAATCAGAATTAACAGCTGGCATAAAAGTGCTGGACAGTAAATTAGGCACGCGTGCGGATTTGTATCAGCCGCCATCTTTTATGGTTTCTTTTGATCATCCGGCAACAGAAGACGAAGGAAAAGTATTGCTGGGTTCGTTGGAATGGTCGGGCAATTTCAAGATTGATTTGGAAGTGGATGCCACTCAAAATTTGCGTTTAATTGCTGGCATCAATCCTTATGCTTCTGATTATTCGCTAAAACCGAATGAAGAATTCAAAACGCCCGCATTTTTATATACGTATTCTGATCAGGGAAAAGGAAATGCCAGCCGAAATTTACAACGCTGGGCCAGAGATTACCAGATTGTAGATGGAAACGGCGCACGATCTACCATTTTAAACAATTGGGAAGCAACTTTTTTTGATTTTAACGAAACCAAACTGGCAGCTTTAATCAAAGACACGAAAAAACTAGGAACAGATGTTTTTTTGTTGGATGATGGCTGGTTTGGAAACAAATATCCAAGAAATGGCGACAATGCGGGTTTGGGTGATTGGCAAGAAAACAAATTGAAACTTCCGAGTGGGATTGGATATTTGGTGAAAGAAGCACAAGCAAACGATGTAAAGTTTGGTATTTGGATAGAACCGGAAATGGTAAACCCGAAAAGCGAACTTTTTTCAAAACATCCGGATTGGGTAATTAAACAAGCCAACCGCGAAAATTACTTGTATCGAAACCAAAACGTGTTGGATTTAAGTAATCCGAAAGTTCGGGATTTTGTATTTGGTATCCTGGATAATCTGTTCACTAAAAACCCGCAACTTGGATTTATTAAATGGGATTGCAACGCGGTGATTTACAATGCTTATTCTGCCTACGAAAAAAAGCAATCGCATTTATATATTGATTATGTGAGAGGTTTATACAGTGTTTTTGCGCGCGTTCGGGCCAAATATCCAAAAGTACCGATGATGTTGTGCTCAGGCGGCGGCGGTCGGGTTGATTATGGTGCTTTAAAATACTTCACCGAGTTTTGGCCAAGTGATAATACCGACCCGCTGGAACGGGTTTTCATTCAGTATGAATATTCTTACTTTTTTCCGGCTATCACTTCCGATAACCATGTTACGGATTGGGGAAAACAACCCATAAAATTCAGAACAGACGTTGCGATGATGGGCAAGTTAGGTTTTGATATTATGGTAAGCAAACTGAACGAAAACGATTTGAAATTTTGTCAGCAAGCCATCCAAACGTATAAAGGTTTTAGTGATGTGGTTTGGCACGGCGACCAGTATCGTTTGTTAAGTCCGTGGAAAAACGACCTGGCTTCAATCATGTACATTAATGAAAGCAGGAGCAAAGTAATCATGTTTAATTATTTGGTTAGCAACCGTTACGATGCGGGCAGCCATTTGCCGATTCCGTTAAAAGGTTTGGATGCTAATAAGAAATATAAGGTTCAGGAAATTAATCTTTATCCCGGAACAAAATCCAGGTTAAAGGCAGATGCTGTTTTTACCGGTGATTATTTGATGAAAGTAGGCATCAACCCGGAAGTAAATGCCGGGCGGGCAAGTGTTATTTTGGAGATTGATGAGGTGAATTAGGTAGTAGGAATATTTGCTAACTATTTTTTAGTGCTAAAAGAAGTATCGGCAATAATCGCGATGCTTCTTTTAGCACTGTTTATTTGGGATTGGCTTGAAAAAAAAATCTACTTAAAAGCTATCTAAACTTTCAATAATGCATCCGCGTTACCATACGGTAGCCTTTTTAAATTTCTGCTGGTAATTCCACAATATCTAAAAATGCTTTAAATTCGGGTAATAAAGCCTAAACTTTTTGCATTATCAGCAATGCAGTTTTTCTGCACTCTTCCAGCCACATTCGGCTATACTTTCTTTTTGTATTCTTTTTAAAAATCTGGTAGGTTGAAGTTTTCTCCTAATGTTACAATACGCATGTTTGAGGAAGCGTTAAAGGTAAGGCTTGTAATGTTGTTGTTTTAAGGGGATCTATGAAAATTTAATTATCAAAATTGTAATTTCAAAAACAATAAATTGGAACTTAAAAGCTGAGGGAAGGTGAAAGTTTTTCTATTGTTGTTATAAGAAAAAAGGTTGACGCATTAAGTCTAAATATCATTGTTTAAAATCTCCGCATCAGGTTTATAAAATTGATGCACACTGTCTACAAACTTGGATACAAGTAGGTAATGCAAGTTTATACTTGTAATTTATACTTGCTATATCTGAATTTTAAATCCAGCCTAAAAGTTATATTTGTCTTAATGGATGATCAAATTATATCTATTTGATAAACAATATGTTATCTGTATCGTGAGCTAGTTTTTTAATAGTTCTTTCTTCGAATAGTTAAATTGTATAATACACTTTAACTAAAGTTTTTCTTCAAAAAATATAATGATTAATTACAATTATAAACTTTAAATTAATATAATATCTTATTAGGATATGATTAAAATGGCATAAAACTTTTACAATAATTGGAGTACAACATTCGATAACTTTGAATTCATTTTGAGTTAATCTTGGAGTGTTTTATTTACAATTTATTAAAAGTTTTCATGAAATTTAAATCTTTACTTCTCTTAGGATCTCTTGTTCTTACACTTGCTTCTTGTATAAACAATGATGTACCTGACGATCCAACTCCTGTTATCCCAACACCAGTTCCGCAGCCTTACTCGTTGGTGGAGGATTTTGAAAGCGGCACTAAAGCAGCTTATGCCACAGGCAATGTGCAGCTAACGACGGGAGAATGGACTTTTAACGACGCGCTAATTGGAAATATGGCCGCTGATGTGAAGAATGGTGCAAAATCTGTTCGTTTGCGTACCGGTTATATCGGCACGAATTTCGATATTTCTGGACTGACGACATTAGTTGTTAAGCATGCTAAATACGGAAACGACGCTGCCTCTACCTGGCAGTTGTTAATATCAACTGACGGTGGTAAAACTTACAATCAGTTGGGAACAGATATAAAGGAAACCAGTACAACATTAGTAACCGATTCGTTTAAAGTAACCACTACCGGTAAGGTTCGGTTTCAGATTAAAAAGGTTGGCACAACCCGGATTAATTTAGATGATGTTACTTTTATAGGAACAGGTGATCCCGGAATAACCATTGGAACTACAGATACAAATCCTACCGATACCACAAACACTTCTACAGTTACCGTAGGCAGAGGAACTCCTGTAGCAGGTGCAGACGCACCTCCAGTTAGTGGCGACAACAGTAACCTGTTAATGGGTAACCCTAGCGGCGCGCAGGCAAGTATTGTGGCGGCAGAGAACTACCTGATAGACCAGCATTATTATATCGAAAGTTACAGCATGACTAAAGGAGAACCTAACTGGGTAAGTTGGCACTTAGATGCAGCTAATGCTAATAACACTGTTGGCCGCCAGGATAATTTTGCAGCTTTTACAGGCCTTCCTACAGGCTGGTATCAGGTGCAGAATAATTCGTATTCAGGAAGCGGTTTTGACCGTGGCCATAACTGTCCAAGCGGCGATCGGACGAGTTCTACAGAGGCAAACTCAGCAACATTCCTGATGACCAATATGATTCCGCAAGCACCACAAAACAACCAGAAAACCTGGGAAGGGCTGGAAAGTTATTTGCGTACGCAGGTGTTATCCGGAAATGAAGTTTATATCATTATGGGTTCTTATGGGTCTGGTGGCGTTGGTTCCGCTAGTGCTTCTGTAGTTACATCTATCAATGGCGGGAAAGTAAATGTACCATCCAACGTTTGGAAAGTTGCAGTGATACTGCCAGTTGGAAACGACGATTTAGCAAGGGTAAGTGCTGCTACAAGAGTAATCGCGATTAATACGCCAAATATCAATTCGATTAATGTTGATTGGAAGCAGTATATCGTAACTGTTCGCGACATCGAAAATGCAACCGGTTATAACCTGCTTTCAAGCTTACCACAATCGGTACAAGATGCTGTTAAGATTAAAAAAGATTCTGGTAATTAATTTCAGAGTTTCTCTTTCTTAAACTTTAGGATAAAAAGCTACAAAATCCTTCCGGAAAATTGTCTGGAGGGATTTTGTATTTAAGGAGAGACTAGGTTTCAATCAATTTGGTTCGCATGCCCGCGGCAGTTCCCTCTTCTGTCAGGCCAATAATCAAAACGTCTACCTGCACTTCGCCGACACGATAAACAGTGAGGCCATGTAACGTATCCTTTAAAACTGCTGCCATTTGCTTGTACTGCCCGGCCTGTTGAGGACTTACTGCGCCTTGCGCCGCATCAGTCATGTTACGAAGCAAATTATCCAACGTAGTTGTCGAAACCAATGTACCTTCGGGCTTACTGGTTAACTTTAAAACTAAGGCTTCATCAGTCGAAGTGCTTTCTGTACTAAAATATTCAAAAGGATATTCCGACTCGCTCATCATTTGCAGGCCGTTAGCTGCATTTTCCAGATTACTCTTTATGCTCATTTACTTGTTTGGTTTAGTGTTGCATTGGTAAACGTTTCAAAGAAGGTTTGTTGTACTGGTTAAATCAGGAAGCAATTGTTATATTAAGCATAACACCTTTTAAATTCCTGCTTCAATATATCTGATTTAACTTGAAAGATTTATATCAAATCCTTCGGTAGCAACTCAGGATGATTTTTGCCTTGACGATTTTCGGTTGATAAAAGAAGTATTACCGTTGGATTAGAAGTTTAGAAAGCGTTGAATTTTCTTCTCTCTTACTTTCTCAAATCCTTACGATACTGCCAGTGCAAACCTACCAAGCCTCCGGTATTATGTGTGAAATCTCCGGCATCTAAGGCAAAACCAGCAGAAACTTTTAAACTTTTAGAAACGCTGTAATACAACTCCTGCAAAGTATAAAACTGGTTTAGATTAGGTCCGCTGTTCTGAAACTGCCCGTTGGTATAAGTAATCCTGGTTTTACCGGAAAATTTATCGCTGAATTGTAGCATCAAACCTAAATTCCCACCGATGATTTTATTGTAGATGATGTTGGAATTACCTGGAATATTACTATCGTTCCAATCAAATGGTTTAACACCTTGTTGTTGAAAGTAAGTATAATCCTGCGCCCTGGAACGGTTGATAAATAACGGCGTGCCTACAATCCGGCGATTATATTCCCAACCGGTTTTATAATATCCATTGTTGTAATAAGCTTGCCGGCCTATTGCCGGTGCATAATTTTCTGCTTGTTTGGTATAAATAAATTCGAGCAATACTTTTTTTAGCACTGTTTTTTCCTTTTTTGGGATCAAGCTGATTCCCGACAGGTTGTCGATATTTTTGATGTTCACGCCCCAGGTACCATCAAAAGGCGTTTGGTGGTAAAAGTGTAGCATCGCTAGGTTTGTTTCCAGATCAAATCCCAGTTCAACCATTCCCCGCTGGTCGCCTGCCCGGTTAGATGCGTTTTTCACACCAACATTTACCCCGGAACCATCATCCGCATTGTCGGTAGCTAATAAAACATTTAAAAATCCGGCAAAAGAACGGTCTAATTGAATGTTCTCTCTTTTACCGCCCCATTCTACATAATGCTGAAAGCCGGCAAAAAACTTAAACTTTTTCTTTCCTGCACGCAGGTACAGGTTTTTTTCATGATAATAAGAACTCAGGTAACGGTTACTGCCCATCCAGCCATGGCTCAATTGCCCTTTTACCTGCAACCAGCCATTTGTGAAAGGCACGTTTACATAATCGGTAAGCGCAATGGTTATTTGCGGAATAGGCAAAGCGTTTCCGCTTACACCGAGTGATCCGCTCGACAAATCCTGATCAACCTCACCAGGAATATATTTAAAGCGGCCAGCCCGGATTTCCAAATGTTTGTAACCCGCTTTTAAATAAGCTTCCTGGAAAGTAACATCTTGAAAATGATTGTTATTAATCAGGTTAGCACCGTATTTTAAGTAAAACATCGGTTGCTCCACCCCAGTTGGATTGGATTTACTGACGTACGACTTACCAAAATAATTGGTGTTGCTAAATCCGATATATGTGGAAGCATCATATTGCTGATCTGTAATTGCTCCCCAGCGGTTGGAAACCAGCCACAAAGGCTGATACCCGTTTTTTGCAACAGTGCCGATGGAACCTGCATTGATTTGTAACGAATCCGGAAGCTGGCCATAGCCATTATTGATGAAGAGAACGAAAAGAAATAGTGGTAAAATTTTATACATATAAAGGCAATATACAAATGATGATTGAAAAGCGATGTTAAATATAGGTTAACTCGTATAATCCAGACGACTAAAAATTTACATTTCTTAAAAAAGTAAGCAAAGCCTGAACTTTTTACATCAGCAGCGGTGCTATTTATGCGCTTGGCTACTGCGTTCGTCTATTACTTCTTTTGGTGTTTTTTTATAAATTCTGGTAAGTTGAAGTGTTCTTCTAAAGTTACAGTACGTATGGGTTTGTTTTAAAAGAAGAACCGTTGAAGGGAAGGTAGGGGTTTGTAATATTATTGTTTTCAGATTAAGAATTCATAGTTCGATGATTGGGATTGTAGATACTTGCCCGCAGGAAATGCAAAAAATGCTTGATTATTTGAATAATAATTTGATTGATGCAAGAAATGTTTACGAAAGGAAAGGTTATATTTACAATTTGTCTATTAATATATACTGACTTCCAAGGATTGGCTGTTTTGTTGATTTAATAAGCAGGATTAAAAACCTTCACTGAATAAGTCCGAGCTATATATTTCGATCACTAGGTTCTATTTTTCTGTTTATTGTGTTCAAAGCAACTAGTATTTTATGCATTTTAACCTGAAAGTATTTAAATTTTCTTTATTAATAATTTTTTCATTAAGTGTATTTGCAATAATACTCCTGCACAATGAAAATATTATTCAATCCTGGATTCTAGCTGTATTATATACAGCTTTTATACTAGTTGATATTTGGTTCATCTGTTTACTTTTTATTCCTAGGGAATTTGGGAAAGTTAAATATCGAAGAGTTACTGTTGGAATAATAGTTTTTTTGGCTACAACGGCTTCGACTCAAACGAAAATTTATGAAAAAATACCAAAGGATTTATTATATAAATTAAATCACTTTTTTCAATTAACTGGGCAAAAAGCATTAACAACGCAGACTGTTTTTGTGTTGCTTATGCTTTTTTTACTAGCACTTATATTGTGTTTCGTTAATTATCTACTGCAAGATAAAACTATAATGAAGGAGCATAAAGATGATTTTGACCAGAATTTCCCAGAAAGAGATTTCAATGATAGGTTAAAGTCATTTTGTAATTTTTTAAAAAATAGAATTGATTTATTTGATAATGAGGCTAATTGGAGTGATGCACATTTCACAGCCTTAAATGCAGAAGTAGAAACACTTAGAGGAAAAGAAAATAAGATCACAAATTTAGTTAAAGCTATAAAAAGTAATTACCGAAGTAAGGTTTTTTTAGTTTTAGGAGAGCCGGGATCAGGTAAAAGTGTTGCTTTAAGGAAATTGTGTAGAGATTTAATCGCAGAGGTTTTAGATACCAGAAAAATACCTATTTATGTAAACTTAAAAGAATGGACGGTAGATAGTAAGTGGAGCGAAGTTAATCAACCTACGCCTGATGATTTGTATAAATTTTGCTTAGGCTTTCTTAAAAATAAAGACATTTTTGCTGATGACTTTATTAATAAATATTTTAAAAGATTATATGAAAACGGCCATTTATTTTTCATCATTGATTCTTTTGATGAAATCCCATCAGTTCTAGATGTTGACGAATCTTCATTGCTCATTGATAAACTTTCTGAAATACTTTATAATTTTCTAGGTGGTGCTCACGAATCTAGGGGTGTTTTAGCATCAAGGTATTTTAGAAAACCAACTTCTAAATTTCAAGCAGACACCACACTAAACGTTAGACCATTCTCTCATTATAAAATTAATGAGGCCCTTAATAAGTATATTCCGCTAAATAAAAATATTATAAAAATAATTTTTAAAGAAAGAACCGACTTACTACCAATTGCTAGCAATCCATTCGCTGTCGGTCTTATATATTCGTATATAAAAGACAATGATAATCAGCTACCAAATAATCAAGCTGATTTGTTTTCTAGTTATATTAATAACAGGTTAGAGATTTGTAAGATTCTTATCCAGAAAAATTCACTTACAAAAAGCATTATTATTAATTACGCAATAGAAATTGCCGCGTTTATGTTAAGTAAGACGACTTTAGGTTTAGAGGCATCCCTGGATGAATTAAAGAAGCGATTTAGGGAAGTTGACATCGAAAGCATTATAGATATATTAGTATATGCTCGTATTGCTAGGATTGGTAGAGGCGAAGAAAAGCGATTCAGCTTCGTTCATAGACGCTTTAATGAGTATTTTGTCATTCAAAAGTATCTACTAGACCCTACTTTAATTGAATTAGAATCAATTCCTAATGATTCTAGATTTCGTGATGCATTAGTTCTCTACTGTGAAATTGCACCAGAAGATATGGCAATTGCTATTGCAGATTTTTGCTGGAAGGAAGTTTCACAAATTAATGTAGATAACATATTACAATTAAAAAGATCTATTCATTGCTTAAGATTTCTAATAGAAGCATATCGATTAAGAATAAACTGTCTAAATTCGTTTAAGGAAGAGCTTAGTACTTTAATAGTGGAGTTAATAAAAAACTATAACTCCTCAAGGCACCCTTTAATAACAAAAATTGCTACAGAAGCAACTGGTATATTAGATCAAGCCTATATGCAAGAAGCATTATTATTATGCTTTAATATAAATAATTGGTGGATTAATCAAACAGCTATTCAGTCCTGTAGATATTTAAATAAAATAGATAAAGTATTAAAACACAAAATAATGGTTTGTATAGCAAGACTAGATTATTTGAAATTCTTAAACCAGAAAAATGAGTTGCTATTTACACTTTCTATATCAGAATCCTTTAATAGTATTCTATTGTATGCACAATTAAAAACTTTAGATATTTATATATTTATTGCGTTACTAATAGTTACATTTATTAAAAATCCTGCTCTTGGGTTAATAAATTTACTTTTTTTCTTTGTATTTAGATTCTTACTAATAGGAGAGATGTCTTCTGTAAAAAAATTACCAATAACAAGCGTATTTTTCGAATCAGAAAATGCTTTAAGATTTCTACTTTTTCCAATATTTTTTCTTTCAGGAATAAGCTTAGCTAAAAATTACTATAGCTACATGTCTATAATTGATATATTAACAATATTCGGTTCAATTGATAAGAAATATGAAGCACATATTTTTTTCGAAATACTAATATTATTTGTTCTTCCAATTTTAGATATGTTTATAATCACATTAAGGGTATTTGATGATTTTTCACTAAGCAAGAAGCTGCTCCGTCAAATGATTGTATTAGTTTTTGCTATGATATTACTTGGTACTACATTATACCTAATACTCCCTTATATTTTAAAGTATAACTTAATTAAGTTATTGGCAGTTTATACCACTTTGGGTCTTATAAGTCTAGCTATATTTTTGTTAGTCGTTCAACATATTAGTGACTATTTAAGTTACCAAAAATTGAATGTTTCTCAAAAAAACATATCTAGAATAAAAATTGCAGAGCATTATAAGTCTTTTAAAACTGAATATTTTAAAAATAAGTTTGTAACAAATTTACGATCTACAGTAAATACTCCAAGAGACTCTTGGCCAGTAGATTTTTCTTTAATTGGTAACGATAAATCTCTAATTCTACTTACCCAGTTAGACGAAAAGTGGTTAGGATTGGCATAGATGAGTTAACTAGTCCGGATTCATAATCCGGTCTTTCAGGCTTTAGTTTTTAATCAATACAAATCCTTTTACTTGACAAAAACAGCATTGATAAAAAAGTCACCTTTTACAGGTGGTCTTTCAATCAATTAAATCTTATTAAATTTCTTTCGATTTCCCCATTAGCTTTTAAAAAAACATCAAGCAGATAACGGGAATTATACCTAATATAAATCCCAGATTTGGTAAAATAATAGATACTGCCTGATAAAACCTATTCTTAATGCAAGCTCTTATATTTGAAGGCATAATGGTTTAATAAATGGTAGAACAAGCAAAAGGTAGTTTTTATTCTGGTACAAGCGGTGTGGTGCTTCCGGTACCCAATAAGCTGTCGCTTCCACAAGAATTTCAGGAAAAAAGCAGGCTCACTTATTATGCTTCCCTGTTTAATAGCATAGAAATTAACAGTTCGTTTTATAAAGTTCCTATGGCTGCCACTGTTCAGAAATGGACAGAAAGCGTTCCGGAAGATTTCCGGTTTACTTTTAAACTTTGGAAAGGAATCACCCACAACAAGGGACTTGATTTTAAGGTTGAAGATGTAAACCATTTTTTGCAAGTGATTGCTAATGCCGGAAGCAAAAAAGGATGTTTGCTGGTTCAGTTTCCGCCAAGTTTGAAAATTGCAAATGTGCATCAACTGGAAAAACTGATGATTGCTATACGAGATGCCGATGCAGAACAAAACTGGGAAATTGCGCTTGAATTTCGGGACCGGTCCTGGTATTGTGAAGAAATGGACGACCTTTTAAACAGCTATCAAATGGGTATCGTGTTACACGATAAATCTGCTGCAGCTTCACCTTTAGTAGAGCCAGCAACAGCGTTTGTGTATTTACGTTTTCATGGTCCCGGCGGAAATTACAAAGGAAGTTATGATGATGATTTTCTGTATGAATATGCCCAGTATATTAACGACTGGCAAAGTGAAGGGAAATCTGTTTACGTTTATTTTAACAATACCATGGGCGATGCCATCAAAAATTTAAAGAGCTTAAACAATTTTGTTCATTCGCACTAATATTGCAATCAGGAATAAACAGTTTCATCTTCTTTAAACTTTGGCTTTCCTATCCAATATAAAATTTACCTGCTAAAAACAACATCGACAAAAAAACTTAGCTTATACGAGTAGCTATTTTGTAAATCAATCAAATTCTGTTGCCCTTATTCCGGTTTCCTAATCATTTCCGTAAAATTATTTTTATGCTTCTTTTACAAGCAAAAAATAAAAGGGGGAAAACACAAGTTTAATTTCTAGTTTTTAATTTTTCCTTTTTCTAAAACCAACTTCAATTTATACCCGTACGTAGCATTTTCGAATTAATTGGCGATGAACTTTTAATTCTGTTCAACTTTAATCAATTATGCAGATTAGTAACGGCAATTTAAAACTAATAATGAGTTGCTTTCTGCTGTTTATATTTATTGTGAAATTGACGGCTGCTACCGGCAATGTTTTTAAAACTCAAAAAACCGGCATCCTGATTAGTAATGATAATGAAGATGGGTCTGGGGGAAACGAGAAAAAAAATGAAGGCAAACCAGCTTTTAATTCTAATGAGTTTCTAAATCCTTCTCCAACTTCTGTAATCGGGCAGGTGATTTATTATACCATCTGCAGTTTGCATCCCGAATTGCTCATCAATTTTATTAGCACGCATTATCCTGCTGTGTTAACGCCACCGCCCAACTGTTAAGCTGGAAATTATTTTTATAATGATTTGAACCAAATCTAAAAGGGTTCAATTTCTTGCTATACGTCAATTCAAAAAATTATCATTACCATGAAAAATTCAAGCATTTCTTTTTTTAAGAAAAATATTTTAACGGCTGCTGTTATTTTATCAGTGATCGTTTCCTCCTGCAAAAAAGACAAAAATACAGACGAAGTTTTGGCTCAAGGTCCGGAACTTAATTTTTATGCACTTACACAGGATAGCAAATTATTAACAATCAATGCAAAAACTGCTTCTTCAATTATCAGTTCGTTAAACATCAGCGGATTACAAACCGGAGAAAGTATTTTAGGGATTGATTTCAGACCGGCAACTGGTCAGTTATACGGCATTGGCAGCAGCAGCAGGCTTTATGTGATTGATGTTAAAACTGGTGTTGCGCGCGCTATTAATGCTACTGCTTTTACGCCGGCAATTAGCGGGACATTGCCAGCCGGATTTGATTTTAACCCAACTGTAGATCGTATTCGTTTGGTTACTTCAACCGGACAAAACTTACGCCTGAACCCGGAAACTGGCGGTGTCGCCGCTACCGACGGAACAATTAACGGCGTTACCAATGCCAGCATAGGCGCAGTAGCTTATACCCAAAACCGTGCAGGTGCAACAGCTACCGTTTTGTATGATATTGATATTACCAACAACAAATTGCACAAGCAAGACCCACCAAATGATGGCAAACTGGTAGAAGTAGGCAATCTAAATGTGGATGCCGAAGAAACTGGCGGATTTGATATTAGTCCGGATGGCACAACTGCCCTGGCGGCACTTACCGTTGGCGGCAAATATGGTTTATACACAATTAACTTATCCAGCGGAAGCGCTACAAAAATTGGAAACCTGAGTTCAAAAATAATCGGTTTGGCTATTCCTACAGAACCTGTAGCTTATGCAATTAGTACAGCTAATGAACTGCTTATTTTCAACCCGCTTAATCCAACACCAATTGCTAAACCAATTACAGGTATGCAGGCAGCCGAAACTGTTTTAGGGATAGATTTCCGCCCGGTTAACGGACAGTTATTTGCTTTGGGCAGTACCAGCAGATTGTACGCTATCAATCCATCATCCGGTGCTGCAACGCTGATAGGAACCGGACCTTTAACAATTTTGCTAACCGGTACCAGTTTTGGATTTGATTTTAATCCGACAGTTGATCGGATAAGGGTAGTAAGCAATACCGGACAAAACCTTCGCCTTAACCCTGTTGATGGTTCGGTAGCTGCTGTTGATGGAAATATATCCATCAGTACTGCATTAATTACAGGTGCGGCTTATACCAATAATTTTGCCGGTTCAACAACTACTGTACTTTATGATATTGATGCACAATCTGGTATGTTGTACAAACAGGATCCTCCAAATAATGGTGTTTTAACGGTAGTTGGATCATTAGGTGTAACCGGAACAGCAGATGCAGGCTTTGATATTGGTAGTACAAGTGGTACTGGTTATGCTTTGATTACCTCTGGCACAACCACTAGGATTTATAACATTAACCTAACTACTGGCGCAGCTACTGCAGGTACTACTTTACCACAGGCTGCACGTAGCTTTACAATTGGTTTAGGATTTTAAATAGCTATAAAAAGATAGCAAGCTGCCGTAAAAGTTAAAGGCTTTTATGGCAGCTTTTTTATTTAAAAAAACATATGTTATCAACATCGTCTCAAAAGTTACCGTTAAAAATAGCTTGTAAAAACAGTATTATACTAATGCAATAAATGGTGATCAGCCTGAAGTTGTGAATTTGGGTTAAGCAGAAGTAAGTGTAATCTATGTTAAACGGAAATAATTTTTACACTAAGTAAAAATCTTTCTGGTTTAACAATAAAATTATGGTCGTAAAAAGAGCATCAGGAAATTATTGCTGATGCTCTTTTTATAGATTAAATTTAATCAACTACAATCATTAAAATATCCCTAACCAATTGTGCAATTGTGGAAATCAAAGTCTATTTGTTAACATTAATTTAATATAGTAATACTTTTAACCGCTATCTTTGCAAAAATGAATCTGTTTTATTATTTTTCATACAAAAATTGAGTAGCAACACACAAAAAAACATCTATGAAGAAGTATTTACTATTAATTAGTTTTTTATTTACCTTAAAATTTGCCAGTGCACAGGTTACTTCCAGTAGCATGACTGGTACAATTAAAGACCCAAAGGGTGAGACTTTACCTGGTACTACTGTTATTGCAACGCATTTGCCTTCTGGAACAACTTATTCTGCAGCAACCAACAAAGATGGTCTTTTTAATATTCCTGGTATGCGTGTTGGTGGTCCGTACCGAGTTGAAATTACATTTATTGGCTTCCAAAAAGCAATTGTTGATCAAATTACTTTACAATTAGGTCAGCCTTACATTTTAAACACTACTTTATCAGAAACTGGTTTAGAATTGAAGGAAGTTAGTGTTAGTGCAACAAAAAGTATTTCTACGGCACGGCTTGGTGCAAGTACAAACATTAACCGTACCCAGCTTGCTACTTTACCAACTTTTACCAGAAGCGTGAATGATTTTACCAGATTATCACCACAATCAAATGGTAATAATGGTTTTGCAGGTCGCGATAACCGTTTCAACAACATTACAGTTGATGGTGCTAACCTGAATAATACTTTTGGTACTTCAGATGCGCTTTTGCCCGGTGGAGCATTTCAACCAATTTCTATTGAAACTTATGATGAGCTTTCTATCAACGTTTCGCCTTTTGATGTTAGACAATCAGGATTTACAGGTGCTGGAATTTATGCTACCACAAAAAGCGGTACCAACGTTTTTCATGGTTCTGCATACACTTATTATAAAAATCAGTCTTTTAACGGTGTAAATATTGGTGATGTTAATATTAGTGCCGCTAACGCAAAATCTAGTCAGAAAACTTATGGTTTTACTTTAGGTGGGCCAATCATTAAAAATAAATTATTTTTCTTCGTAAATTATGAGCACGGAGAGAATACAACACCAGGTATATCTTACTCACCAACAGGAACAGGAGCTTCGGGTATTGGAACAGTTGCAGCAACAACTGTTACAGATTTACAATCAGTTTCTAATTATCTGAGAACTAATTATGGTTATGAAACAGGAGGTTATGATAATTTTCCTGCATTTCAACCAAAATACAATAACTTTTTAGCAAAGTTGGACTGGAATATCAATGATAAAAATAAATTTACTGTAAAATACAGTTACCTAAACGGTCATAGTGATAACCAAATCAATGGAACTTCTACTCCCAATAATGGTGCCTATACTTTTACAGTATTAAATACAAACGGAACAACAACGCCTACTACACGTGGCAGTGGCGGTTTGCCAAACAGCAGGTATAGCAGACAATCAATTGCATTTGATAATTCAAATTATGGTACTAAAAACTTAGTTAGTACTGGTACTGCCGAATTAAACAGTCGTATTAGTCCTAACTTATCTAACCAGTTGCTTTTAACATTTAAGCGTAACGATGTTCCGCGTACTTCAAAAGGAGGAATTTTCCCAACGATTGATATTTTTGATGGTCAGGGAAATAATTATATTACAGCAGGTTCTGATCCATACACTAAATACAACGAGGTAATCGATAATACAACCAGCCTTTATGATAACTTAACTTATTATGCAGGTAAACATACTATCACTGGTGGTATCAATTATGAGTATCAACGTATCGGTAATTCATTTTTACCTGGAGCTGCCGGTTCTTATATCTATAATTCTTTAAGCGATTTCTTAAATAACAGGACACCAATTCAATATACGTACAATTATTCTCTTGTACCCGGAGTTGATCAGGTATTTTCTGCAAACATGAAAATCAGTACTTTAAGTTTATATGCTCAAGATGAATATAATATTACAGACAGATTCAAACTGACTTACGGAATTCGTGCCGATAAACCAATCTATCAACAAAACCCGTTAGAAAACCCACAAATTACGGCATTACAGTTTCCTGATCTTAACGGAAACATGAAATCGTACAACAGTGGTATGTGGCCTAAAAATCAGATACTGTTCTCACCAAGAGTTGGTTTCAGAGCAAGCTTGTTAGCGGATAATTCACTTGTTATCCGTGGTGGTGCAGGTATATTTACCGGTCGTATCCCTTATGTATTTTTAACCAATGGCCCTAGCAATAGTGCCATGTATAACTTTGGTGCTGTAGCTACTGCCGCACAACTTCAAAATATCAAATTAGTTGCTGATCCATCAACTTATGCTAATTTATTTCCTCAAACTGTTGGTACGGCTATTCCTACTTCAACAGTAGTTATTGATCGTAATTTTAAATTTCCACAAGTTTTCAGAGCTGATTTGGCTGTAGAAAAAAATATCGGTAATGGCTTTTTATTAACAGGTGAAGCATTATTTACAAAAGATATTAATGCAGTTAGAATGCGTAATGTTAATTTAAAAACTGCTACTGGAATATTGAATGATAGTCCGGATATGTCTAGAGTACGTTATGTCGGTACTGGTACAAACAATGCAGTAACAGCAGTAGATCGTTTAATTTATCCTAACCTTGCAACCGTTGTAGCATTAGAAAATACAAACAAAGGATATTCCGCAGTATTAACTGCACAAATTAGCAAGCGTTTTGATAGCGGGTTTTACACTTCCTTGGCATACACCTACACAGTAGCTAAAGAAGCATTTGCATCTGGTGGTTCTACCGCAGCAACAGTTTGGGCCGGTACAGCAAACGTAGGTACTACAAATGATGTTGAATTAGGCAATACTGCTTATTACGTTCCCCATCGTGTTGTAGCATCTGCTTCATACCGGTTTAATTATTTAAACCATGCGGCTACAACATTAGGTGTTTTTTATCAAGGACAGGCAGGAGGAAGCAGCCCAATTAGTTACACCTATAATGGAGATCTTAATGGTGATGGAAATTCATCTGATTTAATGTTTATCCCAAAAAGGGCAAGTGATTTAACTTTTACTTCATATACTGCTACTGCTAACAATGTTTTATATACTTATACGCCCCAACAACAGGCTGCAGCTCTTGAGGAGTTTATTAACAACACGCCATATCTTAAAAAACACAGAGGTGAATATGCACAACGTAACGCAGCATTTTTGCCTTGGTACAATAGAATTGATGCTAATATTTTGCAAGATTTTTATATCAAAACTGGTAAAAATACGCACAATTTACAGTTAAGTGCAGTAGTATTGAATCTTCCAAATTTATTAAGCAAATACTGGGGTATCCAACAAAATATAACCTACACAAGTCCGCTTACTTATACTAGTATTGATGCCAATGGTGTGCCTTCTTTCAACATGCGCCAGTTAAACGGTAAATTAGTAACTACACCTTGGACTAATTCAGCTACTGCTGGTACAACCTGGAGTTTATTAATAGGAGCAAAATACATTTTCTAATTAAGCTACTTTATCACAACTAAAAGAAATTCAAAAAGATGAAAATCCTTAAATATATCAGTACTGTTTTTACTGCCATAATTTTACTGAGTATAACATCGTGTACCAAAAAAGCAGATGTTGATGTTACAGAAGCTAAACTACCACCTATACAAGTGAGTAGTTTAGGTTATCAGCAAAGCAGCCCGTTTGTAGTATCAAACACAATTTTACAATTGTACTTCGGTGCTACTACAACTAACTTGGCTACAGGTAAATTTACTGTCGAAGTTTTTAGCGGTACAACAGTTACAGGTACGCCTGTTAAAACAGTAACTTTCAACAGCTGGTCTGGCAATGATGCTACTTCAACTGCAACTGTAACAAACCACACAATTAGTTACACTGCACAACCAACTACATATAATAATACAACTGTTTATAGTGGAAACATTTTACTTAAACTGAGTTTATTAGGTTTAACTACCGGTGGTACTACTTATTCGGTCAGAGTAACTGGTTATAGTGCTGATGGTACTAAAACATCTGCTTTCACACAGTTATCTTTTTTCAAAACAGTATAAATAACTAATTCTTATTGATACTAACCTCCGGCCAAAAACCGGAGGTTTTTTATTTTAAACCGATACTGTTTTTACGCGTAAAAACTAATTTTACAATTGGTTAATTTTATAGCTATGCGTGTTTTAAAACTGATATTATACATACTTCTTTTACCCATACTTTTTTCGGCTTGTAAATCTAGGAAGCATCAATTAAAAGGCGAACCCGGCGAAATCATACAACCCGCAGCGTCCATCAGCCAAAAATATTCGGAAATGATAGGCGTTCAGGAAAGCAACATCACCAACGGGCGTTTATATACTTTTATCGACCAGTGGCTGGGCACGCCTTACCGTTTTGGCGGGTTGGATAAAGATGGCGTAGATTGTTCCGGTTTTGCTTTTTTATTGCAACAGCAGGTTTACGGCATCAATTTGCCGCGGATGACGGCCCAGCAGGTTACCGTTATCAAACGGAAATACGAAGAACAATTGCAGGAAGGCGACCTGGTTTTTTTTGATTTCGACGGCAAAAAATTTAGTCATGTAGGTATTTATCTGCAAAACGATTACGTAGTTCATGCCAGCACCAAAAAAGGGATTATGCTGGTGAAGCTGCACGATCCGGCCATGTACAAATATTTTTCGCGCTGCGGATCAGTCATCTCCGCAGAATAAAATTTTATGCTGATAAAAGAAGTAGCTGCATTCCAATTTTATACCGATAAAAGAAGCATTTTTGCGGTTTGAATACAGGTTTATATTTATGAAAAAACCAAAAGAAGATTACTCATTCTGGACGAAGTACCGGCGCTTTGCCAGCACAGAAATACTGCTTTATGTGATTATGATCATCGGAACTATTTTGGGAATTTTAATTTTTAGCTGAACATTACTTTTTTATCAGGGTAAAAGAAGCATTGTCTGATTCGTAAACGGTTTGGTAAAAAGCTGCAAGTTCCTGATAAGTTTCTTTTGGATAGGTACCTGCGTTTAATTGGATTTTTCTGGAGTAAATTAGCTTTCCGTCCTTCACTTCAATTTTTGTATCAAAGGTTCCAAAAGACGTGCTGGTTTTTACGTTTCGTGGCTGCTCTTCCACTTTATAATTTTCTGGCAATTGGTAAATAATTTCGTCTTGATCTAAGTAACCGTGGCCAATACAAACCGGTAAAATCCGGTTCCTAATTTCTTTTATAGGTCGTTTTAGAAAATTAACACGGTTTATCGGAACGACAAGCCGTTCATCATTCAAAGTGCAATAATTTGGTGCATCCAGGTTAATGGTTTCATAAGTTACAGGCTGTTCCGTTTTTTCCTGTTTTAAGTTGAAGGATTTAATGTTGAGGTTATCAATCAAGTAAACCTGCTGCAAATCCTTCACTTGATCTTTGTAGGATTTTCCGGTCAGATCTTCGCGGTTATCGTATTGTTCTCCTTCAAAACGGGTTTCTATTTTACCGTTCAGCATACCGTTTTTATCGATAGAAAAAGCGCAGTTTCTGGTTTGCAGATTGGCTGCGGTTTTATACTCCGGCGTTCGCATCAGTTTGCCGCCTTGCTCGCTGCAGGCTACCACATTTCGTGCGTCGGTAAAATCGCCCAAAAAACCAAAGGGGATTTGTTTGCTGGTGCACTCCAGCCAGGTGGTATCATTTTTAAAAGGCAAACACAAAATAATATGGTTGCCCTGCAAACTTGCAAATGTTGGATGGATACTTCTTTTACGGTCATGATCTCCGTAAACAATACAATAATAAGATTCGATGCCAACTACTTTAAGCAAACCGCGCGTGTAATTTACCAAACCTTTGCAATCGCCGTAACTTAACTGATCCACTTCGCTGGCCAGAGTTGGCTGGAAACCGCCAACGCCAATCTGCACGCTGATGTAACGCGTTTTTTGCTGCATATATTCGTAAATTTTTTTAGCTTTTTGCTTCGGATCAGGAATATCTTTTACCATATCTCGAATGTAAGCAGCCGTTTGCACCGGAATTTCGTCCCTGCCTTTCAGCAAAGTGCTAGTCATCCATTTACTAAATTCGTCCCAGTTGTTAAAAGAACCAAGTTTTCCGCCGAAGTAAAATTTCTCCGGAACCACTTCTACAGAAGTTAAAAATGTGTTTGGTTCGGGCAGATAAGGTTCATCCCGCAAAGCTTTGATATTGCTGATCTGCCAGGTATAAACTTTTTGATCTTTTACCATTTCCGTTTGCATTTTGCCCGGAAAATTGTTTTCTCTGATTCTAAGATTCAAATCAGGTTTGCAAATTACTTTGAAAGAACTGTTTTCTACCGCAATTTCTGCATCAGAAGCTGGCTGCCATTTTGGTAAAGCCAAACTTTGCCGCTGCTTAATTTCATATTCAAATTCGATGGTATACGGATAGCTGTTTATAGCTGGTTTAAAATGTTTTACGCGATCATCTTCATACAAAGAAAAATTGCTGATGGCACTTACATCGTTAAAATCACGTTCGGAAAACTTTGCTGTTGGCAAGCCAAATTCGTTATAAACTACTCCTTTTATCAGCTTAATTTGCCGGCCTTTATCGTAACCAATTACAATTCGGGCAAATTCATCACCATTTTTGTTCAGAATAGTGATTGCTTCTTTTAGCCGGTAAAAAACCTGATCCGGTTCTTTAATTTCTATCGTTTCTTCCAGATTCCTCACTACTGCATTGGCATAAGGTTTCAGGTTTTGCAGGATGGAAGCAGCCGGATATAAATTTTGCGCGAAGCTGCAAAACGATGTACCAAGCAGCAAAACAGTAGCTAAAATTACTTTCATTATTTCTTTTTAAAAACGATATCTGCACGTTCTGATTGTACAATTCTGTTAAAAAGTTCTTTTAAATAAGGATATTCATCAGATTGATAAACCGATTTATTAAGCTGTGTAATCTGCGAAAAAACAAACTGGTTGCCATCTACAACGGTTTGTGTTAAATACTTTCCGCCTTTTTGCGGTAAGCCAAGTGATAAATCCTGCGGTTTGCTGGTGATTTGATATTGTTCTGGAAAGCTGACACGAAGCATGATTTTTGTTTCTGAAGGTGCGCCCCAATCAACCGGATAAGTTCGTTCGGGCAATTTAAACGGATTTTCAGTTGTTCTGCCCATAAAAAACGGGTTAAAAGAAAATCGGTTATCGCCCAACTTCTCGTAAGCTGCAATTTCCACTTCATACACTTCGCTTAAAGGCATTTCGTTGTTATCTAAGTTCTGAATATCTGATTTGAGTATTTTAATTTTTGCCATACTTTCATCCAGATTTTCTACATACTCATCAGTTGTGTTAAATTTTTTAATCTTTTTTCGTTTGTTATATGCCTCATAACCAATAGAATAATTGGTTATTGTACCTGTCATTTTTCCATTTTCATTTAACTCCAAAACGATGTTGTAAATAGCACTTTCTTTTTGCGAAGCAACCAAATCAATCCAGTAAGAAGGTTTTTCTAAGCTGATTACTCGTCCCTGATCATTAATGCAGCGGATGGGCAGCAAACCAAAAGGCAGCAGCGGATCGGTTGCATCCAGTAAATATTTTTGATCGCCAATATCAACTTGGGCAACCACATAATTAAAATTGCTGATTGCCGGAAAAAGCTTGTTGATCAAACCATTATTTCGGGTAGAAAGTATTACGGCTTCTGCCTGTAATCCGGCAGCTGATAAAGCAGAAACCAACGACAAATTAATATCGGCAGTGCTGCCGGTGCGGCGTTCTAAAGCTTTTTTGATGCCATCAATACTGTATTTTTCGATATCATCATTCCATTTAAACCATTTTTGCAGATAAACATAAACTGCTTTTGCTTTGCTTAAATCATCGGTTGTTCCTTTGGTGATGTCGGCAATTTTATCTTTAAATAAATCCTTCCGTTTCATCTGTTTGCCAAACATTTCATCTCTTTTCAGATCATTATCAATATCTGCCCAATCTTTGGTAACCTTGTGTTTAACACCATTATAATCAGAATATTCCGATAATTCAAAATACATGGCCGAGATGAAATTAGAAGGAGCCGTCATATATTTTTCTTCTACAAAAGCCGGAATATCTGCCATGGCAAACGTTAACTGCGAGCAATCGGCTTTCATTCCGCCGCCGGGCGTAAAACATTCGCGTTCTAAAACGGCTGTATTTTTACTGAGTTTTAGGCCGCCGCGCAACACCACATTGTAGTTATAAATGGCCGGGATACGTGCTACATATTCGCTATAAACTTTCGGAATATCTGACTGAAAACTCCAGGATTTAAAATTGAAAATAAACGGAGAAACTATTCTGTATTTGTACTCGATTACACAGCCGTCTTTCAGATTAGGCATAGCAAACCTGATCTGGTTGATGTACTTGGATTTATTTTCGCGGTAAATTTGGGTTTTATCAAGCGCGTAGGAGCGGTTAATCCCGTTTTCATCCTTGCTGAAAGTTATACCTTCAATATCTTCAACTGTTTCTTCGCGTTGGTCTTGTTTATGTAAACGCAAAAGCACATCGCCGTGCTCAAACCCTTTGCTGTTAAAAATTTTTATTTTTACGTGATGTTCAAAAACCAGCGGCGATCCGTCCCGGTTGCTAATTTGTGCGGTGCCAAATTCCTGTAAAACCACTGCATTCGCAGCAGAATCTTTGCTGTACATTTTCATGTCCAGCTCCTGAGCGGAATATTTTCCAAATTCAAAATTTTGTGCAGATGCATTTATCACTGTTAAAAACAGCAAATAAATAAGTAAATATTTTTTCAAACAGAAATAGGTTTTGGTACTCAATAATAAAAATTTTATACGGTATTTTATATTTGTTGTTGATAAAAAAACAGGCATAAAAGAAGCATCTGGTACATTAATCAATATCTGTTTCCTCGTTTCAAATGGTTTTTACCACCTTTGCACTTTATTCAAAACATGAAATTAAATTTAAAACGTCCGCTTGCTTTTTTCGATCTGGAAACTACCGGCGTACATATTGGTAATGATCGGATTGTAGAAATCTCAATTATCAAAATGAATCCGGATGGAAGTGAAGAAGTGAAAACCTGGCGCACCAATCCCGAAATGCCAATTCCGCTGGAATCTTCTTTGGTACACGGCATTTACGATGAAGATATTAAAGATGAGCCCACTTTTGCAGCTATTGCAGAACAGGTTTCCGCTTTTTTAGGTGATAGCGATTTGGCCGGATATAATTCCAACAAGTTTGATATCCCGATGCTGATGGAAGAATTTTTGCGGGCTAATGTTGATTTCGATCTGGAAAACCGCCATTTTGTAGATGTACAGAATATTTTCCACCAGATGGAACAACGCACTTTACGCGCAGCTTATCAATTTTATTGTGGAAAAGAGATTATTAACGCACACTCTGCAGAAGCTGATACACGCGCCACGATGGAAGTTTTGCTGTCTCAACTCGATAAATATGAAGGTGTGGAATGGGAAAATAAAAAGGGCGTAAAAACAGTACCGGTTGTAAATGATGTGGAAGCTTTGCATCAGTTTACTAACCTTTCCCGTCCGGTTGATTTTGCGGGACGAATGGTTTTCAATGAAGCTGGCGAAGAACTTTTTAATTTTGGAAAACACAAAGGCAAAAGAGTAGAAGAGGTGTTTCAGATAGAACCAAGTTATTATGCCTGGATGATGCAGGGCGATTTTCCGCTTTATACCAAACGCCGGTTAGAAGGAATACATAAACGCTGGACGGTTAAAAAGAATTTGGCAAAACCACAGCCTCAGCCTAAAACTGAAACTCAGCCTAAACCGGAGCAGCCAAAGCAGGATCAGCCAAAACCAGAAAATCAAAATCAACCTAAACCAGATGAAAAACCTGTGCAGCCAGTTGTGCAACAGCAAAGGCCTCAACCACAACGACCTCAGCATAAACCAAATTATCCGCAGCAGCCGAGAAGGGAAAGCAAACCTGCAGAGCCGATTAATGATGATATGCTGAACCAGCTAAAACTGAAGTTTGGTAAATAAAATACTGTTTTTATCAGTATAAAAAAGGTGTTATCCGTTTGGTAACACCTTTTTTTATGCCGTAAAAGAAGTATTGATTTAAGGGATTTTCTTCAAAAAATAAAAAATTATAAAGTTTGATTTAGGTACAAAAAAAGTTTTCTTTGCAGAACTTATTTAGACTTAATCCAAATAAATATATGCATAAGTATTCTCTACATCTGATCACACTTCTAACTTCTTTCTTTTTTTATTTGAATACGTTTGCGCAACAGAACAACATAACAGGGCACATTACAACATCCGATAGTAAACCTGCTGAATACGTTTCCGTCATCCTAAATGATAAAAGCAGCGGAACTATAACCAATGCAAATGGTGAATTTGTTTTCCATAAGTTGAAATCTGGAACTTACACCATAAAAGTTTCTGCAGTTGGCTTATCATCTCAAATTAAAACTATCGACCTGAAAAACGGCGAAAGTGCTTCTGTTGATTTTATGCTGACTGAAAATGCGGCTCGACTAAATGAAGTAAACATTTCTGGCAGCAAAAATCCGTTTAAGGCAAATAAAATTTCTCCTTCCTTACGTTTGCAGGAACCATTATTGGAAATTCCGCAGAATATACAGATTGTTACTGGCCAGCTGATTAAAGATCAAGGCATTCAGGACATTTCCGAAGGCGTTTCCCGTAATGTTAGTGGTGTTACTATACAGGAACACTGGGGAAATTATACGCGTATGAACATGCGCGGTGCTCGAATTGCACCTTTCAGAAATGGTTTCAATGTAGAATCAACTTGGGGCCCACTTTCTGAGGATATGTCTTTTGTTGATCATATTGAGTTTGTGAAAGGTCCGGCCGGTTTTATGCTTGCCAATGGCGATCCGGCCGGTTTTTTTAATGTGGTAACCAAGAAACCTACCGGAACCAACAAGCAGGAAGTGAACTTTACTTTCGGCAGTTATAAAAGTTATCGCGGAACGGCTGATCTGGATGGAAAGCTAACCAAAGATGGAAAGTTACAATATCGTTTAAATTTAATGGCACAAACTAAAGACTCGTGGAGGGAATATGATTTTAATACGCGTTATGCAATTGCACCGGTTTTAAAGTATAATTTCAATGATAATACCTCTTTAACGGCTGAGTACACGTATCAGTATTCAAAAATGAATGTGCTGGGTTCTGCTTATATCTTTTCTACAAAAGGTTATGCCACCGTGCCTACCAATTTTACTACCGGTGATCCGAACATGCCGCCAACAATTATGAATGATCATAGTGCGTACCTTATTTTTAATCATAATTTTAGTCCAAACTGGAAATTAACTGCACAAACCGCTTATTTTTATTATACACAGCAGGGTAATGATTTGTGGAGCAGCAGCGTAGAAACCAATGGCGATATGAGACGTGTTTTATATAGTTGGGACGCGCAGAATAAAAGTAAGTTTGGGCAGCTTTTTGTAAACGGAAATGTAAAAACCGGTATCGTTACACACAAAATTTTAGGCGGATTGGATTTAGGCGATAAGAGATATATCGCAGATTTTAATCAATCATATCCAATTGATGTAACAACTCCTTTTAATATTTATAATCCAGTTTATGGTGAAGTTGCTATTCCGTCTATTGATCGTTCTACACCATTAAGCGAACGCGCAGGAGGAAATATTCTGTCGCAAAAATATGCCGGTTTATATGTACAGGATGAACTTGGATTTTTAGACAATAGATTGCGGCTTACGCTTGCAGGAAGATATACCTGGGCAGAAACTAATCAATATACAACTGTAATCAAAAACAAAAAATTTACGCCCCGAATTGGTGTTGGTTTTTCTGTAGATAAAACAACTTCTGTTTATGGTTTATTTGATCAGTCTTTCATCCCGCAAACAGGCCTGATTTATGGTGGTACAACAGTAAAACCAGTTACGGGCAACAATCTGGAAGCTGGTATCAAAAAAGATTGGTTTGACGGACGATGGAACACAACCGTTTCTGTTTATCATATCCTGAAAAACAACCAGTTGGTAGCAGATCCTGATCTTACACATTTGCCATTAAATACATACTCGGTACAAATTGGGCAAGCTAAAACAAACGGTGTTGAATTTGATGTAAGAGGCGAAATCATTAAAAACCTGAATCTGAATGCGAACTATGCTTATACAAATTCTGTAGTTACAAAAGATACCGATCCGAACCGCGTTGGATTAACAGTTCCGGGTTATGCCAAACACATTACCAATGCCTGGCTTTCGTATAAAATAAGCCAAGGTGTATTGAACGGTTTAGGAATATCTGGCGGATATCAATGGCAGTTGAACCGCTTAACGTGGGAATTTAGCGACGGCGAAAAATCAGATTTGCCAAATTACTTCCGTTTAGATGGCGCATTAACTTATCAGATTAAAAAAGTAAATTTTGCTTTTAACGTTAATAATATTTTAAATACTTATTTATACAGTGGTGGTCACATCACTTATTTAAACGCAAGCACCGTTTATGTGTGGCAGGCAGAAGCACCGCGCAACTTCCGTTTAGGAGTTGGATATAAGTTTTAACAGCACATGACCTTTAAAAAAGTAAATGCTTTTTTACACCTCTGGCTC
The DNA here is from genome assembly GCA_050955045.1 of Janthinobacterium lividum. Taxonomy (GTDB): domain Bacteria; phylum Bacteroidota; class Bacteroidia; order Sphingobacteriales; family Sphingobacteriaceae; genus Mucilaginibacter_A. The sequence goes on along the minus strand of JBPBQV010000003.1, from coordinate 69,186 downwards.
GGATTAATTTCTGGGCTTATAGTATTTATTGTAGCTATTACTGGTTGTTTGTTTTCTTTTCAAAAAGAGATTTCTGAAGCAATTGCCCACAATCAATATTTTATTAAACCATCTGCAAATGCAAAAACTTTATCAATTACTCAACTGCAAACCATCGCAAACAAAGCTTTAAAAGGCAATGCTTCTTTTATCACTACTTATTCTGATTCTTGCCGTTCCTGGGAATTTATGCAATACGAGCCGGGCAATCAAAATGATTTGTGGATTTTAAATTCAATAAAAACTTATCAATCAGCTTTTATCAATCCATTTACCGGCGAAGTATTAGGAGTGAAGAATTACAAAAAAGATTTTTTCGTGATCGTAAAATACATTCATTGGAGTTTGCTGCTTAACAATAAATACGGACAGCCAATTGTAGGTTACTCTACCTTGATTTTTGTTTTGTTGATGATTAGCGGATTAATTTTATGGTGGCCAAAAAATCTAAAAAAAGCAAATCTTAATAAAAGTTTTAAAGTCAAATGGAAGGCAGGTTTCCAGCGTATAAATTACGATCTGCATAACGTTCTTGGTTTTTATGCTTTGTTTATCGGCATAATTTTAGGTTTAACAGGAATGATTTTTGCGATCAAATGGTTTGAAAATACCGTTTACGTTATTGCTTCTCAATCTGTAACGCCGCTAAAATCTATCAATACATCTTCAGATTCAACACAAAAAGCTTTAAATAATCCGCTTGATATTGCTTTTTTTAATGCTAAAAGAAGTATGCCCGAAGCACAGCGCCTTGGACTTAGTCCGGCCACAGGCACAACAGGTGTAATTTATGCTTCCGCTTATCGCGGCAAAGAAATTTATTATGATTACGACCAGTTGCAATTTGACCAATACACCGGCAAGTTTTTGAACCGTCAGGATTTTAAAGACAAAAATAATGGCGAAAAAATTATTGGCATGAATTACGATATTCATGTTGGTGCAATTTGGGGATTGCCTGGAAAGATACTGGCTTTTCTGGCAAGTTTAATTTGTGCAAGTTTACCGATAAGCGGTTTAATTATCTGGCTGAACAAGAAGAAAAAAGCTAAAAATAAATCTCAAAAGTTAAGAAGAAGGATAAAACATTTGATTGATTTTAAAGAAGAACGTAATGCTTCTTTTAGCAATAAAAATTAGAGTATTCAGTATTTTTAACTTAATTTTTTTGCTAAAAGCAGTATCATTTATAAATTCTTCAAAAACGAAATATTTCTGGTTAAACCAGCAAATTTCGTTCTTTTCACGGCCGAGTTTTTAAACACTTTTTTAAAGGTATCTTCAGTGATTTCTTCCCAATCGGCTTTGGTCATGGTTAGAAGTTCTTGCGGCGGTTGGAATGCAGGTTCCTGATGCAAAACCGAAAAGCGGTTCCAGGGACAAACATCCTGACAGATATCACAGCCAAACATCCAATTATCAGTTTTACCTTTAAATGCCTGCGGAATTTCATTTTTCAATTCGATGGTGAGGTACGAAATGCAGCGGCTGCCATCTACAATTGATGGTGCAACGATGGCTTCGGTTGGGCAGGCATCGATGCAGCGCGTACAGGTTCCGCAATAATCTTTTGTTGGTTCAATGTCGTATTCCAGTTCTAAATCAACAATTAATTCAGCCAGGAAAAAGAACGAACCTTTTTGCTTGTTGATTAGATTTCCGCTTTTACCGATCCAGCCCAAACCTGCTTTTTTGGCCCAGGCGCGGTCTAAAACCGGTGCAGAATCTACAAATGCACGTCCGTTTACATCGCCAATTTCTTCGCGGATCAGATCCAATAAAGTAAATAGTTTTTGCTTAATCACGTCGTGATAATCAGCACCAAAAGCATAACGCGAAATTTTAGGTGCTTGCGGATCCAATTGCTGCTGTTCAGAATAATAATTCAATCCCAAAGAAATTACGGATTTGGCATCATCAACCAGCAAACGTGGATCCAGCCGTTTATCAAAATGGTTTTCCATGTAGCTCATCTCGCCATGAAAGCCTTGTTGAAGCCAACTTTCTAAGCGTGGAGCTTCCTGTTCCAAAAATCCGGCTTCCGCAATTCCACAAAACAAAAACCCAAGCTTTTGCGCTTCGGCTTTAATAAACTGGCTGTATGTAGATTTTTGGTGCTGCATGAAACTACTGCAAAGATAAACATCAACCGTTAGCAAATTTTAACTCGAAACAGATTTCGATCATAAACCGTTGCAGTTTTTCTTTTAAAAAAATTATCTTTAAAAGAAAAAATCGAAATTTTATTTCTACAAAAATCAACGATAAAAGAAGCCCAATAAGCGAAAAATATTTCTAAAAAGATATAAATTGCTAATTTTTTTAGTAATTTTGATTATATAATCTAAACTACAAAACTATGTCAAAGTCAAATTCTTCTGTGCATTGCATTATTCCTCCGTACATGATTGCTGCTTTAATTGAAAAAAATAAGGAAAAAGCAGAAATCTTTAAATCAAAAGTAAACAACCTTACACTGGATGAACAGATCAGAAGTCGCCGGAAAGTTTTTACAACTTTGAGTAATGAAGACCAGAAAATTGTAACAGAAGCACCTGTAAAAGATTCGCCGATTGCGCCGAACCGGGAAGTTTATACCGCAAACCACAAACAAACACAGCCCGGAAAATTAGTACGTAAAGAGGGGCAAAGCGCTGTTGCAGATGAAGATGTGAATAATGCATATGATGCTGCTGGTTATACCTGGAGTTTTTATTATGATCTTTTCGGCCGAAACTCGATTGATAACAAGGGCTTGAAAATTATTCAAACGGTGCATTACGGCAAAAAATACGATAACGCTTTTTGGGATGGCCAGCAGATGATTTTTGGTGATGGTGACGGAACCATTTTTGCTTCTTTTACCAAAGATATTGATGTAATCGGCCATGAATTGACGCATGGCGTGGTTCAATATGAGTGTAATTTAAGTTATCAGGATCAAAGTGGTGCATTAAATGAATCGCTTGCAGATGTGTTTGGCATTATGATTAAACAACGTGCTAAAAATCAGGATGTAACACAATCGGACTGGCTGATTGGTGAAAATGTACTAATAGGCGAGCAATATGCGCTTCGTTCTTTCAAAGCTCCGGGAACGGCTTATGTTAATCATCCAGATTTGGGTTCAGATCCGCAGCCTTCCAACATGAGCGGTTATGCGGATGATCCGAACGATAACGGCGGCGTGCACTTAAATTCTGGCATAACCAACCATGCTTTTTATCTGGCAGCTACTGCAATAGGTGGTTTTGCGTGGGAAAAAACTGGCAAAGTTTGGTATGCCGCCATGTGCGATACCGAACGTGTAAAATCGAATGCTTCTTTTATCGACTTTAAAAATGCAACCGTTTACCATGCACAACAGCTTTTTGCAGATGATGAAAGCATAGCCAAAGCAGTAAGTGATGCTTGGGAAGCTGTTGGTGTTAAAGAAGTTTTGGCATGAAACTGAAGTTGATACAAGCAGGCGGATTTGCCGGAAAAACCAAAATAGCAGAAAAGGATTTAGAGCAGCACGAAACCATTTTGCAACAACAGCTAACAGAACTGTTCAGGCAGCCTTTGAAGGCTGCACCAAAAAGTCAGGTCCGGGATAAAGAGCAATTGTTTTTAGAGTTTGATGGCAAAAGGCTGCCTGTACAACAACTCGGTTCAAACCCACAATTAAGTAAGCTGATTGCACAGATGATCAATCAGCTTACTTACCAGAAATAAGGTGATAAAAACAGCATGATAATCATTTCAACCTAAAAAATATGAAAACATTTGATCTGGAACTACGGGTGGAAACTTACGGTTCTGTAATTACCTGGGAAATTTTACTGGAAGATGCAACTAATCGCAACCGTCGCATACGCGATTGGATGCAGGCAGATAATTACCGTTATAAAAAACTACCGCATTATATTATCGCTGATGATGTGCTTACTGTTTTTGCCGGCTGCCAGGGTATTATTGGTGGAACGTTAACTTGCGAAGTTCTGATCAACGGCGTAGTTCAGCCGGAAAAACTGATTTCACAAGTACAGGAAACAGAATACGCTAAAGTTAATTATCCGGTTTTATGAGAAAATTATACGCATTCATCATCATTTTTTTGCTGATAAAAACAGCATCTGCACAAGTTTTACTGGAAGATAAAGACGGCGAAAAAATTGTAAATAATAATGCTGTTTTAAGGCCAGATATTAGTCGTTTGTCATTGATCAAACTCAATACCGGCGATCAGTCGCTAGGTTTCAGTTATTTTATTTCATCGGCGCTGCATGATCCTTCGAAGTATGCAGTTCAGGAATTTGGGTTGAAAGCCGCGCCAACGGCCGGTTATGCGGCAGTTTTCAGAAACGGGCAATTCTCGCCGGGAATCAAAGCTAACTACGGTTTTACGCTGGTTAATCCGTTTGACCGTTCAATGATGAGTAAAACAGTTGACTGGGTAAGTTTAGAGTTGAATTACGGTTTGAACCAGTATTTGCTTTATCAGCCAAATGCTTCTTTTACCAATCAGATTTTCACCCGCGTTTCTCATACTTTTCAGGCAAATTTAAGTTATAACATGTTGCTAAACAGCAAGTTTATCTTCAACCTGAAAACTGGATATGCACGCAGAAACAACTATAATAATTTAAGTCAGGTCGAAATAACCGACATTACATCTACCGTAAATGCTCCAACAGCAACTACCCGCCAGGTGATGGATACCCGAACTGCAGCGCAGGGAAATTTTTTAGAGTATAATGCTTTTCCACAAATTATTTCTTTTACACGTGCCACTAAAACGGATGCAGAAGGCTCTGCTGATGCTACAAAGTTAAGAGTTGGCTATACGTTGTTTGTTAAAAATGAATTTTCATCGTATTTGGATAAAACTGATGCCGGTGTAATTCTTTTTTTGTCCCGACAGGATAAAAGCGGCATCCGCAATCCGGTTTTGGGTTTTATCATTCAGGCAGTAAATTTGTTCGATACACAGCATCTGGATAATGGTTTGCAAAACCGTATACGTGTTGGATTCACTACCAATTTTTCGTTATAATTTTATGCTGATAAAAGAAGTACTTGCAATCAAACCAAATCAAAAGAAACTGCAAAATGGATTAGTTTGGATACACAATTCACATCCAGCTTGTTCATGATATTTTTCCGGTGATTGTTTACTGTATGTTTGCTGATAAAAAGTAAATCAGCAATATCTTGGCTGCTGTTTCCAAGTGCAATTAGTTTAATCAGTTCTTTTTCGCGTTTGGTTAGCAAATTAAACTTGCGGTAATTTTGGGTGATGAAAATATTTTCTTCAAAAATCCGGTTCAGCTTGTTACCCAAATTATTCAAAGTATTGGCTTCTACAGCTAAGTGCATGATCCTACTTGTATTTGTAGTATCTTCTAAACAGCAAAGTTTTGAACTTGTAAAATACCATTTGTAATCAACTTGATCATTCGGCCGTACGCGCTGCAGAAAAGAATGGACGGCTGTATGATCATTTTGATTTATAAACTGTTCCAAGCCTTGATTTAAAAACTTTATTTCTTCTTTCGGGAAAAACCTGTTAAAATATTCCGGTCCTAAAGCCTGCAATTCTTCCCGGCTGTGTTTCAGAATATTGCAGCCGCTTTTATTCATATAAATATTGGTATTGGTGCTGATATCGTGTACCATTAAATTACCGGGAATATAATCTCCAATATCCTGAATGGTAAATAATCCTTTTTTGAGCTGATGGTCAACGGAAAAAAACTGGGCTTTACAGTCGTTTTCCAATTGATTTTGACGAAGGTTTGGTGCAGATATCATGATTATAAATAATTATAAAAACATGGAAATCAATACGGTAATCAAGAAATTTAACCTTTAGAAGTATTTTTTAAATAGAAATATAATATTGCAGAATTATTTTTGGTAATGCAAATTTATATTAAATGATTTCTGGTGATTATCAAGAACATGTTTAGATATTTTTCAACTTTTGATATCCATGTTTGGAAGAAAAACACAAAACAAAAGAAGGCGGTTTACACTGCCTTCTTTCTTTGGGAATTAATAAAATTAAATAAACACTTTTAAATTGTATGACAGCGTTATCCTTTTCAAAAATTGAGCTCGAATACTAATTCGATTACATCTGCACATAAGTAAGTTTTGCAGTGTTAGCAGTAACTGCAACACCAGATTCTTGCGGTGTATAATAAGAAGTGAAAGTAAGGATGTCGGTTTGTTTTAATAAATTGTTTAGTGCTTTGGTAGCTTCTGCGGCTGAACTGTAATTTTGTTGATAAATCAACGAACGGATGATTCTTTTGATTACAAAAATTTGTTTGTTAATTACTGTGTCTTTGCTGCTGTGTAAAACAATATTGTCCAGGTTATCATCAACCCAATCTGTTGTTTTAACGCCGCTTTTGGTTACAGAATGATAATGATAATAGTTTAATTGTGTTGTGCTTAAATCTTCTTTTAAATGAACATCGAAGTTTTGCGCTAATTTGGAGGAATCTAAAATTAGCGTTACATCTTCGTTGAAAACCATATTTAATACGCTGCCTGCAACCGCCATTTTTACAACCTGGCCAGTGGTTTTAATATTTAACGGCGCATACGCTGTTGCTTTATCTGAAAATGAGGAACTTCCTATGTCTGCTTTTTTGCAGCTTACTAATGTGAATGCAGTAAGAGCGAAAAGTATAAGTTTTTTCATTTAAATGTTTTTATAATTTGATTCCGGTAAGATCAAGCCAATAAAGATGCCAGGTGAAAGTTTTAATCAGACAGCAATGAGGGCAATGCTGTTTTTATCGGGTAAATTTTAAGATAATATTGATAACGTTTATTTTCACAAATTAGCCCAAACGAAAAATTTTTCTTCAATACTTCTTTTTGAAAATTTAATCTTTCCCCCAAAAAATATTATTAAACCAGAAGAAGCAATTTCAAGTTTTCATCTGCTTAAAAAAACTGAATAATTATTTTTTTTTGAAATTCATCTTCAGACAAAAAGATTTCAAATAAAATCCTAATTATAGAAAATCGAGAATTTATTAAAATGCAGTGTGTATACAATAATCCACAAAAATAGAATAAAGGTTATGTCTGCATCCACATCAAAACATCTGTACCATTTTCAGGTTGGTTAACAGCAAATCAAACAATAGTTAAATGGAGCAAATAAAGGTGTTAAAAGAAGTAAACCTAACCGGCAAATTAAAGTGGGTAGAGCGTATTGCCTATTTGCTGGATGAAAAATTTACCGTACCGGGCACAAAATTTAAATTTGGTATAGACCCGGTAATCAACCTGATTCCTGTTGCGGGCGATATTTCGGGCTTTGTTGTGGCAGCTTCATTAGTTTGGGTGATGGCCCGGCACGGCGTAAGCAGGAAAGTGTTGATTTTGATGGTATTAAACGTTATGCTGGATGCTGTAATTGGTGCTATTCCTTTGATTGGGCAGGTTTTTGATTTTTATTACAAATCCAACTCACGCAATATTAAACTGCTAAAAGAGCATTATCAGGAAGGTAAACACGAAGGAAGCGGTACAGGCGTTTTGGTAACAATTTTTATAGTGCTGCTGGTGTTTTTTGTGCTGTTTTTATATTTTCTTTATTATGTGATGCAATGGTTACTTAGTTTATTTTGACGCAATAATTAAAGTAAAATTTGTACTACTTCTTTAAAGAAGAAAAATTAACTCTACTCAAACAAGCATCAATTTAAACCTGTTAAAATCTAAAAATAAACATAAAACATGGATAGCATTAACCAAAACCAACCGGAAGATAACCTGCAAAACCTTGCCGGTACAGAAGCTTTAAAAAAGATGAAACAAATTGCAGAAGAAACGCAAACATGTTTTTTTTGTACAAATATCAAAACCGGTTCGCCACTTTCTGTTAGACCAATGGCTATACAGGAAGTTGATGATGAAGGTAATTTGTGGTTTTTAAGCAGCAACGACAGTCATAAAAACGAAGAAATTAAACACGATGACCACGTGCACTTATTGTTTCAGGAAAGCCATTTTTCTGGTTTTTTAAATGTTTATGGCGATGCTTATATCTCTGCAGATAAAGCTAAAATCAAAGAATTGTGGAAACCCATTTTAAAAGCCTGGTTTACAGGAGGAGAGGATGACCCAAGAATTACTGTGATAAAAGTAGTACCATCCGAAGCTTATTACTGGGATAACAAACATGGTAATGCAATTGCATTTATAAAACAAACAGCTTCCGCAGTAATTGGTAAAACTTTTGATGATTCTGTTGAAGGCGAATTGAAGATTTAAAAACAGCGCAAATAGTGGGTTTTTAATATCTTTATTCCTTTTGCATACGTATAATGCTTAGTTTATTTATTTAATCTAAGCATTATTTATTTTATGCATCCTGTTTCTATTATCACTGTAAATTATAATCAGCCGGAAGTTACCGAAGCACTGTTGCAATCGGTACTTGATAAAAATGATTACCCGGAAATCCAAATGGTTGTGGTGGATAACGGAAGCCACAAAAATCCTGTTCCTGCCTGGAAGATAAAGTATCCATGGGCTCATTTTGTCCGCTCAGAAAAAAATTTGGGTTTTGCCGGCGGCAATAACCTGGGCATCCGCGAATCAGTAGGCGATTATCTTTTTCTGATCAATAACGATACAGAAATCACATCAGGTTTAATCGGCCGGCTGGCAAAGCAGTTAGAGCAAAATCCGCAAATTGGTATTATATCGCCCAAAATAAAATACTTCGATTATCCTGATATTTTGCAATATGCAGGTTTTACTAACATGAATTATTATAGTGCCCGTAATGAATGTATCGGCCAGTTTGAAAAAGACAATGGCCAGTACGATCATTTAACCGGCAAAACCGGTTTTGCACATGGCGCAGCTATGATGGTACGTAAATGTGCTTTAAAAAAAGCAGGTTTAATGGCTGAACAGTTTTTTTTATATTATGAAGAACTGGATTGGTGCGATCATTTTAAACGTGCCGGTTACGAAATTTGGGTAGATATGCAAGCCACGATTTATCACAAAGAATCAGTTTCGGTTGGTAAAAACAGTATGCTGAAAACCTATTTCATGAACCGTAACCGCATGTTGTACATCCGTCGGAACGCGCCTTTTTATAAGCGTATGGTGTTTTACATGCACTTTTTGTTCCTGGTAACGCCGCGCAACATGCTTTCCTATCTGCGCGAAAATAATTTGGCTTATGTCAAAATTATGTTCCGTTCCATCTGGTGGAATTTTACCAATACAACTAACAGCAGCAACTTAGGTTACCCAATTGAAATCAAATGATACTATTTTTTTGGTTGAGCGTTTTCGTTATTTTTTATGCCTTTGTTGGTTACGGCATTGTTTTGTTTTTTTTAGTGAGGATACGCCAAATTTTAAGAGGTAAAAGAAGCATCAGCCCCGGCACATTTGCTTCTTTGCCAAGTTGCACCTTAATTGTTGCCGCTTATAATGAAGAAGGTTATATTGAAGAAAAAATTAAAAATACCCTCAAATTAAATTATCCGAAAGATAAGATTAGTTTTCTGTTTATCACCGATGGCTCAACAGATCAAACGGTAAATATCATCAGCCGTTATCCTACTATCAAATTGATGCATTCGACAAGCCGGCTTGGTAAAATTGCAGCCGTACAACGCGCTGTTGAAGCTGTAGCAACAGAAGTGATGGTTTTTACAGATGCCAATACTTTTTTAAACGCAGACGCGCTTGTTAAACTTTGTCGGCATTATGCTGATCCGAAAGTTGGTGCCGTAGCCGGAGAAAAGCGTGTTCATATTGATGAAACATCAGATGCAACAGCAGGAGAGGGCTTTTACTGGAAATACGAATCGAAACTAAAAATTTGGGATTCAGAACTGAATTCGGTTGTAGGTGCAGCCGGAGAATTATTCAGTGTAAAAACAGCATTGTACGAGTCCGTTCATCCAAATGCAATCATTGATGATTTTATGATTTCTATGCTGATTGCTAAAAAAGATTACCGCATTGTTTACGAACCGGAAGCTTATGCCACAGAAACTTCCTCAGCAAATATCAAAGAAGAATTGAAACGTAAAATCAGGATTGCTGCCGGCGGTTTGCAATCCATCATCTGGCTAAAAAGTTTGCTGATGCCATTTAAACAACCGATGTTATCTTTTCAATACATCAGTCACCGCGTTTTACGCTGGACGGTTGTGCCGTTCCTGATGATTGCTGCTTTAATTTTGAATATCATAATTGTTGCGCAAACACATTTACTGATTTATCAGCTGATTTTAGCCGCACAAATTTTGTTTTACGGTGCAGCTTTGCTCGGCTGGTTGCTTGAAAAACAGCAAATTAAAATAAAAGCCTTGTTTATCCCATATTATTTTGGTGTGATGAATTACGCCGTAATTGCCGGTATTTTCAGGTATTTATTTGGAGAACAAAGTGCGGCTTGGGAAAAATCTAAGCGGAAGTAAAGTGATTAGATCTTAAATTCGTTTACAGCTATAACAGCGAAGCATTGGCAATGTCGCAGTATTTGTTTTTTATTAGCTGCAATATTGCCAATGCAATGTTTACCGTTCTATTTTTAATGTCCACTAAAAAAATTCAACATTGTATCCAATGCACCTTCCGAGTGCATACGTTCACCATTTTCAAGCGAATCCTTTGCTGCTATTGCTGCTCTTTCACGCATATTTATCTCATAAAATGAAATAGCTTCTTGCAAAGTATGGTATTGATCAGACGTTAAACATTCACTCAATTCCAAAGCATCAAGCATAGCCATATTTGCACCTTCTCCTGCAAAAGGCGGCATTACATGCGCAGCATCGCCCAGCATGGTTAAATTAGACAAAGCTTCCCAGGTTTGATCTAACGGCATATAATAAATTGGGCGCGGAATAACGGGCGATGCAGCGTTTTCAAAAAGTTCGTACCAAATGCTGCTCCATTCGGAATATTCTTTTTTAAACCATGCCAGCAGTTGCGTTTTATCAGCATAATCCAAGCCACTACTTGCTGTCCAGTTTTCTTCTGTTTTGAAACTTGCATAGAAACCCAGATCGCCATTGCCTTTTTGACCTCCCAATAAACATTTCGAATTTCCGAAAGCCATTATTTTTCCGCCATTTAGCAATCCGGAAAAATGTGGCGTTGCTTTTTCTGCATTATAAACATTGACATCAAGCATTGTAACACCTGAATAAAAAGCTTTAATGTCGGTAATGTATGGACGGATTTTAGAATTGGCACCATCAGCAGCAATTACCAGATCTGCGTAAGCAGATAAACCATTTTTGAAATGCAACAACCAACCTTCATTTTGTTTTTCCATGGAAATAAAATGACTGTCCCACACAACCGTTTCTGGCTGTAAAGATTCCAGCAGCATACTTCTTAACGGACCGCGATCTATTTCAGGACGAAAATGTTCACTGCCGAAATCTTCATCCTGTTTATTTTCGTGGTCGCTGAAAAGTATTTCTGCATGTTCATTCGCGATAACCGTTTTATCTGCGCCTGGCCGAAAATTCTTTTTAAACTCCTCTAACAAATCCGCTTTGCGTAAAGCTGCCAAGCCAGATTCTTCATGCATATCAAGCGGAGAACCTATTAAACGGGCATCTTTATTAAAATCCCTTTCATACACTTTTACATTGGCACCTTTCAATTGTAAAAGCCTTGCAAGTATTAATCCGCCCGGACCACCGCCAACGATTGCTATTGATTTGTTTTCTATCAGCATTTTTTAAAATTTAGTTTTACAGCTGCAAAACTATTGTTGCTTCAACACTGATAATAGTACAAATCGGTCGTTTTTATTTTTAGATAATTCTTTCGGAGCAACACCTGAAAACTTTTTGATCTCTTTGATAAAATGCGTCTGATCTGCAAAATCGAGTTCGGGAAAAAGTTTTCCTTGTGCTATATGTTCCAACAATGCTCTGAAACGTAATATATCACAATAGGATTTTAACGAAAGTCCGAATCGCTGATTGAAATAACGATTGATTTGTCTGCTGCTCCAGAATACTTTTTCTGAAAGCTCTCTTACGCTCATTTCCCCGTTTGATGCGTAAATGAATTCGAAAAGTTTACGTTTTCTTTCATCAATTGCTACAGGTAAAAGTTCGGTTATTTTTTGTGAAGCTTTCTTGTAAAATGATTCAAAATCTTTTAAATCATCAGCATTAAAATTCCAAAATTCACGTGGTAAATCTTTGGCACTGTTTAATATAGCAGCAATAGAAGTTTGTAAAATATATTCAACGGCAAGCGGTCTAAAACTGATTGTATAAGTAAGTGTGTAGGGCGGAATGCTTCTTTGTTCGGGCGCAGTTTCTAATCCAATCAATATAACCTGAAAAGGCTCTGATCCGGATTGCCAAAAAAACAAATCAACTCTTCCGTCCGGCATTACAACAACTTCTTTTGCTTCATCTGTTTGATTGTGAAACATGCCCAAACTTTCTACAAAGGTGGCAAGCGGCTGATCTGGTTGGATGAATTTGTAATAGAAGTTCTTGTTCATTGTTAACACAAACGGATAAGTTTCGATGATGAACTTATATTTAAAACTTGTTGGCTGAAGATTAAAGTTAGATTTTAAAATAAATGCTGATGCTTCTTTTACCAGCTAAATTTCATTCCGTTGCGAATTTGTAAGAAAACAAAATTTCAGTTAATCTTTGCAAGCATTTTTTTGCTAAATCAATATTGTGTGTTCGTCTTATTCTACAATAATTAGTTCATCTATGCGGTCGAAATGCTTTCTGTTCAAAGTTGCAAAAGGCAAGTTGTTTGCCAAAGCTGTTGCTGCAATAAAAAGGTCTGCTGTATCAATAAGCTTTCGTTTTCGTTTCAACGCTTTGTTTAAATCGACTGCGATTTTAGCTGCTGCCCGGTCAAAAGGCAGAACATCAGTTTTTTGAAGAAAGTTATCCTAGAAATCAACTTGATTTAGGGTTGCTCCGGTGTAAATTTCATATTCTGTTACGGAGGAAATGCAGTAATTATAACCTTGTCTAACTAAGGAAACTAAAAAAGAATTTGATTTATCAGTTTTACGGAAAAGATCAATTAGGACAGATGTATCAACTAAAACTATTTTGTCCGCCATTGATTGATAGCTTTTCTGGTTTTGGCAATTTCATTAAGTTGCTTTTTAGTAAAAGTCGGTGCAGTTAATAAGAAAGCCTCGAGATCAGACACATTCTTGCCAGATTCTTTTTCTTCATCTACTTCCTGTTTAAGTTTTTTCCACTGTGTTTGGGGCAGCATTTTAACCAACTGAACTAATTGATCAAAACCTATTTCTACTTGCGCTTGCATAATCCAAATTTAAAAAGTTTTTGTTTAATGGAAAGTGGTTGGCAGATGTCCTACAACGTTAAAGGTTTAGCGAAGAATTGAAATTTGAAACATGTCAGCTCAAACCAAAGTTAAATTTATGATCAAATGCTGATGCTTCTTTTACCGCTAAATTTTATTCCTTCCGCTGAAATTGAAGTAAAATAGCAAATCAAAAGTTGATATTTAATTTGTTAGCCAGTTCTTTACCTAACTAATGTTGGCTGTAGTAATTTCTATTAACTATAAGCATAGAAAGGCAGCGAACTACAATTAATCATTTCTTATCTAATTTCGATATCACGTAGTTAAATAGTCTTGATATGTTCTCATTAATTATAGCTAAACTGGAATTTGTAGAACTTGAATTATGATTTGATTTACTTAAATTGTCAATCTTTTTTTCGATTTCGTTCAATTTAGCACCAATATTAGAATAGTCCATTGCGCTTACAACTGTTCCACAACTACTACATTGAACAAAGAAAAATTTGAAGTTTGAATGAGCCGGAGAATTTTCTTTTACTTCAAACTGTGTACTGTCACATTTCGAGCATTTTGAATAAGCCATATTTAAAGTATTTTGAAGGTTTCAGTTATTATTACTACCAACGATTGACTTTACGCACTTCGTAAATTAACTTTAGGCAAATTACAATTAAAGTTTCATCGAAACAATCCAATCTCACAAAACGCTCAAAACTCTAAACTCCTTACCATTCAACATAAAACTTTCTCCAGCTTTTTTGCCTTTTAACTGCAAACCAATAGGCGAAGCCGCAGAAATAGCAAAGTACTTTTTTCCATCGATAAACAAAGCACCGGAGCTAACAGCTAAATAAAAATCTCCCTGATTGGTTTCTACTAAACTGCCTGTTTGTGCTACGTTGTGCGTTGTATCTGCATTGATTTGTTGCAGTAAGGCTTGTAATTTTCGCGCTTCCAAAAGCTGACGGGAATTTAAGTCGATTTCCTGCTGCATCATTGCGCGACCGGTTTCGTATTTGTCGCCCGCACTGCTTTTGGTATCGTTTTCTGATGCTTTCCGAGCTTCTGCAATGGCAGTTTCTGCATCATTGATGCGGTTTAAAATCTGTTCGGCTACAATCTGGTAAAGCTGTTGTTTAATCTGCACAAGTAATAAAATAAATGAGAAATGTAAAGATGAGCAAATCCTGGCATTAAAACATTTTACGTTTGTGCAAGTTAATTTTATGCTGATAAAAGAAGCATCATCATGAATATAAAATCAATTTATAACGCAACCCCAGATCCGGAAATTACACCAGAACAAGCTCCTGCGGAAAACCCGACACCAGAAATCCCGGCAGAAGATCCAACGCCTTTCCGTTCACCAGAAACACCAACGCCGGAACGTTTCCCGGACGAAAGTCCTATGCCAGCTTACAGTCCGGAGTTTCCCGGAACGCCTGCACCTTCAGAAATACAGCGTTTTTAATAAATTTAATCATTACAAAAAAAGCGGTAGAGATTATCTCAACCGCTTTTTTATGCCTTAAAAGAAGTAGTAACTCGTATAGAAACAGTATATACTGTTATTATATATCTGTTTTTTTTGTACTTGCAGAATCAGTATTTGAATTACTTCTTTCCGGTTTATAGATTGCACCTGTAGCAAAATCTACAATTAAGCCGGCTGGAAAAAGAAGAATATCAGCAATCATTGCAACAGCTCTGATAGGTCTGGAAGGTTGTCCCGGAGCAGGTTTAGTTCTTTGAGCTGTGGTTACTTTACCACCAAAAACGGTAGCACAAGAGCTTAAAGAATTAATAATAAAAATAGCTGTTAGTAGGGTTAAGGAAAGTTTTTTCATACTTAAAGATTAATTGATTTTTTTGTAATGTACAATTAATCTTTAAGTAATAGTATTAAGTGTTATATAGTTTAAATTAATTTTAAAGGCTTACTTCTTTATTATTCAATCCATTAATAACAGCTTTCATTTTATTAATATTGATAAATTATAAGTATAAAAGAAGCATTACCAGCCCGGTGCAAAAGTTAAACCCAGTACTGGTTTTTGTACATCTGTACGTTGAAAAGGAATGGCGATATACGGTTCTAAAACGAAGTAACCAAACAGGTTCACCCGTAAAGAAATTCCGGTTGACATTGCCGGAACGCGGTTGTATCCGCTTGGATAAACCAATTGGCCAAAGCGGTCGTAAATTGGGTTTCCACTGGCATCAACAGAATAATTGTTGGCATCAGGTTCTTTTTTAAACGCGATTTTATCACCAGCATTCCAAGCTAAACCGGCATCAAAAAAGAAATTTAGTTCTGAAAACAGGAATTTGGATTTAATCTGTGAAAGTTTTTCCGGTCCGGTAAACGGCAATCTTACTTCAAAATTGACTACAGCGGTGCGGCTTCCCTGCAACTGATTTATGGTGAAATTGCCGGTATTGCGGGAATTGTTTTTATAGAAACTATTGGCTTCGTAACCTCTGATCAGATACGGATAACCTAAAAACAAAGGAAACAATTGCTGGCTACTGTTTCCAAAACGGCCATAGCCATAAATGCGGCCTGCAAAAGTTACCGGCGATGTGCGTACGTATCGGCGTAAATCAACAGTTGGTGCCAAAAATTTAAAATCGCCCACGTTTCCTTCTAAACCAACGCGGTAACGAAATCCGGCCAGCGGAGAAGCAATTCCAAAATAAGAATTATCACCTACTAAAGCTGTATTTAACTGATACAGTGAAAAAGGCATCAAATCGTAACCAGTTTCATTGCGATATTGCTCGCGGGTAATTTTATTACGATCTGAATATAGTCCGCTTGTAGGTACAATGGTATTATTGATTACTGAATAATTGTAGTAACTGCTGTACCGATCCACCCGATAATAGTAGCGGGCAGCACCGGTGCCAAACTCAATCCGGGTTACTTTCGATAGAGGATAGGAAGCAAAAACCTGCAAAGCATCCTGAAAGGTACGGGTAATATCGTAACGGGATTCGTAAACGCTGGTTGGTTTATTGTTGATCGGAACGGTGGTTATTCCTTCGCGATAAGTTGCATACTGATAAGGAATATGCGATGCACCAATGCCAAAGTTCCATCGGCCTTGCTGGTTAATGTAGGCAACTTGCCCGCCAAAATCATAAATTTGTCCGTTAACCGCTGCACCTGCATAAATCTGGTTACGGCCAACAATATCGCTAAACAAACCCTGGATTCCGCTGGATAAACCGGCTCCAAATCTGCTCACGCCTGCACCAACGCCGCTGCTGGCCAGATAATCCAGCTTAAATTGCGGCCGAAAAGGAATGTTATGGATAGAATCCACAGGGATTTTCTGATAAGCCAGAAAGTTGTTCAGATTCGTATTGATCAAATCTACCCCAACAGATTTTGGCGGAGGCAACATGGCCGCATCAAAATTTATAGCCTGATTTTCTACTATCTTCGGTTTAAAGTCAGCCACTTTTGCATTGTAAATAGCGTATTTCTGTGCGCGGTAATAGGAGTAAACTACATCGTTTTGGGCTGATAAACTGAGGGCAGGAGAGAACTCTGTAATGCCGGAAATTCCTGTAAATAAATCCGTTAATTGTTCTGTTACAGCACTGGTTAGATTATAACGGTACATATTTCGGAAACCATCGCGGTTACTCAAAAAGTAAACAAATTTATCATCCGCAGAAAAAGCCGAATTAAGATTATTTGCGCCGTTAAAAACCTTGATATCGGTTGTAGTTTGAGTAGTCAGATCATAAACAGCCAGGTTAAACGGGATAGTTTGCGCTAAAGATTGATCATAAGTGGTACGATCACTGGTAAAAACAACTTTTTTACCATCATGAGAAAAACTTGGCTGGTAATCGGTGTATTTATCGTTGGTTAACTGGGTAACTTTTTTGGAAGGAATGTTGTACATGTACAAATCGCTTTGTCCTTCTGCAAGTGCATTAAAAACGATATCGTTTCCGTTTGGCGACCAGCTTAAATTACTGAATTGCTTGGCTTTTCCCATCGAAGTTTCCTGCAGAACACGGCCACTGTTTACATCCACAATTACGATTTTGTTCCGGCCTTCATTGAAAACGCTGAAAGCAAAACGTTTCCCATCAGGCGACCAGGTTCCGGCAGATTCAATAAAATTAAATTCATCAATATGTGTATTGGAAACCTTGCTGGTGATCTTGCGCAAAATCCGGCCTGTTTTCGCATCAGCCAGAAAAAGATCAATGCTGAACAGGTTTTTTTCTGACAGAAATGCGATGTATTTTCCATCGGGACTGATAGCTGGCGCAATGTTCATTTTGCCGCTGTTTTTGTCATCTACAACCTTTATTCCAACTGGAATTTGTAAAGTATCCTTTAAATAAAGTTTGTAAGTTGCCTCGATGGAGTTTTTCCACAGGCTGGATAACGTTTTTTCATCATAGCCAAAAGTTCTGCGGATACCATAATCGAGACCAAAACGTGCCGTATTTTTGAAAAAAGGCACAATTACCGAATCACCGTAAGTAGAACCCATGTACGACCAGAAAGCTTCGCCATACCGATAAGGGAAATACTTGTTGCTGTTGGTTAAATCTTTAATACTCGGAATATCTTTGTTGAGATAAGCATCACGCATCCACATCGAAGTATAAGCATCTTTTTTGCCCAGCGAAAGATATTCTGCCATGCCTTCAATCATCCACAACGGCAAATTTCCCAGGTTGCCGATATCACCGTTGCTTGTTTTATCGAGCAAAAGATGGTATTGAAAAGCGTGAACCAGCTCGTGGCCAATAACGTGCCGCGTGGTTTGGTTGGTTTCCATTAAAGGCATCACCACACGATTTTTTAAGCCTTCTGTAACGCCGCCAGTTCCAACGCCAATATCGCCCTGAATGGCTGTAGTTTGTTGAAAATCAGGATGATCAGCATATAAAATAATAGGGTTTGCTTTCCGGAAAGTATCCTGAAAAACCTGTTGGTGGATGGTGTACCAAAGTTCGGTTTCCTGCGCAAAACGTTTGATCACGCTATCATTTTTCAGATAATAGTAGATTTCGAAATGCGGTGTTTTGTAAACCTTGAATTTGAGATTTTTGTAACGGACCTTATTTTGCCCGAAATATTGTGCAGACGAATTTTCCTGCATTAAAAACAGCATTACGAAAACACTTATAACAGTGTAAAACAGTTTTTTAAAAGCGTAACTGGTTAAGTTAAAATTTTCCATCTCTATTTATGGTAGTGCTTTGTTTATAATACTTTTTTAGAAATGTTAGGAGTAATGATTTACTAAATTATAAGTTCAAATCATGGAAAATTATTGTGGTTCGAGTTCTGGAATTGTTACAGCAGTTGTATCAATAGGAGCAGTTGAAATACTGTCTGAACGCGTAGTATCTACCTTGATTCTTGGTGTTGGGCAATCATACTGTTTCGTAATTTTGCTCCATGGTTTTGGGAATGGGCCGCGTGTATAACCGGATTTCGGATCATCATAAACCTTCTCCATAAATAAACCAAAAATGGGCAATGCCGTGCGAGAACCTTCACCAGTTTGTGAAGTTTTAAAATGGACGCTTCGTTCATCAGCACCAACCCAAACGCCTGTAACCAAATCTTTAGTTATGCCCATATACCAGCCATCTGCATAACCGGATGAAGTTCCGGTTTTACCGCCAATCTGGTTGTTGCTGTTTTTCCATAAATCATTGTATTCCCACAAAGCTTGCGATGTTCCGCCAGGTTCTTCCATTCCGCCGCGAAACATATACAACATCAGCCAGGCAGTTTCTTCACTTAAAACCCGTGTATTTTTTGGCTTGAATTCTGCCAAAACATTTCCTTTATTGTCTGTTATCTTCGAAACCAAAATCGGGTCAATTCGCTCTCCTTTGTTTAAAAATGTGCTGTAAGCCCGAACCATTTCGTAAACAGAAACATCATTAGAACCTAAAGAAACAGATGGAACAGATTCCAAATGACTTTCAATTCCACATTTGTGTGCATATTCTACAACCTTGTCCCAGCCCACTTTTTCAGTAACCTGAGCAGTAATAGAGTTCACTGATTTTCCCATTGCCCAACGCAAAGACATTTCCCGGTAGGAGAAATTAAAATCCGCATTTTTAGGTTCCCAAACATCGGGTTTACCTTCATTATTAGTGTATTTTATCGAAACCGGTTTATCGGTAAACTTATCGCAAGGCGTAAAACCATTGTCTAGTGCAGCCAGATAAGCGAAAGGTTTGAAGGTTGAACCGGCCTGGCGCTTGGCTTGATTTACATGGTCGTATTTAAAATACTGATGATTGATACCGCCAACCCAAACTTTAATTTTTCCACTGGATGGCTCAATCGTCATCATGCCGGTATTCAGTAATCTTGCGTAATATTTAATTGAATCGAAGGTAGAAAAAGTAGTATCCTGATGATCGCCTTTCCAGGTAAAAACCTGCATCCTTTTTTTGCGGTTAAAATAAGCATCAATTGAATCGGGATTGCTTTTGAACTTTTTTTCCAGCATTTTGTAAATTGGTAAACGCTGCACGGCTTTCTGCGGAAAATCCAGGATTTCATTTCCATCTAAAGTCCGCCACGGGTTTTCTTTTCCCCAAACTCCTTCAAACCGTTTTTGTAAACTTTTCATCTTCTCAGCAACCGCTTCTTCTGCGTACTGCTGCAAACGAGAATCTATTGTCGTATAAATTTTCAGCCCGTCTTCATATAAATCATAATCGTTATCGGTACACCATTTTTCCAGCCATTTATCCACTGCCGAACGGATGTAAGAATCTCCCTGCGATTCATTTTCTACATAACTCTGATCTAACTGAATTGGGTTGCTGCTATAACTTTTAAACTCGTTTTTAGTGATGTAACCATATTTTTCCATTTGCGAAAGCACAGTATTGCGCCTTTCCATAGATTTTTCCGGGTTTTTAATGGGATTATAAGTAGAAGTTGCTTTTAGCATTCCGATCAAAGTTGCTGCTTCTGCCGGGTTTACCTGATCCGGGTTTTTGTTGAAATATTTAAGCGATGCTGTTTTTATGCCGAAAGAATTGTTGCCGAAAGGAACGGTGTTAAAATACAGTGTTAGGATTTCGTTTTTGCTGTAAACCCGTTCAATTTTAAAAGCCGTTAGCCATTCTTTAAACTTGTATGCAACCGTACGCAAAACCGGCACATACGAAATCAATCCCTGATATTTCTTTTTCCGGGTTTGAAACAGGTTTTTAGCCAATTGTTGTGTAATGGTACTGGCACCGCGCCGATCTCCGCTCACCGTTGAAACCAAACTACCAAACACACCATAAAAATCTACACCATGATGCTGGTAAAAACGCGTATCTTCTGTAGCAACCAAAGCATGAACCAGGTTTGGAGAAATTTTTTGAAAATCAACCGGCGAACGGTTTTCTTTATAATAACGGCCAATCAGTTTTCCATCAGCCGTATAAACATCGGAAGCGATAGACATCGTTGGGTTTTTTAGATCATCCGTATTTGGCGAGTAGCCGAACAGCCACAAAAAATTCAGTTCGACAGCACAAAAAAGAATAATAACTAAATATATCAGGTAAACGAAGTATCGTAAAATCGGATTTTTTAAGCGTAAAAACATATATAAACTGACGTTTTCGAGGTGTACAAACGTAAGCAATTAACCTATATTACTTACGTTTGCTTGTGGCTGTATCGATAATTATACCGATTAATTGGGAATTTGATTTACTGCTGCGCTTTTCGCTGGCACAACCGCTTTCGCATCTTCTGTTACTTTAGTAAAAATACCGGTTACTACTTTGCTGGTGATGCTGTTTTTAGCAGCAATAATTTTAATGGTAGTTGTATTGCTGATGGTTAAAGGATTACTGTACAATTTGGATTGCAGGTTTGGCATGCTGCCATCCAGCGTATAATAAATTTTGACGCTGTCTTGTATCGAAGCTGCCGAAACTGTTAAGGTTTTACTGAAGTTTTTAGTGGGATAAACGAAGTACGGGTTAACTACAATTTGATGATCTGTAATAGCCGAAACCGGTTTCTCCAAATCCTGCATATACAATTTGTTGGGCAGCTTCCCGATAAAAACGTCCCAGTTTCCGCCATTAGCCAAGTTTTCGTTTGCTAAAAATAGCTTGTTGTAAGGTTTGCCATTCAGCTGCATTCCCTGCAAATAATAGCTGTTGGTTGCATTTCCGGAAGAATTGATAATGAATTTCTTTCCGTTTTCCAGATTAATGGTTGCCCTGTCAAAAATCGGCATTCCGATCTGGAAGTTGTTTTGCCCCGGCGCGATGTTGTAAAAACCAAGTGCATTCATTACATACCAGGCACTCATTTGTCCGCAATCTTCATTTCCGGCCAAGCCATCGGGCGCAACTTTGTATAAATCATTCATGATTTTGTTGAGGTAATACTGCGTTTTGTACGAATCATCCGTAAAATTATACAGGTAAGCAATATGATGGCTTGGTTCATTTCCATGTACATACTGGCCAATTGTTCCGGTAATATCCGGCAAACTTTTGCCCGTCATCTCAGAACTTGTAGCAAACAGAGCATCCAGTTTGTTCTCCAGGTTTTCTTTTCCACCAAGTTGGTTAATCAAACCGTTTATATCCTGCGGCATGAAAAACGAAAACTGCCAGGCATTTCCTTCGGTGAAATTATCATCTACATCAGTTGGTTTGAAAGGAGAGAGCCAGCCGCCATTTGTTCTGGTTTGCACAAAGTTAGTTTGGTTGTTGTAAACGTTTTTCCAGTATTGCGCACGCTGAATGTATTCGGCATAATCCTGGTCTTTTTTCAGCATTTTGGCCATTTGGGCGAGGCACCAGTCGTCATAAGCATATTCTAGTGTTTTGGAAACCGATTCTTTTTCATCTTCTGCCAAAACCAAACCGTTTTTGCGGTACGAATCCAGCCCAAACTGATTTCGGTTTACGGCATCTTTCATCATTTTAAAAGCTTTCTCAGCATCAAAACCGCGTAAACCTTTGGCATAAGCATCTACAATAACCGGAATAGAATGGTTGCCAATCATGCAATAAGTTTCGCTGGAAGCCAATGGCCAGATGGGCAGCAAACCGCCTTGCTCGTTCATCGCCATAAAACTTTTGATAAAGTCTAAAGTCCGTTTTTTATCGATTAAAAGCAGCAACGGATGTTCGGCACGGTACGTATCCCACAAAGAAAAAACGGTGTAATAATTAAAACCATCTGCCTTGTGGATCTTTTGGTCCAGCCCACGATATTGCCCGTCCACATCATTGTAAATGTTGGGTGCCAGCATGCAATGGTACAAAGCCGTATAAAAAATAGTTTGCTTGATGCGGGCGTAATCCACCACCCGGGTTCTTGGATGTACCGGCCCAAAACCATAACCCATGTTATTTTGCTGCTGTACCGGCGGCAAAACCGGTGCGCCGCCTTCTACCTGAATTTTTGAAAGCTCTTTTTGCCAGATTTCTTTCGCGGCACGCATTACTTTTTTAAAATCGAAATCCGGAACTTCCGTATTCAGGTTTTTTAACGCACCATCTGCGTTGACGGATGACAGGCCAACTTTGGCAATCACTTCGCCCGGATTATCAAATTGCAGATACATTTTGATGTTTTTCCCCTGCAATTTCTTTTCGCCGTTTTTGATCTGATCGTCCGAAGCAATTCCATAAGTTTTAAACGGTTTGGAAAACTTGGCGTAGAAGTAAACCGACTGATCTTTTGCCCAGGAGCCGGAACGTCGAAAACCCCGAATTTCGTGATCATTTACTACCTCAATCCAGGAATCCAGCACCGGATCACGATGCTGCAGATCGATAATAATATTGGCTTCTTTAGTGTTGGGAAAACTGTAACGGTGCATTCCAACACGCAAGGTAGCGGTCAGTTCGGCGGTAATATTGTATTTATCCAGCAAAGTAGTGTAATAGCCCGGCGAGGCATCTTCGTTTTTTTTCTGGAAATGCGAACGGTAATCTTTGTTGTTTAATTGCGGTTTGCCAGTTGTGGGCATAAACAAAATATCGCAATAATCTGCAATGCCGGTTCCGCTTAAATGCGTATGGGAGAAACCATAAACCAGTGAATCCATGGTGTAATAACCGGAGCAGCCATCCCAACCTTCCAGTCTTGTATCCGGACTTAATTGCACCATTCCAAACGGTAAAACCGCGCCCGGATAAGTATGGCCGTGGCCGCCGGTGCCAATAAACGGATTAACCAGTTTGGTATAATCTACTTTTTTTTGTGCCGATGCTTCGTTTAGCAGCAAAAAAAGCAAGGGTAAAAAGAGCAGGGCAGGTTTTAAATATTTCATTTATGGCAGATGGAACGGTTATCAAAATCAACCCAAATTAGTTTTTGGGGTGAATAAACAAATAACGGTAATTATCAGGTTTTCTTTTCAGACGTCCGAAATCACTTTGAAAATTATACAGCTGATTATTTTCAAAACAGCTTAAATCTTTTGTAATTTCCCACCTCAATATGCAACGCAAACATTTTATTTCTGCACTGTTGCCAGCAGCGTTTACTTTGGCTTCTGCAAAATCCTGGGCAAACACCATTTATTTTTCCAGTCATCGATCCTTAAAAATTCCACCTTATTTGCAGCCAGGCGATACAATTGGCATTACTTGTCCGGCAAGTTTTATTTCGTTGGAAGAAGTTCAGCCTGCCGTTGCATTGATGCAAAGCTGGGGATTTGTGGTAGAAATTGGAAAAACAGTGGGTAAAAGAAGCTTCACTTTTGGCGGAACAGACGAAGAACGTGTAATCGAATTACAATACATGCTGGATAATCCAGATATTAAAGCTGTAATGTGTGCACGCGGCGGTTATGGTGTGGTGAGAATTATCGATCAATTAAACTTCCGGCATTTTGCTGCTCATCCCAAATGGATTATTGGTTTTAGCGATATTACATTGCTGCATAGTCACATCAACCGTAATTTCCATGTTGCCACTTTGCATTCTAAAATGTGCAATAGTTTTCCTGCGGACTGGAATCTGGCAGAACCAATTCAGGTCGAAACTATTTTGTCGATTAAGCAAGCTTTAACCGGCGAAAAGATGAGTTATACTTCGCCCGCTTCCGATTGTAACCGTTTGGGAAAAGCAACTGGCGAACTGGTTGGCGGAAATTAAGTTTGCTTGCTAATGCAGCCGGAAGCAAATCCGATCTTCAAACTAAAGGAAAAATTCTATTCGTGGAAGATATACACGAACAATTGTATAACCTCGACCGCCTGTTTTACAACCTGAAACGAAGCGGAAAATTAACACATTTAGCAGGACTGATTATTGGTGGTTTTGCTGTTAAACCCGATAATCCTGATGAGGAATTTGGAGAAACTATACCCGAAATTGTGCTGGAAAAAGTAAAAGAATACAACTATCCTGTTTGCTTTGATTTCCCAGTTGGGCATCAAAAAAATAATTTTGCTTTAAAATGTGGTGTAAAACATGTTTTGGAAGTGAAGCCAGATGGCGGAAGTTTGGTTGAAGTTTGATGCTGTTTTTATCAACTAAAAAACTGATTTGGATTTTATGTCGATAAAAACAGCATTTATACAGCTGCGTGATTTTCCGGCACACCGCTTCTCTTTTCCCTGAAAAATTCTCTGATTTCCGCCTCACTCATATCTTTCCAAACTTTGGTAGAATGAATGATCTTTTTTCCACGTTTATGCAATTCTTCAGGCGAAGTTGGCAAACCTCTCCAGGCGACACCAAATGGCAGGTTGCCGGTTTCTAAATCGCCTAATTCAAAATCAATTGCTTTGGTTAACAAGCCAAAAATATGGTCTTCTTCCAGGTAAATTTTGCGGATGCCATAATCAGGCAGCATATTGGCTTCGCGCAACTTTTGCAGGTAAAGTTCGCTCACAATGTATGCACCGCCGAAAACGTTTGCACCCATTTCGTAGCCGTTTAACAATGCTTTGATCACTAATTTTCGTAAAGCCAGATTTGCCCGCGGTTTGGATAAAAATTTCCAGGTGAAGGCGTAAGTGGTAATCTGGTGCATTGGCCAGTAGTTTTCCACCGCGTTACCCGCAAAATCTTTAGGTTCTTTTCCTCTTTTTACAAATCCGGCGATACCAATTTTAGGGTTTTTCTCGAACATTTCTATGGCTTCCTGTTGCGGATTGTAGCCGGTTATCAACGCATCAGTATCCATCCGCAGCAAAACTTTAAACTGATAATGATCTAAAGCATACGTAAAAGCATGACTTAACGTGATATACAATCCGCCCAGTAAACCATATTGCTGCTGATTGGTAATGATGTCAATTTCCGGAAAGTTATTTTTGAGAACCGTGCCAGATTCTTTCTTGGAATCATCAATCAATATGATTTTGTAAGTGCATAAACAGTAATGGATAATGCTGTTGATTGTATCTTCTACAAAGGCTGTTTTGCAATTCGGGCCAACCGGAATTACAACTAGCAGATCATATTGTTGCTTCATTAATTTATCTTTTTAAACGGTATAATCTTAACGAAAAAAAATTTACAAAGTTGAATTTAAAACACAAAAACCCGACAGATGCAATTGCTGTCGGGTTTTTGTGTTTGTGTGATTTTACTCAAACTATTGTTTGGTCAACGTAAATCCCCAATCTTTTCCTTTATCAACTGCCGGAACGCCACTAGCCATCCAGACCGGCATAGGCGCACCTTTTAAAAAGTGGTCAAAAAACTGTTGTTCGCGGATGGAAATGTCTTTCCGGTTTTGGCGTTGCACCAGATTATGCGCTTCGCCATTGTATTGCAGCAGCCAAACCGGTTTGTTTAAGCGGCGTAAAGCGGTAAACATTTCAATTCCCTGATACCACGGCACGGCGCCGTCTGCATCGTTAGACATCACCACGACTGGTGTTTTCACTTTTGGAAACTGGAAAAGCGGCGAATTTTTGATATACAAATCCGTGTTTTCCCACAAGTTGGCACCAATTCGGCTTTGTCCTTTTTCGTACTGACTTTCGCGCGAATTACCGCTTTCCCAACGGATACCGCCATAAGCAGAAGTCATGTTGGCAACCGGCGCACCCGCCCAGGCGGCTGCGTACATATTGGTTTGAGTGATGAGATAAGCAACCTGATAACCGCCCCAGCTTTGTCCCTGAATACCGATATGGGCTGCATCAACCCAAGCGTTTTTCTTCAACATTTCTACACCAGAATTGATAAACTCTACCGCAGATGCACCCGGTTGACCTCTTTCATAACTGATATCGGGCGTAAAAACCAGATAACCATTACTTACAAAATAGGAGATGGGCAAACGCGAAGGCGTTGGCGCAGGCGGAACATAATTGTACAATCCTTCTGATACTTTTTCGTAAAAATAAACCAGCATCGGATACTTCTTTTGCGGGTCAAAATTCTCCGGTTTGTATAAAATTCCTTTAGACTGATAGCCTTTTGGTGTCGTCCAGTTTACTAACTCTGCTGTTCCCCAGTTGTACCCGCTTTGCTGCGGATTGATGGCACTCAGCTTAATTTCTTTTTTCAGATCAGAAGAAACATACAGATCCGGCGAGTGCTGATAATTACCTTTGGTGTAAATGTATTCGTCGCTGTTTTTAGCTTTTTGCAACATTCCAAAACTATACGGAACCATCAGGATTTTTTCAGGAGATTTATTACTGCCAATTACCTTTTTGTAATATCCCCATTGTTTGTTTTCCTCGTTTTGAACCAGTAACATTAAAGGTTTTTTGGTTTCGATGTATCTCTCTTCATCACTTCCGGCAGCACCAAAACGCCTGTTTGCATTTAGCATCGAATAGCGGAAAATCAGTTTGTTTTTCCTGCCCAAACCGTTGGTAAAATTAGTTGCAACTCCAGTTTCCGGATCGATGCTCCAAATGTCATATCGGTCATAAACCAAAACCGATTTATCGCCGGTTGTCCAGCCGGAAACGCCATAAGCTGAAGGATCAGTCGGAACGTCGTTATCTTCTTCACCCATTTTGGTTCCGGTTTTTGCAGTCAGGTTCGTTTTTTTGCCGGTAAAAACAGCATAGCTAAACCAGTTCTGGTTGCCCGGATCAAACCAGATTACATAATTTCCACCGGGAGATAACTGGTAGCGCGACTTTAATCGCGTATTAATTTTTTTGTATTCGCCGGTTTTCAAGTCGATTAAATAAGCTTCCTGACTGCCGCCGCCTTCCCATTGCGCCTGCACACGCGAACCCGTATCGGTAACGCCTAAAGCATATTTGGCATCACTGTTTTCGGGTAGTGTAACATCCTGTATGCCAATATTGGCCAGTTGTATCAGTTTATGATCTGCTGCTGAAGGAATAATTACAGCCAGATAACTTCTGCGCAAATCGCGTTGCAAAGTGTTTAATTGCTGCGGTTGCAAGTATTCGTCTTTGTAATTCCAGATGTCCAGCTTGGCATGTTCAAATTCAACCAGAGTGGTATCGGCAGGTTTTGGAATAGGCGCCGTGCCGAAAAATAAACGGTTACCACCTTTGCTAAAGTAAGCTCTGCTATCGCCGCTAACAGCCCATTTGGCTGGCATTCCTGCCGAGCCTGGTGCTGCAATTACTTCTGCGCTATCTTTTGTAGCATTATAATAATACAATTTAAAAGGTTTGACTTGCGCTTTTTCCGGGTTTTTCTCCGCAGTAAAAGCCAGTTGTTTGCCAGTTTCATCAAAAACCGGATTGCGGTAATTGCCCCGGCCGCTGCTTACTGTTTTTAGTACATCTTTTTCGATGTCATATAGATACAAACCTGATTGCACCTCTTTGCTTCTGCGCGGAGCAGTGACCGCAAATACCAAAGATTTTCCGTTTTTATCTAACTGATAATCAGTTACGTATTTAAATGTACGTTGTTTATTGTTTGAAAGTTGTTTCAGTGTGAGATCAGCACCTTCGCGTGTTGGTGGCGCAATGGTTTGGGCAACTGCTCTTTTGGAAGTATCCGAAGCAATTGGCTTTTTCAGCGTATCGCTTGAAGCCAGATAGGCAATTACCGAAGCTTTTTCAGCCAGTTTAAAAGACCGTACAGACGGAATTTTGGTGATTTGTTTGGAACCCAAAAGCATCAAACCTAAAGTATCTTTTGGAAACTCGTCCTGCTTTTTCTTTTTAATGCGCGCAGTACGAACTGCTGCATAATACGGACGAATCAGGAAAGCTGCATATTTGGAATCTGCCGTGATGCGTGCCGTATCAGCTCTTGCAATCTGTATTTTATTGCTGTTTTTAGCAGTCGAAATTACGAGCGTTGCATCGCCCTGCTGCGGTTTTACGACGTACAAAATCCATTTGCCATCATCACTGATCCGTTCGTTGGTGATGCTTTGCCAGCCATCATAAACCGAATGGTCTAACGGTTTTTTCGCAGCTGTTTGTGCTGATGCTGCATCAATCAAAAAGCACAAAAAAGGTAGGAGTAGTAATTTTCGCATAGTTTAATCTTTTGTGAAAGCTTAAATATGCTGTTTTTATAGGATGAATTTTGGAGAGAATAAAAAAGTTACAAAGGATTTTCACCAAAAAGTTCTTAATCCAGCTGATTTATATTGTTTGATGTAATCGTCTTTAGTTATTAATATATAGTTATGTTTAATCGCTTGCCAGATCAAAATTTTGTCGAACGGATCTTTATGAAAAGTAGAGGACAGTTGATAATTAGTTACACAATCGTGTGGCGAAATAGAAATCAATTCATATCCAGTTTTTATGATTAAATCTAATAACTCTTCCGGCTTGACACCAGACAATTCCAATTTTCCTAACGAAAATTTTATTGATATTTCCCACAAAGAAACAGCACTGACAAAAATTGGGTTTTCAGTGTCTTCAAGTGTTTCAATAACTTGTTGTGACAATTTTCCTCTATCTAAAATTGACCAAATCAAAGTATGAGTATCTAACAGGTAACTCATAAATTGATGAATTCTTCTTCAGTCATTTTAAAATCTGAGTTGAAAATTACAGTTGCTTTCCCTTCTAAAATTCCTAGTTTTCGCTTAGTTTTCGTTACGGGAATTTCGGGTAAGAAATATCCAATAATTTGTTTTTTTTTACCAAAAGTAACAGCTATTTTTTCTCCTGCTTTTACATCTTCAATTACTTGAGAAAAATTAGTTTTAAATTCTCCTACAGACATTTTTTTCATATTTCTGATGTTAACTTATTAAATGTAACTGTTGTTTGTCAAGTTGTCAAGCAGATATAGTGAATTTATTTAAATCAAAAAAGCACCGAAACTTAAATCCCGATGCTCTTTTTATCACCTAAAAATTGTTACTTCTTTTTGGCTTGGATGGCTGGTGTTTGCCTTTGCTGGCGCATCATGTCTTCCATTTTCTGCTGAAAGCCTGATTTCTTTTTATTCGGATCTTCCGGTTTCTTTTTGTTTTCCTGAATTTTAGCGTGGATTTTTTTATCATCTACCCACAACCTAATAAAATATTGTTGGGAGAACGTTAAAATATTTGCGCAAAAATAATAGTAATTTAAACCTGCAGGATAGCTGTTCAACACACCAAAGAAAATAAGCGGCGTAATGTAACCGATGTATTTCATTTGTCCAGTTGCGCCAGAAGTCTGGTTGTTAAAATAGGTTTGCACGAGTGTAGAAATCGTCATCAACAAACACATCAGACTGATGTGGTCCCAGTTTAATAATGGAATTAGAGGAAAACTAAGAACTGAATCATAGGTTGACAAATCGTGCATCCACAAAAACGCTTGTCCGCGTAATTCAAATAAATTTGGGAAAAAGCGGAAGAAAGCCAGGATAATTGGCATCTGTATCAGCAATGGTAAACAACCACCTAATGGGTTTACACCTGCTTTTTTGTATAGTTTTAAATATTCCTGTTGCAGTAAAGTTGGATTATCATCGCCTACTTTGCCTTTAATTTCATCCATTTCCGGCTTTAAAACACGCATTTTAGCCATAGAAAGGTATGACTTGTAGGTAAGCGGAAACAAAACCAATTTCAACAAAACCGTTAATACCAAAATGATTAATCCATAGTTCCAGTTAAAATTTTGCAAAGCATTAAACACTGGTAATACCGCAAACTGGTTGATATATTTTAATGGTCCCCAACCCAAATCAATCTGGCGTTCCAAATGGTAACCTTGCTCTTTTAAAGTAGAAAAACGGTTTGGACCGAAGTAAAACTCCATCGGATAACTCACCGTTGCACCACCAGTGTAAGGCAACTGCATTTTAGCCGACATCTGTTTTACATCATTAGAATTGATATCCGTGTTAACAGCAACATCAGCACTGGTAAAACCGTTTTTAGCAATTAGTACGTTAGAGTAAAAACGTTGTTTAAAAGAAACCCAGGAAATTTTCTTATCCGCATAGTTCTTTTGCTCGTCTTTTGTTAAAGATAACTCGTTGATGCCGCCTTCAGTATCTTCCAAATAGACAGTAGAGTAGGTGCGTTCCATTTTCATGTCGCGTTCCTGTTTGCGTAAACTGGCTTCCCAGTCTAAAGTAACCTGGTTGTTTTTGGCGTTTACTACGCCGTTCATGTTATTTAAAACCAGATTGTAGCCAACTTTGTAGCCATCACCTTTTAAAGTATAAATATAATCAATGGATTGATTGGCACCATAAGCTAAGTGCATGGTTAACGAACTGGAATCCTGACTGCTAACTGTTAAAGAGGGCGCACTTGGTGTAAAATTAAGATCATTAGTTTCAACCTGTTTGCCTGCAACATTCAATGTTAAACCAAATTTGGATTGCTCTGGATTCAATAAAATTAAAGGCTGTTTATCAAAAGTTTTTTCGTTTTTTAATTCTACCGAAATAACACGGCCGCCTTGTGTAGATAAAATAACTTTTAACTGTTTGTTTTCTAAAAAAACCAATGTTGGTTTAGCTGCAACAGCAGCTCCTAAAGGTCCGGTTTTGGCAACTGAATCTGCCACTGCGGATTTTTGTGCGGTAAAAGAAGCATTGGTAGTTGGTGCTTTGCGGTTAATGCCGCCTATTCTGCGTAAAGAATCCTGTGTTTTTTTTTGTTGTTCTTTTCTGAGTTCGTCTTGCGATGGTTTGAGCAAAAATGTGGAGCCAACCAGAATCACCAGGATCAGGAATAATCCTGTAAATGTATTTCTATCCATTCTTTTAAAGTACCAATTAAATTGAGATTTGCTTCTTTTTGGCATAAGCCATGGAAGCGGCGACAAAGTTAACAAAAAGCGGATGCGGATTGGCAACTGTTGATTTTAATTCGGGGTGAAATTGTGAGCCGATAAAGAAAGGGTGATTTTTTAATTCCACTATTTCGACCAAACCGTTTTCCGGGTTAATGCCCGACGGAATCATGCCGCTTTCTTCATATTGTTTTAAATATTTATTGTTGAATTCGTAACGATGACGATGGCGTTCGTTGATATGGTTTTTGCCGTATGCCAAAGCTGTTTTGGTATTTTTGCGGATATCGCATGGATAAGAACCCAAACGCATGGTTCCGCCTTTTGCTGTAATGGTTTTTTGTTCTTCCATCATTGAAATTACCGGATTTGGCGTATTCTCGTCCATTTCACTGCTGTTTGCTTGATTGATTTTCAAAACATTTCGCCCGAATTCAATTACGGCACATTGCATTCCCAAGCAAATCCCAAAAAACGGAATTTCATGTTCGCGTACATAACGTATGGCTTCAATTTTACCTTCAATTCCACGCTGACCAAATCCTGGCGCCACTAAAACACCATGTAAGCCACGTATTTTTTCGGCAGCATTTTCTACGGTTAAAGTCTCAGAATGAATGTATTTGACATGAACTTTGCATTCGTTTTTAGCTCCGGCGTGAATAAAAGCTTCCGAAATAGATTTATAAGCATCCGGCAGTTCTACATATTTTCCAACCACACCAATTCTGATTTCTCCGGTTGGATTTTTTAATCTTCCCAGAAAATCTTTCCAGCTATCTAAATTAGGTTCTTTATTATGCGGAAGTTTTAGTTTTGTTAAAACGGTTTTGTCCAATTGTTCTTTCAGCATCAATAACGGCACATCGTAAATGGTAGAAGCATCGATAGATTCGATTACCGCATTGATATTTACGTTGCAAAATAAAGCTATTTTTTTGCGAAGTTCTTGATTAAGATGATGTTCTGTACGGCAAACCAGAATATCCGGCTGAATACCATATTCCAATAACATTTTTACAGAGTGCTGCGTTGGTTTGGTCTTCAATTCGCCGGCAGCAGCCAGATAGGGAACTAAAGTTAAATGAATTACCAAGGAATTGCCCGAACCGGTTTCCCAGCGGAATTGTCTAACGGCTTCCACAAAAGGCAACGATTCAATATCACCAACCGTTCCGCCAATTTCGGTAATTACAATATCGTTTTCGCCGTTTTCGCCTAAAATCTTGAAATTACGTTTAATTTCATCCGTAATATGCGGCACAACCTGTACGGTTTTCCCCAAATAATCTCCTTCGCGTTCGCGGTTAATAACGTTCTGATAAATTCGACCTGTAGTAATATTATTGGCCTGAGAAGTTGGTGTGTTTAAAAAACGCTCGTAATGGCCTAAATCCAAATCCGTTTCGGCACCATCTTCCGTCACGTAACATTCACCATGTTCGTAAGGATTCATCGTTCCGGGATCAATATTGATATACGGATCAAATTTTTGGATAGTTACCCGATAACCACGGGCTTGAAGAAGTTTGGCTAAAGAAGCTGAAATTATGCCTTTACCTAACGAAGAGGTAACGCCGCCCGTAACAAAAATATACTTAGTCATGCTGTAAGTTGAATGATTTGCTCCTGATTGAAGGCGGAAACAAACCCTTGTGTACGGGATGCAAAAGTAAGATTTTTTTCGGTTTTTGGATTAGAAACTTCTGCTGGCGGCGTCTAAAATGTGTAAAAACAGATTTAACGGTTTATTGTGAACGATAAAAAACAACCGGTAAAAAGAGTATCAGAAGAGAAAAACACTTTGATGCAAGGTTGACTTTCAGGCAGTTTCTGAAGAAAACTGTTTGTTGATTTTAGTTCTGAACTTTAGTTTCGGAAGCTTTTCCTTCCAATCAAAATGTTTAAAACTTTTGTAAAAATTATTTAGCACCAAAACTTCTAAAAATAAATTTTTGGACAGATAAATAAACAGTATGAGTAGTAAAGCAGTAATAATCCACATACCTGAAACGATAAATAGAAACGCGTAAAACAAAGATTTATAAATCAGAACACAAATTACAGCTGTTTTTAGTAGAGCAAATAGGGTTTTCATAGATAGATCGGCTAATACAATTTATCTATAGAAAAAACCGTGCTTAAAAACAGTATTTTACAAAAATTCCTGCAAATCGCCTTTCCCTTCGCGGATAATATCAAACTCGCCCGAAGTACAATCTACCACAGTTGAAGCGATATTATCGCCATAACCACCATCGATGACAACGTCAACCAAATTTTGATATTTCTCATAAATCAGTTCCGGATCGGTAGAATATTCTAAAATATCGTCATCATCTTTAATTGAAGTGGTGAGAATTGGATTGCCCAGCGCTTTTACAATTTCGCGCGGAATATTGTTGTCCGGAATCCTGATGCCAACTGTTTTTTTGTTGGAGCTAATGAGCTTTGGCACCAAACCACTTGCATTAAAAATAAAAGTAAACGGACCGGGCAATGCTTTTTTTAGCACTCTAAAAACAGTATTGTCTATCGGTTTGATGTAGCTGGAAATATCGCTGAGATCGTAACAGATAAAAGATAAATTGGCTTTGTTAGGGTTTAGTTTTCGTAACTGGCAAACGGCTTCAATTGCTCTGTGATTGGTGATATCACAGCCTAAACCGTAAACGGTATCGGTTGGATAAATTACCAAACCGCCTTTGCGCAATACTTCGGCCACTTGTGCAATGGCTTTTGGACTTGGATTTTCAGGATAGATTTTCAGCAGCATAATACTTTGTAAATGTTTGAAGCAAAAAAAGGTTTGATGCTTCTTTTATCGGGCAAAAATTCAAGCAAAAATTAAATGTAATAAAGAAGGGAAGCTGTTATGCTTCCCTTGCTGTTTTTATGCCGGTAAAAACAGTATGTTAATTGTTCAATAATCCATCCAACGTAATAGCCACGTAATACAAACCACCAAGCGTTGGTCCGCCCGCATATTGAATGTAACGACGGTTCAGCAAATCAGTTGCACCCATTTTAAAGTTGGCTTTGTATTGAGGAACGCGCAAACTAACCTGCGCATCAAACGTGTGAACAGCAGGAACAGCACCTGTAACCAACGGACTTTCCCACAAAAATCCTCGTTGCCATTTGTAGATTACGTTGAAGCCTACATTTTTAATAATTTCCCGGTTGCCAAAAGAAAGGTTGGTTGATAAAATTGGCGTGTTAAAGCCGGTTACAAAAATATCATCCGTTTTATTGGCAGCCAGTTTATTATAGCTGGCGTTACCCGCAATGCTGAAACGTTTGTAGAAATTGTAAGTGATGCCCAAAGCAGAGCCGTAATTATGATACTTGTTTTTAGCGTTTGTGTAAACACGATACCGATCTTGCCCTGCACTTGCAGCCGTTGTGGTGGTTGCCGTTGTCGCATCACGGTTCCTGTCCAGCATCGCCAGAATAGAAGCGTCTGAACCAACGGTAGTTCCTTTAGGGACAAAAACTTGCACCTGACCTAAAAATCCGGTGTAAATGTTGCTGTATGCATCTAAATCAACTACTACTTTATTATCAAACAAAACACCTTTGTAACCGGCTTCAAAAGAACTGATTCCTTCCGGCTGCGCTTTTGGCAAATTTGCAACTTGTAGCAAATTACGGTTTGCTAAGGCTGCGGCATCTGTATTTCCGGCGGCGGCTACTGCGGCGTTAAAGTTTACTACGGAAGCTTGCGTGTAACTGTTATCCAGATAACCTAAACCATCGTTGATGTAAGACAAACTGCCAACTCTTTTTACACGACCATTATTTACATAAGATAAAGCCTCAAACAATGCCGGGAAACGGTAACCTTGCTGATAAGTAATGCGGAAATTATGGTTATCGGTAGGAGAGTAAACCGCAGCAATACGTGGTGTCAGTTTTGGGTTGAATTCAGGGTTGTAATCAAACCGCAACGAACCAAATAGTTTCAATTTTTCCTCAAAAAAGGTTTTGGTAACCTGGGTAAAACCGCCAAACTTTTTATAATACACATCATTACCAAAACTGCCGTCGGCAAGCGGCGTATTCCGGTCAGCAATAGCGCGAGAAAAATCCACGAAGTTATTGCCATCCGGAATTACCTGGTAAATACGGGCATCGGCACCAATCAGTAAATCAAAAATTTTAACTGTTTTTGATAAATCCCACTGGCCTTCGGTATGATACAATCTGCTGTTTTGAACTAATGCCGCTCCGCCGGTTGCCGGTGCATCCGGGATGGTACTTGATTTTATATCCCAATTATTGATGCCGATAATGGTGTTTTTAAGATCATTAAAAGCTTGCGTTCCGGGTTCAACTCTTCCCGCATCTGCTGCGGTACGAGCCAGATTATTTGCAGTTGCCAAGTCAACGCCATTGGCTAATTGCGAAGTTAACGCTGCTTTGTATTTTGCTGCCCAAACGGTATTACTGCCGCCGCTGGCCAAATCCAGATTATCAGCCAATGGTTTTACGTTGTAAGATTTTCCAGTATTTTCCAGGGAAACGTAGCCCAAAAGTTTGAAATTCTTTCCTTTAACTTCCAAGCTGTGATTTTGAACGATTACATCCTGCAAACGGATTTTATTTCCACGCTGAAAAGTTCCGTCCATCTCACCAATACGATAGGTGTAACTAATTTCGGTATGCTCGGTCGGGCGGAAATGTAAAGAAGCATCAAACTTTAAATTCTTCACTTCCGGACTAACCAAATCTTTTTCGTAATAACCAGTACGGGCAACACGTAAAGTCTGGTTTGCTTGTCCGTTAATGGTTAAACCGCTGATGGAAACCACATTACTTCCGGCAAGCGCATCATCGCCATATTTGTTCCAGCCATCGAAAGCAGCATTATTGGCTCCATTTAAAGCAGGATAAGCAGGGTTTGCGCTTTTTAGATTGTTGGTGTTTTGGTCTAATCTGGTGTTAGAAATCCAGTCTGTACCGTGCATGTAGCTTCCATTTACCTTAAAAGCTAATTTTTTGTTGAAGGCTTTGGCATAACGCAACGCTGTTTCAGTTAAAACGCTTGGACTAACATCAATACCATCAACATGGTTAACACCGGTGCGCTGGTAAATACTCAATCCCTGATAAGTAAACGGATTTTTGGTGATCAGATTTGCCATTCCGTTAATCGCATTCATGCCATATAAAGCCGAAGCTGCGCCTGGCGTAATTTCAATACTGGCAATATCCAGCTCGGTTGGGCCGATGGCATTTCCAAGCGGAACGCCCAATGTAGCAGCCTGCATATCCACGCCATCAACCAGCTGCATGAAACGGAAGTTGTTCGGAATATTAAAACCACGCGTGTTAGGCACTTTAAACGTTAAACTGGAAGTAATCATTTGTACGCCTTTCACATTTTCCAGTGCATCGTAAAAACTTGGTGCCGGAGAATTGCGAATGGCGCGGATATCCAGCTTTTCTATGGCAACCGGCGAACGTAGTATTTTTTCTTCCTGCCGGGAAGCCGTAACCACTACTTCGTTTACGATTAAAGATTGTGTAACCAGTTGCACGCTTAGCAAACTGCTGGAATTTTTCACTTCAAATTCTTGCGGCAGGAAACCAATGCTGGAAAAAACAATCCGAATCGGAAATTTAGCATTGCTGGTAATAGAAAACTTGCCTTGTAGATTTGAAGTTGTGCCCGTAGTGCTGCCTTTTATTTTTACAGAAACACTGGGCAACGGCTGGCCGGTATCATCTTTAACAATGCCGCTTAAAATGTAATTGTCGTTCATTTGGGCAAACGAGAAAAAAGGGAGAAACAGTAAAACCAGTAAAAATTTGGTTTTAAAAGTAGAAGTAGAAATTTTCATTTAACAGAGTGAAGAGATAATAATTTGGAAATTTTAGTTTTGAATTACATGACATTTATAAACACAACAACCTAAACAAACGGATAAAAAAGATTGATAAAAAAAGTAGTCCATAAAGTCTATTAATTTAGTAGGCTAAATTATAACGAACCTTTTATTTGTGCAAGTTCAATCGGGTTTTAAATAAATTTATTTGATCTAGATTACAATGTTTACTTAATTTATAGATTTTCAACCTATTACAAAAGGCTTTTAAAAATCAGACTTATAAATTAATTCTATTTTTTTGTGTTGAGATAACTTAAGTTTAATCAGTCCTCAATCCTGAGAACCTAAAAACTACTTCATCCGTACTGTTTTTATGTCAGTAAATTTATGTTTTGGTTTTACTTCGCTGATTTGAAAAGCATTGGTAAAAACCAAATCAGAAGGGAAGGATTGATCGACTAAACAAAACATTTAATATATTAGCCTACACAACATGCTTCAGAATATGCAATTTGAAAATGCGGGTCAGTTTATTTTAAACAAGTTAAGCAAATTACCTCCGCATTTATCTTATCATA
This sequence comes from Janthinobacterium lividum, assembly GCA_050955045.1. GTDB lineage: Bacteria > Bacteroidota > Bacteroidia > Sphingobacteriales > Sphingobacteriaceae > Mucilaginibacter_A. The sequence continues at coordinate 31,244 of JBPBQV010000003.1, read as the reverse complement.
GCATCGAACACACTCAGGATGTTTATGATGCCGCGGAAAAGCTGGGCAAACAGGAAAATATCAGCGATTACGAAATGAAGCTGCTGCTCACAGCGGCCTGGTTTCATGATTCTGGTTTTTTAAAAGGAGCGCAAAACCATGAAGAAGAATCCTGCCGGATTGCCAAACAGTTTCTGCCAGATTACAATTACACAACTGAAGAAATTGACCGTATCTGCGGAATGATTATGGCTACTCTGATTCCGCAATCACCCAAAAACCATCTGGAGGAAATTCTGGCTGATGCTGATTTGGATTATTTAGGCCGAGATGATTTTTTTACGATTGGTGATAAACTTTTCGCCGAGCTTTCTATCTTCGGCTTTTTAAATACTACAGATGAATGGAACCGGTTGCAGGTGTGTTTTTTAGAAAGCCACCATTATTTTACGCCAACAGCCATTCAACAAAAACAGGCCATAAAAGAAGCACATTTGGCACTGGTTAAATCAAAAATTAAATAAAATTTAATGAAAAGCATAGCATGGTCGCAAACCATAACTGATACACTTTCTACCATTGCCGGCATTTTATTTTGCGGTTTTGCTTTAAAAGGATTTTTAGTGCCTAACCAGTTTTTTGATGGCGGCGTAACCGGTATTTCTTTGCTCATTCATGAGTTGTATCATATCAATATTGCTTATGTAATTATTGTGGCCAACCTTCCGCTGATTATTATGGGTGCTTATCAGATCAATTACACGTTTGCTTTAAAAACGCTTGCTGCTGTAATCGGACTTGGACTTTGTTTGCTTTTTATTCCATATCCGCAAATCACTTCCGATAAATTACTGGTTTCCATTTTTGGTGGTGTTTTTATGGGAATTGGTGTCGGTTTATCCATGCGCGGCGGCTGCGCTTTGGATGGGATAGAAGTGCTTGCGTTGTACACCAACAAACGAATCAGTTTTACCATCAGCGAAATTATTTTAGGCATCAATGTTATTATTTTTTTGATTGCCGCAGTTAAACTTGGCTTGCCAACGGCATTGTACTCTATTCTTACGTATTACACCGCTTCCAAAACCATTAGTTTTGTGATTGAAGGTTTGGAAGAATACACCGGCGTAACCATTATTTCCGGACAAAGCGAACCAATTAAAGAAAAACTGGTCATGGAATTAGGCCGCGGCATAACTATTTACAAAGGCGAACGCGGCTTTTTAAAAGACAGTTTCAAAATCAGTCAGGACTGTGATATTGTATTTACGGTAGTAACCCGATTAGAAGTTAGAAGATTAAAAAATATGGTTCATCACCTCGATCCGAATGCTTTTATTTTTACCAGTACAATTAAAGAAGCGGCTGGCGGCGTTTTGAAGAGGAGAGTTCGGGAGCATTAAGCATATTGTGCTGTGGGAATTGATTTCTCAATCCGAACGATCATGCTGATGACAAAGCTCCTAAAGGATTGATACAAAAATGGCGTTTCATCTGTCGAATGAAAAGCCATTTTTTAGGTGATAAAAGAAGCATATTTCAAAATGCTTTTTGCAGATAAAATTTATCTGGCAACTAATCCCCGGTTTTGCAGCATTGGATTGATGTCTGGATTGTGGCCGCGAAAATCTTTAAACAGCTTGCCCAAATCCTCAGTATTTCCTCGTGATAGAACCATATCTCGAAAACGCTGTCCGTTTGCACGCGTTAATCCGCCATGCTCTTCAAACCAAGAATATGCATCGTTATCCAGCATGGAAGTCCACATATAAGCATAATAACCAGCGGCATAACCGCTGCCCCAAATGTGGGAGAAATAAGTAGAACGGTAACGCGGCGGCACCTGTGGCAAATCCACGCCGGTTTTGTGTAAGGCATCCGCTTCAAATTTATCAACATCTGGTACTTGCGCATCTGCGGAAAGCGTGTGCCATTGTAAATCCAGGTAATCAGCAGCCAAGAGTTCTGTTGTGCCGTAACCTTGGTTAAATGTGGCCGCTTTCTTTATTTTATCTGCCAGTTCCTGCGGCATTGGTTCGCCAGTTTTGTAATGAACAGCATAATGTTTAAACACTTTCGGATCCATCGCCCAGTGCTCGTTAAATTGAGAAGGGAATTCTACAAAATCACGTGCAGTGCTGGTTCCTGATAAACTTGGATATTGCTGACTGGCAAATAAACCGTGCAGCGCGTGGCCAAACTCGTGGAACATGGTAGTTACATCACTAAAACTAATTAAAGCTGGCTGACCAGGAGCTGGTTTGGTTAAGTTAGCTACATTATAAATAACAGGTTTTGTGCCAAGCAACTTCGATTGTCCAACCAAATTACTCATCCAGGCGCCGCCTCTTTTATTGTCGCGTTTGTAATAATCACAGTAAAACAAAGCAATTTGGCTGCCATCTTTATCAAAAACGTCAAAAACTCGTACGTCGGCTTGCCAAACCGGCAAGTCTTTACGCTCTTTAAAATTCAAGCCGTAAAGCAAATTTGCAGCATAAAAAACGCCGTTTCTAAGCACGTTATCTATCTCCAGATAAGGTTTCACCTGGTTTTGATCCAGATCGAACTTTGCTTTACGAACCTGCTCTGCATAAAAATTCCAATCCCAAGGCTGTAATTTAAATCCACCATTTTGCTGGTCGATCAGAGCCTGAATATCCGCAGCTTCCTTTTTTGCACCAGCTATCGTAGGCGGCGCAACTTTGCTTAAAAACTGTTCTACCGCTTCCGGCGTTTTGGCCATCTGGTTTTGCAGTTTCCAAGCAGCATAATTGGGGAAACCCAACAATTTAGCTTTTTGTGCCCTGATTTGCGCAATACGTACAATCGTAGCACGCGTATCATTGGCGTCGCCTTTTTCGGTACGGTTTACGGAAGCTTCAAACAGTTTCTGGCGCGTAGCACGATTAGTTAACGATTGCAGTTCGGGCTGCTGCGTAGTATTTTGCAAAGAAATCAGCCATTTCCCGGAAAAACCGGCAGCTTTAGCATTTTGTGCAGCAGCAGCTATCGCGCCTTCAGATAAACCAGCCAGTTCTTCTTTGCTATCTACAACCAGTGCGCCTGCTTTGGTTCCGGCCAATAATTGATTACTAAATTTTGCCCTTAACGAAGCTTCTTCCTGGTTCAGTTTTTTCAGGTTCTCTTTATCCTGTTCTGATAACCGCGCTCCGGCAAGCACAAAGTTTTCGTATTCATATTCGGCCAAACGTTTCGATTCGGCATCCAGCTTTAAGTCATTGCGTTTCTGGTAAACAGCTTCTACGCGTTTGAATAGTTTGGTATTTAAGTAAGTCGCATCATTATTGGCAGATAATTTTGGCGCTTCGTCCTGCTCTGCTTTTTGTAGTTCGGAATTGGTATTGGCGCCGGTAAGTAAACTAAAAATACCATCAACCCGATCTAGCAAACGACCGCTTTTTTCCATTGCTACCAGCGTGTTTTCAAAAGTAGGCGCAGCAGGATTATTGGCAATTTTTTGTATTTCTGCCAGATGCTGACGGATACCTTCTTCCATCGCCGGTTTAAAATCGCTGTTTTTGATTTTATCGAAGGCCGGAGCCTGAAAAGGCAGTGTACTTGGTGCAAAAAATGGATTAGCGGCAGAAAATGCAGCGTTGCCGTTTTCTGTCTGTCCAAAGCTTGGATTAGAAAAAACCGAAATGGTTAAAACTGAAAGTAATGGTAAATAAATTAATCGGTTCATGTTTTAGAGTAGTATAGCATTGATAAAAAATCTTTGATTGTGTTAATTAACAGTTAGCTGATAAATGGTTTAGGATTAGTTTTTTCTGGCGAATTCAAAAGTTCACTAACGTTATTTCCTTAATACTTCTTTTACCGCACAAAAAAAGTGTATTAATTTCTCAATACACTTTTTATGCTGATAAAAGAAGCATTTATATTATCTTGTATAATTCGGTGCTTCCTTAGTAATCGTAATATCATGCGGATGCGATTCGCGAATCCCGGCAGAAGTTATCCGCACAAATTTAGCTTTCTGCAAAGCTTCAATATTGGCTGCACCGCAATAACCCATACTGGCGCGCAAACCGCCAACATACTGGTACATTACTTCAGCCAAACTTCCTTTTACCGGCACGCGGCCTACAATTCCTTCGGGCACTAATTTTTTAATATCATCTTCCACATCCTGGAAATAGCGGTCTTTCGAGCCTTGTTCCATCGCTTCGATAGAACCCATGCCGCGGTACGATTTGAAACGGCGGCCTTCATAAATAATAATTTCTCCGGGAGATTCTTCCACACCGGCAAACAGCGAACCAGCCATGATCGAACTGGCACCGGCAGCAATTGCTTTCGGAATATCGCCGGTATGCTTAATGCCGCCATCTGCAATCACCGGCACACCTGTTCCTTCTAACGCTTTAGCACATTCGTAAACGGCATACAATTGCGGAACGCCAACGCCGGCAATAATCCGAGTGGTGCAAATAGAACCCGGGCCGATACCAACTTTCACGGCATCCGCACCGGCATCGGCCAAAGCTTTAGCGCCTTCGCCTGTAGCTACATTGCCTACAATTACCTGTAAATTTGGATATTTGGCTTTTACTTCTTTTAGCCGGTCAATTACACCTTTGGAATGGCCATGCGCGGTATCAATTGTAATCACATCTACACCAGCTTTTACCAACGCATCTACACGATCTAATGTATCGGCAGTAACGCCAACGGCTGCACCAACGCGCAAACGGCCGTGCTCATCTTTACAGGCGGCCGGGAAGTTTTTGAATTTCTGAATATCTTTAAAAGTAATCAAACCAGTTAAACGGCCTTCGCTGTCAACCACCGGTAATTTCTCAATTTTATGATTTTGGAGAATTGCTTCCGCCTGCGTTAAATCTGTTCCAAGTGGCGCCGTAATCAGGTTTTCTTTCGTCATCACGTCGCGAACCGGCTTGCCCATTTCTTTCTCAAAACGCAAATCGCGGTTGGTGATGATGCCTGTCAGTTTATGATCTCCGTCAACTACCGGAATGCCGCCAATGCGATATTCCTTCATAATTTTTACCGCATCAGCAATAACCGCATCGTCTTTTAATGTAACCGGATCCTGAATCATGCCGCTTTCCGAACGTTTCACTTTGCGCACTTCATCAGCCTGAAGCTGTATGCTCAGGTTTTTATGCAACATCCCGATTCCACCTGCTTGCGCAATTGCAATGGCTAGTGCAGCTTCGGTAACAGTGTCCATCGCGGCAGAAACAATCGGAACGTTAAGTTTTATTTTTCGAGTAAGGTAGGAGCGGGTGTCCACATCGCGAGGCAAAACTTCTGAGTACGCTGGTACCAGCAACACATCATCATAAGTTAAACCTTCGGCAATAAATTTGGCAGGATCAAATAGCATAGCAAATAATTTGGGGGTTATTATTTGCCAGCCAAAGGTACTGTTTTTAGCAGTAGTTTTTGAAAGAGGTATTGATATTTAATTCGTTTCTACAAAAATTGGTTTTTCGGATGCGGTTATCGTGATCATTCCGTTCACAACCGGTACCATTTTTTTGCTCATAAAAGAAGTATCCGCTTGCAAACTGTAAACTGCTGCTAGTTTAATATCGCCCAGGTTTAAATGGCAAATTATGGTTTTGCCGGTTTCATCCGGAACGGTTAATACATAGATTTTCTTTTGGCCAGAAGCGTAAATATCTATCAAAGGATTAGTGCTTAAAGTTTGCACGTATTGATAATCGCCCATTAAATTTTTAGTTTGAAGAAGATAATACGCTGATTGCCGAGGAACCAAACCTTGCGCCAAACCGGAAGAAGAATACTGCACCGGACTTTGTTTGTTTACATCATCCAGCATGTAAAAAAACACTTTGCTGATTTGGTGCCGGGCGTATAAAAGTGAAGTGCGCAAAATCCAGTCGGCCTGCGTTGCTTCAACTGTTTTATCGCCAATAACCATTGCACTTTGCGGACTGGCAGAATTAATATCATAACCGGTTTCAGTTACCCAAACCTGCATGTTTTTGTTGTATTGATGAGCCAGTTTTACAAATTCATCTGCTTTGGTTCCGGCTTCAGAAAGTTCCGGGGCGATGCCGCGTTTTTGTTTGATTGCAAGACGGCCAGCATCATTATTTGCATAAAAGTGATAGTTGATCACATCAAAACACAAATCCACAGAGCCATCAGCTTTGTAACCTCTGTTTCTTTTGCACCAGTTAATCATTTCCTGCACATAATTTACATCCGGCGAAGCCAAACCGCCCATTACCACCTGCATATTTGGGTCTGCTGTTTTTACGCCCACATTTTTGCCGAGTTTGCCTTTATGGCCATCATAAAAAGCAGATAAGTTTGCGGCATATTGCTGCGGCGTTTGGTAAGCTTTTTTGCCTTTCCAGGTTTTGTCGCGCTCGTTATCGCATTCAATATATTTAACTAAATCTAAACCTGTTTTTTTAAGATTATTTTGATCGTTCGGCCAGCGCGGTTTCTGGTTTACTTTCACCAAACTGGTATCAATTTTTGTGTTTGAACCATAGCGCGCTGTAAACTGAAATGCTGCTTTTGCCTGCAAAATATATGAAGCCGGGTTTTCCAGATCAGAACCGTAAGGCGCAGGTACGTTTTCTGCATCACGCTCATTTTGCGGGTAAGTATTTACCAGCCAGTCCGGGCAGGTTTTTAAACAAGCTAAAACGGTAATATTCTCTTTTTTGCAACGCTCGTAAATGGCATCATAATTCCAGCCGCCTTTGGTTGTTGGGTTAAAGGTGTAAACACCGGGCGTAGCTTCCAGCTTTTCCCAATCCATATAGTGCCGGAAACTGCTGAAAGATTTAATCGGTTCCATCTTCAAATCAGAAACTTTCGAAGGGTCGTTTCCATTATCCGGGCCAGCCAAAAAATCCCATTCAAAAGCATTGATACCAAACATATCTTTTAAAACAACCGAATTTTTTATGTTCAGTACTGCTTTAACTTTTAACGCGTTAGCTGGTCCAACAATAATTTCTTGGTCGTTTTGTGCACAACTTTGTAGCGATAAAAGCAGCAAGCCAATCCAGAAAGCATTTTTCATTTAATAATTCTAATTTTCTGTTTGTTAAATCAACAGTTGTTTATTTCAAAATTTATCTGAACTAGCAGGCATTGTTAACAAGAATTTTTATCCCACAAAAACTGTGGCTTAGCGTTTGCAGTATGTTGTGCAAACAGTTAGATTTTGCAACAAAAAAGATTAGTTTTTTTATTTTTAGTTAAAAATATCAACCCAAATAATAATTAAATACCAAAATAGTTATTTAACTGTTATGCTGTTTGATAGTAAAAATTGTACTTTATATTAAAAAATTTACCCAAAGCCATGCTTATCAACCCAATATTAGATTTTGAAGATAAAAGCCTGAAAAACTTTTTTACTTACAGTTTGCAGTCGATGTTGATTACAGACATTGATTTTAAAACTGTTCTACAGATTAATAGTACGGGACTAAGTTTTATAAGTTATAGCAAAGAGGAATTTTCTCTACAAGATGTAGAAAAAGTTATTCCGCAAACATCTCAACAAAAATTAGTGCAAGCTTCCGATTCACTGGTTGAGCAACAACAGTTTAAAAAAGAAATCAGTTTAATTAGTCAGGCAGGAAAAATACTGTATGCTGAAGCTGTGGTTTCTTCAATTTTGTACGATGGAAAAGAGGCAAGGCTTTTAGTATTAACTGATATTACAGAAAAAAAACTTTACCGCGCCTTGCTGGAGGAAGCTGTAGAAGAAGAACTTACGCTGAGAGAAAAAAACAAGCAACTTAAAAAAATTGCTTATTTCAACTTTCATTTGGCCAGAAAGCCTTTGGCAAATATTTTGGGTTTGGTAAATGTGCTGGATCAGACAGCAGTTGCCGATCAGACTTCTGTAGAAGCCATAGAATTTTTGAAAGAATGTAGCAACGAATTAAACGAGTTGATAAAAGGCTTAGATCCGCAAGTGTATTAGCATTTATTTACCGGATATTTTCTTTTCTTCGTTGCTGATTTGTACAATTGAATGAAAGATTATAAAAAATATTACCTACTGCCAGCATCGCCGGAAGAAGTTTATCTGGCCTTAACGAATCCGGTAAGCATTGAAATCTGGACGGGCGAACCAGTAGAAATGACTACCGAGCCGGGTTCTGAATTTTCTTTGTGGGAAGGTAGCATCCAAGGGAAAAACCTTGAATTTGAAGAAAATAAAAAGATTGTGCAGCAATGGTATTTTGGCGAACAAGAAGCAGAATCTATTGTAACCATCAAACTTCATGTAGATAAACACGGCACTTCCGCAGAATTAAAACACACCAACATTCCGGATGATGACTACGAGGATATTGTAGAAGGTTGGAATACAGCTTATTTTGGTTCGCTGGAAGAATTTTTTTCCGGATTTTAATGGTATGTTTCGTTATAATGCTGTTTTTACCTAATAAAAATTAGAATGTTTGTTAGAAGTAGTGCTTTTCTTTTTGTCTTTTTTTTAATTCTTTTCTCCGGAGAAATTTCAGCACAAGCTAATTCCGGCATTCATGCACAAAGTAGCGTTTCTGATACCATTAACAGGCAGCAGGATAGTTTAGCTTCGCAAAAAGATATTATAGATCTGCTTCATAATTTACTTCATAAAAACAGTAACCAGTCGCATTCAGTTGCTAAACGATTTAATTTTTCTGTTGTTCCATCCGCGGGTTATACAGCTTCTACCGGTTTTGCAGCCGGTTTAACAAGTAATGTTGCTTTTTACATAGAACCAAAGCAGTACGAAAATTTATCTTTTTTTAGCGCTGTTTTATTGTATAATCAGCGCAGTCAGCTTACATTTCGCCTCGGTTCCAATATCTGGGGCAAGGACAACAATTACAATTTTATTGGCGATTTGCGTTTGTATAAATTTCCTGAAAGTACGTATGGTTTAGGCAGTTTAACTTCCTTAAATAATTTAAATCCGGTTAAATATAATTTCTTCCGTTTTTATGAAACCGTTTTGAAAAAACTGAAAAAAAACTTTTACGGCGGTATAGGTTACAACTTGGATTATCATTTCGACATTACTCAAAACGGAGAACCGAAACAAAGCGAAACCGATTATCAGCTTTACGGACAAACAACACGTTCTGTATCGTCTGGCATTACTTTTAATTTGCTTTTTGATAACCGTAAAAACGCCATAAATGCGCGTAACGGCACTTATGCAAACCTTGTTTACCGGCCCAATTTAAAACTGCTGGGCAGCGATACCAACTGGCAATCTTTGATGTTTGATTTCAGGAAATATATTCCTTTAAACCAAAGCGGCAAAAGTATTTTAGCTTTTTGGACATTGGAAACTCTAACTTTAAACGGTCATCCGCCATATTTTGATTTGCCAGCAACCGGTTGGGATTTAGGCGGAAACACTGGTAGAGGCTACGTGCAAGGCAGATTTAGAGGCACCAATATGTTATACACGGAAGCAGCTTATCGCTTTGATTTAACTGCTAACGGCTTGCTTGGTGGCGTTTTATTTGTTAATGGCGAAAGTTTTTTTAGTTATCCTGAAAACCGTTTTGAAAAAATATTACCTGGATACGGGCCGGGTTTGCGGGTAAAATTTAATAAACATTCTGCTACCAATATCTGCCTGGATTATGGTATTGGCGTTAACGGTTCGCGTGGTTTGTTTGTAAACTTGGGTGAGGTTTTTTAAAGGTTTTATGCAGATGCTTCTTTTAGCAGGTAAATTTTATCTTGATTTATTAGCTGAAATTGTTGTTGCTGATCAGGAATTACAGGCTTAAAACTTTATTTTTGCCCTCCGGCTGCTCAAAAAAATTACTTCGTTTGCCGGATAAAAAACTGATATGTTCAATTCTGCTCTTGTAAACCGTTTCCAGCATTTAGAAACACCGTTTTATTATTACGATCTGCATCTGCTTAAAACTACCTTAATTGCTTGTTCTGATGCTGCTTTTAAGCACCATTTTCATGTGCATTATGCCATGAAAGCCAACTTTAATCCGCGTGTTTTAGATACGATACAAAGCTTTGGTTTTGGTGCTGATTGTGTAAGCGGAAACGAAGTGCTTGCAGCCATAAAATACGGTTTTAAACGGGAAAAAGTAGTTTTTGCGGGCGTTGGCAAATCTGACAAGGAAATTAATTTAGCATTAGATCAGGATATTTTTTGCTTCAATGTAGAATCCGTTCAGGAACTGCAAGTGATTAATGATCTGGCCGCTACCAAAAACAAAATAGCGCAAATTGCCATCCGTATCAACCCGAATGTGGATGCACATACGCACCGTTTTATTACCACCGGACTGGAAGAAAACAAATTCGGAATCAATACCTGGGAATTGCCTGCCGTTGCCGAAAAGCTGCGCGAATGCACCAATTTGAAGTTTGTTGGTATACACTTTCATGTAGGATCGCAAATTAACGATCTCAGTGTTTTCCAAAACCTGTGTTTAAAAGTGAACGAGATGCAGCTCTGGTTTCAGGCAGAAGGTTTTGAAGTAAAAATATTGAACGTTGGCGGCGGTTTAGGTGTAGATTATTTTTCTCCGGATAAAAACAGCATTGTTGATTTTGAAAACTACTTCCAGGTTTTTAAAGATCATCTGCATATCAGCGAAAGCCAGGAAGTGCACTTTGAACTGGGCCGCGCTTTGGTTGCACAATCAGCTTCTTTAATATCGCGTGTTTTATATGTTAAAAATGGTATCAAAAAGAATTTTTTAATTCTGGATGCCGGTATGACGGAACTGATTAGGCCAATGTTATATCAGGCGCATCATGAAATTGAGAATTTAAGTAAGCAATCAGGTATCAGCGATCAGGTATCAGGTATGAGCAATGAAGAAGATGTGGCCCAAACCTCAAATCTCGCACCTCACACTTCAAACTTCACACCTCAAACTTCTTACGATGTAGTTGGCCCAATTTGCGAAAGCACAGATTGTTTTCGCACTGATGTAGTCTTGCCAGAATCAGAAAGAGGAGATTTAATTGCCATCCGTACTGCTGGTGCTTACGGCGAAGTAATGGCTTCTGGTTATAATTTGCGGGATTTGGTTCATTCGGTTTATTCTGAAGAATAATACTGTTTTTACCGGCATAAAATCAGCATGAAATAAAATGATTGTCAGGGAAAGAGAAAATTGGTTCCGGTTGCTTTTTGCCTGGCGAGGTTCTGTTTTATCGCAGGTGCTGTTTCGGCTGATCATTTTGTTTTTATTATCGGTTATTGTGGTTTACAATCACGGCGAGTTTTTTCATTATAAAATACCTTTAAATGCCGGGCCATTTACACTGATAGGTGTTGCGCTGGCCATATTTTTGGGTTTTTACAACAACGCCAGTTACGATCGTTTCTGGGAAGGTCGCAAACTTTGGGGCGCGCTGCTAAACACCACACGTTCTTTGGCGCGCCAAGCCATTACCATGAGCGGTTACGAGAAGAAGGATAAAGAAATTACTTCTTTTATCCGCCTTTTAATTGCATGTGTGTATGCGCTCAACCATCAATTGCGTGGAACAGATGCTACGGCTGATCTGGAACGAAACCTTCCTGCTGCCCTGGTTCTGGATTTGCAAAAAGTAAAATTCAAGCCTGTTATTATTTTGAAAGAAATGGGTAACTGGGTAATGCAAGCCAAAGCGGCAGGCCGTGTAGAATTTATCACCGTAACTGCTTTCGACCATAACCTAAACGCCATTTCTAATATTATTGGCGGCTGCGAACGTATCATCAGTACGCCCATTCCGTTTACTTACCGCGTGCTTTTGCACCGCACCGTTTACTTTTACTGCCTGCTGCTGCCTTTTGGTTTGGTGGATAGCATTGGCTGGATGACGCCTGTGATGGTTGCTTTTATCAGTTATACTTTTATTGCGCTGGATGCCATTGTTGCGGAGATCGAACAGCCTTTCGGCACAAAACCTAATGACTTGGCTCTAAACGCCATAAGCAGAATGATTGAATCCACACTGCTGGAAATGGCTGGTGAACCTGTTCCTGATTTTTTGGTTGATAAAAAGAGCCATTTGCTGGATTGAGGTTAAATATGATTACTGCCTGCGGTTGAAAGGACAGCTTTACGTGCGTTCTAAAATAAAAAATATTACCTAAATCTGATACCTTTATCACCATGATCAAAGTTGCCCTGCACGAAGTTAAATTTTTCGCTTACCACGGTTTTTATCCCCAAGAACAAATTCTGGGAAACCCCTTTTTGGTGGATGTTGAAGTAGAATTTAACAATAAAAATATTGGCGATGATGAGATTTCCAATACCGTTAATTATGAAAAACTACATTCAATTTTAACCGAAAAAATGAAACAGCCGCGCAAGCTGCTGGAAACTTTGGTGCAGGAAATGGTTGATCAAATCCGGCTGGAGTTTCCTTTTTTACAGAAGATTAAATTGGGTATTAAAAAATTAAATCCGCCTTTGCCCGGCGAAGTTGGATATTCGCTTGTTGAAATTACTTACATAAATGAAGCATGAGTTTTAATATGATAAACGAAGCAATCTTAAATCAGATTAAGAAAATTGCCGGCGCAGATGCTGTTTTTACTGACCAAAATGAGCTGGAAAATTACAGTCATGATGAAACTGAAGACTTGCATTTTTATCCTGAAGTGCTGGTAAAACCGCAAACATCAGCCCAGATTTCTGAATTGATGAAGTTGGCTAACCAGCATCAAATTCCGGTTACGCCGCGCGGCGGCGGCACGGGTTTAAGCGGCGGCGCGTTGCCGGTAAACGGAGGTTTGCTGATCGCGATGGAGAAATTCAACAAAATCCTGGAAATTGATGAACGAAATTTGCAAGCTACGGTAGAACCAGGCGTGATTACCGAAGTTTTTATGAATGCTGCTGCGGAAAAAGGCTTACTTTATCCTGTTGATCCGGCCAGCAAAGGTTCCTGTTTTATCGGCGGCAATGTTTCGCATGGTTCCGGCGGTCCAAGAGTTGTAAAATATGGAACGATCAGGGAATATATTTTAAACCTGGAAGTGGTTTTGCCAACAGGAGAAGTCATTTGGACTGGCGCGAATACCTTAAAATTTGCTTCCGGTTATAATCTGACACAACTGATGATTGGTTCGGAAGGAACGCTGGGCATCATCACTAAAATTGTGGTCAAATTAGTGCCAAAACCAACGCAGGATTTACTTATGCTGGCTTCGTTCCAAACCGATGAAGATGCTTGTGCTGCTGTTTCTGCAATTTTTCGTGCCGGTGTAATTCCTTCCGCAGTAGAATTTATGGAACGAAAAGGCGTGGAGTGGGTGATGCAACATGATGCCATCAGTTTTGATTTGAAGCCCGAAGTCTCGTCTTTTTTATTGATTGAAGTTGATGGTAATAATATGGATGTGTTATTTTCGGATTGTGAGAAAATTAATGAAGTATTGGAACAGCATCAATGTCTAGACGTTTTATTTGCAGATTCATCGGCACAAAAAGAAGAACTTTGGCGTTTGCGCAGAACGATGGCCGTTTCGGTAAAATCAAATTCTGTTTATAAGGAAGAAGATACGGTTGTGCCGCGTGCCGAACTTCCGCATCTGATGAAAGGAATCAAATCCATCGGTACAAAATATGGTTTTGAATCGGTTTGTTATGGCCATGCCGGAGACGGAAATTTGCACGTGAACATCATTAAAGCAAACATGAGCGATGATGACTGGAACAACCAAATCAAGCATGGTATCCGCGAAATTTTTGAGTTAACGGTTTCGCTTGGCGGAACTATTTCTGGTGAACACGGAATTGGTTTGGTGCAAAAAGATTACATGTCGCTTAAATTTTCAGAAATTCATTTAAACCTAATGCGTGGCATCAAACAGGTTTTTGATCCGAATGGCATTTTAAATCCGGGCAAGATTTTTTAGTCGGTAAAAACAGCATCTGCTTCTTCAACATCATGGTAAAAAAATGAAATATGTTTATCTGGCGGTTGCCATAATTTCAGAAGTAATTGCTACCAATGCGCTCAAAGCATCCAATCAGTTTACTAAATTCTGGCCTTCTGTAATTGTTGTTATCGGCTATGCCAGTACGTTTTATTTTTTAAGCATCACTTTAAAATATTTGCCGGTTGGTATAGCAAATGCTATTTGGGCAGGCAGCAGTATTGTGCTGGTTGCTTTAGGCGGATGGCTTTTTTTTAAACAACAGCTGGATGCGCCAGCTATTGCAGGAATGCTTTTGATTCTTGCAGGTGTTTTGGTGATGACATTATATTCTAAAACAGCGGAATGAGGTTTCGCAAAATATAGTTGGTAAATACAGTATTTCCTGCCAGCAAAAGCATAAAAAGGTTAACCAATGTTTATAATGAAATCTGATGTGATAATGGAAATCACGAAAAACGCTTGTAAAAACAGTATCTACAATTCAAAATATAATTAACCAAGAACGTTTTTTATGTAAAATTTGAATTACATACTGCCAAATAATGCTGATTTCTAAACCAAAACCAGAATGTGTTAATCAAATGATTAGCTTTTAGAAAACATATTTATTGTTTTGTGCTTTAATAAGCAACACCAAAATCGTTATGCGTTTTCGTTTCTTCCCATTCTACATTATTATATTTCTGCTGTTCTGTTGTCCAGATTTACTCAAAGCACAAGCACCTTCAGATTCGCTGGCACCAGTGGTTTCTTTACAGGAATGTATCCGTTATGCTTTAAAAAATCAGCCGTTGGTGAGGCAAGTGCAGCTGGATCAGGAAATTAACGAACGCAATATTGATATTGCTTTGGCTGCCTGGTTACCGCAATTAAACGGAACAGGCAACCTGCAACATTACTTTCAATTGCCAACCAGTGCATTTCCAAACGGAAATGGCGGTACAACTGTTACACAGGTTGGTTTAAAAAACACTTCTTTATTAACAGCTGGGGCAACACAAGTGCTTTATAACAATGATGTTTTGCTGGCTTCGCGCGGTGCTAAATACTCTAGAAGGTTCTATCAGCAAAGCACACAAGTTACCCAAATTAACACCGTAGCAGATGTGAGTAAAGCTTTTTACGATGTTTTGCTTTCTCAAAAACAGCTGGAAATTATTAATGCTGACATTTTGCGTTTGCGCCGGGCTTTAAAAGATACTTATCAGCAATATCAGGCAGGTGTAGTTGATAAAATTGATTATAAGCAGGCAACTATCGCTTTAAATAATTCCTTATCCAGCTACAAACAAACGCAGGAAGCGGTAAAAGCTAAAATAGCGGTTTTAAGACAACTGATGGGCATTACTAACAGCCGAACAATTTTGCCGGTTTATGATAGCGTGCGATTAGATCAGGAAACCAGGATGGATACTACGCAAATGCTGGATGTTAGAAACCGGTTGGAATATCAGCAACTGGAAACGCAAAGAAATATACAAGGCTTAAATGTAAGTTATTATAAATGGGGATTTTTGCCTTCGGTATCTGCTTTTGGTAATTATAACCTGAATTTTTTAAACAACCAGTTTTCTAATTTATACAGTCAGTCTTTTCCAAATTCATTGGCGGGAATAAATTTTAACATTCCGATTTTTCAGGGTACAAGGCGTTTGCAAAATTTACGTAAAGCTAGATTACAAGTAGATCGTGCAAGTTTAGATCTGGTAAATGCGCATACACAAATCAATACAGAATATGAGCAGGCATTAAGTAATTACAAAAGCAGTTTTTATGATATGCAAACTTTAAAGCAGAATGTTGATTTGGCACGCGATGTTTACAATGTTGTTTTTCTGCAATATCGGGAAGGCATCAAAAATTATTTAGATGTAATTGTGGCGCAATCAGATTTGCGTACCGCCGAACTCAATTATAACAATTCACTTTTTACGGTGCTCTCCAGCAAAATAGATTTGCAAAGAGCATTAGGTAACCTTCAGGTTAATAATCCATAAGCTTGATATGAAAAAAAAATATATCGTACTTGCCCTTGCTTTTTCATCGGCACTGGCAGCATGTTCCAAGTCGCAAAAAAAAGACACCACCCAACAACCAACGCCTGTAACGGTAGAAGCTGCTGTAAAAACAGATGCTGTTTATTATGATCAGTTTGCCGGAACGGTAGTCGCTTTAAATAGTGTAGAATTGCGTTCGCAAGTTGGCGGTTTTATTACTGGTATCAATTTTAAAGAAGGCGAAATCGTACCGAAAGGAAAGGTTTTATACGAAATTGATCGTCGTGCTTTTGAAGCCGCTGTACAACAGGCGCAAGCTAATTTATTAAGTTCAAAAGCAAATCTAAACAGGGCACAAAAAGATGCTGACCGTTATATACAGCTAGAAAAACAGGATGCAGTAGCGCGCCAGCTGGTAGATAATGCGGTTGCAACTTTAGAAACCAGTAGAAGTCAGGTTGCAGCAGCAGCTGCAGGATTATCTGCGGCGCGTACCAATTTAAGTTATGCTGTTATTCGTGCTCCTTTTACTGGCAGAATTGGTATTTCTCAGGTTAGGCTGGGTGCACAAGCTGCATCAGGTTCTACTTTGCTGAATACCATTTCCAGTGAAAACCCAATTGCTGTAGATTTCGTGGTTGATGAAAGCAAAATTCCGCGTTTTACTAAGTTGCAGGATAAAGAGATCAAATCGGATTCTACTTTTAAAGTACAGTTATCTACCGGAGATACTTATTCGTATCCCGGAAAGATTGTGGTAATTGATCGTGGTGTGGATAATGAAACCGGAACGATAAAAGTGCGCATCCGTTTCCCTAATCCCAAAAAAGAACTGATTGATGGGATGACCTGTGTATTAAAAGTGTTAAACCAGGAATCAGGCAATCAGGTAGTAGTACCTTATAAAGCTATTGTAGAGCAAATGGGAGAGTACTTCGTTTACGTTACTAAAGGTGATACAATTGCTAAACAGCTGAAAGTAAAAGTCGGCCCGAAAATAAGCGACAAAATAGTAGTGCTAAACGGAGTACAAGCCGGCGATAAAATTATCACTGAAGGTTTAAACCGTTTACGCGATGGCGGAAAAATTACCTTGGGCCAGCCTGCACCTCCAGCTGCAGACGGTAAACAGGCTGCTAAATAAAAATCTAAAAACATTATACAGCAATTATGATTGCAGAAACTTTTATAAAAAGGCCGGTCATGGCTATTGTTATTTCTTTAGTGATAACAATAGTGGGATTGCTGGCAATGAGCACTTTATCTATTGGTCAATATCCGGAAATTACGCCACCAACTGTACAAATTACGGGTACTTATACCGGTGCTGATGCGCAAACGGTAGAGCAAACCGTGGCTACACCTGTAGAAGTACAGGTAAACGGAACGCCGGGCATGACTTACCTCACCAGTAACAGTACCAGCAACGGCCAAATGAGTATGACGGCTAATTTTGAAGTAGGCACAGATATTAACATTGCCACCTTAGATGTACAAAACCGTGTAAGTATTGCACAGCCTACTTTGCCGCAGGAGGTACAGCGTTTGGGTTTAACTGTACGAAAAAGAAACCCCAGTATTTTGATGCTGGTGGCTTTATACTCGCCAAAAGGAACACACAGCGTTACTTTTCTGGATAATTATACCAATGTTTTTATAAAAGATGCTTTAGGCAGAACAAAAGGAGTGGGTGATATTTTTACCCGTGCTGATGATTTCAGTATGCGTGTTTGGCTGAAACCGGATAAGCTTGCACAACTTGGTATTACTGCTGCTGATGTTACAGGTGCATTGCAGGAACAAAACTTGCAGGTTGCAGCCGGTACAATTGGCGCACCGCCACAGCGCAATGCACAAACTTTTGAATATACCGTTTTTGTGAAAGGTCGTTTGGTGAAGCCGGAAGAATTTGGAAATGTAATTGTAAAAACAAATCCTGCCAATGGTACAGTAGTTTATTTAAAAGATGTTGCCCGTTTAGAACTAGGTAAATTTAATTATACCGGTAACTCTTTTGTAGATGGGAAACGTGCATCTTATCTGTTAGTTTATCAGGCACCGGGCAGTAACGCTTTATCAACTGCAGAAGGTGTTTACGCACAAATGGCAGAGTTAAAAAAACAGTTTCCGGCTGATGTGGATTATGTAGTGCCATTTGAATCGGTAACTGTTGTACAGGTATCTGTAAAAGAAGTAGTTGAAACTTTGGTAATTGCATTAATCTTGGTAATAATTGTGGTTTACCTGTTCTTGCAAAGCTGGCGTGCTACTTTAATTCCAGTACTGGCTATTCCAGTTTCAATTATCGGTACTTTCATATTTTTTATTCCGCTTGGGTTTACCATCAATACATTAACACTTTTTGGTTTTGTTCTAGCTATCGGTATTGTGGTAGATGATGCAATTGTAGTGGTAGAGTCCGTTCAGCATTACATGGATGAAAAAGGCATGTCGCCGGCCGATGCAACATTACATGCCATGCGGGATATTTCGGCTCCAGTTATCGCCATTGCTTTAATTCTGGCAGCAGTGTTTGTTCCGGTTGGTTTTATTCCCGGAATTGTAGGCCGTTTATATCAACAGTTTGCCATTACTATTGCTATTTCGGTATTAATTTCAGCTTTTGTGGCTTTGTCTTTAACGCCAGCATTATGTACTTTAATTTTAAAACCAACGGATAAAGAAGCAAAAAAATCTAAATCCTGGTTAGATCGGTTTTTCAACTGGTTTAATACTAAGTTTGAACGTATTACCAACAAATACCGCAACGGTGTAGATGTCAGCATTAAGCATTTTAAATTAGTTCTTATTCTTTTGGTTTGTCTGGTTGTCGGCACTTTTCTACTTTTCAAGAGTAAGCCTTCCGGTTTTATTCCAACAGAAGATGAAGGTCGGGTTTACATCACTTTTGATTTACCCGAAGCATCTTCTACCACCAGAACAGTATCAGTGTTAAAACGCATGATGTCTATTTTAGATAGTGTGCCCGGCGTGGGCCATTATGCTGCTTTAGGTGGATTAAACGTAGTTACTTTTGCCAACAAATCTAACAGCGGTACTATTTTTTGTTCACTAAAACCTTGGGATGAGCGTAAAGATAAATCCCAGCAGTTAAAAGCAATTGTGGCTACGCTGCAGCAAAAATTATCGGTGCTAAAAGAAGCAAACGTAGTAGTAATTCCGCCGCCTGCAATTCCAGGTTTGGGTAGTACAGCTGGTTTTGCTTTTATCCTCGAACAAAAAGAGCCGAGCACGGATATTAAAGGATTTGAAAAAGTACTTCAAAATTTTATTGCAGAAGCAAACCAACGGCCCGAAATTTCAAAAGCTTTTTCCTTTTTTACTGCCCGTACACCTGGATATCAATTAGAAGTTGATCGCGAGAAAGCAAAAAAATTAGGTGTAAGGATATCAGACGTTTTTTCATCCTTACAAACTTACTTAGGAAGCACGTATGTAAATGATTTTACCATTTACGGCCGGAATTTCAGGGTTGTTGCGCAAGCTGATACTGCTTACCGCGGAGATATCAAAGATTTAGGCCAATATTTTGTACGAAACCAGGCAGGCGGTATGGTGCCTTTAAGTGCTATTACTTCCTACAAAATAATAGAAAGTGCGCCTTTAATTTCTCACTTTAACTTGTTTCGATCTACCGAAGTGGATGGTAACTCGGCACCGGGTTACAGTAGTGGTGATGCCTTGAATGCCTTAAAAGAAGTAGCAGATAAAACTTTACCACAAGGTTACGGCTATGAGTTTTCAGGTTTGAGCCGTGAAGAGTTACTTTCAGGTTCTAAAACCATCTATATTTTTGCATTATCCATCATGTTCGTGTTTTTGTTTTTAGCAGCATTGTACGAAAGCTGGTCAGTACCATTTTCGGTATTATTATCTGTGCCGGTTGGTGCATTTGGTGCTATTTTACTGCTGACTTTTATTCCGGCAATTGATAACAATGTGTATGCCCAAATTGGTTTGATCACGTTAATCGGACTGGCCGCAAAAAATGCAATTCTAATTGTAGAGTTTGCCAAAGAACGGGTAGATAAAGGCATGGATGTAGTTGATTCTACGCTGGAAGCTGTAAAGCTTCGTTTACGGCCAATTATCATGACTTCGCTGGCATTTATTCTGGGTGTTTTGCCGCTATTATTTGCTTCCGGTGCAGGTGCAGAATCTCGTAAAACAATTGGTTTTACTGTTTTGGGCGGGATGGTAGCCGCTACTTTGCTGGGTATTTTTTTAGTACCGGTTTTATATGTAACCATTACCAAATTTGCTTATGGAAAAAAGAAGCTGGAAGAAATGAAAGCAAATTTTAAACCAGATGAAGGCGAACTACACTAAACATCCATAATTTATAGACATAAAAGGAGCATCAGGTTGGTGCTCCTTTTTTTTATACGATAATTTTTTTCTAAATTTCATTAATTACTATTAGATTTAACCTACCAGTTAACCTGTTCATAACCAGCCATCATTATAGATTAATCCACCTGTTAGCAGATGAAATTTTATACTGTTTTTATCGGATGTTTTATTTTATGGTTAACTAAAGTTTATGGCCAGCAATCTCAATGTCCGGAAAATATTGGTTTTGAAACAGGAGCCTTGCAAAACTGGCAATGTTATATCGGTAATATTGATAGAAGCGGTATTATTACCCTTGCCGCCTCTGCACCTGTGGCTGGCAGACATACTGTGTATAAATATGCGAGCAACCAGCTAGATCCTTATGGGCAGTTTCCTATTACCTGCCCAAATGGAAGTTTGTATTCGCTCAAACTGGGAAACGATGGTACAGGTATGCAAACAGAAAGAGTGAGCTATACTTTTACGGTGCCAACAAACCAAACAAATTACAGCATCATTTATAATTATGCGGTAGTTTTCCAAAATCCTGATCATGCGGATTATGAGCAGCCAAAATTCACTGCACGTGTTTTTGATGTTGCTTCAAACACGTATGTAAGTTGTGGTTCTTTTGAATTTGTTGCCTCATCCGGTTTGCCTGGTTTTCAGCAAGCCAGCAACAGCGTTTTTTATAAACCCTGGGCACCCATCACCATAAATTTATTTGGTTATGCCGGTAAAACTTTGCGCTTGGAATTTACTACCAATGATTGTACACGCGGCGGCCATTTTGGTTATGCTTATGTAGATGTGAATGAAAATTGTGCTTCGCCGATTACAGGCAATACGTATTGTGCCGGCAATTCATTTTTAAAAATGAGTGCGCCAGCTGGTTTTCGGGAATATTATTGGTATAATGATGATTTTTCTAAAGTCCTCGGTACCAGCAATAACTTAACAATTTCGCCTGCACCGCCGGATTTAACTCATTACGCTTTAAGGATTGTTCCATTTCCGGGTTTAGGTTGTGAAGATACTTTGTACACAACTGTAATCGCCTCTTCGGATATTCTGACATTAAAAGTAAAAGATTCGATTACAGGTTGCGAATCCGGAATCAATCTCAAAGAAAACAGCATTACAGCAGGCAGCAGTCCCGGTCTAACTTTTTCTTATTTTACAGATATGAATGCGGAAAATTTTGTTCCCGATCCCGAACATATCATCACCAGCGGAACATATTACATCAAAGCGGTTAATGCTGTTGGTTGTTCTGATATCAAACCTATTGAGGTAATGCTAGATAAAACGCCGTCTATCCTGATTACTCAGCCTGCTGCTGTTTGTATACCCGAAAAAGTTGACCTCACCCAAAACAAAATTACAGCCGGAAGCAGTACAACTTTAACTTTTACTTATTGGAAAGATAAAAATGCAACCATTCCACTTCGTGCGCCTCAAGCTGTAGATTCTGCCGGAACGTATTATATTCAAGGCGTAAATACTGTTGGTTGTTCAGCAATTGTGCCTGTAAACGTAATTATTGGTACACAGCCTAAACTTGCTGTAATCAACCCAACAGCATGTTCTGTTGTTAACTTAACCTTAGCTTCCGTTACTACAGGAAGCGATCCTAATTTAACTTTTTCGTACTGGAACGATGCCGCTGCAACCAGCATTTTGCCAACACCAAACCAAATAACTACCAGCAGAACTTACTATATCAAAGCTGTCAATGCTGCCGGATGTTTTACCATTTCCCCAGTAACTGTGCAAGTATTTGCGTTGCCGGCATTTAAGGTTACTAATCCGCCGCCTGTTGTTTTTCCGGCAACGGTAAATATAACAGCTGCTTACATCGGCAGCGATAGTTTATCCTATACTTTCTGGAAAGATCAGACAGCATCGACCATTTTAGACGAAGCCAACGCTGTTCAAAAAAGCGGAACGTATTACATCAAGGCTACCAATAAAGCAGGCTGTAGTTTTATTTTACCGGTAGTTGTGCTAATCAATCCGCCACCTGTAATTACGATTATAGCACCTAATGTTTTTACACCCAATGGCGACGGCACCAATGATTTATTCACGCTGACTTCTATAGGTGCACTGCGGTTAAATTACCTGAAAATCTTCAACCGTTATGGTCAGCAGATATTTGAAACCAAACAGCTGAGTGATTCCTGGGACGGTACTTTTAACGGAAGTAAAACGCCGGCAGGCGCATACTATTGGGTTTTGGAAGGAGCAGATACCTACCGGAAAGAACGTATTGTAAAATCTGGCTCTATTACCATTATCCGTTAAAGAATTTAGGTAGATGATTGTACGGTAAATATTATATTTGCATCAATCAACAACAGGAAATGGTGTCTTCCTGAACCAAACCGCCGATATTGGCTGATGGCGCCTGCAAACAAATGCTTCTTTTACGAGGCAAAAATTGATATGCAGGCATGTTTACTTTAAAAAAAATTCCTTCTTTTTACTTTGTTTTTCGCCATTTATTAAAATGGACTTTGTGGATCGTGCCCTTATCGGCAGTAATCGGATCGGTCATCGCATTGTTTTTGTGGCTGCTGGATCTGGCTACAAAGTTTCGTTTCCAGCATCCCTGGATACTGTTTTTACTGCCCTTTTCTGGTGTGCTGATTTATTTTCTGTACAAACAATCCGGGAAAAATGTAGCAGCCGGAAACAACCTCATCATTACTGAAATCCATGAACCCGGTGGCGGCGTGCCATTACGCATGGCTCCGTTGGTATTAATTACTACGCTGATTACACACTTATTTGGAGGTTCTGCCGGAAGGGAAGGAACAGCCGTACAAATCGGAGGAAGTTTTGCCGGATTATTAGCCAGAAAATCCGGATTTAATGCAGCAGATATCAGTGTAATTTTAACAGCCGAAATTGCTGCCGGTTTCGGTGCTGTATTTGGTACGCCTTTAACCGGTGCTGTTTTTGCCATGGAAGTTTTGGCAATCGGTCAGGTAAAATACAACGCTTTGCTGCCTTGTTTAATGGCAAGTATTATTGCAGATGTAACTTGTGCAGCCTGGGGCATTCATCATACGCAATACCAAATTGCAAACTTACCTGAAGTACATTTAATGCCTTTTTTTAAGGTTGATGTTTTTTTGCTGATAAAAACAGCATTGGCAGGAATTGCCTTTGGTTTTGCCAGCAGATTATTTACTGCCTTAACGCATGAAGTTAAAAGCCTGAGTACAAAGTACATTAGAACAGCATGGCTGATTCCTTTTGTGGGAGGAATTCTCATTATTGCACTCACGTATTTATTAGGAACCAGAGATTATTTGGGAATTGGAATTATATCAGATCATCCAGACGGCGTCTCCTTAGTTGCCGCTTTCCATGCTGGCGGCGCAAATACCTGGAGCTGGTTCTGGAAAATCTTGTTTACCGCCATTACTTTAGGAACCGGTTTTAAAGGCGGAGAAGTAACACCTTTATTTTTTATCGGTGCAACTTTAGGCAATGTTTTAGCTGTACTTTTTGGTGTTCCGGTTGATTTGCTGGCCGGTTTAGGTTTTATCGCCGTTTTTGCCGGTGCAACCAACACGCCTTTAGCCTGTACTTTAATGGGCGCAGAACTTTTTGGCGGAGGCAATTTATTGTACTATGCAATTGCTTGTTTTACCGCCTATTATTTTAGCGGGAAAGCTGGGATTTATTCATCACAAAGGACAGTAGTTTTTAAGGCGGGGATTGCAGAGTGATGTTATTTTATAAATACGGCTTTTAATAATTAATTTTATAAATCATTAAAAGCCATATCTAGATTTCTACACCCTCAACCCTTCACAACCTCCAACCAAGCCTGCGCCATCAACTGCGCACCAGCCAGACTTGGATGCACGCCATCCCCAGTCCAGTAACTACCGGGAGCGGATTTAACCGCTCTATCAAAAACAGATTGATAGGGCACAAAAGCAGCATCAAAAGATGTGGCCATCTCGCGGGCAGCTTTTTGATATTCCGGAAATTCGGGGTACCAGGTTTTATCCACCGCTTTTACATCAGGCACGGCAAATGGCTCACAAATAATCAGTTTTACATTGGGCAAAGCTTTTTTAGTGCGTTCCAGCAAAGCTTTAAAATCTTTCCGGTAAACTGCTATCGTGCCGTCATACTTGCCGTCGTGCTTGTGCCAGTAATCATTCACACCAATCAGGATGCTTAAAACATCAGGTTTTAAATCCAGACAATCCGCATCCCAGCGTTCTGCCAACTGGTAAACTTTGTTGCCGCTGATGCCTTTGTTATAAACTTTAAGGTTTTTTTCGGGATACTTAAACAACAGTTCAGAACCGGCCAGCATCGCATAGCCGGAACCTAATGCAGAAGGATTGTTCGGGTCCATATTGTCTTTTTTCCGACCAGAATCTGTAATCGAATCGCCCTGAAAAAGAACAGTATTATTTTGCCCGATCGCAATCTTGCTCACTTTAGCTTCTGCAAAAGCGGAAGTAACAATCTCAGTCATCGTTAATGCAGAAATGCCTGCCATAGAACTTGCTTTAATAAAGTTTCTGCGTGAAGTATAATTCATCATGATTTGGTTTTTTAATTGACGGATTTGGTTTAAAATTACCATTTTATTTTTTGGTTGATAAAAGTAATCAAGTCATCAGCCATTTGTTTTTGTTCAAGCACTTTTGGATGGCCGGGCGTATTTTTATAAGGAAAAAAGTGGGTGTAAATTTTCTGGTCGTGCAGCTCTTTTACAGCTTTTTCAATATAACCTGGCCAGGCCGAACCGGTTTGCGTTGCATCCATACTTCCTAATGCACAAATGATGTCTGCTTTCGAATATTTACTTCTAATGGTTTTAACAAAGTTTCTATAAGCCAGAATAATTGTTTTTTCGGAAGGTGCTGTGGTACCAAAACGATGTTTAAACTCTCCAAATTCAGGCCTTTGGGTTAACCAGGCATCATTCTGAAAAAGATTAATCACCACCAAATCTGGTGTATATTTAGAAAAATCCCATTTGCTGGTTGAATCCACCGGATCTAAACGATCATACATTTCCGGCATAATCAGCGGAAACCAACTGATCAGAACACCAATTCCACTTTTTGCAATGCAGGAATATTGGGCGTTGAAATGCCTTGCTGTTATTGCTGCATAACTCACATAATTGTTTTCAAAATAACCAATCGGAGAATCGGATTTAAAATCTTCTGTTGAATAACCGCAAGTGATAGAATTGCCATAAAACTCAATCTTACGTTTTGGCAAAGCAGAAGCCGCCAGAACTGATGCTTCTTTTACCGGCATAAAACCGTAGAACATGGTTTTGCCTTTGTCCCACTCGGTGCGTTTAAATAATTCTAAAGTGTGTTTTCCGTTGGATAAATTTGTAGCAAGTTGATAAACTTTTTTGGATGTATCGGGATGGATTTTATCAATAATTTTTTCATCTACAATTACCTGATAATAATTGGAAGTATCCTGATCTTTTAGAACAGCCGCAATTCCGGTTCCGTTAAAATTTATTTTGACGGAAGCGCCCGACCAGTACAACTCTGCTGCATCTACTTTAAATCCGGTTCGGCCGGAATAAGTAATACGCGGATCATCAAACCGAACCAAATTACTTTGTGCCGAAACACGCAAAAAAAAGGTTGATAAAAACAGTATCACTGTAAAATATTTAAACATAAGTATAAATTCTGGAGCTTGGTTTTGCTTACAATTTTAACGAAATGTTTTGAAGTATAAAGGTTATATCCAGATAGATAAAACTAATTAGTCAGATTTTTCGTAAATCAGCACAACAATATTTTTCTAATTACATAAAAATATTTTTTGATCCTGCCTGCAATAACTTAAACCTGCCTGTAGCTTCCAATTTTAAAACCTATTTATACAGCTTTTACTTTTACTTTTTAGCTCATCTTCTCATGGCAATTCTCATTTTCTTTGCGCTGCATTGGTATTTTTCTTTGTTTTTTCAATCTTTTTTTCACCATCGGTATGCGGCACACGGCATGTTTACCATGAGCAAAACCTGGGAAAAAGTATTTTACGTTTGCTGTTTTATTACGCAAGGTTCGTCCTACATCAGTGCCACCGCTTATGGCATGATGCACCGTTTGCACCACGCGCATACCGATACCGAGCACGATCCGCATTCACCACATTACTCCGAAAATATTGGGTTGCTTTTGCTTAAAACCAGAAATAATTATAATGGAATTTTTACCGGTGAACAAGCTGTAGAGGGGAAATACAAAAAAGATTTACCCGTTTGGGAAGCGTTTGACTGCTTTGCACATAACTGGATTACACGCTTGATTTGGGGTGCTGTTTATCTGGGAATTTATATCTGGCTGGCTACAGCCTGGTGGCAATTTCTTTTTTTGCCATTAACATTTGCCATGGGGGCTTTACAAGGCTTGGCCGTAAACTGGTGGGCGCATCGTTTTGGTTATGAGAACTTTAAAGGAAAAGATACTTCTAAAAACATTCTTCCGGTTGATTTTTTGTTTTGGGGAGAAGCTTATCACAACAATCACCATAAATTTCCCGGACGCGCAAACAATGCTATCAAATGGTTTGAGTTTGATGCCGGTTACCAGATGATGCGTTTAATGGATTTCCTGCACATTATCAAGCTAAAACCTGCTGTTGCTTTTGCCAAAATTTAGGCGATAAAAGAAGTATTATTTGCAGGCATTGTCATCCTGAACTTGTTTCAGAATCTCTCATGATAAAAAAAGAGTTTGATCTATAACATTTCTGATGAGATGCCGAAACAAGTTCGGCATGACAACAAACATCAGAATAATAAAAAACTCATTCCCGCCGATAGTTGTTCATTCCTGTTTTGGGTGCTGCTTTTACCGCCTCTTTTTTGGGTTTGAAAGTATTGAAACTCGGCTCTACAATTTTGATGCTTTTTTTAGACAGATCAATGCTGGCATTCAGTTCAAATCCTAACAAAATAATTAAAGAGTTGAGGTACAGCCAGATCATGGTTACAATTAACGTTCCGATAGAACCATAAACTTTATTGTAAGACGAGAAATTGTTGATGTAATAACTAAAACCTAGCGAAGTAAACACTGCTAAAGTAGTAGCTAAAATAGAACCTGTACTTAAAAATTTCCATTTTTGCGTATGTGCCGGTGCGTATCGGTATAAAACGGAAACCGTTACGAAAAATAGCAAAATAACCATAATCCAGCGCGTAATGCTGATTAAAAATACCCAAAAACTACCGCTGCCATGAAACTGGTGGCGGGTAAAACCAATAATTTTTTGTCCGATAATCATGATGATAATTCCGGCAATAAATGCAAAAACCAACAACAAAGTTAACACCAAAGCAACCCAGCGGCGGTGTATCCAGCTGCGTGTCTCTTTAGTCAAAGCTGATTTATTGAAAGCGGCCATCAAATTACTCACGCCGTTTGTGGCAAAAAATACGGCAGATAAAAACCCGAAAGAAAGTAACTGTCCGTTCTGGTTCTTGATGATATCTACAATGGTTCCCTGAAAAGCCAGAAACGCATTGTTTGGCATAACTGTACCTAAAACGGACAATAATTTATCCTGAAAATGGCGTATCGGAATATAAGGAATAACAGTAAACAGGAAGATGATGCCGGGGAAAATGGCTAGCATCAGGTTGTAAGCCAGCGCGGATGCTTTGTTTAACAGTGATTCTTTGTTGATCTCCCCCAGAAAAAAAGCAGCAATGGTATAAAGCGGCAACGAATTAAAACCCGGCAAAATCAGCGTTTTAGTCCAGTTTAAAAAATACTCGTAAAATTTAAAACGGAGCAGAAAATGATGCAGCCAATCCATGCGGTAAAGCTATACAAAGAAAGGCTTTAAACGTTCCAAAAATTCGGCAGAAGGCAAACACGGACGATTGGCTTTGCGGTTGATAAAAACCAGCAGTGTTTCGCCCAAATGAATTAGTTCCTGCTTTTCATTATACAGCTCATATTTAAAATGGATACGGATGCCAGGCATTTTCTCCATAATAACTTTTATGCTGATTTCTTCATCATACAAAGCCGGTTTCAGGTATTTACATTTCAGTTCTAATACGGGCATGATGATTCCAGATTCTTCCATTCCACTGTAAGTCATGCCCAAACTTCGCAGCATTTCTACACGGCCAACTTCAAAAAACTCCGCATAATTGCCATAATACATATAACCCATCTGGTCAGTTTCGCCGTAACGAACTCGGATTTTAGTAGTGTGGGTGAACATTAGCGTTTGATATTCCGATCGTTTAAAGCCTGATGGAATTTTCGTGCATTGACCAAATGATCGGCCATGGTGGTCGCAAAATTATGGTTACCCGAAAAATCCTCTTTGGCACACATGTAAATGTAGTTGTGCGTTTTGTGGTTCAATACTGCTTTTACCGCACTAATTGAGGGCATCATGATTGGACCCGGCGGCAAACCAATATTTAAATAAGTATTGTAAGGTGAATTGAAAACCAGATATTTATTTAATACTCTTTTGATGGTGAAATCTTTTAGGGCGAAAATAACAGTCGGGTCGGATTCCAGTTTCATACCACGGTTTAAACGGTTAAGGTACAAACCGGCAATGGTTGGCATCTCATCATTATGCAAAGCTTCGGCATCTACAATTGAAGCTAAAATGCTGGCTTGTATTGGCGTTAAACCGGCTGCTTTGGCTTGTTCTTTTCGTTCCGGAGTCCAGAATTTCTGGTATTCATCGTTCATCCGCTTAAAAAACTTTTCTGGCGGACCGTTCCAGTACATATCGTAAGAATTGGGCAGAAACATCACATAAACATTGTCCGGCGTAAAACCGTACGACTTCAAAAAAGCAGCAGAATCCAGCAGATGAATAATGGATGCAGAATCGGCCTCCAGTTTTTTGCCAATCATGCCGGCAAAAGTTTCTTTTAGTCTTACGTTCTGGAAAGATAATTTAACCTGTTCCTGCTCGCCCAAGGCCAGCATCCGGATCAGTTTTTTGTTGCTCATGCCTTTCTGCAAATGGTATTTGCCGGGTTTTACATGGTTTTCGTACTTCATGCTGTAAGCAACCTGCATAAAAGAAGTAGTATCTTTTACAATGCCTTGCTCTTCGATTGTTTTTAAAACATCGGTAAAACCAGCACCTGTTTTAATGTACAAATAATCCTGTTCATCTGTAACATTCGGGCCGTAATATTTAAAATAATAATTAAAGCCGGTAAAAGCCAGCAACAGTAATAAAATAAGGCCAAGCGCAATCAAAAACTTTTTAAGAAGATGCGGTTTCTGGTTGTTTTGTTCAGACATGTTGAGGTGAATTTTTAACGAATTTTGTGCAGTGCCAGCAGGCCGCCTTTCAAGTTGCGCACGTTTTTAAAGCCGTGCTGCCGGAGTATTTGCTGACCGGTTTCGCTGCGTAAACCCATTTTGCAAATAACGATTATTTCTTCGTTTGGATGATAATCCATGTTATTGATAACAGCATTTAGTTTTCCTAACGGAATGTTTGTTCCGCCAATATTATAAGTAGTAAACTCAAGCGGTTCGCGAACGTCAAGCAAGTTCAGGTTTTCTGCATTTTCCATCCGTTTAAGCAATTCATCAGCCCGAATATCCTGTACTTCCATTATTGAGGATTTTCCGAAGCTGGTGTTCCTTGTCCCTGCGTAACAATGATATTAATCCTTGTGCCGATGCTTGTTTTAGTGGTCGAATCTGTTTTCATCGGCATTTGCGATTTGATGACCACTTTAGTAGAATCGGTAATTGCGCCTTCATAAGTAACTGTGCCTAAAGTTAAACCGGATTGGCTAATCACAAATTTGGCGGCATCCAGTTCCTGGTTGGTTAAATCCGGGATATCTACTTCGCTTGCACCTTGTCCGTCGCCTAAAACCAAATCAATGCGAGAACCTTTTGGCAGTTTTGCACCTGGTTTAATAATTTCTCCGGCAAAACGAACTTCCAATACACGGTTGCGGGCAATATCAGAACGGTAAGTGGTGTCGCCCAATTTTAAACCATTGTTAGTGATGGTTGCTGTAGCTTCGCGGAAAGTAATATTTTCCAGATCAGGCAAGCTGATATTGGGTGCAAGGCGCGTAATTACGGTTAAATAAATTGTCCGGTTTTCTTTTACGTTCGTGGTCGGATCCGGATCTTGTTGAACCACTGTTCCCGGTTCTCTGTCGGCTAAGTAAACGGAGTCTATTTTGTATTGAAAACCTTGCTCATCAAGCAGGGCAGAAGCACGGCTTATTTGCATTCCAATCAGTTTTGGAACGGGAATGCCGCTACCATGGCGTGTATAATAATCTAAGCTGAAATAAGCAATTAATACAACGAAGAGAACGACGAAAGCTGCCAGCAGCAGGTTGATGAAAAAGGTTTTACTTTTAAGGTAGGCGAAAAAAGAACTCATTTACAAACAGTTGTAAGCATCCGAAGGTTTTTTGTTAACTCCTTCAAACATAATCAAAACTGCTTGAATTTTTTAAGCAAACATTTTTTACCTGTAAAAACAGCATCAGGATTAGAATAAAGAAACACCCTTTATAAAAAAGACCTGAAGCTAGTTTTCAGCTTCAGGTCTTTTTTAAGATCTCTTAAACAAATTTATCTTTCAGATTCCGGGAAATCTGCGCTTAAGGCAAGTTCTTTCCAGGCTTCAAAGTTTTCTTTAAGCATATCTGTTTTTTCAATTGCCATTTTAAAAGCTGGTTCACCTAATAATAAACGTAGCGGCGTATTTTCAGATTCTACAGCTTTAATAATTGCTTCACATCCTCTAACCGGGTCTCCCTGCTGTTTGCCACTTCCGCTTTGGCTGGCTTCCATTCGTTTGCCTACGGTAGCTTTATAATCTGCTATCTGAACAGGTGTACGGGAAGTGGAGCGGCCAGCCCAATCTGTACGGAAAGGGCCAGGTTCAACAAGTAATACTTTTATTCCCAATGGTGCTACTTCCTGAGATAATGATTCTGA
>JBPBQV010000002.1:0-353840 GCA_050955045.1 Janthinobacterium lividum | reverse complement strand
AAGTTGCCGCAATTACTTGTCTGCAATTCATCAATAAACAAAATAATAAACCGCTGAATCATCTAAAATATGCTTTAGCTCTTTAATCGCACTACACATTATCGTTACTAAATCTTTACCACAATCGGCGTATAAATAATTTCCTCTAACGGCAATATCGGCACAACCCGGAATTGGTATAAATGCAACTTTATGCGGTTGGCTGATGTTTGTAACATCCACAATGTGCACACCTCTGTTTACATCAACCAAAAATAAATAATTGTCTTTAATAAAAATTTTTCCGGCTTCTAACACGTCTCTAACCGGTCCGCTTTTAATGTTTGCTCTTACTTCGGCCTTGCTTTTATACACGGGTTTGTAATACGTGTAATGTTCTAAATTATCTTCTTTTGAACAGGAAGTAAGCAAGAAAATACTTGCCATAAAAAACATCGATAAAAATAGTATGGGTTGTTTCATAACAGTTTATTTTAGGTTGATAAAGCCAGTACGAAGCAAACCGCACATTCGCTACAATCAAAAAAGAAAGTTTCATACTGTTTTTATCAACTTAAAATTGGTTTCAGGTTGATCACTTTCGCCAAAATCAAATTTCTATATTTGCGGCATGACAAAAGAACAAGTTCAAGACTTGAGGGATCGAGTAACTTCCCTAAGGAGGCATCTTTGACGTCGATACGAAATTATATCGGCTAAAAGAGGAAGAAGACATTACCATGGCACCCGATTTTTGGGATGATTCTAAAAAAGCGGAGAAGGTACTGGCTTCCATGAAAAGTAAAAAAACATGGACCGATGCTTTTAAAGCGGTAGAAACTTCTGTTGATGATACGGTGGTGATGCAGGAAATGAACCAATCCGGCGATGCAACGGATGAGGAAGCCAAAGAACAATACGATTCTACGTTAAAACAGCTGGAAGATCTGGAATTTAAAAATATGCTTTCTGCTGATGAAGATCAGCTGAATGCCGTTTTGCAAATTACAGCAGGCGCAGGCGGAACCGAAAGTTGCGATTGGGCCAGTATGCTGATGCGGATGTATACGATGTGGGCGCAAAAGCACGGTTACAAGGTAAGCGAACAGGATTTTCAGGAAGGTGAAGTTGCAGGCGTAAAAACTGTAACGCTGCAAATAGAAGGCGATTTTGCTTATGGTTATTTAAAAGGCGAAAACGGCGTGCATCGTTTGGTGCGTATTTCTCCGTTTGATAGCAATGCCAAACGCCATACTTCGTTTGCATCGGTTTATGTTTATCCTTTGGTGGATGACACGATTGAAATTGATGTAAACCCTGCGGATATTGAATTTGAAACTTTCCGTTCTGGTGGTGCTGGCGGTCAGAATGTGAACAAGGTGGAAACTGCCGTTCGTTTGTATCACAAACCTTCGGGTATCATCATTAAAAATCAGGAATCGCGTTCGCAATTACAGAATAAGGAAAACGCAATTCGTTTGTTAAAATCCCAATTGTACGAAGCAGAATTGCGCAAGCGGATGGAAATCAGCAATGCAATTGAAGGTGCAAAAATGAAAATCGAATGGGGTTCGCAAATCCGGAATTACGTTTTGCATCCGTATAAATTGGTAAAAGATGTACGTACTAGTTACGAAACATCCAATGCACAAGGCGTTTTGGATGGCGATTTGGATGAATTTCTAAAAGCTTTTTTGATGGAATTTGGCGGAAATAACTAAATTTTAAATGATGCTGTTTTTATCACACTAATTTTTAGGTGATAAAAACAGCATTTGTATTGACAAGGAAATTATGAATGCGGATGATCTTCACTTGCAATCATCAACAATTCTGTTAATTCTTCAACTTTTTCTGTTAGTCCAGAATTTTCGTAAGAACTAATCAGATTTCGCAAAATCCGTTTGATGATTTCCTGGTTACTGCAAGGTTCGTAATATTGCTTTTCGGGTTTTAAATCCAGCTGTTTCAAAAACATATCTACATCCCGTTTCCCAAAAATAAAACCTTTATTAAAGGTGTTGATGTAGAACAAAATTCCGTTTTCTGTTTCCTGATCTGCACTTTCATCTACATAAGCTAAAATAAAATGCTGCGGTAAATTCACCCCAAAAACCGGAATATCTAATTTTTGTGCGATAACAGAATACACAACCGCCAGCGAAATTTGGTTTCCTTTCTTCATTTCCATTACCTGGCTGAGGTAAGAATTTTGCGGATCCTGATGATTAGCTGTGTTGCCGCTGAAACCATAAATATTGTAAAAAACATGGTTCATTAACTTGATTTTTTCTACTGCGCTGGATTCGTAAATCATTTGCAGCCAGATATCGCGCTTAATAGCTTCAATCTCATTAATAACCTTTTGCTCGTCTAAATCCGGATATTGGTATTTATTGATTAATAACGCACCACGCAACAAATCAAAAGCACCGCTTTGGCACCACAGTTTCAGATCATTTTTAAGATTGGAAAATTGGATTTCGTGTACTAATCCAGCAATACGTTCCTGCAAAACCGGATCAAAAGCACTTTCCCAGGCTGCTTCTAGATGGCTAATAACTTCGGCCCCGTAAGAAAAGAGTTTTTCGTGCACATGATTATATATTTCTTGGTCGGGATCGTCCAATAATTTGACTAATGAATTTATTTCTGTTGGATTGAGCATAAAAGGGACGAGTTAAAAGAGAACAATTATTTCAAATATAAATTATCTTTGGCGTATGTTCAACTGGAAGTTTGCCAGCAATTACCTTAAACATTACTTCACCGCAAAGAGTCGGCATGGCGTGCATTCGCCGTTTGTATACGAGCTTATTGATAGCGTAATATACGATTTTAGTGCCAAAGGCGATTATCTGCCAATAGAGCACATCAGACAGCAATTGCTGCAAAGCAAAACCAAAGTTACGGTTGTTGATTTGGGCGCAGGCTCGCACATCAATAAAGATCGGGTAAAAGAAGTACACCAAATTGCTAACAATGCTTTAAAATCTCCCAAAATGGCGCAATTACTTTATCGTTTGGTTGCACATCTTCAACCCAAAAAGTTGATTGAATTGGGAACGTGTTTAGGCGTAACTTCTTTATATCTGCATAAAGCAAATCCTTCGGCACAATTAACAACCATTGAAGGCTGCCAGGAAATTGCAGCTGTTGCAGCGAAAAACTTTGAAGTATGTGATGCAGAGAATATCAAATTATTGGTTGGTAATTTTGATGTGGTTTTGCCTGAGGTTTTAGCAAAAGAACAGCAAATAGATTTCGTTTTTATCGACGGAAATCATACAGAAGAAGCTACTTTAAGATATTTTGACTGGATTTTGCCAAAAGCTTATGATAAAACGGTTATTATTTTTGATGATATTTATTGGAGCGAAGGCATGAAATCGGCCTGGAAAAAAATTAAAAAACATCCGCAGGTTTCGGTAACAATTGATCTTTTTTGGATTGGTCTGGTTTTCTTTAAAAAAGATCAGGTAAAAGAAGATTTTAAGGTGAAGTTTTAATGCTTCTTTTATTACTTAAAAAGCTTCACCTAAAGCTAAATAAAAACCTGATTGTCGTTTTTCGCCTGTTGGTTTTTCTCCAACACCATAATCTGCACGAATACTGATGCCTTTTTCTACATCAAAAAAGTAACGCAAACCTCCGCCATAATTTGGTTTCAGCTGATTTAGGTTAAAAGACGTATTGTAAACCGTTCCGGTTCCACCAAAACCAACCACTGCAACTCGATCGTTTATACGGTAACGTAGTTCTGATTGTAGCGCTACAATATTTTTATCGCGAAAGCGGCCACCGTAATAACCACGCATTAACTGATCGTTCCCAAAAGTTTGCAGTAAATAAAAAGGCGTATTGCTGCCAGTTGTAAACTGATAACTTCCGTTAAAAGCTATTACCAATTTTTTGGATATAGCATTAAATTGTCGGAAATCAAAGTTTACATAACCGCCGTTATAATCAGTTTTGCTGATATTGCTAACCAAACCACCATTCAGATTCACATATAATCCGTTCAAAGTATAAGTATTGGTATTCCGGTTATCAAAAATTAAACTCGGACCGTAAAATATAGTACTGCCGCCTTGTTTGCCAAAAATATTTGCGGTAGAAAAATAGCTTGTTGGCTGGTCATCTCTAAAAGAATAGTTTTCGTAATCCACATTCAATCCTAAAAAAACATGCGTAAAAACAGCTTTTTCTGCACCAATTGTTGTGTAAAAACGTTTTTGTTTAAGAAAGCTTTTGTTGATACTGTGGGTATTATTTCCGATGCCGTAAAAATTATATGGAAAGTTAGAATACCCAATAGATCCAATTAAATGATACGTGTTGCTGGGAAGCCAGTAATCTGCTTTTAATGTAACACGACTTTGGTTTTTGAACGTATAAGAAACCGGAAAATACAGGTTAGAAACTTTTGTATTATGATTTAAAGTATCTGAATAAAAGGAATACAAGGCAGCAAAACCAATTTCTAAACCAGTTTCCTGTGCGTAAGCAACCAGCGGCAACGGTAACAAACTGCTTCTTTTACTGCTGTCTTTTTCTAAAAATACTTTTTTAATAAATCGGGATTGTGCAGTTGCAAATTGCGCAAATAAAAAAATGGGCAGTAAAAACAGTATTCGCTTCATTATAAATTTCGGGTGCGAAGATAACCGATCTTCTAATTTCTTGTACGTACATATTCGTCAAACTATTCAAATGTCGTTTAAACAAAAAGTATATTTTTGTAAAAAATAAAAATCAGCAATGAGTACACGCGGACCAATATCTCAATTTATAGAAAAAAATTATCTTCATTTTAATGCAGCAGCTTTGGTTGATGCAGCAAAAGGTTACGAAACACATTTGCTGGAAGGCGGCAAAATGATGGTAACTATTGCCGGAGCAATGAGTACCGCAGAATTAGGAATTTCTTTGGCAGAAATGATTCGGGAAGATAAAATTGCCATTATTTCCTGCACAGGTGCCAATCTGGAAGAAGATATTATGAATCTGGTAGCACATTCTCATTATAAAAGAGTTCCAAATTATCGTGATTTAAGTCCGCAAGATGAATGGGATTTATTGGAAAATCATTATAACCGCGTAACTGACACTTGTATTCCGGAAGAAGAAGCTTTTCGAAGGTTACAAAAACATATCTATAAAATTTGGAAAGATGCGGATACAGCTGGCGAACGTTATTTTCCGCATGAGTTTATGTACAAAATTTTGAACAGTGGAGAATTGGAGCAGTATTATGAAATCGAGCCGAAAAATTCATGGATGTTGGCTGCTGCTGAGAAAAATCTGCCGATTGTAGTTCCGGGTTGGGAAGATTCTACTATGGGAAATATTTTTGCTTCTTACGTTATCAAAAACGAAATCAAAGCAACAACCATGAAAAGCGGGATTGAATATATGGCTTGGCTGGCAGATTGGTATATTAAGAATTCTGACGGGAAAGGAATTGGGTTCTTCCAGATTGGCGGTGGTATTGCCGGAGATTTCCCGATTTGTGTGGTGCCAATGCTTTACCAGGATATGGAAATGCCTCAAATTCCATTTTGGAGTTACTTCTGTCAGGTTTCAGATTCTACAACTTCTTACGGTTCTTATTCTGGTGCAGTACCAAATGAAAAAATTACCTGGGGAAAGTTAGATATACATACACCAAAATTTATTGTAGAATCTGACGCGACGATTGTGGTGCCATTAATATTTGCCTGGATTTTAAAACAATAATTCATATACACAAACTTTTTTGTACTAAAAGAAGCATTGTTTAAAGTATGTATGTTAAAAAGTGCTTTGTTACTGTTCAAAACATATTTTTTCTATTTATTTAGAATGTTTATAAATTGGTATTACACGTCATCACATTGTCACTGATATTTTTATAAATGATACTTTTGTGAACTGGAAATAGCAATAGATATTTACTATTTTAATTAATTCGGTTCTTCAATAAAATTTAAAGCATAAATATACCCTATGAGAAATGTCTCATTGATTTTAAAGCAAATTACCAGGTTACTCTTTATGGCGAGTTTTGTTGTATTAAGCAATATTGCTTATGCACAAGATCCAGCGAAGGGCGAAGCATTGTATAAAAGCAACAATTGTGGATCCTGCCATAAAATTGATGTGAGGATGACTGGTCCTGCTTTGGGGCCAACAATTACATCAGAACCTGATGAAGCTTATTTGGTTAAATGGATACAAAATAATCAAGCTTTAATTGCTGCAAAAAATCCAAAGGCAATTGCTATTTATAACCAATTCAATCAGTCTCAGATGAGTGTGTTTACTAACCTGAGTGATCAGGATGTAAAAGACATTTTGGGATATGTTAAAGCCGAATGGAAAAAAGTAGAAACTGCTAAAGCTTCTCCTGCTGGCGGCGCAGCCGGAAGTGGCGGTGCTGCAGCTGATTCAGGCCCAAGCAATGCAATGTTGTTGGGCTTAATAGGTGTAATTGTAATTGCTTTTTTAGTTATTCTGGTTTTAAATCGGGTTATAAGTACTTTAGAAAGATTGCTTTTGCAAAAACAAGGTATTTTACCTGAAGATGTAGAAGACAGTGAAACTGGTAAACCAGCTGTTGATCGTTTAGCAACAGTTAAACTTCTTGCTAAAAATAAAAAGTTTGTATTTTTTGTAGTTTTATGTTCAGTTATTGGATTAGGAAGCTGGACTTGGGTTACTCTATGGAATACTAATGTGCATCAAGGTTATCAACCTGTACAACCAATTAAATATTCGCACCAGTTACATGCTGGGGCTATGAAGATTGATTGTCAATATTGCCACTCCGGAGCATACAAATCAAAACATGCAAACATTCCTTCTTTAAATGTTTGTATGAATTGCCATAAAGTAGTTAAAACCGAATCTCCAGAGATTCAAAAAATCTATAATGCTTTAGGTTATAATCCTGAAACCCAAAAATATGATAGTACTAAATCGAAACCAATTCAATGGGTTCGAATTCATAATCTGCCTGATTTTGCTTATTTCAACCACTCTCAGCATGTAAAAGTTGGTGGAATTAAATGTCAAACCTGTCATGGTCAAATTCAGGAAATGCAGGAAGTTTATCAGTATTCTCCATTAACAATGAAATGGTGTATTCAATGCCACAAACGCACAGAAGTAAATTATAAAGGAAATGCTTATTATGATCGTATGACAGATGTTCATGATCGTATTAAACGTGGCGAAAAAGTTACAGCAGCATCTTTAGGTGGTATCGAATGTGGCAAATGCCATTATTGATTTTTTAAATAAATAGCATTTACAATTACAGTTTACAAAGCTTAAATGGAAAGCAATAAAAAATACTGGAAAGGTTTAGAGGAACTAAATAGTTCATCTGAGTTCATTGAGTTGAATAAAAGTGAATTTGCTGAACCACTTCCAATAGAAGAAATTTTGAGCGGTGCAGGATTATCTGCTAAAACCCCGCGTCGTGATTTCTTGAAAGCATTGGGATTTGGAGTTGGTGCAGTTACATTAGCTGCCTGTCAAAAAGTTCCTGTACATAAGTCAATTCCTTATTTAATTAAACCAGAAGAAATCACACCGGGTGTTGCAAATTACTATACTTCGACTTACAATGGACAGGCTATCTTAGTAAAAACCAGAGAAGGCCGTCCTATTAAGATTGAAGGCAACCCTGAAGATTTAATTGGTCATGGTGGTTTAAGTGCACAAGGTCAAGCTTCTGTTTTAGATTTGTATGATGTTACCCGATTGCAAAATCCAACTTTAGAAGGTGATGAGTCTACTTGGGAGGCTGTTGATAATTTTGTAAAAAGAGAATTAACTTCAATAAGTGCAAATGGTAAAAAAATACGGATTGTTGCTTCTACTATTCATAGTCCTTCAACGAGTGCTGTCTTTGCTTCTTTTACCACTAAATTTCCTGCGGCAAAATTAATTAACTATGATGCCATATCTTATACAGGTATCATTCAAGCAAATCAAAACAGTTTTGGAAAAGCTGTTCTACCTCACTATCATTTTGAAAAGGCAGATGTAATTGTAAGTTTCAGTGCTGATTTTCTGGGAACTTGGATTTCTCCGGTAGAATTTATGGGCCAGTGGGTTTCTAACAGAAATAATACATCACTTCAAAATAAAAAAATGTCTCGTCATGTGCAGTTTGAAGCTGGCATGAGTTTAACAGGTACAAATGCAGATACACGTGTTCCAATCAAACCTTCCGAAGAAGGTATTGCATTAATTAATTTATACAATGCAATTTCTGGCACAACACTTCCGGGTTCAAAACCACTTAGTAGCAAAGCTGCTGGCACAGCAATCACTTTAGTAGCAAAAGAACTATTGGCAGCAAAAGGTAAAGCTCTTGTTGTTTGTGGTTGTAATGACGTAGCTATGCAAGTGTTGGTTAATGCGATCAACTCTTTGTTAGGAAGCTATGGCACTACGATTGATTTAGATAATCCATCATACCAATATGCTGGAAATGATGCCGAATTAGTAGAGTTTATTAATGAGATGAAACGTGGCGAAGTTGGTGCTGTGTTCTTTATGGATGCAAATCCAGCTTACGATTATTTTAACAGTAAAGATTTTAAGCAGGCACTAACTAAAGTTGGTTTGAAAGTGTCTTTTTCTGATAGAAAAGATGAAACTTCTTCTTTATGTCAGGTAATAGCCCCTAACCATCATTATCTGGAAGCTTGGGGTGATGATAATGTTCTATCTGGTTATTATACAGTTGTACAGCCTACAATTAACTCGGTTTACAATACGCGTCAAGCAGAACAAAGCTTGTTGATTTGGTCTGATAATGCTGTAAAAGACTATTACTCTTTCGTCAAAAATAATTGGGAAACAAACTTACTTCCAAAGGTAGGTTTAGCAGGACAATCTGGTTGGGAGACGCTTTTACAAAAAGGGTTGATAAAAACAGCAGACTTACCAGTTACTGCTTATGCTTTCAATAAAGATTTGACTGGTATAGCGCAAAACATTATTAGCCGGGGAAATCAATTAGTAGCAAGTGGAAGCAATGCTGTAGAATTACAGATCTACCAAAACGTTAATATTGGTGATGGTAAAAAAGCAAATAATCCATGGTTACAAGAACTTCCAGATTCTGTTTCTAAAGTTACTTGGGATAATTTTGCTGCTATTGCTCCAAAATATGCAGAGAAATTAGGTATAAAAGAAGGTGAT
The DNA here is from genome assembly GCA_050955045.1 of Janthinobacterium lividum. Taxonomy (GTDB): domain Bacteria; phylum Bacteroidota; class Bacteroidia; order Sphingobacteriales; family Sphingobacteriaceae; genus Mucilaginibacter_A. The sequence continues at coordinate 344,660 of JBPBQV010000002.1, read as the reverse complement.
ATTTTAAAAGTAGCTTCCGGAACTTATACCATTGAGTTACCTGTTTTAATACAGCCTGGTCAAGCACAAGGAACTGTTTCTGTTGCTTTGGGTTACGGACGTGCATTAAGTGGGAAAGTAGGAACAGAAGTTGGTAAAAACGCTTTTCCTTTTCATATTTTTAAAAATGGTACTTTTCAAACTGCTACACCTGCAACCATTTCTACAACAGGTGATGTATATGTATTAGCACAAACTCAAACACATCATTCTTACGAAGGTCGTAATATCATTCGTGAAACTTCTTTCGATAAATATTTAAAAGATCCTTCTTCTGCAAATGGTCGTCACGAAGCAGAACATAAAACATACAGTTTGTGGAATGAATATGATCGTCCGCAGTACAACTGGGTCATGGCAATTGATTTAAATGCTTGTACAGGTTGTGGAGCGTGTGTAGTTGCTTGCAGTGCAGAAAATAATATTCCGGTAGTTGGACGTGATGAAGTTCGGCGTAGGCGTGAGATGCACTGGATTAGAATTGATCGGTATTATAGTTTTAAAGAAGGAACTGAAAACATAACTGAAGAAAAGGAAATTAATAAATTAGAAGATTTAGATAATGTTTCAGTTACCTATCAGCCAATGTTATGTCAACATTGTGATCATGCACCTTGTGAAACGGTGTGTCCAGTTCTTGCAACTGTTCACTCTTCAGAAGGATTGAATCATATGGCTTATAACCGTTGTATTGGAACCCGTTACTGTGCCAATAACTGCCCATATAAGGTTAGAAGGTTTAACTGGTTTAATTATTGGAATGATTCAAGATTTGATAATTACCTTAATAATGAACATGTTCAGTTAGTACTAAATCCTGAAGTTACAACTCGTTTCCGGGGAGTAATGGAAAAATGTTCAATGTGTATTCAACGTATTCAGGGTGGAAAGTTAAAAGCAAAAATTGATCAACGGGCACTAAAAGATGGAGAAGTTCAAACAGCTTGTCAGCAAACTTGTCCTACAAATGCAATTGTATTTGGTAATGTGAATGATGCTGAATCAGAAGTATCTAAATTGCTTAAAAGCGAGCGTACTTATTACGTTTTAGAAGAGCTTAATGTTCAACCAGGTATTGGTTACCAAGTTAAAGTAAGAAATGTTAATGAAGTAGTAGCTTAATTATAATTAACAAAAACATAAGTATGTCGTCTCATCACGAATCCATAATTAGAGAACCCTTAATAACAGGTGATAATATCACTTATTCTAAGATTACAGATGATATTCTGGTTCCAGTAGAAAATATGCCCAATAAAGCCTGGTGGATTGGCTTTACAGTTGCATCAATGGGTGCACTGCTTTGGTTAATAGCAGTAAGCTATACATTTTGGTATGGAATCGGTGCTTGGGGATTAAACAAAACGGTAGGCTGGGCTTGGGATATCACTGGCTTTGTGTGGTGGGTAGGTATTGGCCATGCTGGTACATTAATTTCAGCAGTACTTCTTTTATTTAGACAAAACTGGCGTAATTCCATTAATCGTTCTGCAGAGGCAATGACCATTTTTGCTGTAATATGCGCTGCAACTTATATAGTAGCTCACATGGGTCGTCCATGGATGGCAGTTTATTCTCTTCCTTTACCCAATCAATATGGTTCTTTATGGGTAAATTTTAACTCTCCTCTAATCTGGGATGTGTTTGCTATTTCTACTTATTTTTCTGTATCATTAGTTTTCTGGTACACAGGCTTATTACCTGATATTGCAACAATTCGTGATCGTGCAACTGGCTTAAGACGCAGAATATATTCTGTATTATCATTTGGCTGGAATGGTTCAGTTAAAACATGGCAACGTTTTGAGGCTGTATCATTAGTATTAGCCGGTGTTTCTACACCATTGGTATTATCGGTACATACAATTGTGTCTATGGACTTTGCGACATCATTAGAACCTGGGTGGCATACAACCATTTTCCCACCATACTTCGTAGCAGGTGCTATTTTTTCTGGATTTGCTATGGTACAAACACTTCTTTTAGTGGTAAGAAAAGTAATGAGTCTAGAAAACTATATTACCATGTTTCATATTGAATCAATGAATAAAATTATTATTCTAACAGGTTCAATTGTTGGTGTAGCTTATATCACTGAATTTTTTATTGCCTGGTATTCTGGTTCTGAGTACGAGCAATATGCTTTTATAAATCGTTCAACTGGCCCGTATTGGTGGGCTTATTGGAGCATGATGACTTGTAATGTAATTACACCTCAGCTCTTTTGGTTTAAAAAAGTCAGAACAAGTATTCCTGCATCATGGGTGTTATCTATTATAGTTAACATTGGAATGTGGTTTGAGCGTTTCGTAATTATTGTTACTTCTTTACATCGTGATTATTTACCATCAAGTTGGGTTATGTTTTACCCAACATGGGTTGAAGTAGGTATTTTTGTGGGGTCAATAGGAGTATTTTTCACTTTATTCTTACTCTTTTTAAGAGTACTTCCTTCAGTAGCTATGGCAGAAGTAAAATTATTAGTTAAAAGTTCTAGTGAACAGGAAAAGAAAAAGTTACTGAAGCAAGGTAAAATTGATGCAGATCAAGCGGAGTTCTATAAAGAGAACTTAATTAAATATGATAGCATTGAGAAGGCAGAATACGTAAATATTTAAATATGAATAGTACAAAATATATACTTGGTATTTTTGATGATCCTGACGAGATGATGAAGGGTATTGATAACCTTAAAGAAAAAGGTATTTCTATTTATGATGTTTTTACTCCAATGCCTATTCACGGTATTGAAAATAAATTAGGTATAAAAGAATCCCGTTTACCTATTGCTGCTTTTATTTTTGGTTGTATTGGGTGTACTGTAGCTTTTTCTATGTTATACTATATGCTGGTACATGACTGGCCAATTAATATAGGAGGTAAACCACATTTTGCTCTGCCAGATTTTATTCCTATCTGTTTTGAGTGGACTGTTTTGTTTAGCTCTTTTGGGATGGTTTTCACTTATTTTTATGCTAATCACCTTTTTCCTGGGCGCACACCAAGAGTAATGGATTTGAGAGCTACTGATGATCGTTTTGTGATTGCTATTAATGCAAGAACTAACTCAACTCATGATCAGATTGACTCTTTACTGAAAGAAGCTGGTGCTGTAGAAATTAAGCATAACGATAGAAAATATGTTAGTTATGAATAGAGTTAAAATACTGAATATAATAACAGTATTATCCACCGTGTCTGTATTAATTACTGCATGCGGTAAAGACAAACGTAGTACAGGTTGGGAGTATGCACCTAATATGTATGAGCATATTGCTTATGATCCAGATCAACCTAATACAAATTTTCAGGATGGAAAAACAGCACAACTTCCTCCAGCAGGTACAACTCCAGTAGGTTTTGTTCGTTTTGATTTTAGTAACAATAAAGAGGGTTATGACAAGGCAAGTGTAGAAGCAATAAATACTTATATTGCTGATAAAAAGAATCTAGCTGATGGAAAAATTCTTTTTGAGCACTTTTGTTCTCCTTGCCATGGTGTTCAAGGGCAAGGGGATGGGTTAGTTGTACAACACGGATATCCAGCTCCTCCATCGTATTCTAAAGGGCAATCTTCCAGAGGTGGAGCCATGCGAGACCTAACTGATGGTAAAATCTATCATACAATCACTTATGGATTAAATGCAATGGGATCTTATGCTTCTCAATTAGCTCCTGAGGAACGGTGGAAAATAGTACTATATGTTCACCAATTACAAAAACTATAATTTCTACTAAAATTGATGAAAGCTATTAATTACGATCAACAATTCGAATTTTCAGGTAAAGCTAAAACTTATAGTTTTATAGCTATTGCAATTGGTTTATTGGCTGTAGCATTTGGTTTTATTACTGGTCACGGTGAACGTACATTTGCAAATTTGTTGCTAATGAGTTATTACTTTGCTTGTGTTTGTATGCAGGGTATATTCTTTTGCGCTATCCAATATGTAGCTCAAGCAGGATGGTCTGCTTCTATTATCCGCATTCCACAAGCTTTCGCAAAGGTTCTACCCATTGCTGCAATCATCCTGATTGCTGTTGTAACTTTAGGTTTATTTACCAACCATACTGTTGTAGAAGAAGGTAAAAAAGTAATTGAACCATATTTATATGGGCATTGGGCAACACCAGGATTAAATTTAAAAGGTAGTGAAAATTATGACTCCTTGATAGCAGGTAAATCTGTTTTTTTAAATAAACCATTCTTCATTATAAGGTTGGTAGTGTTTTTGGGATTGTATTGCATATTTGGTGCTATGTTGGTTAAATATTCTAATGCTGAAGACAGGATAGGAGGTATGTCTAACTATAATAAAAGCTTTAAAATTTCAGCTATTTTTTTAATTGTATTTGGTTTTACTACGCCCATATTTGCTTTCGATACAATAATGTCATTAGAAGCACATTATTACTCTACATTGTTTGGTTGGTATAATTTAGCAGCATTATGGGTTAGCGGGTTAGCTACTATGGCTTTAATTATAATTATTTTACGACAAAACGGTTACATGGCTTGGGTTACAGATAACCACTTACATGATTTAGGTAAATTAGTGTTTGCTTTTTCTATATTTTGGACCTATTTGTGGTTTTCTCAGTTTTTGCTTACATATTATGCAAATTTGCCAGAAGAGACTATTTATTATTATAAACGCTGGGAACCAGAATTTAAACCTTGGTTTTGGTTAAATATTGTTTTAAATTTTTGTACACCTGTATTATTACTTATGTCTCGTGATGCAAAAAGAACGGCTACAGTTCTAAAGTATGTATGTATTGTTGTTTTGTGTGGCCATTGGTTAGATTACTATATGATGATAATGCCAGGCACTGTGGGACCGGGAGGAAGAGGATTTGGTGTTGAAGAAATTGGTATAGCATTAGGTTATGTTGGTTTATTCACTTTTATGATGTTAAATGCTTTAAGTAAAACTTCGCTCATTCCTAAAAAACACCCTTTCTTAGAAGAGAGTTTAAATCATCACATATAAAAGTAATGCAGTTGAAAAATTTAGCTTGCTATAAAATATTAAAATGAAAGTTAGAAAATTAATTTACTCAAAAATATTATTTAGTTGTATAGGATTATTATTGCTATTTATAACAAACAATACCTTTGCTCAAACTAATACTCCAGCAAGTGTTAACGCTCCTACTATAGATGGTTCTATATCTAATGATGGATTATGGTTAGGTATATCCTATTATGCATTGATTTTTTTACTTATTTGCATTGTTATTGCAGTGATTGGTCGAATACTTAAGATTTATGATCTTACACTACAAATGCAAAGTAAAAAAGGCATGGATTGGAATAAGATTATGGCCATTTGTTTTGGAGTTTTTCTGCTTATCGGACTTTATGGTGCCTATTGGGAATATACTGTACATGGTAGTATGATTTTGCCTGATGCTGCGTCAAAACATGGTGCAGTAATAGACGAGATGTTTAATATTACTTTGATCATAACTACTATCGTTTTTGTAGGTACACAGATTTTGCTATTTAGTTTTGCATATATATATAGAGGAACACAGTTAAGAAAAGCATATTTTCTTCCACACAATAATACTATAGAAAAATTATGGACTATTATCCCAGCCGTAGTATTAACTATATTAGTGGTTTTCGGCTCGTTAACTTGGAAGAATATAATGGATGTTCCTGTTAATGAACAAAAATCAGCTTTAAATGTGGATGTAACTGCACACCAATTTGCTTGGGAAGTTCGATATCCTGGAAAAGATGGAAAATTAGGTTTAAAAAATTATAAGCTGGTTTCTTCAAGTAATAAAGTAGGAGTTGACTATAAAGATAGAAACAGCTATGATGACTTAGGTGCTGATGAAATTGTGGTTCCAGTAAATAAACCCGTTCGCGTTAATCTGATTGCACAAGATGTAATACATAGTTTTTATTTACCGTGGTTTCGGGTACAAATAAATGCAGTACCTGGATTACCAACATTTTTTCAGTTTGTACCCACAATTACAACAAATGATATGCGTACCAAAATGGATGACCCAACTTTTGAATACAAGTTGTATTGTAATAAAATTTGTGGTGGTAATCACTTTAACATGCAAAAGGTTTTTAGAGTAGTAAAACAAGCAGAATATCAAGATTGGTTATCGAAGCAAAAACCATATTTAAATGATCAGCTAAGAAAGGAATTAAAAATGGCAGCATTGCCAGTTGATTCTGTTACAAAAAACAAATTAGCTTTTAATAAATTATAAGAAGAAGTTATGGCAACAGCATTAATAGTTAATAATCCATCAACAATTTCTAGTCATGATAATCACGAACATGGCGAGCATCATAAAGAAACATTCTTGACAAAATATGTATTTAGTCAGGATCATAAAATGATTGCTAAACAGTTCCTGATTACTGGTATCATTATGGGTGTTATAGCCATGATATTATCTGTATTATTTCGTATTCAGTTAGCTTATCCTAATACAGCTTTTCCTTTTTTAGAGACCCTGTTAGGACGTTTTGCTCCCGAAGGACGAATTGATCCTAACTTCTACCTTTCACTAGTCACTATACATGGTACAATAATGGTATTTTTTGTATTAACTGCTGGTCTAAGTGGTACCTTCAGTAACTTACTGATTCCACTCCAGTTAGGTGCAAGAGATATGGCTTCTCCTTTTCTTAACATGTTATCATATTGGTTTTTCTTTACTGCATGTGTAATTATGTTAAGTTCATTTTTTGTACAAAAAGGCCCTGCGGGAGGTGGTTGGACTATTTATCCACCTTTATCTGCTTTGCCGAAGGCAATGCCTGGTTCGGAAATGGGCATGACTTTATGGCTTGCAAGTATGGTATTATTTGTGGCTTCACAATTAATGGGCGGTATAAATTATATTAGTACGGTACTAAATATGCGTACAAAAGGAATGGATTTGTGGAAAATGCCTTTGACAATTTGGGCATTTTTTTTAACAGCTATTTTAGGTGTTTTATCTTTTCCAGTGTTAGTAGCAGGAGTAGTATTATTAATATTTGACAGAGGTATGGGAACCAGCTTCTATTTGTCTGATATTGTTTTGAATGGTGCAGTATTGCCTAATGAAGGTGGAAGTCCTATTTTGTTCGAACATTTATTTTGGTTTTTAGGCCATCCAGAAGTTTACATTGTTATCATGCCTGCAATGGGAATTGCATCAGAAGTGATGGCTGTAAATTCACGTAAACCGATATTTGGATATCATGCAATGGTTTATTCTTTAATCGGTATTACAGTTTTATCGTTTATTGTCTGGGGGCACCACATGTTTGTAACCGGTATGAATCCGTTTATTGGTGGTGTATTTATGATCACAACATTAATTATTGCAGTTCCTTCTGCGGTAAAGACTTTTAATTGGTTAGCAACTTTGTGGCGAGGTAATATTAGGTTTACTCCTGCAATGATGTTTGCTATTGGTTTAGTTTCTTTTTTTATCTCGGGTGGATTAACAGGAATATTTTTGGGTAATGCTGCTTTAGATATCAATTTACACGATACTTATTTTGTTGTTGCTCACTTTCACTTAGTAATGGGTTCTGCGGCAATTTTTGGAATGCTTGCTGGTGTTTATCATTGGTTTCCAAAAATGTTTGGCAGATTAATGGACGATAAGTTAGGCTACTTGCACTTTTGGTTAACTTTTATTGGTGCTTATTTAGTTTTCTTTCCAATGCACTTTATGGGATTAGATGGAGTACCTCGTAGATATTATGCTTTTACAGAATTTGAATCAATGAAACAATGGCTTTCTGTAAATACGTTTATTACCTGGGCTGCTATTATGTCAGCTTTAGCACAAGTTGCTTTCTTATTTAACTTCTTTTACTCTATATTTTACGGTAAGAAATCAACGCAAAATCCATGGAATGCAAATACTTTAGAATGGACAACACCTATTGATCGTATTCATGGTAATTGGCCAGGAGAAATTCCAACAGTATATCGCTGGTCTTATGATTATAGTAAACCCGGTCACGATCAGGATTTCATTCCACAAACTGTACCTTTTTCACAAACTATGACTTCAAATTTACCTCATGATTTTGAAGATGACCCAGATGTAGAAAATTTACAGTCAGAATGGCTTAAACAAAATTCTCAAGAAGTAAAGTAACAGTTCCATAGTATAATAATTTCGATTGGGGTATTTACGCAGGATTTATATCCTTCTTAAATACCCTTTTTTAATATTAATTTGAAGTATTCAAAGTCAGAAAAAAAATTTCAGTTATTCAACTTACTATCTGTAATATCATTGTTTGTATTGATTTTAGCAGGAGGAGTTGTACGAGGTACAGGTTCAGGAATGGGTTGTCCGGACTGGCCAAAATGCTTCGGAAAATATATTCCTCCTGTAAAAGAAGCACAGTTATCCAAAGATTACCGTACACAATATGCCGAACATCAGCTTAAAAAAAACCTACGTTTGGTAAAGGTGCTTGATGCATTTGGATATACTTCCCTGGCTTCAAAAATAAAATCCACTACTTCACAAAATACGTATCAGCAAGAAGTGTTCAATCCATTAAAAACCTGGACCGAATACATCAATAGGTTAATAGGTGCCATTACAGGATTTTTTTTGTTGATAACAACTTTATACTCTTTTTACTATTATAAAAGTAGCATTGCTATTTTTCTTTTGAGTATATTTAATTTATTTTTAGTTGGATTTCAAGCTTGGATAGGATCAATTGTAGTATCAACCAATTTGGTTCCTTGGATAGTGACAGTACACATGCTTATTGCATTAGGTATATTAGCAATAAGTATTTACACTTTGCATAAAGCTAGATTAATTCAGTCGGATAAAAAGGTTAAAGTTAAACCCTTTATATTGATAGCAACTTGCTTAGCTTTACTACTAGACATTGTACAAATTACAATTGGGACAGAAGTAAGAGAAAAAATTGATGAATATGCTGCGAGATTAAAAGGTGATTTTAGACAAGAATGGATTGAAGGCGCAGGTAAAATTTTAATCAACCATAAGAATATTGCTTTAATAGTTATCGTAATCAATATTCTGCTGTATTTAATAATCAGGAAAAATTTTGTTAAAAGTTCCATTCAGCAGCAGTTGATGAGCACCAGTTTTATTATTATTATGCTGCAAATATTTGCAGGTGTAGCATTATCGTATTTAGGTTTACCGCCAATAGCGCAAGTAGCACATATTTTATTAGCAAGTTTACTATTCGGTACACAGTTTTATTTATTGCTGAATCTTTTTAAATCAGCAGAAACGTTGGGGGCGAAGTATGGTGTGGAGTGATTTTTCTAAATTGATTAAATTCCGTTTAACTTTTCTGGTAGTTTTTTCAGCTTCTATCTCATTTTTAATTGGTAGTAAAGTAAACGGAGAAATTATTTGGAAAAACTGGGCACTATTAATTTTAGGGGGATTTTTAGTAACAGCAGCAGCAAACGGATTTAACGAGATTATAGAAAAAGACCTGGATAAGTTAATGCGCAGAACCGCTGATCGGCCTTTGCCATCAGGTAAAATGACTAATGGGCAAGCTTTAGTTCTTAGTCTTTTCATGGGGATCGCAGGTACTTATGTTCTAGGAAGTCTCAATTTAACAACAGGTTATTTATCTGTTTTTTCCATATTTTTATATGCTTTTATTTATACACCAGCAAAAAGAAAATCACCGATTGCTGTTTTTATCGGTGCAATTCCAGGAGCTTTGCCGCCATTGATTGGATATGTAGCAGCTCATCCAAAAATAGATTATATAGCTTTGATTTTGTTTGGAATACAGTTTGTATGGCAGTTTCCGCATTTTTGGGCTATTGCTTGGGTTCTAGATGATGATTACAAGCTTGCTGGTTTCCGTTTATTACCAACTGGCAAGCGTGATTCAACTAGTGCTGCTATCACATTTTTGTTTACTTTAATATTAATACCAGTTAGTTTATTACCAACATATTTTGGCTTTGGGGGTTTGTATATTGGTGCTATATCACTATTGGGCAGTTTTGCTTTTTTATACTTTGCTTTTAACTTGTTACTAAAGCAGGATATCAGTTCAGCTCAAAAACTAATGTACAGTTCATTTGCCTATCTGCCCGTTGTCCAATTAGCATTATTATTTGATTTTGTTGGAAAATAAAAGAATGAATCAATCTATAATTGATAAAGAGAAGTTAAATCTTCAACCCAAAAAGTTTAACATGTGGTTATTCATCATCACCTCATTTATGCTTTTTGCTGCTTTTACCAGTGGTTTTATTGTTTATACACAAGGCTCTGCAGATAAGGGAATCAAAATTAACCTGCCACATGCTTTTATTTACAGTACAATTGTAATTATATTAAGCAGCGGAAGCATGTATTTAGCTTTTCGCTCCGCTAAACAATTACAATTAAATAGGCAACGTCAATTTTTATGGCTAACGCTAATTTTGGGTGTAGGATTTTTTGCTCTTCAATTTTACGCGTGGAGTATACTAGTAAATATGGGTGTTTACTTGGTTAATCCTAACGCGTCACAATCCTTTATTTATATATTTACAGGTGTCCATTTAATTCATATTCTAATTGGCTTAATAATGGTTATTAATAGCTTAATTGGAAGTTATAAAAACTCACCTCAAGTTAAAACCATCTTTCGGTTAGAAATGACATCCATTTTTTGGCATTTTGTAGATATATTATGGATATATCTGTATGTTTTTTTACTTTTGAATCAACAATAATTCTATACATACAACTTAGATGAGTACAACTGTAGCACCTATCGACCGAATTAAAACTACACCCTGGGCAGGTGGCCGCTCTCCGTTTTCTATTGAATATGGAAAAATAATGATGTGGTTCTTTCTGCTTTCAGACGCTTTTACTTTTTCAGCTTTACTAATAGCTTATGGTGCTTTACGGTTTAGCTCAAAGGCGTGGCCAATGCCAGACGAAGTATTTCAATCTATCCCTTTTATAAAAGAACATGGAGCGCCATTAGTTTTTGTAGGCTTGATGACTTTTATTCTTATTATGAGTTCTGTTACAATGGTGTTGGCAGTAGAAGCAGGACACAGAAATTCTAAAAAAGAAGTAACTAACTGGATGATTCTAACTGTAATCGGTGGAATTATATTTCTAAGTTGCCAAGCTTTAGAATGGACACATTTACATGAAGAAGGTGCTTGGTGGGGAAGCAATCCGTTTAAAAGTGCAAAAGGTTTAGATACCGGAACTAATTTTACAAACTTATTTTTTACGATAACTGGATTTCATGGATTCCATGTATTAAGTGGCGTAGTTATTAACTTCGTAATCTTACTTAATGTGATCAAAGGAACATACGAAAAACGTGGCAGTTATTTGATGGTAGAAAAAGTAGGTTTATACTGGCACTTTGTAGATTTAGTATGGGTTTTTGTATTCACGTTTTTCTATCTGGTATAATTTAAATCTAAAAATATTATGAGTACAGAATCTTCAAATGTTCAGCATGATGAAAATCATGAGTCATTATCGAAAGGTAAAATTTGGCAAGTATTTTTTGTACTGCTTGGCATAACAACTATCGAATTTATAATTGCGCTATACTTTGTTCCCCATCATATTATCAGCCAAGGAATAGCAGTTCCGGTTTATATTATCCTCACTCTAGCTAAAGCATTTTATATTGTTGCTTATTTTATGCACTTAAAGTTTGAGAAGATTGGAATGGTTTATTCTATTTTGGTGCCAACATTATTTATTATTGGTTTAATCCTTGTGTTAACAAATGAAAGCAACTACTGGTTATTTGCCAGACCTTAATGTTCAGTGTAAAATCAGTTAAACGTTTTGTAATCCTGGTACTTATTCTAATAGTACCAGGATTTTTGTATTATTTGCTCCAGGCAAAAGGTAAAAACAGATATAAGCCATTACCAATTTATGGTCCGAAACAAGTCGCTCAAACATTTCATAAAGTAAGAGGGAAAATAATTTATGATACTATTTATCATCAGATTCCGGATTTTAAATTGTATGACCAGGAAAATAAATTAATCACCAAAAAAGATTTTCAAGGAAAAATAGTCTTATTTAATTTCTTTTTTACCGCTTGTCCAACTTTGTGTAAAGAAATTAACAGCAACATAGCAAAACTGGCAAACGTTTACCAAAGAAACAATATGTTACGGTTTGTTTCAATTACAGTTGATCCAGAAAATGATAACGTCAAAGCATTAAAAAACTACGCACAATCATTAAAAGCGAATGAAAATCAATGGAAGTTTTTAACTGGTGATACCACAACCATTTATTCTTTAAGCCGAAATGGATTTTTAGTAACAGCTATCAGTGGAAATAAAAATCCGGAAAATTTTGTGTACAGTGAGAAGCTGGTTTTAATTGATCAGGAAAAAAGGATTAGAGGTTATTACAATGGAACTTCTGCCAACGAAATGTCTAAGTTAAATGATGAAATTAAAGTGCTGATTTCGGAAGAGCTACGCAAAGTAAAAAGTAATTTATATTGATGGAACAAAAAAATATCTTAGTACAGGATAAACTAATTTTCCGTTTAATAATTGGTATTTCCATATTCGTGTTTGTAGTAGTTGTAATTTTAATTATGAAGGTGCTTCCTGTTCCTGAAGTTCTGCCGTCATTCACTTACAAATTACCCTTAATAAACGCTTACATCAACGGAACTTGCAGCATACTACTTCTTTTATCACTCTATTTTATCAAACAAAAAAATATTGTGATGCATAAAAGAATGAACATCACGGCTTTTGCTTTATCATCTCTTTTCCTGATTTTTTATATTGTTTTTCATTACCTCGCTCCCGAAACTAAATTTGGTGATTTGAACGGAGATCATGCCGTATCAGCTATGGAAAAATTAGCTGTGGGAAGTTTAAGATATGTGTATTATATCATCTTAATTTCGCATATTATATTGGCTGCCATTGTATTACCATTGATTTTATTCAGTTTCAACTTTGCTTTGAGAGATCAAATTCCAAGGCATAAAAAAATTGTACGCTGGACTTGGCCAATCTGGTTTTATGTTACCGTAACAGGTGTTATAGTTTATCTGATGATTTCGCCGTATTACCAATTTTAGCATTAATTTTGTATGCAACTGCAGCATTCGTTTAGCAATAATGCTGTTTTTATCAACTAAAAATACTTCTATGAAAGCTCTAAAAATAATATTTACAGGTTTAATTATACTGTTGCTTTTTTTAAATGTTACGCCGGTAAAAGCGCAATGTGCCATGTGTGCAGCAAATGCAGAAACTTCGCATAATAGTGGTAATACCAAAGCAGACGGTTTAAACACAGGCATTTTGGTATTGTTATCAGCTCCTTATTTGGCAATAGCGGCAGTTGGTTATATTTGGTATAAACGGTTCCGTCGTAAAAATATTGAACTGAATATGCGTAATGAAAGGCTCAACTTAAATTAAAATTTGGGTTGATAGACTAGCATAAATGCTTCTTTTGATACAATACTTTAAGTTCAAATTAAGAAGATGATTAAAGCCGAAACGCTTGATTTTTTAAAAGATTTAGTAGAAAACAATAATCGCGATTGGTTTCTCGAACATAAAAGCGTTTACGAACAAGCACGCGAAAATGTAGTTGACTTTGCAAGAGAATTGCTTCAGGAACTTTCGAAGATGGATCCGCAAGTAAATGCAGATACAGACGTCAAAAAATGTGTTATGCGAATTTATCGTGATGTACGTTTCAGCAAAGATAAAACACCTTATAAAAATAATTTCGGCATCAATTTTAAAACAGGTGCTGGCAATGTTGAATTGGGTTATTACCTACATATCCAACCCGGAAAATCATTTGTTGGTGGCGGTTACTGGATGCCACAATCGGATCATTTAAAAGCTATTCGTCAGGAAATTGATTATAATGGTGAGGTTTTAAATTCCATTGTTAGTGATGCTTCTTTTATCAATGATTTTTCTGCATTTGATCAGCAGGAAAAGTTAAAAAATAATCCAAAAGGTTACGAGGCTGATCATCAATATCTCAATTTATTAAAGCTGAAAAGTTTTGCAGCTGTACATCCTTTATCAGATAAAGAATTGATGGATAAATCTGTTACTCAAAATGCAATGAAATATCTGAAAAAAATCCATCCATTAAATAATTTTCTCAACCAGGCTTTACATTAACTGCTTTATACTATGAAATCAGGCATTCTTTCTATTTTTATTTGTGGCAGTTTATTGCTTGCGTTACAGTCCTGTGTGGTTTTATCGCCTAAGAAATACAAAGGCTTATTAGCAGAACGCGATTCTCTTACCCAAAGAACTTTAACTTTAGAAGAGCAGTTAAGTCGTTTACAGAGAGATACAGCAAGTATGCATCGGCAAATTGCAGAATTGAATGATAAATATAATGTGCTGAATAATAATTTTAGTGCAAGTTCCTCAAAAGTAAGTCAGCTTTCTGGCGATTTGCAAAAACGAGAAGTACGTTTAAAAGAAGTAGAAGAAACCCTGCGCAAACGAGATGAAGCAACCAATGCACTCAGAAATAAACTGCAGCAAGCACTATTAGGTTTTCAGAATAGCGGTTTAACAGTAGATATTCGGAACGGGAAAGTATATGTTTCACTGGCGGATAAACTGCTTTTTCCTTCGGGAAGTATTGTGATCAACGAAAATGGTAAAACAGCATTGAAACAATTTGCAGAGGTGTTAAACAAAGAACCAGATATTAATATCTCTGTTGAAGGTCATACGGATAATAAAAAAGTAAATAATTTAGGTCAGATAAAAGATAACTGGGACTTGAGTGTGCTGCGTGCAACTTCAGTTTCCCGTTATTTAACAGAAATAGAAAATGTTGATCCGCAACGTTTAACGGCAACTGGAAAAGGACAGTTTCAACCAATTGATCCGGGAACAACGCCTGACGCTTTGGCTAAGAACCGCCGGATCGAAATTGTACTGACTCCGAAACTGGATGAATTGTACAACCTGATTTCCAAGTAAACTTTATGCTGATAAAAAAAGTATTTGCATGAAAACGTATGCCATTCTATCCGACATTCATGGAAACTCGCTTGCGCTGGAAGCTATTTTAAAAGATATACAAGCGCGCAAAGTTGATGCAATTATCAATTTAGGCGATCATGTTTTTGGTCCGCTGGAACCTCAAAAAACAGCAGAATTGATTCTAGAGCAAAACATGATTTGCATCAGCGGAAATAAAGACCGTGATATTTTGGAAAATCTGGAGCAATCAACCCAAGATGAAACGCTTGAGCAAGTCAAAAAAAACCTTGATAAAAGAAGTATTGAATGGTTAAAAAGTCTTTCTCCAACACAAAGTATTGACAAACTAATTTTTACCTGCCATGGAACGCCCGAAAGCGATAATGAATATTTACTGGAAGAAGTAACGGAAAACGGTGTGTTCGTTTTTAAAGATGAAACGCTGATTGCCAAAACAGCGCACATTAAAGAACAGATTATTCTTTGTGGGCATTCGCATGTAAATCGTGTGATCTGGCTTTCTAACGGAAAAATTATTTTAAATCCCGGAAGCGTTGGCTTACCTGCTTATTTAGGAAATGATAAAGTTCGTTTTTCGATGGAATCTATGACGCCTCATAGCAAGTATGCTTTAATTTATGCTGATAAAAACAGCATCAAAGTTGAGCAGGTAAATTGTCCGTATGATTGGAATGCTGCATCAGAAACAGCTCGAAAAAATGGGAGAGAAGATTGGGCACAAGGTTTATTGCATGGCCGTATGCCCAAATCTTTAAAAAGTTAAAGCTTAAAATGGACTATCAAAATCTGCAAAAGCTGGTAAAATAGTATCTTTTGGAGATAGTAAAACGTTTGATAAATCTGTTTGCCAGTCGATATTTAAAGTTGGATCATTCCATAGAACACCAATTTCAGAAGCTTTATCATAATAGTTATTTACCTTGTAAGTAAAAATTGTATCGTCTTCCAAAGTAACAAACCCGTGTAAAAAGCCAGCCGGAACCCAAAATTGTTTGTGGTTTTCTCCGCTTAACTCTATGGTAACATGTTGACCAAAAGTTGGCGAATTTTTACGGATATCAACCGCAACGTCTAAAACCCGGCCTTGCAAAACACGCACTAATTTGCCTTGTGCAAACGGTTCTGCCTGACCATGCAAGCCGCGTAATGCTCCTTTTTGCGAAAACGACTGGTTATCTTGAACAAAAGTAGCTTCAATTCCTGCTTCGCGATATTTTTTTTCACTGTAACTTTCGTAAAAATAACCGCGGTCATCCGGGAAAATACGTGGTTCTATAATTATTAATCCTTCGATTTTTGTGGTGCTAATATTCATTGTTCGTCGATAATTTTCATGGTAGAACTAAAAGTAACTAACTGGTTTTGAAAAGCCAGCAAATGCTCGTTTTCAATTTGCGAAGCGTATAAATTTTGATAAGATTGCATGGAAGAAATTTCATTTGTACGAAACTGCAGGCAGTAAGTTAAGCCTTCGTTTGGTGAATCTGTTACTTGAAGCAATTGCGATGATTGGAAAAAACCTGTTTCCATTACTACCTGAATAAAATTTGGTTTGATCCAGTTTAGCCATTTCTGCTCAATAGATTCATCAATCAAGATAGTGATATTGTAAATGAACATGCGGTAAAACTATGATTTTTATCAGGAACCAGAAAGTTGGTCTCCTCTTAAAGCTCTGAATTTTTTGCGTGCTTCGTTAATCCACAAGCTGGAAGGATAGTCAGTAATGATTTTCTGGTATAAAATCTGAGCTTTAGATTTATCGTTCAAATGGTTTTCATATAAATCTGCCATCATAAAAACAGCATCATCAGCCCAAAGCTCTGTTGGATGTTCATCAACAATTTTTTGCAATTGAGTAACAGCCGCTGCATACTGTTTTTGCTGGATAAAAATGCGTGCTTCAGACATCAGAATATCATCAGCTAAAGTATTTCCTGGATAAACACGGTTAATGCTATCCAAAGTAAGCATGGCACGTTGTGTTTGTTCTTTGTAAATCAGCAAATCTGCCCGTGCATACATTTTTAGGGCATTACCGGTTGTATCAAAAGTGGTATTATCGGTAATTAAAAGTGAAAGATTAAGTGCATCATTGGCAATTAACTGTGTTGTTCCTGCTTTCAAAACAGATAATTCGGCTTTTGCCCAATTAAAATCACCGGTAAAATAAGCTAAACGTGCGTTACGAAACTTCGCTTCCTGCGCAACATTTGTATTTGGGAAAGCTTTTTCTACCTGCGCGTATAATAAGGTAGCTTCCCAAGGTTGATTATTTAGCAGATAAACATCGCCCAAATCCATTTTACAATCTGCAAGCAGTTTAGATTGGACTCCCTGAAGTTGAACAACTTGCTCCAGTAGCTTCTCAGCTTCTGTAGTCTTATGCAATTTAAATGCTTGTAACCTCGCCAATTTTTGCATGGCAAAAGCAGTATTGCTGTTACGGCCAAACTCCGTCAGCAAATCCTGATAATCTTTTTCTAAGCTGATTAGATCCTGCTGCTGATATTTGCCGGAAGTGATTTTTAAGTTTTTAGTATTGAGTACCTCAATACGAGCCGGGATATAATACTCTTGTTCTTTGCCTTTGGCGATGATAAATTCATATCCACGGATAGAAGCATCATAAGCTTCATTATTGTTCAATGTTTGGCATAACTGAAAAACCTGCTCGCCGTTATCTTTTTGTCGTTTAGACAATGCAATTATCTGGTTCAAGGCCAGCTCATACTCTTTTTGCTGCAAATATTGCCAGGTAAGTAATTGCATAAACACCAGTGCCTGCGGATATTTCTGGACTTTTTCCAATAATAAACCTTTAAATACTTCATAATCAGTCGGAACTTCAAACTGGCTGGCTAAATTATTTTGCGCCTGATACAGATAATCAGGATTAGTAGTAAGGATGTTGAGGTACTCTGCCGCCATTTGCATTTTTTCCCGCCGGAAACGATACATTGAAATTAATGGCATTGAAAATAACTGCTCGTTATGCAAAATCGAGCGGCCTTTTAAAAAAGTTTTAATGCTATAATCTGTATTTCCCGACTGATAAAACTGATTGGCAATATTGCTGATTTGCACTTCATCAGCAGGCAAATTTTTCAAAATTTCTTTATAAACGGCATCTGCTTTTGGTAAATCGCCTTTTTCGGTATAAATGCTGCCTAAAGTAATGTTGTAATCTATATTGTCTGGATGCTTTTTTACCATTCTTTTGGCTATGCTTTCAGCTTCATCCAGCTTTTTTAAGCTAATTAAGCTGTAACAGTAAGCTTTAAAATACATTTCATTATCCTGCTTATAAAGCTTTTGATACAACTGGCTGGCTTTTTCTTTTTCTCCCGATGCTGTATATTGACGTGCCAGCAGCAAATCATCAGATTGTGCTGTTGCTCTTAAAAAGCAACCTAAAAATAGGAGTGATAAAAACAGCTTCATATAAATCAAAAATAACGTAATTACCTATGTAAAAGAAGTTAAACTGATATTGAGATAAGCCAGTAAGGTGTAAAATTGTAGCGACAGATGTTTTAAGTCTTACCAAATATCTAATTTAACACCAAAAATTATTTGGATATTGTTTCCATAAACTTAATGAGAAGGCTTAATTACCTGTTATTTCTAGGTGTAGTTACTGTAGTTTTTAACTCCTGTTACAATGGTGTAAGAAAAATTCCCATTACTAGTTTTTTTAAAACGCCCGAAAAAAGTGCTTTTCATATTTCTCCTGATGGAAAATATATTTCTTACCTAAAACTTTATCAAAATAAGTTAAATATCTACGTTCAAAATATAGCAGACGGTAAAGAAAGCAGGATTACTTCTTTTGCTGATTATCCGGTAAAGGATTATTTCTGGAACTTAAATAATGAACTTGTTTTTAATAAAGATTTGATTGAGCTAAACCAATATCAGCTTTTTGCCATGAACATGCATGACAAGAAGTTGAAAAAGCTGTTATCGTTGGCAAGAGTAAGGCTTCGTTTAATCAGCAGAAATCATAACAACAAAGACTGGATCAACATTGCGATGAACAAGCGCGATTCGGCTATTTTTGATGTTTATAACCTGAATACTAAAACCGGCGAATTAAAACCTTACATTAAAAATCCCGGAAATATAACCGAATGGTATCCGGCTTCCGAAGGTAATATCCGTTTAGCTAAAGCATCCGATGGCGTAAACGAAACGATTTTATTCCGGAAAGATGATCAGCATCCGTTTAAACCGATCATTAGCAATAATTTCAGGAACTCTGTAACACCTATTGCTTTTACAGCAGCAGGCGGAAATCTTTTCTATGCACTTTCTAATTTAAACCGCGATAAAACAGCTTTAGTGGAAATTGATGCGGCAACAGGTAAAGAAGTAAAAATGATTTATGACCAGAAAACGGCAGATATTGGCGAAGTAAATTATTCGCGCAATAAGCACCGGCTGGATATGGTTAACTGGGAAGAAGCGAAACCCGAAAGGCTTTTAATGAACCAAGATATGAAGCTGATTTACAGTAATCTGTTAAAACTTTTACCTGATCATGAAATCAGAATTGTTGATCGCGATACATCTGAAAATAAATTGCTGATTAGCACTTATACAGATCGCAGTCCTGGGTCTATGTATTTGTATGAAGTAGTTTCCAAAAAACTAACCAAGCTCACAGATTTTAATGCTGATATTAAACCAGCCGAAATGTGTGCCATGAAACCAGTTACTTATAAAGCTTCTGATGGTTTGCTGATTAACGGTTATCTAACCTTACCTCAAACCCAAAAGCAAACCAATTTACCCGTAATTATGATGCCGCATGGCGGCCCTTGGTACCGAAACAGCTGGGGTTATAATGCCGAAGTTCAGTTTCTGGCTAACCGTGGTTATGCAGTTTTTCAGGTAAATTATCGGGGTTCTACCGGTTATGGTAAAGCATTTAAAAGTGCTGGTTTTAAAGAAGTTGGTAATAAAATGCAGCAGGATATTACCGATGGCGTAAAATGGCTGATTGCTGAGAAAATAGCAAATCCAAAACAAATTGCCGTTTTTGGTGGCGGTTTTGGCGGATTTTCGGCTTTGCACGGTGTTTCTTTCAATCCGGGTTTGTACCAGTGCGCGGTAGTGCAATATGGTTTGATCAACTTTTTTACTTATATAAAAGATGTACCGCCGTTTTTGAAACCATATTTAAGCATGACGTATGAAATGGTTGGCAACCCGGAAAAAGATGCCGATATGCTGCGTGCAATTTCTCCGGTTTTTCATACGGATAAAATTAAAGTGCCATTATTGATTTTTCAGGGAGCAAAAGATCCGCGGGCAAATATCAGCGAATTGAACCAGTTTGTACGTGATCTACGCAGTCGTGATATACCGGTTAAATATTTTTTGAAGGAAAACGAACGGTTTAATTTTAAAAATGAAAACAATCGGTTAGAGATGTACGCTGAAATAGAAACTTTTCTGGAAGATAATCTAAAAAATAAAAAGTAAGATTTTTAGAAAAATAAAGCTGATTGAATGAAAGATAAAAGAGCTTACCGGAAAAACTTTTTACTGGTTGCGTCTTTTGTAATCCTGATTTCTGCTTTTGTGGTGGTGATACTTCTTTTATCATACAAATTTACGCGCCGTTATATCGAGAACGAATTTGTTTCTAAAAAAGTAGAAGTTCTGGAACAAACCATCCGCCCTTATAATGATTTTTTTCAGAATAAAATTGCCGAGATTACTTCTTACAATGGTTTTCTCAACTTAAACTCTGCTACAAAATATACCGGTTCTGTTTTTAGCAAATATCCTTTTGTTAAAAAAGTTATTTTTTATGATCTAAATATTAGCAACAACCGTAAACGTTTTAGTTTTCGCACTAGGCATCTCAGCGTTTTCGTCAATTCAGTTTATAGCTTTTCTCCCAACAAAGTTAATTTAGCAAAGCCGTTAACAACAGCGTTAAAAAAAAACAGCCTAAACGATGCTGATTTTAACCAGATGGCATTACAGTTATCAGATTATATTGAAGATTTGGATACTGCTAAAATCAGTAGTCCGGATGTTGATCTTCGGAAAAACTTCTATAATATCCGGCCTAACAAAATCAGTTATCTAAATATTCCGTTAAGGCAGGAATTAAAAACTTATAAAGAACTTTTAAAAATTAGCAATCCGATATCTAACCATAAGCAAAATATGCTTACATTTTATCTGGATCCGGTTGCTTTAAGAATCAGAAATTCTAACCCGGGTTTGTATCAATCCATCACCATCCGGCCTTTGGTTTATGATCCGATAAATAACGATCAGGATAATTTTACTACAGAAATTGCTTTTCCGGGCGCTTTTTCTGATTATAAGTTATACTTCCGCACCAATAAAAGTTTTTTAACGCACGAGATCAACATGCTGTTTTTACCGATTGCTTTTGGGGTAATGATGATTTATTTTTTCCTACTGATTATTGCGCTGCTGATTTACCGCAATTTGAACGTTAACCTGAAAGTTTTCCGGCTGCAATATGATTTCATTAATAATTTTACGCATGAATTTAAAACACCGGTTAGCGTAATTAAAATTGCCGGATCAAACCTGCAAAGTAAAAACGAACTGAGCGAAAGGCAGCGCATTCATTACGGTAAGATTTTGAATGAAGAAGCCGATAAACTAAATGATTTGATGAATAAACTGTTGTCGTTCACGCAGTTAGAAAATAAATCGATTCAAATTAAAAGTGAACCGGTCAATCTGGATCAATTTACCAAAAGCCAGATTGAATCTTTTCAGATCAAATATCCTGCGTTCAACATCAGTTATGCAGATGCAGATATTGATGCTTTTTTTACCGATCCGGTTTTGCTGGGCAGTCTTTACCAAAACCTTATTAATAATGCTTACAAATATTCGCCACCCGAAAGGAAAGAATTAGCAATAAAAATTGAAAAGCATAAAAAAGAAGTTATCTTTAAATTTAAAGATCAGGGAATTGGTATTGATCAGGCTGAATTAAGCAATATTTTTAAAAAATTTTACCGAATACAAAATCAATATAACCAAAACGGAAGTGTTGGACTTGGATTGGCATTTTGTAAAGAGCTGGTTAATTTTATGCACGGAGAAATTAGTGTTAAAAGCAGCAAAGGCAAAGGTTCCGAGTTTATCATTACACTTCCTTATGAACATTAATAATGAGTAGAGAAATAAAAATCGCGCTGGTAGAAGATGACGAGAACCTACGTTTTCTGGTTGCCGAACGTTTGGAAGCAGAAGGTTATGCAGTTTTGGAAGCAGCCGACGGTTTAGCAGCCGAAAAAATGATTTTAGAAGAACAGCCGGATATTGTTTTGCTGGATTGGATGCTGCCGGGCAAACAAGGCGCAGATGTTTGTCAGGAAATCCGTAGTAAGGGCTACGATAACGTGGTAATCATGATGACTGCAAAAGCGCAGGACGTAGATAAAATTGAAGCCTACAATGTTGGTGTGTCTGATTATGTAACTAAACCATTTAACATGGATGTGCTGGCTGCTTTGATCGAAAATAAGGTAAAGTACAAGTTAAGTAATGATAAAAGCGAAACTTACAAGTTTGCTAACATGGAGCATCAGCCAAATACGCACACGCTGATTAAAAACAACAAAAAAGTAGAACTTACTATTTTAGAGAACCGCATTTTATTGTACTTCCTGAAAAACCGAAATAAAGTTATTCATCGGGAAGAATTAATGATGGAAGTTTGGGGTTATAATGCTGATGTAAATACCCGAACTTTGGATATGCACATTGTCCGTTTGCGTAAAAAGATTGAAGAAAACCCGGATTCGCCGCTGTTTTTACAGACTGTTAGAGGAATTGGTTATAAGTTTGTGCTGGAGTAATGTGTTAGAAAAATTTACTTATAAATGTGGCGCAATTCTATACCAAAACGAGGTATTCATAATCTAATTTATTTCCTATTAAAAAATGAAGGTCGCCGACATATGATTTACTAAAATATAAAATATTTTGGTAATCATTATCATCTTTAAATTGTCTTAAAGATAATCATCAAAACATACTGCAAAATCAAAACGCCATCTAAGAAAAAGAAATAATAATATTCATTTTTTTCGAATTTGGATCGGAAAATCAGCCAGCCAGCTAATACAATCGTAATAGTGAGTGCAAAAAAGTTATTGTCAAATCCGTGATTTCTAAATAAAAAAAGTAAAATTAAATAAGCTATTAGTAAAATCTGGCAAAGTAAGTAAGCATTTTTCTCTCCAAAAACTACTGGAATAGTTTTGAGTCCGAGTTTATGATCTTGAAACAGATCACGAATATCAAAAGGAATGGCTATCACTGTGATAAAGAGAAATCTTTTGGCTGTTAAAAGGAGTATATCTGCATCAGCAATTTTGAGGTGATGAATGTGTTCAATCTCAAAAACTGGCAAAAGTACTACACTTAAAGTCCAAGTAATGCCAATTAGCAAGAGTTTCAATCCCGGAATATTTCGTAAACCAAATTTTTGATTGCCAGCAGTGAACATCGGTAAGCCGTAACCAAAAGATAAAATAGACAAGAAAACTAACAGTAATTTTGATTCGTTAGAAACCAAAAAAAACAGTGGTAAAAGAAGCATGGCCGAGATGACCGTGATAGTAACCATCCATCTGTAATAACTAAAAAACCAGCGCACACGTTTGAAAGGAGATTTTGCAGGATCTTTCGGTTTACTCAACAAAATACTAAAATTGTAGATGCAAAATGTTGATAGAAATAAAATTGCAAGTACCGGATAAATTGGTTGGAAATCAATCAGTATAAAAGTAACCATGGCCTGCGCAACTGCACACAAAGCCATAAACAGGTTACTGAATAGTAAAAAATCAAAAGCAGGACGGAATAGTTTCCCCATTAAAATGAAAACCAAATATCCTGCTTATTGATTAAGAATTTTTTAAAGAATTTGGATTTATGCCAGATTTAAACTCAAAAAGTGTAATCTCTGGCAAAATACCTACGCGGCCGGGATAGCCTAAAAATCCATAACCAGTGTTTACGTACAATTGCTGGTTATTTTCCTGATAGTGGCCTGCCCACTCTTTATAAATATATTGCACGGGACTCCACTGAAAGTGTTCTAATCGAACGCCAAATTGCATCCCATGCGTATGGCCAGAAAACATCATGTCAATTTGCGGATATTCCGGTAAAACCTGTGCACGCCAATGCGAAGGATCATGCGATAAAAGAAGCTTTACGGGCAAATCATCCGTGTTTTTGGTAGCCAGTTCCATTTTACCGTATTTTGGGAAACGACTCAATGCGCCCCAATTTTGAATGCCCAGGATACCAATTTCTTCGCCATCTACTTTCAACCGGCGGTTTTCATCCATCAGTAAATCGTAACCCATATTTTTATGTACTGTCAACAAATCCTGTAGGTTTTGCTTTTTTGCCTGAATAGAAGGCCACGAATAATAATCGCCATAATCATGATTTCCTAAAACAGAAAACACGCCTAATGGAGCTTTTATGCGCGAAAAAACATCGATATAATTTTTTACTTCACTAGTACGATTGTTTACCAAATCACCAGTAAAAAATACAAAATCAGGTTTTTCTTTCAGCAGCATTTCTACTCCGCCTGTAACCGCTTTTTTATTGTAGAAACTGCCGGAATGAATGTCAGAAATCTGGCCCAACTTGATTCCGTCAAAAGCTTTTGGTAGATTAGGCAAATAGATAGTTTGCCTGCGAACACGATAATCATAAGCGCCGGAAATGATACCGTAAGACAGTGAAGCCAGCGGGAGAGAAGCCGTAATCAAACCAGCTTTCATCAAAAACTCTGATCTTGGAATGTGTTCTGGCTTTGGCTGACTAGCTGGAAATTCTGGTTCTGTTTTTCTGTATTTGCGTGCTATCCACAGAAAAATCCTTCGTACATCATCTACCAGAATAAACGGCAACAGAAAAACTTTAACAACCAGGAGCAGGAAAAAAATTAATAAGATGGCTGCTCGCGGTCCAAGTCCAATATTGGTAAAAATTGACAGAAAAACACCTGCAATCAACAGCAACGAAACACTCCAAAAAATAACAGTAAACCTTTTTACAAAGCGAAAACTAAATTTTTTTAAAGCACCTTTAATGCCATTTATAATATAAAAATCGGCGAGCAATAGTAAAATGCAAACGCCGATTAAAACAAAAGGATTAGTCATGAATTAAAAACTACCGGTAAAAGAAGTATGCTTAATAACGATCGTCAAAATCCATATCGTCATCTTTCGGCATGTTAAACAAACTGTCGAACATATCCGAAAAAGCGTAACCATTATCTAAGTAGCCTTTATTTACCTGAGAAAATTCTGCTAAGCCATGCAATACAAATTCCATGAAAAGTAGCTGGTTATTTTCTGAGATGCCTGGCTGGTTCTTTTTAACAATTTCTTTTAATCCCGGAACTGAAAATAACAGTTTTTTGTAATCCTGTCCAGGCAAATCATCAATGATAGAGATATTGTTACCAGCACTAAACCAATTTATAATCTCTGCGTATGGGTTTGGTTTTTTGCTTTTTTTAGCCTTTTCCGGTTCCGGGAAGTATTTTAACAATAAGGTTTTGATTGCCTTTCCAACCAAAATGTTAGCCACTTTTGCCGGTCCTTCCAATTCACCTTCGTAAACCAGTTCTATTTTTCCGGTGATGGCCGGAATTACGCCCAGAAAATCAGAAATGCGGACAAACGTGTTTTTTTCGTGGTTGATCAGCATTCTGCGTTCTGCATTACTAATTAAGTTTTCGTAAGCAGAAATAGTTAAACGTGCAGAAACACCGGATTTTTTGTCGATATATTCTGAATTTCGTGCTTCAAAAGCAATTTGTTCTACCAAATCTTTTACCAAATCATCAGCCTCAATATTAACTTTTTGTTCTCTGGTGAGCGACGCTTCCTGTTGCGTAATCTGACGGGAAATTTCAACTGTACGCGGATAATGTGTTAAAATCTGGCTTTCAATACGATCTTTCAAAGGCGTAACGATAGAACCGCGATTGGTATAATCTTCCGGATTTGCGGTAAATACAAACTGCAGATCCAAAGGTAATCTCAGCTTAAAACCTCTGATCTGAATATCTTTTTCCTGCAAAATATTAAACAATGCAACCTGGATACGCGCCTGTAAATCCGGTAATTCATTAATTACGAAAATACCGCGATGTGCACGAGGAATTAAGCCGAAGTGAATAACGCGTTCATCAGAATAAGTCAGCTTCATGGTTGCTGCTTTTATTGGGTCAACATCGCCAATTAAATCTGCAACGGTAACATCCGGCGTAGCTAACTTTTCTGTATAACGTTCAGAACGGTGCAACCAGGCAATTTGTGTATCATCACCTTTAGTTTCAACTTCGTTTCTTGCAAACCAGGAAATTGGTTCCAAAGGATCATCAAACAATTCTGAACCAGCAATATAAGGCACAAACTCATCTAATAAATTCACCATTAAACGCGCAATACGCGTTTTAGCTTGTCCGCGTAAACCTAAAAGCAAAATGTTGTGACGAGATAAAATAGCGGTTTGCAAATCAGGCATTACGGTATCTTCAAAACCGATAATACCTTCAAAACCGTTTTCTTTTTGCTGTAATTGTTTGATCAGGTTTTCCCGAAGTTCTTCTTTTACTGATCTGGATTTATATCCGCTTTGTTTTAATTCTCTAAGCGTGCTGATGTTATTCATATATTTTTAACCAATCCGGAAACCGGAGTTTTATAATTGATTTTAAATTCCAAAATTTTATAATTTGGAATAATGATTTTTTACTGCTAAAAACAGTATCTGCTTAATTTTTTATCTAACAGTTCTTCTACGGTTGCGGATATAATCTTCAAAAATGTATTCACCTAAACCATTCAGCGAACTATAGAAAGCTTTTCCGCCGTTAGTTTCTGTAAATTTTCGTACAAATTGCTGTAGATAAGGATCTTTAGCAATCATAAACGTTGTAATCGGAATTTTTAAGCGTTTACATTGTGCAGCCATATTAAGCGTTTTGTTTACTACTTTTCGATCTAAACCAACACTGTTTTTATAATACTTTAATCCTTCTTTCAGGCAAGTTGGCTTGCCATCGGTAATCATAAAAATCTGTTTGTTTTGGGTTTTCCTTCGGCGGAGCAAATCGGCTGCCAGTTCCAAACCAGCATAAGTATTGGTGTGATACGGCCCAACTTGCAAATAAGGCAAATCCTGCAAAGTAATCGGCCAGGCATCGTTACCAAAAACTACAATATCCAAAGTATCTTTCGGATATTTTGTTCTGATTAATTCAGCCAAAGCCATTGCCACTTTTTTGGCTGGCGTAATTCGATCTTCTCCATATAAAATCATAGAATGAGAAATATCGATCATTAAAACCGTAGAAGTTAAAACTTTAAAGTCCATTTCTTCTACTTCCAGATCTTTTTCCGTCATCCTGAAATCGCCAATTCCATGATTCACCTGCGCATTGTGAATGGATTGAGTCATGTCGATCTGATCTAAACTATCACCAAATTCATATTCGCGGCGCTCGGAGTTTTTCTCGTCGCCCTGACCAGAAAGTGGCGAACGGTGATTACCTTTTCCTGCTTTTTTTAGCTTGCCAAAAATCTCTTCCAGCGCAGATTGGCGGATGCTTTGTTCTGTTTTTCCGGTGATTTTAAACTCACCATTTTGTTTATCTTCATCAAGATAACCTTTTTGCTTCAGGTCATCAATGAAATTTCCCATGCCATACTCGTCATTGGTCATGTTGTATTGTTTGTCAATTTCATTCATCCAAGCCAATGCTTCACCAGCATCACCAGATGTATAATTGAGCAATTCGAGAAACAATTTCATTAAATCATCAAATCCGCCTTTGGGAATTTGCTGAGAAATATATTTGGAGAAAGCGAAACCGCGCATTTTTTAACCTTTCTTTAAATTAACAGACAAAGTGATTGATTAGTTTAACCCAAATCAAGACTGATCAAAAAACTGTCAGCAAGATGACAAGTTGCTGTATTGAATGATTCGCCATTGTTAAGTTACGCATTTAACGTACAAAACAAGCTATTTCTGCTGTTTTATTGTATTTATTTTTTCCTGATCGTAAATAGGATTTGCGCCGTTACTGCTGGCTACGAAAGCGCCAATGGCCGAAGCATTTGTGAGGATTTCTTCTATTGGCAAAGCTTTTAAAAAACCAGCGATAAAAGTAGCCAGAAAAGAATCACCAGCTCCAACTGTATCAGCAACTTTTATTTTAAAGCTAGGATGATGGTAAAACTTTTGTTTATTTAAAACGGCAGAACCATGTTCGCCTAAAGTTACACAAACGGTTTTAGTGTGATAACGATTGCAAAACTGCTTCATTTTATCTTCCAGTGATAAACTTTTCTCGTTTTCGGGAGATAAAAATTCCAGTTCTTCTTCGTTCATTTTCACCATATCTGCTTTTTGAGCAAGCGTTTTAATTACAGAATCTGTAAAATGTGGTGGCCTTAAATTAACATCAAAAACTTTGTACGAAGGTTTTTCCAATAACTCAAGTAACGTGTTGAAGCTGGTTTCGCTGCGGCAAGCCAAACTTCCATAAACTAACACATCAAATGGAAATACTTCTTTTATCAAGGTATTTTCTGGTTGGATATTATCCCAGGAAACCGGTTGCGGAATGGTGTATTTTGCCTGCTGGTTTTCATCCAAAGCAACGGTAACTAAACAAGTTGACAGTTCCTGATCACGCTGAATCAGTTGGGTTGGAAATTGCTGTTCTTGTAAATAAGCAAATAATTCATCACCCAAAGCATCATTGCCAATGCGCGTAATCATTTGCACCGGAATTTGTTGCTGTAAAAGATGCATGGCAACATTCATTGGTGCACCGCCGGCTTTTTTCTCTGCACCAAAGCCATCCCACAAAACCTCGCCAAAACATAAAACCTGTTTGTTCATCGTTTTAAAACTTAAACTGTAAAGCTAAACCTTAACCGATTAAATTCTATTTTTAGGCAATGAAAAAGATAGTTTTATTTTCCTGGATGCTTTTTTTAGCCGCCTTTTCTTTTGGGCAGGATAAGCGGACGATTACAAACCTGCTTGAAAAACAACGTTTGGCCTGGAATCGCGGCGACTTGGAAGGTTACATGAACGGCTACTGGAAATCAGACTCTTTGTTGTTTGTTGGCAAAGTCGGACCGAAATATGGATGGAAAACTACGTTGGAAAATTATAAAAAAAGCTATCCAGATGATGATGCGATGGGAACGCTTACTTTTAATATTTTACAGATCAATGTCATCGACCTAAAAAATGCTTTTGTTTTAGGCGGATGGAAGTTAAAACGGGAAAAAGACGAGCCGCAAGGGTTTTTTACATTGTGGCTAAGGCGAATTAAAGGCGAATGGAAAATTGTGTCGGATCATTCAAGTTAACAGAAACAATTATGAGATTTTTGCTTTTTCTTGCTGATGAAACTTCCTTTTGATCTCGAAACAGTATTAAGCCGTATTGAAAAAGCCGTTGCTTCTTATCCAAAAGCTGCCATGTTTGAATTGTATGAGCGCGGTTATAATACACTGTTTGAACAATTAATTTCCTGCCTGATTTCTGTTCGTACGTTGGATGAAACAACAATTCCGGTTTCGTTACGATTATTCGCGGAAGCACGAACACCGGAAGCCATGCTTCTTTTACCACATGAAAAATTAGTTCAGTTGTTATATGGAAGCACTTTCCCCGGACAAAAAGCGGATACGATTTTGGGAATTGCAAAAATTGCTGTAGAAAAATACAACGGACAATTACCCGCAGATTTTGAAGGATTAACCGCATTAAAAGGAGTAGGGCCAAAATGTGCTAACCTAGCTTTAGGTGTTGCAGCAAAACTGCCGGGAATTAGTGTTGATATTCATGTACATCGTGTAGTAAACCGCTGGGGAATCACACAAGCTTCGCAGCCGGAACAAACCATGGTTTTCCTGCAGAAAAACACTCCGCAGGAAAAATGGATTGATATTAATCGTTTGTTAATGCCTTTTGGAAAGCATATTTGTACCGGAAGTTTGCCGCATTGTTCTACTTGTCCGGTTTTGGAATATTGTAACCAAGTTGGCGTGGTAAAACATCGGTAAGCCTGTCATCCTGAACTTGTTTCATGATCCCTCAAGCAGAACTTTTATAATGGGATGCCGAAACAAGTTCGGTATGACAAAACACAAATCTATCTTGGGCTTCCAGCTGCCAAAGCTTTTTCGGCCCATTTTACAGCTAGTTCTTCACGGAATTTAGCATAAGGTGCTTTTAAAAGCATTTTTAGAACGCTATCCACACCGCCTTTTATGGCCAAGTTACCTAAACTTGCTACTTTACGGCTGATAGAAGCATCCCATGCACGCAAACTTAACGAGTAAGAACCATCCAAATATTTCATCCAGTGCCAGTAGCCTGTTGGCATAAATAACGTATCACCATGTTCCAGGAAAACTTCCTGACCTTCAACACCTTCTAACGCCGGAAATTTTTTGGTGTCAGGGTTTGATACATCATAATCCTCCAAAGCATAAGTAGCATTTGGGATGCAATATAAACGGCGTTTCCATTTGTTCTCAAATAAAATCACCTGTTTCCGACCGCCGAAATGGGTATGGAAAATATGAGGCAAATCAATATCATAATGCAAGAAAGTAACGGAATTTGATCCGCCAAAAAACATGGCTGGCATACTTTCTAAAAATCCTCCCATCAAATCTTTCGGTAAAATAATATCATTTAAAAGCTGCGGAGCTTGCTTAAAAATGTTGAAGAAAAAGATGCGTAGTTCTGTTGGTTGAGTTTTTATTAGATCGATATAATCTGCAAACTTCATTTCTGCTGCAGCCGCATTGATTGGTTTGGAAGGATCAGCTTTGGAATTATCATAAAGCGGAACTGTTTTATCGCCAACAGCAGCTTTCATGTATTCTGGCGTCCACTTTTCGCGCGCAGGCCAATCTTTAGTTAACCCTTTAATAACTATAGGTTTGCGTTTAGCAAGGTACTCTTTTTGAAAAACTTTTGGGTCAATTGTATCAACCGTATCAACCGGTTTCAGTATAAAACTCATTTTATCAGGATAATTAACTGCTAATAGTTGGCAAATTTATGTAATAATTTTAATTTGATAACAGAAGAAGATTTTTCCTGCTTGTAAAAGAAAAATATTACAAAACGAATATTATTGATCCGTACGGCTCTTGCTTAATTCTACAGCCATCACCTTGAACTCCTGGTCGTACTGTTTCCTGATTTTTCACATATTTATAAAGTTAAGTTTTTCCCTTAACTCAATGTCCAACCAAAGGTAACAACTCCAGATGCTAAGCTACTAAAGCAACAGCTGCATAAATTAATTTTTTAATTTGTGTTTAAGTTGATGTTGGAAAAAATTACGTTGAATATTTCCATTAGTTCTTGTCTGCTTAAAATAGTTTTAATAAACACAAATTCAATAAGTTAAAATATTGATAAGATAATGTCATTACTTATAAAAAGAGTTCGGCAGCTATATAATCGGCATATAATTTCCCTTCCCGAGTTAAAGTAAGCAGTTGTTTATGTTGAACAAGCCAGTTTTTGGAGAGAAATTGGTTTGCTTCTTTCAAAATTTCTTTGGATGCGCCGCTGCTAAATTCATCAGCAAGGTTTAAATCTAAACCATTACTGGTGCGCAAAGTAGTCATGATAAACTCGTTTATTCGATCTCGGGTCGAAAGGTTTTCCAGCGTAAAAGGAATATTGTTTTGATTGAGTGCCATTAAATATTGCTGATTATTAGCCACATTCCATTGCCGCGTTTCGTTGTTAAAAGAATGTGCAGACGGGCCAATTCCTAAATATTTTACACCTGCCCAATAATTGGAATTATGGCGCGAATATTTGCCAGGCAAGCAAAAATTAGAGATTTCGTAATGTTCAAATCCGTGTTTTTCTGCTTCATCCATTAAAAACTCAAACTGTGTGGCACTTTGTTCCTCGTTCATTTCCGGCTGCTTTTTTTTGCTGATAAAAGAAGCAAGCGCAGTCTGCGGTTCCACCGTCATGGAATATGCAGAAAGATGCGGAATTTCCAGCTGAAAAAACTGTTGTAAATTATATTGCCATTTTGATGGTGTGAGCAGTGGATAACCGTAAATTAAATCAATGGTAATGTTATGGAAACCATAATCTTGTGCTGTTTTTATCGAGGTAAAAGCTTCAACAGCATTGTGCGCGCGGTTCATCCAAATCAAATCTTCCTCAAAAAAAGATTGCACACCAATGCTGAAACGGTTTATGGGCGTTTGTTTTAAATCGAAAATTTTCTGCGGATGCAAATCATCCGGATTAGCTTCTAAAGTAATTTCCGCATCCGCTTTAACCTGAAAATTAGTAAAAATTACTTCCAGCAAAGTATTAATTTCTGCAGCTTCCAGTACAGAAGGCGTTCCTCCACCCAAATAAATGGTTTCTATTTCTTCGCCTTGCAGGTAATCTTTTTGAAGCCTGATTTCTTGCTGTAATGCTTGTAATAACTCTTTTTTATGCTTAAAAGAAGTGCTGAAATGGAAATCGCAGTAATGGCAAGCTTGCTTACAAAAGGGAATGTGGATGTAAATGCCGGCCATATGAGATCAAAAAATTGCCTGGTAAAAAAGTATTAATCGAGGCAGTAAAGTTGTGGCAAAATTAGGATTATATTTAGTTCAGCTCATTCTGTGGCAATAAACTTTAATTTTGCCTGATAAAAGAAGCATGGTAGTTGATTTTGAATATAAAAATAATTTTGAAATAAGTGCAACAATATATTTTAGGTGTTGATATCGGAACCGGAAGCGTAAAAGCAGTTGCGGTTGGTTTAGGTGGAGAAGCGATTACTTCCGCACAAAAGCACTATCCGCTGATGCAGCCAGAACCAGGCTTTGCAGAGCAGGATGTAGAACTGATCTGGCAGGGATTTCTCGATTGTATTCGCGAGATTACCAATGCGTTAGGTTCGCCAAAAGCAATCAGTTTAAGCAGTGCGATGCACAGTTTAATTTTGGTTGATCAGCAAGGAAAAACCTTAACCAACATGATCAGTTGGGCCGATACGCGGAGTGCGGCAATTGCTGATCGGCTCCGTTTTTCTCCCGAAGGAAAAAACCTATACGAACAAACCGGCACGCCAATTTATTCAATGTCGCCATTAAGCAAAATTATCTGGTTTCGCGAAAATCGTAAAGATTTGTTTGATCAAACCGCTAAATTCATCTCCATCAAAGAATTATTCTGGTTTAGGTTATTTGGTAATTTTCAGGTTGATCATTCAATTGCTTCTGCAACCGGTTTGTTTGATATTTTAGAATTCTGCTGGAGTGAACAGGCTTTAAAACTGGCTGGAATTGATGCAGATAAACTTTCTGAACCGGTGTTTACCACTTATTTGCGCAACGATGTAAACACAAAAATCATCCAAATTACAGGCATAAACGAAGCATGTTGTTGGGTTATTGGTGCTACTGATGGTTGTTTGGCAAACTTGGGCAGTGGCGCAAACCACGTTGGTGTTGTTGCATTAACTATTGGTACAAGTGGTGCCGTGCGCACAGTTAGCAGTAAACCGCTGTACAACTTTAAAGCCATGACTTTTAATTATTTGCTGGATGAAAAAACCTACATCTGCGGTGGTGCGATTAACAACGGCGGCCTAATTTTAAACTGGCTGCTTACCAATTTTGTGGCGGTAAAAACAGTATCGCCGGCAAGTTATCAGCAATTATTTGATGCAGTAAAAACCGTACCGGCAGGTAGCAACGGCTTGCTTTTTCTACCCTATTTGACCGGCGAACGTGCTCCTTTATGGGATAGTAACAGCTGCGGTGTTTTTTTCGGAATTAAAACAGAACACACGCAAGCACATTTTTTAAACGCTGCGCTGGAAGGAGTTTGCTTTGCGATCAATCATGTACTGGATGCTTTCAGTCAAACTTCCGGAACGATAAAAGAAGTGCGCGTGAGCGGTGGTTTTACAGCTTCGCCAGTTTGGCTGCAATTGATGGCAAACATCATCGGAAAAAAATTAACCGTAGTGCAGGCAGAAGATGCTTCGGCTATTGGCGCAGCTTATTTAGCTATCCAAACCAAAAAGTTTACAGGTTTTAGTTTGAAGAATGATGAGCCTAAACAAATTGTAGAACCTGACTTGGAAAAGCACGCTTTCTACAAAAACTATTACCAATTATATATAAAGCTGTACGAAAACCTGAAAGGCACTATGCACGAGTTAGCCTTATTAAATAATCTCAAACCGTAAATTATCCAATTTTATTGCGGTAAATTTGCAGTTGAAAAGGTTAATTGGTATCGGACTAAAAAAATACATGCGGTTAATTTTTACTATTCTTCTTGTTTTTTTGCTGATAAAAACAGCACATACTCAATCCTTAATTACAGATACTTTACTTCAGGAAACTTTATTTGTTCCAGATTCTGCCACATTGCTTAAACAACAAGCGCAATCAGATTCTCTGGCCCGATTTTTCATCACTCCGCCGGATTCTGCGAGAAAAAACCAGTTTATGGATAGCGTAATTAAAGCTAATTTATATACGGGTTATGCTTTTCTGGATATGCATTATCAGCCTAAAAAAACTAAAGTACAGCCAGGAAAAATACGTACTTTAAGAAGCCAGTGGATGCTGATTGTAATGCTGTGCCTACTGCTTTATGCGGCTGTTTTAAACAGGTTTTTAAATAAATCCGTTAGTGATATTGTAGAATCTTTTTACAATAAAAGGATGCTGTCTCAATTTTCTAAAGAAGAAAGCCTGATCAATTCCTGGTCGTTTATCTTCTTGTTTTTACTGTTTGGCACAACTATCGGTTTGTTGTTTTATCAGGTTATTTCTTGCTACAACCACAGTTATACTGACGATGGCTGGCAGCTTTATTTAGGGTTAACTTTTGCCGTTATCATTTTTTTTATACTCAAAATTGTTGTACTGCGCATTTTAGGCTTTATATTTAATATCCAAAATTTAGTTAAAGAATATGTATCGGTACTGTATCTAACTTATTTTAATGTTACATTTATTAGTATACCGCTTGTAATCAGTTTCGGTTTAATTGCTGATAGCTATAAACCTATGCTTTTATTGGTTTTCGGATTGTTGATTTTTATCGTGTTATTGTGGCAATATATCCGTAGCAGTATCAATATACTTACAATATACAAGTTTAGTAAAGTGTATTTATTTATTTATCTTTGTGCCCTTGAATTTTGCC
Source organism: Janthinobacterium lividum (assembly GCA_050955045.1). Lineage (GTDB taxonomy): Bacteria > Bacteroidota > Bacteroidia > Sphingobacteriales > Sphingobacteriaceae > Mucilaginibacter_A. The sequence continues at coordinate 309,309 of JBPBQV010000002.1, read as the reverse complement.
CAGTTTTTATATTAATAAAGGCTTTAAAACTATAAGAAAGACAGCTATATATGCAGTTTGCCGCTGAAAGATTGAAAAAAGTAAAAAGCATTTTAGTAACGCTACCCAAGCCTGAATCAGATAAAAATCCATATACGGAACTGGCCAAAAAATACAATTTAAAGATTGATTTCCGGTCTTTTATTCATGTAGAAGGTGTTCCTGCACGGGAATTCAGAAAAGAAAAAATTGCTTTGGGCGATTATACAGCTGTTATTTTTGCCAGCCGTAATGCAGCAGACCATTTTTTTAGAATCTGTGAGGAAATGCGTTTTGAGGTTCCGGTAGAGATGAAATATTTTTGCTTATCAGAAACTATAGCACTTTATCTTCAAAAATATATTCAGTACCGCAAGCGGAAAATATTTTTTGGAAAGCAAACGGCAAGTGATCTGGCAGAGGTGTTAAAAAAACATACTAACGAAAAGTTTCTGTACCCGTGTTCTGATGTTGCTGCTGAAGAAACACAAAAGTTTTTGGCTGATAACGGTTATAATTTTACACCCGCAGTTTTGTTTCGTACAGTAGTGAGCGATCTTTCTGATCTGGCAGAAGTATTTTATGACGTTATTGCTTTTTTTAGCCCGTCTAGCATACAGTCATTATACAAAAACTTCCCAAACTTCGAACAAAAAAATACACGTATTGCTGCCTATGGTGCCAGCACACATAAAGCAGCAATAGAAAGAGGTTTGATTTTGGATATACCGGCACCTATACCGGAAGCACCCTCCATGACTATGGCAATAGAATATTATATTAAACAAGCTAATAAATAAAATAATTATTGCCAGTTTAAGTTATTAATACAATCAAAGCATTTTCCGAAACATTACTTACTCAATCTCCGTAAAGAATTTTAGACTGAACAGACCATTTTTTGATGTAGGATCAGGTGTAAATTTAATTAAGTTAAAAATTTTTACTTTGTCCTATTGCATTGGTATCAATAGTTTAGCTATTTTTATAACGGTAAAATATATTTTTTTAGGATCAATAAAATAACACCAGTAGAAAATATATCAAATAAAATAGAGTTATTGCATTAATTTAATTAAGTTGTATATCCTTTGGATTCTAAAATGAAAAACATATACTTTGGCATATTATTTACATTACTTGCTGCTTTTAGTAGTTGTATGTCCAGCAGTGATAGGGGAGAAGTAAGAGGTGTTTCGGGTAAAGCATTTAAGCAGGAACATCCTTACGGTATGGTTTACATACCAGGAGGAAGTTTTTTGATGGGACAAACTGATCAGGATGTAACTTTTGCACAAACTGCTCAAAATAAACAGGTAACCGTTGCTCCGTTTTTTATGGATGAAACGGAGACGACAAACGCTAAATATAAGCAGTTTGTTAACCAAGTGCGGGATTCTATCGCAATTACACAATATCTGAATGATGATAAATACTACTTTAAGCCCGGTGGTAAAAATGCAAAACCTGATCCGAGTGGTAAAAAATTTATTAACTGGGACTATGTAAATAAAAATCCGGTTTTTAGTGGCGGCAGGGGAAAAGGCAAGGCAGGTGCTGCCGCAAGTGCTAATCAATCCAAATTACAGGGCATGTATTATCAGGGTGATGACCGTATTTTTGATAAAAATGAAATTGATGTCCGTTTGCTAAAGTATAATTATGCAATTATTCCTTTGCGTGAAGCATCAAACAACCGTTTTGACAAAACCAAAAAACGTTCTGATATTATTTTCCGCGATACCGTTCCGGTTTACCCGGATACCTTGAGCTGGCTGAATGATTTTTCTTATGCTGCCAACGAGCCAATGGTGGAGGGCTATTTTTCACATCCATCATACGCACAATATCCGGTAGTGGGTGTTACTTGGCGCCAGGTTCGGGCTTACACTGTTTGGCGTTCCCGTTACAATGATGCTTACAAAGATTCAAGAGGAATGGCGCACCGTCAATTATACAGTTTGCCAACCGAAGCAGAGTTCGAATACGCCGCCCGTGGTGGCCGGATTGGAAACGATTATCCTTGGGGGGGACCTTATATCAAAAATTCTAAAGGCTGTTTGTTAGCTAATTTTAAACCTGGCCGTGGTGATTATGCAAGTGATGGCGGTGCATATACTGTTAGTGTCCATTCATATTTCCCGAATGATTATGGTTTGTATAATATGTCCGGTAACGTAGCTGAGTGGACAGCTTCTGCTTATGATGAATCAGCATCTACTTTTGTGCACGATATGAGTCCGACTTTTACTTATGAAGCTAAAGCAAGCGATCCAGAAGTACTAAAAAGAAAAGTAGTAAGAGGCGGTTCATGGAAAGACATTGGTGCTTTTCTGCAAAATTCTTATCGCAGTTATGAATACCAGGATACTTCAAAATCATATATCGGTTTCCGTTGTGTAACTCATTTCTTGGGTCGTGATATTAAAGACAAACGCTCTAACTACTAACCAAATTTATATCAACTTCTTTTAAAACAAAAAACTACAAACACTTTTATGGCTGTTAAGAAAAAATCAAAGTATGGAATGGGAAGCATCATTTCTATTGGTGCAACGGTGGTGATTATAGGCTTGTTATTCAAAATACAGCATTGGCCTTATGCATCTGTTTTTATTACAATAGGTCTTGGTGCCGAAGCTGTTTTATTCTTTTTATTAGGTATTTTTCCTGAAGAAAACAATGATGTGGACTGGACACGTGCTTATCCAGAGCTTGCAGATAATTACACTGGGGAATTACCTAAAGCTGCTGTTTCAAGAGCACCGCAACCCGTGGCAAACAGTTTTTCTAACACTGCTGCTTTAGATAAAATGCTGACAGATGCTAAAATCGGTCCTGAATTAATTAGCAGCTTGGGTGATGGTTTAAGAACTTTTGGCGATAAAGTAAGCTCTATTTCTAAAGCAGGTGATGCAGGTGAAGCAACCTTAGAATTAACTAATAAAGTTAAACTAGCTAGTGCAAGTTATGATAAATTAAGCACTTCTTTTGAAAAAGCTTCTGCCAATCTATCTGAAATGGCAAATTCTAATATTGATTCTAAAGCTTACCACGATCAGGTAAATAGCTTGGCTAAGAATTTATCTGCCTTAAACGCAGTATATGAGTTAGAGCTTCAGGATTCAAGTGCACATTTAAAATCCATGAATAAATTTTACCAAAATGTTTCTTTAACCATGCAAAACTTCAACGAGTCGATGGATGATTCAAAAGCATTTAAAGATGAAGTTGGCCGTCTGGCGAAAAATTTAGCTTCTTTAAATAACATTTATGGTAATATGTTATCTGCCATGAACCAGCCTCGTAGCTAATTGGTCCATTTAATTTCATACAATTTCAGATAAAATAATAGCAAATGGCTGGAGGTAAGGAAACCCCAAGACAGCGAATGATTGGTATTCTGTACCTGGTGCTTTTAGGCTTAATTGCGTTAAATGTGCCAGACAGTTTATTAAACGCTTTCAAAAATATTAGTGATAGTTTAAATGCTTCAAAAGGTAATGTACAAACAGGTATCAACAACACTTATGAAGCATTTCAACAAAAGATAAAAGAGCAACCAGACCGGGCAAAGCCTATTGAAGCAAAGGCTAGACAGGCAAGTGCTTTGACAAAGGAGTTAGATGATTATGTTGAATCTTTAAAGAAGCAATTAGTTGAAAAAACGGGTGGATTTGACGAAAATTTACAGGATTTTAAAGGACGAGATAACTTAGATGTATCTGCTGATTTTATGATCAACAATAAAAATGCAGCTACTTTACGCAAAAAAATTGATGAAACCCGTGAAAAGTTGTTGGGCATGTTGGATGAAAAAGACAGAGCATCTACAAAACTGGCTTTAGCAGCAGTTGATCCTACGCAAAAAAAGGGTTATGCCAAAGAAAGCTGGGAAGAAGCTTATTTTGGTGATGGAATTCCGATGGGTGCAGCCATGACTTCTTTAAACAAAGTTCAGGCTGATGCTAAAAATGCGGAAAGTGAAGTAGTAAAAAAGATTTTGGGCAAAGTAGATCAGGCAGTAGTTAACTTAGATAAATTTGCTGCTGTTGCCGTTGCACCGAGCAGTTATATTATTGCAGGTCAACCTTATACTGCACAAGTTTTTTTAACTGCATCCGATTCCCGTTCAAACCCTGATATTACAGTAGGCGGTTCAAAGTTGCCAACTGCAGATGGTAAAGGTACATACAGTGTTTCTACTGGTGGAGAAGGGGTTCGTACTTGGGTAGGTACAATCAGTGTAAAGCAAAATGATGGAACTACTAAAACCTATACTACTACACCTCAAACTTATCAGGTAGCGCGTCCTTCGGCAGTTGTTTCTCCCGATAAAATGAATGTATTATATGTGGGCGTTCCGAATCCTGTTTCAGTTTCTGCTCCTGGAATGGCTAAAGAAAAATTGAGATTAAGCATTAGTGGCGGTTCAATAAGTGGTTCTGGAGGAAAGTTTGTTGCAAAAGTATCTTCACCCGGAACTACAGCAAGAATTACAGTTTCAGGAGAAACTTCACCTGGGAAGTCACAAGTTTTGGGTGTTCAGGAATTTCGTGTAAAACGCATACCTGATCCGGAAGCGCGATTTGCAGGCAAAAGCAGTGGTACAGCATCTACCGGAAATATTAAAGGTCAGGACAGAGTTTTTGCTAAATTAGAAAACTTTGATTTTGATGCTTCGTTCAACATTACTCGTTTTACTTTAACCGTAATTAAACCACGCCAGGATGCTGTCACTTTGTCCAGCAGTAGTGGAGAACTTACTGGTGCTATGCGTTCGGCATTAGCCACAATAACACCTGGTTCTCGTGTTGCTTTTGATAATATTGAAGCTGTAGGACCAGACGGATCACCACGCATTTTGAAATCAATTCTACTTCTTGCCAACTAAAAGGATATGAACAGGAATATTGTTATTTTAGTATTATGTATGTTATGTGCATCTTCTTACGCACAAACGCGCAAAAGGACTGCAACTCGTAAACCTACAACTAAAAAAAAGGTCGCAGCTACTAAGTCGCAAGCTTTAGTTGATACAAGTAATATTAAACCTTTTGTTCGTCCGCAAGATGGCTACTACAAACCGCAGGATGGTTATTACAAAAAATCCAGCATTTTAAATGCCAAAGTAACACCTTATCAAAATCTGCGCGAAACTGATGTAGCCTTTGCTAAAAGAGTTTGGCGCGAAATTGACGTTCGAGAACGAATGAACCAATATCTTGCCTCTCCAAAAGCGCGTTTAATTGATATTTTGATGGATGCAATTGCTAAAGGTGAACTGAATGCTTATGATCCTTCTCCAACCAAAAGTGATCCGAATGGTGATGAGTTTTCTGCTCTTTTAAAGCCAGCAGATGCAGTTGGAAGAATGTCTAAATTGGAAGAAGTTGAAAAATTTGATAAAAACGGCGACAAAGTTAGTTCCGAATTAAAACAAAGTGAGTTTAATCCGGATAGTGTAGTTAAATTCAGGATTAAGGAAGATTGGATTTTTGATAAACAGCGTTCGGTTTTTGAGCCACGAATAATTGGTTTGGCACCAATGATCAAACCACAAGCCGGAGGTCAAAGTTTAGATTATCAGCCAGCATTTTGGATTTATTTTCCGGAAGCACGAAATATTTTGGTAACAAAAGAAGCCATGAACCGGCACAACGATGCAACAGGATTAAGTTTTGACGATATTTTTATGAAACGAATTTTCTCCAGTTATATCGTTAAAGAATCTAACGATAAAGACGAACGTATTAAGGATTACGCACAAGGAATTGATAAATTGTACGAATCAGAAAAAGTTAAAAAATCTCTACTGAATTACGAGCAGGATTTGTGGGTATATTAACTCAAATTAAAGTTCGATAAAAGAAGCATTGCCCTGCAAGTTAAACTTGTGGGGCTTTTTCTTGTTTAAAAAATTCAAGAATTGCTAATGCTTGTTTGGTATTAACTACTTCCATCAGCATATCCTGCGTAGCTTCGCGTACTCTTTTTACCGACTTAAAATGAGTGAGTAATTTCTCCGAAGAAGTTTTACCAATTCCCGGAACATTATCCAGCTCAGTAACCAAAGTAGCTTTATTGCGTTTTTTACGGTGAGCAGTAATGCCAAAACGGTGCGCCTCATCCCGCAGTTGCTGAATGATTTTTAACGTTTCAGATTTTTTATCCAAATACATCGGATATTGATCGCCCGGATAATACAATTCTTCAAGACGTTTTGCAATTCCGATTACAGTTACCTTTTTATCAATATCCAGCAGTTTCAAACTTTTTAAAGCAGAAGACAGCTGGCCTTTTCCACCGTCAATAATAATCAGTTGCGGCAATTCCTGCTGCTCATCCAGCATACGGCGGTAGCGGCGGAAAACGGCTTCTTCCATCGTTGCAAAATCATTTGGCCCTTCTACAGTTTTCACGTTGAACCAACGGTAATCTTTTTTAGATGGTTTCGCATCCCGGAAAACCACAATTGCAGAAACCGGAAATGAACCTTGAAAATTAGAGTTATCAAAACACTCAATATGGCGCGGCAGCTGATTCAAACGCAAATCTTTCATCATCTGGGTAAGCAAACGATCTGTCCGCACTTCTGGGTTTAATTTTTCGTATTGATCTATTTTTCCGCGTTTAAAAAACAGCACATTTTTTTGTGATAGATCCAACAGTTTTTTCTTTTCGCCTAATTTCGGAACCGTAAAACGAATAGTAGAACCTTCATCTACATTCATTTCAAACGGAACAATTACTTCTTTAGACTGGCTGTTGTAACGTGTTCGAAACTCAGAAATAGCGATACTTAACAATTCTTCGTCCGTTTCTTCCAGTTGTTTTTTGAGTTCGATGGTTTGTGTTTGAATGATTACGCCGTTCATCACTTTTAAAAAGTTAACAAAAGCGTATTTTTCTTCGGAGGCAATGCTAAAAACATCTACATCTGTAATGGAAGAATTTACCACAGTAGATTTACTTTGATAATTATCCAGCAAATCAAACTTCCGTTTTAGTTTATGGGCAGCTTCAAAATCCATATTGATAGAAGCCTGCTCCATTTGCTCTTTCAATTGTTTGACAACCGAACCTGTTTTTCCGTTTAAAATATCTTTAATTTCTTCAATGTTGTTTTGATAATCCGGTTCTGATTGAAACTTTTGACACGGACCTTTACAATTTCCCAATTGATATTCCAGGCAAACCTTAAACTTACCGGCATCAATATTTTGCGGCGTTAGTACGAGATTACAAGTTCTAAGCGGATAAGTTTCCCGGATCAAATCCAAAATCGTGTGCATCATGCTGATGGAAGCATACGGGCCAAGATATTTGGAGCCATCACGAATAATCCTTCTCGTCCAGAAAATACGCGGGAAGTTTTCGTTTTTTACAACCAGCCAGGGATAGGTTTTATCATCCTTCAGCAGCACATTGTAGCGCGGCTGATGCTTTTTAATCAGACTGTTTTCCAGCAGCCAGGCATCAATCTCCGTATCAACAATGGTAAAAGTAATTTTCCTGATTTTGGAAACCAGCACTTTGGTTTTACCATTCGTACTTAAAATATCTTTATTGAAATAAGAACTGACCCTGTTTTTTAAATCTTTTGCTTTACCGATATAAATAATAACGTCTTCATCATTCCAATACTGGTAAACTCCGGGTTTATGCGGAACGTCTTTTAATGCTTCTTTATAATCAAAATTACTCATGCCCGTCTTTTCGCTTGCTTCTTTTATGCCGATAAATTTATGCTGATAAAAGCAGTACCGCCTAAAAGCCCAATTGTTTATCTACTTCTGTTTTTTGCTGCTGTTGCTGAGAGTATGCACCGCAATCCATCGTGATGCTGACACCATTTTTTGGCGGATCAAAATCTACATTTTTTTTAATTCCCAAACTGGAATTCGCATAAACCTTCTTCATGTAAAGCGCAAAAATTGGCAAGGCAGTGTTAGCACCTTCGCCTAAATCAGTTGACCGAAAATGGATTTGCATATCTTCGCAACCCGTCCAAACGCCGGTAACCAACTGCGGCGTAATGCCGATAAACCAACCGTCAGAATTATTTTGCGTGGTGCCGGTTTTGCCGCCAATCGGGTTAGTTAAACCGTATTTGTTTCTTAATCTCCAGCCTGTTCCTTCCTGCACAACTCCTTTTAGCATGTAAGTCATTACGTAAGCCGTTTGTTCGTTCATCGCAACTACAACATGGGGTTTACGATCATAAAGTACGTTACCATTCTTATCTTCCACACGCAGCAAATAAGTAGGTTCCGTCCAAACGCCGTGGTTAGCAAAAACACTGTAAGCTCCCGTCATGTCAAAAACAGAAGCATCAAACGTTCCTAAAACGATAGAAGGGTATGGTTTCAAATCCGGACTGGTAACTCCCATTTTTTTGATGAGATTAACAACCGCTGTTGGCCCAACTTCTCTCATAATGTAAGCTGCAATCCAGTTATGCGAGATGGCCAAAGCTTTGCGTAAACTTAAAGAACCATAAACGTTATCTTTTGGTGGAGAAGTTGGTGTCCACGATTTGCCATCCGTAACAATGGTAACCGGCTCTACCGGAACTTCCATACAAGGCGACATGCTGTTGTCTATCGCAACGGCATAAGTAAAAGGTTTGGCGGTAGAACCAACCTGCCGTGTTCCCATTTTTACCTGGTCGTATTTAAAGTGCTCAAAATCATCACCGCCAACCCAGGCTTTGATGTAGCCTGTTGTCGGATCCATCGACATCATCGCATTGCGTAGAATGAGTTTGGTATAAACGATAGAATCAATCGGTTTCATCGTCATTTCGCGGTTTCCTTTCCAGGTAAACACGTTCATTTTTACAGGCGTATTAAAATCAGTCCGAATCTCTTCGTCTGATTTTCCATCCTGTTTCAGCATCCGGTAACGATCAGAACGCCGCATTCCCTGATCTAAAATATCTTTGAAATCCGGAATCATCTTCCACAAACTACGGCCTTTCCAATGCGCATTAAACTGGTTTTGCAAATCACGCATATACTCTTTTTGCGCCTGTTCTGCATATTCCTGCATCTGGTAATTAATAGTTGTGTAGATTTTTAAACCATCACGATCCAAATCGTAAGGGGTTTGATCTGATTTTAAAATCTGTAAATCATTAAACGTTTTTTGAATATCCTTTTTTAAAACAGCACGGAAGTAAGTAGCTAAACCATCATTGTTATCAATCGGATTAAAATTAAGCCCAAGTGGTTTTGCACGCTCTTCGGCTTCCTGTCCTTCGCTTAGAAAGCTTTCGTCTGCCATTCTTTTTAATACAAAATTTCGTCTGTTGATGGCGTTATCAGGATGATTAATAGGAGAGTAAATGCCTGGGCCTTTTAACATTCCAACCAAAAGGGCAGCTTGATTTGGAGTCAGTTTATCAGGTGTAGTCCCAAAATAAGTTCGTGCAGCAGATTTAATGCCGAAAGTATTGTAAGCACCAAAATCAACAGTATTCAAATACATAGTCAGAATTTCTTCTTTTGTATAATTACGTTCAATCTTTACTGCTGTAATCCATTCCTGTAACTTTTGAATAGTTCGTTTAAAAGGATTATGTGCTAAATCAGTAAATAAGTTTTTTGCCAACTGTTGCGTGATCGTACTTCCGCCTTGCCTTTTACCAACAACATTGTAAAAAACCATAGAAAAAACTCGTCTAAAATCAATCCCGGAATGATCATAAAAACGGGTATCTTCCGTAGCAATCAACGCATGAACTACGTTTGGAGAAAGTTCACTGTAAATAACATTGGATCGGTTTTGCACATAGTAAGTACCCAAAGATTGCTTATCTTCAGATAATATTTCGCTAGCTAAATTACTTTTCGGGTTTTCCAGATCTCGGAAAGACGGTAATTTGCCAAAAAACTGAAAAGCAACAGCCGCAAACAGTAAAACGAAAAAGAAAAATACGCCGGCTACCAGTTTCCAAAATGTGCGGGTATAACGGCGGGAATTCTGCTCGGCCAGATCTTTATTTTTAATACGCATTATAGATAATTAGCTTGATAAAACTCAAAGTAGCTGTCTAACAGTTTTGAGTCGGCTAATTTATCCAGATTTTTCCGGCTGATGATAAAGAAATTATATTTCTCTGCCGGAACCTTCATAATTTCTGGCAATAAAGGTGCAATCCGTCGTGCATAATCTTTTACTTCTCCTACAGAGTAAAAACGGCCGGTATAAATCAGCTGATTGGTTCGGCCAATATCTTTTAGCTGATGTTTAATTGGTGCATCAGGATAATTGGCGCGGTTAAATTGCCCGATGCCAAAACGCGAAGGTGCCAGGTTATTTGTTCCGGTTACATTGATTACAAAGTACAATTCTGTACTATCCGCCATCGTAAAAATTTTGGATGCTTCTTTTACCGTACTTTTTTTGGAGTTGTCTGGAAGAGAAATATTCAACTTGTTATTTAAAGCAACCGTAGCAAGGTTAACAGTCGAGCGGGTTGTTGCCGATAAAACCGGCGGCGGAACAGGCTGCACCGGAGCAGGAGATGCAACCGGAGCCGCTGTAACAATCGGTTGATGAAGAAACCGATCCTGCGAAAACGGAATTTCATTTGGGTCGCTGTCCATCACGGCAAAAGGCCGCGCCGTAATTATTGCTTCGTTTGCATTGATAAAAAGTAAATGCTGTTTAACCAAAGGCGTAACTAAACGATCGTCTGGATATTGAGCCGCAATTTGCTGCAATTCCAATTTAAAAGGTTCCAGTTTTTGATGATGGCCAAGTGCAATCGTTTTTAAATAAGCAAACTGCGGCGCTAATTTATGCTGAGGATTTATTTTTAAAACAGAATCTGTACGGGAAATCACCTGATCGTATTGTCTTTTCCGATAAAAATCATAAACATAATTGTAAAACGAGTTTTGCTGCGCATCTTCCGAAAGCATCTTTTTTCCATATTCCGGATCGCGAATAATTTGAGCATACTGCGTTTGCCCATAGTTTTTCAGCAACAGGTTTTTATATTTTTCCGCCTGAGGTTCGTTGTGTGCATCAGTATATAATCGGTACAAACTGTAATAAATAACAGCCAAATTGTTGTTATCAGGGAAACGGCTCAGCAAATATTCGTAAGTGTTGATGGCTTCTTTGTCATCGCCCAAAATATCTTTGTAAAAACCAGCGATATCAGCATAAGCATTAAAAATAGTGCTGTTAGATTGTTGCATTAAAGCTGGCGTTAGCGGGATAGTTTGCAACAGTTCCTGCCGGTAATTTCCTGCTCCGGGCGTAGCCAGCAAAGGTGTTTGGATTTGCTGCACGGCATCCGGATCAGCCACGGCATTTGGGTTATTATTTACAGTAGCAACTGTACGCGAACTGATGCGCCAGTTATCTTGCAGCCTGCGTTTCCCCCAAATCTGCAAAAAACTAACCAGACCTTGATTAACGGCTTCCGGATTATAAAAGTAAAATGAACTCGAAGTCCGACTTGCGGCTGCAGAAACATTACCATAATTAGCAGACCGGTTAGTTGTAACCGGAGCATTTTGCTGCTGTAAAACCTGCTGATCTACCATCAAATTAATACGCGCTGTCCGGTCTGCTTCATTTAATTTGGATAAAGCTTGTAACGTATCTTGATGAGCGATGATTTGGTAACGGCTTGCCAGCAGTTGCAAATTGTTGGCTTTTTTCAGGATTTGCTGATAACCGGGATAAAAAGGCGATAAATTTTGCAGTGTGCTATCATAATACTGTTTGGCCTTGATATAATCTGATTTATATTTAAAAGTGATATCTGCCAAGCGTAGATACGATAATCCTTTTTGTTTTTGATTACGGATACTGTTTTTAACAGACAATTTATAATTCGTAACTGCTTCGTCAATTTGCTGTGTAGCCAATGCTGTTTCGCCCATCTGGAAATAAATCTGGTCAATAAAATCAGCATTTTTATCATCTCTCAGCAAAGTGCGCAGTCGCGTGATCCGGTTTGTCGGTTGTCCGTCCTGCTTTTCTTCTATCCGTAAACTGTTTAGGTTCGCATTAAAAGCAAGCTCAAAAGAAGCATTGCTGTGTACTACGCGCATGTAACTTTTAAAAGCTTCAGCAGGTTTTTTATTGGCTTCCTGCAATTGCGCCAGGATAAAAGTCCAGCGGATGCGTTTATTTTTATTTTTTGCCAGATCAACAGCTTGTACCGCCAGCTTTTCTGCCTGCTCGTAATTTTCTTCGTTGATGTTGTATTGCAAATCAGCACCGGTAATTTCTTCTGCTGATGCTTTTTTTGCATCAAACAATTGTCTGGCCGTATCTAATATGCCAGCTGCTTTTTCGGGTTGATCCAGCTTCATTAAAGAACGTGCTTTCCAGGCCAAAGCGGTTTTGCCCAACTCTTTGTTTTCCGGGAAAGAGCGGACAACATAATCAAAAAACTCAAATGCATTAAAATATTCGCTGCTGAGGTAATTGGCTTGTCCCAGCAAAAAATAAGCATCTCCAATATAATGACTTTGTTCTTTTAAGGCGATGATTGAATTTGCCCGCGTGGTAATAGCATCCAGATCTTTGCCTGATGCGGCTGTTTTAGTAATTGTATCCTGGTAAACACTTAAAATTTCAGAAAAATCATCTACATAAACCTGCGCCATCTGTTCCTCTTTTTGCAGGATAACCTGCTGCGCGTTGAACAGGATGTTGTAATGCGCGGTAAGATTTTGCATACTGCGGTTAAAGCCGCTTTCTTTTTCTAACGAGCAGCCAGCCACTGCTATCAAAAAAAACAGGCATAAAAACAGTATTTTATTAAAGCTGAAAAAGCGCATCAAGCAAAGCGTTATTAAATTTTGTATTGAATGTTTGTTGGCGGATAAGCAAGCAATTGCCAAACTACTAAGAAAAAACCATTTTGGTTGTCTAATTTTGAAACAGCAAATCAACCAAACCTCCATGAATAATTATATCAAGTACAGCGGAATGGGTTTTCAAATGATTGTTATCCTCGGCATTTTTTCCTTTACAGGTTATAAAATCGATCAGTATTTACATCACCAGGTGCAATGGGTTACTGCAATTATGGCACTTACCGGTATTTTTGTTTCTTTATATATCGTTTTTAAATCGCTTAAAAGTTGAACGTAAAACAGTTTATACAGTTATTTATTGTTTTCATGCTGATTACGGCTGTGCCGCCCGCGCTGTTACAACTATTTAAACCAATTTACCTAATTCCGGCTTTTTGGAAGCTTTTTTTGCTGTTTAATTTACTTACGGTATTCATTTGTGTTTCATGCATTTTAGGTAATCAAAAAAATGATATGGCCGGCACACAGATTTTTTTAATAGGTACAGTAGTGAAAATGTTGTTGTGCATGTTTTTGATAGCAATTTATGTGCGGCAGTATCAGGTAAATGCTTTACACTTTGTAGCTAATTTTTTTTATCTATATATATCAAATACAGTGTTTGAAATTAATACATTATTGCGTAATTTGCGCCTCCAAAACCGAAAGTAAAAAACGTGGATTTGATTGATTTTACCCGCATTTTCAGAATAAAACGAACCGTACAGATTGCTATTTTAAGCGTTTTTTTTACGCTGTTAGCATGTAACACTTTTGCGACAACTCAAAATGAGCCTGGCGAAAAAGCAAAAACAGAACACGAAGCCTTTGATCCGGGCAACGCAATTTTAGAACATATTGCTGATTCGCACCGCTGGAACATTTTGGGCAGTACTGGTTTTAATCTGCCTGTTATTTTGTTTACGGATAAAGGAAGCGAGTATTTTTCGAGCGGTGTTTTTAACGAAGGTGAAAGTACTTACCAAGGCAAATACTATACTTATAAATTAGCAGAAGATAAAATAAGAGTGGTTGATGCCAACAGTGCAGTTGATAAAGCAGCTTCAAAACATATTTATGATTTTTCAATCACCAAAAATGTTATTTCACTTTGGGTAGCCGTGCTTCTTTTACTGGCAATTTTTATCAGTGTTGCCGGAGCTTATAAAAAACGTACCAATAAAGCACCAAAAGGCTTGCAATCATTTTTGGAGCCAATTATTGTTTTTGTGCGGGATGAAATCGCAAGACCAAACATTGGTTATAAATACCAGCGTTACATGCCTTTGTTGTTAACCATATTTTTCTTCATCTGGATTAACAACATGATGGGTTTGATACCTATTTTCCCAGGGGGTGCTAATGTTACCGGGAATATACTGTTCACATTTGTGCTTGCTTTTTTTGTGCTGCTGATTGTTAATCTTAGCGCTAACAAATATTACTGGAAACACATTTTTATGCCCGATGTGCCCTGGTGGTTATATCCAATTATGTGGCCTGTAGAGTTAATCGGTGTTATTTCAAGGCCCTTTGCATTGATGATCCGTTTATATGCCAATATCTCAGCAGGGCACATTATCGTATTAAGTTTAATATCAATGATATTTATCTTTAAATCAATTGCTTTTGCGCCAATATCTATTGCATTTGTATTGTTTATGGATGTGCTTGAATTACTTGTTGCTTTTTTGCAAGCGTTCATTTTTACCATTTTAACGGCACTGTTTATAGGAACAGCTATCGAAGAACATCATCATTAATATTAACAATTTATCTATATAATTAACTTTTAAATTTTACAAACATGACTGGAAGTATTGCTGCATTAGGTGCAGGTTTAGCAGTTATCGGTGCTGGTATCGGCATCGGACAAGTAGGTGGCAAAGCAATGGAAGGTATTGCACGTCAGCCGGAAGCTGCTTCAAAAATTCAAGGAGCCATGATCATCGCAGCCGCTTTAATTGAAGGTGTTGCTTTGTTTGGTGTGGCTATCGGATTACTTTTAAAGTAATTTCTCAACAAAAACGTTTTCTGGCAGCGATTGGCTACAGAAAACGTTTTTATGTTAAAAAGATTTAAAGAAGGTTATGGAAGAATTATTTGATGGTTTACTGAATGATCATTTAGGATTTGTAGTTTGGTCATCAGTTGCATTTTTATTGTTACTGTTTTTACTGGGTAAATTTGCCTGGAAACCAATTATGGGTGCTATTACAGAACGCGAACGTTCTATTGAAGATGCTTTATTAAAAGCTGAAGCAGCTAAAGAAGAACTTTCACGATTAACTAACGAAAACGAAAGTTTACTGAAAAAAACCCGTGCAGAACGTGATTTGATTTTAAAAGAAGCAAAACAAGTAAAAGATCAGATTATAGGCGAAGCCAAAGCTGCCGCGCAAGCAGAAGGCAATAAAATGATTGAAAAGGCAAAGGTTGAAATTAACAATCAGAAAGCAGTTGCTATGGCTGATGTGAAAAATCAGATTGCTACGCTTTCAGTGGATATTGCAGAAAAAATATTGCGCAGGCAATTTGATGATCAACAGAAACAAAACGAACTGGTGGCCGATCTTTTAAAAGAGGTAAAGCTGAGTTAAGCTTTTAAACATAATTAAATTACTTAAAGAAATATTTTAAATAATGTCTGAGTTTAAAGTTGCCACAAGATATGCCAAATCATTGATTGATCTTGCAGAAGAACAGCATTTGCTGGAAGAAATCAATGCTGATATGGTATTATTTGTAAAAACCTTAAAAGCAAATAGTTTATTAAATGCCGTTTTACGCAATCCGATCATTTCTCCTTTAAAAAAAATAGATATCCTTAATGCTATTTTCACTGGAAAAGTTCAGCCTGATACTTTGGGGTTTTTCAAGATAATGGTAGATAAGATGCGTTCAGGCATTTTGTTTGAAACTGCGAAAGAGTTTGTGGAGCAATATGATCAGAAAAAACATATTGTAAAAGTATTAATTGTTTCGGCATTACCTCTGTCAGAAAGTAACCGTGCAGAAGCAATTGAAGCAGTAAAGAAAGCTACTGGTGGCGATGTAGTTTTAGAAGAAAAAGTTGATCCGGCATTGATTGGAGGATTTATTATCACAATTGGTGACCGCCAGTTTGATTCCAGTATTTCCAATGCTTTAAATAAATTAAAAAAGACCTTTGGCCAGCAATCAATTGCGGAACTGGTTTAAAAAACTTATCATCTGTACTAAGAAAACAAGTCGGTAACAATAACAGAAATTTAAGGTAAAAGAAGCATCTTAAATGATACTGATTTCAGCCTAATCAATATAATTATAAAGAATTCAAAATAAATTCAAAAAATGGTAGATGTAAGACCAGACGAAATTTCATCCATTCTGCATCAGCAGTTGGCTGGCTTTAAGTCAGAATCCGAATTAGAAGAAGTTGGTACTGTACTACAAATCGGCGATGGTATTGCCCGTGTTTACGGTTTAACACAAGTACAGTCAGGCGAGCTTGTTGAGTTTGAAAACGGTTTGCAAGGCATTGTATTAAACTTAGAAGAAGATAACGTAGGTGTTGTATTATTGGGAGCTTACGATGAAGTAAAAGAAGGTGATACCGTCCGTAGAACCAAAAAAATTGCTTCTATTTTAGTAGGAGATGGAATGCTTGGCCGTGTAGTTAATACTTTAGGTCAGCCGATTGACGGTAAAGGGCCGATTGCAGGTATAACTTACGAAATGCCGTTAGAACGTAAAGCCCCTGGTGTAATTTACCGCCAGCCAGTAACCGAGCCGCTACAAACTGGTATCAAAGCAATTGACGCTATGATTCCAATTGGCCGCGGGCAACGGGAATTGGTGATAGGTGATAGACAAACTGGTAAAACTGCTGTTTGTATTGATACCATCATCAACCAAAAAGAATTTTATGATGCAGGCAAACCTGTTTATTGTATTTATGTAGCCTGCGGACAAAAAAATTCTACTGTAGCTAATATTGTAAGAGTACTAGAAGAAAACGGTGCGATGCCTTATAGTGTTGTAGTTGCTGCTTCTGCTGCTGATCCTGCTGCGATGCAGTTTTTTGCTCCTTTTGCAGGTGCTGCTATCGGTGAGTTTTTCCGCGATACTGGTCGTCCAGCATTAATTATTTATGATGATCTTTCTAAACAAGCGGTAGCTTATCGTGAAGTTTCTTTATTGCTGCGTCGTCCGCCGGGCCGTGAGGCTTATCCTGGAGATGTGTTCTATTTACACTCCCGTTTGCTGGAACGTGCTGCGAAAATCAACGCAAATGATGCTATTGCACAAGCAATGAATGATTTGCCGGAATCCATCAGAAGTATTGTAAAAGGTGGCGGTTCATTAACTGCTTTGCCAATTATTGAAACACAAGCCGGAGACGTTTCTGCATATATTCCAACCAACGTAATTTCTATTACAGACGGACAAATATTCTTAGAATCAAACTTGTTTAATGCGGGTGTTCGTCCTGCCATTAACGTAGGTATTTCGGTATCACGCGTAGGTGGAAATGCACAGATTAAATCCATGAAAAAAGTTGCCGGAACTTTAAAATTAGACCAGGCACAATACCGTGAACTGGAAGCTTTTTCTAAATTCGGTTCTGATTTGGATGCTGCAACTAAAAATGTTTTAGATAAAGGTTCTCGTAACGTAGAAATGCTAAAACAACCACAATTTGCACCGGTTTCTGTAGAAAAACAAGTAGCTATCATTTACCTGGGAACTAAAAACCTGATGCGTAATGTGCCGGTAAATAGAGTGAGAGAGTTTGAAGCTGAGTTTACAAGTCAGCTGGAGTTACGTCATCCGGAAGTATTAGCAGCTTTAAAAGCAGGCAAGCTAGATGATTCAAGCACCAGCGTGTTAGAAACAGTAGCAAAAGAATTATCTGCAAATTATAATTAAAAAAGTTTTATGTTGAGCGTTGCTGGTTATCAGTTGCCAGTTTAAAACTGACAACTGATAACCAGCAACTGATAACTGAACAGAATGGCCAATTTAAAAGAAGTAAGAAACCGGATTTCATCCGTATCATCAACGCAGCAGATTACCAAAGCCATGAAAATGGTTTCGGCTGCAAAGCTAAAGCGTGCAACTAATGCCATTGTGCAGATGCGCCCTTATGCCAATAAGCTGAACGAAATTCTGGCTAACCTTTCTGCAAGTTTAGAAGATGCTTCATCTCCTTTTCTGCAAGTACGCGAGCCTTTGCGTGTGCTGATCGTAACTGTTACTTCAAACCGTGGTTTAGCGGGTGCTTTTAACACGAATGTGATTAAAGCCGCCAATAATTTAGTTGCCCAAAAATATCAAGAGCAGTTAAGGGCAAATAATGTTTCTATCGTAGCAATTGGTAAAAAAGCACAGGAATATTATGAGCGCAGAAAGTATAAAGTAATTGGCAATAACAACGAACTGTTTAATGAGTTAAACTTTGATAACGTTTCTTTAATTACAGAAGCGATTATGCAGGGTTTTTTAAACGGAGATTATGATCGGGTAGAACTGGTTTATAATCATTTCAGGAATGCAGCTGTACAGTATATTGTTTCAGAGCAATTGTTGCCTGTAATAGCCAAAACAGATAAAAAAGAGGCGTTAAAATCAGCTCAGGTAGATTATATACTGGAACCTTCTCAGGAAGAGATCGTTCAGCAATTAATTCCCAAAAATATCAAAGTACAATTGTATAAAGCTGTTTTAGATTCTCATGCTTCAGAACATGGTGCGCGGATGACGGCAATGGATAAAGCAACCGAAAACGCAGGAGATTTACTGAAAGCCTTAAAACTGTCATATAACCAGGCCAGACAAGCAGCCATCACTACAGAGTTAACAGAAATTGTGAGCGGTGCCGCGGCATTATCGAATGGCTAGACTGAAAACGGCTACTACAAAAAATTAAAAACCTGGTTAAAGCCGGGTTTTTTTGTGGATACTTCTTTTACCGATGTTTTTTGAGCACAAATCCATTTCAATTAAATTTCTGCAAAAAGTGTTTTTCTGTTTTCCGCTTTCAGCAAACATTGTTAATTTCGCCTTAAATTAATTGTATTTAGAAATGAATAAATCGACTACTGCAAACGATACACGAAATTATGTTATCCTGACAATAGCTATTTTTATTGGACTGATTGGTGTATTTTTCCGTTTTTTAGGAGATAGCTTTTTCTACACTTCTGTATCTAATGTATTTTTGATAATAGGAATAATTATCGCGTTGCGCGGTGTATTTTCTATTCTAAAATAAATACTCTTTTTACCATTGTAAAAACAGCATTTTTACTTGGGCCGATATTTGGATTGGTTCAAAATTTTCTGTTCATCCCGTTCAGCCATCAATTGCTGTAGCGATACTTTCGGGTTTTTATCCATGTATTGTTTTACAATTTGCCATCCGGTCCAAACAGCAAGTTTTGGTGCCGAATTGTTGTTGTCGCCCAAACCCGGCGTAAAAGGAGCTTCTGTTAAATACTTTTGCACTTTCTGGTAATCGCTTTCAAAGAGTAAATTATCCTCCAAAAAATAGCCCCAAATATTAGCTTCATTAGTAGCACACCATTTTATTTGTTGGTTGGTATAGCCAATTTTGGTAGAATCAGGCACATCAGGCAAAATCTGATCCATAAAATACATCACTTTTCCATTATAAATCATCCTGGAAAGCAGCGTTTTATCATCATTTGCTTGCTCCTCAAACATATCTTCCCGCGTAATACTTTCGATCACTCGCGGAACCATGTTGTCAGGCGTAAACCGGCGGGAAATATAATGCGGAAAAGTTTCGATCAAAGCTGGATAAAATTTAGAATTACTACCGAGAAAAAGATCAAGCCCGACGCCAAAATATTGGTTTCCGATAGAACTTTGTGCTTGAAAACCAGAGAAATAAGCATAAACGCGCGGCAATTTTTTCTGCGGATAATAATATTTAATATGTTTAAAAGCATCCGTTAGTTCCGCTTCCTGCTGATCCAAGTTTGGATAAACAGAATCTACTTCATGCTTTAAATCGATATAAGATTGTGTTTTAAAAACACTGCGCAGGTTAGTAAGATAAGCGGTGTCTTGTATTGAGCCGGCATTTAAAATACGCGTAATATAATCCTGATAAAACGCGCCGTAATGTTGTTGCAATTGTGCGGCTTTGGTTGGATAATTACTTCCTTTAAAACTATCAAAATCATGGTCAAAACGTTCTATTTTTACGTTGAGGTCAATTCCACTTACATCAATTTTATCTTTTCTTTTGCAGGAAGCAAGCAAAACACAAATCAGAAAAAATAGATAGATTTGTTTTTTCCGGATTTGAAAAACAGTTTGGTTCATATCAAACGAAAATAAAATATTAATCTGTAATACGCTAAAATTACGCTTACAGATACATTTTTTACTTTATGAAAATTGCTTTAGCACAGTTAAACTACCACGTTGGAAATTTTGAAGCCAACACCAATAAAATAATTTCGGCGATAAAAGAAGCACAAGAAAACCAAGCTGATTTGGTGGTTTTTGCCGAATTATGTATCAGCGGTTATCCGGCGCGGGATTTTTTAGAATTCAACGAGTTTATTGCTTTATGTGAAAATTCGGCTAAACAGATTGCAGCAGCTTGTCAAAATATCGCCTGCATTATCGGTTTGCCAACGGTAAATTCTTCTCCTGAAGGAAAAGACCTATATAATTCGGCTTATTTCATCGAAAATGGTGTGGTAAAAGCAGTAGTTAACAAAGCTTTGCTACCCAATTATGATGTGTTTGATGAGTATCGTTATTTTGAACCGGCTAACGAGTTTGATTGTATTGAATTTAAAGGCCAGCGCATTGCTTTAACCATTTGCGAGGATTTGTGGAATAATATTGATAATCCGCTTTACCGAACTTTTCCGATGGATGTACTAATTAAGCAGGAACCCGATTTGATGATTAATATCGCCGCTTCGCCTTTTGCCATCAACCACGATCAGGAACGGATGGTGGTTTTAAGTTATAACGCCAAAAAATACCAGTTGCCGTTGCTGTATGTCAACCATGTAGGCGCACAAACCGAACTTATTTTTGATGGCGGATCAATGGTTTATGATGCTCAGGGACAAATTGTAGACGAGCTGGATTACTTTAAAGAACAGCTGGCATACTATAACATCGAAAAAACAGGGGTAAAAGAAGTATCCATCCAAGCAGAAAAACCACTTACGCCGGATGTATCGCGCATGAGCAAAATTGAACAAATCCATCAGGCTTTGATTCTTGGAATTCGTGATTATTTTAAAAAGTCTGGTTTTACCAAAGCTACACTCGGACTTTCCGGAGGAATAGATTCTGCTTTGGTTTGTGTGCTGGCTTGCCAAGCTTTGGGACCGGAAAATGTAATGGCGGTTTTGCTGCCTTCGGCTTTTTCTTCAGATCATTCCATCAAAGATGCCGAAGATTTGGTGAAAAACTTAGGCTGTATGAGTCAAACAGTTGCCATTAAAGATATTACGCAAGCTTTTGAAAATGCTTTAGAACCACAGTTTGCAGATTTGCCTTTTAACATTGCGGAAGAAAATATCCAGTCGCGCAGCCGTGCCGTTATTTTGATGGCGATGTGCAACAAGTTTGGCTACATTTTGCTCAATACTTCCAACAAAAGTGAAGCTGCCGTTGGTTACGGAACGCTTTATGGCGATATGTGCGGCGGTATTTCTGTTTTGGGCGATGTTTACAAAACGCAGGTTTACGAATTGTCGAATCACATCAACAGAGAACGAGAAATTATCCCGCAAAACTCCATCATAAAACCACCATCGGCAGAGTTGCGTCCTGGACAAAAAGATTCTGATTCTTTGCCAGATTATGATATTCTGGATGAAATTTTAAAAGAATACATCGAACAGCGCAAATCCTCCACAGGAATTATTGCAGCAGGTTTTGAGGAAACTGTAGTGCGAAAAGTGATTCGTTTGGTTAATATTTCAGAACATAAACGCTATCAAACGCCGCCAATTTTACGGGTTTCGGCAAAAGCATTTGGAATGGGTAGAAGGATGCCGATTGTTGGAAAATATTTATCGTGAGAAAAATCTATTTTAGTTTTTCCAAATAGTTTCTGCATTTGGAAAACTGTTATTTAAAAGATAATTGTATTGTTCTGAAGTTAGATGTATTTCGTTTCCATCACAATCATAATATAGAATTATACTGTTACAAAGAGCGCATATAATAGACTCACTGAAAATAGTCTTATTTTGATAAATACCACGCTTTATTATATATTGATAATTAGATTTTTGTAAAGTATCAATCTCGGCTTTTAACCAAGGTAAGTTTTCAATTGGATTTTTGCCTCCGCATATATTGGCATAAGGATCTTTTTTGCAAGTGCAAAACAAGCAAAGCAATAGTAGTGCAAGTAATAGTTTTTTCATTTTTTGAAAGATTGGATATTCATTTTTAAATTAATTCCAGCCGAACCAAATTGTAATTGCTGCGAACCAGATCCACCTAAAGGATATTTTAGAAAAGGTTCAATTTGCAATTGTTTTTTACCTAAAGGATAAGCAAAGCCGGCAGCAAGATTTAGCGTTTTAGCAAAGTTAAAATTGTTAAAGCTTTTGATATTTTGAGTGGTATTTGTTGAATTTGAATAATGATAATCATAAGTTTCTTTTACAAAAGTATTGGAACTGATGCCTGCAGAAACAGAGATGCTGTTTTTACGAATTAAAAAATTGTAAGTCAGGTTTAGCGGAATATCTAAAGCAAGCAAACGCGCATCTAAACTGCTTAAACTTGGAGTTTGAATAACAACGGAAGTTGAAGATACATTGTAATTAGCATTTGCTGCATTTAAACTTCCGTTTGGAATATCCTGGCTATAGGTTAAATTATTTTGCATCAAACCTAAACTGGCAAATAGCTTAAAGTTTTTGCTTAAACGAAAATCAGTTGAAAAACCTGCGCCTAAACCCAACTGGTTATTACTGCCGCTGGCATAATTTACGTGCGAACCGGCGTATAAGCCAAAACTAAACTTGGAAGATTTTTGAATAGCGGTTTTAACTTTATCATCTTTTTTAGTAGCAGCTGGTTTTGCAAGTATCGAAATTGTTTTTTTTGTTACTGCAGTTAAAGTTTTTTGTCCGGAAGAATCTTTTAAAATTACAGATGGGATTTTAGCTTGATCGAATGTGGTATCAGATACTTTTTTTATGCCGGTAAAAAGAGTATTCTTTTGATTATCTACTTCAGTTTTAGATTGAAGTTTTTGTTGGCTCGTTGTTAAAACTGTTTGATTATTCTTGATAGCTGCTTGTATTGAAACGAAGTTTGATGCTGTTTTTACCGATGTTTTTTGGATATTAGTTATAGAAGTAGAAGTCTGGTTTTGTACTAATTTATTTGTTTCCGGTGAGCGTTTAGCTGCAAAACCTGATGCTGTTTTTATCGGTATTTTTTTAGTGTTGATTGTATTTGTAGCAACTTTATTTGAAGCAGGTTTTTGAATAGATGAATGGCCATTTGGTAAAGCAGAAACCGTATCAATTGGTTGTTGCTTTACTATTTTACAAGCATTTTTTTGATAAAAGTTGGGCTGAAATAACCAGAAAATAAAAGCAATTAAAATTATAGCTGCAGCAGAAATCCACCAGAAAATAACATCACGACGTTTTTTTTCAGGATATTTCTCCCGCAAAAGGTTCCAGCTTTTATTGGCCGCACCATCATGATATTCCTCAAAAACCTGTTTGATTTGGTTTTTAAACTCCTCATCAAAATTCTCTTTTTTCATCATCCGTTTGCTTCTTGCTGAAGGATCATTTTGCGTAAACGTTCTTTTGCCCGTCCTAAATACACTCTGGATGAACTTGCGGCGATGTTCAACATCGTTCCAATTTCTTCATGGCTGTACCCATCAACTTCATATAAATTAAAAACCAGCCGGTTCATTTCCGGCAGCAAATTAAGCATGGTTAAAATGTCTTTTGCATTTAAATTTGATACAGCCAAAGCCGGCGTAGCTATAAAAACGGCTTCATCCAAATCTGCTTCTGCCAGATGGCGCAGGTTTTTTCTGCGCTGGTCAATTGCTGTATTTACAATTACTTTCCGCAGCCAAGGTTTAAACGGAAGTTGTTCGTCAAAACTTTTTATCGTATTAAATACTTTGATAAACGCATCATTTACCACTTCCAAAGCATCATCGCGGTTAGCTAAATAGCGCAATGCAATACCCATAGCGTAGCCATAAAACTGTTTATACAGTATTTTCTGGTATTTTAAATCGCCGTGTTTACATTGCCGAACAAGTTGCTGTTCTGCAATGGCCGGATAGTTTGGCATGTATCAGTTCTTCAATTCTAATCGGGATTATGTGTATTTAGTTTTTAGACTAATAATTGCACTACATTTTAATATTAAACAATACGGAGGCTATTACAGAAATGCTACAGGAAGTAGAAATTATTTAAAAAAAGTTGAATTTGATTTATATAGAAAACCAGTAAAATAGCAAAATTCTTTATGTAGCGTTAGTTAGAAATGCCACGTAATAGTTATCGTAAGGAATAACTAAATCAAATGAGGAAAATAATTTGTTTAACCAGTATTTACATTTTATCTATGTTTCTTACTAATTGTAAGAAAGATAGTAATTATTCAACGTCTATTATTGGAACTTGGGAACTCAAACAAGGTCAAGGTGGTACAACTCCAGGTACTACTTTTCCTAAGGGAAATGGCAATATTTTGAAGTTTACAAAATCAACTTATGAAATTTATGAGAATGGTGGTCTTTCAAAAAGTGGAATTTATACGTTAATTCCGGATAACGCTGTTCAAGAAAATGTTTGTCTGGTGTTATCGAGCAGTGAATATAAAAGTAGGATTGTTTTTGATGGTAAGGATGATGCAAGAAAAACGTTTATAAAAATATCGAAAGATGAATTAAGTCTCGTTTCCGGTTGTTTTGCTGTTGATGCCGGAAGTATTTCTACTTATGAAAGGCAATAAAAAGCAAGTGATTACTTAGTTGTTGTAGTTGTGTTTAATTCTTACTTTTTAACCAACCTTTTCAACGCCATAATAACACCAGTATGCAAACCTTCATGGTAAAGCACAAAGTTAACTGCATCATCAATATTGGCTAATTCAACACCATAACGCGTAACAAATGGTGTATAACTGGTAAAAAAGCCTTTTTTGTAATCACTTTCAAACGTATCTAAAGAAGAAATCAGCAAACTTTTTATCGTTTCGACATCGGTGCTATCCACAAAATTTTCTGGTTTGGTGCCAGGCAAAAAAGGGGAAACATATTTATCCTGCACTGTAGGTTGCAAACCGGAACGCTTGTAGCAAATGGACTGCTGGGCTGCGGTTAAGTGTGCCAAATTCCAGATAATATTATTGTTAAAACCTTCCGGTATTTCGTTTAATTGTTCTATGCTTAAATCCTCAATCAGCTTGAGCAGGTAAGTTCTTACGCTTTTTGTTTTTTCTATTTGCTGGGTCATACTCAAAGTTAGTATAAGATTCTAATTTTTTTAAAAAACAGCTTTATTGCTGATGTAAATATCTTTGTTAACCAGACTGTCTTTTAAAACTTCCACCGGGTTGATGCTTCCTTTACCGTTAAAATAATTGGCATACAAGCCTTCTTTTTCTACCACAAAAACCGAATATTTTCCAATAGGTAAAGTCAGTTCAAAATAACCTTTTGCATTGCTGCGGGTTTTGGCAACCAATGCTGTTTTTATGGCAGAAAAAATGCCATCAGTGTTTTTTACATCGCTTAAATTTGTAAGTTGATAAACAGCAATTTCGCGAATAACCGGTTGGCCGGGTGATAATTTACGTCCGGGAGCAGGCATCTGGTTGCCTTGTTTCAGCAACACTGTTCCGCAAACTCCCTGCTTTGTCTTTTCAGTTGGTTTTGGGTTGAAGTAAGGCATCCATAAAAATAAAAACACCGATAAAATATTTCTCATAATATAGGGGTAATCTATGTATCTTAAACGCTTGAAGTGCGAATAAGTCTACTCGGCTTATCACTTTTATATTTGTTCTCCTATGATTAAAAATTTTACCTGCATACTGCTGTTTTTACTGGTTATAAAAACGATTCCCGGCTTTAGCCAGCTAGTTACAGAGGCTAAAAGAAGAGAACTGAACAGCTTTTCAGCCAGCTTAAAAACTGACTTTGAAACCAACCGAACCAAAGCTTTTGCACTGGCTAAAGAAAAAGGTTGGCCTATTCTCCGAAAAGAAAAAAACGGAGGCATTGTTTCTTTGCAAGGAACGGATGCTTTAGGTTTTCCGATCTACCTAAAAACTAGCGACAATATTATTGCAGCAGCAACTACGCAAACTACAGCTGTTTACAGTGGTGGTTCACTTGGATTAGCACTGTCCGGCTCTAGCGCAAATATTACCGGTAAACTGGGTATTTGGGATGGCGGAAAAATCTATCCAAGCCACCAGGAGTTTACCGGGAAAACAGTAACCATGCTGGATAATTCGGCAACAACCAGCGATCATAGCACGCACGTTGCCGGAACGATGATTGCAACAGGCATTTATGCACCGGCAAGAGGAATGGCTTACGGGGCAAGCGGACTGGTTGCTTATGATTTTGATGATGATTTATCGGAAATGGCTGCTAAAGCGGTATCGCTATTGGTATCAAACCATTCTTATGGATATACTGCTGGCTGGCTATACAATACAGATGTTACGCCTAACCGCTGGGAATGGCTGGGTTTACCTGGTGATACCGAAGATTATAAATTTGGTTATTATGATGAGAATACGCAAAACTATGACCGTATTGCTTACAACGCACCTTATTATTTAATCGTTGCCTCCGCTGGAAATAGCCATGGCGAAACTGGGCCTGCCGTTGGCGAAACTTATTATGGTTATCAAAGCCGTACTTCTTCTACCATCATTAGCAAAGGAGCAAGGCCAGCTACCATCAGCAGTAATGATGGTTATGATGTGATTACTGCGCCAGCAATAGCCAAAAATGTACTGTCTGTTGGTGCCGTAAATCCGTTGCCTTTTGGGCCTGCTACTTCTTCCAATATATCTATTGCCAGTTTCAGCAGTTGGGGGCCAACGGATGATGGCCGGATCAAACCGGATATTTGTGGTGATGGCGTAAACGTAATTTCTACCGGAACTGCGGCGGCAGATGCTTATGTAGCCATGTCTGGTACTTCTATGGCTTCACCAAATGTAAGCGGCTCTGTTTTTTTATTGCAGGAATATTATTCGCAAAAAAATGCTGGTAATTTTATGCGTGCCGCAACTTTAAAAGGTTTGGTTTGCCATACTGCTTTTGATGCCGGAAATATCGGTCCGGATTATATCTACGGCTGGGGCTTGCTGAATATGGCCAAAGCAGCACAGGCTATTACAGATAACGGCGTAAAAAGCATCATCAGCGAGAACAGTTTGGCACAAGGACAAACGCAAACTTTTAATGTGGTAGCTTCTGGTAGCGGACCGCTGGTGGCTACTATTTCCTGGACAGATCCGGCAGCAACGCCAAGTGCGGCAGGCGTAGTGGACAACACGACGATAAAACTGGTGAACGATCTGGATATCCGCGTTAATCAGGGAACTACTGTTTTCAGACCTTGGATTTTAGATCCGGCAAACCCGGCAACTGCTGCTACTTCCGGAGATAATATCCGCGATAATGTGGAGCAGGTTTATGTGGCCAATGCCGTTCCCGGAAAAAGTTATACCATCACCGTAAATCATAAAAATACCTTAACAACTGGTCCGCAAACTTATTCGCTGATT
The DNA here is from genome assembly GCA_050955045.1 of Janthinobacterium lividum. Classification (GTDB taxonomy): domain Bacteria; phylum Bacteroidota; class Bacteroidia; order Sphingobacteriales; family Sphingobacteriaceae; genus Mucilaginibacter_A. Next base: position 281,662 of record JBPBQV010000002.1, on the reverse strand, counting down.
GTAACCGGTTCTGGTGGCAAAGCATATTGTACTTCGGCAGCAACTTCCACAGCTGATTCTAAAATTAACCAGGTACAGTTCTCCAACATAAATTATACAGCTGCTGCAGGTTGCACTTCTTATACTGATAACACCAATTTAACGGCGACTTTAGAGCAAGGTATCACTTATCCGCTTAATGTAACTCTGGGTACTTGTGGTGGTAACTTCAACAAAATAGCCAAGGTTTTTATTGATTATAACGGAGACGGAGATTTTGACGATGCGGGCGAGTTGGCTGCAACATCAACTGTAATTAACGGCAATGCTTCTTTTACCGCTAATATTTTGGTGCCTGTAACCGTACTGGCTGATACTTACAGTTTGATGCGAATTGTAGCAATGGAAACTTCTGATCCGAATGCAGTAACGGCCTGCGGAACTTATGCCAAAGGCGAAACCCAGGATTATCGCGTTAATTTTGTAAGAAGTACTAAAGATGCCGGTGTAACAAGTGTTGTAACTCCGACAACAACAGGAACTTGCGGCAACACTACGCAACAAATTACCATCAGGCTGCATAATTATGGCAGTGCCGCAATCAGCAATGTTCCGGTTACGGTAACCGTGGTCAACGCAGGCATAACTACTACTATTAATGAGATTTTTACCGGCATCATAACGCCAGCGCAGGAGCAGGATTTTACGTTAAATACTACTTTTAATGCGGTGGCCGGTACAGTTGATCAAATTGCGGCGACTACTAATTTATCCGGCGATACGCAGAACAGCAACAATCAATCTTCTGCAACTATAACCATTAGTCCGGCACTGATTTTAAGCAATTTGCTGGCTGTAAATTGCAGCAATACTAATTCTTATTTACTGACTGGAGCCGGTGACGGAACTTTATTTTGGTATGCCAATGCAACAGACGCTTTGCCTTTTGCCAATGGAAATTCTATCAATACCACACAAACTCCCACAAATAATACTTTTTATGCCGGTTTAAATGATTTAACGGCTAAAGTTGGGCCAGCTACAAAAAATGTTTTTTCTACCGGAGGATACAACCAGTTCGGTCCTGGTATGGTGGTAAATACGGCTATTCCGGTGATTTTGCAGAGCGCACGTCTGTATATCGGTTATCCGGGAACGATTACTTTTACAGCTACCAATGCAGCCGGACAAACGGTATCCAGCGTTACGTTAAAAGTAGCAGCTACCAAAAGCAATCCGCAAACAGGCGCACAAACAGATGATGCAACAGATGCAGGTAAAGTTTATCAGTTAAATTTACTGTTGCCTGCCGCCGGAACTTATCAAATTAACATCAGTTATGCCGATAATGCGACCATTTACCGCAACAACGGCGGCGTAATTGGTTATCCGTTTACCATTGGTAATTTTTTCTCTATCACCGGAACCAATGCAGCTACCACACCGCTGGCTTATTACTATTACTTTTATGATCTGACTGTAAAAAGTGCAGGTTGTGCAACTGCGGCGCGTGTAGCTGTACCGGTTACTAAGCCAACCATTACGCAAAACGGCGTAAACCTGACATCTAATTTTAGCAACGGCAATCAATGGTATTTAAATAATGTGCTGATTCAAGGTGCTACCAGCCAAACATATCAGCCAAAAGTTTCCGGCACGTATCGGGTTGATGTAACTACGGCGGCAGGCTGTATTTCTCCATCCGCAGATTTTAATTTTACGCTGCCCGCTGGCGAAAGTCCGTTAACGGATATCAGCCTGATTATCTATCCGGTTCCAACCAACAACGTTTTAAATTTGAGTTTTGAACTGTATGAGCAAGGCAATTTACAGCTTTCCGTTTGGAATAGCGTTGGGCAGCAGGTGTACCAGAATACCAGTGCAATTACGCTGTTTGGTAAATATAATTCTACCATCAATACCAGCAATATGGCTGATGGAAATTATATTGTACGAATTAGAGTTGGATCAAAAAACTACAGTAAAAAGTTTGTAGTCAATAAAGGTTGATTGGGTTTTTTAGGTGATAAAAGAAGTATGATACTGTTTCACAATGCTTCTTTTATCTATATAAATTAAGATCGCAGATACTTGGCTTAAAAGATTGTGTTTACAAACCCCCGATCAGCTACTTGTAATTACTATAAAATATTTAGAATGCGTATATTAAAAGGACTATGGTTTTTTTATCAAAAACTCATAATCCCATCTCTCGTTCTTTCAATATTACTATCATTACTAATAATGAAACTTCCTGATTTTTTTATAGGCATCGGAATTTCATTCATTTTTTTTACACCAACTATTCATTTCTTTATATATGAAGTAAATAATCCTAACGAGTATTATTTTTATTACAACTTAGGTTTAAGCAGATTGAATTTATGGTTAATTACAATTGTAATCAGCATAATTAGTGGTGTAATATTAATGTTATTATGATAGGTTTATATGCAGATAGTATCAGGAAACAATTTGGAATAAAGCAAGTTCTTAACGATATTTTTATTACTTGCCAACAAGAACAAATTGTTGGTCTGTTAGGAAGAAACGGATCAGGAAAGTCTTCGTTGCTAAAAATTATTTTTGGATCGATCTCTGCCGATCAAAAGTTTGTAACTGTTGATAGCAGAAAAATAAATAATTTATTTGATAGCAGAGATTTGATTAATTATCTACCACAGAATAATTATTTGCCAAGCCATATCAAAATAAAAAACTTAATTTCTTGTTTCTGCAATAAGTCTAATGTTGATTTATTAATGAAAGATGATTTTATTTCACCTTTATTAAATCATAAAACCAAACAGTTATCCGGAGGTGAAAGAAGATTTGTAGAGATTTTATTAATGGTTTATTCTGATACAAAATATTTATTGCTGGATGAACCTTTTAATGGAATTGCTCCTTTGTATATTGATGTTATTAAAAACCATATTAAAGAACAATCTAAAAACAAAGGCTTTATAATAACTGATCATGCTTATGAGAATGTATTAGATATTTCATCATCAGTTTTTTTAATGAGCAATGGAAATATTAGAAAGATTAAAGAATTTGCAGATCTTATTGAGTTTGGATATTTAACAAGTACATCTAAAATTCCTAACTGGTATAAGTAGATACAAAAATTTACCTCATAAAAGAAGCACAGATGTTAAACATCTATGCTTCTTTTATCAACCCAAAATCTTTATTTAAAAGCATATTTAACACCCAAACTTGGAGTCAGGTTAAAAATTGGTCCTCTAAATAATTCTATTCTTGGATCCAAATCTAAGCTTACTGCAATTGGCGAACTTGGTATCAGATATTCAAAACCAATAACGGCATCTGCACCAAACAATATGGAAGAGTTGGTATAAACCCGGTAATCGCCCCGGTAAACCCGGTAACCGCCTTTGCCCACGCCGCCGATATGTGCGCCTACGCCATAATAAAATTTAAGTTCGGCAACGTTAAAAGCCGATTGATGTATCTCAAATAAACCGGTAACTACTGCGCCTTTTTCCCGAAAACCCAAAACACCTTCCAACGCTATATTCGGGCTGGTGAAATATTTAACTGATACGCCGCTTTCGTAACTAAAACGCAAGCCGGCAGCTGTTTGATAACTTTGCGCATCGGCAGCTTTTCCGCAGCAAATAACAATAGTTAAGAAAATCAGGTTATAAAATGTTTTTTTCATGCAAATTAATTTAGCGGTTGTACAATACAACTTGTGCAAAAATGAAAATTTTAGTAACATCTATCCATTATCTGCCAAAATAATTAAAGCTAAAAAGTTGTATAACCTGTTAATTGCCACTGGTTATGCAGGAAATATAATATTTTAGCAAAAATAAAATATCTGTTATCATGAATAAATTACCGGCTAAAAGAAGCATCAGGCTGTTTCTGGTTATAAATGCAGTTGTTTTTTTATCTGCGGGTTGTGTAAAAGGCCAGCTGGGTAAAAATAATGGACAGGAATACCGAAACGGGATGGTTGTTTGTGCATATCCGGAAGCTGCCAAAGCCGGTTTGGAAGTTTTAAAAAAAGGTGGCAACGCCGTGGATGCAGCTATTGCCGTGCAGTTTGCGCTGGCTGTTACGCATCCAACCGCTGGTAATATCGGTGGTGGCGGATTTATGGTTTACCGTTCGGGAAAAGGCGAAACGAATACGCTGGATTATCGCGAAAAAGCACCGGCAGCAGCAAGTGCCAATATGTATTTAGATTCTGCAGGAAATGTAGTTGCAGATAAAAGCTTGCATACGCATCAGGCTTCCGGTGTGCCGGGATCTGTGGATGGAATGGCAGAAGCACACCGCAAATATGGAAAATTAAAATGGGCTGAACTGGTTCAGCCAGCTATTAATCTGGCAAAAAACGGGTTTGTACTGACGGAGAAATTAGCATCAAACCTAAACACCATGCAGGATAATTTTCGGAAACTCAATCCCGGTAAAAATTATTATTTAAAAGAAGGTGGCTGGAAAGCCGGTGATGTAATGGTTTTGGCAGATTTAGGTGCAACATTAGAAATGATTCGTGATAAAGGCCGCGCCGGTTTTTATGAAGGAAAAGTAGCCGAGCAACTGGTAGCCGAAATGCAAAGTGGAAACGGTATCATGACTAAAACTGATTTAAAAAATTACCATTCAGTTTGGCGCAAAGCCATTACTGGTAGCTATAAAGACTATAAAATTATCACAATGCCGCCACCTTCCAGCGGTGGGATTGCTTTGTTGCAACTGCTGCGTTCGGTAGAAAAATATCCACTGAAACGTTGGGGTTTTAACCAGGATTCTACCGTGCAAGTGATGGTAGAAGCAGAACGCCGCGTTTATGCAGATCGTTCTAAATACTTGGGCGATCCAGATTTTTACAAAGTTCCAGTGGATAGTCTGCTTCAACCCAAATACACCGATTCCCGGATGAAAAGTTTTAACTGGGCGCAGGCCACACCAAGTAGCGCTATTCAACCGGGTTCTTTTGTGGGATACGAAAGCGACCAGACTACACATTTGGTTGTGGTAGATAAAGAAGGAAATTCCGTTTCCATCACCACAACTTTAAACGGTTCTTTCGGATCAGGCATTGTGGTAAAAGGCGCCGGTTTTTTACTGAACAATGAAATGGACGATTTTAGTTCTAAACCCGGCACGCCAAATATGTACGGTTTGGTAGGCGGAAAAGCCAATTCCATCCAGCCGGGCAAACGCATGTTGAGTTCCATGACACCAGCAATTTTAGAAAAAAACGGCCAGCTGTTTATGGTTGTAGGCACGCCGGGCGGTTCTACGATTATTACTTCTGTTTTTCAAACGATCCTGAATGTGGTTGAGTTTGATCAAAGTATGCAGCGTGCGGTTACTTCTAAACGTTTTCATCATCAGTGGCTGCCGGATGATGTACAGATAGAAAATGATGCGCTGGACAGTGCATCAACCCAAAAACTGGAAAGCAAAGGTTACAAAATTACGCTGCGTGGCCCGATAGGCCGGGTTGATGCAATTTTAAAAACCAAATGGGGTTATTATGAAGGTGGTGCCGATCCGCGCGGAGACGATACCAAGCTGGGCTGGTAAAGGTTTGTCATGCCGAACTTGTTTCGGCATCTAATCATGAAGGTTTTGAAGAGTCATGAATAGTTTCAATGGCAATAATTTAGGTGCTAAAAGAAGCATCATACCAAAAGCATAAACTGTTAAAATATGTTAAGGTGCCGTTTTTGAAGATTAAAACAATAAATTTGCGGTTTATCTATGTTGCATGAAAAGGTTGTTTTTTGTTTTCGCGTTGATGCTTGCCTTGTCGGCATGTAAAAAAGCGGCAACAGATAATTCGGCTTATTTAGCACAGATAGGAATTGACAGTGATAAAATTCGTGCATATTTAATTGCCAATAATATCCCGATAAAAAAAGTAAGCGATACGATTGGTGTTTATTACCAGATTCTGGATTCCGGGAATGTAACCAGTCTTTATACACAATCAACCTTAATAACCGTAGGTTTCACGGCGAAAATACTGGCGGGTGATACGGTAAGTAAAACGAACGATTATCATCCGTCTTTTACTTTAGGAAATGTGATTAGAGGCTGGCAAGTTGGCATACCGTTGATAAAAAAGAACGGCAGGATACGGCTTTTTGTACCATCACGTTATGCTTACGGCCCGTATGCAAGGGCGCAGGACAGTATTCCTGCCAATTCGTGTTTAGATTTCGATATTCGATTATATAACATTACCAATTAAAATTAAATAATTTATAATGAAGCAATTTGCTTTCGCCTTTTTAACTGTACTTGTTTTAGCGATGTTTTCCTGCAAAAAGGATTATGAAAATATTACAACGTACGATGCCAATACTATCCAAAACTATATTTCGGCAAATAAGCTAACCATGACTGCTGGCGACAGCGGAATTTATTATCAAGTACTAACACCAGGAACTGTTGGAAACGCTTTAGTAGATTCTGATCGTGTTTTCTATTCTTACACTATAAAAACGCTTGATGGAAAATTTATTTCTACCGATACGCTTTTAAACCGTGTAACAAATTATGTTGGAATAAATACTTTTGGATATCCATATTATAGCAGTTCCTCAGCAGCGGTTGTTACTGGAGCTTTTAATTTACCTGTTGGTTTACAATTTGGAATTAAGAAATATCTTCAAAAGCGCAATGGTGTAATCCGTTTAATTATTCCTTCTAAACAGGCTTATGGCGTAAGTGGGTTTACAAGTCCAGATGGTTTGATCAAGTTTGGAGGAAATGAATCATTGGATTACACTGTTTATCTTTACAACGTTAATAGCCAAGTGGCGTATGATACAGTTCAAATCAGAAACTACATCAAAAAAAACAACCTGACCGGTTTTGTAAAAAGCCCGACAGGTTTGTATTATAAAATTGTTGATGCTGGTTCAGGAGTTGATCAGATTTACAGTTCATCAACCGTTACCATAACTTACACCAAACGCTTGTTGCTCAGTCAAACCGCAATAGAAACTAAAAGCCTGGATGCAGCATTGTTAACTACTTACATTTCAGGCTGGCAGGAAGGTTTAACCCATATCAACTCCGGTGGTAAAATCCGTTTGCTAATCCCTTCCGGTTATGCTTATGGCGCATTAGCAGAATCTGCAACCTCTACCGATGGTACTTACAAAACGCCGCCAAATTCTATTTTAGATTATGATGTTAACGTAACTGCGGTTACCAATTAATTTTATCCGGTAAAAGAAGCATTAAAAATATTAACTGTTTAGTGCTTTTTTAAAAGCTGCCAAACATCTTGCTCTTGCTTCCTGATGATCTACAATGGGTGCAGGATATTTTATTGGATCAAGATATTCAGGCACCCATTTTTTGATATATTCCAGTTGACCATCGAATCGTTTGGTTTGTGCAGCCGGACTAAATATTCGAAAAAACGGAGCTGCATCCGTACCAGAACCTGCTGACCATTGCCAGCCGCCCACATTGCTGCTCATGTCATAATCCAGCAATTTGCGCGAAAAGTAGTGTTCGCCCCAGCGCCAGTCAATCAACAAATCTTTAGATAAAAAACTGGCCGTTACCATTCTTAAACGGTTGTGCATCCAGCCAATGGTATTTAATTGTCGCATACCGGCATCCACCAGTGGATAACCGGTTTCACCTTTGCACCACGCCTGAAACTCCTGCTCATTATTGCGCCATTCAATTTTATCAAAAGCCGGTTTGTAAGAGTGATCTGGCGTTTGCGGAAAATGCCACAAAATCATCGCATAAAAATCCCGCCAGATCAATTCATTCAACCAGGTTTTTTCTGCGGATTCATTGGCTTCTGTTGCCAATTCACGAATACTAATTGTACCAAAACGCAGATGATGGCTAATACGCGACGTGCCGTTTAAAGCAGGAAAATCGCGTGTTTTAGCATAATCTGCAATCACATTTTTATAAGATTGATCTGGAATAGGCAGCGTGCTGATTTCAAAACCAATGGATTGTATGGAAGGAAAATCCAACTTGATTTTAAGCAGGTTTTGCAAGTATTTTTCTACCGGATAAGCTTTCAGATAAAAATCATTCATTTTTTCCAGCCACTTGCGTTTATAAGGCGTAAAAACAGTATAAGGTGTTTTATCTGCTTTTAAAATCTCATCCCGGTCAAAAATCACCTGGTCTTTATAAGTGCAAAATTTGCTTCCTTTATCAGCTAAAACTTGGGTGATTTCCGCATCGCGCTGTTTGGCATACGGCTCATAATCCTGATTGGTAAAAACAGTATCAACCTCGTATTCATTCAAAATTTCAGTAAATACTTCTTTTGGTGAAGTATTTTTGATGAGCAGAGAACTACCAAGTTTCTTCAGTTCCAGATCCATCAGCACCAGCGACTGGTAAATAAAAGTTACCCGCGAATCGTCTTTATCATCCAGTTTATCCAGAATTACGGTATCAAAAATAAATATCGGCAAAACAGGTTTGCCACTTTTTAAAGCGCGGTAAAAACCGGCGTTGTCGTGCAGTCTTAAATCTCTGCGGAACCAGAAAATATTAATGCTTTGTTTCTCGTGCATAAATCTCGCGGATTGCTTCTTTTATCGTTGGATATTTAAATTGAAAACCTGCCTGTTCTATTTTTTCTGCAGAAACCCGGGTGCTTCCTAAAACAACGGTACTCATTTCGCCCATCGCTAATTTAAGCGCAAAAGCAGGAACATGTGGCAACCACAATGGCCTGTGCAGTTGAATGGCGGTAACTACAGTTAGTTTTTTATTGGTTACCGAGTTTGGTGCAACCATATTGTAAACGCCGGTAAGCGGATTTTCTATACCGAAAAGGTACATTTCGATTGTATCTTGCAAATGTATCCACGGCGTCCATTGCTGACCGGAACCTAATACTGTTCCAAAACCGAATTTGATGGGTAAAGCCAATTGTTTTAATGCGCCGCCTTCATCAGTTAATACCACGCCAGTTCTAAATTTCAGGATTTCTAGACCTAAAGTTTCACCTTCATCTACGGCTTGTTCCCAATCTATACAACATTTTCCCAAAAAATCTCCTCCGGGAGAAGATTCTTCTGTTAACAATTCATCACCACGATCACTGTAATAACCAGTTGCCGAAGCAGAAATTATTTTTTTTACCAGATTTGGATGCTGTTTTAACAAGCCATAAATTAAACGGATAGACTGTATTCGGCTATCAATTATTTCCTTTTTGCGGTCGTCCGTCCATCGCTCCTCAACAACTCCAGCTCCGGCCAAATGAATAATGATATCAACGCCGCTGATGCAGTTTTCGTCAATTCTATCTTGAGCAACATCCCACAAAAAAGTTTTTACTTGCGGAATGTGGTTTTCTTTTCGGCTTAAATGGCTAACGACATAACCTTTATTTAGTAAAAGCTTGGTTAAGTGTTTGCCAACCAATCCGCTGCCGCCTGTTATTAAAATATGCTTGCCCATCAGCCTGAACAACTTTTTTAAAAGTATTAAGTTTGATACTCAGCAGCAAAATTTAAGCTTTGCTGCACAATACTGTTTTTATGGATAGAAAATACGAAAAGCATTTATTTATATGTACCAACCAGCGGCCAGAAGGTGCGCGCGTAAGTTGCGGAGAAGCGCATGGTTTAGCGTTGGTAGCCGCTTTTAAAAAAGCAATTTTGCATTATGGTTTGAAAACCGAAATACGTGCACAGTGCACCGGTTGTATGGAAACCTGCGAACTCGGCCCATCAATAGTGGTTTATCCGGAAGGAATATTCTATGGCCACGTACAGTTAACCGATGTAGATGAAATTGTAACTGAACATTTAATTAATAACCGTGTGGTAGAACGTTTAAAGCTTACGTTTTAAGCCGATGCTTCTTTTAGCACATAAAAAAAGAGGACTGGTGATTAAACCAGCCCTCTTTTTTCATTTTAATGAAAAGAATTACATTTTGCTTGTAGTATCATTTTTCATTTTTTTCATTTTGCCCATTTTGCCTTTTCCCATTCTACCTTTTTTCATGGTATCTTGAGTCATGTGTGTAGGAGTTGCAGCAGAAGCGTTAAAAGTTACACAAGTTGCAACCATAATTGCTGCGGCCATCATCATTGATTTTAAAGCTGACATTTTCATAGTTTTGAAATTTAATTATTAGTTTTTGATTTAGTTTGTTTAAAAGTAAACATAGATTTCTGAATTTTATTTTAAAAAAAAATTTATTTTCAAAATTGTTACAATTGCTTTCAACCTAACACTTAAATAAAAAATGGAAAACTTCTTAGAAGCGGCTTATGCTGAAGCTGCTGCCGGTTATGCAGAAGGTGGCATCCCGATTGGTTCTGTACTGGTTTATCAAGGCAAAATTATCGGTCGCGGGCATAATCGCCGGGTGCAAAAAGGCAGTGCTATTTTGCACGGAGAAATGGACGCGCTGGAAAATGCCGGTCGCCAGCCTGCTGCTGTTTACCGAGAATGCGAGTTATATACCACGCTTTCTCCTTGCCCAATGTGTTCCGGAACAATTCTTTTATACGGAATCCCGAAAGTAATTATCGGCGAAAACAAAACTTTTATGGGTGAAGAAGAACTTTTGCGCTCCAAAGGTGTGAAAGTAACTATTGCAGATGATGCGGCTTGCTACCAGCTAATGCAACAATTTATTGCGGAAAACCCTGAATTATGGAATGAAGATATTGGTGTGTAAAATGTTTTCCGGTTTTGCGTACTGTTTTTATGCAGGTAAAAACAGTATCCAATCCATGAAATATTAAATTCATAAAAAAAGCTTCATCTTAATAGATGAAGCTTTTTTTAAAGATTGAAAATAACTGAATTATACTTTTGCAGCATCACGAAGTGCTTTCACTTCATTATGCGCGGTTAATATACCTTGGTTTTGCTCGTTAATCGTGGTAACTGTAGTGGCAGCCCAGTTTAAATCTGTATCAGCCAAAGCTTCTTTATAAGCTTTTTTGGCAACATCTTCACCATATTCGCAATCTGCTAAAATAGAGTGGCGGTCTTTACCATTAAAAACAGATTTAACATCCATCCAGGCATGGTAAAATTTACCCGCCGTGGTGGTTGCATCCGTTGGTTCTCCACCCAAAGAAGTAACCAAAGCTTCTAATTGTGCTGAGTTTTTTTGACTTTGAGCGATGTAAGTTGAAAATAAACTTTTCAAATCCGCATCTTCTGTGCCTTCTAAGCCTTTTTGATAACCAACAACACGGTCGTTATTAATTTTAATCAAGTCATTTAATGCAGAAATCTGATGTTCTGCGCTGTCTAAAGTTGCCATGTTTTATAATTTAAAATGTTAACAAGGCTTTAAAAGTAAAGTTTTTATGGAGCAACAGTTTAAAGCCTGTTTAATTTTCGATCAGGTTTTTAGGGTATAAAAGAAGCATCGTAAATTTTTCTGATAAGCATTTAAGCTTCAAAAACAATTTTTAAGAAACGTAAATGATTGATCGAACTACACTTCCTTGTAAATTAAAAAACTAATTCTCCACAGGCATTTGCCTTAGCTGCTGAGGCGTTAACTGCTTATAGCCAACAGGTGTTGCAAATGCAGTTGCCGGAACCGAATCAAACTTAATTTCTTTAACAGTAGTTTTTACTTTTGTGCCGTTTTGGTTGATGGTAAACATCAATGGTACACCTAAAGTAGAATCCAGCAGCATGGTTAACGAGTTAGGAATAATCGCAACCTCTTTTGTAAACCAAATTTCTGTTGTTTCTTCGGATAGCTTATCTTTTAATAGATATTTTGTGGCTAAATAACCAGCAATTTTTTTCGTTTCGCTTTGCTTGATCAGAGTATGAGGCGGCAAATTGCCAATTTCTTCTGCCTGCTCTGCTTTGTTGTAATCAACCACATATTTTTTATCCGGAGAGGTAAGCAAAACCCGCATAAAATCTGTTTTTCGACTGGTGATGATTGTGGTAGATTCTTGTGCTGATTTTTGGATGCTAACGGCAGAATCACCTTTAAAATAAACTGTTGCTTCTTTTGGCAAAAATTCTGCATAACGTTGCAAACTATCCGGCAGCTGATATTCAACCTGATAAGCAATTGATCCTTCATCTGCAGTTTTATTTTTGCAGGCGCAAAAGAAAACCAATAGTATAAATGCAGTAATAATTCTTTTTTTCATCTCCCAAATGGTGCTAAAATCATTTCAGCACAAGTATATTCAATCTTGGTTGTAAAGATGCAGCTAAATTATTACAGCTTTAAAAAGTATTTTGATAACGATTTTATGCTGATAAAAGAAGCATACTTATAATTTTATTTCCGTTTGCAAACGGTTACAAACGGAAATATTCAGCTATAACCGCTTACTATCCGACTAAAGCAGCTAATCTGCAGCACCTTTGTATCATCAATTTAAAACAAAAAACAAATGATGAACACCTTAAAAAATAGTGTACGCCTGGTAGGAAACTTAGGTACAAACCCGGAAGTAAAAAGCTTTGATCAAAACAAAAAAATGGCCAAACTGGCTTTGGCTACTAACGAAACTTACCACAACCAGAAAGGTGAAAAAGTAACCAACACGCAATGGCACAATTTAATACTTTGGGGCAAGCAAGCTGAAATTGCTGAAACATATTTAAAAAAAGGCGACGAGATTAGTATCGAAGGCAAACTGGCTTCCAGAAATTATACCGATAAAGAAGGCATCAAACGTTATGTTACTGAAATTATAGTGAACGAGATTTTGATGCTGGGCGGAAAGAAGTAAATTGGTTATTATTTATAGAAAATGGTTTATGACTAAGGGAATCAGTTATGAATCATTTTCTATAAACTATAATTGCTTTGTCAGGAAGCGTTTGGTTAACCAGTTGCGAACTGGTTCGTCGTAAAATTTTAAGCAAGCATATGCAATGGCGATGCTTGTTATAAGCAATAATACACCAACTGGAATGCCATATTTCATCGTTACTTTATGATTTTCAACCCAGGCAACGTAAGTATAAATCAGCGGATAATGGGTGATGTAAAGCGGATAAGAAATATCACCTAAAAATTTGTTTGTTTTGGTAGCGTGTTTGCCTTCCAACCTTTCGCCTGCGCCGATAGCAACAATTAACGGAAAAAGTATAATAATGCAGAAAGATTCGTACAAACCATTCATCCACAAATGCTCGCTGCCGCCAATTCTCGGAACGGAAAAAATAATGATCAGTAGTAAACTGCAAACCCAGAATGCTCCTTTTATACGGATTAATTTGCCGTAACGGGAAAGTAACACACCAGCAAAAAAAGGATAAAGCATTCGTGTGAAGCCAATTCTGAGCTGGATTTTATCGATGCTCCATCCGCCGATCACATCTCCTTGAGGAACCGTTACCAAATAATGAACAAGCAAACAGGCAAACAGAAAAACAAAAATAGCTAACACGGTCTTTGAAAACTTACGGAAGACCAAAGCATAAAGTACATTGGCAATATATTCAAAAAACAGCGACCAGCCAGGCCCGTCAAGCGGGTGCATTTCGTTCCAGCCGCGGATATCCATTGAAGGCGTTAGCGGAATGAGCGTAAAACCAACAACCATTACCAGCAGCATTTTCCACAAGGGCGTTTCACTAATAAGTGGAAACGTGTTGCAAGCCTGAAAGTAAAAGAACAGCGCACCAATAACCGAACCCATAATTACCATAGGTTGCAAACGGATTAATCTGCGTTTATAAAAATCCCAGGTTGTCATTTTTCCCCAGCGGTCATCATACGCATAAGCCACTACAAAACCTGATAAAAGAAAAAAGAAATCTACCGCCAGATAACCGTGATTGATGATCTGGTTGAAGCGGCTACCACCATTAAAAGTTTCAAAAACGTGAAAAGTAACTACTAAAATTGCTGCTACGCCACGCAGGCCGTCTAAAATTTCATAATGGCTTTTGAGTGTAATGTTGGTAGTTGTTTTATCCATAGATTATAATTTTATTGATTAACTAAGCAATTTTTTTTATGAGCTTCGTTAATATCTTAAGTGGTGTACTTAAAACAATAGGTAATAATCTTACATACATTTGGTATTTAAAAGAACTTTTTAAGTTCAATAGAATGTTATTAGCAATATAACTCTGGAATTATTTACGCAGAAGGCTTTACAGTATTCTCTGATTTTTTGTTGATGAAATATTTAACAATTTCTTCTTTCGTCATTTTTGAAAGTTTATCACTCAAATTATCTCTTTGTCCGCGCATATATTTTACAGCGTCAAACTCTTTTTCAATTATCGTCTTCATAACTCATTAAATCTCTTGGTGACCGAATTTCTAATTGTTTATAACCGTTTTTAATATTAATAGCATTATAACCCATTATTCTTTGAACATTCACGATATGTTTAAAGTTCCAGCTAATCAAAAAATCAGCGTGATTAATAGTTGCTAAAGCAATATGTAAGCAATCAGCATAACTTGTTTGTCCAACTACTTTTTCGGTTATGTATTGAGTTGCCAGTTCTACTGCTTCTTCCGTAACTTCAATAAATTCTGTATGTTTTGCTTTTAAATTATTTACCAATTCTCGAACCTGTATAGGCGCATTTTCTAACTCATCCTGCGTTACTGTTGAAAAGAGGATTGTAAATTTATCTTTTTGTATTCTTTCAAAAAGTGGTTTCGTAAACTCTTTAAACTCCTCGTCAAAATAACCACCAACAACTGAAGTATCAATGTAGATGCGTTGTTTCATAGTTTATTTTAATTACTTCTTTTATCACCCAAAAACTACGGCGTACTAACAGCAACCGGCAAAACTTTTCCGTTAAAAAAATGATGACCGGTTAGGGCAAAATCAGCAATGTACTTGCCCATTTCAAAAGCCATAACCGGCGATTGATAACCCGGAAAAGCGCGTTCCAGCATTTCTGTTTGTGCAGAACCTAAAGCCAGGCAGTTTACTTTTATTTCCTGCGGAGCCAGTTCCTGCGCCAAACATTCGGTTAAAGTATGCAAAGCCGCTTTGCTGGCTGAGTAAGCAGATAAACCTAAAAATTTTGCACTTCCCTGGAAACCGCCCATGCTGCCAATATTTAAAATATGCGATTTTTTTGCCATTAAAAGAAGCATCGCCTGGATGATGCGTACGTGGCCGAGGTAATTGCTTTGCAGCATTTCTACAAAATCACTCTCATCTAATTCTGCAAAAGGTTTGTTGATTAAAGTGCCTGCATTGTTGATCAGGATGTCAATTTTCCCTTCAAAATGTTGGGTTACAAATTGTTTTAAATCGAGATAATCATCGTGCGCAATATCAAATGCAACCGGATATAAAATGCAATCCGGATTTAAACTTTGAGAAATTTCTAACAAGCGGGCCAGCTTATCTTCAGATCGCGCTAAAGCAATAATTTGGTGTCCGGGTTGCTGAATTAGTTCGATTACAGCTTCAAAACCAACGCCGCTGCTGGCTCCGGTAATTATAATATTCATGCAGCAATATACTTCTTTTAGCAACTAAATTTATGAATCTGCTATTTCAACCTGAAAAATCACTCTTTAGCTAACGTTTCTTCTTCTATTTCTTTTGGCAAGCCTTCATTTAAGCGTTTCGGGTTGAAAACATAGTAAATTCCTAACAAAGAAACGACTGCTGAGGTAAGGTAAAACAACAAACTAACTACAACAGCCAGGTTGGTATCCATGTTAAATAATGGCGCAAAATGTGTAAAAATATATTCGCGCGCGCCCAAACCGCCAACTGTTATTGGTACAACTGCTGATAAGGAAGAGACGAGAAAAGTGAACAAATAAGGCGAAAACTTACCGTTAAATTGCAACGCCAGCAGGATAAACAAAACCGTTACAACCTGTAAAGATTGTACAACAATTGCTTTTAAATGTGCTTCGATAAAATGGTGCGTGTAATCTTTGAAAAAACGATGCGCTACAAAATAATAAGCTGCCGTGCCAACTACAAAAACACTAAGCGGAATGCCGATGTGAACGTTGATCTGCGGAATAAAAATAATCAATGAAATGGTAATTAAACCGATGGCCCAAAGTCCGCTTAAACGATCAAAAAATATTGCCCAAAATACTCTTTTTGCAGGTAGTTTATAGTTTTTGTTAAGTAGCCAGATTTTGTAACCATCGCCGCCAATTCCGCCCGGCAAAAATAAATTATAGAACAAACCAAGCATGTATAAACGCAGGTTAAAACGGAAATCGAGCTTTAAATGGATCGATTTAAAAAAACTTAATAAACGGGAAGAAGCAATTAGTTGCGATACAAAAAACGTAAGCACAGCCAGCAATAAATAAAGCGGCTGCGCTGCAGAAAGCGTTTGTTTTACTTTCTGAAAATCCATTTTCCGCAGCACTAAATACAGCAGTAAACTGGTAAAACCTATTTTTAACAGCGTTTTTACAACATCCCAAAAAACTTGTTTTTTGGTTTTCGGAGCAGGATTTTCTTCGGTTTCAGCCATTGCCGGTAAAAATAGGAAAATCGGCTTATTTAAAAATATAGTTTTTAGGTGATAAAAACAGCATTGTGCAGGTTTGATCTTAATCCTATTTTTGCTGTGAATAAACTTTACTAAAAAATGTCTAAAGTTAAAGTAGGATTGGTGCAGATGAGTTGCACGGCAGATAAGGAAGAAAATTTGCAAAAAGCGATCAGCAAAATACACGAAGCCGCTGCAAAAGGCGCACAAATTGTGTGTTTGCAGGAGCTTTTTACATCGTTATATTTTTGTGATGAAGAAGATTACAATAATTTTAAACTGGCAGAAGCGATTCCCGGCCCATCAACCGATGAACTTTCCAAAATTGCTGCGGAACTGAATGTTGTAATTATTGCTTCTTTGTTCGAAAAACGTGCGCAAGGTTTGTATCACAATACCACTGCTGTTTTAGATGCGGATGGAAAATATCTGGGCAAATACCGTAAAATGCATATTCCGGATGATCCTGGTTTTTATGAAAAGTTTTATTTTACACCCGGCGATTTAGGTTATAAAGTTTTCAAAACCAAATTTGCCACTTTGGGCGTGTTGATTTGCTGGGATCAATGGTATCCGGAAGCAGCACGAATTACGGCTTTAATGGGTGCCGAAATTCTGTTTTATCCAACAGCAATTGGCTGGGCAACCACGCAGGATTTGCCAACCAATACCGAGCAATACAACGCCTGGCAAACCATCCAGCGCTCGCATGGCGTGGCCAATGGCGTGCACGTAGTTAGTGTGAATCGGGTAGGAGAGGAAGCTGGTGTAAAATTTTGGGGCGGATCTTTTGTTGCAAATCCATTCGGAACAGTAATTTATCAAGCTTCGCACGATGACGAAGAAGTGATTGTGCAGGAATTGGATTTAGCAGAAACCGATCGTTATCGCACGCATTGGCCGTTTTTACGCGATCGCAGAATTGATTCTTATCAACCCATAACTAAGCGTTTGATTGATGAAGACTAATTTGCAGGAACAAGGTTATTACTTCCCGGCCGAGTGGGAAAAACACGAAGCAACCTGGTTGAGCTGGCCGCATAAAAATGAATCCTGGCCGGGAAAGATAGAAGCGATTTACCAGCATTATTGTGAGTTTATTAAGCTAATTGCTGAAGATGAATTGGTGCGGATTAATGTTACTGATGCTGCAATGGAAGCTTTTGCAAAAACACAACTGCAAAAAGTTGGTGCGGATTTGAATCAGATTGAATTCTTTCATTTTCCTACAAATGATGCCTGGTGCCGCGATCATGGTCCGGCGTTTTTATTGAACCGTAATGCTTCTTTTATCAACCCAAAAGTTGTATTGGATTGGGGCTACAATGCCTGGGGCAGCAAATATCCGCCGTTTGAGCTGGATGATGTAATTCCGACAAAAATTGCAGAATATTTTAACCTGCCGGTTTATCATCCTGGAATTGTGATGGAAGGCGGTTCGGTAGAATTTAACGGCGCACGAACAGTTTTAACCACGACCGCTTGTTTGCTCAATCCAAACCGAAATCCGCATCTCAACCAAACACAAATTGAGGCTTATTTAAAGCAATATTATGGCGTGCAACAGGTTTTGTGGCTGGGCGATGGCATTGTGGGCGATGATACCGATGGCCATATTGATGATATTACGCGCTTTGTAAACGAAGATACAGTGGTAACGGTTGTTGAGGAAAATTTGGAAGATGAAAACTATCATCTCCTGCAGGAAAACCTTGAAAAACTGCGGGAAATGAAGCTTTTAGATGGCCGAAAACTAAATATTGTTGAGTTGCCAATGCCTTCGCCGGTGATTTGGGAAGATACGCGTTTGCCAGCCAGTTACGCCAATTTTTATATCGCAAACAAAGCGGTGATTGTACCGACTTACCGCGATAAAAATGATGAAAAAGCGTTGCAGATTTTACAGCAATGTTTCCCGGATCGTAAAGTTGTTGGTATTGATTCTACGGATATTATCTGGGGTTTAGGCAGTTTTCATTGTTTGAGCCAGCAGGAACCGGCAGTTATATAATATTAATCATTATACTGTTTTTATCATGCAAAAAACTGGGTTGAGGAAAAGGTTTAAAGATTACAAATCCTTTTTCTTCAACCCAATTACCCGCCAAACCACTTCCCCGGAAAGTAACGTGCCGATGGCAAACAAAGCCGGCTGCCAGGTTTCTCCGGAAGCAGAAAAAGCTCCCGATAAAGCAACCATATAAACCAGTAAAGGCAGTAAAACCATCAAGCCTAAACCAAAAACGTTTAGCGGGATTTTGAACGGACGATGTAATTCGGGGAATTTGATCCGAAATATGATCAGCGCAATAAATTCCAGAAATAAAGCGGCACCGTAAACGGTTACATCAATGATGAGCAGATCGCTAAAACTCCACAAAATCATTAAGCTGACAACGGCCGAGCAGATCAATATGGAAACATAAGGCGTTTTGTATTTGGGGTGAAGCTGATTAAGTTTTTGCGGAAGCAAACCGTCATCGGCCATAACTTTTGGCACACGGGAAACTGAAAGTAAAACGGCCGAATACAAGCCCAGCGCGCTGGCCATCCCGCCAAAACTTAATAATGTGCCCAGCCAGTGGCCGCCAAGTAATACACCTAAAATCGGAAAACCTTCTTTATCAAGTTTTGCAGTATCAATGCCAGATTGTTGCGCCACTAATACGGCCAGAAAGTACACGGAGAATATCAGGATAAAAGCAGTAAATACCGAAATGAGATACGTGCGCACGGGTTTTTCTACTTCCTCGGCGTAAGTGGTTACGTTGTCCCAGCCAATAAAATTCCACATCACGGTGTAAAGCCCTAATCCCAACGAAGAAAAACCAACACCTTTTAAAGATAAATGCGGAAAGCTGAAACTGCCGGCGTGCCGACTGAAGAACACGAAAAAAAGGATGATAAAAGGAGTAAGCACCAGCGCGCCCAAAAACACAGAAACTTTACCAACGGGCACAATTCCCAAAATGTTCAATCCGGCAGATGACCAGATGATGAACAAACAAACCGGAATTTTATAAGCTTCTATCCCAGGAAAAAAGAAAGCCGCATATTCTATAAAAAGTACCGGATAAATGGCGAGATCTACAAATGTGTAGAGCCAAGTCCACCAGCCTTCGTACAACGCCCAGCGCAAACCCAATGCTTTTTTTACCCACTGATAATAGCCGCCGGTTACGGGCATCATGCTGTTGAGTTCGAGCACGGTAAAAATGGTTGGGATATCCCATAAAATTGGTGTAATAATGAGCAGCAACAACGCACCATTCTCCCCAGCATATCCCAATAAAGGTTCTAAACCGTAGGGCCCACCGGAAACGGTAAGAAAAATCAGGGTAATTAAAGGCAGTATTCTCAATTTTTTTGAAGCGGGGCGAGGTGTAGAATTGGTCATGAAATAAAGCTAACGAATAAAAGCACAGATTAAATACTGAATAATGATTTGTACGTGAGATGCAGAAATACACTTCGTTTTTAATCTATTACTATCGTTCTGGTAACGAAATAAAATTGATTGTAGAGAACCTGCTTTTAACTGCATATTTTATTATTTAATAGAAACTTGGCTAGTTACAAGTCGTATAACATCAAAATTAATTTATTACAGGATAGATAAAAAAATTACTCAGCTACTTGAATATTAAACTATTAAACAAAAAGTAATTTTTGTTATCGATGTAATAATATCTTTTAGTTTATCCTGCCTACAAAAGCTATTAATTAAACTCATTTAATGTTTAAAACTATTTTTTCAAAAAAGAAATGTTTTCTTTTTACTCTTAAAAAAGAATCAGCAAGTGCATTAATCCTCTGTCTATGGGTTCTTTTTGCTTTATGCACTATTGATGCATCAGCACAAACTTCGGGCTTAATTTATAAACCAGCTTCCGGAACCGGGAAAACAGTGATGGATCCTAATAGCGATGGTTACAGTTCAGCCACAAGTGCAGGTTTTACTACCAGTGATTATGGCAATGCAAGCGAACTTAAAATGGTTGCAACTCCGCAACTAATGACTGAACCAAGCGGAGATATTCTTACAGGAGCAACAGGTGGGCATACAGATATTGTTGATGACGGAACCAATAAAAAAAGTGTTTATATTTTAACTAAAAATGGAAATTTAATTATTCGGTTCCGTATTGGTAAAGCATCAACTGCCGCAAAAGGTTATAGTTTATTGATAGATACTGATAATCAGTTTGGCCCTACAGCCAGCAACTACTCATCCATCAATCCGGGATTTGAAAAGGAGGTAGTTTTAGAAACTACTAAAAGAGTTGTTATTTATGATTATACCGGAGCTGCCGGATATCCTAAAGTTTATGATCTTGATTCACATCACCAACGCTCTATTGCTGTTACAGTAAACAATGGTGATCCTGATTATTTTTATGATTATTACGTTCCTCTGGCCGATATAGGCCCAGATGTTCCGGTTCGTTTCGCTGCCACCACCATAACCAGTGCAGGTAGTGGAATTGGTGGTACAGCTTCAGATATTAACGGTGTAGATGACCGTATTTATAACAACAATGCTTTTTCTATTTACCAGTCTGTTATTTCCAGTTTTCCTCCTGTTAAATTTTCAGATATTGTTGAAGGTGCATCGTTTGGTTCTATTCTTTCTACAAGTCCAACCATTACCAGTTCTGTTGCTACTAATAGTACAACCATTTCGGGTGCCAGCCAGGAAGCTGATGGTACAGCTATTACTTTGTATCGGAAAGTTGGTGCTGGTTCTTATACCGCTATCACAAGTAGCCCAACTGTTATTAATGGTTCGTGGAGTTGGACAATTTCCGGGGTTACCTTAAGTGATGGAGACTTAATTTATGCTACAGCAACAGCAAGCGGAAAGGGGCAATCTGCTGCTTCTAATATTGTGCAAGTAACGGGAGCACAAAGTTGTTATACGCCTGCTCCGGTTATTTCTTCCAGAAATAATGGTGCGCAAAGTGTTTCAGGTACGTGGTCTAATGGTTCCACAATTGCAGCAAACTCTGTTCGGATTCATATTTATCAGCAAACTGCAACTAATACTTTTACTGAGTTAAATTCAGCAACTGTGCAGTATGTAAATACCGATGGCACATTTACCGCATTAGCTAATATTGCACAAAATGTTTTTAATCCGGCTGTAATACTCGTTACCGCCACTTTGGGAACGTGTACTTCCGGTTATTCAAATGCAATAATAGGTAACACCGGTACTATAACTACTGCGCCTGCAATTAGTACAACATCATTAATTGCGTCTTCTACTTCACAAAATGTTAGTGTAACCAATACCGATGCTTCCGCAGCAACTCTGATATTATATGTTAATGGTACAGAAAAGGCAAGAACAACAAGTACAGTTGCCAGTGGTTCATCAAATACTTTTTCTTATTCAGGTTTTATTGAGGGTGATATTGTTACGGCAAGAGCGCAGAGTAGTGGCAGTAATACTTTTTTATCACCAGTTTCTAATTCAGTTACAGTTGGTACGGCTTCCACAATACAATCTAGTGCGCCAGTGCTTACCGGAACGTACATTGCAGGTTCATCTAAAACCGTTACCGGAACCTCGAATGAGATAACCGGGACTACTATTTATTTATATAAAACAGTTGGTGGAACTACTACCCAAATTGGAACTACTACGGTTAATAATTATGGTAACTGGTCTATAACAGGATTAACCTTAACAGCAGGTGATGTATTAAGCGCTAAAGCTAAAGCAACCGGTAAAACGCTTAGTAATACTTCCAATACGTTTACAGTTGCAGCCGGTGCTCCTTCTGCACCTACAGTAAGCGGACCTATTCAGGCTGGCTCTACTGCTATTTCCGGTAGCGGCGGTACTGGTACAGTTTCTGTTTATATTGATGGCTCTGTTGAAGGAACAGTAACTGGAACAGGAAGCTGGACGTTAGCTAATATTTTGGCTGCTGATATTTATAAAAACGCCTCTGTTACTGCCACCAATACAGTGAACGGCATTGAAAGTGCTCAATCAAATGCTATTATAGTAAGCGGTGCAAGTAACTTCCTGTTAGAAGCGGCAGCCGGAGGTAATATAGGTACGCAGGTAGCAGGCGTTCCATTTAGTGTTAATATCACAGCAAGGAATAGTTCGAATGCTACGTTTACAAATTATACAGGTACAAACGTAATGAGTTCTGGTTCTACCATTACTTCCGGAGCTGGTCCGACTAATGCTTTTACCTCAGGAGTTCTTTCGGGGCACAGTGTTACACTCACTAAAGCCGGAACCTATACGCTGAATACGGTAAGTACTACAGACCCAACATTAATTGGAACATCCAACAGTTTTACTGTTCTTGCAAACGCTAATAATAGCCTTGCTATCAGCCAGCAACCTTCTGCAACTGTTATAAGTGAAGAAGCTTTTAGTCAACAACCTGTTATTGCTATCAAAGATGCTTATGGAAACACTGCAACATCTGATAATTTAACAGAAGTAACAGTTTCATCAGCGTCTGGTACCGGAACATTAAATGGTGATAAAACAGTTAAAGCCGTGAATGGCATTGTTACCTTTTCAGGTTTATCTATTACTGGTAGCGGAACTTATACTTTACAATTTGCTTCGGCCTCCTCCACCGCAGTAACCTCTAATGCTATCACAGTTTCAGCTTCAACTCCTGCGGCACCGACAAATTTAAGTTACACTTCTCCTAATGTTTTTTATCAGGGTAGTGCAATTAATAATCTTATTCCCTCAGTAACCGGAACAGTAAGCTCTTATAGCGTTAGTTCTTCTTTGCCTGCTGGCTTGTATTTGAATTCTGGAACCGGAGTAATTTCTGGTACGCCAACTTCGGTAAGTAGCCAGTCAACTTATACTGTAACTGCAAGTAACAGCTCTGGTAGCACAAGTTTTGGAATTGTTATCACCGTAGATGCTGCGTCTGTAGTGCCTGTTCCGATAATTACCACTAGCGGCACATTAACCGCTTTCAATTCGTGTTCAGGTAGTGCATCCACACAACAAAGCTTTACAGTATCAGGCAGTAATTTAACATCTAACATTACTATTACTCCACCTGTAGGTTTCCAACTATCAACAATTTCCGGCGGCCCTTATAGCAGTGTTGATATTATTCTTACACCAACTAACGGGACATTAAGTAATACTACACTTTATGTACGTATGGCATCTGCAACAAGTAGTCCTGCAGCAAGTAACATCAACCTTGTATCAAACGGAGCAACTACACAAACTGTAGCCATAAGCGGAACGGTAAATGCACTGCCAGCTATAACGACAGGCACGGTAGCATCGGTTAATACAACTGCTACATCATTTATTATTCCTTATAGTACCACTACAGGTTCGCCAGATCAGTATTCAATTATCACGGGTTCCCGCACATTAAGTAATTTTACAATAGTAAACAATGCAGCACTTGTAAGTTCGCCTATCACCATATCTATACCTGCAAGCAGTCCTGGTACTTATGATTTTAATTTAACTGTAAGTAATAGTGTTACTGGTTGTGTTTCTGCGGTAGTTCCCATTACATTAACTGTAACAGCAAGTTCAAGTGCCCAGTTGTCAAATTTAACTTTAGGTTCAGGGACTTTAAGTCCGACTTTTTCATCTGCAACAACCACTTATACCGCAACTGTTAATAATTCGGTAAGCAGCATTACCTTAATACCAACAGTAAGTGACGTTCGTGCAACAGTTACTGTTAATGGTACATCTGTAACATCTGGTAGTTCTTCTCCTAACATACCATTAAATATTGGAAGCAATACGATTACCATCGTTGTAACTGCGGAGGATGGTACAACCCAAAAAACTTATAACCTTACTGTAACCAGGCTGCAAGATTCTCAGTCCATTACCTTCAACTTAATACCTGCAAAAACTTATGGTGATACAGACTTTGATGCCGGAGCCAACGCTTCATCCGGTTTGGCAGTTAATTATACCAGCAGCAATTCATCGGTAGCCACTTTTGTAAACGGCAACGTCCACATTGTTGGGGTAGGTACAACTACCATAACCGCTTCGCAATCAGGAAGTGTAAACTATAATGCAGCCGCAGATGTTGCCCAAACTTTAACTGTAAACAAAGCACCGTTAACCATAACGGCTACTAATCAAACTAAAACTTATGGAACGGTAAACCCTGATCCTACCGTTAGTTACATTGGTTTTGTAAACAGAGAAAGCAGTGCAAATTTAACTATTCAACCAACTGTAATTACGCCAGCAACCACTGCTTCTCCTGTTGGATCTTATCCGATTAATGTTTCCGGAGCAATGGCGGCTAATTACCAAATTAACTATATAAACGGAGTATTGTCTATCTATCCGGGCATCCAAATCATTACGTTTACGGTTTCGCCAAAAACTTATGGTGATCCGGATTTTACACTCAATGCTACTGCTTCATCAGGTTTACCAGTAACATATAGTAGCAGTAATCCGGCTATAGCAACTGTTGATGCCAACGGACTGGTTCATATTGTTGAAGTAGGAAACGTAACCATTTCTGCTTTGCAGTTAGGAAACAACAATTATATAGCAACAACACGTATCAATCAGCAATTAACTATTAACCGCGCATCCTTAACCCTAACGGCCGATGATCAAGCTAAAAGTTATGGTGCTGCTAATCCGGCATTAACAATTACTTACAGTGGTTTTGTTAATGGTGATACCAATACCAGTTTAACTACTTCGCCTGTTATCAGTACAACAGCAACTACTGCTTCTGCAGTTGGCACTTATCCAATTACTGTTTTAGGTGCAGCAAGTGCTAATTATATAATTAATTATGTGCGCGGAACACTAACTGTTGGACAAATTAGCCAGACAATTACCTTTGCTTCTTTATCAGATAAAGTTTATGGTGATGCAGATTTTGCTTTAGCTGGAAGTTCAACTTCTCGTTTACCGCTTACTTACACCAGCAGCGATCCGTCGGTAGCAACAGTTGATGCAGCCGGAGCGGTACACATCCTCTCCGCAGGAACAACCACCATTACAGCCAGCCAAGCTGGGAACGAAAATTACAGCGGTGCAGCAGCGGTTGCACAAATATTAACGGTAAACAAAGCACCGTTAGTTTTAACGGTTACCAATCAAAATAAAGTTTATGGTACGGATAACCCAGTTTTAACTTTTACTTATACAGGTTTTGTTAATGGTGATACCAACGCCGGTTTAATTACCCCGCCGGCAATAAGTACTACTGCAACGGCAACTTCTGCTGCGGGCATTTATCCAATTTCTATAAGTGAAGCAACTGCCGCTAATTATGCCTTTACGTACGTACCCGGAACTTTAACAATTACAAAAGCTATATTAACAGTCAAAGCAGATAACAAATTTAGGATTTATGGCTTAGCTAATCCGGTTTTTACAGTTACTTACAGTGGTTTTGTTAATGGCGAAACTGCAGCCAGCCTTACTGCAGCACCAGAACTTTCCACTACTGCAAATACTGTTTCGCCTGCCGGTATTTACCCAATTACCATTAGTGGCGGTGCAGCGGCAAACTATAATTTTACTTTTATACCTGGTACTTTAACAGTTACCAATGCAACGGTAAATAGTGTTAGTTTGGCACAAATTACTTTGTTAGAAAATCAGCCAGCAGGAATATTGGCAGGTACACTTGCTGCTGCTTCACTTGATGTTAATGCTGTTTATACTTATAGTTTAGTAGCTGGAACAGGTGCTGCGGATAATGCTTTGTTTACCATTGCAGGAAACAAAGTAACTACCGTCCGCAGTCTGGATTACGAACTAAAATCCAGTTACAGTATTTTAGTTAGGGCAACTAATCAATATGGCCTTTACTTAGACCAGGTTTTCAGTATTAATATTGTTGATGTAAACGAAGTACCAACACTGGCAGCAATTCCTAATCAAGCGGTTTGTTATGGTTTATCGGTACAAAATATCAGCTTGAGTGGCATTACTCCTGGACCGGAATCAGCACAAAACAATTCTCTAAGTGTAAGTTCTACCAATCCAGGTTTATTTAAAAACCTAACTGTTAGTGCTGTTTCCAACGGTACAGCAACTTTAAATTACCAGCTTGCCGGAAGCGGAACTGCAGTAGTTACCGTAACTAATAAAGATAACGGCGGCATAGCAAACGGCGGCACAGATAGCTTTAGTCAAACGTTCACCATTACGGCAAATGATATGCCGGTTGCAAGTATTGCATCTGCTCAAGGAACTCAAATATCAAAAGGCGAAACGGTAACACTTACTGCAACAGGTGGTAGCAGTTATAACTGGGACAATGCGTTCGGTATTATTGGATCAACCAATACGGCCACCATTCAGGTTCGTCCAAATCAAACCACAACTTACCAAGTTAAAGTAAGCAATGCTTCTGGTTGCAGTACTGTAAGCCACATTACTATAAATGTGGCTGATGATTATTCCTTGGTGCATCCGGCAAATATCTTAACACCAAATGGCGACGGTAAAAATGATACCTGGGTGGTGAAAAATATTGATCTGTATCCGAACAACACAGTTTCAATTTTTGACAAAGGCGGAAGAAAACTGTTGGAAGTAAAAAGTTATGCGAATAATTGGGATGGTACTTTAAATGGTTCTGCACTGGCAGAAGGCACTTATTATTATGTGATTGATTTCGGCCAAGGCAAAGGTCCGATGAAAGGTTTTATCACAATCCTAAGAAACAGATAATCTTATCCCAAAAAACCTGAACTTTTAACATCGAATCATCAAAATAATGAAAACTCAAGCTCCAAAATTAATATCCTGCCCTCAAAAATATATCGTAAAAACAGCATTGCTGCTGTTGCTGATTACTGTTTTTATGCAGATAAAAACAGCAAGTGCGCAACTTAATCCGTTTTCGTCTATGTATTTTCAAAACCAGTATTTAATAAATCCTGCGATGGCTGGTTTGGATAAAGGTTTAAACCTGAATTTAGGCCTCCGCCAGCAATGGGCAACCATACCAGGCAGCCCGAAAACTCAATTAATTACTGCTGATTACAATGCCGGCAAAAATGTTGGCTTAGGTTTAAATATCAGCAATGATCAGGCAGGTTTGCTCCGCCAAACGCGCGCCGTTGCCACTTATGCTTACCATGTACATTTGGGTGGCAATAACCAACAGCTAAATTTCGGACTTTCTGCCGGTGTTACCAATCAGCGAATTAATTACAACGATGTGGACGGCGATCAGGGCGATATGCAAATAGATCGATACAATAATCAAAATAAAGCTTATTTGGATGGAGATTTTGGCGCATCTTACACCAGTAATAATTTAACAGTGCAAGGTGCCATTCCAAACTTAAACCATTTTTTTAAGCGGAACACAACTGTTATGGGTGTAGATCGTTCGCTGTTTTTTACTTCTGTTAGTTATAAATTTGGTTTGGAAAATTTGCTGGACGGTACAACTTTAGAACCAAAAGTAGCTTTTCGCCGTGTAGAAGGTTATAAAAATATTCTGGATGCCGGCCTCAACCTTTCCCTGAAAAACGATTTGCTGCACTTTTACACCATGTACCACAGTTCGCAAAGTGAAAGCTTTGGTTTTGGAGCCAACATTAATAAAAATGTACAGCTAATGTTGTTTTACACAACCGAAACAGCTCCGTTAAAAACTTATACCAACGGCAGTTTTGAAGTTGGATTGAAGTTGCATTTATATAAAGAATAATTAGAGAAAAATTGAAATATTACTTTTAAGCCAAAGCCTGCAACTCGCTAATTGCAGGCTTTGGTTTCTTTATATTTTGGATCAATTATTTTTAATACACCAAAATTGTAATGCTTCTTTTAAGACATAATTTTTGGATCAGATAATTGTTACACCTTGTGAATGGCATTTTTAATGTTCTTTAAAGAAGAAGTTAAAAGTTGTTGTTGATAAATTGATCCAACTCAATCCGTATACTTTTTTAAGTGTTGGAAATAAATAGTAAGTCTAGCAATATCAATTTTACCAAACAACAAAGGCTGCAATAATCGCAGCCTTTGTTGTTTGGTAAAATGAATACTGTTTTTACGAATATAAAAACAGTATCTAATTATTTATTTGGCTAAAGAATATTTATCTCTTCTGCCTTCTTTTACGGTGGTTAAAACACCTTTTGCTTTCAGGTTAGAAAGTACACTTGCAATTTGTTTAAACAGTTTTTCTGCATCGCTTTGTGGTTCGTATTGAGCCATTGCGCTTGCAATATCCTGACCAAAACCTTCACCAATTTCATTCAAAGCAAATGCAATTTTACCGCTTAAGCCTAAATCAGCAGAATATTCTACCGGAACTTCCAAAGCTTTTGGTGTTGCTGTTTT
Organism: Janthinobacterium lividum; assembly: GCA_050955045.1. Taxonomy (GTDB): domain Bacteria; phylum Bacteroidota; class Bacteroidia; order Sphingobacteriales; family Sphingobacteriaceae; genus Mucilaginibacter_A. Next base: position 252,898 of record JBPBQV010000002.1, on the reverse strand, counting down.
GCTGCTTTTGGAAGGTTTTGCATCAGCTTTCTTTTTAGGAGATTTTACAGATGCTGTATCTTCTGCTTCTTCTAAAACTGCATCCAAAAGATTTTCTTTAGTTTGTTTGGCTGATTTTGTTGGAGTTGAAGTGCCGCTAAATGCGTTTAACAAATCTTCATACTTTTTAACTTCTGCCTGAATGGTTTTAATCTTTTCTTTAAGAAAACCTACAATTTCTTTTTCTGTTATGTTTGCCATGTACAAATGTATATTAGTTTTATAATTAATAGAAGGTTTATAGTTAAAAGTTATTTTTCTATATAAATAGTTTTACTTTTTTAGTGTAACGACAAGTTATTGATTTTGTTTCTGTTAACAAATTATTTAATTATCAAAATATTACAATTTTAAAATATACTTGTATCTTCTCAAGGCAATCCTGAATTTACAATTGAAGCCAAAATTGATCAAATTAAAAAAACTATACAATAAACTGGTGCTATTAATTGTGCTTCTTTTACAAGGATAAAATCTAATTAGCAACGGGTTTTTTGCCATTCATTTCTACCTCTCTATCCATTTCCATCATATCAACTGGTTGCGAAAAATCTCCCAGCAAATACTTGCAAAAGTAATCTCCTTTTTGCCAGAAAAAATATTCCGTCATATCGCCATAAGCGTGGCGCTGGCCGGGCAGCAAAACATAATCAAACCTTTTGTTGGCTTTGATCAAAGCATTAATTAAACGAATGGTGTTTGACGGACTAACATTGTTGTCAATATCTCCGGTAGAAAGCAGCAAATGTCCTTTTAAATTTTTAGCCAGATCCTGGTTTTTATCAATCGAATATTGGAAAGTTGTATCACCTTTTGGAGTAATCGTTTCTTTCAAACCATTATGTTTTTCGCTCCACCAGCGGTTATAAATACTGTTATCATGATTGCCAGATTCTGAAACAGCGACCTTAAAAAAATCAGGATAAACCAGCATGGCTGCGGTTGACATAAAACCGCCGCCTGAATGCCCGGTAATGCCAACGCGGTTGATATCAACAAAAGGATATTTATCGGCCATTTGCTCTGCGGCAGCCTTTTTATCAGCTAAACCATAATCGCGCAGGTTGCCATAGCCATAATTGTGATACCATTTAGACCGACCCGGGTTTCCGCCGCGGTTTCCAATTGTAATCACCACAAATCCAAATTGCGCTAATCTTTCATTGGCATCCATACTTCTGGTGAAAGTTGTATTTACGGCTTCCGTTTGTGGGCCGGGATAAACATATTCAATCAGCGGATACTTCTTTTGTGCATCAAAATCATAAGGTTTGTACATTACGCCGTATAAATCGGTAATGCCATCATCTGCTTTTAGTTTAATTGGCTCCGGAAACTTGTAACCCGCAGCCATTAAGTTGGATAAATCAGCAGTTTCCAAGTCCATTATTTTGTGTCCCATGTAATCATACAAAATTGCTTTTGGAATGGTATTTACACGCGAAAAAGTATTTACAAAAAACCTGTTATTATCATTTAAACTGGAAGCGTGATCAAAGTTGCCGGCATCCAATAATTGCATTTTGCTGCCATCAAAATGAATGCTGTACAAATGTGTGTAATAAGGATTTTCGTTTGCTTCTCTGCCCGAAGCCGTAAAATACAAGATGCGGTTCTTAGCATCAATATTTACGATATTATCACAATGAAAAGAACCGGAAGTAATCTGATTTTTCAACTTTCCAGTTTCATCACACAAGTAAAAATGTGCCCAGCCATCGCGCTCGCTCCATTCAATGATTTCTTTACCATCATTAACCAAACCCGGTCGATTAATTTCGAGGTAAGTATTTAATCTTTCCTGAATCAATACATCAACTTTTCCGGTTTGAATGTCAACTTTGCAAACATCAATCTTTTTCAAATCGCGGCCGGTGCGGTAAAAGTAAAATTGATTGTTGTTGCCTAGCCATAAGTTTGGGCGGAATTCGTCATCACGGTTTTTTTGCAAAGTTGGTGCTGGCCACGTAGATAATTCCTGATCCTTAAATACAGCAACATTTAACTTTTTAGAAGTTTTCGCATCGAAATCAAACAGCAACATTTCTTTTATCGGGTTTTCTTTTTCTCCGGGAAGCTGATACTTGTAAGTTTCTAAAGTTGGCCTTGGTTCTGCAACACTATTAATCACCCAAAAATCTTTTAGCTTGCGATTATCGCTGCGGATCATGGCAAAATGTTTGGCATCCGGCGACCACAAAACCTGTGTTGGTTTGCGTTTCTTTTTGTTTTTTTCCAATTCAACATTGGTTTCGTTCATAAAACTACCGCCGTACGCATAGTTTTCTACGCCATCTTTGGTTAGTTGGTGCTCTACAATTGTGCTGTCATCTTCATTTTTTAAGGCTTTTTTGTAGTTGGCTTTATCTATCCAATACAAGTTATAATTTTTGGCGAAGATTATGGCCGAACTATCTGGCGCAATTGAAGCCCACATCGGTTTGGGTTTTACTTTTTCGTAATTTACCAGTTCAGCTAATTTGCCGGTTTGCAGATTGTATTGAAAGTAAAAGGTTTTTTTCTCTAATGAATCTGCTGCTTTTTTATCTTTTCGTTCTTTTTTTACAACATCGATTGTGCTTTTCAAATCAAACTGAATGCTTTTCTCATCCTTGGTAAACTTTAAATTTTCGATGGGCAAATGTTGCGCATCAAATGGATCGCGCACAATTAAAGTAACAGCGGCGGCAACTTTGGCATTATCAAACAATAACTTTTTGCTTCGCGCAGCCGGATCAACCAGATACCATTTTTTACCAGAGTTGGTTTCAAACATATACCAGAAACGGTCGGAGTTTTTAAGCCAGTGTGCATCAACCGAAGTCGAAAAAACCATTTTTTGTAGTTTTTTGGGAGAGAAACGCGCCGCTAAAGCATAATTAGCTTTAATTGGAACTGGATTTTGATCGGGTTTTTGTGCTTTAGCAGATAAACACAAGCAGAAAGAGAGCAGTAATGGTAAAGAATTTCTCATAATGAATATTAATGCTGAAAAATATTCATTTATAGCTTAAAAAGGTAATTCAGCGTATAATATTTTAGCTATTGTAAGGCTGATAAAACCTTACAATTGTTTCCGTGATGCTTCTTTTACCAAACAATTTTCGGGAAGAAGCAGATTTTCATTCCAAACCTTTTCTGGTTTTATTCGCTTTAATTAAAAAACCAATTATGGAAACTAAAACACTTGAGCTAAACGTAGAACATAATTTTAATGTATCTGTAGAAAAATTATACAGGGCCTGGATAACTGAAGAAGATTTGAAACAATGGTGGAAACCATCCGGAAATGAGCTATCAAATGTAGAACAGGAAGTGAAAGAAGGCGGCAATATTAAATACGAATTTGTTGGTAAAGATGAACAACCAAGTTTATTGATTACCGGTAAATACAGCGAAGTAAAAGAGAACGAAAAACTGGTTTACAGCTGGAACTGGGATGTATCAACAGATGGTGTGCAAAAAAGCGACCATAAATTGACCATAGAATTTTTAGCCGATGGTGATAATAGCAAGATAAAAGTAACGCAGGACAATTTTAAAGATAATGAATCCATCACACCGCACCAAGAAGGTTGGGTAAAAGCTTTAGATTCTTTAGATCAATATTTAGGTTGATAAAAGAAGTAGTTTTAAATATCCATCAAAAGTTATTACAAACTTAAAACGGGTTGTTGCCATGGCAACAACCCGTTTTAAGTTTCCTAAAGTTTTTTAATTTGCTAGGCAATTTATCCGGTTATCAAAACCATTTTTGTTATTTGCGCAAACATCTTCGTCCAAAAACTAAAATTGCTTATACCTTTATTCCATGTTAAAAATTAGCGGGCTTTTTATTTATCCCATAAAATCGCTTGGCGGTATTGCGTTAAATACAGCAGAAGTTGGCAGTCGCGGTTTGGAGCATGATCGTCGCTGGATGCTGGTAGATGAAAACAACCGGTTTTTATCACAGCGTGAAATTCCGGAAATGGCCTTGCTTTATGTAGAATTAACACCTAAAGGTTTGCTGGTTATGCACCGCCATCAACCCGAAGAATTTGTTGCTGTTCCGTTTTTGTTTGATGCAAAAGAAGAAGCTATTTGTACCATTTGGGATGATGAATGTGCAGCAGAGTTTGTAGATAACGAAATTGATAAATGGTTTACCAAAATGCTTGAAGTAAAATGCAGGCTGGTTTATATGCCGGCCAACACCAAGCGGTTGGTAGATCAGGAATATGCCGGTTTGCAGCATATTACTTCTTTTGCCGATGCTTTTTCGTGTTTGATAATTGGTGAGAATTCGCTTACTGAGTTAAATAACCGTTTAAAAGAAGCTGTTTCGATGGATCGTTTTCGCCCGAATATTGTTTTTACCGGCGGAGAAGCGCATCAAGAAGATCAGATGCTACATTTCTCTATCGGCAGTATAGAATTTCATGGCGTAAAACCTTGTGCCCGTTGTCCGGTTGTTACCATTAATCAGGAAAGCGGAATTGCAGGAAAAGAGCCGTTAAAAACACTATCCGGTTACCGCAAAAAAAACAATAAGGTTTACTTCGGACAAAACCTGATCCACGAAGGCGAAGGTACCATCAGCATTGGTGATGAAATCCTGATTAAAAAACTAAAACCAGAAAAATTTATCTCCTAAAGTCAGTTTTTACACTGATAAAAACAGTATGCAAAACGTTACCCATAAACAAATTACGCTTCGTACGGCGCGCGCTGTCAGCGTAATTTTTTGTACAGAACCAACTATTCAACTCATTAAAAATAACCAGTTGCCTAAAGGTAATCTGTTTGATGTAGCGCAAGCAGCTGGATTTTTAGGCGCAAAATTAACGCCGCAATTATTACCGCATTGCCATCCGGTTGCTATTGATGGCATGAGCATCAAATTTGATTATCTCGACAAAGAAAAACACGACGAGTTTGTAGATGAAATTGCCTTTAACAGGCCGGGAATTATCATTTTAGGCGAAGCCAAATCCATCGGCCGAACTGGAATTGAAATGGAAATGCTCACAGCCGTTTCTGTTGCCGCACTGGAAATTTACGACATGTTGAAACCTGTTGATAAGCAACTAGAAATTGGCCATATCAAACTATTGGAAAAACGCGGCGGCAAAAGCGACCGAAAGTTGCTGTATGAAGATGTTTCTACATGCGCCGTTTTAGTTTGTTCTGATTCTACTGCCGCTGGAACTCGACAAGATCAAAGCGGAAAGATTATCGCCGAAATACTGGAAAGTTATAATGCAGAAGTTCCTTATTTCGAGATTTTGCCCGATGATAAACAGCAAATCCAACAGCAAATTTTAGAATGGGTTCGGGCCGATGTGCCTTTTATTTTTACAACTGGCGGCACAGGTTTAGGTCCGCGCGACAATACTGTTGCTGCTGTAGAAGAATTGCTGGAGCACAAAGCTGATGGCATTGCAGAAGCGATGCGCGTTTTCGGCCAACAACGTACACCGTTAGCCATGATGAGCCGCGGCGTTGCCGGAACCATTGGAAATACATTGATAGTTACTTTGCCCGGAAGCGCAAGCGGCGCACGCGAATCTTTACAAGCAATTTTACCTGCTGTTTTTCATGCACGAAAAATGATTTTGGGCGGCGGGCATGATTCAAAATAAACTAAAATGTTGAATTATAAAGAAGCGCAACAATTAATCGGAAGCTTAGCAAAATCCTTCGGCCACGAAACAGTTGGTTTGGATGAAGCTTTTGAACGAGTTTTAGCCGAACAAATTTTTGCTGATCGTGATTATCCGCCTTTCAATCGCGCAACAATGGATGGTTACGCCATTAATTTTAAAGATTGGGAGCAAGGCATCAAAAATTATACGGTAAAAGAAGTAGTGTTTGCTGGGCAACAATATCAGCAGGAAATTGCTGCTGGCGAATGCTATAAAATCATGACCGGTGCTTCCGTTCCGCCAAATGCTGATCTGGTTATCCGCAGAGAAGATGCAACGGAAGTGAATCACCAGGTTTCCTTCAACGTAAAACAATTAAAAACTTTTCAGAATATTGCCCGAAAAGGAGAAGATATTCAGGCTGATACCTGCATTTTTGATCAAAATACAACTTGCACACCGCCGGTAATTGCGCTGTTGGCTTCGATTGGAAAAACTGAAATTAAGGTTGAGAAACTACCAAACATTGCTTTGTTTACAACTGGTGATGAAGTTGTACAGCCAAATCAGCCGGTTTCTGATATTCAAATCCGTAACAGCAATCAATATTTGCTAAAAAGCTTGCTGAGAGAATGGCAGATAAAGCCAACAATTTGTAAACATATTTTGGATGATAAAGAGCAATTGAAACAGCAAATTGACGCAGCTTTAAATTCAGACATCATTATTTTATGTGGAGGTGTTTCTGCTGGCGATGCAGATTACGTTCCGGAAATTCTGGAAAGTTTGGGCGTAAAAAAGTTGTTTCACAAGGTAAAAATTAAACCCGGAAAACCAATTTGGTGCGGACAATTATCTTCCGGCGGATTGGTTTTTGCTTTGCCGGGAAACCCGTTTTCCTGTCATGTAACGTTCAAATTATTTATTGAACATTACCTGAAAGCTTGCTTTGGTTTGAAGGAAAAAGAATTGCCCATGCTTCCTTTATCAACACAAAAATTGAAGAAAACCGAGTTTGATGAATTCTTTCCAGCCATTTTAAATCAGCAACTTACGCCAATTTTATTTAACAGTTCCGGTGATGTAAAAGCGGCTTTGCTGGCCGATGCAATTGCACATCATCCAGCCGAAATTTCGGATTTACTTCAAGATGATTTGGTTGGATTTCTTGTAATTTAAAACTAACATTTCGTTGTATATTTGTTTATATAACACATACATAAAAGCTTGCTCTTTCAAAATAAATTATAATTATCTTGGATGATGCTTCTTTTAACTGATAAAAATTGATGCAAGTGCTGAACGATCCGTACGGAAGAAAATTTAAAACATTAAGAGTGAGCTTGTTAAATACATGCAACTTAAATTGTTTTTACTGCACGATGGGATCGGAAGAAGACCTCATTTTTGATCATCGTCCGCAAAAATCAGCTGTGTTTTTTTCAGGAATTATTTCCCGCTTGCACGAAAATTTAGAACTGGAAACCATCCGTTTAACAGGCGGAGAACCATTACTTTATCGTGAGTTGCCGCAGTTAATCAACAATTTAAAAAATATCGGTATCTCCAAAATCAGTATGACCAGTAATGGTTATTTGCTTGCTCGCCAAGCAGTTGCTTTGCAAGCTGCTGGTTTAAAATCTATCAATGTTTCGTTAGATGCAATGGATGAAGCTTCGTTTTACAAAATGGCCAAACGCAAGCATCTCGACCGGGTCTTAAGCGGAATTGAAGTTGCTTTGAATGCCGGAATCGAAGTAAAGTTGAACGCGGTTATTATGAAGGGAATGAACGAAGATCAGATCATTCCTTTGGTTGATTATGCTTTCAGTAAAAATATTTCAATTCGTTTTCTGGAAGTGATGTCGATGGGCCATTTGCACCACGAATCTGATAAATATTTGTTTTCTCAGCAGCAATTGCTGGATACGATTGCATCAGTTTATAATTTTAAACGTTTGCCGAGAGAACATTCTGCAACATCTAATTATTGGCAAACACCTGCCGGAAACAAATTTGGCATCATTGCTAACAACAGTGAACCTTTTTGCTCGGATTGCAGCCGTTTACGTTTAGATGCCGAAGGAAATATGTACGGTTGTTTAAGCACCAATCATCCGATTGCGATGGATCCAGCTGATAACGATTATATTTTGCACGAGAAACTACAATTAGCAATGAGCCAAAAACAGCTGCATCATTTTGTGGGCAGCGAGTTAAGCATGTTGCAAATTGGCGGCTAATACTTCTTTTATCACCTAAAAATATGACTATACAAGTTTTTGCTGTTTTGAAAGATTTTTTTGACAAAGAATTTCAGGTTTTGGGCAGCATCAAAAATATTTCAGAATTAAAACAGCAGCTTGCTACAAAAAATCCCGAAGCTGCAAACGTATTGGAACTTTGCCGTTTTGCGGTACATGATGAATTTGTTGAACAAGATTATCCCATAAATATCCATGATACCATCTGCATTATCCCGCCCAGCAGTGGCGGCTGATTTTCCGCTGATTTCTGCCGAACCGTTGGATTTGGTTGGATTACTGGCGAAATCTCATCATCCGGAAGCGGGTGCAATTGTGCTTTTTAGTGGAGAAGTGCGCGATAACGATCCGCAGACTGATGTAGATTATCTGGAATATGAAGCGCAGGAAGCGATGGCATCCAAAGCTATCCGACAAATTTTGGATGATGCCTGCGCAAGATTTCCTCTAAATATTGCTGTGGCGCAGCATCGAATTGGTAAAGTTGGTATATCAGAATCTGCTGTAGTTGTAATTACGGCATCTCCGCATCGCGCAGAAGCTTATTCGGCCAATCGTTATATTATTGACCGCATTAAACATGAAGCACCGATCTGGAAGTGCGAATATTTTAAAGACGGAACCAAAGAATGGGGCGGCAACTGCAACTGTCAAAAAATTACCGGCGATGCAAATACGCATGTTTATGAATGGACGGAAGATAAAAAGTAAACACCATGAATGATGCTTCTTTTATCCCACAAAAACCAGTAATTACAATTGAGTATTGCCCGAAGTGCCACTGGCTTTTACGCGCGGCTTATATGGCGCAAGAATTACTTTCTACTTTTAATGATGAGTTGCACGGTGTTTTGCTGCATCCGAGTGAAATTGGCGGTCGATATACTATTTCCATAAATGATGAATTACTTTTCGACCGAAAAAGAGAAAGCCGTTTCCCGGAAATTAAAGAGTTGAAACAGTTGGTAAGAGATCGCGTTTATCCGGAGAAAGATTTAGGGCATTCTGATAAAAAATAATCTTTCTCCTACAAAAAACCCTTGCTAAAAGAAGTATCACTGCTTCTTTTAGCAAGGGTTTTTTGTGAAATTAAATATCAGTTTAAGCTCTTTTAATCACGCCTAAAATAAAAGCAATTACTGCAATTACCAATAAAACGTGGATAATTCCGCCTGCTACATGGAAAGCAAAAACGCCTAAAGCCCAGCCTATAACCAAAATTACAGCTACGATGTACAACAATGATCTCATGATGATAAAGTTTAAAATGTGATTAAGTAGTTTAAATAAATAACATTCCCCAAATACGGAAACTGGTAGTTAAGGTTTGGTTTTCAGAAAAAATAACTAGAGTTTAAGTTTATTATCATCGAGTTAAGATGTGGTTTTACAGTTTCAACCATTTATTTCGCACCTGTACCTGTTCGAAAGAAGCTTCTGCGATTTCTTCAATCTGGTATTTTATTTTATGCTGATTTTGCAAGGTCAAAGGTATTTCTATCAGCCTGCCATCGCGTATCAAAGTCAGCTCAATTGTATCTCCGGGTAACTGAAATTGCAGCGCTTTTTCTAAATCTGTAACCCGGTTTCCGTTGATTGTTAGTAATTCGTCATTTACATTGATACCTGTTTGCCAAGCGGTAGTATCACGTTCTATGCTGATTATTATTAGTTTACCGGCATTTAAAGCAGTTGTAAAACCGGTTGTGGGCAGCGGTTTGGTTTCGGGGGCACAAACGCGCAAACGCAAACCGGCATAACCGAGATAATGATTATAATCCAGTTCTTCCAACCCATTAATGTAGTGTTCGTAGATGTGATTTAATCTGCAACCGGCAGCTTTTTCCAGTTCTGTTCTAAATTCGGCTTCAGTATAACCGCGGTTTTCGGTTTTGTAAAACTGGTTATACATGCGTTTCATCACATCATCTAAAGATTGTGTTGCATTGCTTTGATGGATGATCAGCAAATCGATACAAAGCGCAATCAGCGCGCCTTTTACATAATAAGAAACGGTTGTGTTAGGCGAATTTTCATTCGGACGATAAAACTTAATCCAGGTATCAAAACTAGCTTCGGTTACAGTCTGGATTTTTCTTCCGGGCACATTCTGGATGATATTGACATCATTAGAAAGCAGTTTTAAATAATTCTCCGGAGAAATTAAGCCAGCGCGGCATAAGACTAAATTATCGTAATAAGCAGTAAAACCTTCTGCAATCCACAAACTGGTGGTATAGTTTTCCTGCTGATAATCAAACGGACCCAAAGCTTCCGGGCGCAAGCGTTTTACATTCCATAAATGAAAATATTCGTGCGAAACCAAGCCCAGAAAATCCTGATACGTTTTCTCCGCAGCATAAGCCGTTCTTGTAACACCCAGAACGGTAGAATTGCAATGCTCTAAACCGCCGCCGCCATTGCTGTAATTATGGATGATAAATACAAAACGCTTGTTGGGGTTTTCGCCAAAAATGCTGGTTTCTTCTTCAATAATCCGGGTAAAATCCAATATCAATTTTTCCTCCTGATACATGCCGCCGCCATACATCGTTACTTCATGTAAAACGCCGGCTGCGGTGAAAAAAAAAACATGCTGGTTGCCAACTTCAAAAGGCGAATCGTACAGCGTATCAAAATTTGGTGCATAAAAACAGTACGGCTCTTGGTTGAGGTTATCTAAACTAGTAGAAATTGTTTTCCAGTTTTGATCAGGAAAAATCTTTATGGTACAAGGTAAATCAAGCATTCCTTCGGGATATAAAAATATGCCGGCAGGAGATAAAAAAGCATGAGATGAATCTACAAAACTGGTGCGTACAGAAACCTCGAAAGCGTAAATGCGGTAAGTTACAGTAATTGCTGTTTGATTTTTTGTGTTGATCAGCCAACTGTTTTTACGCAGCTTTTGATGCGGAACAGGTTTTTCTCCACAGAAAACTTTGAAGCTTTCCACATTTTTGGAATACTCGCGGATGAGATACGAGCCTGGCGTCCAAACGGGCATCAGCAGTTCCAGATGATCCTGGTTGATGCCGGTAATCAGCATGTTTACTTCTATATAATGTGCCTGCGGTTCTGTAAAAGAAATTTCAAAATGAATGCGCAAATCCTGGTTCATCATAAAGCTTTAAAATTATTTGCTAAAAACAGTATTCCGTTTTTAAAACTGAAATGCTGAAGTTTACTTACGAACATAAACGTTGTAAAATGGTTGATACAGGCAAGCAATTGTAACATTATCTGGTAGTTTTGTTAGCCTCACAATTGTGAAAATTGCCCTAAAGTATTACCTCACATTTTTATTGCTGTTTTTATCGTATAAAAATAACTTTAAACCGAAGATTAATACAGTAGCAGATTTTTATACTTAAAAAAACCTTCCTGTAAGCAGGAGCAGAACCAATCAATGAAGCCAAAATACATTATTTATCCGCTGCTGATTTTAGTAATAGGTTACATCCTTTATAACAAATTTTACGGTGCCAAGGCAAAAGAAAAAAAGATTCAACCAGCAACAAAAGGTGGTAAAAAACCGAACAAACCAGTGCCGGTTACCATAATGCTGGTTAAAGATACTGCTTTTAGCAACGCCATTGATATTACCGGAACGATTGATGCCAACGAACAAGTAGAGTTACGCAGCGAAACTGCAGGTAATATTACCGGTATTTTCTTTAAAGAAGGAACGTATGTTAGCAAAGGCCAATTGCTGGTTCGGGTTTATAACCAGGATCAGGTGGCTTCGTTAAAATCAGTTCAGGTTCAGATTAAATTGGCCGAACAAACAGAATACCGTAACCGGATTTTGCTGCAAAAAGAAGCTGTAAGTAAAGAGGAATATGATACTTCTTTATCTTCCTTAAATGTTTTTAAATCGCAGGCAGATTTAATTCGTGCACAAATTGCCAAAACAGAAGTTCGTGCACCATTTTCAGGCATTATCGGTTTGCGGAACATTAGTCCGGGCGGTTACCTTTCTCCCTCCAGTTCTATTGCTACTTTGGTAAATATGAATCCGGCAAAAATTACGTTTTCCGTTCCGGAGAAATATCTTTCCCTGATTAAAACCGGCAGTAAAATTCACTTTAATCTGGAAAGCTCCAAAGAAAACTTTACCGGAACGGTTTATGCTATCGAACCAAATCTTGATCTGACTTCTCGTTCCATAACCATTCGTGCCAAAACAGCTAATCCAAAGGGGTTGCTGCGTGCTGGTAGTTTTGCCAAAATTAATTTAACGCTGGAACAGGTTCCGAAAACGATTATGGTTCCTACAGAATGTGTAATCCCAGATATTAGGACGAGTAAAGTTTTTGTAGTAGAAAAAGGCGTGGCTACCTCTAGAGATGTTAAAACTGATGTACGGACAGAAACTAAGATTCAAATTACTGAAGGGTTAAAACCTGGCGATAGTTTAATTGTATCCGGCATTATCCAGTTGCGGCCAGATGTTCCATTAAAAATCATTAAAACCATCAAATAAAGCTTATGAGTTTATCCTCAACCAGTATCAAAAGGCCGGTTTTAACAACGGTTTTATCTGTTGCCATTGTGGTTTTTGGTATTATTGGCTACAAGTTTTTGGGAACAAGAGATTTTCCTTCGGTGGATCCGCCGATTATTTCTGTTTCTACCAATTATTCAGGTGCCAATTCGGATGTAATCGAATCTCAAATTACAGAACCGATTGAAAAAGTAATTAATGGTATTCCGGGTATCCGTAATATATCTTCCAGCAGTTCTGTTGGTTCGAGTAACATTACGGTAGAATTTGACTTGGATGCTGATTTAGAAACAGCTGCAAATGATGTACGGGATAAAGTTTCGCAAGCACAACGCCAATTGCCACAGGATATAGATGCACCGCCGGTAGTAACCAAAGCTGATGCCAATTCTGACAATATTATTACGCTTACTGTAAGCAGTGATACACGTAATATTTTGCAGATCAATGATTATGCTGAGAATGTTTTGCTGGAAGCCTTGCAAACTATTCCGGGAGTAAGTGCGGTTAACGTGCAAGGCCAACGCCAGTATGCTATGCGTTTGTGGCTCGATCCTAACAAACTTACCGCTTATAAGTTAGCGACAACTGATGTTCAGGCTGCATTAGCAAGGGAAAATGTGGAGCTGCCAGCAGGTAAAATTGAAGGTAACAATACCGAGTTATCCGTACGTGCTTTAGGAAAGTTGATCACAGAAAAAGATTTTAATAACCTGATTATCCGTTCGGATAGTAACCGCGTTATTCATTTACGTGACGTAGGCTATGCCATATTAGGTGCTGCAAACGAAGAAACGGCGCTGCGCGAATCTGGTATTCCGGAAGTAGGTTTGGCTATTGTGCCGCAGCCAGGAGCCAATTATGTACAGATTGCCAAAGATTTTTACAAAAGATTAGCGCAGGTAAAAAAAGATTTGCCCAAAGATATTAAAGTAGAAGTTGCGCTGGATAATACGCGTTTTATCAACCAGTCCATCGAAGAAGTAAAAGAAACTTTGCTAATTTCTTTCGTGCTGGTGGTAATTATCATCTACTTGTTTTTTAGAGATTGGCTGATTGCTTTTCGTCCATTGATTGATATTCCAGTTTCGCTAATCGGTGCTTTTTTTATCATGTATGTTTTTGGTTTCTCCATTAATATTTTAACGTTATTGGGAATTGTACTCGCCACAGGTTTAGTGGTAGATGATGGAATTGTCGTCACGGAAAATATTTATAAAAAGGTAGAAGAAGGAATGGACATCCGCAAAGCTGCTTTTGAAGGTTCCGAGGAAATATTTTTTGCCGTAATTTCTACTTCTGTAACGCTGGCCGCAGTGTTTTTACCGATTGTTTTTTTACAAGGATTTACGGGGAGATTATTTCGGGAGTTTGCAGTTGTCGTTGCCGGTGCGGTGTTAATTTCTGCTTTCGTTTCCTTATCGTTAACGCCGATGCTGAATGTAAAACTGATCCGTAAGGATCAAAAGAAATCAAAATTTTATGAGCAAACGGAGCCTTTTTTCCAGAACATGACCAGTTCTTACACCAGTTCGCTAACTAATTTTATGAAGCGGAAATGGATTTCTGGTGTCATTTTGGTTGCTTCTCTAGTAATTGTTGGCGTGCTTTTTAAAATCACACCTTCAGAATTAGCTCCATTGGATGACCGTAGTTTGCTGCGTTATACTGTAACGGGGCAAGAAGGCGCATCCTACGAATTTATGACGCGTTACATGAACAAGGTTTCGCAGTTTGTAGAAGATTCTGTTCCGGAAAAACAAATTAATATTTCGGTTATATCTCCCGGCTCTAATATCAATTCCGGTTTTGGCCGGATTGGTTTGGTTGATCCGGACAGGCGTGTTCGCACACAACAGGAAATTGCTGATTTTATGACCAAAAATTTAGCACGTTTTCCGGATGCCAAGGCATTTGTAATACAAGAACAAACTATTAGTGGTGGTGGCAGTGGCGCACGTACTTCTTTACCAGTTCAGTTTGTAATCCAGAATCAGGACTTTGAAAAAATCAGAAAAGTGCTGCCGGAATTTATGGCAGAAGCAAATAAAAGTCCGGTTTTTCAAGTGGTAGATGTAAATCTGAAATTTACTAAACCGCAATTATCAATTACTACTGATCGGGATCGGGCACGTGATTTAGGCGTATCCGTAGCAGATATTGCCCAAACACTGCAATTGTATTATAGCGCAGGCCGTTTGGATTATTTTTTAATGAGTGGAAAGCAATATCAGGTAATTGCACAAGTTGACCGTTCCAATCGCGATCAGCCGCTGGATTTGAAATCTATTTATGTGCGCAGCAGCAATGGCGCATTAATTCAGTTGGATAATGTTGTTAACGTAACCGAAAGTTCTACGCCGCCATCTATTTATCACTTTAACCGTTTTAAATCTGCCACAGTACAAGCTGGTTTGGCTCCCGGACGAACAATAGGTGATGGTATAAAAGAAATGCAACGTATTGCAAAAGGCAAATTAGACCAAAGCTTTAGTTCGGATTTAACGGGTCCGTCGCGGGATTTTTCTGAAGGTTCGTCTAATATTTTATATGCTTTTGCTTTTGCTTTACTACTGATTTATTTGGTATTATCGGCACAGTTTGAAAGTTTTATTGATCCGTTTGTAGTAATGTTAACCGTTCCGCTGGCAATTGCAGGTGCATTTTTATCACTTTGGCTGTTTAATCAAAGTTTAAATATTTTTAGCGAAATCGGAATGATTACACTAGTTGGTTTGGTTACCAAAAACGGAATCTTGATTGTAGAATTTGCTAACCAACGGATGGAAGCCGCAGGTTTATCAAAGCTTGATGCTGTAATCGAAGCCGCAACATCAAGGTTGCGCCCTATTTTGATGACTAGTTTTGCTGTTGTATTAGGTGCCGTGCCAATTGCTTTTGCTTTGGGTGCCGGTGCAAAAAGCCGTATTTCGCTGGGGATCGTAATTATGGGTGGAATGATGTTTTCGCTGGTATTAACGCTTTACGTTATTCCAGTAATGTTTGTAGTTTTCTCTGCCAAAGTGAAACACAACCCGGACGATGAGCCTGTAGAAGAAAATCAAACTATTAACAATAAAGACGAACAGTTACTGTTGCCCGAGCACCAAAATTAATGACCATGAAGCTGATGAAATTTTTACCGGTGCTTCTTTTATGCCTGTTTTTTATTACTACTGTCGTTTTTGCACAAAATGCGCCTTTACTTACTTTGGAAGATGCCGTTTCCATCGCTCTAAAAAACAATTATAACATTCGGCTTGCCAAAAACAATACGATTATAGCAGCCGGTAATGTAACTTATGGCAACGCTGGCTATTTTCCATTGCTTAATGCCACTGCAAGTACTAACAGCAGTATTTTAAATATAGACCAAACCCGATCAGATGGCACAACAAATAATTTAAATAATCTGCGCAACTCCAGCTCTAGTTATGGACCTAATATCAACTGGACTATTTTTGATGGTTTTGCCATGTTTGCCAATTATGCACAGTTAAAACAGTTAGACCAACTGAGCCAGGTGCAACAAAGAGATACTATACAGAGCACACTGGCATCGGTAATTTCTACTTATTATAATCTCGTAAATCAGAATCAGCAAATTATATCGTTAAAAGGAGCAATTGATATTTCGCGCTTGCAGTTGCGTTATGCTTCGGATAAATTTAATGTTGGCCGCGCTTCTAAACTGGATGTTTTGAATGCAGAGGTAAATTTTAATACAGATACTGCCGCTTATTTAACACAGATCCAACAGTTTAAAACAACTAAAATTGATTTGAACCAATTGCTGGTGAGAAAATTGGACGAAGATTTTTCTGTTCCGGATACACTTATAATTCAAAACCAGCCTATTTTGAGCGATATTATTTCCCAGGCACAAAAATCAAATCCTGCCATAATTTCTTCACAAATAAATAAAAGGCTGGCCGAAATTTCTTTGAAACAAGTTCGTTCTATACGTTATCCTATACTAGGTGTTAATTCCGGTTATGCTTTCAGCAATAGTAAAACGCCTGCTGGTTTTACCAGAACGCAAGCTACTAAAGGATTAAATTATGGATTAACGGCTAGTGTTAATATATTTGACGGATTTAACCAAACAAGGAGAGAACGTGTTGCTAAATTACAAATTAACAGTGCAGATATCAGGCAAAGCCAAATCCGGCTGCTGGTTGAAGCGCAAATTAATTCATTATACATAAATTATTTATCCGGACTAGATTTAATTCGTTTAGGACAATCAAACGTGGAGATTGCGAAAAAAAACCTTGACATTTCACTTGAAAAATATCGGCTGGGCAACATTACGCCGCTGGAAGTAAGAGAAGCACAAAGAAATTATTTAGATGCGCAAACCCGTTTTTTTAATGATCAATACCAAACCAAATTATCAGAAGTCAGTCTGAAAGAAATAACAGGAAGTATCAGTCTGAATTAAAACTTGGAATTGTTATTGCATAGTTTAATACATTACTTAAAGCCGAGTTATCCTTATGCCACAAGCAAAATATCAATTGTGTTTATTAATTGATGATAATTACATCGATAATATGATAAACCGCAAGATTATAGAGAATGAACTTTTTGCAAAAAACGTCATAGTAAAAGAATCAGCAGAGGAGGCTTTAGAAGAGCTAAAAAACGAAACCTATAAACCTGATGTTATTTTTTTAGATGTGCGTATGCCGCAAATGAATGCGTTTGAATTTTTAAAAGAATACGAGAAATTAAAAATAAATATCGAAAACTCACCGATGATTTATATTTTAAGTTCATCGCTTGATCCTGTTGATCATCGCAAAGTGATGGAAAGCCGCTTTGTAACCCAATTTCTGCACAAACCCTTAACGCATCAGAAACTGGAAGAAATCACTGTATGATTTTAATTGCAGATAGCGGATCTACCAAAACGGATTGGATACTTATTACACCTAAACAACCGCATACAGCGTTTAAAACAGCTGGCATCAACCCATTTTTTTTATCGGATAAAGAAATGTTCAGGGTGATCAGTAAACAGGAAAATCTGATCGCCCTGGCCGAACATGTGAAAGAAGTTTACTTTTTTGGCGCCGGTTGTTCCAGTCCGGATAAGCGTGAAGCAGTTTCAAATGTACTTAGTCAGGTTTTTAAACAAGCTTATATCAGTGTAGATAGCGATTTATTGGGTTCAGCTTATGCAACCTGTGGAACCGAAAGCGGTTTATGTTGCATCCTGGGAACCGGTTCTAACATTACTTATTTCGACGGAGAAAACATTTTTGAGGGAAAACATGGTTTGGGCTATGTTTTGGGCGACGAAGGTTCCGGCAGTTACTTTGGCAAAAAACTGGTTACGGATTATTTATATGGCCGTATGCCCGAAACCGAAAGTGCTTTATTTGCAAACAATTATTCGGTAAATAAAGAAACACTAATTAATCACGTTTATCACAAGCAAGGCGCTAATTATTACCTGGCTTCTTTCGCTGCTTTTTTAAGTGAAATTAAAGTTGGAGATTATGGTAAGAAACTAATTCAGGAAGGTTTAACCGAATTTGTAACTACCAATATCAAAAGTTATCAGGAATATAAAACGATAAAGTGCCATTTTGTAGGTTCTGTTGCCTGGCATTTAAAAGAAGAATTACAGGAAATTTGCACCTCGCAGGAAATACAAATAGGGAAAATTATAAAACACCCTATTCAGGATTTAGTGAGTTTTCTTCTCACCCGGGTAAAAATCTGATGCTTCTTTTACCCAACTATTTACGCTGTTTTGAGTAGCATAAAGTTTTTTTACCGATAAAAACAGTATTGCGGCTACCAATAAAATTACGGGCGCATCAATCGGGCATTCTACATCCGGGTCACCGTCACATGCTGTAGGCACACCTTGCGCTTTTAACTGTATTATATTTATCAGCAACAGAAAAACAGTTGATAACAAAAATATACAGATTCTTTTAAGTTTCATCATTAACAAATTTAAACTTTTCCCTTAATCTAAATGCTTCTTTTATCAGCAAAATACTGTTAATTTAATTAAAAGTTAATATTTAATAAATTTAGCCCTGCTAATTACTTTTTTATCCGCATTGGTAACTTCGGCAATATAAACACCTGGTTTAAGCGTACTGATATCCATCCGCAAAGCATTACTGTTTGTTGCCACTGATTTTAGTACCGAGCTGCCTGTTAAATTTATAATTCGGATTTCTGCTGCGCCTTCTAACGCTTTTGTTGCATTAATTTGAATGAAAGAACTTGCCGGATTTGGATAAACGTAAAAAGAATTTGCATTCAAAGTGTTCAGGCTGATGTTTACATTATCTGAATAACTTGGTAGATCCAAAACATTTTGTTTTAACCGATAGATAACAACGCCGTTATCAACATTATTATCCGTTAAGAAGTAAGAACCGCTATTGTTAGCTGCAATAGAACCAATTGCAACGAACGTTTTGCCGCCATCCACGCTTTTTTCTATGGTAAAAGAAGTATAGTTAGCTTCGTTTTTGGTTGTCCAGTTAAGCACAACATTACGGTTGTCTATTTTTCCTGTAAAAGTAAGCAGCTTATAAATTCCTTCGGGATTAAGGTTAAAAACCAATTCCATCCGGTTTGCACCTTTGGAAGAAGTATCTGTTGGGTTGATATTAAAATTATAAGCGTTGTTCAGGCTGAGTTGCAACGAATCTTTTTTATAATGATCAACCACATAAACATTATATTTTGGTGCAACGTTGGCCATATCAGTTATACGCAACTGCTGGTTTGCGTTTGAAGTTGCATCTACAAATAGTTTTATCCGCATTTGCTTGTTTACCAGCGGCATTCTGTTAATGCCTAAACGCCTGTTATCTGCCGAATAGCTGGATAAATAAACAGCTGGCGTCATTCCGTCTAAATCAGTTGCATCGTTTTGGTCGTAGTTTGCTATATTATTTTTATTGAAGAACAAACCTATGCCATCATAATTGATACTATCTGTTCTCAATTGCAGCATAATTTTGGAGTTTATCCCGGCTAGCGGATCTAAATTATTGCTGATAGGCGCACCCATAATTAGTTGTCCGGTACCAAAATCTCCTTTAATTGGTGCCGACATTAAAAGCTTTGGTGAAGTGGAAGTAGTAAGCTGGTTATTTACTTTATTACTTTCGTTAAAAGTAACGCCTGCACTGGTAGAGCCAACCACATTACATTTTACAAAAAAACCTTGTCCGCTGGCTAAATAACGGTTTGCGCCATTACCATCTGTAACAGTAGAGCCGCTTGTTGCACTGCCTTTTGAGTAATAGGAAAACTGTTTACTAGCAGGATTATAAAAATAAATAAGCGAATTAATATCACTGCCGAAAGTAACTAAGTCTAAATCTATGGTAGATGCATAAGGGTTGCCGATCAGATTAAAACCGTCTGAGCCTTGATCTGCTGTTTTCCCGCTGGTGCCGTACCAGTTGGTACGCAACATGTTAGCCACAGGTGCATAACTTGAATTATATTTGTAATAATAAGCACTTTGCAGAGAAGAACCCGGACTTTCTTTAGCATAAGGGCTGCTAACCGTAAAGTTGTTTATGTTGTTTTGTGGAACATTCACACTGATACTTCCCTGGTTAAGTGTACCTGTAAACGCAATAGCATTATCTTCCGGTGCCGGAAAAGTTGGCCCTTTTAGTTTACTGGTTAAGTTGGTAGTGCGGTTGCCACGATTAAAAAATAGTAGGCCGGTACCAACCGGAATATTTTCTGTTAAAGAATAGATTCCTTTATAATCACTATCCTTAATAACGGTATTAGCAGGAAAAGGATCACCTTCGCGATACATCCATACAGAAGCATTATTAGTGTTGGAGACATCAAAACTGCCGGTGCCCGAGTTTGGGCCAGTAATTGGTGTAAAATTAATAAGCGATGTAAGATTGTAAAAACCTGTAGCATTATTAACAGGAGAGGAAATTAGCCGGTAACTGCGGCCATAGCTGCCGGTAACAAAACGCTGTACATTTACATTGCCGGTAATATTTGCAGAACCTGTTAGTGCTGCTACGCTTGCTGTACCATTTACTGTGGATAGGAGTGTTAGGTTTGCCCCGGTTTGGAAAGTACATTTATCTGCAACAGTTAAAACTCCAGATATGGTAGCTGCGCCATTAAGAGGAGCTGCTTTGTTGGTGCCATCAGCAGAAAGAATATTTAAGTTGTTATAGTTTAATGCTCCAACCATCAATGTACTGGCTGTGGTACCAGTTGTGGTGTTTGGGCTGTTTAAACCGGAGCCGTTATAAGTCCAGTCTCCGGTTACTGTATAGCTTGTTGCAGAGTTTGTATAGTCATCACCAATGATAACAGGAATACTACCTGAGTTAAGGGATGCAGTACCTGAAAATACTTTACCAATATTTATGGAAGAGATATTAGAATACGTAACAGAACTGCTAAGACTAAAGTTATTAACAGTTTTAACTGCAAACGGCGAAGAAGACGGTGCACTGAAAGTTTTACTTGAACCAGAACAAATCAAATTAAAAAAGCTGGTTGAAGCAGTTCCGCCAATCGTTTGTGCAACTGATGTATTATTGAAAATTGTAGTCAAGCCATAACCCGAAATGGCTGCATTTGAAGCGTTATTTGTCCAGTTGCCGCCAACTGTAATAGAAGTAGTTGCGCTGCCATCCGCAGAAACATCATAACCAATATTGGTACCCGTTATTAACCCGCCAGATTGGTTTAAATAATTCGCTGTTGAACCATTTAAGTTGATGAAAACTTGGGTTGATGATAATCCGCCATTGGCTACAATGTTTGCCCCATTATTGATCAAACCTTGGCTAAAAGAAAAGGCAGGTAAAAGAAGCATTATGATGATGCTAATACTGAGTCCTAAATTCAGTAAAGTTTTATTTTGCTTCATTTTATATTACAATTAGGAACTTAAGATTGGTAAATTGTTATTAAGTTGCTTAAGTATATGGCGTTACTTATTTAGATTTTTCTTCAAGCCTTTTAATCCTCTCGTTTTGATCTTGTAGCTGTTTTTTCAAATCATCGATTACTTTTTTGCTTTCGTCCTTTTGCTGCTCCAACTGCCGGTATAGTTCCTGAGTCGCGCTTACATTTAGCATGGAAACAGCGTCATAGTCAACTGTGTGATAATCGTTTACTTTCTTTCCAAAAATAAAAATATCTTTGGCTGATGGAGTTGAATCTAGTATATCGGAAATCTCAACAACCAATGATGAAGGGGAAGGAACAGATTTAATAGTAACTTCATGTAACTTGTCAAACACATAAATTCTTAATAAATCACCTTTGCTTGAAGTATGTGCTTTTAAGAAATTTAGTGACATGATTTTTTTTGTAGAATCAAATTGAACGGAGACTGGCTTTTGGTAAACGTTCGGAATAAACCCAGGAATTAATTTTACAGCCTGAGGATATACTGCACGCAGCTCTTGGGCAATTAATTTTTTTTCCGGAACAGGACTTTTGCCAATCTTATCTATCCAGGTATAATCAGTTATCTTTAATTTATTAAGCAAAGCAATATCTGCCTTTCCATCACTTTGGCCAATCACAATTTTTTCCCGCTTATCAGAGTAAGCATTAAACTCTTTAGCTGCAACACGGCCAGCGGTAACGATTGAATAATAGGTACCTGACCCACCAGATGATGCATTAGATGTACTACTGCTATTTCCATTTGCATAATAAGAAAAGGCATCAGTGGTTGACCAGCCATCGGTGTTGTTGTTATAAGCACTGTATGTGCCAGTTGTATAAGCAATTTTAGTTGCAATTTCTAAGGGGTAACGTGGGCTGTTTGTACCAATGCCTACATTGCCAGTATTAGTAATAGACATACGATTACTAGATGAGGTATAAAAATCAATACCGTTCTGGTTAGTTCCTGATGTACGTTTTGAGGAAATTCCTTCCCCAGAAGCTGTGCTACCAAATAATAAAGCTGTGGACAACGTACCAGTATTTGTAGCTGTTGCATCAACCGTTATAGAACCAGTTGTTGTTCTTATACTTCCAACTACATCTAACTTTTGGGCCGGTGCGGTTGTGCCTATACCCACGTTGCCGCTTCCGTCTATGCGCATACGTTCGTTAGTTGCAGCCGTACCACCTGTCAAAAAGCCTAAAATTTTGGCCGAGGTACTTGTTCCGATATAAAAATTTCCTCCCACAGAACCTCCGACATTATATAAGTAGGCATCATTTGCAAGCCCATAATAAAAGGTATTGTTGTTTTTACTGCCATTAATCCCCATATCAACATAATTAACGGCATCTGTACCGTTATCAGCAGTAGCTACCACATCGGTACTAGCACTTGTACCCGTACTTAAATTCTGGATGTTTAATTGTAAAAAACTGTTGATTGTTCCTTTACCGCTTATTACGTTGGTAGAGGAGGTTGTACCGGCATCAACCAAAAGCTTTTCCGGGTTTGAAGAGTTAAAGCCGGCACTTCCAAGGCCCATATTCCCTAAACTGTCTATTACTGCACGTTGTATGCTATTGGTTCTAAAGTGTAAACCATTGTTATCGGTGGTACCTAAAAAGTTGCTTGGATAACTTGTTCCTGCATTACCGGTTGTAGCCCAGCTGCCTGTTGGGGCAAAAGTTGATAGCGGTAGTTTTCTTACCAGTCCGCTTGTGATGGTTAACAAGCTATCGGCAGTAGTATTGGTTCCAGTTACTACGCCGCTAAGTGTTAACGGGTTTGCACCAAAAACATGCAGTTTTGTAGCAGGAGAAGTAGTACCAATGCCCACATTGCCTGATCCGTCTATGCGCATTCGTTCATTAGTAGTTGCGCCGCCACCGGTTAAAAAGCCCAAAACTTTACCAGAAGTATTGGTTCCTATAAAAAAGTTTCCGCCAACAGTACCTCCTGTGTTATATAGATAAGCATCATTTGCAGCACCAAAAGAGGCTGATGTGTTAGCGCTACTGTTAATCCCCATATCTACATAATTTGCTGTTTCACTACCGTTATCAGCAGTGGCTACTACATCAGAACTGGCAGTTGTACCGGCATTTGTATTTTGAATGTTTAACTGTAAATAGCTGTTCAGATTTCCTTTACCGCTTATTACGTTAGTTGATGCAGTAGTTCCGGCATCAACCAAAAGCTTTTCCATATTACTACTGGAAAACGTTGGAGAACTTCCGATAGCTGCATTACCCAAACTGTCTAAAAGAAAGCGTTGTGTATTATTGGTTCTGATACGAAAAGATTTATTGTCTGTCGTTCCTAAAAAATTTGTTGTTGAACTGGTGCCTGAATTACCTATAGTTGACCAAAAGTTGGTTGTTTGTGTACTGGTAGTTAGCATAATCCATGCAGAACCATTATAGTAATAATAACCAGGAATAACATTATTAGGTGATGTACCTGCCGTAGCCGTATTATAAACCAAAAGAGAAGTTGCAGGGGAAGCTATTGGGCCGGCAACATTGGTTGCAGTAAGCGCAACACGCGGAATTAACAATCCTTTAGAAGTATAACTTACATCCAGCGCAGCCGAAGCGTCCGGAACAAAGCTGCTGCTGGAGCTGATGCCAACATTTTGTGCAAAACCTGTTTCAACGGATAATAGGCCTAACAGCAGCACGAAAGCTTTTAAAATGTACCGGATGCTTTTCATGGATATAACAAATACCAATGTTTTACGAAAAGCAATACAAATAGTTGCTATTTAAGTAGCAGGTTTTTAAAGGTCTATCTATAAAATGCAGTTATAGTTCTGGCTTCACCATTCACTATTTTTTAGATATACAAATTACTAAAGTTATTTATAAGAGCCTGTTTGTATTTTTATCAGGCATAAAAGTAATACTCCTTTTATCACTATAAATTCTGTTTTTGTATTCAGGACAAATGTTAAAACCTGAAACCATAATGATTTTTAGGTGATAAAAGAAGCATGAAAAATAGTTTGAGCAAACTTTAAACAAACTCTAAATCTTTAGTAAAAGAAAAGGTAGGTAAAAGAAGCATCAGCAAAATAATGCCGTTATAAAACTTAGTTGTAATTTGATGCGAATCTATAATTACTGATTAGCTCTTTGCCAGTTTGATCCATCCGAAACAACTTCCATCACATTCGAGCCTGTACCAGTACCAAGAACACTTGTTGTACCTGTATTTGTGTTATTTACAGCAGGAGAAATCGTGATATTTGCGGTGCCATGATTAATAATGCGGTACATTCTGCCGGTACATCCGCTTGCAGTAGGTAAAGTAATAGTAGGCCCCGTAGTAGCAGTACTTGTATTAATAATAATATAATCAGTTGCTAAAATTGTGTAATCAGCTGATTTCGTAACTACGTTTACGGCAACAGAGCCATTTACATGTAATGTTGATGTAGGAGCTTTTGTGTTTATACCGATATTGCCAGTATTAGTAATAGTCATACGGTTTACAAAATTAGTGTAAAAGTCGAGACCGTTCAGGTTTCCAGATGTACGTTGTGAAGCAATACCTTCTCCGGAATTTGTGCCTCCAAATAGCATTCCCGGTGCTACTGTACCATTATTTGTAGTTGCTGCGTCAACAAATACAGATCCTTGAGATATAACAGAAGCAGAAGCTCTAATAGTTCCGGTTACATCTAATTTTTGGGCAGGTGCCGTTGTGCCAATTCCAACGTTACCTGTTCCGTCTATGCGCATGCGTTCATTACTCGCAGCACTTCCGCCGGTCAAAAACCCTAAAATTTTAGCAGAAGTGCTGTTCCCTATATAAAAATTTCCACCAACCGAACCACCTGCATTATACAAGTAAGCATCGTTAGCTAAACCAAAGTTAAACGTTCCTTTGTTGCCGCTGCTGTTAATGCCCATATCAACATAATTTACAGCATCTGTGCCGTTATCAGCCGAGGCTACCACATCAGTACTGGCACTTGCACCAGAACTTAAATTCTGGATGTTTAATTGTAAAAAGCTATTTATAGTTCCTTTACCGCTTATCACGTTGGTTGATGATGTTGTACCTGCATCAACCAAAAGCTGCTCCGGGTTTGAAGTATTAAAAGCAGTAGTGCTACTACCAATAGCTACATTTCCGTCACTGGTAAATCTGGCTACTTCAGCACTGTTTGTTTTAACAATAAAATTTGTGGCATCAGTAGTTCCGATAAAGTTTGTTCCGGCAGTAGTGCCTGCATTACCGGTTGTAGCCCAGCTGCCTGTTGGGGCAAAAGTTGATAGCGGAAGTTTTCTTACCAGTCCGCTTGTGATGGTTAATAAGCTATCCGTAGTAGTATTAGTCCCTGTTGCCACACCGCTCAACGTTAATGGGTTTGCACCGAAAACATGCAATTTGGTAGCAGGAGAAGTAGTACCAATGCCCACATTGCCTGATCCATCTATGCGCATTCGTTCATTAGTAGTTGCGCCTCCGCCGGTTAAAAAGCCCAAAACTTTACCAGAAGTGCTGGTGCCAATAAAAAAGTTTCCGCCAACAGTACCTCCTGTGTTATATAGATAAGCATCATTTGCAGCACCAAAAGAGGCTGATGTGTTAGCGCTACTGTTAATCCCCATATCTACATAATTTGCTGTTTCGCTACCGTTATCAGCAGTGGCTACTACATCAGAACTGGCAGTTGTACCGGCATTTATATTTTGGATGTTTAACTGTAAATAGCTGTTCAGACTTCCTTTACCGCTTATTACGTTAGTTGATGTAGTAGTTCCGGCATCAACCAAAAACTTTTCCCTGGATGGAGAAGCAGAAAATACAGGTGAAGTTCCAACGGCAACACTGCCTAAACTATCTATCCATAAACGATGTGTAGCAGCAGTTTTAAAATGTAAACCAAAGTTATCTGTTGTTCCAAAATAGTTTGTTGGATAACTGGTACCTGCATTTCCGGTTGTAGACCATGAACCTGCAGTTTGTGTGCTGGTACTTAGCATAATCCATACTGTTCCGTTCCAGTAATAATAACCCGGAATAACGTTGTTTGGAGAAGTGCCGGCCGTAGCCGTATTGTAAACTAATAATGAAGTTGCGGGAGAAGTTATCGGGCCGGCAGCATTTGTTGCAGTAAGGGTAACCCGCGGAATCAGTAATCCTTTGGAGGTGTAACTTACATCCAGCGCAGCTGAGGCATCCGGAACAAAACTGCTGCTTGAACTAATACCAACATTTTGTGCGAAACCTGTTTTAACAGATAATATGCAAAGCAGACATATAAATGTTTTAAAAATATGCTGAGTAATTTTCATGAGAAATAACTAATTCAGCTATTTTACGAATGCCGGCTGGATTAGTTATAACTTCTACATTTCTAAATATTTGGTTAAAAATTTACTAAGAAATTTTTCTTTAAAAATTTTTATTTGGCCTGAATAAAATTGCTTTTTCTTAATGCTTCTTTTACCATGCAAAAACTAAGATCTATATTAATTTAACCATTCGAATTAGAAAGTTGTTGATTTTTACCTGATAAAAGAAGCATTACTTATTATAATCAAATTCCAAATAAAGTCTCATAATCAGATGCTGCTTTTAGGGTGATAAAAATAGCATCTGCCAAAAACTACTGCAACAATTAGTGCTTTTGCTGCCCTTGCAAAGCCCATTTTTCAATAATGTTAACTAGCCCATCTAGCCTTACGGGCTTGCCAATATAATCATCCATACCTGCTTTCAAACATTCTTCGCGGTCGCCTTGCAAGGTATTGGCCGTCATGGCTATAATAATAGGTTGCTCTGTTAAACACACCCTAATCATGCGTGTAGCTTCCAGTCCGTCCATTTCCGGCATTTGCACATCCATTAAAATCAAATCATAATTTTTGTTGCTTACTACTTCCAAAACATCTTTTCCGTTTTCGGAAACCTGCGGATCATAACCCAGTTTGTTTAAAACTTTGGTTACCAGTTTCTGGTTCATTTTATCATCCTCTGCAATTAAAATATTCAGCGGATACTGTTTAGCAAAATCTACCGATAGTTTTTGTTTAGCGTACTGATCTTTAGATAAACCATCTTTGCCTTTTTGCCATAATAAACTTAACGTTTCCCCAATAATCTGATGATGTTTTAAAGGTTTGGTAATAACAGCATTAAAAAGAGCTGCATGATCTTTATATGTTTCATTGCCGGTTTGATTCATCAAAACAATAGGCAGCTCCGGATGCGTTTGTTTAAGGGCTTTAGTAAGTTCGATACCATCCATTCCGGGCATTTGCATATCAATCAATGCTAAATCAAAACCAGCTTCCTGGTTTAAAATTTGTAAGGCCTGTTTGCCCGAATTTGCCACAAACGGAACAAGTTTCCATCTTTCCAACTGTGTTTTAAATAGATTACTTAGCGTCAAGTTATCATCTACAATCAAAATTCTTTTGCCAGTTAGTTTTGCCATTTCTGCCTGCGTATTTGCCCGCAGATTTTGCTTGCCAAAAGCAGTATCGATGGTAAATTTAAAAGTGCTTCCTTTTTTCTCTTCACTTTCAACTGTTAAAGAGCCGCCCATTAAACGAATTAGTTTTTTGCAGATAGTTAACGTTCTGCCAACTGTGTTCTGACTGCTTTCTACAGCATCAATCTGAAGGCCGTTAACAACTGTTCTTAGTTTCTCCGGAGACATTCCGGCACTCGTATCCCTAATTTCAAATGCTAATTTTGCCCGGCTTTCTTCAATTTGCTCAGCCAGAGTTACCACTATAAAAACTTCTCCTTCGGTAGTAACTCTTAATGCGTTTTCAGTTAGGTTGATCAATATCTGCCGCAGGCAAAACGCATCGCCCATTAACTGAACAGGAACATCAGGACTGATATTGTAAATCAGTTCAATACCTGTTTGTGCTACTTTCGTAGCAAAAACATCAAAAACTTCTTCAATATTAGTACGTAAATCAAACTCTTTTACTTCCAGTTCCCGGCCCGATTCAACCTTTGAAAATTCTAAAATATCATTCATTAATATTTCATTAATGATGGATAGCAAATTCTCTCCGGAAGACAAAATTGTACTGGCAAATTCCTGCTGCTCCGGGTTAAGTGTTGTTTCTGTTAGTAGCGATGCCATACCCATAATCGTATTCATCGGTGTGCGGATATCGTGGCTTATTTTAGATAGCAGCAAACTTTTGTTTTGATTGGCAGAAGCAGCATCTTCGCGGGCTTTTTGCGCACCGCTTTTTGCGTAAGAAAGTAATTCTGTACGGCTTAGCACCTGGCTTTCCAGTTTTGCTTTTTGGTGCAATAGTTTGTTTATGCTGATATTGTGAAGAATATATCCTCCCACAAGAACAACAACCAAAATCAAAACATAGAACCACCACGCAAGCCAAAATG
Organism: Janthinobacterium lividum; assembly: GCA_050955045.1. GTDB lineage: Bacteria > Bacteroidota > Bacteroidia > Sphingobacteriales > Sphingobacteriaceae > Mucilaginibacter_A. The sequence continues at coordinate 224,134 of JBPBQV010000002.1, read as the reverse complement.
GTACAAGAAGCAAATTTGCCGAAGTAAGTATAAAAACGCTGCTTGAATTTATCATATTCGTTTTTTAAAAAATTTGTTTCTGAGTATTTATTTTAATTTCCGATGCTGTTTTTAGCACCATTATTTTGCCATTCGTAGTTGATGCCAAGCACGAAATATCTATCTGTGGTTTCCGGTCTAAAAATGTAAAGCGGAAAAACCCAATTTTTGAAACCCGTTTTTAGCAGTATGCCTCTTTCAATTGCTCCATTTACCTGGTACAATTTGGTTTGCTGTATGGATGCACCAACGGCAAGTTTTTTAAAAAACTGATAGGTAAAATCAGACCAGCTGTAAATAAAACTGTTAGTTCGTTGCTGCACAGAAAACGTGTATTGAGATTGCGTATTGAAATTAAATTTTCCGTAATCCATTTCCAGGTTTAACCCTACAGAACCGCCATTCATTTGCCCTAAAACAACACCTGCAATCGGCGTAGCCGAGTAAGAAAGTGAAGCTGTTTTTTTAAAAGTTTTGCCGCCGTACAAGGATAAAGTATTTATCGCTTCGTAATTAAAACGCCCTTCTGCATACCAGTTTTTGCTACCCTGATAATACGCTACCGGTACAACGGTAAATGTTTGATAAGTGCCCATGTAATAATATTGCTCTAACCCAGCTTGTGCTTTTAAATTATGCCACAACCCGGAGAGGATCATTGTTGGCAACATTAGCAGTAGCCTTTTTTTCATTTTCGATGATTATTGATTCTGCAGTACCTAACCTGTCAAACAGATGAATAGCTTTTAAATGCGGGTTCCAATTAAAGATGAGTTCATCAATTGGGTGCCAAAGTAAAACCCAGGCAAAAATATCTAGACTGTTGCTTAGGCCAGTGTGCAGCTTAATGTCTTCATTCAAAATAAGCGGCAGCAAACCCTGACACAAAATAACTACACCAACGCCTAAAGCCAGTAAAACCCAGTTGCGCTGTTTAAATTTGGCAAACTCTTTCATCCTTTCGGATTTTTTATCTGAAAAATGCCGGTGAACAGCATACATCAACGGCTCGGCATATTGCTTGTCGCTTTCATGTGTACATTTAAATTTGTAAAAAATCACATCATAGCGTTTAGCTACGGATACTGTTTCCAAAATATAATGTTCAAATTGATGACTTAACTGCCGTTTATATATCGGTGCAGGATCATGTTTGTTAAAATAACCATCTATCACCTGCTGATCGAGAGTCATAAAAATGTTGATGCTTTTTGATTGAAATTTACTCATCGTTTCTACAACTGATTTTCAGTCAGCTGACACTATTGTCCACCATCTGTTTACGATGCCAAAGAAATATTAGTTATTGAAAATTGAAGCATTTGGATCAGAAAGAAAATCAGAATCTATACTTGAAACGCAGTTAGAGAACCGAAATAAAATTTAAAGGAAGAAACAGGAAAGTGTGAAAAATAGCAATATTTTGAAGAGAAGGCGGAGGTTTAATTGCTGCTTAACAGATTTTTTATCGGTAAAAGCAGCAATACTATTGCTTGATGAACTTTGCTTTTTGAAGTGTACTTCCGGTTGTGGCATCCAGCAGTTCTGCTATATAAACACCAGCCGGCAACGCAGAAATATGGTGTTTAAAAATGGGCTGATTCTGGTGCAAGGAAGAATGGATTTTCGCACCCTTATTATCGTAAATATTTAGCCTGATGTTGCCGGTGCTTCTTTTATCAAGTAAAAAATTGATTTCTGTAGTGGCAGGATTTGGAAATAACAACACACCAGTAAATACAGGCAAAGTATTTTTTAGGTTGAGTGTAACTACTGTGCTTTTTGTAGTTGAAATTACAGTTGAATCTTGCAGGAAATAAACCACAAACCGGTTACTGCCAAAAGTAGCTGCATTATTTTTATCGATAAAAAAAGTATAATCCGGCTGTTTACGCAAATCAACAGAATCAGCAGTAAAATTATCTTTTAAAAAAACAGATTTATTTTTAAAGTTGTCCGATAAATCCGTCAGTTTTAAATGATAATTACCACTGATTGCTACATCTGCAAAAAGTGCAATTGCTTTAACCTGTTTCGCCAGCGGCAATGCGTTTACAGCCAGGTTTTTTTGCTCTTTATTATTTAATGAAGATAAAGAAACAGTTGCATTCATGCCGGGCAAATCATCTACATCTTCTTCCGGGTTGTAGCTTTCGCTTTGCCCATCTTTAAAAGTTAGTAAAATATCATCCTGGTTTAAGCTGTCTTTTTGCAAATTTAACCTTAAAAAATCTATTGCTAAAGGCGTTTTTCCGCCTAAAACACTTGGATTAGAAGTATCGGTTGTTTTAGCTGCTTCTGTGAAAGTTATTGCCGGATTCGCTGCATTTGCTTTCACAAAAAACCCCTGGCCGGAAGCAATATATCGCGTAGCAGCACCTGTAGAAACGCCGCCTTTAGTATAAGTGCCATAATTTTTGGTAACCGGATCGAGAATGTAAATAGTTGGGTTGATATTAGTTAGCATAATTGCAGAACCGCTGCTGCCGGAAAGTTCCCAGTCAATTGCAGAAGCGTAAGGATTTCCTATCAAATTAAAACCATCATTTGTTTCCGATTTATTGGTGTACGATAACAGATTTGTAGTTCCGTTATAAGGCGCTGTAACCGTAATATTTCCCTGGTTGAGCAAACCTTTATAATTAAGTACAACGTTCTCCGGAACCGGAAAAGGCGGTGACGTTTTGTTAGTTACATTATTGATCCTGTCTCCGCGGAAAAATAAAAAAAAGCCGTTGCCCGAAGTAAGAAAATCCTGTGTTGTATTAGAATGGTTTTTACTGATCCTGCTGATCGGAATAAAATCCTGTGCAGCACTCGCAGCAGCGGGTTCATTGTATTTCCAAATAGTTGGGCCATTGGTAGGTGAAGCGTCAAAACCGTTTGCTGTTCCGCCGCTGCCTGTGACTAAAATTTGATCTTGCAAACGACTGAAATAATATCTGCGTAATCCTGAACTGGCATTATTCACCTGATAAACCGGCGATGAAAGTAGCCGATAACTCCGCCGGGCAATATTGCCGCCTTTAATAAAACGTTGTACTATAACAGAATCTGTAATAGCTGCAGAGCCGAGGTTATTCACTCTTGCTGTTCCAGTTTCGTTAGAAATTAAAGTTAAGTTACTGGCTGTGTTTAAAATATTGGCCGTGCTTGTGCTGTTTATATCAACGGAGTTATAGATATCTAAGGCGTTGCCCAACGTAATTGTTCCGTTTCTGGCTTGCGTATATGTTTTTAGTGAATGGTTAAGCGGATCATCCTGATTAAAGAAAATAGTTGCAGCTGTAGTAACTGCATCATTTCCGATAAATAAGTTGGAGTTTGGCGAGCCGGATAATGTTCCGGTCAAAGATGTTCTGATTGTGCCGGTTAATCTCAGCGTTCCAGTTCCGATCTTTAAATTTCCGTTGGTTAACGTAAATGTATTTCTAGCCTGCAAATTTCCTCCATCAAGTAAATTGATGCTTCCGGCAGATTTGTTGATGGTAAAATCATGAATAATATTTTCTGTGCCAGTTTGCGAAAAACGTAGGTTTACATTTGCTGCCGTTCCGTTAATGGTAACATCTGCCAGCTGATAAACATTGGTCCAGGCCGGTTGCGCCATATAACCATCGCCAATAATAGCACCGGTTGTACCAACCTGTCCAACAGAAAAAGTCTGATTGCCATTGGCTGATTTTCCTGCCGGCAAATACAATTTACATTGATTTTGAAGCGAAAGCGTTTGTGCTATTGAAAGCGTACTATCAATTGTAACGCCATTTGGGCGGGTAACTGTAAAATTCCTGAATCCGGAACCGCCAGAATTAAAAAGAATAGCAGCACCATTTCCGGTAATCTGTATGTCGCTGTTGGTACCACCAACTATTCTTCCGCTTCCGGAAAGGTTATTTTTAATTTCTAAAATATTGTAAGTGCCTACGGTTAACCGGTTGGTTGGTTTGATGGTAATATCACCTAAAATATTAATGGTGTTGTAAGCATCAGTAGTGCCGCTTTGTGCAAACGTGATAACCCGGTTACTTTTATCAGCAATGATATTTCCATAAAATATCATTGCTGATTCACTTGCTATTGTCGCGTTTTCGTTTCCTGCCAAAGTAAAGGTAACGCCGCTGCGTTTATTCATGGCGTTCATAGAGCCCGTACCAACAGTTATAGTTCTGTTTATGGTAATTGCTAAATCACTATTAAATTCTAAAGCAGAATTTCCAATAACTAATTGTGCCAAATTCCAGCTTCCGGTTCCCGACCAAGTGCTACTGCTTCCCAGCAAATATAAACTCATTCCCTGAGTACTACTTAACCAAAAGTTAATGTTTCCATCATTAATAATATTGCCTTTGATATTAAAACGGAGATTATTAGCTGTAGCTGAACCCAACACCAAACTGCCACCTGATGAAACATTTAAGCTTAAAATCCCGGTTCCAACATTTGCGGCATCCATCAAAACCGTTGCATTTGATGCAATTACTACATCATCTGTTGATCGGGGAGCAATTCCACCAACCCAAGTTGTAGCATCATTCCAATTTCCACCTGTATTGGTAGATGTAATTATTGCAGCATCAGCATAAAAAAAGCGGCATAAAAGAAGCATCGTACAGAAAATTGCTTTCCTGTAAGTATTCTTTTTAATAACTGTTTCTGGATGTTTTTTCAATACGCTTTACTTCAGAAAAAATAAATTCTGAAATAAAGGTATGTAATTACTTTTTCTTAAAAAAGAAATTATTAACTAATAAGAAAATAGCTATTAAGGCAGCAATGAAACTTGCTGCTTTTGCCAGGTAATCTCCATACTTCACATAAAAAGTTAAACTGCTGTTTAAGTTGATATCCTGCTTAATTGCAGTTTGCGTCCACCATTTAGTTTGTTTTACAACATCGCCGCGCTGATTAATAAAAGCAGATAAACCTGTATTGCCAGATTGGCAAACCCAACGCCGTGTTTCAATTGCCCTTAGCTTAGCGTAATCCAGATGCTGGTCTTTGCCGGAAGTGTTTTCCCACCAGCCATCATTGGTGATGATTGCGATAAACTGTGCTCCTTTTAGCACGTATTTTCCTACATATTCACCATAAATTGATTCATAACAAATAACCGGCGCTGCACCAATTCCGCTTTGAGAGTAGAAAACCGACGGTTCATCCTGTTTGCCATAACTGCCCGTGCTTCCGCCTAAATGTGCAAAAACCGGTTTCAAAAAGGATAAAGCTGAACCAAAAGGCATCTGTTCTACGCCCGGAACTAATTTTGATTTATGATAAAATTGAACTTTAGCCGAGTTTTCAATATTTACGGCTGCATCAAAGTGATCTACAAATACGTTATATCCAGGTATTTGCTCGGATGAAGGCGTTGGATCATGACTGTAATATTTGTAAGATTCAATGCCCGTTAACACGTTTGCATTTTTATAAGGATAAAGGAAGCGTTGTACCTGTAAATAGTAATTATTGCTTCTAATCTGATCTTCATCAATACCTCTTTCATCAAAAATTGCAGTTTCCGGCCAGATAATAAACTCGGTGTTTGGCTGGGCAACTTTTTTAGAAAGTGTAATTAAAGTATTGATTTGATCTGAAGTTGATATCGTTCCTACTTTCTCATACGGATCAATATTGGGTTGTACGACAACAATGTTTGACGGATCTTCCTGTTCCTTATATTGATAATATCCAAATAAAGAAAAACTTAGCGGCAGCAAAATCGCCAAAACCGTTACCGCAACCAAACGCTGCCGATGCTGTTTTTGTGCCTGTTTTTTCAGGTCGAGATAAACCAGGAAAATCAAAATATTAACCAGCCAGATCCAAATTGTTCCGCCATAAACACCGGTGTATTCGTACCATTGAATCCAGCTGTGGCTGATAGCAAAACCGTTTCCCAAAGTCATCCAGGGGAAAGCTAAATCCCAGCCTTGATGCAGATATTCATAGCCGATCCAAAAGCAAACCAAGCCGGCCAAACTCCATCCCAACGGCGCAATTTTCCTTAAACGATAATACAGCCAGCAAGCGGTTGACATCAACAACGGGCCAAGCGAATATGGGACCATTGAAATTGGAATAGCCACCAGCGCACCAATGGTTTTAACCGAATTATAAACCCAATAAACAGAAAGTGTGTTCCAGATGAAAAATCCGAGAAAACTTAGCCAAAAAATCAGGAAACCTTTACGGTTAGAATTGGATTGCATAATTTCTTCCAGTAAAAGAAGCATCGGCACTAAGCCAACAAATAGTAAAAATGTAGTATAAGGCGTAGGCGGCCAGGCAATCCACATTAATAAACCGGAAAGTATGGCGAGGAAGAAAAGTCTGTTTTTCATTTAAAATAGTATCGGACGTTTAGAATCAGGTATCAAGCAAATCATCATTGTCATACTTGCTATTTGCTGACTGATTCTTGCTGCTTTTTCCGTCCACAGTAATTACAAACTCGCCTTTTACAGTATGCGTTTCGTAGTAAGTTTTCAGTTCGGTTAACGTGCCGCGAACGGTTTCTTCAAACAGTTTGGTTAATTCTCTGGAAACAGAAACTTGCCTTTCTGCACCAAAATGCGTCATCATTTCATCTAAAGTTTTTAATAAACGGTGCGGCGATTCATAAAAAATCATGGTCCGTTCTTCTTCTTTTAAACTTAAAAACCTTGTTTGCCGGCCTTTTTTTACCGGCAAAAAACCTTCAAAAATAAAACGGTCATTGGGCAAACCGGAATTAACCAGTGCCGGAACAAAAGCGGTTGCGCCAGGCAAACATTCTACCGAAAAATTATTTTTCAAAGCTTCTCGAACCAAGTAAAAACCCGGATCAGAAATTGCAGGCGTGCCGGCATCAGAAATTAGCGCAATCTGTTTTCCTTCTCCCAAAAACTTCATAATTTCTTGGGTGGATTGATGTTCGTTATGTTGATGGTGCGAAAAAACTTTTCCACTGATCTCAAAATGTTTCAGCATCGGTGCAGAGGTGCGTGTATCTTCTGCCAAAATCAAATCAGCTTCTTTTAAGATGCGGATGGCACGGAAAGTCATGTCTTCCAGATTGCCAATAGGAGTGGGTACGAGGTAAAGTTTGCCGTTCATTCAGTTGTGAGTGATTGGTTGTGAGTTGTCAGTTTAATTTAGATGCTGTTTTTATCGACTAAAAACTGGTAACCCGCAACAGAAAACTGACAACCGAAACCTATCTTTGCCAAAAATTTAAAATAATGCTGCAAGTTAGTTATATCCGCGAAAACAGGGAAAAGGTTTTGGAACGTTTGGCCGTGCGGAATTTTAAACAGCCAGAACTGGTTGATGAAATTTTGGGTTTAGATGAAAAACGCCGCTCCACACAAACTCAACTGGAACAGGTTTCCGCAGAAGCAAACTCCGCAGCAAAAAAAATTGGCGAACTGATGCGCAACGGCAAAAAAGAAGAAGCCGAAGCAGTTAAAAACCAAACCGGAACCTGGAAAAACGAAATTAAAACTTTAGGCGATAATTTAGCTGCGCTGGAAAATGAACAACAGCAAAAGCTGTTTTTACTGCCTAATTTGCCGCATGTTTCTGTGCCTAAAGGAAGCACCGCGGAAGAAAACGAAGTAGTTTTAGAAAATGGCGAGAAACCAAATTTGCCGGAAAATGCTTTGCCGCATTGGGAATTAGCAGCAAAATATAATTTGATTGATTTTGAGTTAGGCGTAAAAATTACCGGCGCAGGTTTCCCGGTTTATAAAGGAAAAGGTGCCAAACTGCAACGTGCGCTGATTGCTTTTTTTCTGGACGAAGCTGAAAAAGCCGGTTACGACGAACGAATGTTGCCTTTGCTGGTAAACGAAGCTTCTGGTTTTGGAACCGGACAATTGCCGGATAAAGAAGGACAAATGTATTTTGTGGGACAGGATAATTTGTTTTTAATTCCAACCGCAGAAGTTCCGATGACGAATTTGTATCGGGATGTAATTTTGAAAGAAGAAGAATTACCGGTTAAAAACTGTGGTTATACGCCGTGTTTCCGCCGGGAAGCAGGTTCTTATGGCGCGCACGTTCGTGGTTTAAACCGTTTGCATCAGTTTGATAAAGTGGAACTGGTACAGGTTGCGCATCCGGAAAAATCTTATGAAATTTTAGAGGAAATGAGTTTGCATGTGCAATCACTTCTGCAAAAACTAGGTTTGCCTTATCGCGTGTTGCGTTTGTGCGGAGGCGATATGAGTTTTACAGCAGCTTTAACTTATGATATGGAAACCTGGAGCGCGGCGCAACAACGCTGGCTGGAAGTTTCTTCTGTTTCTAACTTTGAAACTTTCCAGAGTAATCGTTTAAAATTGCGTTTCCGTAATAGCGAAGGTAAAAACCAGTTGGCGCATACTTTAAATGGAAGTGCTTTGGCTTTGCCGCGTATTGTAGCTACTTTGCTGGAAAATAATCAGACGGAAAACGGGATTAAAATCCCGGAAGTTTTGGTGCCTTATACTAAGTTTGAGTTTATTGATTGATGCTGTTTTTATGTAGGTAAAAGAAGCATTGATTTGAAAATGGTTAACTGTTTTTCCTGCGTTTAGGTCACAATCTGTCTAAAACTATAAACTGGTAATAGCGTTCACGGAAATATAAAGTATAATCACGGTTGAAGTAAATCAACAGTTAACCACCAATTATCAGTTTTAAAAATAACATGAAAAAATTTATTATAGCAGTTATCTTTTTACTGCCTTTTATTGCAAAAGCACAATCTGGGTCGTTCCACTATAAAGCAGAAGATAGATATTTATATTATGGCAATGTGGTTGAAGTGGACACCGCTCTATCTGTTTCCGATTTGTACAAAGACGCTAAATTGTTTTTGACTAAACTGGCTTTGGTTAACACAAAAGTAACAACGGACAACAGTGCAGATGGACTTGTAATTGCATCAGTTGAAGAACCAGCAAGTTTTAAAACACAAACCGGCGTTGGCGACGAACGGATGACGTTGAAATATTCTGTAAAGCTTGAACTCAAAAAAGGCCGTTACCGCTATACTTTCGATAATATCTTCCTCATTTATAATGATAAAGATAATAATGGAAGTGATGAGCATACTTTATACGATGTTGATAAAGGCAAAGGTGGTGGCTTATTAGGTATTGGCCGCCGTAAGCGCGTGCTTACGGCTATGGATGAATTGTTTGTGAAAAAGATAGCTGTTTTAACCAATACCATGAAAAAGAAATCTGATGATTTTTAATTGGTTTCGGTTATTAACGCTGAACTTTTATGTAAATCCGGTTCCCCAAAACTTGGTAATTAACTGTTGCTGCCTTTATTTCACAATCTCAAAAACCGCCTGAATCTGGTAATTCAGTTTAATCTTTTTGAAATCAATATCAGATTCTGCTGCATCAACCGCTGCTGTTTTCATCATCATGCTGCGGAAAACAGGTTGCTGCATTGGTTCATTGTTTATTTCCTGAATGTCAATCGCGCCGCCTAATTTTTCGCCAATGCCGCTTAATAGAAAGTTGGCTTTAGTTTGAGCTGCTTTTAAAGCTTTCAATTTCAGTTCGCTTTTCAAAGTTTCAATTCCAGAATAATCATAATTGTCAATTCCGGTTGACTGGATGCCTTTATCATCAACTGCATCCAAAATCAGGTTAATTTTGTTGAGATCATGCAGTTTTAAACGATACAGTTTGGCAGCCAGAAAATCAGCATTTTTCTTTTTTTCCGGAACGTAATTGTAAGATGATAAATTAATGATGGTAAAATCAGCCTTGGCAATTCCAGCAGCATTTACCGCTTTTTGCAGCTGATTTTCCAGCATAGAAATATTTACTTTAGTTTTTCCGTTCAGATATTCTTTCAGGGAAATACTGAAGTAGATAATATCAGGTGTTACTTCTGTTTCGGCGTTGCCGGTAACTGTAATTTTTCTGCGGAGATCAACGCTTTGCGCAAAAGTGATGGCAGATAAAAATGTTAACAATATTAAAGTTGAAAGCTTTTTCATAAGGTTGTATTTTTATTGGATAGACGAATGTTATACGCATAGGTCGCATTCAAAATGCTGTTTTTAGCCATATAAAATTTAATCTGTTCTTTATCAGATAGAAAAAATAAGAATTTTAATTTGTTTGCTGTTTTTATGCCTATAAAAACAATAGGTATCTAACTTCTTAAAAACAAGAAAGCCCGGAATTTTTCGGGCTTTCTTGTTTTTGTTATTTCAAAAATCATCAGATTTCCATTCATTCTTCCACAATCTCACTATTAGGCTGTGGTTCTTCTTTAATATCTTCTTTAAAATACTTCTTTTGGTTGAGTAAAATCAGTACCACGCCGATAGAAATGGCGGCATCAGCAATATTAAAAACCGGCCTGAAAAAGATGTATTCTTCTCCGCCCCAAACCGGAACCCAGGAAGGGAAAACGCCGCTTAATAATGGGAAATAAAACATATCAACCACACGGCCTTGCAGTAAAGGTGCCTTTTGATACATTATGCCGTAAAAAGTAGAATCAATAATATTGCCCAGTGCGCCTGCAAAAATCAACGCAATATTGATAATTAAACCACGATGGAATTTATGCTGAATTAAATAAACCAAACCATAAGCAATACCCGAAACGGCCAAAATGCGGAACAAGGTTAAAGCATATTTGCCTGCTTCGCCACCCAGTTCCCAGCCAAAAGCCATTCCGTTATTTTCGGTATAATGCAAAAAGCCGCGGTTGCCCAGCAGCTTAATTTCTTCGCCGATATACATGTTTGTGCGTACCCAGGTTTTTAGTATCTGGTCGGCCAGTACAATAAAAGTAGCAATTAAAAAAGGTTTGGTATAAGTGGCTTTCATTTAGTGCTGTTTCATTTTGGCTTCCATGCTCAACGTAGTATGCGGTACGGCGCGTAAACGTTCTTTCGGAATCAGTTTTCCGGTTTCGCGGCATAAGCCATAAGTGCGGTTTTCAATCCGACCTAAAGCAGCTTCCAGTTGCTCAATAAATTTTTTCTGGCGGGCAGCCAATTGATTAATCTGTTCTTTTTCCAGCGTTGCCGATCCATCTTCCAATGTTTTATAAGTACCCGAAGTATCGTCAGTTCCATTAGAATTTGGACTGCTTAAAGAAGAAGTAAGCGCATTTAATTCTTGTTTTGCTGCGCGAAGTTTATCTAAAATTAAGTCTTTAAATTCTTTTAATTCAGCATCAGCATACCTGTTTTTTTCTTTTTGTTCGTTCATTCTGCTTTAGTTATTTCAATCAGTAAATCTTCGTCGTTTATCGTTACTTTTTCACCTTCATGTAACTGTGTATCTAATGCCAAATTATCTGCCAAAATTTCGGCGCAAATATAGGATAAATTATTTCTTACCGCCTGTGTTACAAGAGGTTTATCCTGCAAGCGTACACGGATACGGTCGGTAACTTCCAAGCCTTTGCTTTTGCGTAAATTCTGAATACGGTTTATCAATTCGCGTGAAATCCCTTCCTGTTTAAGTTCTTCATTTATAGCTACATCCAACGCTACGGTTAATTTTCCTAACGTAGCAACCTGCCATCCCGGAACATCTTCAGCAGTAATTTCTACATCAGACAGCGCAATGAAGTGTGAGGTTTCAGGTATCAAAATCTGTCCGTTTTGCTCCAGTTCAATTATTTCTTCCGGGTTAAATCGGGCAATTGCTTCTGCAACCAGTTTCATATCTTTCCCCACTTTTTTGCCCAAAGCTTTAAAATTTGGTTTAATTTTTTTGCTGATAAAAGAAGCATCATCTATAATGTACTCGATATTTTTGATGTTGGTTTCCGACAGGATTAAATCTTTTACCTGCTCAACCTGAAGCTGGAAATGCGGATTCAAAATCGGCAGTAAAATTTTTGCTAAAGGCTGACGAACATTGATACTGACTTTTTTACGTAACGAAAGCGTTAATGACGAAATATCTTGCGCCAATTGCATCCGCTCTTCCAGCTCCTTATCTACCAAATCAGGATGATAAGCCGGAAAATCTGCCAGATGCACCGATTCTACAGTTTCTTTCTGGGTGATATTATTCAAATCGCAAAACAAACGCTCTGCAAAAAATGGCGCAATTGGCGACATTAATTTAGAAATCGTAACCAAACAAGTGTACAAAGTTTGATAAGCCGACAATTTATCTGCGCTGTAATCGCCTTTCCAAAAACGGCGGCGACTAAGGCGAACGTACCAGTTGCTTAAATGTGCATCCACAAAATCCTGAATGGCACGTGCTGCTTTTGTCGGCTCAAAATCAGCATAAAAACCGTCCACTTCGGCACTTAAAGTATTTAATAAAGATAAAATCCAGCGATCAATTTCCGGCCGGTTTTGCAGTTCGATATCCGCTTCCTGGTAACTGAAATTATCGATGTTGGCGTATAAAGCAAAAAATGAATACGTGTTGTAAAGTGTACCAAAAAACTTGCGGCGCACTTCATCCAAACCTTCCAGATTGAATTTCAAATTATCCCAAGGCGAAGCGTTACTGATCATGTACCAGCGTGTAGCATCCGCGCCGTATTGATCCAACGTTTTAAACGGATCAACTCCGTTGCCCAAACGCTTGCTCATTTTGTTGCCGTTTTTATCCAGCACCAAACCGTTGGAAATCACGTTTTTATAAGCTACAGAATCCATCAGCATCACAGCAATGGCGTGCAGCGTAAAAAACCAGCCACGCGTTTGGTCAACGCCTTCTGCAATAAAATCTGCTGGAAAAGAGGTTGCAAAAGCTTCTTTATTCTCAAATGGGAAATGATGCTGTGCGTAAGGCATCGCGCCGGAATCAAACCAAACGTCAATCAAATCCGGTTCACGGTAAAAATAATGTGTTTTATCCTTATGTGTTTCTAACAAAATCATGTTATCAACATAAGGTCTATGAAGATCAAACTCTAAGTTTTTATTAGTAAAAAACTCTTCAATTGTAGTTGAGAATTTTTTAACTAATAAATCTCTGTTAGGGCAAGTTTGTATTAGGCTTTTTAAATCTAATATTCCTTTTGAAATTAAAAGTTTAATGTCCTTTACAAGTTTATATTGATCAAATTCTGAAAAATTTCCGTCTTGTTCAATTTCAAGAAAATTAAGGATATTTTCGATTGATTGAGTTTCAAAAAAAGATTTTGCTTCATCAAAATAAAAATATAAACCAATCTTTTTTAACTCTTCAATACTCCCAATACATATCTCGTCTTTTTCAAATTCAAAAGTATAATCTCGTCTCCAAATTGGCAGCGGCGTTCCCCAATAACGGGAACGGGAAAGGTTCCAATCCACCAGATTTTCCAGCCAGTTACCAAAACGTCCAGTTCCGGTTGATTCCGGTTTCCAGTTGATGGTTTTATTCAGTTCCACCATTCGGTCTTTTACGGCCGTAGTTTTGATAAACCAGCTATCCAATGGATAATATAAAATCGGTTTATCGGTACGCCAGCAATGCGGATAACTGTGTTCGTATTTTTTAACGTCGAACGCTTTGTTGTCTTCTTTTAATTTGATGGCGATCAATACGTCTGTCACTTTAAAATCAGGATCAGCGCGTTCGGTATCGCTGTAATATTCTTCTTTTACAAACTTGCCTGCAAAATCAGTTACTTCTGCGACAAACTTTCCTTGTTTGTTAACCAACGGAACGTCTTTGCCGTTTTCATCTTTCACTAAAACCGAAGGAACGCCGTTTGCACGCGCCACCCGAAAATCGTCTGCACCAAAAATAGAGGCGGTGTGGACAATTCCAGTTCCATCATCAGTGGTTACAAAATCTCCGGAAATTACACGGAAAGCATTTTGCTCCAACTCTTCGTTAGTAACATAAGGCATTAATTGGTGATAGCGCAAACCAACCAATTCTGCGCCTTTAAATTCGGCAGCAATTTCCCATGGAATGATTTTATCTCCCGAATTATAGTCGGTAAAAGAAGCATTCTCGCTTTCTTTTTTAAAATATTGGTTGATCAAATCCTTCGCCACAACCACGCTAACCGGCGCATAAGTGTAAGGATTGAAGGTGCGGATTTTTACATAATCAATTTTATCGCCAACCGCCAAAGCGCAATTGGACGGCAAAGTCCAGGGCGTGGTCGTCCATGCTAAAATCGTGGTATCTTCCGTTTCTTCCTCAAACAAAACCGGAATTAATGGATGGATTTGATTGTTGATCAGATGAAATTCTGCCGTAATCGAAGTGTCTTTTACGTTGCGGTAACAGCCCGGCTGGTTCAGTTCATGCGAACTTAAACCCGTTCCGGCAGCCGGCGAATACGGCTGAACTGTATAACCTTTGTAGAGTAAATCTTTTTTGTGAAACTCCTTTAAAATCCACCAAAGGGTTTCAATGTATTCGTTTTTGTAGGTGATGTATGGATCTGCTAGATCAACCCAATAACCCATTTTTTCGGTCAGGTCGTTCCAAACATCTGTGTATTTTAATACTTCGCGGCGACATTCAGCATTGTAATCTTCAATCGAGATTTTTTTGCCGATGTCATCTTTAGTAATTCCTAAAGCTTTTTCTACAGCTAATTCAATCGGCAAACCATGCGTGTCCCATCCGCCTTTGCGTTTCACCTGGAAACCTTTCAGCGTTTTATACCGGCAAAAAATATCTTTGATGGAGCGCGCCATCACGTGGTGAATGCCCGGCATTCCGTTGGCAGATGGCGGACCTTCGTAAAAAGTGTAAGGTTTATCTGCGGGTCGGCTGCTGATACTTTTCTCGAAAATGTGATTTTGCTTCCAAAACTCCAGAATTTCGTTGCCGAGTTCCGGCAGGTTAAGCTGCTTATATTCCTTGTACATCAATACGTTTACTTCAATTTTAAGAGGTGCAAAAATAAGGTTTTAAGCTGAAATTTTGATCGCTGTATACAAAAACAAATTGTGAATATTTATACAGCAATACTGTTTTTATCGGTATAAAAACAGCATCATTTCAGATTTTTTGCCGATAAAAGAAGCATTCTTGTTTCTTCGGATCAGGAAGATTGTTTTAGTTTAGACGGATGTTACACAAAACCCGCGGCATCGTTTTCAAAACTACAGATTACAGCGAAAGCAGTGTGATTGTACAGGTTTTTACAGAGAAATTCGGGCTGCAATCGTACTTAATCAACGGCGTAAAAAAGCCACGTGCAAAAATCAGCCGGAACATGCTGCAACCGTTGCACTTGCTGGAAATGGTCGTTTATCATAAACCGAACGGCAACATTCAACGGGTAACAGAGCTTAAAAACGTTCCGGTTTTAAAAACAATTCCTTATGATATTGTAAAAAGCTCGTTGGTTATTTTTTTGAATGAAATGATTTACAAGGCTGTTCGGCAACATGAATCGGACGAAAACTTATTCAACTTTATATTTTATTCCATCGAATGGTTAGACAACCAGGAGCAGGGATTGGCCAATTTTCACCTGCTGTTTTTAGTGCAGTTAAGTCGTTACCTGGGTTTTCATCCCGAAAGAAATGAAGCTTCTACGGCTTCCTATTTTGATTTAAAAGATGGCTTGTTTGTTTCTAAACGGCCGGAACATAACCTGTTTCTGGCGCCGCCTTATACACAATATTTTAATTTGCTGATCCAGCGCAATTTTGAAGAACTACCGGAAATTCGCTTGCCAAATGACATACGTCGTTTTTTACTGGATCGGCTGATTGAATATTATGCGCTGCATATTGAAGGTTTCGGACAAATTCACTCGCATGAAGTGCTAGAAGAAGTGCTCGGATAAAAAAATAAAAAAATATTTTGCAGAAGTAGATTCTGCTTCTATATTTGCAGTCCCAAACAGCAGGGGAGATTAGCTCAGCTGGTTCAGAGCATCTGCCTTACAAGCAGAGGGTCACTGGTTCGAACCCAGTATCTCCCACCAAAAAAAACCTTTTAGATTGATTTCTAAAAGGTTTTTTGCTTTTAAAAGTATTTGGGTTGCTCTTTATAACTTATAATCTGCAAATAAACAAGGTTAAGTTTTATCAAGATTGCCACACCTTTAAATCTTTTGTATTTATTAAAAAAATCATCCTGCTTCTTTTATGCCTGCAAATTTGTTTTTTGTAATCAATGCTTATCAAAAAATGAATTGTAAAGCTTCAATATTTTAGGCGATAAAGGAAGTATAAAGAAAACTTTGAACAGCTTTTCTGGAAATATTGTTGTAAAATTTTTGTTGAATTGGCTCTTTGCTTATTTAAAGTTTACTGCTTTCTTTAAAAGGTGTACTTTTAAAAATAATTTATTTAATCCAAAATAAAAGGAATCGGTAAATAATAGCAATAGCGTTTATGAGTAGTATTCACAATAAAAATATTGGTACAAAGCAAAAAGCACTTGCCGTTAACCTTGCCCCGAAAGTTTATGGTACGTTTGCAGAAATAGGTGCCGGACAAGATGTGGCAGCTAATTTTTTTAAGGCAGGTGCTTCATCAGGTACCATAGCTAAAACGATGTCTGCTTACGATATGGTTTTTTCTGATGCAATTTATGGTGTGCAGCAGGTAAAAAGGTATGTTACAGAGCAACGTTTAATTGCAATGCTTGACCGCGAATACGGGTTGCTGATAGAACGCCTGGCAGAAACCCGTGGCAATTCGACTACTTTTTTCGCTTTTTCCGGTACATTCTCTACCCTAAATTATCATAAAACAAATGAAGGTCACGGCTGGATGGGCGTACGGTTTCAGCTGGAACCGGAAGGCGATTTTCATGATGTGGTATTGCACGTAAAATTACTGGATAATGATACCAATATGCAGCAACATGCCGTTGGGATATTGGGCGTAAACCTAATTTATGCCTGCTTTTTTTATCCGGAAGCTCCAACTGTTTTCTTACTTTCTTTGATGGATGATCTGGCTAAAGACAGAATTCAGATAGATATGATCCGTTTTGAAGGGCCTGGTTTTAGTAAAGTTGATAACCGTTTGATGAGTTTGCATTTGGTCAAATATGGCTTTTCGGATGCAGCTTTGTTTGGTGCTGATGGCAAAAACCTGCAACCATCCGAAGTGCTTTACAAAAAACATATTGTGGTGGTGCGCGGGCGTTTCCGGCCGGTTATCAATGTGCATATCGACATGATTAATACCGGCGTAAAGCAGTTTATGGAGGAGCCTGATGTAGATAATACCAAAGTTGTTGTGCTAACAGAACTTACTTTACAATCTTTAAAAGAAAGAAACGCAGATGCAACAGCAGAAATAGATGAAAAAGATTTCCTTGATCGGGTAGATATTCTTTGTTCGCTTGGACAAACCGTCATGATTTCCAATTTTCATGAATACTATAAACTGGTTGCTTATCTGTCAAAAATAACCAAACTGAAACTTGGCGTAGTATTAGGCTATCCTAATCTGGAATACATTTTTTCGGAGGAGCATTACAGAAGTTTGGATGGTGGCATTCTGGAGTCTTTTGCTATGTTGTTTAGTCGCAAAGTAAAACTGTTTATTTATCCAACGCTGCGCGATGGCGTAATCCTGAACTGTCGAAATTTTTCGTTGCCCAAACATTTGATTGATCTTTACGAATACTTGGTTGCCAATAATAAGATTGAAGATATTAGTAATTACAACGAAAGCAACCTGCAAATACAAACCGACAGAATTTTAAAACTGATTAAGCAAGGTGCCGAAGGATGGGAAGAATTTGTACCTGCCGAAGTAGCAACAATGATAAAGGAACGCTGTTTATTTGGTTATTCGGATAAAAAAACAGTTGATAATTAAAGCAACTACCATTTAACTAATGCTTCTTTTATCTTGCAAAAAACCTGATACTGATTTTTTGTCGATAAAAGAAGCATCTTGTTTTTAAGCAGTAGCTACCAATTTGCTGGTGCTTCTGTAAACAAAGGCGTTAAAAATATGCCTTCTGGCAAATCTGCCCGGAGAATCAGCATTAACCAGTTTGGTGTAAACTGCTTTTGGAACATCAAAATATTCGTACACGCTGCCATCCGAAAAAGTTACGGTAAGAATTTGGGATTTATATTCAAAATCAGCAATGGCGGAAGCACTTGTGGTAAGTGTATATTCTGCCAGGCTTTGATTACGGGTTTCGGGCGCAATGCTCACCAAAAAGTGATAAGCTTCAATAATTTCTTTACTTTTTTCTTCGGCAGCCAGTTTATCTTCATGGCTATCCTGAAACTTATCCGGGTGCCAGGTTTTCATTAAATTTCTGTAAATAGATCTTAATTCCTGCAAATCTGCATCCGTAGTTACGCCTAATAGTTTCCTGTAGTTAACCGTTTTTTTCATAATATTGATTCTTTGTGCTTATTAACATTGAAAAATGAAAGGATTATCAGCTTCATTTTCAGGAAAATAATTTTGCAAAGGTACATCTTCTGCTTAATAAAAAATCGTTCTGCTACAATTTTGGTTTTTAGTTATTGCAGAAACTAGCTAATATCGAGAAGGATTCTAAAATGTTTGAACTTTTGCAGATACCTCTTTTATCCGATAAAAAATAAAGATTGGTGTACATCAATCCTGTTCATACAAGATAAAAACATAAATTTATTTGCTAAAAGAAGCATTGCCGTTTTTAAGCTGAAGGTTTTTTGTATCCGAAAATTTAAATCGAATAATTTTGCAGCGTAATCAATCTTAATGTCAACCCGAACAATACCAATTTCAGAAATAAAAGATAAGCTGCATCCGCGCAACAAACATATATACCGGTACAACTTCCCGGAGTTAACGGCTAGTTTCCCGGAGTTGTCGCGCTTTGTTTTTCGCAACCAGTTTCAGGATCTATCAATCGACTTTAAAAATCCAGATGCGGTAAAAATGCTTAACAAAGCTTTGCTTAAACATTTTTATAATATTGAATTTTGGGAAATACCCGAAGGTTATTTATGTCCGCCGATTCCAGGCAGGGCAGATTATATCCATTATATGGCAGATTTGCTGGCTTCATTTAACAATGGAATAGTGCCGCTCGGAAAAGCTGTAAAAGTGTTGGATATTGGTGTGGGCGCAAATTGTGTTTATCCACTGATTGGCCAACGCGAATACGGCTGGAATTTTACCGGCTCGGATATTGATTCTGTTGCCATTCGCAATGCAAAAAATATTGTAAAGGCTAATTCTTTGACTAAATCGATAGCTATCAGGAAACAAAATTCGGCAACACAACTATTTGCTGATATTATCCTTCCGGAAGAAACATTTGATTTAACGATTTGCAACCCACCTTTTCACGCTTCTTTAACCGAAGCTACAGCAGGAACAACACGTAAATGGAAAAATTTGGGTGAGCAGGAAAAAAATACAACGCTAAATTTTGGTGGTAAAAATACAGAACTTTGGTGTGTAGGCGGAGAGGAGCGTTTTGTGCGCCAGATGATTGGAGAAAGTGCTGATTTTGCCAAATCGTGTTTTTGTTTCACCTCGCTAATCTCTAAAAAAGAAACTCTTTCAGCATGTTATAAAGCTTTAGAAAAAGTTAAATCGGTTAAGGTAAAAACAATTAACATGGCACAAGGACAAAAGGTCAGCCGTGTACTGGCTTGGACTTTTTTAAATCAGGATGAACAGCAGGAGTGGAGGTTAAAACACTGGAAATAATTGTTTTTATAAACTAAGTTCCAAAAAGCTTTCAGCTTATTCCCAAGTGATAACTCGATTTTTAAGTTTTTTAATTAAAACAAGCAATTGCAGTAGATTCAAAATAAAAATTATAAAGCAGAAATACTGAATATTAATTATTAAAAAACCAGTTGAAATAATACTCAAGCATAAGGAAATTTTTTGGCGATGTATTAAATCACGGTTTGATAAGCAGCTTCTTTAATTATACCTGATTGTTGTGGTATGCTGATTTCAAATGCTGTTCCCTCACCTGGCCTAGACGTAATGTTCATGGTTCCCTGCAGGTTATCTACCAAATGCTTTACCAGAGTTAAGCCAAAGCCGAAGCCTCGTTCTCCGCTTGTTCCCAAACCAGACTGAGCTGTTCCACTCAAAATAGCTGCTATTGCTTCCTTATTTAATCCGATACCAGAATCTTTAACTACAAGCTTTAAGTAATTTAAAGGTTGATCAGTCGTCAAGTTTAGATTAACTGTTACAAAGCCATTTTGAGGCGTAAATTTAATAGCATTCGTAATTAAGTTGCCAGTAATTTGCAAGAGTTTACTTTTAGAAAAAGGTATCTTTTCTTTTCCTAAACCTATATTTACGTTAAATGCAATGTTCTTGTGTATTGCTTGTGGTTTGTATAGTTTTTCTAATTTTTCTTGCAGTACAATTAAGTTAAATTGGTTATCTGAAAGAAGACTTTCTTGTGGTGCACAAGTTAAAATCTCATTAGCAAGCTCTAAAAGTGAACTGGCACTCTGATTAATCATGGTTGAAAACTCAAGTACTTCTTCCAACGTGTTATTTTTGCCCTGATCACTAATGAGTTGTGAAAGGCCCATAATACCACTAATGGGTCCTCGGATATCATGTACAATTCTTTTTTTAATTTCGGTAGCTGCAGCAGCCTCTTCGCGAAGTGTTTTTATTGTGCTTAAACTTTTTAAGCGTTGAACAATTTCTCGTGCAATAATTGTTAAAAGCGCTATTTTTTCAGGATCAATTTCTTTTGTTAAAGTATCTAAAACACACAAAGCACCAATTTGATGGCCTTCATCTGTTGTTAACGGAATACCTAAATAATAGCGCAAATCAGGGTTCTCTTTAACGTATCTTTTATTTTTAAACCTATCATCTGTACTAAGGTCATCTACTTCAAATACATCTCCACTCATAATAGTATATTGACAAACAGATTCTTCCCGGGGCAAATTACTGGCGTTAAAACTGTGTCCGGCAATCGTCCATTGCGTATAAGAATCTATTAAATTAACTACAGATATTGGTGTACCAGCAATTTTTGCAGCTAATAAAGTAAGGTCTTTGAACTCATTTTCTAGGTCTGAAAAGTCTAAATCAAACTGCGACAAATTTATGATTCTGTCCATTTCATTAGAAGGAACAGATATCTCATTATAAATCATAAAAATATTTTAGTTTGAATTGATTTTACGGCTGGCTGTAGTAATTGTTCTGTTTAATAATATTCAGAATTTTAAAATTGGTTGGCCGGGTTTGTAAAATTCTGCTACGACAAATAAGCGAGAGAATGACTCAATTAGATACTGTTTTAACTTGCTTTTTTTACCCTGTAAATGTTGAGTTCTTTAAATACAACCGAAATTTTTAGTGAAGTTGATGCAAATTTTTGCGTAAATTAACTAGTCAACTACCAGCAAATACAGTATTGATTTTAAACTGAAGATAAAAGGCTAAATCTGGTTGATAATCTTTTCCTGATGCTTCTTTTATTACCTGAAATTTAGAGCATTTTTTGATGTTCTTTTCCCCCGGTAAGGATTGCCAAACAAAATTTACAGGGATAAAAGAAGCATTGTATTTTTGGAAAAAATCTTAGATAAAATAAGAAGCCCGGACAACTTTTTAATAAGTTATACGGGCTTTTGAATCAGAAAAAAGAATATACTTTATAAAAATTAACTAATGTTTTTTCTCAGAATTAGGAAAATAAATTCCAACTAAAAAGCTGAACTCAATCTAAGCTTTTTTAACTTTTATAGCATTTGGCCCTTTCTGTCCACGTTCTGTTTCAAACGTTACTTTATCACCTTCTTTTACCGGATCAACTAATCCGTTGATATGAACAAAAATGCTTTCCTGGGTTTGCAAGTCTTTTATAAAACCATATCCTTTTGATTCATTAAAAAAAGTTATCGTTCCATTTTTTACTACATCTGCCAGTACCGCTTCTTGCTTAGGTACGCCAATTTGTATGCTCTCTAACTGAACTTTTTTCCGTTGTTTAGTAGGATCAGGAGGAGTGGAAGTAATATTTCCGTTTTCATCAATGTAAGCCATCATCTCGTCTAAACTTTTTCCTTTGTCAGAATTAGCTTTCCGGTCTTCCGTCTTCTCTTTTTTATCCTGCTGTTTCTTTAATCTTTTTTTCTCTTTTTCTTTTTTACTAAATGTTTCTGTTGATCTACCCATAGTTTAATTTTGAAAATTGCGATTCGTTCACAACTTAAAGTTTTTTATTATTTGATAATTAATGTGTTTGTTTTTAAACTATTATACAAACGATGTTGTGTTGTTTTCAGGTTTTAATTCAGTACCTAAAAAACTGTATGTAAAAAAAGCATCCGCCTATAAAAGGAGAATGCTTTACAAATGATGTTGATAGTATATTAAGCTACTTTTACATTTACGGCATTTGGTCCTTTACGGCCTTGTTCAACGTCAAAACTAACGGAATCACTTTCGCGAATATTGTCAATCAGACCTGAAGAATGAACAAAAATTTCGCTTCCACCATCATTAGGAGTGATAAAGCCAAAGCCTTTTGTTTCATTAAAAAATTTTACTGTTCCTTGTTGCATTATATTATATTTTAATAAGTTTACAAGGTACGTATTATATTCGGTAAATTTTAACTTTTCGGCTTAATATTATTACTTCCGGTAGTTTTTATCTAATTTAACATAAAATAGTATTAGGCGTTATCCCCATTTTAACGGCCAAATTATATCCTTTGAATTATAATAAGAAAGCACAGCCTCTCGTCTTATTACAACTGCTTAACATTATCACTGTCTACTTCGTATTGCAACACATACTTTCTGCGTTTAAGTTTATACCGATGAAAGCCCTATTACACGCTGCAATGATATATTAAATAAGATTTTACCGGTTTTTAGGTTTAAGTATAGTTTTATTTGTATTTGGTTTACTTTTTATGCAGCGTTCAGTTTTTTTAATATTCTTGATAAAATTGTTTTTGGTGGAATTAGCCAACGGACAGCCGGCAGACAATTTTAACCAACTGAATACAGAGCTCAACAAAAAAAAGGCTTATGATAACCGTAAAGAAGCAACCATACGGAAACTCAGAACGCAGCTGAGCAATACAGCATTATCTGATTCCGAAAACCAGTTTGGGCTTTGTGTGCAGCTTTACGATCAGTACAAATCCTATCAATATGATTCGGCTTATGTTTATGCAAATAAACTTCAAAATGTAAGCAGATTATTGAATGACAGAACGAAAGAATCATACAGTAAAGTAAAACTAGGTTTCATTTTACTTTCGGCCGGGATGTTTAAAGAAACGTTTGAGACTTTGCACCAGGTGAATGTTCGTTATTTAAAAGATAGTATAAAGTTTGAATATTATGCGTTACTGGCGCGTGCCAATTATGATCTTGCCGCTTTCAATCATGATTTGCATTATACACCGTATTACAATCAATTAGCAAACAAATACCTGGATTCTACAATTGCAATTAGCAAACCAGAATCTTACGAACGTAATTACTACGAAAATTACCAGCAATTTAAAAATGGTAATTACCAAGCTGCTGAAACAGGTTTTGTAAAACTTTTAAACCAGCCTTACTTAACACAACATCAAATTGCTATTGTGGCTTCTACTTTAAGCAACGTTTACATTGTTACTCAACAGCAGCAAAAAGGGGAAAACATGCTGGTAAAAGCAGTAATAAACGATATTCAATCCTCCACCAAAGAAACGCTGGCTTTGTTCTGGCTGGCTGAAAAACTTTATAAAAACGGTGATATTAAAAATGCTTATGCTTACATTCAGCAGGCAATGGCCGATGCAGAGTTTTATGGAGCAAGGCAGCGGCAAGTGCAGATAAGTGCTGTTTTACCAATTGTTGCCGCCCAGAATTTAAGTTTGATAGAAAAAGAAAAAACACGTTTTCTGATTTATCTTCTTTCTACAACTTTTTTAACCTTGTTAATTATCCTGGTTTTGATAAAGTTATTTAAACAGCTTAGAAACTTACGGTTCAAAGAAAAAATTATAGCGGATAAAAACAAAGAACTGGAAATTACCAACCAAAAACTGGAAGAAGATACGCACATCAAAGAAGAATATATCGGTTACTTTTTCGATTTGATTTCTGGTTATATCCTCAAACTGGAAAAACTGAAACGATCAGTAGATATGAAATTATCAGTTAAAAAATATGATGATATTCCGACGATTATCAATGCCATTCAGATTAAAAAAGAACGGGAAATCCTGTTTCGTACTTTCGATCAGGTTTTTCTGAAAATATTCCCCAAATTCATTACTTCTTTTAACGCACTTTTTAAGGCAGAAGATCAAATCTGGCCAAAAGAACACGAAGTATTAACCACCGACTTGCGGATTTTTGCTTTAATCAGGTTAGGAATTTTTGATAATGAGACCATTGCCAAAATTCTGGAATATTCCGAAAAAACCATCTATGTGTACAAAATGCGCATGAAAGCAAAAGCATTGGTTCAGGGCGAAGAATTTGAGCAACGCATCATGGCCATTCGGGCTGGCAAAGCAGATTAAGTTTTGATAAAACTGTATCGGCACAAAGCAGTGTAATCTTTCCTCTGCAAAACAAAATTCTTTCTTTTTAATGATTAAACTACCTTGGTTTTAATAACTGATGCTTCTTTTATCACCTAAAAATCATGAAAACACTTTAAATTTTTAGAGTTTTAATTCATACTATTTAATTGATATTTAAGGTTATAACTTTTAAAAAACTACTATTTTTTTTATAGCCTTTAAAATTGTTCGATATTAATTTTCTTACTGCTTTTCTTTGTCGCAGTTAAAAATACAAACAGCTTTTTTGTTACAAACCAATTAGCAAAAACAGCCAATTTTTAACGTGTAAACCAATTTTTAATTTTATTAATATTCAGGTCGAAAAACCAAATGCTGTTTTTACAGGATGTTTTTTAACAAGCAGCTTTGTTTTGATTTTGGCTGTTATTAAATGTTTTGTTCCATCAAAATACATCTACATGAAATTTAAACTAATTGCTACGCTGTTTTTCATTTTTCTGGCAACTGGTCTTTTTGCACAAATTCCAAATTTAGAACGTGTAGAACCTATGTTTTGGTGGACGGGAATGAAAAACCCGAAACTGCAATTAATCGTCCACGGAAAAAACATTGCAGCGCGCACAGTAAAACTGAATTATCCGGGCGTACAACTGGCGGAAGTTCATAAAGTAGAAAACCCAAATTACCTGTTTCTCGATCTGGAAATTGCAGCATCAGCCAAATCCGGCAGTTTTCCAATTGTTTTTTTAGCTTCAGGACAATCTGATTTACAGTTTAAATATGAACTGAAAACCCGAAATCTTGCTGCAAATCGTGCCCAAGGCGTTACCAGCAAAGATTTAATTTACCTGCTGATGCCGGATCGTTTTTCTAACGGCGATAAAAGCAACGATGTAGTTAAAGATTTGGCGGAAAGTACTTTAAACCGGGATTCTATCTACCATCGTCACGGCGGTGATATTCAAGGACTAATGAATCACCTGGATTATCTGAAAGATTTAGGCGTAACTGCAGTTTGGATGACACCGGAAATTGAAAACGACCAGCCGCACGCCTCATATCATGGTTATGCTGTTACCGATTATTATAAAATTGATCCGCGTTTTGGCATTAACGAATTGTATAAAGCTTATGTAGAAAAGTGCCATTCAATGGGTTTAAAGGTGATTAAAGATCTGGTTCACAATCATATCGGAACAGAATCCTGGCTGATTAAAGATATGCCGATGAAAGATTGGGTGCATCAATGGCCAAAATATACCAATTCCAATTTTCGTGATGCTGCCGTAATGGACCCACATGCTTCTTTTATCGATAAAAAAGTGATGTTGGATGGCTGGTTTGATCACAGCATGGCCGATGTGAACCAAACCAATCCGTATGTGCAAAACTACCTCACCCAAAACCATATCTGGTGGGTAGAATATGCAGGAATTGATGGTTTTCGGTTGGATACTTATCCTTACAACGACGCAGAATACATGGCAGATTGGGCAAAAAAAGTTAAAGCCGAATTTCCAAAATTTTCCATTTATGGTGAAACTTTGGTTTGGTCGGTAGCCAATCAAGCTTACTTTACACAGGGAAATACCGTGAACCGTGGTTTTGATACGCAACTGCCGGGCGTTACCGATGGACAAATAAAAGATGCCATAAACGAAGCATTGAATGGGAAATCTGGCTGGACAGATGGCGTCAACCGTTTGTATTCTGTTTTGGCTCAGGATTTTATGTATCAGGATGCAACCCGAAATGTAACATTTTTAGATAACCACGATATGAGCCGTTTTTACTCGGTTGTAAACGAAGATTTTAACAAATACAAAGCCGGAATGGCACTTTTGTTAACCATCCGTGGCATCCCGCAAATGTATTATGGTGATGAAATATTGATGAAGAACTTTTCTAATCCAGATGGTTTGGTACGTTTGGATTTTCCCGGTGGCTGGGCTGGCGATAAAGTAAACAAATTTGTTGCTTCCGGCCGTACCGAAAAAGAAAATGAAGCTTTCAATTTTGTACGAAAACTGGCCAACTATCGTAAAAATACAACTGCATTGCAAACCGGTAAATTGATGCAGTACATTCCACAGGATGGCGTTTACGTGTTTTTTCGTTACGATCAGCAAAAAACAGTGATGGTTGCATACAACGGCAATGATAAATCTACGGCAGTAACTACCGATCGTTTTGCAGAACGAATTGCTGGGTTTACAAAAGCTTTAAATGTAATGTCAGGGGAACAAATCAATACGATTAATAATCTTAATCTTCCCGCTAAATCAATTACAATACTTGAGCTGAAGTGAGAAGCCAACTGAAGTAATAACCAATAATCTGTTTATAAACCATTTATGAGAAAAGTTTTAGAGCGGCCGAAGCTTAGCTTTTGGCAGATTTTAAACATGAATTTTGGATTTTTGGGAATCCAGTTCGGCTTTGCGCTGCAAAATGGCAATGCTTCCCGAATACTACAAACTTTTGGTGCTGATGTAGAGCATTTATCACTTTTCTGGCTGGCGGCGCCGATAACCGGCATGATTGTACAACCGATTATCGGGCATTACAGCGATAGAACCTGGACAAGATTAGGCCGACGGAAACCGTACTTTTTGACTGGTGGCCTACTGGCTGCAGCAGCCTTGATTTTTTTGCCCAATGCTTCTTTTATGGCCTATATTTTACCGCCAATATTGGTAGGAGCCGGAATGCTGATGATTATGGATGCTTCTTTTAATGTGGCAATGGAACCATTTCGTGCGCTGATTGCAGATAACCTGCCTGATATTCAGCGTGGTTTAGGTTTCTCCATACAAACCTTTTTAATTGGTTTGGGTGCAGTTGCAGGTTCCTGGATGCCTTATATTTTTTCGGAATATTTGGGAATATCTAAAACAGCTGATCCAAATCATATTCCGAACAACGTTCTTTTTTCCTTTTACACCGGAGCGATTGTTTTGGTTGGAAGTTTATTGTGGACGATCTTCACGACCAAAGAATATCCTCCGGAAGAACTGGCTGGCTTTCATCCCGAAGTACAAAAAGAAGAACGCGACGGTATTTTAACCATTTTTAAGGATTTTGCCAACATGCCTCCAACTATGCGCCAATTAGGTTTGGTACAGTTTTTTTCGTGGTTTGCATTGTTTTCGATGTGGGTTTTTTCTGCTCCGGCAATAGCACAACACGTTTATCATGTTGCACCAAATGATACAACATCTGTCCAATTTGCAGATGCGGGTAACTGGGTTGGCATTCTGTTTGGCATTTATAACGGCGTTTCGGCAATTTATGCACTGTTTTTACCATCACTTGCCCGCAAAACCAGCAGGAAAGCTACACATGCTTTTTCTTTGATTGCAGGTGGAGTTGGATTATTATCCATCTTTTTTATTCAGGATCCGAAACTGCTAATTATTTCTATGGTAGCCGTTGGCCTGGCTTGGGGCAGTATTTTGGCTATGCCTTATGCTATTTTATCCGGTTCTATACCGGTACAAAAAATGGGTGTTTACATGGGTATTTTTAACTTTTTTATCACACTGCCACAAATTATAAATGGTTTGTTTGGCGGTTTGATAGTGAAACATCTTTTTGGCGGACGCGCGATTTATGCAATTGTGCTTGCAGGTATTTTTATGTTTTGTGCAGCCGTTTCCGTTTTGTTTATCCATAATGATAAAGACATCAAACTTGTACCAGAGCAGTAGTAAAATCTAAAAAAAACAACTGATTTTCAAGCTAAAATGTTTAAATTTTCTCGTGTTATCAAATAGTTAAAAACTTGATTTTCAAATGATTAAATTTAAAATTATTGATATTTTTTCAAAGGGAACTTCTAAGTGATCGTATATCGTTTAAAAACTGTTTTTCTTTGTAACGGATTAAAAAAACATAGAGTTTTTAATCTTTCAAACCAATTATAAATAGTTTTTTAATCTTTTTCCGCTAATCAGAAATGAATGGCTGATGCTGTTTTTATCAATAAAATTTCATCAGTTATATCAAACTAGTAAAAGAAATTATTAAATACTTTAACCAATGATGATGAAAATCTATCCAACGTAAACCCGGAATAAAGGAGTTTTTCAACATGCTTCTTTTATCACCTAAAATTTGTTTTAAGCTTCTGATTATTCCAAAACCGCAGTTTGTTGCACAGAGAATAAACCAATTATAAAAGGGTCAAGCTAAAAATTTATAAACCAAAATCTGATTTTGTAA
Source organism: Janthinobacterium lividum (assembly GCA_050955045.1). GTDB lineage: Bacteria > Bacteroidota > Bacteroidia > Sphingobacteriales > Sphingobacteriaceae > Mucilaginibacter_A. Next base: position 195,470 of record JBPBQV010000002.1, on the reverse strand, counting down.
AAACTAATAAATTAATGAGAAAAATATATTTTAAAAAGGTTGTACTGCTAAGTGTATTCGTAATGCTTTCTACCTGGGCATTTGCACAAACCGGCAGCATTTCTGGTAAAGTAGTTGATGAAAAAAGGCTATCGTTGCCAGGGGCCAGCGTAACTGTTGATGGCACTACTTTAGGTGCTACAACCGATGTGGATGGTAATTACAAGATTAATGGTGTAAAAACAGGCTCTGTAACTGTAACAGCCCAATTTGTAGGTTACAATGCACTTAAGAAAACGGTAACTGTTAATAGTTCCGGTAATGTGGTTGCTGATTTTCAGATGGCATCTTCAGCACAATCATTAAACGAAGTGGTGGTAATTGGTTACGGAACACAAACCCGCAAAGAAGTTACCGGCGCAATTTCTACCGTTTCTTCCAAAGATTTCCAGCAAGGTGCAACTACTTCTCCCGGCGAATTGGTTCAGGGTAAAATTTCCGGTGTTTCTGTTACTACCAATAGCGGGCAGCCAGGCGCCGGTACAACTATTCGTATCCGTCAGGGTGCATCTTTAAATGCCAGTAATGAGCCGTTAATTGTTATTGATGGCGTTCCGCTTGCTCCAAGCCGTAATGCAGATGGTACATCCAGTATTTCCGGAGTTGCTGATCCATTAAGTTTGATCAATCCGAATGATATTGAAACATTTACCGTGCTAAAAGATGCTGCCTCTACCGCAATTTATGGTTCGCGCGCATCAAATGGCGTGATCTTGATCACTACTAAAAAAGGTTCTTCCGGTACGCCAACTGTTAATTTCTCTTCTAAGTTTTCTGTTGGAACAACTGAAGGCCGGTTAAATGTTTTGGATGGTGATCAGATCCGTGCTTATGTAAAAGCTTATGATGCGGCTAACGGAACTAATAAATCAGCTTTATTAGGAACAGCAAATACCGACTGGCAAAGTCAGATTTATCAAAATGCCATCACCTCAGATAACAGTTTAAGCATTTCCGGCACCACTAAAAAAGTTCCTTATCGTGTTTCTGTTGGTTATCTGGATCAAACTGGATTGTTAAAAACAGATCATTTACAACGTCCCACACTTGCATTAAGGTTAAGCCCTAAGTTTTTTAACGATGATTTAAAATTTGATTTCAACATTAACGGCAGTTATGCAAAAAGTCGTTTTGCAAACCAGGCTGCTATTGGTAATGCAGTTTCTTTTGACCCTACGCAACCTGTTAGAGTTGATGGTTCTCCATGGAACGGTTATTACGAATGGTATAATACACCAGGCAATGCTTCATCCGGTTTAAATCCGAATGCACCGCGCAACCCATTAGGCACACTGGAAGATTATAACAGTAACGGCAATACTTATAGAAGTTTTGGTAATGCCACGATTGATTACCGGTTTCCATTTTTAAAGGCTCTGCACGCCAACTTAAATTTAGGTTACGATGCTTCTAAAGGTGATGGTAGTGTTTTTATACCTGCAAATGCAGCACAAGCTTATACAACAGTAGGTTCAAGCTATCAATATCACCAAAAAGCTTTTAATAAAACCGGTGAGTTTTATTTGAATTATAACAGTGATATTAAACCTTTAAACAGTAATATTAACGTAACTGCAGGTTATGGTTATTACGATTTTTTAACCACAAACTTTAATTATGCAAGATATAGTGCAGACGAAACTTTAATTGCTGGTTCTACACCTGTTTATGCTTATGATAAACCGCGCTATACTTTAATTTCGTATTACAGCAGGTTGATTTATACGTTTGATAACAAATATATTTTTGCCGGTTCGATTAGGACGGATGGTTCCTCTAAGTTTTCGCCAGATAACCGCTGGGGCGTTTTTCCATCAGCTGCTTTTACCTGGAGAATGAGCGATGAAAACTTCCTAAAAGATACAAAAGCATTATCAGATTTAAAGCTGCGTTTAAGTTACGGTGTTACAGGTCAGCAAGCTGGAATAAATAATTATAATTATTTGCCTACTTATTCTTTGGGTACAAATACAGCACAATACCAGTTTGGTAATAGTTATAATTATTTATATACACCGGCTTATTATGATGCCAGTTTAAAGTGGGAAACTACAACAGCTTACAACACAGGCTTTGATTTCGGCTTTTTAAACCAGCGGATCAGCGGTAGTATAGATGCTTATTATAAAAACACAAAAGATTTATTGTCAACTGTTTTTATTCCGGCGGGCACAAACTTTACTAACCAGCTTACCACAAATGTTGGTAACATGACTAATAAAGGTATTGAACTAAATTTAAGCGGAGTTGCTGTTAAATCTAAAGATGTAAACTGGAACCTGAATTATAACATTGCTTACAATGTTAACAAAATTACAAACTTATCTACCGTAGAAAATGATGCATCTGTAGGAACCACTGCAGGTAACATTTCTGGTTATACAGGAGGAACTATCCAGATACAATCCGTTGGGTATTCTGCAAACAGTTTTTATGTGTATAAACAAATTTACGATCAGGCAGGAAAACCTTTAGAAGGTGTTTATGCAGATTTGAATGGCGATGGCACGGTTAACTCCGGCGATTTGTATCGTTACAAATCACCATTTGCTAAATACATTATGGGTTTTAGTACCAACCTGTCTTACAAAAAATGGACTTTGAGCACTGTTTTACGTGCTAATTTAGGAAACTACGTTTATAATAATGTTGCAGCAAACCTGGATAAACAAAGTAACGTAATTGCTGGCTCAGGCATTATAAACAATACTACCACTGGTATTTATCAGTCTGATTTTAGAGCGGCACAGTATTTTTCTGATTATTATATAGAAAATGCTTCTTTTTTAAGAATGGACAACGCCGGTTTGGGTTATACTTTCGGTAAAATCTTTCGTAACAGCAGTATAAATTTACGCTTGAATGCCAATGTGCAAAACGTGTTTGTAGTTACTAAATATTCCGGTTTAGATCCGGAGGTTTTTGGTGGAATCGATAACAACTTTTACCAACGTCCGCGGACTTATACTTTAGGTTTAAACCTAGGTTTTTAATTAAAAACATTAATTCATCACACATGAAAAAAAATATATTCAGAAGTATGAGCATCGCAGTTATCATCGCTGTTTGCCTTGTATCCTGCAAAAAAGATTTAGACCGTACGCCAACCAATGCTACCACTGCAGAGCAGGCTTACAGTACGCGAACCGGTTACAAACAAGCTTTGGCGAAAGTTTACGGTGCTTATGCCCTAACCAGCAGTACTGCACCGGATCAGTCGGATTTAGGCGGTATTGATGCCGGAACTTCCGATTTTTTTCGCCTTTGGTGGAACACACAGGAATTAACTACCGATAACGCTATTAATGCCTGGGGCGATGTGGATTTAACATCTTTTCACCACTTAAACTTTTCTTCTACCAATACGCAGCTTAATGGCTTATATAACCGTTGCATTTACCAGATTACGGTTGCCAATGCCTTTATCCGCGAATCTACTGATGAGAAATTAGCAAGCCGCGGTATTACTGGTACAGATGCAACTAACGTTAAATATTACCGTGTCGAGGCTCGTTTTTTAAGGGCTTTCCAGTATTGGGTTTTGATGGATACGTTCGGTAATCCGCCTTTTGTGGATGAAAATACACCTGTTGCTGATAAAAGTTATTTTCCAGCACGGATTACCAGGGCAAATTTATTTACTTACATCGAATCAGAGCTGAAAGCGATTGACGGTTTATTGATGGCACCAAAACAAAATGAATACGGCCGCGCAGACCAGGCTGCTGATTGGGCTTTGTTAGCTCGGATTTATCTAAACGCAGAAGTTTATTTAGGCTCCGGAAGCGGGAAATATACCGAAGCAATTACTTATGCCAATAAAGTAATTGGCTCAGGTTATACGTTGGCCTCGAGCTATCCGAAACTGTTTTTAGCAGATAATAATCTGAATAACCCGGAAGTGATTTTATCAATCAATTATGATGGCGTAAGCACACAGAATTATGGTGGTACAACTTATCTGATCAATGCATCAATAAACGGAGCAATGACACCGACTTCTTATGGTGTACCCAATGGCGGATGGGGCGGAAACCGCAGCACTAAAAATCTACCTCAGATTTTTGCCGATCGTAGCGGAAATACAGACAAGCGTGCCATGTTTTTCAACTCAACACTTGATATCAGCAACGAAACTGATTTTACACAAGGTTTGGCAGTAGTAAAGTTTAAAAATATTACCTCTACAGGCACAACTCCAACATCGTCTAATGGTGTTTTTTGCTCTACAGATTTTCCTTTATTCCGTTTAGCAGAAATGTATCTAATCAATGCTGAAGCAACTTTACGCGGTGGTTCTGGCAATACTTTAACACCTGTACAGGATATAAACCTGCTGCGCGCACGTGCTTACGGCAATGCAACAGGCAATGTAACTACTGCTTCTTTAACGGATGTGTTGAATGAAAGACAAAAAGAATTGTACTGGGAAGGTTTCCGTCGTACAGATTTAATTCGTTATGGCTTGTTTACTTCCGGTTCATACGTATGGCCGTGGAAAGGCGGAAGCAGAGATGGAAATAGCGTAAATGCAACTTTCAACCTTTTCCCGATACCAACCAGCGATATCACTAACAATCCTAACTTAATTCAAAATCCGGGTTATTAAAAATATTACCGTCGGCCAACCACAACCGCCGGTATCTAAAATATACTTTATCATGAAAAAACCATTGAAATTTTTCCTGGCTTTTAGCAGTGTTTTGCTGATGCTGTTTTCATCATGCAAAAAAGACGGAGCACAAGTTGTTTCAACTGTTGGTAGTGCCGGTACATTAACTGCATCAACCGCAACTCCGGCTTTATCTCTGGCTACATCAGCAAATAACGCGGTTACTTTTAACTTTGCAGCTACACCTGTTACCGGCTATCAGGCGGCTGTTACTTATACCATTCAGATTGATAAAAAAGGCAATAATTTTGCATCAGCCAGAGAAATAACCGCAACAGCACCATCAACAAATGTTAGCGTTGCAGCTTTAAACACTGTTTTGTTAAACATGGCTTTGCCCACCGGAACTTCTACCCAGGTTGATGTGCGCGTAAAATCTCTTATAGCCGCAAATGCAACGCCAGTTTATTCCAACACTATAAACCTCACAGTTACGCCTTATACTTTAACCTCTTATATTTATGTTCCGGGAGGTTATCAGGGTTGGGATCCAACAAAAGTAGATGTACCAAGTTTGGCTTCTCCAACAAGCAATGGTATTTATGATGGTACTGTTGTTGTTCCGGTTGCCACAACAGATTTTGGTTTCAAAATTACACCTGCACAATCCTGGGCGGTTAGTTATGGTGCCGCAAGTTCCAGTACATTAAGCCTGACGGGTGGAAATTTAACTTTTCCAAGTGCCGGCACTTTTAAGCTTCATGTAGATATGAATGCCTTAACTTATACCATCAGCAAATAACAGCTTTTTAGCGCTAGCAATTATCAGCGAAAGGCTTTTTACATAATAGCCTTTCGCTGATTGTTCTCCAATTTTTATCTTGTAAAAGAAGCATTACATGAAGTTTATTTCAGAAGCTTTTTTTGTTCTATCATTAGCAACATTTGCTCAAAATTCGTCCATAAAAACAGTAAGAAACGTTTCCAGCATCAACATCAGTGGACAACAAATTAACATCAAAACCCAAAATGCGCAGGCAAGAATAACGGTTTATTTGCCTTCCATCATTCGTGTTCGGGTGGATCCAAAATCATGAAGCATCTATATTCCATTTTTTCAATCAGTCTCGCTTTCTTCCTTTTTTTTATCAGCATAAAAAGTAACGCACAAAGTAAGAAAAACCTAATTTATGTTGATAAAAAAGGCATCATCCGCTATTCAAAAAACGATATAAAAGCTTACTTTTTCGGTGTCAATTATACCGCGCCGTTTGCCTATGGTTTTCGCTCACATAAAGTATTAAACGTTGACTTGGAGAAAGCGATCGACCAGGATGTTTACCATTTATTGCGCATGGGAATTGATGCTTTCCGCGTTCACGTTTGGGATACAGAAATTACAGATTCAGCAGGAAATCTTCTTCAAAACGAGCATTTAAGATTATTTGATTATCTTATTAATCAGCTTGAAAAACGCCATATCAGAATACTGTTTACACCGCTTGCTTTTTGGGGAAACGGTTATCCTGAAAAAGATGAAAAAACGGCTGGCTTCTCCAGCATTTATGATAAAGGAAAAGTTACGGTAAACGAAAACGCCATTCGTGCGCAGGAAAACTATTTGAAACAGTTTTTACAGCACATTAATCCGTACACCAAATTAGCTTACCGCGATGATGCAGAAATTATTGCTGCGGAGTTAAACAACGAGCCTAAACACAGCGGCCCGAAACCTAAAGTTACCGAATATGTAAACCGGTTAGCGGCAGCAGCCAGAAGTGCAGGCTGGAAAAAACCTCTTTTTTATAACATCAGCGAATCTTTTACTTATGCCGATGCCGTTGCAAAAGCTAAAGTGGATGGTTTTAGTTTTCAATGGTATCCGGTTGGTTTGGTTGCCGGCCACGAGCAAAAAGGTAATTTTTTGCCTCATGTTGATGACTATAAAATCCCTTTTATTGATACTATTCCGGAATTTAAAAATAAAGCCCGTATTGTTTACGAGTTTGATGCAGGCGATCTATTGCAATCAAACATGTATCCTGCAATGGCCAGAAGTTTTAAAAAAGCAGGTTTCCAGTGGGCTACGCAGTTTGCTTACGATCCGATGGCAACAGCTTATGCCAATACAGAATATCAAACGCATTATTTAAACTTGGCTTACACACCTTCTAAAGCCATCAGCTTATTAATTGCTTCCAAAGTTTTTTATCATCTACCCGAAAAAGATTACGGCACTTTTCCGGCAGATACTAGTTTTGATGCTTTTCGGGTGAGTTACAAGCAGAATTTAAGCGAGATGAATACTGCGCAGGAGTTTTATTATTCCAATAATACTTCTACAAAACCAGTTGATGCTGCCAAATTACAGCATATTGCAGGTGTGGGCAGCTCTCCGGTTATTAAATATGCTGGTTCTGGTGCTTATTTTATCGATAAGTTAGAAAACGGTATCTGGCGGCTGGAAGTAATGCCGGATGCCATTTCCATTCGCGATCCTTTTGAAAAAGCTTCGCTGCAAAAAGAAGTTACCCGGATTCAATGGGAAGATCAGCCAATGCAAATATTGCTGCCCAATTTAGGTCGGGCGTTTTCTGTAGAAGGAATCAATGCAAACAATAATGCTTCTTTTAGCACTACAAATTCTTCGTTCAGCATCAAACCTGGAACTTACCTCATTCTGAAAAAAGGTGTGCAAAACAAGCATTGGCAGGCACAAAGCAGGATGGAAAATATTGTTTTGAGTGAATTTGTGGCACCAAAATCAATAATTAATGCGCCTTACGTAGTAAAATCGGATTTGAATGAGGTTTCTGCCGATAAAACTTTCACCCTAAAAGCAACCATTGTTGGAGTTGATGCTGCCGATAAAGTAATGCTGCAAATAAATAAAGTGCTCGGCATGTATAAAATGATTGCAATGAACAGAAAGACAGCAGGACATTACGAAGCGGAAGTTCCGGCAGAAATGGTTACGCCAGGTTTGCTGAATTATCGTGTTGTTATCCAAAAATCAAATCAACAAACGGTTACTTTTCCGGGAGCAATTGTTGGTGATCCTTTTGCGTGGGACAATTTTCATCAGGAAAGCTGGCCGATTTTTGTTGCATCAAACTCCAGTGCACTCGAACTATTTAGTGCTGCAAAAGATTATGCAAAGCTTAATGTTTACACGCCAGTTTACAGCAGAACTGAAGGTCCGGAATTAGTTGCAGGAGAAAAAACAGACCAACTTTCGTTTAAACTTTCATCACCAAATTTAGGTGATAAACAAAGCATTGGCTGGCAAATGTTTGTTGCTGATCATTTGAAAGGAAGAGTTTCCGAACTTTCTTTGTTTAGCAAATTGGTTATCCGTGCAAAAACAAATAACCCGCAGCCCGTTAAAATAAAAATTGCTTTGATTGATGCTGATGCTTCCTCCAATGCTTCTTTTATCACCCTAAATCAGCAGTATCAGAATATAGAAATACCGCTGAGCAACTTACAGGCTGATTCTGCTTTGCTTTTACCACGCCCATATCCGGGCTTTATGCCACTTTGGTTTAAAGCGGCACAAACAAATGTTTTTAAGTTAAATCAGCTGGATAAAATAGAAGTAAGCTATGTTGCAGATTCACTTCAGCCAAAACTTACACGCCCGCAAAGCATAGAAGTAGAATCTGTTGTATTAGTTAAATAAAACCTGTTTTGAATTTTTATTGAAAATACGCAGAGTCAATTTATCAAGAAACCCTTATAGTTAGACGAAAGAAAGAGAAAGCAAAGTTTGCGTTCTGTTTGGAATGCTATCCTTTATTTCGAGAGATTATCAGTTACATTTAAGGAAACTTTACTCAAAGGCAGGCCTCCTTTTACACCAAAATCTAAAGTTATGGTAGGGAAGGGGAGCATGATATTATTTTCGTCATACGCTTTTTTCAGGCTCTTAATGGCTTCACTGCCTACTTTAAGGTACATAGCCTGCTCTGGCGAGTTTGCCCAAAGCCGCAACGTAAAATTAATTGTACTGCCAGCAAATTCCTGGTAAAAAAGGTAATCTCATCCTCTGCAGATAAGTCCTTCATGCTTTTTAAGGTTTGCAGAGTTACCTGTTCTACTTTTTCCAGGTCTTCTCCGTAGGAAACACCTACAGACAAATCAAACCGTCTTTTCCCAAGCATAGAAAAGTTTTCAATCGGGTTTTGATAAACGTCTTTGTTGGGAATAATAACCATCTGGCCCTGGAAAGTACGCAACATTGTATCCCGTAAATTTATTTCTTCCACCTTGCCCATATAATCTTTCAGTTTTACAATATCGCCTACATGAATGGGCTTTCTGAAAGAAATAAAAATACCAGAGATTAAATTGGATGCAATATCCTGAAAAGCAAAAGCCAATCCCAAACCTACAATGCCAGCACCTACCAGAATAGAAGTTACTGCAGTATCCAGATGTAAAATACTAAGTACCGTAAACAGGGTAATGCCAATAAAAACAATGTAAATAACAGATGAAAATAATCTGTTTAATGTTTTATTATCAGAAATCTTACCAATTAATTTAAAGATAAGCGTTCTTATCCAACCTGCAATATAGATACCTGCAACCAGCACAATAACCGAGATCAAAATATTCGGCAATAATTTTACAAACTCGCGTAACCAGAGAATGAGTTTTTGAACTATTAACTGATAGGCTTTATCAATATCCATTTTTTAAAAGATTAGCTAAATTATTAGCTGTTGTAAAAGCTTGTTTAATTTTTTATTGTGGAAATGTTAATGCTTCTTTTATGCCGTAAATTTTCGTTTTTAAAAATAGATAGTTGGGTAGGTAAAAGTCAACTTTACTAATTTCAGGCGATAAAAGAAGCATGCAAAAACAAACCAAATAATTTTTAACAGGTGCTAAGTAATTATGGTGTAGTAAGAACTACCTGCGTTCCGGGAAACTGTATAGCGGCATCATCCTCTGCTGTAATAAATATTTTTTTGGGATTATAAGGAGTAACCGTTGTTAGCTCTCCTTTTAGCGTACTTGAAAACAGGCCGCTGTTACTTTGCAATTGTCCAATATTTTTAGTTCCATTATTTTCAGTCACCATCCAAACTACATAGGTCTTTTTTGCAGGCTGGAGCCTGGAAGGGTTGGTAAGATGTATAACTTTTACTTCAACAACTTTATTCTTGTTGTCATCTTTTTTAATCTTCGCCGAACCTTCAGCAGCAGGAACAACGGTAGAGGTAACAAAGGTAAGTTTCTTTGAGCAGGAGCTTAAAGAAAAGGTTAAAAGAAATGCCAGGGATGATAAAATTAGGGTTTTGTTAGCACGTAAAATCAAATTCACTAGGAGATATTATTAGGTGGAAGAAAATTAGCCGGTTAAGCAATTTTGTAATCTAAAGTGATATAATTATTACCTGAAAATTAAAAAAACGTTTGAATTAAACAACATATCATCCACTTTCGAAACCCTCGGTCTGGTAAAAGTGTCTGATTAAAATTTGGTTTTTTAAGGCTGGTTCGATTAATTATATCAATATGCTGTAGTTGTTCTGCAAACTTTTCTGTTTGTAAAATCATTAAGTAAATCTAATATCGAACCTCTTTTAATGGAAACTTACCACATCATCTCTGTGCTCATATTTTTAACCATGGTATTTGCCTATATTAATGACAGGTTTATTAAGTGGCCTTCAACCATTGGGATTATGGTATTGGCGCTCGCATCTTCCCTGCTGTTAGTTGCTTTTGGCAAATACGTTCCTTGGCTATCTTCAAAAGCCTTACACGTAGCTTACAGTATTGATTTTGAATTGGTACTGATGCAAATTATGCTGAGTTTCCTACTGTTTGCTGGCGCTATCCATATAAACTTTCATAAACTCAAAAAGGAGCTGTTGCCGGTATTAGTATTGGCTACGGTAGGCACCTTAACTTCTACTCTTATTGTTGGTGGAATGACTTACTATCTACTAGGCTTTTTTAATATCAGTGTTTCTTTTATTCACTGTCTGTTATTTGGAGCGCTGATCTCGCCAACAGATCCAATTGCGGTATTAGGTATTTTGAAAGAAGCTGGAATACCAGAATCGCTGGAATTAAAAATAGCCGGCGAATCGCTCTTTAACGATGGTGTAGCTGTAGTAGTTTTTTTGACCATTTTAGAAATAGCCAACACCGGCACGGCTGGTCTTTCAGTTTCGGGAGTAGGCTTGCTGTTTTTACAGGAAGCCGTTGGCGGCCTTTTGTTTGGAGCAGTGCTTGGCTATGCGAGTTATTTAATGTTAAAATCTATCGATAATTACCGCGTAGAAGTATTAATTACGCTGGCAGTAGTAATGTGTGGTTATTCTTTGGCAAATGCAATCCATGTATCAGCGCCGCTTGCAATGGTGGTAACAGGGATATTGATTGGAAACACAGCAAGAGCATCAGCACTTTCGGAAATATCAAGAGATTACCTAGGTAAATTTTGGGATTTAATTGATGAAATTTTCAATGCCGTCCTTTTTATGCTGATCGGTTTTGAAATGCTGAAACTAAAAATAGATCCAATTATTGTAATTATTGGCTGTATCCTGATCCTGCTCGTTTTATTATCGCGATACATCTCCATATTTCTTCCAATCCAGGTTTTTCGCTCCTGGATAAAGCTGGAGAAGAATGATATTACCATATTAACTTGGGGCGGTTTAAGAGGTGGAATTTCAGTTGCTCTGGCGTTATCCATACCAGAAACCATGCATCGGAACAATTGGGTGCTGATTACTTATATCATCGTGATATTTTCCATTGTTGTTCAGGGGCTTTCCATTGAAAAGCTGGCAAAAAGATTACTGCCTAAAACAGCTGGTTAAAGCTGAAAATTACAACCACTTTTTTCTTTATAACCATAGGTAGATCATCAGTGTCATTAACGTCATAATAATCATGACTGCAGGATAGCTCATTTTCCATTTTAATTCTGGCATAAATTCAAATCATTGTATCGTTGGTTCTTTGAGAAGAAGCAGAGAAGGAAAAGTTAAGTAGCTGATGGATATTTTGATAGTGTGTCAGACATGTTCTGGAACTTCACACACAAATCCCTGGTGTCTCTTGTATTGGCATTAACCATACCATATGATTGTTTTTGAATACAAATTCGATAATGAAAAAAATTAATTGGTACAAGAAGCCAAAATACAATCTATAATCTTTGTACGAATTTCATGCAAATAAAAAAGCCTCACTCTAAAGAGTGAGGCTAATTGCTTGATTTTCAAGCTCCCGAAGCTGGGCTCGAACCAGCGACCCTCTGATTAACAGTCAGATGCTCTAACCAGCTGAGCTATTCGGGAATGCTACTATTTGTTAGAGTGGTGCAAAAGTATAATTTCTGACCTAAAATCACAATATTTGCTCAAATTATTTTAAAATATTTTTTGATGAGCTTAGTTGTGATTGGTACGGTTGCTTTTGATGCAATTGAAACGCCTTTTGGCAAAACAGATAAAATTGTTGGGGGTGCGGCTACTTTCGCCAGTTTAGCGGCTTCATATTTTTACAATCAGGTAAAAATTGTGGCTGTTGTGGGCGATGATTTTCCGAAATCTGAAATCGATTTTTTAGAAAGCCGGAGGATTGATGTAGACGGATTGCAGATAAAAAAAGGTGAAAAATCTTTTTTTTGGTCTGGAAAATATCATAGCGATATGAACAGCCGCGATACTTTAATTACAGAATTAAACGTGCTGGCTGATTTTGATCCGATTATTCCAACTTCATATCAGGATTGCGAATACTTGCTTTTAGGAAACTTAACGCCTAAAGTACAGCAAACCGTAATCGAAAGGTTAACTAATCGCCCGAAACTAATTGTTTTGGATACAATGAACTTTTGGATGGATATTGCGCTGGATGATCTTCTGGCTACCATCAAAATGGTTGACGTTTTAACGATTAATGATGCAGAAGCGCGCCAGCTCTCCGGAGAATATTCTTTAGTAAAAGCAGCAAATAAAATTTTACAAATGGGACCAAAATACCTAATTATAAAAAAAGGTGAGCATGGTGCATTGCTTTTCGGTGAGAATCAAATCTTTTCGGCTCCAGCTTTGCCTTTGGCCGATGTTTTTGATCCTACAGGTGCAGGCGATACTTTTGCAGGCGGATTTATTGGTTATCTGGCCAAAGTAGGAACAGTGAATTTTGCCAACATGAAAAATGCTATCATTTTCGGTTCGGCTTTAGCTTCGTTTTGTGTAGAAGAATTTGGCACAGAAAAACTGAGAAACTTAACGGAGGAGGAAATTACGGCAAGAGTGCAGGAATTTGTACAATTAAGTAATTTCAAGCTTTAAATTTTTAGCGATCCTATCAATTTAAATCTGCTAAAAACAGTATCTACATGCGGTGCATCAATCAGTTCTTTGGTTAAATCCTGACCAGCCCAATGTTCGTAATGCTTGCCGTTTTTCCACAGGCGGCTTTCGGTTACGTCATAAATCAAATTTTGATAAGCCACCCAAATCTCTGGCTTGTCTTGCCCGTTGCGTAAGGCAAGTTGGTTTTTAGTATAAACCGGCAGCTCACTCATTTTATGCTGATAAAAGAAGCATTCCGTTGTCGGTAATATTCAAAAAAAGCAACATTCATTAACAGTAAAGACATCAGGTAGAAATGATCTTCTACCGGAATCGTTCCAACTCTTACCGCCAGATTCTCAGCATTATTATAACTTACAATTGGGATTGAAGTGAGAATTCCATTCACCAAATAAAACGGAATCAGTGAAACCAAATAAGCCAGAAAAAAGCGGTTCATCCATTTTACTTTTAAAAAATATACCAGTAAAAGAAGCATAAAAAATAGTGTTCCGAAGTTGATTAATGTGTAAAGCCGATCATAAAAAAATATTAGGATTACTACTGAAGTTATTATCAACAAAGTAGTTATAATTTTGATAATTCGATCCGGAATCTGCCATTTTACGTAGTAGTTCAGGCATTCATAAATGAAAATACACGAAAAAGGAATCGTTAAAAAGAATAAAATTTCTTCAATAGGAAGCCTGAAAAAAGTAATTCCTAAAATATAATTTGGGTTGAATGACCATACTCCTTTTACCGTAAAAAAAATATCCCAGGCTAAAAACAGCATTCCGGTAAACAGTAAACCTAGCCAGATATTTTTCCAGCTTTTATAAAATTGTACGCGTTTATCGAAAGACAGTAAAATCGGAAAAATAACGCTCAGAAAATTAATGAGCAGATAAGCATATTTCACTTTAACTGAGCTGATTGTTCATGCAAAAAAGCTATTTCTTGCGCTGTACATTGTTTAGAATCTACCATAAACTTAATGATATTTTGTACAAAAAGCTTGTCTGCCGAACCATAATGTTTTTGTTTTAATTGCTGTAAAATCTGATTTTTATCAGCTTGCAAATCTTTACTCAAACCTAAAAATTTGGGTAAATTAAGTTGAATGGAAAAACGAATGAAACGGATTTCAAAATCATTTGGACTTGAATTTACTGCTTGATTTACTGTTGTATTTGATCGATTAAGAAACTTAACTTTATTGTACGGATTCCAACTGTCTTTCGCTTTTAATGCTTCCAAAGCACCAAAATAAGCAGTTATTAAAGGTGTTTTTTTGCTGGTAATTTTTAAATTGTTGTATAGAGAATCTGTTACTTTAGAATTGTTAATTGCCCTTAGCATTTGCTTTCTAATCTGTGAAACATCAGGTTTTGGCGTTACAATTGAAAAAGAATTAGTTGTACAATCCAACGAAAAGAGCAACAGCAGAAGGAGGTTTTTCATGCAATTACTTTCAGTTTTTGCTGCAAATATGCCTGAAAATACAACAGCATTTTTTGGCTGTCGGAAACCCGGATACGTTTCTGCATAATTATTTCGGCAGGCGTTTCTTTAATTTTTTTAAAAAGTTCCAGATAATAAACGTATGCAATGTAAACGCCTAACTGTGCGCCGTCCGGCAGTTGTAAAATACCTTCCAGCGCATCATCAAAATCCTTTTTAATATCGGTTTCGATCAGCTTTTTTTCCTGCTCATTAAATTTATTAAAATCAATTGCCGGGAAATACGTGCGGCCACGTTCTTCAAAATCAGATTTAATATCTCTTAAAAAATTGATTTTTTGAAAAGCTGCGCCTAAACTTCTTGCTTTTGGAACCAAAAGGTTGTACAGTTGCTCATCATCTTCACAAAAAATTTTTAAGCACATCAAACCAACAACTTCCGCAGAACCATAAATATAAGTTTTGTAGCCGTCATCATTATAACTCGTATTTTCTAAATCCATTTCCATGGATTTCAAAAACGCATCAATTAAATGAAGGTTGATTTGATACGTGTTAACCACTTCCTGAAAAGATTGCAGAACAGGATTTAAGCTGATTTTGCGTTCAATCGATTCAAATGTTACGGCTCTAAACTCGGCAATTAATTGCGTTTTGTTAAAACCGTGAAAAGTATCTACAATTTCATCTGCATAACGCACGAAACCATAAACCGCATAAATGGGATAGCGAAACCGTTTAGCAAAGGTTTTAATTCCTTTGCTAAAAGAAGTACTGTATTTATTGGTGATAATTTTACTGCACTCGAAACAAGTTTCGTTGTAAAGGTTCATTGGGTTAGCGGCTATAATTAAGTGTACAAAGAACTGGCTGCTTTTGTTTCTTTACATTGGTGTTGAAACAAAATGTTACAACCAAACTTATGTTTTGAGATGAATAAAAATCAGCATATTGTGGTTATTGGTTCTGGCTTTGCCGGATTATCGGCTGCTTCGGTTTTAGCAAAAGCAGGTTATCAGGTTACAATTTTAGAAAAAAATGATCAGGCTGGCGGACGTGCGCGTTTGTGGGAAAAAGATGGTTTTACATTTGATATGGGGCCAAGCTGGTACTGGATGCCGGATATTTTTGATAATTATTTCGCTTTGTTCGATAAAAAAACTGCTGATTTTTATGATTTGAAAAGATTAGATCCGGGTTATCAGATTTATTTTGGAAAAGACGATATAATGGAAGTTCCTGCTTCCATGGAAAAATTAGAACAGCTTTTTGAACAGGAAGAACCTGGTAGTAGTAAAAATTTACGTGAGTTTTTAAAACAGGCTGCTTATAAATATAAAGTTGGGATGGGCGAATACGTTTTCCGTCCATCGCATTCTATTACAGAGTTTATTGATTTTAGGTTGATTGCAGCAAGTTTCCGCATACAAATGCTAACCAGCATGAGTAAACATGTGCGCAAGTATTTTAAAAATCCAAAACTGATTAAACTACTGGAATTTCCAGTTTTATTTTTAGGTGCAACGCCGCAAAATACGCCAGCGATGTACAGCATGATGAATTATGCTGATTTGGCTTTAGGAACCTGGTATCCAATGGGCGGAATGCACGAAATCGTAAAAGCAATGGTAAAAACAGCACAAGAACAAGGCGTAGCAATCAAACTAAACCACGAGGTGCTGAAAATCGAAACTGAGAACGGTAAAGTAAAATATTTAATTACTAATCAGGGAGTTATAAATGCTGATTTTGTAATTGCCGGTGCTGATTATGAGCATGTGGATCAGGCTTTGTTAAATAAGCAAGACCAGAATTATAATGAGAAATACTGGAACTCCCGAACCATGTCGCCTTCCAGTCTGGTATTTTATATAGGTTTGAATAAAAAAGTGGACGGCATCCAACATCATAATTTATTTTTTGATGAGGATTTTGAGTTACATGCCGAAGAGATTTACACCAAGCCGAAA
Organism: Janthinobacterium lividum; assembly: GCA_050955045.1. Taxonomy (GTDB): domain Bacteria; phylum Bacteroidota; class Bacteroidia; order Sphingobacteriales; family Sphingobacteriaceae; genus Mucilaginibacter_A. The sequence continues at coordinate 179,052 of JBPBQV010000002.1, read as the reverse complement.
TGGCCGCAAAAACCTTTATTTTATGTTTCCTGCACTTCCAAAACAGATGATGGTGTTGCGCCGGAAGGCTGCGAAAATTTGTTTTTTTTAATGCCTGTGGCTCCGGATTTAAAAGATGATGAAACTACGCGCGAACATTATTTTGATTTAATGTTAGATCGTTTTGAAAAAATAACCGGGCAGCAAATTAAAGATGCGATTGTAGTAAAAAGAAGTTATGCGCACCAAGATTTTATTGAAGATTATCATTCGTTTAAAGGCAATGCTTATGGTTTAGCAAATACTTTAAGCCAGACTGCATTTTTTAAACCAGCTATGAAATCTAAAAAGATAAAAAATTTATTGTTTACCGGTCAGCTAACCGTTCCTGGCCCAGGTGTGCCGCCATCGCTAATTTCCGGACAAGTTGCTGCACAGGAAGCTATAAAATTACTGGTAAAAGAAACAGTATAAAATAAGTTCTAAACTAAAAAAGCCCGAACTTATCGGGCTTTTCTTATTATATATCAAGTAAAAAATTGAACTTTTATAATTAGTCTTCTACAGCGTAAACTGGTTTTTTAATGCCATTATCGTAAGACTTTAAATTTTTCTTTAACAACTTACGGGCAACGTGAATCCGTGTTTTAACTGTTCCGATTGGTATAGCTAAATGATCAGCTATTTCGTGATATTTATGTCCTTCAAAATACATCGTAAAAGGAACATAATACTCACCAGGCAATTTGTCTAATGATCTTTTAATGTCATCCATGATGAATTTGGCTTCACCTTGATTTTTTGTTGAACTAAATACCAGGTTCGCAGAAGATATTTCTTCAGATTTAGTAACAAACGTACTCATTTTAACAAAACGGCGATAATTGTTAATAAAGGTGTTTTTCATAATGGTATATAACCATCCTTTCAAATTAGTACCTTCTTTAAACTTATTGTAGTAGGTAATTGCTTTAAGCATTGTATCTTGTACCAGATCATTTGCATCATCTGCATCGTGTGTGAAATGAAGTGCATAAGACCTTAAAGAAGTAGCCTGACGCAATACCATGGTGTTAAATTCAATTTTTGTCATTGTTCAATGTTTTACAGTATATTTTCAAAATGTTCCTGTTCACATCTAAACAATTCTAAGACCACTTCTTAAAACAGACTTATAATTTCTTTTAAATATATTGCTTTGTTAAGAATAATATTACTTGCAGATTAATTTAAAATACAAAGAATTCACCCCTGATCTTTCTATAAATAGATTTATAATCTTAATAATCAGTAATTTATCTATTTTGTTAACATTTATACAACTATTGTAAATAAATTTCGTAAACATTAAAATTATACTACTTTTTGGTTATATTAAATTTTTGTTAATACTCTTTAAGCTTAGTAAACGTTCACTTCGCGCTGTAGCTTAACGCCAAATTTATCGTACACGCTGTCTATGATTTGCGACGATAATGCAAAAATCTCTGCTCCGGTGGCATAACCTTGGTTCACTAATACTAAAGCCTGATTTTTCCAGGTACCTGTTTGACCTATAATTTTACCTTTCCAGCCACATTGTTCTATCAAATAGCCAGCGGCAAGTTTAACTTGATTATCACCGGCCGGAAAATGTACAATTTCCGGAAATTGATTTTTTAACGCTTTAAACTCAGCATTATCAATTACCGGATTTTTAAAAAAACTGCCTGCGTTACCAACAGTAGAAGGATCTGGCAATTTAGAAACCCGGATATGTGATACCACTTTAGAAACATCACCAATTGTTGGATTTACAATTCCGCGATTTTGTAGTTCTGTGGTAATAGCACCATATTTTGTATTGACTTTTGGCTGAAGAAAAAGTTTAAACTTAACCGAAGTAATGACAAACTGATTTTTCAATACACCTTTAAAAACACTTTCGCGGTAACCAAAACCACATGCTTCTTTTACAAAGGTTTTTGTATGCTGAGCAGAGATTTCAAAAGCTTGACAAGATTCAAATACATCTTTCAGCTCCACGCCGTAAGCCCCAATATTTTGCACCGGCGAAGCGCCTACAGAACCCGGAATCAGGCTTAAATTTTCCATTCCAGCAAAACCATGACTAACGCAATAATTTACCAACTCGTTCCAGCTTTCGCCTGCACCGGCTTCTACATAAACCTCTACATGGCTAATGCGATGTTCGATACCTCGGATATTCATGCGGATAATCAATCCATCAAAATCTTTGGTAAACAAAATGTTACTTCCTCCTCCTAAAACCAAACGTGGAATTTGCGACCATTTGGGATCGAGAAAAAGTTCTGTTAAATCATCTTCGTGATTAATTTCGACCAAATATCTGGCAGTTGCTTCGACACCGAATGTATTGAAGTTTTTAAGAGAAACGTTTTCGCGGATTTGAAGCATAAAAAAATGATGCTAAAAGAAGCATCGGATTTAAGTGTAAGCCCTGCAGTTTTGCAAGATGTACAAAAGTAAATTATTTCTTAAAATACTTTTTGCTTGCTACCAGCAACCCAAACTCTTCCGAAGGATTTTTTAACGTGGATTTATGATGAATTTTATGTGCTCTTTTTATGCCCGCAAAATAACGATTGTTCAGTTTAAAAGCTTTGAACCGGTTATGGATAAACCAATCGTGGAAGATAAAGTAAATAATGCCGTAAACGCTGATTCCGGCTCCAATCCAGAAAGCTATACTGCGGTTTTCATGATCAAACCACATCAAGCCTGTAGCAAGCAAACCAAAAAACAGACTGAAAATATCATTCAACTCAAAAAAACCGTGACGTTCCTGATGATGTGTTTTGTGGATGAACCAAAGCGGCCCGTGAAATAAAAACTTATGTATCGCCCAGGAAATGATTTCCATCAAAACAATGGTGAGCAAAATTATAATGATTGGGAAGAGGATAGCCATCTGTACAAGTTTTCAAAAAATAACATATAAAAGAAGCATCAGTTTTTGGCTGATGCTTCTTTTACCATCGAAAAATTATATTCTGTCAATTCCAAAATTCTATAAATTCTGGTTCAGATCATGTTTAAATATGTATTGCCCGATTATCCGTTGCAGCCATCGCAGCTTCGCGAACTGCTTCGGTATAAGTTGGATGTGCGTGCGAAATGCGTGCAATATCTTCTGCCGAAGCACGAAATTCCATCGCTACAACTGCTTCTGCAATAACATCAGCTACGCGCGGACCGATCATATGTACGCCCAAAACTTCATCAGTTGCGGCATCCGCTAAAACTTTTACAAAACCATCGGTATCCATGCTCGCCCGGGAACGGCCACTAGCTTTAAACGGAAAAGAGCCAGCTTTGTATTTCACACCTTTTTCTTTCAATTGCTCTTCGCTGTAACCAACGGTTGCAACTTCTGGCCAAGTATAAACTACGCCCGGAATTAGGTTGTAGTTGATATGCGGTTTTTGTCCGGCAATTACTTCCGCTACATAAGTGCCTTCATCTTCGGCTTTGTGAGCCAGCATTGCGCCTTTTATAACATCGCCAATGGCATAAATCCCCGGAATTGAAGTCTCTAAGTGCTCATTTACGGGTATTTTTTTGCCACGAGGTTCCAGTTCGATGCCTAGTTCCTCCAGACCCAAACCTTCTGTAAAAGCAGTTCTTCCAACAGCAACTAAACAATAATCACCTTTCAACTCAATTTTATCACCTTTCGGACTATCGGCAGTAACCGTAACTTCATCGCCATTTACTACAGCACTGGTTACTTTATGGCCGAGGTAAAATGTCATACCTTGTTTTTGCAGCACTTTTTGCAGTTCTTTTCCCAAAGAACGATCTAATGTGTTTACAATAATATCGGTAAACTCAACTACAGAAACTTTTGCGCCCAAACGAGCATAAACTGAACCTAATTCTAAACCGATTACGCCGCCGCCAATCAAAATCATGTGTTTTGGAATTTCCGGCAAATTTAAAGCTTCCGTAGAGGTAACAATCCGCTTTTTATCCATCTCAATAAATGGCAAAACAGCAGGTTTGGAACCGGTTGCAATGATGATATTTTTAGCCGTAATATTTTCTTCGGAGCCATCTTCTTTTTTTATGCTGATGGTATTTTTATCAACAAAAGACCCGATGCCCTGATAAGAAGTGATTTTATTTTTTTTGAACAGAAAAGCAATTCCACCAGTGGTTTGCTCCACCACTTCGTTTTTCCGTTTAATCATTTGTGCCAAATCCGGCCGCAAGTTTTCAATGTGAATTCCATGCGCCTCAAACGTGTGTGCAGCATTAAAATAATGCTCAGTAGAATCTAATAAAGCTTTAGACGGAATGCAGCCCACGTTTAAGCAAGTGCCGCCAAAAGTTGAATATTTTTCGATACAAGCCGTTTTTAAACCAAGTTGTGCACAGCGAATGGCTGCAACATAACCACCAGGACCAGAACCGATAACAATTACATCATATTGCATAATAGGTTTTATTTTAAGGAAGCACGAATTTAAGGATTAAAAGATAAAAGAATATCAGCACACGGTAATTACCAGTTGGTTTTGCTACGATAAAGAGTTGTTTAAACAATTATTACATTACCTGATACTGATTTCTGCTGATAAAAATAGCATTGTCCAATCTATTCAAATCCGTTCGATGCTATCAGTATGTAATACTAACTGGATAAGTAATTTTTGATATTTAATTTCTCAAAAAATATTTCTTACTGTAACCTTTTCGAAAATTTAGCATCTACAAATTAAAGTATAAGCAGTAATTATTTTACCTTTTTTTAATTCACAATTTCGAAAAGAAACTAAAGAAATAGTTAAAATTTGTTAAATTTAAAAAAGTAAGATTTTCATCTATTACCTTGCTCTATAAACCAACGCTTTAATCTCCTTGTATGCTTAAACATTTACTTTTAGTGGGATGCTTCTTTTACTGTATAAATTTTGCCTCCGCACAAAACAAAACAATTTCAATCACTGGTACAGTAACTGATTCTGTTAAACAAACGCCGTTAGGTTATGTAACTATTTTGCTGAAAGATGCTGCTGGAAAAGCAGTTAAAAGTACGTTGACAAAAGATGACGGTTCTTTTCAGCTGTTAAATGTTACATCAGCAGCTTATCAGTTAAATGTTGCTTATGTTGGTTTTGCGGCCAAAATTATACCGATAAAAGAAGCATCTGCAAAAATTGATTTAGGCAAAATTAAACTTGCTGCATCCAGCAATCAACTTAAAGAAGTTTCGATTGTGGCAGCAAAACCAATTTTGAAACGCGAAGTTGACCGGATTGCTTACGACGTGCAGGCCGATCCGGAAAGTACTGTTTTAACTGCTTTGGATATGTTGCGGAAAGTGCCGATGCTTTCGGTGGATGCACAGGATAACATCAAGCTAAAAGGAAGCGGAAACTATAAAATTCTGATCAACAATAAAGAATCATCTTTGGTTGCAAAAAATCCTTCGGATGTTTTTAAGGCAATGCCAGCGGCGAATATTGAAAAAATTGAAGTGATTACCACGCCTCCGGCCAAATACGATGCGGAAGGTTTGGCTGGAATTATCAATATCACAACTAAAAAAAATGTAGATCAGGGTTATAACGGCAGCATCAATGTGCGTGAAAACGTAGTTTACGGTCCGGGTATAAATGTGAATGCAACTTTGAAAAAAGGAAAATTCGGTGCATCTGGTTATGCAGGAATAGGAGATCAGACTAAACGTACCAATCCGTACGATAACTTGCAAACTTTTACCAAAGATAATTCTACATTGAGTCAAAACGGAAGCAATACCAACGGCGGTTATTATAGTTATGGAAGTGTAGAGCTGAGTTATGAAATTGATACGTTAAATCTGCTTACTAGTTCTATAGAGCTAAACAAAGGACGTTTTAAACAAGGCAGCGATCAGGTTACTGCACAGCTTAGCAGCAAAGGTGATTTAGCACAAGCGTATCATTTAATAAATGGCGGAGTAAGTTCTTGGAGTGGAATTGATGTAGCACTAAATTATCAGCTTGGCTTTAAGAAAGATAAAAACCGGCTGCTTACTTTATCTTACAAATTTTCGCATTCGCCCAACAAGCAGTTTAATGATGTAAATATAGCTGATGTATTAAATTATCAGCAACCTAATTACCAGCAGTATAATACAGCAGGAAGCAATGTGCAAACTTTTCAGCTGGATTATGTTTATCCGGTTAAAAAACTAAATATTGAAGCCGGCGGCAAAGCTATTTTACGAGATAACTTTAGTGATTTTCGAAGTGAGAATTTAAATAATACAACTGGTTTGTATGAAATTAATCCAAGCCAGACAAACGACTTCACCTATCAGCAAAATGTTTACAGCATTTATAATTCGTACCAGTTAAAACTGGCAAAATGGACAGCCAAAGGTGGTTTACGTTTGGAACATACCAGTATAAATGCAGATTTTACTTCTGTTGGAAGTGCTGCCAAGCAAGATTACAATAATTTAATTCCGTCTGTTTCTTTGCAGCGAAGCTTTAAATCAAGCAGCGTTAACTTTGGTTTTACACAACGTATTCAGCGCCCCGGAATTTGGCAGCTAAATCCTTTTGTAGATTTATCAAATACAAAATTTATCAGCACCGGAAACCCAAATTTAAAACCGGAACTGAACAATACTTTTGAATTGACTTACAGCAATTTTTCTAAAGGTTCTATCAATTTTGGTTTGAATTATGCTTTTTCCAATAATTCCATCCAAAATGTTGCTAATCTTACAATACAGCCAAATGCAGCTGGTCAGCAAGATACAGTAACATTAAGCACGTACCAAAACGTAGGAACCAACAAAAGTATCGGCATTAACACGAGTGCCAGTTATACGTTTTTTAAGAAACTGTCTTTCAGTTTAAATGCACAATTGCGCCAGATTTTCCTGGAAGGATCTTACAACGGACAACAATACAAAAACAGCGGCATTACAGGCAATGCTTCTGCCAATTTGGGTTACAAGTTTGATAGCGGTTACCGTTTGGGTTTTGATGCCGGTTATTACAGCGGCGATGTGCTTTTGCAGGGAAAAACTTCATATTTTATTTATTCATCTTATAGCGTATCTAAAGAATTATTTAAAAAGAAGCTTACTATTTCTTCGTTTATAAGTAACCCCTACAGCAAGTTTTTTATCTTTAATCAATCCAACCACACGCCGGATTATAATCAGTTGGCGCATTATTATAACCGTAATCGGCACTTTGGTATCAGCTTAAATTACAAGTTTGGCAAGCTGGAAGGCAGCATTAAAAAGAACTCGCGCAGTATCAACAATGATGATACAAAAAGCGGCGGAAAAAGTGGTGCAAGTAATTAATTTTGCCGCATGAATATCTACGGTATCAAAAACTGCAACACAGTAAAAAAAGCATTAGACTGGTTGAAAGAAAACCATATTGATTTCGAGTTTCACGATTTCAAGAAAGAAGGCATTTCTGCGGAGAAACTGCAGGAGTGGAGCCGTAACGTTGGTTACGAAAAGCTATTGAACAAGCAAGGTTTAACCTGGAAACAATTGGATTCTGATACAAAAGGCACAATAACCGGAGAAAACGAAGCACTCCAACTTTTGCATGATCAAAACAGCATGATTAAACGTCCGGTTTTAGAATTTAAAGGAGAAGTGATCTTAGGTTTTCAGGAAGAAATTTATCAAAAGCTGTTTTTATCGGCATAAAACCAGTATGCCAGCCGTATTTCTACGGATTTCGGTAACAATCAGTTTACCAGCCGGGTTTTAAACCGAATTTTTCTTAATTATGTCTTCTATTATTTATAGAAATCATATTTAAAAGATGAGATTAAAGCTTTTACCTCTTTGCACATTTGCTTTGTTATTTTCTGCCGATTTAACTTTGGCGCAGCAAACGCCGCCGGCAACACAACCTGCGGCTGCGGCAAGAAGACCAGATTTTACTCGGATCCAGGAGCCGCAAATTCAAACCAATTACAATTACCACGATGCGTTTGCGCCATTTTTTTATACGAAAAATGGCAACGAATACCGTTCGGCAGGCGGACAGCCGGGACCAAAATATTGGCAAAATCGTGCCGATTATCAGTTAGCTGCTTCATTAAATGATCAAACCAATGAAATTACCGGTACGGAAATCCTGACTTATACCAACAACAGTCCGGATAAGTTAGGTTTTCTGTGGATGCAGCTGGATCAGAATCTGTTCAAATCGGATTCGCGCGGATCGGCCATTATCCCGACAACCGGAAGCCGCAATGGTGGCCGCGGAGAAGTTTTTGATGCTGGTTATAAAATTAAGTCGGTAAAAGTAGTATCCGGAGGAAAAGGAAAATCCGCAGAAACAGACGTAAAGTTTATGATCAACGATACGCGGATGCAGGTTTTTTTACCTCAAAACTTAAACGCAGGCGGCGGGCAGGTAAAACTAAAAATAGAATACAGCTTTATCGAACCCAATTACGGTTCTGACAGAACTGGTTATTTAGATACCAAAAACGGCAAAATTTACACCATTGCACAATGGTATCCGCGCATGTATGTGTATGATGATATTTACGGCTGGAACGCTTTGCCTTATACTGGTCCGGGCGAGTTTTATTTAGAATATGGTGATTTTGACATCAACATTACCGCACCAGCAAATCACATTGTGGTTTCTTCGGGAGAATTGGTTAACCCACAAGAAGTTTATACTGCCGAACAGCAAAAACGCTGGGCTTCGGCTTCCAAAAGCGATCAAACAGTAATGATCCGTACAGCTGATGAAGTAACCAATAAAGCTTCCCGTTCGGCTGGAAAATCAACTTTGACATGGCATTTCAAACTTAAAAATGCGCGTGATGCTTCCTGGGCTTCTTCCGCAGCGTTTATAGTAGATGCGGCAAAAATGAATTTGCCGAGTGGTCGTAAAGCGATGTCTATTTCTGCTTATCCAGTAGAAAGTGTTGGTACAGATGCTTGGGGAAGATCAACAGAATACACCAAAAAATCCATCGAATTTAATTCTGCAAAATGGTACGAGTTTACTTACCCAAATGCTACAACTGTTGCGGGTATTGTTGGCGGAATGGAATATCCGGGCATTGTTTTCTGCGGATATAAAGCAAAAGGCCGTAGTTTATGGGGCGTAAACGATCATGAGTTTGGCCACAACTGGTTCCCGATGATTGTAGGATCAAACGAGCGATTATTTGGCTGGATGGATGAAGGTTTCAATACGTTTATCAACACACTTTCTACGGATGCATTTAACAATGGTGAGTACAAACCCAAAAACTTGCCGGATATGCACCGCATTGGAGATTTTTTTACAAACCCAACAACAGAGCCAATTTTAACTGCAGTTGATAATCTGAAAGAAAGAAATAATGGCACGTTACTGTACTCCAAACCAAGTGCAGGTTTGGTTTTGCTGCGCGAACAAATTTTAGGCCCAGAGCGTTTTGATCTGGCTTTTAAAACTTATATTAACCGCTGGGCATTTAAACATCCGCAGCCTGATGATTTTTTCCGGACGATGGAAAACGTCTCTGGCGAAAGTTTAAACTGGTTTTGGAGAGGCTGGTTTCAAAATAACTGGCGTTTGGATCAGGCCGTTCGCGATGTGAAATATGTAGATAATGATCCGGCAAAAGGAGCATTAATTACGGTTGATAACTTGGAGAAAATGCCGATGCCGATGATCCTCGAGATTAAAACCGAAAGTGGCAAAACCAGCCGGATGAAATTGCCGGTAGAAATCTGGATGCGTAACACTACCTGGACTTTCCGTTATCCATCTACAGAAAAAATTGAATCGGTTACTTCCGATCCAGACAAAATGCTGCCGGATTTTAACGCTGATAACAACGTTTGGAAAAAATAAATCGCACACAAGTATTTTTTATCCGTAAAAGAAGCATTGAGCAATCAGTGCTTCTTTTTTGTTTAAATTAAATACATACTAAGGCAATGCTTTTTTTATCACTTAAAAAAAGCAGTCATGCAACTTTTAAATAAAAAAGCGGTTATCATTACATGGACAAATGCGCACTTTTAGTTTTTACTGTTTTTTGGATGATTTCTGGAGAACTACAGGCTCAAGCCATTGTAAAAGGAACAGTTTTTGAAGGGAAATCAACCCGCAAAATGGCTGATGTTTTTGTCCGCGATATCAACTCTAAAGAAATTTCCCTTACAGATAATTCCGGTAATTTTAGTATTCGCACTGTGCTTAATCACACGCTTGTTTTTTCTTCGCCGGGATACGTTTCAGATACATTGTATTTAATCGATCTAAAGCCAAAACGAATTGAACTTACCGTACGTGGTATTTCTTTAAATGAAGTAAATATTACTTCAACACGCGCTTTTAACCCGAGAGAAGAGTATCCGTCTGTATATGAAAAAAGTAAGTTTGCTTTATCACCGTCGCGTATTTTTGGGAAAGAAGCCAAAGACGCGCGCCGTTTAAAACATTATTTTGAACGCGAAACAGACGAACGGCAGATTGATTCTATTTTTAATGTAGTTTATGTAAGCAGTATTGTGCCGCTAAAAGGCCGCGAACTGGAAGATTTTATGTCGATGTACCGGCCAACGCTTGCTTTTTTAAAAAAAACACCGCGTTCTTCGCTTACTCTTTACGTAAACGATTCGTATAAAAAGTTTAAGGCTTTACCGCCAGAAAAACGGAGTATGCAAATATTATCTCCAACTAATTAATGATAAACAAAGTAAAAGCAACCCTAAAGTTGCAAACGGATATTTTATATGATAAAAACAGCATCGGGAACTATCTCTAACACAGCCATTTTTTACTGTTTGATTTTGCTATTCAGCTTGAGTAACATAAATCAGTCTTCCGCACAAATACTCACTACAGGCGTTCTTCCACAGGATAAAATTTGCGGAAAATGGATTTCGGAAGAAAAAAATTGCATTGTACAGGTTTATAAAAATGGAAACGAGTACGGGGCAAAATTAACTTGGTTTGATGATTCTGATGATAAAGCCAGGCCAATGAACATGCGTGTTGATGAGAAAAATCCTGACAAAGCTTTGCAAAACCGTAAGCTGATTGGAATGGATGTAGTAGATAACCTGATTTATAATCCTGAAACAAATTCCTGGGAAAACGGCTTGATTTACGATGCTAAAAGCGGCCGCACATGGAGTTCGGCAGTTTCTTTATCGCGCGAAGGTTTGATGAAAGTTACCGGCTACTGGAAGTTTAAATTTATTGGTAAAAGCATGAACTTCAAAAGGATATAATTTGATACTGCTTCTTTTATCAACCTAAAACTGTTATTCATGATCAAAGCTTATCAATTATTTACCGGTGATGATGGGCATTCGCATATCAAAACCGGTTCCGTTGCAGAAAATTTTAGCACAAAAGCAATCTCCATCAAATTTAAAGAAACTGAGGCCGGTTCCGGTTACGATTGGCACACCGCGCCAAAAACGCAATTTGTACTTACACTAACCGGTACTTTAGAATTTACTGTTTTTAGCGGAGAAAAATTTGTGTTGAAAGCTGGTGAAGTTTTAATTGCGATGGATACTACCGGCAGTGGACACACCTGGCAAATGCTGGGCGACGAACCCTGGAAACGCGCTTACGTGGTTTTTGCAGAAGATGAGCCAATTAATTTTGTGGAGGATATTTAAAGCCGATCTTCGTAAAATATTATTTAAAATTTCTAATTCATGAATTTACCTCAAACCATAACAATTGCAGCCAAAAGCGATCATCCATTAATAGTTAATCGTTTAGGCTACGGGACAATGCGCTTAACAGGAGAAGGCATTTACGGCGAACCGTCAAACCGGCCGGAAGCATTGGAAATTTTGCGGCAAACCGTTAAAAGCGGGATCAATTTTATAGATACAGCCGATTATTATGGTGAAGATGTAACCAACCGTTTGATTGCTGAAGCTTTGTATCCTTATGCGGATAACCTGGTTATTTGTACCAAAGTTGGCGGTGCACGCAAGCCGGATAAAAGTTGGATTGCTTATAACAGCCCAGAAAATTTACGGACCAGTATTGAAAATAACCTGCGAACTTTGAAGCTTGAGCAAATGGCTGTTGTTCATTTTAGGGTGATGCCAGGTTCTACTTCATTTGAAAAATCAATGGAAACGATGTTTCAATTGCAGCAGGAAGGCAAGATTTTGCACGTTGGCGTAAGTAATGTTACGCCGGAAGAGCTGGAAACAGCTTTAAAAATGGGCGCAATTGCAACGGTTGAAAATATGTTTGGCCACGGGCAGCGCACTACTGTAAAATCAAACCACGGAGAAAATAGAGGTGCAGAAGAAGTATTGCATATTTGTGAAGCAAACGAAATTCCACTGATTCCATATTTTTCCTTATTGAATTCAATGGCCCAAAAAGATGACCGCATCACTAAAATTGCTCAGAAATATCAGGCAACAGAAGCACAAATTAATATTGCCTGGCTGCTGCATCATTCTCCCTGGATTTTACCTATCCCGGGAACATCTTCTTTAAAACATTTTGAAGAAAATATAAAAGCTGCCCATATTCAGTTGACTGAAGAAGATATGCAGTTTTTACATTAACTAAGTTTAATCAAAAGGATGCTGTTTTTATGGCATCTTTTTGAAGTTCTACTTTTAGGTGAGCGCTGTTTTGTTTATTAAATTTTGCCCTGTCGGACAAAGATCTAATAATACACAATTTGGACAGTTTGGGTTGAAATGAAAGCAAACTTTTTGCCCATGCCGCATCATCACCTGATGATTATCGTACATTTCTTGCGCGGTAAAATCAGGTGGCAGCAAATTCTCCAGCACACGGTTCGCTTTTCCTTCGCCAATTTTAGCATCGATAATGCCTAAACGAACTGCAACCCGAAAATGATGAGAATCTACCGGCAAAGCTTTGGCACGCAAAATGCTGAACGACATGACAGCGGCGCTAGTTTTTGGCCCAACACCAGATAATTCTTCCAGCCACTTTCGAGCGGCTGATACTTCCATTTCAGCCAAAAAATCTAAGGATAAAGAGCCATGTCGTTCGGTTACCAAACGCAGCACTTGTTGTATACGCGGTGCTTTCTGCTCCGGCCAGGTACAAGGCTTAATAGCAGTTTGTACTTCATCTGTAACGGCATCTCGTACAGCTTCCCAAGTCTCAAACTTTTCCCGCAAATTTTTAAATGCCTGACCAGAATCTCGGTTTTTGGTTCGATGTGATAACAATGCAGAAACCAGTTCGCTCAACGGATCCAAATCATGAAAATACTTGATCTGACTACCATAAACTACTGATAAACGGTGATGCACTTCCAGAACAAATTCTTCTTTATTGGGAATGATGGTCAGCATGAACTTTTGTACAAATTAGTGTTATAAAAGAAGCATTTTAAATTGGCTGGTTTTATAAAGTTGCAGGGCTAACAATATATGGCCGGTTAAGGTTTTTACAGCATGAAGTATTGTTGTACTGATTTGAATATTTTATACCTCATTTTAAATAGATTGCTATGTTCATGCTTCTTTTATCATCCAAAATTCTTTTCTCACAACCCCTTGATAATCAAAAATAAAGTTGCTACTTTCGCAGTCCTTTTAATATAAGGAAAATACTGTAAACATTTAAAAGCAAAAATGCCTACTATTCAGCAATTAGTTAGAAAAGGTAGAGTAGCTATGGTTGACAAGAGTAAGTCGCCAGCGTTGGACAGCTGTCCACAGCGAAGAGGTGTGTGCACACGTGTGTACACCACTACCCCTAAAAAACCAAACTCAGCCATGCGTAAAGTTGCCCGTGTTCGTTTAACCAACGGCAAAGAGGTGAATGCGTATATTCCCGGCGAAGGCCACAATTTACAGGAACACTCGATCGTATTGATTCGTGGTGGTCGTGTGAAAGATTTACCAGGTGTTCGTTACCACATCATCCGTGGCGCATTGGATACTTCAGGAGTTGCAGGCCGTAACCAACGTCGTTCTAAATACGGAACGAAACGTCCTAAACCAGGTCAACCAGTTGCAGCGGCAAAAGGTGCACCAGCTAAGAAAAAGAAATAATTCAAGGAGGATAGCAACAAATGAGAAAGTCGAAACCAAAAAAGAGAATTATCCTTCCTGATCCAAAGTTCAATGATACTTTGGTTACCAGGTTTGTAAATAATATGATGTATGACGGTAAAAAATCTACCGCTTATACTATTTTTTATGATGCTGTTGAACTGGTAGAAAAAAGAACAAGCGAAAGCGGTTTGGATACCTGGAAAAAAGCATTGAACAATGTAATGCCAGCTGTTGAAGTTAAATCCCGCCGTGTTGGTGGTGCTAACTTCCAGGTGCCTACAGAAGTTCGTCCGGAGCGTAAAATTGCTTTGGGTATGAAATGGTTAATTAGCTATTCTCGTAAACGTGGTGAAAAAACCATGATGGAGAAACTAGCTGGTGAAATTATTTCTGCTGCAAAAGGTGAAGGTTCTGCAGTGAAAAAGAAAGAAGATACGCATAAAATGGCAGAAGCCAATAAAGCGTTCTCTCATTTCCGTTTCTAAATCTAGATTACACAGATTAATATAAGATTGCACCGATTGTTTAGTTTAAATAGTCGGTGTAATCATTTATAAAATCGGAGAAATCAAACAAAAAAGAAAATGTCAAGAGATTTAAAATATACAAGAAACATTGGTATTGCCGCTCACATTGATGCTGGTAAAACCACTACTACAGAGCGTATTCTGTACTACTCTGGTGTAAGTCATAAAATTGGTGAGGTGCACGAAGGTGCTGCAACGATGGATTGGATGGCACAAGAGCAGGAGCGTGGTATCACCATTACTTCAGCTGCTACAACTGTTGATTGGAAATATAGAGGACAAACTTATCACATCAATATTATTGATACACCAGGACACGTAGATTTTACCGTTGAGGTAAATCGTTCGTTACGGGTGTTGGATGGTTTAGTTTTCTTGTTTTCTGCGGTTGATGGTGTTGAGCCACAATCAGAAACCAACTGGAGATTAGCTAACAACTACAACGTTGCCCGTATCGGTTTCGTTAATAAGATGGACCGTTCTGGTGCAGACTTTTTAAAAGTTGTTAAGCAGGTAAAAACAATGTTAGGCAGTAATGCTGTACCATTGCAATTGCCCATTGGCGCTGAAGAAGGTTTTAAAGGCGTAATCGATTTGATCAACTTCCGTGGTATTGTTTGGAATGAGCATGATAAAGGAATGACCTTTACTGAAGTGCCAATTCCAGCTGATATGATTGAAGAAGCGACTGAGTGGAGAGAGAAATTACTTGAATCAGTAGCAGAATACGATGAAAGCTTGATGGAGAAATTCTTCGATGCTCCTGAAACAATTACAGAACGCGAAGTTTTAGATGCTTTGCGTCAGGCTGTTTTGGATGCTAAAATCGTTCCGATGGTTTGCGGTTCATCTTTCAAAAATAAAGGTGTGCAAACTATGCTGGATTATGTGATGGAATTATTGCCATCACCAATGGACGTAGAAGGTATCATCGGAACAAACCCAGATACTGGCGAAGAAGTTTTGCGTAAACCAGATGTTAAAGAACCATTTGCTGCATTAGCGTTTAAAATTGCAACCGATCCGTTCGTTGGTCGTTTGTGCTTTATCCGTGTGTACTCAGGTAATTTGGAAGCTGGTTCTTATGTGCATAATATGCGTTCTGATAACAAAGAACGTATTTCTCGTATCTTCCAGATGCACGCCAACAAGCAAAATCCTATTCCAAATGTTGGAGCAGGTGATATTGCTGCGGTAGTTGGATTTAAGGATATTAAAACAGGTGATACACTTTGTGACGAGAAATTCCCGATCATTCTTGAGTCTATGAATTTCCCTGAACCGGTTATCGGTTTAGCTATCGAACCTAAAACTCAGGCTGACGTAGATAAATTAGGTATGGCTTTAGGTAAATTAACCGAAGAAGATCCAACTTTCCGTGTTAATACTGATGAAGAAACTGGTCAAACTGTCATTTCAGGTATGGGCGAGCTTCACTTGGATATTATCATGGATCGTTTGAAACGTGAATTTAAGGTTGAAGTTAATCAAGGTGCTCCACAGGTTTCTTACAAAGAAGCAATTACTGGTACAACCCAACACCGCGAAACTTACAAGAAACAAACTGGTGGTCGTGGTAAATTTGCTGATATTCAGATCATCATTTCTCCAAACGACGAAGGTAAAACAGGTTTACAATTTGTGAATGAAATTTCTGGTGGTTCTATTCCCCGTGAGTTTATTCCATCTGTAGAAAAAGGTTTTGCTGCTGCAATGGCAAACGGTGTGTTAGCAGGCTATCCATTACAGGATATGAAAGTTCGTTTAATTGACGGCTCTTTCCACGCAGTCGATTCAGATGCTTTATCTTTTGAGATTTGTGCACGTTCTGCTTATCGCGAAGCATTACCAAAATGTAAACCAGTATTGTTGGAGCCAATTATGAAGATTGAAATCCTGACTCCTGAAGAAAACATGGGTGATGTTATTGGTGATATGAACCGTCGTCGTGGTCAGTTATTAGGTATGGATTCTCGTGCAGGTGCACAAGTAGTTAAAGCTACTGTTCCATTGTCAGAAATGTTTGGTTATGTAACACAATTGCGTACCATTACTTCCGGCCGTGCAACTTCTACCATGGAGTTTGATCACTATGAACCAGCTCCTCGTAATGTACAGGAAGAAGTAGTTGCTAAATCAAAAGGAAAAGCACACGCATAAATTTAGGTGCTAAAAGAAGCATCAGTATAAATAAGCTTATTGTGTAACCGTAACTAATAGCTCTTACGGTTATACTTTACAAAAAAACAAAATGAGCCAAAGAATCAGAATCAAACTAAAATCTTACGATTACAACTTAGTAGATAAATCTGCTGAAAAAATTGTAAAAACTGTAAAGCCGACCGGCGCTGTGGTTAGCGGACCGCTTCCTTTACCAACCGAAAAAAGAATTTTTACAGTTTTGCGTTCACCGCATGTAAACAAAAAAGCACGTGAGCAATTTCAACTGTGCTCTTACAAACGTTTGCTTGATATTTACAGCTCAAACTCTAAAACAGTAGATGCTTTAATGAAACTGGAATTGCCAAGTGGCGTTGAAGTTGAAATCAAAGTGTAAGGTTATACTTCTTTTATCAAACAAAAAAGATCGTTTCGAAAGAAACGATCTTTTTTGTTTGATACCAATTTTTATCCAGTAAAAGAAGCATTACTAATACTCCGGATTTCCGGTAATTTCTTCCAGCTTATTTCTTACGGTTTGCAAATCACGAGACATTTTTTTCTCCTTCTCATTTGCTTTGGTTTTGTAACCTTTGTATTCTTCCTCCAACTCATTATAAAGTTTTGTACGATAATGTGCATCACGCCGTGCACTTCCGGAAAGAAAAATTACTGCTGCGGCCAAAGCACCTAAGGCAATAACCAAACCCCACATAATTGTATTGTAAGTAGTTTTAGCAACCTGCATTCCCAAAAAACTAATGCTGTTAATTTGAGTATTGGTTTGATTTAAACTTTGCTCTTTACTATCAACATCTGTTTGTAAAGCAGTCAAATTTTTAGTTTGAACTGATAATTTATTTTGAACAGCAGCCAGATTAGTGCGTTGTGTCCGCAAGCTGTCCTGTACAGTTTTATAAAAAGAAGTTATCATTGGCTGCTGATAATGAAAAAGCTTACTCAATATAAAGTGATATTGCCCATTTATACTTTTATCAGCACTAACCGTAATCAGTCCAGCAGGAGCTTGTTGAGGAATAATTGGTTGGTTAATTTTGACGGAATTTGTTTTTGTAATTCCGGCTATTCGGGGTTTTACTTTGGAAGAATCTTGCGCATAACCAACTGATAAAATAGTAGATAACAGAATTACCTGTGATAAACGGAATGCTGTTTTTTGGTGCATAAAAGAAGCTTTAGTTTAGTAATAAATTTTTATTTGCTGCTGCCAGTATAATAATTTATAAGGATGATTACAAAACGAATATAGTGTATCCTCTTTAAATTTATCAATCATAATTAACTTAGCCGCATGATTATTGGATTTATCGGTTTAGGAGATATGGGCAAGCTTTACGCAAAAGCATTTGCACAGAAAGGTTTAGAGGTTTGCGGCAGCGATTTGCCGCATAATTTTGAAACCTTAAGCGAAGAATTAAATCCTTACCAGATCAAAATTTTTTTAGATGGAAGAGAAACCGCGCAGCGAAGTGATATTTTGATATTTTCTGTTGAAACGGATAAAGTTAAAGATGTTGTGGCGCGTTATGGTCCGTATGCAAAAGCAGGAGCAATCGTGGCCGGACAAACATCTGTCAAACATCCGGAAATTGCTGCTTTTGAAGAATTCTTACCCGTTAATACATCTATTATTACTTTTCATGCTTTGCACGGACCAGGTTTTTTGCCTAAAGGACAAAAACTGGCTATAATTCCACATCGTTGTGATAAAAAAGCTTATCAGGATATGGTTGATATTTTGCTTCTTTTAGAAATAGATTTAGTAGAAATGAATGACTATCACGAGCATGATAAAATTGTTGCCGATACACAAGCCGTAACTCATGTTGGTTTCGAGAGTATGGGAACAGCATGTGCAGCATCAGGATTTTATCCTTGGGAAAATGCAGCTTATGTTGGCGGAATTGATAATGTGAAAATATTGATCATGCTCCGCATATTTAGTTATAAGGCACATGTTTATGCCGGAATGGCTATTTTAAACCCTTATGCTAAACAGCAGGTAAAGCAATATGCTGTGTCAGAATCAGAATTATTTAAGCTGATGATTCAGGAAGAAGAAAAAGAACTCCGCAAACGTTTGTACAAAGCAAGAGATTTTGTATTTCATGAAAGCAGAACACCAATTTTGCTGGATGATGGCATCATGAAAGAATTTTCCCTTTCTGCAAATTCACTTTCAAGAAAGCCAAATTCACATTTAAGTATTTTAAGTATGGTTGATGCTTGGTATAATTTACAGGTGAATCCGTATGATAACTTAATTTGTCAAACTCCACCATTTCGTTTGCGATTAGGAATTGCAGAATATTTATTCAAAAATGAAAGTTTACTGGAAGAGTCAATAGAAACCGCATTGTATGATAAATCAATTCGGGGAGATGATCTGGAATTCCATTCAGCTGTGAGAGATTGGTCAGCTATAGTTAATTACGGAGATATTGAGGGCTATAAGTTGCATTTTAACCATACTCAGGATTTTTTTAAAGAACGATTGCAGTTTGGCCGGCAACAAAGTGCAGAAATGATTAAAAAATTAATGAAGGATTAATACTAAAATGCTGTTTTTATCACCTAAAAAATAATTACAAAATCTTCTAAAAATATTTCTCTAACTATTTGATAATTAATCAAACATTCCTATCTTTGCGGTCCCTAAAAGGGGAAATATGTCTTGAACGAAGCCCTACTGCTTCGATGGACTGATTAACTTAATATAGAAAATGTCAGGAATTATTGGTAAAAAAGTAGGAATGACCAGCATTTTCGATGAAACAGGGAAAAATATCCCCTGCACGGTAATCGAAGCTGGCCCCTGTGTTGTTACACAGGTTAAGTCTGTAGAAACAGACGGATATGCTGCTGTTCAGCTGGCATATGATGAAAAGAAAGAGAAGAACACTTCTGGTCCTTTAAAAGGTCATTTTTCTAAAGCAGGAACTACTCCTAAGAAAAAATTGGTTGAATTCACAACTTTCGTAGATCAAAAATCATTAGGTGATACTGTTACTGTTGAACTTTTTGCAGCCGGAGACTTTGTTGATGTTGTAGGAACATCAAAAGGTAAAGGTTTTCAAGGTGTTGTAAAACGTCATGGTTTTGGTGGTGTAGGTATGGCAACACATGGTCAGCATAATCGCTTAAGAGCTCCTGGTTCATTAGGTGCATCGTCTTGGCCTTCACGTGTATTTAAAGGTATGCGCATGGCGGGACAAACTGGTAATAGTCGTGTGAAAGTTCAAAACCTTGAAGTATTAAAGGTTTACGGTGAACAAAATTTATTGGTGGTAAAAGGTTCTATACCTGGTGCTAAAGGTTCATTTGTAATTATCGACAAATAATGGAAGTAATTGTATTAAATGTTTCAGGACAAGAAACTGGTGCCCGGGTGCAGCTTCCTGATTCGATATTTGGCGTTGAACCTAATGATCACGCGATTTATTTGGATGTAAAACAATATCTGGCTAACCAACGTCAAGGAACACATAAGTCTAAACAACGTAATGAGATTTCTGGTTCAACACGGAAATTGCATAAACAAAAAGGAACAGGTGGTGCCCGTGCAGGTAGTATTAAATCTCCTTTGTTTAACGGTGGTGGTCGTGTGTTTGGTCCTCAGCCTCGGGATTATAGTTTTAAACTGAATAAAAAGTTAAAATCTTTAGCGCGTAAATCTGCTTTATCATATAAAGCAAAAGATAACCACATTGTTGTGTTAGAAGATTTCAATTTTGATTCTATCAAAACCAAAAACTATATTCAATTGGTTGCTGGTTTAAATTTTACTGACGAGAAGACCTTATTAGTTCTTCCTTCAGCAAACAATAATATTTATTTATCCAGCAGAAATATCAAAAAAGCAAAAGTAATTACTGCCGATCAGTTAAGTACATATGATATACTTAACGCCGGAAGGCTTTTGTTAACTGCTAGTTCTGTTAAAACTTTGGAGGAAGCATTAGCTAAGTAATATGGAAATTTTAAAGAAACCCTTACTTACGGAAAAGGTAACTCTGTTAACAGAAAAATTAAATCGCTACGCTTTTAAGGTAGATCCAAAAGCTAATAAAATCCAGATAAAAGGAGCAGTTGAAGCCATGTATGGAGTCAATGTAGAAGCTGTGAATACAATGAGGTATGCAGGTAAATTGAAAAGTCGTAATACTAAGGCAGGTTCTGTTTCTGGCAGACCTTCTAAATATAAGAAAGCTATTATTACTTTGAAAGATGGTGAAACTATTGATTTTTACAGTAATAATATCTAATTAAGAAAATGGCAGTTAAAAGATTTAAACCGGTTACGCCTGGTACCCGTTTCAGAGTTGGGGGCGATTTTTCGGATATTACTACTAATGTTCCTGAAAAAACACTTGTTGTTTCTCACAAAAGATCAGGTGGTCGTAATCACTCTGGTAAAATGACTATTAGAAATGTTGGTGGCGGACATAAAAAGTCATATAGATTAATTGATTTCAAACGTAATAAATTTGATATCCCAGCAACTGTTGCTACTATCGAGTATGATCCAAACAGATCAGCACGTATTGTTTTGCTGAATTATGTTGATGGTGAGAAAAGATATATGCTTGCACCAGAAGGTATTCAAGTTGGTCAAGTTGTTCTTTCAGGAGATGCAGTTCCACCAGAAGTTGGAAATACCTTACCGTTAAAAGGCATTCCTTTGGGTTCTATTATTCATAATATTGAATTGAACCCTGGTCAAGGCGGAATCATAGCAAGATCAGCTGGAACATATGCACAATTGTCAGCTCGTGATGGCAAATACGCTATTATCAAGTTACCTTCAGGAGAGACAAGAATGATTTTAGCTACATGTTTAGCTACAATTGGTACAGTTTCAAATTCTGAAAAAGCAAATGAAGTTTTAGGGAAAGCTGGTCGTAAACGTTGGTTAGGCCGTCGTCCAAGGGTTCGTGGTGTTGCTATGAATCCAGTAGATCACCCTATGGGTGGTGGTGAAGGAAGAGCCTCTGGAGGTCACCCACGTTCTAGAAAAGGGTTATTAGCTAAAGGCTTTAAAACTCGTGATAAAAAGAAATCGTCTGATCGTTACATCATCGAAAGAAAGAAAAAATAATGGCACGTTCAATTAAAAAAGGACCATATATTGATCATAATCTGGAAAAAAAGGTTGTGACTTTAAATGATTCAAATAAAAAATCAGTAGTAAAAACTTGGTCACGCCGCTCTATGATTTCTCCGGATTTCGTTGGTCATACGTTTGCGGTACATAACGGTAACAAATTCATACCAGTTTATGTAACAGAAAATATGGTTGGACATAAGTTAGGAGAGTTTTCTCCGACACGTACATTCAGAGGACACTCTGAAAAGAAAAAATAATTAGCAATGGAAGCAACAACAAAAATTAAAAAGTCTGTTCTGATTAGACAGCGTAAAGAGCAAGAAAAAGCTCAAACAGACGGAGCTTCTGCTGCTAAATTACAAAACTGTCCTACTTCACCTCGTAAAATGCGTTTGGTGGTTGACTTGATTCGGGGAGAAAATGTAGAGAAAGCTTTATATATTTTAAAATATACTAATAAAGAAGCAGCTATAAGAGTTGAAAAACTTTTGCTATCTGCTATTAAAAACTGGGAGTTAAAAAACGAAGGTAAACGTGTTGAGGACAGTACTCTTTTTGTAAAGGAAATTTTTGTTGGGGGGGGGCGTCAATTGAAGAGATTGCGTCCGGCTCCTCAGGGAAGAGGTTACAGAATCAGAAAACGATCTAATCATGTAACCTTGATTGTACATTCTAAAAATGATAATATTTAATTTGTAATGGGACAAAAAGCACATCCAATAGGTAACAGGTTAGGAATCATCAGAGGATGGGATTCTAACTGGTTCGGTGGCAATAATTACTCCGACAAATTAGTAGAAGACGAAAAAATTCGTAAATACCTTTCAGTGCGTATTGCAAAAGGTGGAGTAGCTAAAGTAGTAATTGAACGTACTTTAAAGAGGATTACAGTTACTATCCATACAGCACGGCCAGGCATTGTGATTGGTAAAGGAGGTCAAGAAGTTGATAAAATCAAAGAAGAGCTTAAAAAACTGACTAAGAAAGATATTCAAATCAATATCTTTGAAATTAAGCGTCCTGAACTTGATGCTCAATTAGTAGCAGAAGGTGTAGCGAAACAATTGGAGGCTCGTATTTCTTTCCGTAGAGCAATGAAAACTACTATCGCTTCTACTATGCGAATGGGAGCAGAAGGTATCAAAATCATGTGTTCTGGACGTTTAGGTGGTGCTGAAATGGCACGCACTGAGCAATACAAGGAAGGAAGGATACCATTACATACTTTTCGTGCGGATATTGATTATGCTTTAGGTGAGGCATTAACAACCTATGGTAAAATAGGGGTTAAAGTTTGGATCTGCAAAGGTGAGGTTTACGGAAAGCGTGATCTTTCTCCGAATATTGGAGCCAATACTGGTGTTAATAATAAGGGCGGTCGTGCTGAAGGTACTCCTGCATATGGTGATCGTGGTGGCGATAGGAGAAACGCAGGTGGGGCTGGTGATAGAAGAAACAATAACAATAGCGATAGGAGAATTGGTGGTAACAATAGCAATCCAAGAGGTGGAGGTAATAATTCCAATCCTCGAGGTGGGAATGGTGCACCAGGCGCGAAGAGAAGATAATTAAACAAAGCAATAAGTTTTGTACAATAATATAAGTTTAAAATAATGTTACAGCCCAAAAGAACGAAATTTAGAAAAATGCAAAAAGGCAGAATGAAAGGTGTCGCAACCCGTGGTGCAGAGCTTTCATTCGGTTCATTCGGAATCAAGTCTTTGGAGCCTGCTTGGATAACAAGTCGTCAAATAGAGTCTGCCCGTATCGCTGTTACCCGTTTCATGAAACGTGAAGGACAAGTATGGATTAGAATTTTTCCTGATAAGCCAGTTACTAAAAAACCTGCAGAAGTGCGTATGGGTAAAGGTAAAGGTGCTCCTGAATATTGGGTAGCTGTTGTTAACCCAGGTAGAATCATTTTTGAGGCTGAAGGTGTATCTTTAGAAACTGCAAAAGAGGCTATGCGACTTGCAGCACAAAAATTACCTGTGCAAACAAAGTTTGTGGTAAGGAGAGATTACACAGAAGCAGAATAATTAATCAAAAAACAGAATCCTGAAAGCACAGGCTCTTCAAGTGAAAAAAAAATAAAATGAAGAATTCAGAAATTTTAGAATTGTCAACTGATGAATTGGCTGCAAGATTAGCAGAAGAAAAATCTGGTTTGACCAAGTTAAAATTTGCGCACACAATTTCTGCTATTGAAAATCCTTCCCGTATTGCAAAGATCAAGAAAGATATAGCTCGCATAAATACTGAAATTACCAAACGCAAGACGGCTTCGGCTTCTGAAACAATTTAATTATTAAAATTAAAATGGAAAGAAATTTAAGAAAAACACGAACTGGACTAGTTGTATCTAATAAAATGGATAAATCTATTGTAGTTTCAGTTGAGCGTAAGGTAAAGCATCCTATTTACGGTAAATTTGTAAAGAAGACAGCCAAGTTCATGGCTCATGACGAAGCTAACACTTGTGGTATTGGAGACACAGTTACTATAATGGAAACTCGTCCTCTTAGTAAGAACAAAAATTGGAGACTGGTTCAGATTATAGAAAAAGCTAAGTAATGGTACAGCAAGAATCAAGATTAAATGTAGCTGATAACAGCGGAGCCAAAGAAGTACTCGTAATTCGTGTACTTGGCGGTACTGGCAAGAGGTACGCTTCTTTAGGCGATAAAATTGTTGTAACTGTCAAAAGTGCTTTACCTTCTGGAAACGTTAAAAAGGGAACAGTTTCTAAAGCAGTAGTAGTTAGAACTAGCAAAGAAGTTAGAAGGAAAGATGGTTCTTATATTCGTTTCGATGATAATGCTGCTGTTCTATTGAATAATCAGGATGAACCGCGCGGTACTCGTATTTTTGGCCCGGTTGCTAGAGAACTTCGGGAAAAACAATTTATGAAGATTGTATCATTAGCACCAGAAGTATTATAACATGGAAAAGAGAAATAATTCCCAGATTAAATTTAAACTCCGCAAGGGTGATCTGGTAAAAGTAATAGCAGGAGATTCAAAAGGATCACAAGGTAAAATTATCGAAGTTATTTTGAGTGAAAACAGAGCTTTAGTTGAGGGTGCTCATATGGTTACCAAACATACAAAGCCCAATGCTGAAAATCCTAACGGAGGAATAATTAAAAAAGAAGCTCCTATCCATATTTCTAATCTTGCTTTTATTGATCCAAAAACAGGTAACACTACCCGTATTGGAAAGATAAAAAATGAGAATGGTAAGTTTGTAAGAGTATCTAAAAAATCTGGAGAGGAAATTAAATAATGGCTTACATACCAAGATTAAAATCACAATATAAAAAAGATATCCGTAATGCACTGAAAGATAAGTTTCAGTACAAAAGCGTGATGCAAGTTCCTAAGTTGGAGAAAATTGCTATCAACCAAGGTGTTGGTGCTGCTACAACTGATAAGAAATTGATTGAAACTGCAATTACAGAAATGACTACCATAACTGGTCAGCAGGCGGTTGCTTCTAAATCAAAGAAAGATATTTCAAATTTCAAATTACGTAAAGGTATGCCAGTTGGTGTACGCGTTACTTTGCGTGATAACCATATGTATGAGTTTTTGGACCGTTTAATTTCTGTAGCTTTACCCCGTATCAGAGATTTCAAAGGAATTAATGATAAAGGTTTTGACGGGAAAGGAAATTATACTTTAGGTATAACAGAACAGATTATTTTCCCTGAGATAAATATCGACAAGATTAACAAAATTATGGGTATGGATATTACTTTTGTTACTTCTGCAAAAAATGATCTAGAGGCGTTAGAACTTCTAAAATCATTTGGAGTGCCTTTTAAAAATCAAAACAATAATTTACAACAATAATGGCTAAAGAGGGTGTAAAAGCGCGTGATGTAAAACGCGCAAAAGCTGTTGCTAAATATGCTGAAAAAAGAGCAGAACTAAAAGCTGCTGGTGATTATATTGCTTTAGATAAGTTACCCAAAAATGCTTCTCCAGTTCGTCAACACAACCGTTGCAAACTGACAGGTCGTCCCAGAGGTTATATGCGTCAATTTGGCATTTCAAGAGTAACATTCCGAGAAATGGCACTGGCTGGTAAAATTCCAGGGGTTAAAAAAGCAAGT
The DNA here is from genome assembly GCA_050955045.1 of Janthinobacterium lividum. GTDB lineage: Bacteria > Bacteroidota > Bacteroidia > Sphingobacteriales > Sphingobacteriaceae > Mucilaginibacter_A. The sequence continues at coordinate 153,100 of JBPBQV010000002.1, read as the reverse complement.
TGGTAGATTATTTCTAGTTGTACCAGTTACTTTAAATGCTTCTTTTATGGCATAAAAATTACATTGATATCAGGTCATCAGGAAAATCCTGATAGATACCACTATCATAATTAAAATAACAAAATGAATACAGATCCAATTGCTGATTATCTTACAAGAGTAAGAAATGCAATAAAGGCAAATCATCGTATTGTCGAAATACCGGCTTCAAATATCAAAAAAGAAATTACCAAAGTACTTTTTGCTAAAGGTTATATTGCTAATTACAAATTTGAAGACACGCTGCACCAAGGTATTATTAAAGTAGCTTTGAAGTATAATCCTGTTACTAAAATCTCGGCCATTCGTGACTTATCACGCATCAGCAGACCAGGGTTGAGAAGGTATGCAGGTGTTGAAAATATGCCTCGTGTGTTGAACGGTTTAGGTATTGCCATATTATCTACTTCTAAAGGTGTAATGACTGATAAGGAAGCTAAAAAAAATAATATTGGCGGTGAGGTTTTATGTTACGTTTATTAATTGGAGGAAGTAATAATGTCTAGAATAGGAAAAGCACCTGTTACTTTACCTGGTAATGTGACAATTTCTGTATCAGAAAATAATTTAGTTACAATAAAAGGACCTAAAGGGTCTTTGACTCAACAAGTAGATACTGATATCATTATTGAGCAGGAAGAAGGGCAAATTGTTGTTAAACGTCCTTCTGAGCAAAAACGTCATAAAGCTTTACACGGATTATACCGTTCATTAGTAAATAACATGGTTACTGGTGTAACAGAAGGCTATAAATCAGAACAGGAACTAGTGGGTGTTGGATATAGAGCAACTAATACTGGTAACACATTAGACTTAGTATTGGGTTTTTCTCACCATTATGTATTTGAGCTACCTAAGGAAATTAAAGTTACCACAACTGCTGAAAAAGGTAAGAACCCGACAATTATATTGGAATCCATAGATAAACAGTTATTAGGTCAGGTTGCAGCAAAAATTCGTTCATTAAGAGCACCAGAACCATATAAAGGTAAGGGTATTAAGTTTGTTGGTGAGCAATTAAGAAGAAAAGCAGGTAAATCTGCATCTAAAAAATAACTTTTATGTTAGGTAAATTATCAAGAAGAGATAGAATTAAAAAAGGGATCAGGAAACATTTATCCGGCTCTTCGGAACGCCCTCGTTTATCTGTTTTCAGAAGTAACAAGGGTATATATGCACAGGTTATTGATGACCTATCTGGAAAAACGATAGTTTCTGCCTCTTCTTTATCAAAGGAGTTTACTGCAGAAGGATCAAAATCGAATCAATCCGTGGCAGTAGGGAAGTTGGTAGCAGAAAAAGCAATTGCCGCTGGTATAAAAGAAGTAGTGTTTGATCGTAATGGGTATTTGTATCACGGACGTATCAAATCTCTTGCAGAAGGTGCACGTGAAGGTGGTTTAATTTTTTAATTCAATTAGCAAAATGTCAACTATCAATATAAAAAGAGTTAAATCAAGTGAGATTGAATTAAAAGATCGTTTGGTTAGTATACAACGTGTTGCTAAAGTTACTAAAGGTGGTCGTACATTTAGTTTTTCAGCTATAGTTGTAGTTGGAGATGAAAATGGGATTGTGGGGTATGGCTTAGGTAAAGCAAAAGAAGTAACTGAAGCAATAGCTAAAGGAATTGATGATGCTAAAAAGAATTTAGTTAAAGTTCCTATAATTAATAGTACCATTCCACATGAGCAAATAGGCAAATTTTCAGGAGGTTTTATTTTTATTAAACCTGCCGCAATTGGTACTGGCGTAATTGCTGGTGGTGCAATGCGTGCTGTATTAGAATCAGCAGGTATTCATAACGTTTTAGCAAAATCAAAAGGGTCATCTAACCCACATAATGTGGTAAAAGCTACAGTTTCGGCTTTATCACAATTGCGTGATGCTTATACTGTAGCACAACAACGAGGAATTGAATTAGGTAAAGTTTTTAATGGTTGATAGAATGGCTAAGATTAAAATTACACAAATTAAAAGCGTTATTGACAGAAGTGAGCGTCAGAAATTAACTATGAAGGCATTAGGGTTAAGAAAAATTAGCCAGAGTGTTGAAGTAGAAGCAACTGATTCTATTGTTGGTATGGTTCGTAGCGTAAATCATTTAGTAGCAGTAGAAAATATTTAATATTATGAATTTAAGTAATTTAAAACCAGCATATGGCTCTACAAAAAACCGTAAAAGGATAGGTAGAGGAACGGGGTCTGGCCGTGGTGGAACATCTACACGTGGTCATAAAGGTGCGGGATCACGTTCAGGTACATCAACGAAAGTAGGTTTTGAAGGAGGTCAAATGCCTTTGCAACGCCGTATACCGAAAGTAGGATTTAAAAATCCTAATCGTAAAGAGTATGTAGGAATCAATTTAGATGTATTACAAGGATTGGTAGAAAAATATACCCTTTCTGTAATAGATTTTGAAGCCTTAAAATTACATGGACTTGTTTCAAGAAACGATTTAATAAAGATTCTTGGACGTGGAGAATTAAGTGCTAAGTTAGAAGTAAAAGCACATGCATTTACAGAAACTGCAAAAAAAGCGATAGAAGCAGTAGGCGGATTGACCGTTAAGTTATAAGTTTTCAATGAAGAAATTCTTTAATACTTTATCAAACATCTGGAAAATTGATGATTTAAGAGTGCGTATTATAAACACGCTCTTATTCTTATTAATTTATCGCATAGGTTCCTTTATTGCAATCCCAGGAGTTGATGCTAATGCAATGGATTCCCAAAAAGCTCAAGAAGGAATCTTGGGGTTATTAAATATGTTTGCAGGAGGTTCTTTTTCTAGATCCTCTATTTTTGCCTTAGGAGTTATGCCTTATATTTCTGCTTCTATTGTTATGCAATTATTAGGGATAGCGATACCATATTTTCAAAAGCTCCAAAAAGAAGGAGAAAGCGGGCGTAACAAAATCAATCAATGGACGCGTTATTTAACAATATTTATTACTGCTTTGCAAGCAATTGGTTATGTTAAATCACAGATTCCAACTGAAGCAAAATTATTTTCTGAACCATTATTTACTATTTCATCAATTTTCGTTTTAACTGCAGGAACTTTGTTCATTATGTGGTTAGGAGAAAAGATTACTGACAAAGGCATTGGAAATGGTATTTCTTTAATTATTATGGTCGGTATTATTGCTCAACTTCCGTTTGGCATTTTCTCGGAATTTACATCACGAATTAGTGGTAATGGTGGCCCGATTGCCTTTTTAATTGAAATTGTTGCTTTAGTTGCTGTAGTTATGTTTACTATCCTAATCGTTCAAGGAACAAGGAAAATTGCTGTTCAATATGCAAAAAGAATTGTTGGAAATAAACAATATGGTGGTGTTCGTCAATACATTCCATTAAAAGTGACTGCTGCAGGTGTTATGCCAATTATATTTGCTCAAGCTTTAATGTTTATTCCAGCAACGGTAGCATCGTTTTTTCCTAACGCGGCTTCAAACGGTTTTTTAATGGCTGTATCGGATTATACTTCTTTTACACATAATTTAATTTTTGCTATTTTAATTATTCTGTTTACGTATTTTTATACTGCTATTACGGTTAATCCTAATCAAATGGCAGATGATATGAAAAAAAATCAAGGATTTATTCCAGGTGTAAAACCAGGGAATACAACTGCTGAATATATTGATGCCGTTATTTCTCGAATTACATTGCCTGGCTCAATATTTCTTGCTATTGTAGCAATCATTCCTGCAATTGCTTCAAAATTAGGTGTAAACAGTCAGTTCTCAAGATTCTTTGGGGGTACATCTTTAATTATTTTAGTAGGAGTTGTTCTGGATACTTTACAACAGATTGAAAGCCATTTGTTGATGCGTCATTATGATGGTTTAATGAAAACAGGGCGTATTAAAGGGCGTACTGCTATTCCTATTGCTGCCGGAACTACACCACCAGCTATTTGATGATCTTGTTAATTTAGAAGATGTCAAAGATTAATTATAGATCCTTAGAAGAAATCGAATTGATTCGCCAAAGTTCTCAGTTAGTGTCTAAGACATTAGCTGAAATTGCCAAACTAATTGAACCTGGGATTAAAACTATCACTCTTAATGATGTTGCAGAGGCATATATCAGAGATAACGGCGGAATACCTGCATTCTTAAACTATAGTGGCTTTCCATATTCATTGTGTATCTCTTTGAATAACCAAGTAGTGCACGGCTTCCCGGGAAACTACGAATTAGTTTCTGGAGATATAATTTCTGTGGATTGTGGTGTAGTAATGAACAAATTTTATGGTGATTCTGCTTATACTTTTCCAGTAGGGGAAGTTAGTGAAGACATCAAATTGTTGATGAAAGTTACCAAAGAATGCTTAAAAATGGGAGTTGAAAAAGCAGTTTCCGGTATGAGGGTAGGTGATGTGGGTTTTGCTGTTCAGGAGTACGCAGAAAAATTTAAATTTGGTGTGGTAAAAGAACTTGTAGGACACGGTGTTGGAACAAAATTGCATGAAAAGCCTGAGGTACCAAATTATGGTAAAAAAGGTTCAGGAATAAAATTGGAAGAAGGTATGGTTATCGCTATAGAACCTATGATTAATGCAGGTCGGGCAGGTGTTAGGTTTTGGGATGATGGTTGGACTGTTTCTACCTCTGATGGAAAGGCATCAGCTCATTATGAGCATACGGTTGCTATAAAAAAAGGCAAACCAGATATTTTAACTTCATTTGAATACATCGAAAAAGTTTTAGAAGAAAAAAAAAATAATTCATAAATATTTGCTAATTTTGCATCCCGCTTTAAAAATAGATAACGGAGTAGAAATCAATAAAATATGGCTAAACAAGCCTCAATTGAACAAGACGGTATAATAAAAGAAGCCTTATCTAATGCTATGTTTCGAGTAGAATTGGAAAACGGTCATGAAATTATAGCTCACATTTCAGGTAAAATGCGTATGCATTATATCAAAATTTTACCTGGAGACAGAGTAAAGTTAGAAATGAGTCCTTACGATTTAACAAAAGGTAGAATTACTTACAGATACAAATAAAATAAGATGAAAGTTAGAGCATCTATTAAAAAACGTAGTGCGGATTGCAAAATAATTCGTCGTAAAGGAAAGCTTTATGTTATTAACAAAAAGAATCCTAAATATAAACAACGTCAAGGATAAAACATGTTTTAAAGTGGATGTTTTTTATATTCATCCTTATTGTAAAGCAACTTATATTAAAAATTATGGCTAGGATTGCAGGTATTGATTTACCAAGGAATAAAAGAGGCGAAATTGGTTTAACTTATATTTTCGGAGTAGGGAGGTCTACAGCACAAAATATCTTAACACAAGCTGGGATCGACTTTAATACAAAAGTTCAGGATTGGAATGATGAGCAATTAACTGCTATTCGTGGTATAATCAATGATCAAATTAAAGTAGAAGGTTCATTACGATCAGAAATTCAATTAAATATTAAGCGTTTAATGGATATTGGTTGTTACAGAGGAACCCGTCATCGTAAAGGTTTACCTTTAAGAGGTCAGCGTACTAAGAACAATTCACGTACCCGTAAAGGAAAACGTAAAACTGTAGCTAACAAGAAAAAAGTTACTAAGTAATAAATAATTGTTAACAGCTTTTATTAGTTTAAAATATATAAGCTGTTAATTATCAATCAATATAATGGCTAAGACTAAAAAAGTTACCAAAAAACGTATTGTTGTTGTTGAATCTGTAGGTCAGGCTCATATCAATGCTACTTTCAACAACATTATTGTTACGTTAACTAACAATAATGGCCAAGCAATTTCCTGGTCATCTGCAGGTAAAATGGGTTTTAAAGGTTCTAAAAAAAATACTCCGTATGCAGCAGGTCAAGCAGCATCTGATTGTGCTAAAACCGCCCATGATTTAGGTCTGCGTAAAGTAGAAGTTTTTGTTAAAGGTCCTGGTGCTGGTCGTGAATCAGCAATTCGTACCTTACAAACTTCTGGTATTGAGGTAACAACTATAAAGGATATTACTCCAATGCCGCACAATGGATGTCGTCCATCCAAAAGAAGAAGAGTTTAATTAATATCAGTTTTAAAGCTAAGATTTGGTACTATTCTAAGTACTAATACTTTAAAAATAAAAAAATGGCTAGATATACAGGACCTAAGTCCAAAATTGCGCGTAGATTCAGAGAACCTATTTTTGGTCCTGACAAAGCATTAGAAAAGAAAAATTATCCTCCTGGTATGCATGGAACCTCTAAAAGAAGAGGAAAACAATCTGAATATGCAGTCCAGTTGATGGAGAAACAAAAAGTGAAATATACTTATGGTGTATTAGAAAAACAATTTGAAAACCTGTTTCATAAAGCTTCTTCAAAAGAAGGCATTACTGGCGAGACACTTTTAAAATTATTAGAAGCGAGATTAGATAATGCTGTTTATCGTTTAGGAATTGCTCCAACGCGTTCTGCCGCACGGCAATTAGTAAGTCATAAACACATCACTGTAAACAACGAATTGGTTAATATTCCTTCTTATTCTTTGAGAGCTGGTGATGTTATTGCGGTTCGTGAAAAATCAAAATCAATTGAGGCCATTACTAATACAGTTTCTGGGAGAAGAATTAATAAGTGTAGTTGGTTAGAGTGGGACGCGAATAATCTTTCTGGTAAATTTTTAAATTACCCTAACCGCGATGAAATTCCTGAAAATATTAAGGAAAATCTAATCGTCGAATTGTACTCAAAATAATAATATTAAAATGTACATAACCGGCAATCAGCCGGTTTTTACATTTTCAATTTTAATCACATTAACATAACTATTAGTATATAATGGCAATATTAGCATTTCAAAAGCCTGATAAGGTTATCATGCAGAAATCAAATGATTCTGACGGTACGTTTGAATTTCGTCCTTTAGAACCAGGTTTTGGCATCACTATCGGTAATGCTTTACGTCGTATCTTGCTGTCTTCGTTAGAAGGTTATGCAATCACATCTGTTCGTTTTTCTGGAGTTACTCACGAATTCTCTACGATGAAAGGAGTAGTTGAAGATGTTACAGAAATTATTCTTAATCTAAAACAAGTTCGTTTTAAAAAGACTGGTGACTCAGGTGATTCTGAAAAGGTATTTGTAATAGTAAATGGGCAAGATAGTTTTAAGGCCGGTGATATCACTAAGTTTTCTAACAACTTTACTGTTTTAAATCCTGAAATGGTTATTTGTAACATGGATTCATCAGTAACATTAGAAATTGAATTTACAGTTGCAAAAGGAAGAGGTTATGTACCGAGTGAAGAAAATAAAAATGCAGATGCTGTTGTAGGCGTTATTGCTATTGATTCCATTTTCACACCAATAAAAAATGTAAAATACGTTATTGAGAACTATCGTGTTGAGCAAAAAACAGATTATGAAAAGTTAGTTTTAGATATAGCAACAGATGGTTCTATCCATCCAGAGGATGCTTTAAAAGAAGCTGCAAAAATTTTGATTCAACATTTCATGTTGTTCTCTGATGAGAACATGATGTTAGAAGCACAAACAAAAGAAGAGACAAAAGAAGTTGATGAAGAAATTTTGCACATGCGCAAAATTTTAAAGACTGAATTGGTTGATTTAGATCTTTCTGTTAGAGCATTAAATTGTTTAAAAGCAGCTGATATTCGCACTTTGGCGGAATTGGTATCTTACGATGTGGCTGATATGTTAAAATTCAGAAATTTTGGTAAGAAATCCTTAACAGAAATTCAGGATTTAGTTAAATCAAAGGGACTCTCTTTTGGAATGAATCTTTCAAAATATAAATTAGACGAAGAGTAATACTTCTGATTCCCACAAGGAACGGATTAAATATCCATTGGCATAATTCCAAGAGCTCGAAATCTAAAATGCTCAACGGTATGCACGTGCACAACAAATAAATTATGAGACACGGAAAGAAAGTAAATCATTTAAGTCGTACAGATAGCCATCGCAAAGCAATGCTTGCAAATATGGCTTCTTCACTTATTCAACACAAGCGCATTACAACAACATTAGCAAAGGCAAAAGCTCTGCGTATTTATGTTGAACCTTTATTAACCAAATCTAAAAATGATACTACGCATTCCCGTCGTACTGTTTTTAGTTACTTAAAAGATAAAGAAACACTTACAATATTATTTCGTGAAGTTGCTGAAAAGATTGCTACCCGTCCTGGCGGCTACACTCGGATTGTAAAGTTAGAAAATCGGTTAGGTGATAATGCTGAAATGGCAATTATCGAATTGGTTGATTTTAACACTATTTACACTAAAGGTGATGTTGCTGCCGAGAAGAAATCAACTCGTCGTCGTGGTTCTGGTCGTGGTAACAAAGCTGATGGTAATGTTAATTCTGTAGAAGGCGGAATTGATTCTCCATTAGATCAAAATGCTCCTGCAACTCCAATCGCTGATCCTGCATCAGAAGGAGAGCCGTTAGCTCCCAAAGAAGAATTATAAATATTTTCAATGTTCTGTTAAGAAAGCTCTGATTAAATCAGAGCTTTTTTTATGGATATAAAATTTAGTTGATGCTTCTTTTATCGACCAAAAATTAAAACAAAAGAACCAATAGTTATAGTTTTTTCAATGAAATCTGACAATCTGTCATTTTTGAATTTACATTTATTTGCTCAAAGTAAACAAAAACCTGTCAGCAAATACTTAATTGTAATATTTCTATTGGTTGGCACATCGCTTGTTAAATGAAAACTATATTGTTCAATCAGAATTTAAAGTAAAATCAATTATATGGCTAAAATTATTGGAATTGACTTAGGAACTACAAACTCCTGCGTGTCAGTAATGGAAGGAAACGAACCAGTTGTTATTGCAAATAGCGAAGGTAAACGCACAACTCCTTCTGTTGTAGCATTTATAGACAACGGCGAACGTAAAGTTGGAGATCCTGCAAAACGTCAGGCAATTACTAATCCAACAAAAACTATTTCCTCTATTAAAAGATTTATGGGAAATCAGTTTAATGAAGTTACTAAAGAGATTGATCGTGTTCCTTATAAAGTAGTTAAAGGTGATGGCAATACGCCAAGAATTGCGATCAATGACCGCAATTACACACCACAGGAAATTTCAGCAATGGTTCTTCAGAAAATGAAAAAAACAGCTGAAGATTTTTTAGGAACTGAAGTAACAGAAGCAGTTATTACAGTTCCGGCATATTTTAACGATGCACAACGCCAAGCAACTAAAGAAGCTGGTGAAATTGCAGGCTTAAAAGTACGCCGTATTATTAATGAACCAACTGCAGCAGCTTTAGCTTATGGCTTAGATAAAGCACACAAAGACATGAAAATCGCTGTTTTTGATTGTGGCGGTGGTACACATGACGTTTCTGTATTAGAGTTAGGTGATGGCGTTTTTGAAGTTAAATCAACTGATGGTGATACACACTTAGGTGGAGATGATTTTGACCAAGTTATTATTGACTGGTTGGCAGACGAATTCAAAAGTGATGAAGCAATTGATTTGCGTAAAGATCCAATGGCTTTACAACGCCTAAAGGAAGCTGCTGAAAAAGCTAAGGTTGAATTATCAAGCTCTATGCAGACTGAAATCAATTTACCTTATATCACTGCTGCTGATGGTATGCCTAAGCACTTAGTAAAAAGTTTATCACGTGCAAAGTTTGAGCAATTAGCTGACAGCTTGATCAAGAGAACAATTGAACCTTGCCGTACTGCCTTAAAAAATGCTGGTTACAGTACTTCTGATATTGACGAAGTTATTTTAGTGGGTGGTTCAACCCGTATTCCTGCCATTCAGGAAGCTGTTGAAAAATTCTTTGGAAAAGCACCTTCAAAAGGAGTAAATCCAGATGAAGTTGTAGCTATTGGTGCCGCTATTCAAGGTGGTGTTTTAACCGGAGAAGTTAAAGATGTATTGTTATTAGATGTTACGCCGCTTTCTTTAGGTATCGAAACAATGGGTGGTGTGATGACGAAATTAATCGAATCAAATACAACTATTCCATCTAAAAAATCAGAAACCTTTTCTACTGCTTCTGATAATCAGCCTTCCGTAGAAATTCATATTTTACAGGGAGAGCGCCCAATGGCAGCTCAAAATCGTACAATTGGCCGTTTCCACTTAGATGGAATCCCATCTGCACCTCGTGGTATCCCACAAGTTGAAGTTACTTTTGATATCGATGCAAATGGTATTTTAAATGTATCTGCAAAAGATAAAGCCACAGGTAAAGAGCAAAAAATTCGTATTGAAGCTTCTTCCGGTTTAACAGACGCTGATATTAAGAGAATGAAAGATGAAGCTGAAGCAAATGCAGAAGCTGATAAAACAGCTAAAGAGGAAGTTGAAAAACTAAATGCAGCTGATGCTTTGATTTTCTCAACAGAAAAACAATTAAAAGAGTACGGTGATAAAATTTCTGCTGATAAAAAAGCTCCGATTGAGGCTGGTTTAGCAAAATTGAAAGAAGCTTATGCTGCTAAAAATACGGCTGACATGGACACTGCGCAAACTGAGTTGAACAACGCTTGGAATGCAGCATCAGAAGAAATGTATAAAGCTACACAAGATGGTGGTGCACAAGGCGGACCAACTGCTGATGCAAACCAACCAACAGGTAAAGAAGCTGATTCTGTAACTGATGTTGATTTTGAAGAAGTAAAATAATATCAATTTCAAATAAATAAAAAGCTGCTTCCGAATTTTCGGAAGCAGCTTTTTTTATGCTGTAAAAGAAGCATTACTGTTAAATTTTATTCAAAAAATCAACCAGTTGAGTCATTGCTATTCCGCGGTGGCTAATACTGTTTTTTTCCTGTAAAGACATTTCTGCAAAAGTAACTCCAAAGCCATCGGGTTGAAAAATTGGATCATAACCAAAACCTTTAGTGCCGGAAAGCTCTGTTCGAATTGTACCGGGAACAATGCCTTCAAACCAAAATTCCTGTCCTTCCCAAATCAAAGAAATTACTGTTTTAAACTGAGCTTTTCGGTTATTTACATTTTGCAACTGATCTAAAACACGAGCTATGTTGGCTTCGTGGTTACCATGTTTTCCTGCATAACGGGCAGAGTAAACGCCAGGTTCTCCGTATAAAGCATCAATTTCCAAACCGCTGTCATCACCAAAACAATTAACGTTGAATTTTTGATAAATATGCTGCGTTTTGATTGATGCGTTTTCTTTAAAAGTAGTTCCGGTTTCTGCAATATCATCCTCAAATAAAATATCTTTCAAGCTTAAAATTTTAAACTGATTGCTGATAGCGTGTGCTACTTCTTCAATTTTGTGTGCGTTATTGGTCGCAAAAACAAGTTCTTTGATCATTATAAAATTTTCATTGGTTCCCAGAAAGCTTTGGTTTTTTCTTTGTCGCCCAGCATTTCGCTAAAACTAAAAGTGTATAAAATCTGGTAATTTGGATAAGTATTGATGTGATTAACAGTAGCTTCCGGTAAATCCAGCACTTCCGGCTTCAACCCAAAACATACAATTTTTTGTGCCATAAAAGAAGCATTGATCTGCTCAAAACTAAAAGCGTTGTAAGCAGCATAATCAACAATAGCTACATCTTCCAAACTCATCTGCTTACGTAAAAGCGTGTTTTCTAATGCTTTTAAATGATTTTCCAGAATGGTTTCATTAGTCAAAATCAAAAAGTTTTTCAGGTTTTTTCCAATGTATTTGAATTCGGGAACTATTGGTTCTTCTATTAAAATGTTCGGCTCAGGTTCTGATAAAGTTATAGGAATAAATACGGTTTCTTTCTGTAGATCTTCCGTTGTTAAATAAAGGTCATCATTCATTAAAATCCGAAGCGCTGTGGCTTGTTCTGCTATCATAGCGTAATTTTGGTTAAAAATAGTTAAACTGTTTCTGGCTTCAACATAAATTCAGGAATATTGCAATTAACTTGTGCCGAATAAGGTTTTGTGCGGAGAGATGAAAAATTTTTGCGAAATTTAACAAATTATACACGGTAAAAACAGCACGTGTAATTAACAGAAGAAGGTTTTATATGAGAAAATTTACAGTTTTGATCCTGTGTTTTGCGATGAGTGTTGTTGCAGCTTCGGGTCAGAAAAAATCATTAGATAAAGTTGCTGCAGTTGTTGGAAACAGTATTATTTTAAATTCTGATATTGAAAGAGAATATGATAATTATTTGGTGCAAGGGAACCAGCCTAACCAGGCCGTAAAATGCAATGTTTTGCAGCAATTGCTTACCCAAAAATTACTGGCACAGCAAGCTATTATTGATAGTGTGATTATTAAGGAGGACGAGCTGGACAATGAAGTTGATAAACGAATGCGCTATTTTGTGCAGCGTGCTGGCGGACAAGAAAAACTGGAAGAGTTTTTGGGAAAATCGACTATTCAGTATAAAGATGAACTTCGTCCGGACATACGTGAACAGCTAACAGCACAAAGAATGCAGCAAAAAATTACGGAAAAAATAAGCGTAACACCGCAGGATGTAAAAAACTATTTTAATGGTATTCCAAAAGATAGTTTGCCATCCATCAACAAAGAGGTAGAAATTGCACAAATTGTTTTTAATCCCAAACTAACAAAAGAAGAAAAGCAGCTTTATCGCGATAAAGCTGAGAGTTTACGTGACCGTATAAAAAAAGGAGAAGATTTTGGCACACTGGCTACTTTGTATTCTCAAGATCCGGGATCAGCGCCTGCTGGTGGCGATTTAGGATTTGCAGATCGTTCTACGTTTGTTAAAGAGTTTGCGGCTATGGCTTTTAAATTGAAGGCAGGAGAAATATCACCAGTTTTTGAAACTGATTTTGGTTTCCATTTTTTACAAGTTATTGAACGCAGAGGCGAGCAAGTGCACGTAAGGCATATTTTAATTGTACCGGAAATAACACAAGCCAGTTTGGACAGAGCGAAAACTAAAGCAGACAGTATTTATAATGTGATGAATAAGATGAAAGTTGATTTTTCTTCTGCTGCTTCTGCTTTTTCTGATGATAACGAAACCAAATATAACGGTGGAATGATGCTGAATGCAGAAGAAGTACAAACCCGTTCTACATTCATTCCTACTGATAAATTAGACCCTCAAGTTGCTTTGTTGGTAGATACTATGAAAGTTGGAACGACTGCCGCACCAGCTTTGTTTACAGGACAAAATAATAAAAAAAGTTACAAGATTTTGTATCTGAAATCTAAAACTGATGCGCATAAAGCAAATTTAGCGCAAGATTTTCCTAAGCTGAGAGATGCTGCATCAGAAAGTAAGACTAGCAAAACGGTTAGCGAGTGGTTTGAAAAACGCCGTAAAGAAACTTATATCAACATTGATCCAGAATACCAAACCTGCGATCAGCTTAAATCCTGGGTAGTTACCACAACAGCTCAGGCAAAGTAATGATACAACATTCATCAGAAGTGGAAGCTGCGGATGCATTGCACGCAGCTTATCGCGAGGTTAAAGCAGAAATTGGTAAAATAATTGTTGGTCAGGACGAAGTCGTTAAAGCGGTATTAATCGCCATTTTTAGCAACGGACATTGTTTGCTGGTTGGCGTGCCGGGTTTGGCCAAAACTTTATTGGTACAAACGGTTGCGCAAGTGCTTGACCTGAGCTTTAACCGCATCCAGTTTACGCCCGATTTAATGCCTTCTGATATCATCGGTTCAGAGATTTTAGGAGAAGACCGGAATTTTAAATTTATTAAAGGACCGGTTTTTTCTAATATTATTCTGGCTGATGAAATTAACCGTACGCCACCAAAAACACAGGCCGCTTTGCTAGAAGCTATGCAGGAAAAAGCGGTTACTGCTGCCGGTGTGACTCATCAACTGGATAAGCCATTTTTTGTACTGGCTACTCAAAACCCGATTGAACAGGAAGGAACTTATCCTTTGCCAGAAGCACAGTTAGACCGTTTTATGTTTAACATTTCTTTAAACTATCCAGCTTGGCAGGAAGAGTTAAACATCGTTAAAAACACTACCGGCACTACAACTAATAAAGTTAACAAACTGCTTAATGCAGAGCAAATACGTTACTATCAGCAATTGGTGAGGAACATTCCAATTACAGATCATGTTTTAGAATATGCTGTAAAACTGGCTTCTAAAACCCGACCAAATACCGAATTGGCTACGCCAAAAGTAAACCAGTTGTTAAGTTGGGGCGCAGGACCAAGAGCTTCTCAGTTTTTGGTTTTAGGAGCGAAATGCCATGCTGTAATTTCCGGAAAATATTCGCCGGATATAGAAGATGTTCAGGCCGTTGCCAAACCAATTCTTAGACATCGCATTGTGCGTAATTATCGTGCAGAAGCAGAAGGATTATCAGCAGATCAAATTATAGAGCAATTGTTTTAATTGTGCTTTTTCTGAATCAATAAAAAAGCTATTTTACCAAGCAGCTTTTTTGCATGCTGTTTTTATCGGCATAAAAATAGTATGTAATTTTTGAGAGATATTCTATATAAGATACAATAGCATTGCTGTAACAGCAGCAATAAGCGTATTTAAAAAGTTAATGGCATTGTTTCCCAGATAATGTTTTCGCTCTAAAGTAGCACCTAAAACAGAATCTGCCAGGTTTCCTATTGTTCCGGCTAAAATGATTCGCCAAAAATCAGTTTTCCAGCCGAAACTAAAAACATAAACAACAGCAATGATGATGCTTGCAGCCAAACCAAATAATGTTCCTTCCAAACTGATTACGCCATCTAAACCCTGCTGATCTTTTCTAAAAGTGATGATATTGTAAAATCGTTTGCCGGAAACTGTTCCCATTTCTGATGAGATTGTATCTGCAGCAGCAGAAGCTAAACTTGCAGCCATCATCAACCTGAATAAATCAACTTTTGCTGGATAAAAGAAGCATAACAAACCCATTAGTCCGGCTGTACCCACATTGGCCAAAACTTGTACAGTTGTGCGCTGGCCTTTGTTTTTTTCTGCCACATTCAATGCTTCTTTTACAGCCATTTTATTGGCAGTAGCCAAAGCTGATAAAAAAAACAAGACGGCTGCCATTGAAATTCCATAATAACCGGCACCAATATATAAGCAAACGCCCAGCAATGCAGCAGTTAACGCAGCAGGTAAAGTGAGTTTTTTTGCTTTTACGCTGAGGAAAACGCCTGCGGATAATAAAACTGGAAGAAGATAATCAGCAGTTCGCATTCGTTTATTTATCACGTGTTACACTAATAACAAGCTAAGTTTAAGAAAAATCAGTTTAATACTTCTTTTAGCACTCTTTCTTTAAGTGCATAAAAGAAGCGTTTTAGATAGACTGATAACCTTCAATCAAACCAACTTAAATTTTGTTAGGTTTTTTGAAAAAAGAAACAAATAAAACTTGTCATTTGCATATCAAATTCAATTAGGCTATCTTTCAAACTCTGGCTTTTAAATTTTGAATGTATCTTTGATGTCTTCAACAACTACGATGAATAAACCTGGAAATACTTCTGAAAATACGGACGTAATTTTAATTGGTGCCGGTATTATGAGTGCTACGCTTGGCGTAATGCTGAAAGAACTGGAACCAAATTTGAAAATACAGATTTTTGAGCGGCTGGACGGTGCAGCAGCAGAAAGTTCTGATGCCTGGAACAACGCTGGAACAGGCCATTCTGCTTTTTGTGAGCTAAACTATACGCCCGAACTGCCCGATGGTTCAATTGAAACTTATAAAGCGGTTAAAATTGCCGAATCTTTTGAAGAATCCAAGCAGTTTTGGAGCTTTTTGGTAGCACAAAATTTTTTGTCTGACCCGCCAAGTTTCATCAAAAGCATTCCTCATATGAGTTTTGTTTGGGGCGATAAAAATGTGGAATATCTGCGGAAACGGTTCGAAGCGCTCACCAAAAATCATCTGTTTAAGGAAATGACTTATTCCGATGATAAAAAACAGCTTGCCGAATGGATGCCGCTGGTGATGGAAGGTCGCGATCCGAATGAAAAAGTATCTGCTACGCGGATGGAACTTGGTACGGATGTCAATTTTGGTGCGCTAACCAAAATCATGTTTAGCCAGCTGAATAAAATGGAAGGCGTAGATTTGCAGTTTGGACACGAAATCCGTACGTTGGATCAAAACAAGGATTTAAGCTGGACGCTGAAAGTGAAAAATATGAGCACGGGCGAAAGCCGAAAGGTAATCTCCCAATTTGTATTTATCGGTGCGGGTGGTGGCTCATTGCCTTTACTGGAAAAATCCAATATCCGCGAAGGAAAAGGCTTTGGTGGTTTCCCGGTGAGCGGCCAATGGCTGAAATGCGTAAATCCGGAAGTAATTAAACAACATCAGGCAAAAGTTTACGGTAAAGCATCAGTTGGTTCGCCGCCAATGTCTGTTCCGCATTTAGATACGCGGATGATTGATGGTAAACGCGAATTGCTTTTTGGCCCGTATGCTGGTTTTTCTACCAAATTCCTCAAAAGCGGTTCTTATTTAGACTTGCCTTTGTCTATCAAACCGACTAATATTTTCCCAATGATGGCTGCCGGAATTAAAAATATTCCGTTAACTAAATATTTGATTGATCAGGTGAAGCAATCTCCACAAGATCGTTTAAATGCGTTAAAGGAATATTTGCCAACAGCTAAAATGGAAGATTGGGAACTGGAAGTTGCCGGGCAACGTGTGCAGGTTATCAAAAATGATCCTAAAAAAGGTGGCGTTTTAGAATTCGGAACAGAAGTAGTAAGTGCTGCGGATGGCAGTATTGCAGCTTTGTTAGGTGCATCGCCGGGCGCATCAACAGCAGTTTCGATAATGCTGGATTTATTAAACCGTTGCTTTAAAAGTAAAATCAATACGCCGGAATGGCAAAGCAAACTGAAAGAAATGATTCCGTCTTACGGTAAAGCTTTAGGAAAAGAAGTTGAACTTGCCGGAAAATTAAGAGCAGAAACCAGCAAAGTCTTAAGTTTAACTTTACCGCAAACAGCATAAATATATTTAAAGGTTTTGTGCCGATAAAAGAAGCATGAAGAATTAAATTTTCTTCATGCTTTTTTTATGCAGGTAAATTTGCGTTCTGCGGAAATTCCTGCAAGAGCGAAAACTAATATCAAATTTAATACTTCTTTAAGCGGAACAATCGTTTTGGTTGAAGCCAAATCAATCAAAATGCGTAAAAATAATTTGGTGTTTTATGTGATGGAAGCACTTGCAATTGCTGGTTTTATGCTGGCTGCTGCTTTTACCACTATTTTTTTAGAACATCCTGATTCTCCTTTAGCACACACGCAATTGGCTGTGCATCCCGTTTGGCACAGTATTATTTTAGCTGTAGTAATGGGCATTTACATTTTTGCCATGGCCACAGCTGTTGGTAAACTATCTGGTGCGCACGCAAACCCAATGTTAACCTGGACTTTTTTTCGCCTCAAAAAAATAACTTTTGCAAATGTATGCGCTTATCTGACTGCGCAGTTTTTGGGTGCTATTGCCGCCGTTTTGTTGCTCAAACTGACGATGGGTAAGCTTTTTGCACATCCGCTGGTTGATTACAGCATTACCAAACCAAAATCTGGGCACAGTTTGGGTTCAGCCTTTATAGCCGAATTTATTATCACTTTTATCTTCATCATAATTAATCTGTTTGTGCTGAGTTCTAAAAAGCTGGAAAAATATAACGCTGCAATTGCCGGTTTACTGATTGCCTTATTTTTGATTTTTGAATTGCCCTATTCCGGGATGAGCATGAACCCGGCGCGTTCTTTCGCCAGTGCTTTAGTAGCCTGGAAATGGGAGGAAATCTGGATTTATTTTGTAGCTCCAATTTTGGGAATGTTGCTAGCTACAGAAACTTTTAAAATCTGGCAGAAATCGCTTGGCATTGATACGAAAGGAAAACCGGTGATTAGCGAAAAGCTTTTTGGGAGCATGGCTATTTCTGAGTTTCCTTCCGAAAAAAAGTAAAATGCTTCTTTTATCAGTATAAATTCAAGATGTGTTTTTAACTGGTAATCAGTATTTTAGCTTGTTTTTTGTGCATCCACATTAGCAGTAAACAAAATAAAAATCCGCAGAAAGCCAAACCTGCACCAACATATTCCGGCGAAGTATAGCCAAAACCAGCTGCAATTGGTAAGCCGCCGAGAAAAGCACCCAAAGCATTTCCCATATTAGAGCTGGCCTGCAAAACGGAAGAAGCCAGCATTTCTGCACCCTTTGCTTCCTGCATAATCAGCATTTGCATCGGTGCAATTACGCCAAAACCAATTCCTCCGGTGATAAAAGTCATCATGATGGCGGTAGGTTTAAAATGAACTAAGGCGATTGTAGCTAACAATGCCAGTATCATAAAAAGTAACAAAGCAGCAGTTGTCATCAAAGGTGAAAAACGATCGGCAAAACGGCCGCCAACAAAGTTTCCGGCTGCCATGCCTAAACCTGCAATCACCATAATTATGGTAATCGTATTAGCGGAAAATCCGGCAACTTCCGTCATTAAAGGTGCAATATAACTGATCCAGGCAAACATACCGCCTGTACCGATAGAGGAAATCAAAATAATAACCCAAAGCCCAGGTTTTGAAAAAATCTTCAAACTGTCGCCAAAATTATTTTTTGCATTTGCTTTTAATGCTGGCAGCCAGATTTTTATGGCCACAACAGCAGCCAAAGCAACAGCAGCAATCAGGAAAAAAGAAATCCGCCAGCTTAAATTATGACCGATGTAAGTGCCTAACGGCACGCCAATAATATTTGCAACCGTTAAACCGGCAAACATCACAGAAACGGCTCTAGCCTCTCTTCCGGGATCAGCTAACTTGCTGGCTACAACCGCACCAACTCCGAAAAAAGCACCGTGTGGCAAACCTGCAAGTAACCGTGCTACCAGCAATAGATGATAATTGGGTGCCAAGGCAAACAAGCCGTTAAAAACAGCAACCATCAGCATAAAACCAATTAATACTTTTTTGGGTGGAAGATGACTGGTTAAACCAACCATTACCGGCGCACCAATAACAACGCCTAAAGCATAAACCGAAATTAAATGGCCAGCCGTTGGGATAGAAATATGGAGTGAGCGGGAAAGATCAGGTAGAACGCCCATCATTAAAAACTCCGTCATGCCGATACTGAAACCACCAATGGCAAGCGAAATCAGACTGATTTTTATTAACGGCGAGGATTTTATATCATTCATATAGAAAAAAGTAGAAGCAATAAAATTTTAAACGAAAAAAGACAAGTAGATAAACAAGTTGTATTAATCTTGATTCAGATGCTTCTTTTAACCTAAAAAAATTGAGATGGCTTTTATTATTTGAGGGACGATAACACAAATATCAGATTTATATTGATAAAAACAGTATTGAACTGGTTTAAATTTGTGCGATAAAAACAATCAGGCAGGAGAATTAATCGTGATAATTTCCTGCCTGATTTGTTGAATGGTTGTTAAAATCTATTTAAATCAAACTGATTTAAATAGTTGGCGAGCCTCCGGTTACTTGGATTGTTGAACCCGTCATATAACTGGAATCTTCCGAAGCTAACATCACATAAGCGGCTGCAAGTTCTGCCGGTTGGCCTGCGCGACCCATTGGAACATCCTGACCAAAAGATTCTACATCTTCCGGACTCATGGTAGATGGAATAAGCGGTGTCCAGATTGGGCCGGGTGCTACACAATTCACCCTGATACCTTTTTCGGCCCAAAGCTGCGCCATATTAGAAGTAAAGTTTTGGATAGCACCTTTTGTTGCGGCATAAGCAATTAAAGTAGGCCGTGGTTTATAAGCATTTACAGAAGTTGTATTAATTACCGTACTGCCTGGTTTTAAATGTTGTTCTGCCATTTTACATAGGTAAAACATCGGGTAAATATTGGTTTTAAAGGTACGGTCCCATTCTTCGCTGGATACTTCCTGTAAGGATTTCCTTGCCATCTGGAAAGCTGCATTGTTAACCAAAATATCAATCTGTCCAAATTCTGCAACTGCTTTATCTATAATTTGTTGACAGTGTGCTTCTTCTGTTAAATCTCCTGGTACCAAAACAGCTTTTCTGCCGGCTTCTTCCACCAGTCTGGCAGTTTCTTTTGCGTCCTCGTGCTCGTTTAAATAAGCAATCAGCACATCTGCACCTTCGCGGGCATAGGCAATGGCAATAGCACGACCAATACCAGAATCACCACCGGTGATAATTGCTTTTCGGCCTTGCAACTTACCTGTTCCTTTGTAAGAAGTTTCGCCATGATCTGCTTTCGGAGTTAAATCTGCTTCTGTTCCGGGTGCATCTATTTGCTGCTGCTCCGAAAAAGGCTGATTTTCATATTTTTCTGTAGGATCCTGGTTTGAATTTCCTTTGTTTTCCATAATAATATAGTTTTTAAAAAATAAATATTTAACGGTGATGCGCAAAAAAGGGCTGCTTAACTTCAAGCAATCCTTTTTGTTCAATCAGAACAGATAGGATAATTACATTTCTGTATTAATGTTTAATTCTTTTGCAATAGCCTTATCCATTCTCAAATGTTCTTGGATAACAGGTAGAGTTTTAACAGCAAAAGCTTTTAAATCAGGATCTTGTACGTTAGCTATTGCATTTTGGAAAACCTGAACAGTTTTAACATGGTCCATCAACATCATGGTGATGTAGTTTTTATCAAATTCAGTTCCAGTTGCACCAGTTAACATGGCATCAGGCGCAGCCTCAGCAGGAGAAGGTGTTGGAGGAGTAAATTGCTTAGAAGCAAGAATGTTTTTCATATCAGCCGTAGCTTTAGTATGATCTTTAATCATTTTGGCACCGTAAGCTTTTACATTTGCCTTCTTTGCCTTTTTAATGGCTAATTTTCCGGTTTCAATTTCTTTCATGTTACCCAAAGAGGCTTGGGTGATAAAATTAACAGCAGCGGTGTCATTAGCCAGCGTACCTGTACCTGCAGAAGTAGAGCTGGTTGCAGTTGTTTGTGCTGATGAATATTTAGCGGTAAAAATTCCTGCTGATAAAAGCAGTATAGCGATTGACTTTTTCATAAAATTTAATCTTTATTTAAATGTTTTTCTTATTCAACATAAAAAAAGGCGATGAGTTTCAACTTTTTATTAAAATTGAAACTCATCGTCCTAGAATGATTCCTGAAAAATTCTTTTAAATTTTCTTATAATTTGCCAATCAGATTTTAAATCAACACTGCTTTTTACAATAGATTAATTTTTCGGGACAAGATCAACAGCTAATTGTTCTGTTTCCTGTTTTTGCTGATGATTCCATAGCTTGTTAAAAATCGGCCCGTTTTGCAGCAAATCGTTCAGCGTTCCTTCTTCGGCGATTGTGCCATTATTTAATACATAAATATAATCGAAATGCGCTAACAAGTGTAAACGGTGCAAGCTGGAAATTACGGTTTTACCTTCAAATTCCTTAAAAAGATTCAGGTAGGTTTCCTGCTCAGTTTTCGGATCCATGCTGCTGGTTGGTTCATCCATTAAAATAATACTGCTGGAATGCGCAGCCAGCACACCTCGGGCCAAAGCCAGTCTTTGTTTTTGTCCGCCGGATAGGTTTACGCCTTTCTCCTGAATCATCGAACCAACGCCGGCCTGCAAATTATCAAGCACCGCATTTAAACGGGTAACTTCACATACTCTTTTTACCTCCTCTTTTTCAAAAGGCAAACCTAACGTGATGTTGTATTCAAAAGTAGCTTCAAAAATTTCGGGTTCCTGCGGAAATAACGTAACCGCATTGGCAACATGGCCGAAATTTAAATCTGTACAGCCATCAACTTCTAGTAATGAATTGGAAGAAGGTTCGTATAATCCTCTTAACAATGTTAGCAAAGTGCTTTTTCCGCAGCCGCTTTCTCCAATTAAAGCTATTTTTTGACCGCGGCGAATGGATAAGTTTATCTCTTTTAATCCATGAGATTTTTTCCATAATGACATCGGAATCAAAACACCTTGTGCATTTACCTGCGGCGCGGTAACTGCTTGTTTTGGATGATTAAAGTTTAAATCGCGGATCACCAGGTTTTGCCAGTTTTGCGGTAAATGGGTTTCGTTTAAAGGCCGGTGTTCTTGCTGAAAAGCAGTTTCAATCATTTTAGCAGTTTCTACATCGGTATGAAACTGAACAATTTGTGTGTATTGCTGTGCAAAATCGTTAAAAACACTGGTAAACTGGGTTACAAACCCCAGCAGTGTTACCAAACCGCCCAACATAAAAACCTGACCGGACCGAGTATGCTGGTAAACATATCCAACAACCATTACCACATAAATTAGGGCAACCAGCATTTGGGCCGTAAACCATTTCCACTCGGTAATTGCTACATTTTTTTTAAAAGGTGGAAAAACGGCTTTTACTTTTTCCATTAAACCGGCGTGTACGCGCTTTTCTAAACGAAGTGTAATTACAGTCATCATATTAGATAAACTATCAAACAAGTTGGATGATACAGCGTGTTCCGCTTCGTTTACTTCCTCTAAAGAGGCGATAAAAGGTTTATCAAATTTTAAAATCACCCAAAAAGTAAGAAACCCTAAACCAATGGCAATGCAACCAAACAACGGCGAAAAATAAAGCATTGCCGCAAAAGAAATCACAAATTTCATTAAAGATTGCAGGTAAATAAAACCGCATTGAAAGAAATCTTTTAAAGCCGTATAAGCTTTACGAAGGCGGTTAATGGTAGAACCGCTGTGGTTAGCTTTATGCCAGCTTACCGGAAGATGAACGAGTTGGTGATAAAGTTCATCTAAATAATTTTTGGAAAGATTAAAGGCAAGTTTCCGTTCCATTATGCGGGCTGGGCCATGAAAAGCCCATTCTGATAAACGCATACCCATAAATCCTAATGCATACATCCAAACAGAGGATATGATATTTGCACCGTTTTTTTGAATAGAACTAACAAACCAGCCGTAAAAAAAAGGATGTAAAGCGCTTACCAAATTTGCACCGATAAACAAAGCATAAATCAGTACAAACCGTTTTCGGTCTTTTTGGGCGTATTGCCAAGCCGTTTTTAATAAAGAAAAGTAAGGATTTTGCATAAGCACATAGCAGTGTGGAAAAGCAGTTGTGCGTGGTACGGTTTTACTGCAAAAAAAGATACTGTAAAAGAAGTATATATGGATTTATACTGAAAAGAAATTTATAAAAGCTTATTTAAATTTTAGTTAGGTTGATTTAAATGCTTCTTTTATCACCTAAAATTTAAAATTTGTTTTTGTATCGATAAAAGAAGCATGGAAAAATATGCGAGCCAGTTTAGAATAGAACGAAAGCAAACTATAACGAGGAAATCAGAATAAGGATTTTCTCATTCTGTCTTCGTTTTTAAACTGTCTAAGTTCCAAATTTTCTCCGCTTTGCGGCCAATCAGCCAAAAAGATACTCCCAAAATGGCAAAGAACAGAGTTTTGTTGATGTTATCCCACAAGTATTCGGTGTAGCGCGTATAAATGTTGATGAGCAGGAAAGTGATACCAAACTCACGGGCGATTTCATCTTTCTTTTTTAATCCATACAAAACAAAAACAACGGAAACGATGATAGAAATAATTGCCCAGTAAAAAAGGCTGATCTGTTTTACGCGCAGCCAATCGTTGATTGTACCAAAATTTCCAAAAATAGAAAGCAGCCAAAGCGAGCAAAAAAGGTAAGCCATGCCAATAATGTAAGTGAATTCGCGAAAGTATTCCAGCCAGCCTTTTTTCCTCAACACAAAACAAAATGCAACGAGAATTCCGCCAAAAACTACAAAACGCAATGGATAATTCATGCCCAAAAAATAGTTTTGCCAGTTGGTTTGATAGCCGGTTTCTGTACCGAACCAGCTTCCCAGCGAAATCAAAGCAAACAACCAGATTAAATGCGAATTGAGTTTGTAAGCGATAAAGCCATACACAAAAACCGACAGTAAAAACAGCAGCGAATAATGGCCGGAACTGTTATCAAAGGTTTTGCCGAGGTAAGCAATGCAGTTGGCGGTAAATAAAATTCCAAGAAAAATTACGGCTTCGTTACTGAATACTTTCTGTGGAGCGGTTTTCTTAAGTTTTCGACCTCTGATAAATAAAAACGCAGCTAAAAATCCTGAAACAAGACTGATCAGAATATCCGGCGTGTTGTACAATTGCTGCAACCAGCGAATTACTTTATCATCAATAATAAGCGAAGCAATGGCAATTAAACCACAAAATAAAGCTACCCAAAAAGAGTATTGTGCCAGCCGTTTCCAATCAAAACCTTTTACATCGTAACTGTTGCGCAGGTTTTGAGCAAGATTTGGTTCGATTAAACCTTGTTTTTCCCAATGATTAATAGTTTCATCCAGAAATTCACTTTCTTGTTTATCGAGGTCCAGTTTTTCCAAAGCAATAGAATTTGATTGGAAGATAAAGTTTTTTCAGGAAAAGTAGGAGAGCACGCTTTCTTTATCACGCCCCAGTTGTTGCGTTAGTTCTTCCAGTCCGGCAAATTTAACATCGTGCCGGATAAAAGCGTGGAAATGCATTTTCAAAGTTTGGTTATAAATATCGCTGTTAAAATCAAAAATGTTGACTTCAATGTTTCGTGTCATGCCGTTAATTGTTGGCCGGTGGCCGATGTAAGCCATGCCTTTTAGGTATGAAGTATGAGGTGTGGGGTGTGAAGCTTTTAATTCTTGCCTTTCTTCTTTTAACTCTTTAATCTCCATTGAAACTGCATAAATTCCATCCGCAGGAATCAGTTTATAGTTTTCTTCAATGAAAAGATTTGCTGTTGGATAACCTAACGTGCGGCCGATTTGATCGCCGCGTATCACTTTTCCGGTGATAAAAAAAGCATAGCCCAAAAATAAATTGGCCAAACTGGTTTCACCGCTTAATACAGCTTTTCTGATGCGACTTGAACTTACGGCAATTTCGTTTACATCCTGTTCCGGGATTTCTTCTACTTCAAAACCGTAAACTGG
Organism: Janthinobacterium lividum; assembly: GCA_050955045.1. Taxonomy (GTDB): domain Bacteria; phylum Bacteroidota; class Bacteroidia; order Sphingobacteriales; family Sphingobacteriaceae; genus Mucilaginibacter_A. The sequence goes on along the minus strand of JBPBQV010000002.1, from coordinate 128,162 downwards.
TGCAAATTTTTGTAATTCTACTAAGCCACCGCTGCGGTCTTTCCCAAAACGATGATCGTAACCAATTACAATTTTTTTAGTTCCGATGCGGTTTACCAGCATTTCGCGGATGTATTCTTCCGCAGAAAGATTGGAGAAATCACGTGAAAAAGGTGTGATGATCAAATGATCAATGCCTAATTTTTCCAGCAAATCTGCTTTTTCAGCAATTGTGGTAATGAGTTTTAAATTCTGGTCTTCCGGGTGCAAAATCATCCGCGGATGCGGAAAAAATGTTAAAATAACGGTTTCGCCGCCGGTTTGGCGCGCTACTTCCTGCAAGCGAGAAATAATTTTACGATGACCCAAATGCACGCCATCAAAAGTACCGATGGTAACCACCGCGTTTTGCAACGGTTTAAATTCCTGGATATCGTGGTAAATCTTCATGCTGTTTTTATGGCGATAAAAGAAGCATCAACCAACTGGCGCAACTTCAGTTTTGAGCGAACGGATATGGTTCACTAATTCCATCACTTCATAAGCATCTTCCAGCTTAAAATTGCCGCTTCGGGTGCGGGTTAATTTAGAAAGAAAAGCACCGTTATGAAGCGTTGCGCCAAAATCATGAACTAAGGAACGAATGTAAGTTCCTTTGCTGCAAACAACTCTAAAATCTATTTCCGGCAATTCAATTCGGGTAATTTTGAATTCAGAGATGGTAACTTTCCGGCTTCTGCGTTCCACTTCTTCGCCGCGGCGGGCTTTTTCGTACAAGCGTTCGCCGTTTATTTTGATGGCTGAATGTGCAGGCGGAAACTGGTCAATCTCACCTAAAAATTGTTGACAATTTGCTTTTATTTTTTCTTCGGAGATTCCATCCAAAGAAAAAGTCTGGTCAACTGCCGTTTCTAAATCGTAAGAAGGCGTTGTTGCGCCTAAAACCATTGTGCCTGTATATTCTTTTTCTTCAGCCTGAAAAGTATCGATTTGTTTGGTGAGTTTTCCGGTACAAACAATTAATAAGCCGGTTGCCAGCGGATCCAAAGTTCCGGCGTGGCCAACTTTCAGTTTCAGCGGTTTCATCGAGTTGCGGATTTTTCCAACCACATCAAAACTCGTCCAGTTATAAGGTTTGTTAATTAAAAGGAGTTCTCCTTCGGAGAAGTTGAAATCTTTAAACGTACTGTTTTTATCAGGCAAAATTTATGTTATTAAGCAGCTAGATGTCCGGTAAAGTACAAAGCGATTAATACAACACCAATAATAATGCGATACCAACCAAAAAATTTAAAACCGTATTTGGTAAGAATAGCAATGAAAAAACGTATCGCTAAAATTGCAACTACAAAAGCAATTACATTGCCGATTAATAAAAATTTAACACCAGATGCATCTATTAAATGATACCCTTTTAATAATTTGTATCCAGTAGCTGCCATCATTGTGGGTACTGCTAGAAAAAAAGAAAATTCTGCGGCTGCTTTGCGCGAAAGTTTTTGCTGCATACCACCAATAATTGTAGCTGCACTACGGCTTAGACCAGGAAAAACAATAGCTAAGACCTGATACAAACCAATTTTTAAAGCGATAGGATTATCAATTTTATTTTCATCATCGATAATAGGATTTTTAAACCATTGATCAACAAATAATAATATTATACCACCAACCAACATTACTACAGCAATAAAAATAGGGTTTCCTAACTTTTCGTCTATAAAATCATTCAGCAATTTACCAAAAACCAAAGCCGGGATAACAGCTATTAACAGTTTTAAATAAAACTGCCATCTTGTGAAATCAAAAAACTTTCGCCAATACAAAACTACAACTGCCAATATTGCACCAAGTTGTATCGCTACTTCAAATATTTTAACAAACTCATCTTTGCCAATACCCATAAAAGCACTGGCAATAACCATATGTCCAGTAGAGGAAATAGGTAAGAATTCTGTAATCCCTTCAATAATGGCCAGGATAATAACGTGGATTATATTCATACTTTAGTGTCAGGCTTTTTTAAAATTGCATAAAAACCTAATCCAAAGCCGGCTAGTACAACAATTGGTGCCAGTACAATTTTACGGAAATCATAAATATCGGTTTCACCTGTCATCAGTAAAAAACCAATTACAACTACAGCCATGCTGATAAGCATCCAGCGGTAATTGCTTTTTTTGAAGGCAAAATGAACCGGTTTGGTTTCTGTTTCTGTGTGTTTTAATGCCATAATTTATCTGTATAAATCGTAAAGTTTCAAGCGTAAAAATTTGTTAACGGCCAGGAAAGTGCTAAAGCCGGAAATAAACATGCCCAGGCCAACAATTCCTAAAAAGATGATGCCGAATTCGTAATAATTGCGTAGCAAAATCAGATCCGGTACTTCGCGGTAGCCTAGATACAAACATCCAATCAATAAAATAATGGCAATAAAACCGCCAAGCAAACCGTGTAATAAAGCAAAACCAACAAATGGCCAACGGATAAACCCTTTTGTTGCACCAACCAGTTGCATTGATTTGATGAGGAAACGTTGCGAATAAATTGCCAAACTGATGGTATTGTTAATTAAAGCCACAGAAACAATCAGGAAGATCGCGGCAAAACCAAGGATAACCATACTGATGGAATAGATTTTTTGATTCATCAGATCTACCAGAGATTGCTGATAAATTACTTCTTTTACCAGTGGATTTTGGGTGAGTTCGGTTTTAAACTTGGTGATGTTAGTATTGTTAGCAAAATCGGCTTTCATGTAAACATCAATGGATGAAAGGAGCGGATTGTAACCCAGAAATTTAATAAAATCTTCGCCCATATCTTTTTGCAGATTGCGGGCAGCTTGTTCTTTTGGAATAAATTGTGTTTGCTTGATCTGCGGATTAATATCCAGTTTTTTTTGCAGTTGTAAAATGTCGGTTTCGCGCGCGGCATCATCCACAATAATATTTAGCACAATATTTTCTTTTACGTAGCGCGATAAATTGTGCGCATGTACCAAAATCAATCCCAGCAAACCCACCATTAACAAAACCATTGCAATGCTGATAACAGTAGAAATGTAGATCGTTTTTGTTTTTTTTGCTGAAGTGCTCGCTTCAAATTCTTCCAACATAACCCAAACCTTTTTGCGAAAATAGAAAAAGCCTGTTCAAAGGTAAAACAATATCTTTTTTAATTTTTAGCCTGATGAAATGCAGCGGCCAACTTTAACAAACTATTAACATGTTATCCGGACAGAACTATTTGCCGTTACAATAGTTTTAGGTTGATAAAAACAGCATCATGGAAAAAGCAAATTCAACAAATAAACCTTCTCCTTCTGACGAAAAAACTTTCCCAAAAGTTGATGAAGGGCACGACAGTATTCAAAAAAAAGAAGATAAAACCTACCACGAAGATGATGCAATGGCCAAGACCGAAAACCCGGCGGAGTATTATCAAAATGAGGAGCAACCGGTGCAGCCGATAAAAGATGCGCCGAAAGAGGATTAAGCTGATGCTTCTTTTATCACCTAAATTTTAATGGCGAAAGAAACCAGGAACAAAATAAAAACCCAGGATTTAACCTTTAAAAAACGTTTTGCCGCTTTAGGCAATTTACCAGCTTTCTTCAAATTAGTTTGGCAAAGTTCTCCCTGGAAAACCACATTTAGTTTTGTTTTACGGCTGGTTCGTTCTGCCATGCCGGTGGCTTTGTTGTACATCGGAAAACTGATTGTGGATGAAGTAGTGCTGCTCAATTATAATGCAGCTAGTCATCCGGATCATAATCATCTTTGGAAATTAGTTGCCGTAGAATTTGGTCTGGCGATTTTGACAGATGGTTTAAACCGGTTAATAAATCTGTTAGACAGCCTTTTGGGTGATCTTTTTTCCAACCACACTTCCGTCAGGATTATGCGCCACGCAGCAACGCTGGATCTGGATCAGTTTGAAGATTCTGTTTTTTACGATAAACTGGAACGCGCCAGGCAGCAAACCGTTGGCCGCACGGTTTTGCTTTCGCAGGTGATGAGCCAAGTGCAGGATATTATTTCGATGGGTTTTCTCATCACCGGTTTAATTGCGTTCAATCCCTGGCTGATTGTGCTTTTGCTGGTTGCCATTATTCCTGCTTTTTGGGGAGAATCTTACTTCAACAATCAAAATTATACTTTAACCCGAAGCCAAACGCCTGAACGTCGCGAACTTGATTATTTACGTTATCTCGGCGCGAGCGATGAAACGGCCAAGGAAATCAAAATGTTTAACCTGGCAGATTTCGTCATCAACAGGTTTAAAACCTTGTCGGATAAATTTTACACTGATAATAGCAAGCTGTCTATTAAACGTTCCGGCTGGGGAACTTTCTTTTCTGTTTTAGGCAGTGTTGGTTATTATTCGGCTTACGTTTTTATTATTATTCGTACTGTAAACGGAAATTTAACTGTTGGCGATTTGACATTTCTGGCAGGTTCTTTTCGGCAGTTACGCTCGCTGATGGAAGGAATTTTAACCCGTTTCGCTGCGGTTTCACAAGGAGCCATTTACCTGACAGATTTTTTAGAGTTCTTCGAAATCAAACCCAAAATTGCCATTGCACAACATCCGCTGCTTTTTCCAAATCCGATTAAACAAGGTTTTGTGTTTGAAAATGTTGGATTTCAGTATCATAATTCTGAAAATTGGGCGAACCGGAATTTAAACTTCACCCTAAATCCTGGAGAAAAACTGGCATTGGTAGGAGAGAATGGCGCCGGAAAAACCACGCTGGTAAAATTACTGGCGCGTTTGTACGACCCAACAGAAGGACGAATTTTGTTAGACGGAATTGATTTGAAAGAATACGACCTGGAAGATTTACGTTTTAATATCGGCGTTATTTTTCAGGATTATTTGCGTTACCAAATGACTTTATCGCAAAATATTGCTGTGGGAAATATTGCTGAAATCAACAATTCTTCCTTGATAAAAAAAGCAGCACACGAAAGTTTGGCCGATGCTTTGGCAGCAAAACTTCCTAATCATTACGACCAATGGTTAGGAAGAAGATTTAACGATGGCGTAGAATTATCCGGCGGCGAATGGCAAAAAGTTGCTTTGGCACGCGCTTACATGAAAGATGCACAAGTGCTGATTTTAGATGAACCAACATCAGCCCTGGATGCAAGAGCAGAATATGAAGTTTTTCAGCGTTTTGCAGAACTCACCAAAGGAAAATCTGCTGTGTTGATTTCACACCGGTTTTCTACGGCACGTTTGGCCGACCGGATTTTGGTTCTGGAAAAAGGAACTGTTTTAGAAATTGGTTCGCATCAGGAACTACTTGGCCTGCAAGGAAAATATGCCGAATTATTTCAATTGCAGGCGATGGGTTATCAGTAGAAAAGTAAAACCAGTATCGGTAAAAACTTTTTTTTAATTAGCTTGAATTACATTTGCTCATCAGCAGAAAGAATTATAAATCTGGTATGCGATGAATAATAAAATTAAACGCCTTTTAAATGAATAAACAACTATCTCATCTTTTGCTGATTGTATTTCTATGTTTTGCATTTACTACGAAAGCAAATGCACAATCAGACACTGCTAAAGTAAAACCGCTAACGTACATACAGCTTTATTATTCGCTTACCAATACTGCTGGAACATTGGGTGGAAAATCTAATTTATCTGTAGAAGTTGGTAAACAGTGGAATGTTTTTAGTTTGGGGCTTGATGTAGGGAAAACTACTTTGGAGCACATTAATGGAAGGGATACATCGTTTTATTTTGAGGTACGGCCCAACCTCAATATTTTCCAGCAGGGCAGGTTTACCAATACGCTCACGGTGGGCATAGGGTACGTTTTTCAGGCACCTAATAATTTTTTAACTGAGCTAACTTCTGGTATTGAGTACACTGCTACAGATCGTTTGCACCTCAACGTAAACTTCGGTCAGTTTTATTACAGCGGAAGATATACGGCTTCTTCGGCTACGTTTTTCGGCGTATCCGCTTCCTATTATTTTTTGCCTTATAAAAATAGGTCGTCTATCATCAAACCAAAACCGTAGGAAGCTGCAAACAGGTATGCGATGCTTCTTTTATAAGGTAAAATCTGTTTGCTATGGCCTAACAAAAAAGCAATAAAGGAGTTTACAAGTCTAAACTCCTATTGATCATGTTTGATTGGCATAAAATTTTTGTAAACGATTTAAACTGGAGCCTCGCCGGAGAAATTGCACTAAGAACTTTTATCATGTTTACCATGATTTTGGTTTTTCTACGGATGTCGGGCAAAAAAGGCGTTCGGCAGCTTTCTATTTTTGAAGTTGCGATCATTATTGGCCTAGGTTCTGCTGCTGGCGACCCAATGTTTAATGGCGATAATGCTATTTTGCCAGCTGTTATTGTATTTGTAATTATTTTGGCTTTTTATCGCCTGCTCACTTGGATTGCTACCAAAAGCGAACGTTTTGAAATTATACTGGAAGGTGACCCCATGTATGTAATTGAAGATGGCATGTTTGCTGTACTAAACCAAAGCGATCACACTTTTGCAAAAGATGAATTTTTCTCCGAAATGCGCCAGCAAAATATTGAGCATTTAGGGCAGGTAAAAACAGCTATTCTGGAAACGACCGGCAGCGTGAGTTTTTTTTATTATACAGATGAAGAAGTTAAACCTGGTTTGCCCGTACTGCCAAAAGTATACGGTAAAAGAAGCAAGCATATACCTGCTCCGGGAGAATACGCCTGTACTTATTGCGGTAACGTTGAACAGATTGATGCTGATAAACACACTTGTGATCGCTGCAAAAAAGAGGAATGGGTTGCGGCGATTGAAACAACCAGAATTACATAAGCTACTTTTCAAGAGCTTGCATACTTCTTTTAGCAACCTAAAATTGATACTTCTGATTATCTGATTTTTAACCAATCGATTTTTTTAATTTCGCGGTTCAATTCTCCGCAGAACCAAAAATGGATTATCAGTTTAAAAAAATAGAAAGTGAATGGCAACAATTCTGGGCCGAAAACCAGACTTTTAAAGCCGAAAACCATTCCACAAAACCTAAATATTATGTGATGGACATGTTTCCGTATCCTTCGGGAGCCGGTTTGCACGTTGGCCATCCGCTGGGTTACATTGCTTCGGATATTTTTGCGCGCTACAAACGTTTAAAAGGTTTTAACGTGCTGCACCCGATGGGTTACGATTCTTTTGGATTGCCGGCAGAACAATACGCGATACAAACCGGACAACATCCGGCCATCACTACAGAACAAAATATTGCAACTTACCGTCGGCAGTTAGACCAGATTGGTTTTTCTTTTGATTGGAGCCGCGAAGTGCGCACCAGTTCGCCCGATTATTATAAATGGACGCAGTGGATTTTTATGCAGCTTTTCAATTCCTGGTATAACCTGGAAACTGATAAAGCAGAATCCATTTCTACCTTAATTCAAAAGTTTGAGGTTGAAGGAAATCATGCGGTAAAAGCAGCATCTGATGAAGATATTTTAAGTTTTTCTGCGGAAGAATGGGCTGCCTTTTCCGATATCGAAAAACAGGAAGAACTGCTAAAATATCGCTTAACGTATCTCCGCGAAAGTACCGTAAACTGGTGCGCAGCATTGGGAACTGTTTTGGCAAATGATGAAGTGAAAGACGGTTTTTCGGAACGCGGCGGTTATCCCGTAGAGCAGAAAAAAATGATGCAGTGGAGTATGCGTATTACCGCTTACGCCGAGCGTTTGCTGCAAGGTTTGGATACGATCGACTGGCCGGAACCACTGAAAGAAATGCAGCGCAACTGGATTGGTAAAAGTGTTGGCGCGATGGTAGAATTTGACGTTGAACCTGTTGTTGGCAATTTTGAATTATCGCAGGATAGTCCGCTGGAACCGGCAACAATTGCGGTTTTTACCACACGTGTTGATACTACTTTCGGTGTAACTTTCGTGGTTCTGGCACCGGAACACGAACTGGTAAAACATTTAACCACACCAGATCAGCAGGCAGATATTGACGCCTACATCGATCAGGCCAAAAAGAAATCGGAGCTGGACCGGATGGCTGATACCAAAACTGTTTCGGGCGCTTTTACGGGCAGTTATGTGCTTAATCCTTTAGATGGAAACAAAATTCCGGTTTGGATTGCAGATTATGTTTTGGCCGGATACGGAACCGGTGCCGTAATGGGTGTTCCTTCCGGCGATGCGCGCGATCATCGTTTTGCTACGCATTTTAATTTGCCGATTGTTGCCATCCTCGATACACAAAAAGATGTGGTAAAAGAAGCAGATGCTACCAAAGAAGGGCAGTACATCAATTCCGGTTTTATCAACGGAATGACTTATCAATACGCAACCGCTGCGGTAATTGCCAAATTGGAAGAACTCGGTGCCGGAAAAGCAAAAATCAATTACCGCCAGCGTGATGCTATTTTCGGCAGGCAGCGTTATTGGGGCGAACCTGTTCCGGTTTATTTTAAAGATGGGTTGCCGCAGTTAATTGATGAAAGTGAATTGCCTTTGGTTTTGCCGGAAGTAGATAAATATTTACCAACCGAAAGCGGCGAGCCGCCTTTAGCGCGAGCCGAAAACTGGAAATACCAAAACGAATTTGAGTACGAATTAAGCACCATGCCAGGCTGGGCAGGCAGCAGCTGGTACTGGTACCGTTACATGGCCACCAAAGAGGAGCGGGCGGAGAATATTTTCGCCCCCAAAGAAGCGATAGATTATTGGAAAGATGTGGATTTGTACATTGGCGGCAGCGAACATGCAACCGGCCATTTGCTGTACAGCCGTTTCTGGAACAAGTTTTTAAAGGATTTAGGTTTGGTTGAAGCTGAGGAGCCTTTTAAAAAGTTGATTAACCAGGGCATGATTCAGGGAAGATCAAGCTTTGTTTACAGAGTGGAAGGCGAATTTGATTTCATTCAAGATGCTACTTTTAATATAAAGATTTTTACGCAAAATTTATTTGTATCAAAAGGAATATATGAAAAATTTAAATTAGGAGATGTAAACATATCTGAAACGATTTACTCCTATTATAATAAAAAGGGACTTGAAGTAAGAAACATTAGAATAAATGCTATACACGTCGATGTAAATATTGTGTCTAATGATTTATTAGATATTGATATGTTTCGATCTTCTAGATCGCATTATGAAAAAGCAGCATTTTTGTTTGAAGATGGCTTGATTTCTACTTATAAAGATAAACAAAACGGAAAATTTATTTGCGGCCATGAAGTAGAAAAAATGTCCAAATCCAAGTTTAACGTTGTCAATCCGGATGAAATGATTGAACGTTACGGTGCGGATACTTTGCGGATGTATGAAATGTTTTTAGGTCCGCTGGAACAATCCAAACCCTGGAACACCAACGGCATTGAAGGCGTTTTCAAATTCCTGCGGAAATTCTGGAAACTGTTTCATGACGATAACTTCAATTTTAGGGTGATAAACGAAGCACCGAGCAAAGCCGAACTCAAATCTCTCCATAAAATCATTAAAAAGGTGGAAGATGATGTAGAACGTTTCTCGTTCAATACTTCCGTTTCCAGTTTTATGATTGCGGTGAATGAATTAATGGAATTAAAGTGTGCTAAAAGAAGCATCCTGCAGGATATGGTAATTATTTTATCGCCTTACGCGCCGCACATTTGTGAAGAATTGTGGAAGCTTTTGGGCAATGAAGCCGGAACTTTATCTTACGCTGCTTTTCCAAAATTCAATCCGGAATTTTTGGTGGAAGATGCGTTTTCTTATCCAATTTCCATCAACGGAAAAACAAAAACCAACCTGAGCATTCCATTAAGTTTAGAACCAAAAGAAGTAGAAATGCTTGTTTTAGCAGATGAAAATGTGCAGAAATATCTGGCCGGACAAACCCCTAAAAAAGTGATTGTGGTAAAAGGCCGGATTGTAAATATGGTGGTTTAGAAAAGGAGCGGAGAGCGGGGAAAAAAGATCGGATTTGGAAATTTAAACTTAATGATAGGTTTAATTTCTGGTCTTTTTTAAATTATAAAATTTCCTCGCACTTCGCTCATTAAACACTTCGCTTTAGCTCAACTGTAAAAAACGGGTTACAATGCTTCTTTTATCATACAAAAAAAGTTTTTCGCCGTAACAATTATCAATTTCGTTCCTCCTAATACCAAAACTATTGAAATGAAACGTTTACTTATACTTTTTTATTTGTCAATTTTTGCCATAACTGCCCGTGCACAGTTTCCGGGTGGTGGCGGAAGTTCATCTGTTACCGGTCGTATCTCTGGAACGGTTGTAGATTCGGTTACTAAAAAACCAGTTGATTACGCAACAATTACTTTGTTCCGCAGTGGTGGAAAAGCACCTTTAAATGGTGTAGTAACGGACGGAAAAGGCGTTTTTCGGATTAATAACATCAGTGCCGGCAAGTATAAAGTAACGATCAGTTTTATTGGTTATCCTACTAAAACTATTGATCCGGTAACTACAACGCCCGGAAAACCGGATGTAAATTTGGGTAGTATCCGTTTATCGCCAACTGGCCGTATGTTAAAGGGCGTTGATGTTGTAGGTACAGCATCACTTGTAGAAAACCGGATTGATAAACTGGTTTACAATGCCGAAAAAGATATTACGACGAGCGGCGGCAACGCGACAGACGTTTTGCGTAAAGTACCGCTTTTATCGGTGGATATGGATGGCAATGTTTCTTTGCGCGGCGATCAGAATGTTCGGGTTTTAATCAACGGAAAACCTTCCGGTGCGGTTGCAACCAGTTTGGCTGATGTATTGCGCACTATTCCGGCTGATCAAATTAAAAGTGTGGAAGTAATTACTTCGCCATCAGCTAAATATGATGCAGAAGGTTCTGGTGGAATCATCAATATCATCACTAAAAGCAGTAAAGCTTCTGGCTTAAGCGGTTCGGTTAGTGGCGGTGTGGGCACACGTCAGAATAATGGGAATGTTAACTTAAACTATAAACACAACCGATTGAGTTTGGGAGCTAACATTGGTGGTAACGGTGCCTGGCCGCAAACATCACTGGTAGATTTTAGCAGTGTATCCGGAAATATAACGCGTACACAAACGGCAAGTTCTAAAACTACTCGTCAGGGAATAAGAGGTTCCATCAACGGAAGTTATGATTTTAATGATTTTAACTCCATCACTACTAGCGTTACGCTTAATAGTTTAGCCATGAAAAATAATGGCAGTGGTTTTAGTACCAATAGTTTATTTGGCATTAGCGATGGCTACAGCAGCACTAACTATAATAAAACAAGTTTGGGCGGTTTTGATTGGAGTGCAGATTATACCCATAAATTTAAAAAAAAGGGAGAAGAACTAACCTTGGCCGGCCAGTGGAGCCATACTGGTGCTACCAATAATTACGCAACAGAATATTTTAATGTGCCTGCTGCTTTTATCAGGTATACGCCAAACCAGAATGGCACCAATGATGGTACAAACAATGAATACACAGCACAAATAGACTATGCTTTGCCCATCAATGCGAAAATTAAGTTTGAAGCCGGTGGTAAATCTATTTTTAGACGGATTAACAGTGATTTTGATATTTTCCGTCAGGCAAATAATACCGGCCCATATTTGCTGAATGATACAGCATCAAACAAATATGATTACAACCAGAATGTTTATGCAGGTTATTCGGTGTTTACTTTTCAATTGCCTAAAAGTTACAGCTTACAAGTTGGCGCACGCGTAGAAAACACGCAGATTGATGGTACGCCAAGCAACCGTACGCAGCCAAGCTTATCGCCTTTTTCAAACTCATACACCAGTTTTGTACCGAGTTTTGCCTTGTCTAAACAGTTAAAAGGCGGCAGTAGTGTAAAGCTGAATTATACCAAGCGTATCCAGCGGCCAAGTTTAACGCAGATCAATCCGTTTATTAACAAAGCTAATGCGGATAACCAAACGCAGGGCAGCCCAACTTTATCACCGGAAATTACACAAACGGCAGAGTTAGGTTATACGCTTTTCATTAAAAGTTCTGTCGTTATTTTATCAACTTATTATAAACACACCAATAATTTAATTGAAGGAATTGCCACTTCAATATTCGATTCTGATTTGGATCGTAACGCTACCAGAACAAATTTTTTAAACATTGGTAAAAACAATTCTATCGGTGTAAGTGCATCAGGATCAATCAACCCAATCAAACCATTAACCATCAGAGGAAGTGCTAATTTCTACACCTACAATGCTTCTGCTAACTCCGCCTTATTGGTACAGCAAAGCAGTAACAGTGCTTATTTGCAATACAATATTTTTACAGGAGCATCTTTGGCTTTAAAAGATGGTTTTGCCGCTGAATTATTTGGCGTTTTCAATTCAAAACGTCGAAACATACAAGGTACCGGCCCAGCCTTTAATATTTATGGTTTTGGAGTGAAAAAAGATATTATTGCGAAAAAATTTACTTTAGGTTTGAACGCCTTGTCGCCTTTCCAGAAGTATCTACACTTAAATACCAATATCAATACTGCAAATCTTAAGCAAACGCAAACCATTTCTTATCCAATACGCTCTTTCGGTATTTCGTTTCAGTATAATTTTGGCAAAATTACTTACGGACAGCAAACCAAGAAAAAAGGCGTTAACAATGATGATGTTATTCAGGGAGATAACGGTGGTTCTGGTGGTGTTCCATCTGGAAGCAGCGGCGGCCGACCGCAATAAATTTTATCCGACAAAAGAAGCATTCAAAATCCGGCCTAATCGGCCGGATTTTTTATTTTAAAAAGCAAATAAAGAAACTACACTTTATCAACAATAATCTATAACTTATAATTCTTTTCCCTTTTTAATTCTTTTCAAAATCAGCAAATTCTGTCCGTTGGTGCTGATGCCGCTGATGTTATTCTGATATAGATTCACCAGTTTATAATAATACAAAATCACAACCGGCGATTCTTCCATCACCAGATTATCCATTTCGCGGTACAATTTAAAACGCGCCGCATCTGTTTTGGCCTGATAACTTACTTCAAATAATTTGTCAAAATCAGCATTGTAAAAACTGGTATAATTTGGGCCGAAAGGAACTTTATTTTTCGAGTAAAAAACCGAAAGGTAATTCTCGGCATCCGGATAATCAGCAATCCAATTCCCACGGAAAAAGTTGATGCTGTTTTTAGCAATCATTTCCCGCAGGCTTGCGCCCTGACTTACTTCCACACGCGTACGAATGCCAACAGCCTGCAATTGTCCCTGCACAAATTCAATTAAATCGCGATAAGTTGTAGTTGTATTCAGCAGGATTTCCGGAATGGGATGAGCATTGTTAAAACCAGCTTCAGCCAATAATTTCCTTGATTTTTCGGGATTGTAATGATAACCTTTAACTACTTGTTGCTCAAAACCAGGCATTCCAACCGGCACGAAACCTGCATGGCCAGGTGTGCCAATACTATTGCGCAGGTATTTCACCATTTTTTCCCGGTCGATGGCATAATTGATTGCTTGACGGACTTTTTTAAACCGTAATGGCGAACTTTTGACGGTGGCCAGGTTGGTATCCACCAGCATTCCCAAATATTCAGTGTTTAAATAGGGCCGTGTTTTAAGCTGAAATTTGCCTTTGTATTTCTTCGTGATTTTGCCCGATTTAGTTAAAATATCATCCCGGTAACTGCCGTCCACATCATTAAAAAAATCCAGGTTATGCTTTACAAATTCCATAAAAGCCGTTTGTTTATTGGTGATAAAAGAAGCACGAACAGCATCCAGGTAAGGCAAACGGTGGCCGTTTTCTATCTCCCAGTATTTTTCGTTTTTAAGGAGAACCATCACTTCGCCTTCTTTCCAGTATTTAAACTGAAACGGACCGGTTCCGATTGGATGACTACGGAAATCTTTTCCATAAAAATCCACCACTTCGTGCGGCACAACCGAACAATATTGCGCCGTTAGCAAGTTCATCATCGGCGGAAAAGGTTTGCGTAAATTGATCACAAACGTGGTATCATCCGGTGCTTCAAATGCTTCTTTTACCGCTACTTTATCACTAAAAATCCAGGAACCGGACGAGCCGATTTTGGGGTCAGTTAACCGCTTAAAACTATAAACAAAATCAGATGCAACTGCTTTTCGGCCTTTGCCATTTTTAAATTGTGCTGCATCATGAAAAAAAACATCATTACGCAAATGAAAAGTATAGTGCAAACCATCCGCAGAAACTTTCCAGCTTTTGGCAATGCAAGGTTTGGTTTTTAAGCTGTCATTAATCTGCACCAAACCGTTATAAATTTGATTATCGCACCAAAGCGCGTTCTGATTACGTGCAAAAGCAGGATCAAGCGAGGTAAGCGCGTCTTCCATATTGATGTTAAAAATCGTTTTATTGGATTGATCTTTGGAAGTGCATCCACATAAACAAAATAGGCATAAAAGAAGTAGGACCTGATTTTTTGCTAGTGTAGAATTATTGCGAAGATTGAGGGCTAATCCTTTATTTTGCTTGTTGTAATAGTTGTTCAATTTAATTCTTGTTTTATCGCTCGTTTCGAGTGAAGTTATAATTTAATGATATTGAATCAAAAAAGAATCATTTCCTTACTGGCTGCCGGAACCGAAATCGTATGTGAGCTGGGTTTGGAAGATCAATTGGTTGGCCGCTCGCACGAGTGTGATTACCCGGAAAGTATCTTAAATATGCCGGTTTGCTCATCGGCAATGCTTGATCCGAATGCTAGCAGTTTAGAAATTGACAAGCAGGTAAAAGGTGTTTTAACAGATGCTTTGTCTTTCTATCAAATTGACCGTGAGCTAATTAAACAATTAAAGCCAAACGTAATTATTACCCAAACACAATGCGAAGTTTGTGCCGTAAGTTTAAGTGATGTGGAAAAAGCGTTGGAAAACTTATTAGATTATCCGGTAGAAATTATCTCGCTGGAGCCAGATAACCTGAACGCTATTTTTAATGACATAAAAACAGTATCCGAGATTTTGAATGTGCCGGAGCATGGCGCAGATTTGCTGGACAGGATGCACGAACGGTTGGATTTGATTAAACATAAGCTTAAATTTATCGCCCAAAAACCAACTGTTGCCTGTATTGAATGGCTTTCGCCGCTGATGATGGCTGGCAACTGGACACCGGAAATGGTTGAAATTGCAGGTGGAGAATCAGTTTTGGCAATCAGCGGAAAACATTCGCCGGCGATAGATTGGATGGATTTAGTTCAGGCTGATCCAGAAATTATTATCGTGATGCCTTGCGGGTTCAGCATCGAGCGGACGTTAAAAGAAATCGACACCTTATTACAGCAATCGTACTTCAAAGATTTGCAGGCTGTAAAAAACAACAAGCTTTTTATTGCCGATGGAAATCAGTATTTCAACCGTTCCGGTCCGCGTATTGTGGATTCGGTAGAAATTTTAGCAGAAATTATCAATCCAAAACAGTTTATTTTTGGTTATGAAGGCGAAGGCTGGATAAAATTTAGTCTGTAAAAGAAGCATCAACATGAGCAAAAAAATCAAATTATCAGCTATTTCAACTGATCCCGAAGAAAAAATAACCAAAGAAGAAGCCGCCAAAGAAAGGGTAAAGCTTACAGAAAAGCTGGCCGAAATCCAGAATAAATTATATGCACAAAAGAAGTACGACGTACTGATTATTTTGCAGGGAATGGATGCTTCCGGAAAAGACAGCGCGGTGAAACATGTTTTTTCGGGTGTAAATCCTGCCGGTTGTCGGGTAAAATCATTTAAAGCACCAACGGAAGAGGAGCGTGCACATCATTTTTTGTGGCGGATCAGCAAAGAAGCTCCGGAAAAGGGCATGATCCAGATTTTTAACCGCTCGCAGTATGAGGATATTTTGGTTCCGACAGTAAATAAATTAATTGATAAGGAGTTGATTAAAGATCGGTATGAAGAAATTAACTCTTTTGAAAAAGGATTGGTTCGAAATAATACGATTCTGATGAAGTTTTATCTGCACATTTCTCATGAGAAGCAATTAGAGAAATTGCAAATCCGCAAAACGGATGAATACAAACGCTGGAAATACCAGAAAGAAGATATTGCTGCCATTAACAAGCATGATGAATTTGCTGCCATTTATGAAGATATTTTTGAGCAATGTGATAAAGCTGCTTCCTGGAAAGTTATTCCGGCTGATAAAAAATGGTATAAAAACTATGCAATTTTAAATGCTATTGTGCTGGAACTGGAAAAATATGAGATACATTTTCCAAAGGTGGAGTTGTAAATTAGGTTTTATCATAATGTCCTTTTAAAGACAAAATGTATAGCACATTTTCCCGAATTTCATAAATTAATCTGTCAGATTGGTTGATGCGTCGTGACCATTTTCCGGAAAGTTTATATTTTAATGCTTCTGGTTTTCCTATTCCCTGATACTGGTTTTCTAAAATTGCAGCAGTTAACTCACAAATGCGTTTTAATACTTTTTCGTTACCTGTCTTCTTCCAAAAATCTAAATCCTACTTAGCTCTAACTGTAAATTCTATTTCCATATATCGTCCAGCGTCATTTTTGTGGTATGTCCGGCTTTAATATCTTCTTCGCCTTGTTTTATTTTAGCTACAAAATCAGAATCGTAAGGCTGATCTTCTTTTAGATCACTAATTTCAAATTGTAGTGTTCTGGCCAACTCTATAATTAAAGCCCAATGTTGCTCTTGCAGATTTTTAATAATAATATTCATATTCAAATTTACAGTTTATTTTATTTCATCTTTTTTAAATAATTCAATGCGATTTGTTAATCTTCTTTCTAAGTCATTTCAAAGCGATTATTTTCATCCAAAGTTATTCCTGCCAAACCTGACGACGGCCCGTGCGTTCTTTAAGGTAAATAATATCTTATAAAAACAGCATCATGGCTAAATTATTCGAACCAATCAAAATAAAAAGTATAGAACTGAAAAACCGTATCGTAATCTCTCCCATGTGCCAGTATTCCAGTGCGGATGGTTTTGCAAATGATTGGCATTTTGTGCATCTCGGTAGTCGCGCCGTTGGCGGTGCCGGTTTGATTATTACAGAAGCTGCTGCAGTTTCTCCTGAAGGAAGAATTACGCCTGATGATTTAGGAATCTGGAAAGATGAACATATTGCCGAACTAAAAAAGATTGTTGGTTTTATACACGATAACGGATCAGTTGCTGGAATTCAGCTGGCTCATGCCGGAAGAAAAGCCAGCCATCAATCTCCCTGGAAAGGAAGTGAACTGATTCCAAGTAACGAGCCGGAAGGCTGGCAAACTATTGCACCAAGCGCAATTGCTTATAAAGAAGGAGCGGATGCACCAATTGCATTAGATGAAGCCGGAATTGAAAAAGTAATCAGCGATTTTAAAGAAGCAACCCGAAGATCTATCGAAGTTGGTTTTAAAGTTATTGAATTGCATGCCGCGCATGGTTATTTGTTGCACCAGTTTTTATCGCCTTTAACTAACCAGCGCACCGACCAATATGGCGGTTCTTTTGAAAACCGGATTCGTTTTTTGCTGGAAGTTACCGCTGCAGTACAGGAAATCTGGCCTGCTGATTTACCTTTATTTGTGCGGATTTCGGCTACAGATTGGGCAGAAGGCGGCTGGACAGCAGCAGAATCTGTAAAGCTTTCTGCCATACTAAAAGAAAAAGGTATTGATCTAATTGATTGTTCTACTGCGGGACTTGTTTCCTGGCAGAAAATTCCGGGCGGCCCAGGCTTTCAAGTTCCGTTTGCCGAACAAATTAAAAAAGAAACCGGCATACTAACCGGCGCAGTTGGTTTATTGACTGAAGCCGTACAAATGGAAGAAATTGTAGCCAGTGGCAAAGCCGATTTAGTTTTAATTGCCCGTGAATCTCTGCGTGATCCGTATTTTCCGCTACATGCGGCGCAACAGTTAGGCGTTGATTTGGCTTGGCCGAATCAGTATGATCGGGCAAAACATCAGCATAAATAATCAAATTTTTATGTGGTAAAAGAAGCATTGATTTAAAAACAGAAAAGCCATCGTTTAAATATTAGACGATGGCTTTTCTGTATGAAAGAATTCAATATAAAAAATTATCTCAGCATAAACTTTAAGTCTTAAACTGTTGTTTTACAAACATGAACAAGCTACTTATCATCACCACAATTCTTATTTTTTCTGTGTTGAAATTATCAGCGCAGCAAAAAAACTATCGTGAAGTCTGGATTTTTGCTGCAGATGCTGGTAATGCTTCTTTTATCAATCAAAAATCTGTTTTAACCGATGCTGCCGGTTTAAAAGAACGTGATATCCAGGTTCATGAAATTGCTGGATTAAAAGGAAACGAAGCCACGTTTAAAAAGTACAAAGCTTCAGCACAAAAATTTACTTTTATTTTGATTGGCAAAGATGGTGGAGAAAAGCTACGCGCTAACGAAACAGTAAGTTTAGAAAAACTGTACAGAACGGTTGACGATATGCCAATGCGCAAAGGGGAAATGAAAAATTTGCCTCAATAATTGTTATTTAAAAGCTTCCCACCAGTTATTGATATAAGGTTTGCCGTTGTAAATGTAAGTTTCGCCAGGTTGCGGCACTAATAACGAAATCTTTTTTTGCGGTGCAATTTCCATTAATCTTTCAATCGGTTGCGTCCAGGTATGAAAAGCGAGATTAAAAGTTCCCCAGTGTATCGGCATCATCAGGTTGGCATTTAAACCGAGAAAAGCATCAGCGGCATTATCCGGCCCCATGTGTATATCTTTCCATAAATCATTATATGCGCCAATTTCCAGCATAGCTAAATCAAAAGGGCCATACTTTTCGCCAATGGTTTTAAAAATTGGGTGGATTCCGGAATCAGCACCAAAATAAACTTTATGTTTTGGGCCTTTGATGATATAAGAAGCCCAGAGCGTGGTATTTCTGTTGGTGATTCCTCTGCCAGAAAAATGGCGGGCTGGGGCAGCAGTTAGTTTAAAACCTGGCCATATTTCTTTTTCCTGCCACCAGTCAAACTCTGTAATCTGGTTTTTGGGGATGCCCCAGTTCTGCAAGATTTTGCCAACGCCAAGTGAACAGAAAAACGGAATGCTCCTTTTACCTAATGTTTTTACGGTTGCTTCATCCAGATGATCAAAGTGATCGTGAGAAAGAATTATGGCATCAATCGGAGGTAAATCCGCTAAAGTAATGGGTGCCGAAAAAAAACGTTCCGGACCTAAAAACTGAAAAGGCGAAGCACGTTTTGCCCAAACCGGATCTGTTAAAATTCGCTTTCCGTCAATTTCAATCAAGGTAGAAGAGTGGCCGATTAACGTTACACGCAAAGCATCTGCAGGCAACGTATTTAAAAGTGGAAGGTTAACAGGAAAAGGACCAGGTTGGATTCGTGGTGTTCTATTGGGATGATCTTTGGTGTATTCTGCTAAAACCCTGAAAATGCTAGAGGATAAGCCGGTTTGAGTAGGAATGGGATTAACAAAAACTTTACCGTTAAAATTAGGCGAGTTGTACATGGAAGCAGCAACAGTGAGAGAAGAATTTGGTTTGGATGAAGCAGGAACAGAAACCAATGCAGCACTGGCTGCAGTAGCAGTAGATTTAATAAAATTCCTTCGTGTTTGTAATTTCATAGCAAAAGTTTTTACTTGATTTTGCAAGATGCTGTTTTTATCAACACAAATTGAGGTTTGTTTTTTGTTATTGCAATGCTTTTTTACTTTACTCTAATTTAGGTATGCTCTATCCGGAAAAAGGAATTAAACAAAGCTTAAAACATAAAGCTGCCAGATACATTTTTAAGCAATGACAGAAGCTATGAATCAGATTAGGCAGCAATACCAGCCGGAACAAGTGCAAATTTTATTTGTTGCAGAAGCCGTACAGCCTGGAAAAGTATTTTTTTATCACAAAAATTCCAATGTTTTTAGGGCGATAAAAGAAGCATTTAGTCAGGTTTTTGGTGAATTTAAAAGCAGCGAGGATTTCCTGCAATTCTTTAGGAAAAGCGGTTGTTATGTAGATTATTTGTGCCCGGAAAAGATTAATGCTTTAACGCCGGAACTCCGGCAAAAAGTAAGAACCGACAGTATCCAACCTTTAAGCGAACGCCTGGCTTTGCTTCAACCTAAAGTTATAATTACGGTAATGAAAGTTTTAGAAAACAACATCTTGGAAGCTGTTAAATTATCTGCAATTACTTCTGTTGAATATACTAAAGCTATTGCTTTTCCGGCTCATAGCAAAACTAATGCTGATAAGTGTGTGAAAGAGTTGGTAGAAATTTTGAATGAGTTGCTGGAGCAGAAGATTTTGATATAAAGGAATAAGCAACAAAGCTAAAGCTTGGCATAAATGATAAATAAAAAATCCCAGTTGCAATTGCAACTAGGATTTGAAATTCAGGAACTATTTAAAGTCTATGAATTATTTGTAATATCTGTCATTATTTACTCTAGATCCTGAACTACCTAAAACCGAATATTGAAAATTAAATAAATTTAATGCTTGGGTAAAAGTATATTGTGTAGTTGGACTATAGCCGGGTGCTACGATTGCGGCTGGGCTGCTAATTGTAATACTATTTAAATTTAGTATATTTTTTTCGTCATCAGGATTAATAACCACCTGGAAATTTGAATAAGTAGCACTTGCTCCAGAACCAGTTTTAGTAAAGGTAACCTCGTATCTAATATTTGCGGTATAATATCCTCCTGCTACTTCAAATTGTGTAGGCGTAACTGGTGAAAGGGTAGTTGTACGTCCTGTAAAATTACCAGCTGCAGGTGTTCTTGTAAAATCCCATTTGTAAACTCCGGCAAAATCATTACCGATAAAATGGTAATAATGTACACCAAAGTTTCCGCTGATAGTAAGGCCGCCTGCATCTTTAATTTTTATAGGCAACATGTAACTTTGTGATGGATCTAATTTTGACTTATCAAAAATAACCGACAAAACAGCGGATTGGCGAGAACCAGCCGGGATAGTAATTATTACATCATTAAAAACATAAGAACCAGTAGGTAAAGTATTATAAGCTATTGCTGGATTAGCAGTAACATAAGGTGCTACTAAAGAGTTATCTATGCCTACGGTTACTTTTGTATCAGTTGTTGGAGGATTGACAGATGCTACATTTACCACAAATTTAACAGTGTCTAACGGACCTGCAGCAGTAACTGCATCTGCACTAAAATTTGATAATCCACTTAGCGGTAGTTCAACAACGTAAGCCTGTGTTGCCGTTGGATTAAAGTATCTTTCATCTTTTAAGCAAGAACTAAAAAATAGTAATGCGGTAAAAGACAGCGTTATAATACTTTTTATATAATTTGTTTTCATCTTATTTTCAATTAAAATTATTTGGCCCAAAATATCTTCGACGTAAATTTATCAATTGTGCCTTGTGCGCCAACATTATCTGCATTGGTTTGAAACTCAATAGCAGGGTAAAATATACGGGAAACTTGTTGTGTGCCTGCACCTGCAAATATAGAAACAGGAACATTTGGATAACCTGTTCTCCGCAATTCGTTAAATGCTTCAAATGCGCCATATCCAACTAATGCAGCCCATTTTTGAGTAACAATAGCTTGTTTCTGTAACTCAACAGAACCGCTTACAGGATAAGCAATGGCTGGTTGAGCGTAATACGTAGCAGCTGCAGAAGCAGCACTGGGTACTAAGTCATCAGCAAAAGATGCAGATATCCCTGCATTATAAAAAGTTACAGCATTGCCTGTAATTAATCCTTCTGCAACACCTTCAGCTTGTAAAAACAATGATTCGGCGGATGACAGAATAACGGCAGGCATCGTTGCTGATTTTAATATACCAGGACCAAATTTGCTAACAGCTAATGGTGTTCTGACTCCATTAATTACACCTGTTGGCGGTTGAGAACCACCAAATGGAGTAGCAACAATAGCTTTACCATTTTGTACATTCACTGTACCATTTAAAATGCTGGTAGCAGTTACAGCGGTTGCTATATTACTATAAATCTGAACAAGGCGAGGATCATTATTTGATGCAAAAAAAGTAGCTGCATAAGAATTTGCCTGGTATTGTGCATTGTTTGTTTGCGCATTTCCAGACTGAGTAGTGCCATAATTTATCCATAATGGGCTTTGCTGACCTCCGTTAGCATCAATATTCGTATAACCAGGATTTACAACGGCTGGGTTTGTTGCATCTAAATACCCCACGGCTACAGTTGCACTGATAGATGCTTTTAAAGCAGCTTGTTTTGCAGAAAGATTTGATTGGCGGATGGCCAACCGAAGTTTTAATGTATTCGCAAATTTTTTCCAGTTATCCATATTGCCACCAAACATAACGTCTGAGGTGCCAGGATTAGCAGCTCCTACTGGTGCTCCCTGAATTAGGGCAATAGAGGCGTCTAATTGTTTTAATAGATCATCATAAATAGCAGAACCATTATCATACATAGGATTTAAACTACTTGAACCTTGCAGTGCTTGTGTATAAGGTACATTATTATAATTATCAACTAATTGCTGATAATCAAAGGCTGTCATTATTTTAGCAATTGCAGTAATATTAGGACCTGCATTAGCATCTATAATAGCTTTATAGTTTGCCAAATTGGCATACAACCTAGTCCAAACATCATAGTCGGACGAGGTGAAAGCATATTGTTCTAATGTTACAAAGGGCTGATAACTGGTACTTTGACTTAAATAACCTACCCAGTTAGCATACTGGGTATAAAAACCAAAATTGATATTGTTAGCAACATTTGCAGCATTATTTAAACCTCCATTAACAATGCCTGCTGTTGTTTTTAAAGCACCCGATAATATTAAATTAGGAGCTGCAACGGAAGGTGTATTTGGATTGACTGATAAATCAAGATAATTTTTTTTACAACTGCTGTTTGCAATTGTAATTGCAACACATATAAGTGATATATATTTTTTCATTTTTTTGTATTAAAAAGTTACATTTAAGTTAGCACCCAAAATACGTGTTGGTGGAAGTTGACTATTACTGTAACCAACTGCATTCCCAGAAGTACCTGAAAATTCAGGATCTGTCCATGTATTTGATTTTGGTCTTAACATCAATAAGTTTCGTCCTACTAAAGCAAAAGAGGCTCTTTTGATAAATCTCGATTTTTTTACAAATGAAGTAAGGTCGAAATTTAAATTAGCTTCTCTTAATTTCCAAAATGCACCACTGGTAACATACGAACTTTGAGAATTATAGTAATCACCAGCATCAAAAAAACCAATATCTCCGGCTGAGGTAGTGATGTTTGTATTAGGAGTGTAAACTGGACTGGCAGCAGTTCCTGTGTTTATTACAGAATTAGGAAATACAAAACGCTGGCGGCCTGAAGATGCAGACAAGGCAGAAACACCAGCAGCTGTAGCTTGTTGTAAACCTTGATTGTAAATTACATTTCCGGTACGGAACTCACTTGTTAAACTCAATACAATAAATTTATAACTTACTGATTGTGTTAAGCCTAATATATATTTTGGTGTAGTACGACCCATATAAACCAAACCATTGGCTGATTTGGGATTACCGGTAGTAGCATCTACAATTACGTGTCCTTGTGGGTCCCTTTGTACATCTGTAGCATACAATGTTGGGTATGGTTGTCCTACAACTGCGAAAATAGAAGCATTAGAATAACCTCCTAGAGAAACCTGATTCAAACCATTAGTTAATGATACAATTTTTGAGTTTTGTATAGAAAAATTACCACCTAAATCTAAACCTACTTTATTTTTTTGTCTGGTTAGGGCTTGTACATTCAATTTTAATTCATACCCAGTATTTTGTACATCTCCAATATTAACATAGGCATTTTGATAACCAGTAGCCGGAGATGTAGTGATTCCAATAGTTTGATTAGTAGTATGATTTGCGTAATAAGTAGCATTAATATTAATTCGGCTGTCAAAAAATCCTAAATCAGCACCTAACTCTAATTCTTTAGTAAATTCTGGTTTTAAGTTCGGATTATTTAAGGTAGTGCTTAAGCTTTGACCACCTGTATTACCATAAGGAAAACCGCTGGTTGCACCGAAAGTGTTATTAATAGTATAAGGACTAACGTTTACATCACCTACTTTACTATAAGAAGCCCTTAATTTACCAAAACTGATAATTTTATTATTTTGCAGTTCAGAAATAGCCTGCGTAAAAATAAAGGAACCCTTTATAGAAGGATAATAGAAAGATTTATTAGCCGCTGAAAGTCGGGAATCACGGTCATTTCGTAGTGTTCCCTCTAAAAACGCATAATCTTTATAGCCAATATTTAATGAACTAAAATAAGCTATTTGGCGAATTTTGGCTGTAGTTTGAGTTGTAGTGGGTACACCTAATATACTACCGATGTTATAAAAATTACTGACTAGTAAATTTGTACTACTATTAGTAATTTGCTGTAGCGATTCTTCCCAGATGGTATTACCAACTAATAAGTTAGCTTTAAAATCATTGAAGAAAGTATGGTGAAAATTTAACAATACATCTTGCTGGATACGGGAATAACCTTGTGGTCCTGCCGGTGCACTTCCATAAACTCCGGTTGGTAATCCGGGATTAGGTATTGATCCATCACCAAACTGTGTAATATTTTGTACTTGGCCAGGTAAACTGCCTGGTGTATTGGCAGTGTTACCCAGTAATGATGTTGCTTCTGTACCAAATCCACCAGTAGGGTCGCTATGGGCATAACCACTAAAATCCACTTGTGCTCGTGTAAATTGTTGCACAGCAGTACCAAAATTAGATGCAATACGATAAGTACCATCTAACCATTTAGTTGGGGTTACAGTACCTGTAAAGCTTCCGTTAAAATTATCAGCACGTGTATTATACCTTGAATTGTTAATAATCCAGTATGGATTAACACCATAAGAATTATAATAAGTATTTACATCAGCAAAAGGGCTATTAATATCTTTAAAGTTTGTTAACGGTACCCACGATGGTGTATTTAAAAGCGTTGACAATAAAGAACGTCCGGCATCAATTGCTGTACCATCAAATCCTGCACCATAAGTACTGGTGTTTTCCTGAGTATAACCAGCTGTAAAATCCGCTTTAAAAATACCGTATGTTTTTGTAGCTGAAACGCGGGCAGTGGTTCTGTCATATTTATCTTTAGGAACAACGCCAGTCCTTTTTACATTGCTTACTGATAAGTTAAAACTGTTTGCAGCATCACCAGCTGCATAACTTAAATTATTTTGTTCTGTTTTTCCGGTTTGAAAAAATGCTAAACGAGGATCTTTGCTGGGCGTTGAATAAGGATATTTTTGTATTGTACCATCAGCCGCAGGAATACCCAATTGTGTAAGGGCACCAGTATATTCAGGACCGTATGATTGATTTTCAAAAGGGGCTGCTTTAATAATAAAACCAGTTAATGGATCAACATAATCGCCACCTTCACCACCGTAACTTCCAAACCTGGTTTGTAATTTAGGAAAGTAAGAAATATTTTCTAACTGAAAAGTGTTATTGTAAGTAATTTGAGGAGTACCGTTAGCCGAACCCCGTTTAGTTGTAATGATTAAGGCACCATTAGATGCTTCAGAACCATAAAGGGCAGCAGCACCTGCACCATTTAAAACGTTTACAGATTCAATATCATCCGGGTTGATAGTATTTACATCATTAGGCGAAATAGGTACACCATTTAAAACTACCAATGCATAATTGTTTCCATTAATGTGCCTGTTGCCACGTAATGTAAAACGAGTGCTTGGATTAATACCATTATCTAATGTGCTAATTACTAAGCCGGGTACTTTTCCTGCTAAACCGTTAGTAAAGTTAGTAGGGCGGGCTTGTGTTAAATCTTTACTCTCAATATTAGTAGCAGCAAAGCCAAGCTCTTTTGCCTGCCGTCTGATGCCTAATGCACCAGTTATAACAACTTCACCTAATTGTCTGCTACTGATTGTTAAATTAACAATCAGGTTCGTATTAGAGCCAATAGAAACTGTTTGAGGATTATACCCGATAAAAGTAAATACAAGAGCATTGTTAGTAGAAGGTGCAATAATTGAAAATTTACCATCAATACCAGTTACAGTACCAACAGTAGTTCCCTGTACCTGCACACTCACACCTGGAAGAGGTAAACCATCCTCCTTTGCAGTAACTGTGCCAGTAATTGTGCGATTCTGTGCAAAAACCTGCGAGGCAAATAAGAGCAAGAAAACTACACTTACATGTAGAAGTTTTTTCATGTTTTGTTTAGTTAGTTAAGTTTTAGATGTTAAATATTGTTAAAGTTAGCAAGTAAACTGAAAATGTTGCAATTTATTATTAAAAATTTAACGCAAGTAGGTAATTTTTGTAGAAATTCTATAAAAAGTACGTTTTCTACCTAAATAGATAGGTTAAATAAATAAATTAACGCTAAGTATTATTCTATTAAATATTAATATATATCTATATTATTTTGATTTTCAGAAAGTTAAATAATAAACTTTATTATGAAATTCTGGTACAATTTGTTGTTTTTTTAAAAAGGAAAGTCATTATGAATTCTTTGAAAAGAACAATAATGCTTCTGTTATTGCTATAAATTATAGTTTTAGTTTTTAAAAAAAACGTTCTAAAATTAACGTTGATATTTTTGTTGATAAAAACAGAATCGAAAATAATTAGACAAATTTTAAACAGGATTTTAGATCAAAGCATTTCCAAAGCATCAATTTCCCCATTACGGTTAATTATCCGCTGGTTATGCAACACTGGTTGCAGGCCCAGTCCTAAATTATACTGAACTTGTGGTTTTGTTTCCATAATTTGATTGATGCTTCTTTTATCGGTATAAAATTGGTTTCAAGTAAATCAAATAATCATGCTTGAGGAATTTTGAAAGATAAAAACAGAAATAATTTATGTGCTGTTTTTATCACCATTTTTTCAAATCAGTAAACTTTAAAGTAATGATTGATTTGTGCAGCCTGTATTTTTTTTGATCTTTGTTAAAATTGCTCTAAACCTTAACTATAATAAGTTAATAAAAGCAGGATAGGGTTGATTTTTAAATTAATTTCTGCTGTAGCCGTTCGTTTCCATCTACCAAAATCCGCATGAAAGCCATTTTAAATCATTTGTTTGAGAATAGAAGTTTTACCAAAGAAGAATCAAAAAACATCCTGATTAATATGGCGCGTGGCCAATATAATCCAGCGCAAATGGCTGCTTTTATCACCGCTTATTGTATGCGCAGCAGCACGGTGGACGAAATGGAAGGTTTCCGGGATGCAATGCTGGAATTGTGTGTTCCCATAAATTTGGGAGTAGAAAACCTGATTGATTTATGCGGAACCGGTGGCGATGGCAAAGATACTTTCAATATTTCTACACTGGCTTCTTTTGTGGTTGCTGGTGCAGGTTATCCGGTAGCCAAACATGGTAATTATGGCGTTTCTTCGGGTTCGGGTTCTTCCAACGTGATGGAATATCTGGGGT
The DNA here is from genome assembly GCA_050955045.1 of Janthinobacterium lividum. Lineage (GTDB taxonomy): Bacteria > Bacteroidota > Bacteroidia > Sphingobacteriales > Sphingobacteriaceae > Mucilaginibacter_A. The sequence continues at coordinate 100,751 of JBPBQV010000002.1, read as the reverse complement.
ATCAATTTACAAACGAAATTAATACGCTTAAAAGAAGCATCAACACAGCCGGGATTTGTTTTTTACACGCGCCATTGTTTAATCCGGCTATGAAAATTATTGCGCCCATCCGTAAAGAACTTGCCGTTAAAACTTTTTTTAATATGTTGGGGCCGATGGTTAATCCGGCAAAACCAAAAAACCAGATGGTTGGCGTTTTTAGCTTGGAACTTGCTCGCGTTTACGCTTATCTATATCAGAAAACAGATAAAAATTATACCATCGTTCATGCCTTGGATGGTTATGATGAGATTTCTTTAACCTGCGATTTTAAAATTTTTTCCAATTCCGGCGAGCAGGTTTACAAAATTAGTGATTTTGGCTTTGCAAAGCTTGATCCGCAGCAAATCAGCAGCGGACACACTGTGCCAGAAGCGGCAGCTGTTTTTATAAATGTTTTAAATGATGAAGCAACCGAAGCGCAAACCAACGTGGTACTTTGCAATGCGGCAATGGCAATTAAAACAATTCATCCAGAAAAAACATTTGCAACTTGTTTTGATGAAGCAAGTGTATCTTTGCACAGTAAAAAAGCTTTAAACAGTTTTAAATTGTTGATACAAAATTAAAAGCGATGAAAATTAAAGTTTGTGGATTAAAGTTTCCGGAAAATGTGCTGCAGGTTGCAGCTTTACAGCCGGATTATGTCGGGTTTATTTTTTACCCGCACTCGCCGCGCTTTGTGGGCTACTCGCCAAACGAAGATTTAATAAAGCTTCGTTTATCGGCAAAAAAAGTAGGTGTTTTTGTGGATAAAGATTTCAGTACGATTAAAAGCATTATCCAATTGTATCAGTTTGATGCTGTGCAGTTGCACGGAAACGAAATACCGGAAATGTGCGCAGCTTTAAAAAAACAAACAGAAGTTTTTAAAGCTTTTGGCGTAGATGAAAATTTTGATTTTGAGTTGCTCAAACCTTACGAAAATGTGGTCGATTATTTTTTATTCGACACTAAAACTACTGCGCACGGCGGTTCTGGAAAAGCTTTTAACTGGCAGATTTTACAAAAATATCAGCTTAAAACACCATTTTTTATCAGTGGTGGTTTAAGTAACGAAAATCTGGAAGATGTTTTAAAGTTGAAACATCCGGCTTTTGTTGGAGTTGATTTAAACAGCCAGTTTGAAACCAAACCTGGAGTAAAAGATATAGAAAAACTAAGTGAGGCTTTTAGGTTGATTAAAGCGCAAAACGGTTTACCTACTTCAGCATAAAACTTTAACAAATGAAATACGGCGTAAATGAACAAGGATATTATGGTGATTTTGGTGGTGCTTACATTCCCGAAATGCTGTATCCAAATATTGAGGAATTAAGACAGCAATATTTAGAAATTACTACTGATGCTGCCTTTATCGCTGAATTTAAGCAATTGATGCGTGATTATGTTGGTCGTCCTTCGCCTTTGTATTTTGCAAAGCGTACTTCGGAATTGTATGGAGCCAATATTTATTTCAAACGGGAAGATTTAAACCACACCGGATCGCATAAGATTAATAATGCCATCGGGCAAATTTTATTGGCGCAACGTTTAGGTAAAAAACGGGTTATTGCTGAAACTGGCGCAGGTCAGCACGGCGTAGCAACGGCAACAGTTTGTGCTTTGAAAAATATCGAATGCGTGGTTTATATGGGCGAAGTGGATATCGAACGGCAAGCTCCAAATGTTGCCCGGATGAAAATGCTGGGTGCAACCGTAATTCCGGCAACTTCAGGCAGCAAAACCTTAAAAGATGCCACAAACGAAGCCATGCGCGATTGGATTAACAACCCGGAAGACACACATTATATCATCGGTTCTGTAGTTGGGCCGTATCCGTATCCGGAAATGGTTGCGCGTTTTCAAGCAATTATCTCCGAAGAAACCAAAAAACAATTGCTGGAACAAACCGGTAGGGAACTGCCGGATTATGCAGTAGCTTGCGTTGGCGGCGGCAGTAATGCGATGGGCATGTTTTATCATTTTCTGGACGATGAAAGTGTAAAATTAGTTGCAGTAGAAGCTGCTGGAAAAGGCGTTGATACCGGAGAATCTGCAGCAACAACTTTTTTGGGTAAAGAAGGCGTTTTGCACGGAAGCCGTACTATTTTGATGCAAACAGATGACGGGCAAGTAGTTGAGCCTTATTCTATTTCTGCAGGTTTGGATTATCCGGGAATCGGACCGCAACACGCACATCTGTATAAAATAAAGCGTGCAGAATATGTGAGCATTACCGATGATGAAGCGATGGACGCCGGTTTGGAATGTTCTCGTTTAGAAGGAATTATCCCGGCGATTGAAACGGCACATGCTTTGGCTCAATTGAAGAAAATGAAATTTAATGGAAATGAAAACGTGGTGGTTTGCCTTTCGGGCCGCGGCGATAAGGATTTAACAACTTACATTAACCATTTCGGATTTTAACAATACTGTTTTTACCGGTATAAAAACCATATGCCGGTTTTCCTTTTAATTCAATACCTATTTATGAACCGGCTGAACCAGCTATTTTCCAGCAAAAAAGAAAATCTTTTATCTATTTATTATACAGCTGGTTTTCCCGAGTTAAATTCGACAGTTGATATTGCTGAAGCTTTGGAAAAAGCCGGAGCAGATTTTCTGGAAATTGGTTTTCCTTATTCCGATCCGGTTGCCGATGGCCCAACTATTCAGCACAGTTCGCAAACGGCTTTGGATAATGGTATGAACTTAAATGTGTTGTTTGAGCAATTAAAATCTTTGCGTGAACGCGTTACCATTCCTATCTTGCTGATGGGTTATTTCAATCCGATGCTGCAATATGGTATTGAGAAATTTTGTAAAAAAGCAGCAGAAGTTGGTGCAGATGGCGTGATTATTCCGGATTTGCCGATGTACGAGTACGAAAACTTATACAAGCAATATTTTTTAGAAAATAATTTGAGCAATATTTTTCTGGTAACGCCAATTACATCCGAAGCACGAATCCGGAAAATTGATGCGTTGAGCCAGAGTTTTATTTATTTGCTTTCTTCTTCATCTATTACCGGGAAAAACCTGGAAGTTTCTGATACAGTAGAACTTTATTTTGAACGGATTAAGCAAATGGAACTGAAAAACCCGACCGTTATCGGTTTCGGAATTTCTGGTCATGCTGCATTTGTAAAAGCCTGTGCTTACGCAAACGGAGCTATTGTAGGAAGCGCGTTTGTGAAAATGCTGACGGCAGAGAAAGATTATCTTGGTAAAATTCCAACTTTTATTGATCAGATTAAGAATGATGGCGTTACTGCTTAAATTGTCTTTTTAAATCCATAAAAATACTTAGTGTACTTTGTACACAATTCTTTTTTATCTTTGCCTCCGCAAAAAAGATAAAATTTAATACTGTTTTTATCATACAAAAAACAGTAAACCTCAAAACCGGTTGAGGCACATTTATTAAAATAATTTCTACATCATTTTCCGGCAAATCAAGTATGGTTCAATACTTGCAATTTAAAGTTTATAACTTTTAAAATTAAGCTCATGAATTCAAACATTACTGATAAAATTATCAACCACACTACGCAGTATTTAGCTAATGGAAAATCTGTTTCATTAATTTTTCATTACCCGGCCAACTTCAAAATTGGTGATACTTTAGAAGTAACTGCACGTTACGAAACTATGCAACTATTTGTGCCTCAGCACGAAGAAGGTTGTTTTGTATTTGATGTAGCTATTTGGGATGATCGTATCCGCCTGCACTGCGATTCGATGAAAGAATTAAAAATCTATCATAAAGAAGGCGCAATGTTCTCTTTCAAAATCAGGGAAATAGAGCTTTTTGCCCATCGTTTTGCTACTATTCAAAAAGCGGAGTTATACAATTAATTCCACAAACTGCTAAATATTTTCCACGATCTGAAAATCAGGAAAAGCAATATTGAAAGTCTGCTATTTTTATTCTGATTAAAACAAACTTTTAAATTATTCGTGTTAGAAAGAAACCGAAAAACATTAAGATGGAAACAGCACCAGAAAACCAAAATCAGGAACAAGATGCAGCAAAACAGCAGCAGATTAAAGATAATGAGGAATTGGCCAGATCAATTCCTACGGTTACGCCGGATACAGATAATTTAGAACCTGACCCGGAAAAAAACGCTGATCAATAAATTAGCAATGATAAAAGGAGCAGTCTGTTAAGTTGCTTCTTTTATCATTATTTTAAGCTTTAACACTGTTTTCCTGATCTGCTGTATCAGAAAAATCATTTTTACGGCCCAGTAACTTAAAGTTTTCTGCAACAATTTCAGTTGTATATTTTTTTATACCTTCTTTGGATTCAAAAGACCGTGTTTTTAGTTTTCCTTCGATATAAACTAACTTTCCTTTGGCCAGTAGTTGCTGTGCAATATCTGCCAAACCTCTCCACAAAACAATGTTGTGCCACTCGGTAGATTCTATTCTTTTTCCGTCTTTCAATATAATTTCTGAAGTAGCCAGCGGGAAACTTGCTACAGCCACACCATCTTCCAGGTGCCTGTATTCCGGATCTTTCCCTAAATGACCCACTAAAATAACCTTGTTAATTCCAGACATAGCTTTAAAATTATTTATTAGTAAAGAATTTGTAAACGTTGGATTTAGGTAAGCGGCAAGTATAATTTTTTATTAACTGCTATGCTAATTTATTGCGCAGTATTAAGTTAATTTTTAAATTAAAGTTTTAACGCTTGTTTAAATTAAGTTAAAATAACTGATCATTCTTCTTTTATACTTATAAATTTTATTTTTATAATTAATGATTGCTAAAAAGTAGCTAATTTCTAAGGTTTTTAGGTGATAAAAGAAGCATAGAAAAATCTCTTGATGAAATCTGTTAGCTTTTAAATTAAAAAATAATTTAGCTGTAGTATTTATTTAAGCAACCATTTTATTTAAGAATAATGCCTGAAGCATGTTGATTCTGTTAAAATTCGTTTGTGATGAAAAGGCAGATAAAAAACTGTACAAATTCATTTAAATAAATCATTACCAATTTAATAAATTTAATGTCTTTTTATTTCAGTTTAAACAAAATTTTATTAATTATATTTGGTTTTCTGCCGATAATGTAAAAAATTAAATTCATCCTTCAAATAAGTTTCACTACGCTTATATTCGTTTAATAAGCCATTCTTAATTCTCCTTATAAGTAATGAAGCAAACTGAAACTGACCAGCTGGGATTATACGACCCTCAATTTGAGCATGATGCTTGCGGTACCGGATTTATCACCCATATTCATGGCCATAAATCACACGAAATTATAGCTGATGCACTAACCATGCTCGAAAATATGGAGCATAGAGGTGCCTGCGGATGCGACCCTGATTCGGGTGATGGTGCAGGGATTTTAATGCAGATTCCGCATGAATTTTTGTTGGAAGAATGTATTTCTGAGGAGATTTCTTTAAAAGAACCCGGAGAATACGGCGTTGGGATGCTGTTTTTACCCAAAGATTCTGCAATAAAAAAAGCATGTCGTGGTATTATTCAGCAATCCTGTGATAAATTAGGGTTGCATATGTTGGGTTATCGTAAAGTTCCGGTAAATTCTTCCTGTATCGGGGAAACCGCGCGGGCAGCAGAACCAAACGTAGAACAATTATTTGTAGCAAGACCATTGTACATCCATCATGCGGATGATTTTGAACGAAAATTGTACGTGCTGCGCAGGCTGATTACCAAAACAGTTAATGAAACCATTAAAACCGGTGCAGAGCATTTTTATTTTACTTCGTTTTCCTGCAAAGTTATTGTTTATAAAGGTCAGCTAACTACTTATCAGGTTCGGCAGTATTTTACTGATCTGCGCGATGAACGTATTACGTCAGGTTTTGGGATGATCCATTCCCGTTTCTCTACCAACACTTTTCCTTCCTGGAAGCTGGCTCAGCCATTTCGTTTTATGGCTCACAACGGAGAAATTAACACGTTAACCGGCAATTTAAACTGGTTTTATTCTGGCATTCGCTCGTATGTTTCTCCATTTTTCACTAAAGAGGAAATGGATATTTTGTTCCCGGTAATCGATAACAACCAATCTGATTCCGCCTGTCTGGATAATGTGGTGGAGATACTAACGCACTCCGGACGATCACTGCCGCATGTAATGATGATGCTGGTTCCGGAAGCCTGGGATGGCAACGAACAAATGGACCCACTAAAAAAAGCATTTTACGAATACCATGCTACTTTAATGCAGCCTTGGGATGGCCCGGCTGCTTTAAATTTTACTGACGGCAAGATCATTGGTGCTTTATTAGATCGGAATGGTTTGCGCCCTTTACGTTATTTGGTTACCGATGATGGCCGCGTAATTGTCGCATCAGAGGCAGGCGTTTTGCCTTTGGATGAAAAAACAGTGATTAAAAAAGGCCGTCTACAGCCAGGTAAAATGTTTTTGGTTGATACTATAAAAGGTGAAATTATTACCGATGAGGAAATAAAAAAACAAATTACCAGTCGCCAGCCTTATGACCGCTGGTTGGATAATTATAAAATCAAGCTGGATGAGTTGGCCGAGCCGCGCGTTTCTTTTACCAATTTATCCAAAGAATCTGTTTTTAAATATCAGCAAGTTTTTGGCTACTCGCGTGAGGATATCGAAACCATTATTAAACCAATGGCCACGGATGCTAAAGAACCCATAGGTTCGATGGGGACAGATGTGCCACTTGCTGTATTATCTGATCGGCCTCAGCATATTTCTAGTTACTTTAAACAGTTTTTTGCGCAGGTAACCAATCCGCCGATTGATCCGATCCGCGAACGGTTGGTGATGAGCCTGGCCACCTTTATCGGCAACAATGGTAATTTACTGGACGAAGATAAAATGCACTGCCATTGCGTAGCGCATAAACAACCAATCCTGCACGATTACGAACTGGAAAAACTAAGAAGCATTGATACTGGTTTATTTCATGCCAAAACATTGCAAACTTATTTTAAAGCTGATGGCTTGCCGGGATCATTGGCAAATGGCTTGAACAGGCTTTGCCGCTATGCAGAAGATGCTGTTCAAGATGAATTTGAAGTGTTGATTTTATCTGATCGTGCACTGGACTCTGAACATGCGCCGATACCTTCTTTACTGGCAGTTTCTGCAATTCATCACCACTTAATAAAAAAAGGTTTACGCGGAGCCGTAGGGTTGGTTGTAGAAGCAGGAGATATTTGGGAAGTGCATCATTTTGCCTGTTTGCTGGCCTTTGGTGCAACGGCTATTAACCCTTATCTGGCGTTAGCTACCATTCAGACATTAAGCAAGGAAAATAAATTAGAAAGTAGCTTAGATATTGCTTCTCTTTCTAAAAACTATATTAAAGCTGTTTGCGATGGTTTGCTGAAGATTTTCTCTAAGATGGGGATATCAACTTTGCAGTCTTATCATGGTTCGCAGGTTTTTGAGATACTAGGGATTAACAAAGAAGTTGTTGACCAATATTTTACCGGTGGAATTACCCGGATTGGAGGTTTAGGGCTAAATGAAATAGCCCGGGAAACATTATCTAAACATAGCAATGGTTTCAGAAGTTCCAAAAAAGAAGACCAGTTACTGCCCGAAGGCGGCATTTATCAGTGGAAGCGCAGGGGAGAAGCACATCTTTTTAACCCGCAAACGGTGCATTTACTGCAACATGCTACCCGCACCAATGATTATGCAGTTTATAAAAACTACGCAAAACTGATTAACGAGCAGACAGAGCACATGTACACCATTCGTGGTTTGCTGGATTTTGCACATCACCGCGAAGCTATTTCGATTGATGAGGTAGAATCCGCAGAAAAAATCATGAAACGTTTTGCAACCGGTGCCATGTCTTTCGGCTCTATTTCACACGAAGCACACAGCACTATTGCTATTGCAATGAACCGTATTGGCGGCATGAGCAATACCGGCGAAGGCGGAGAAGATGAAATCAGGTATGTGCCGATGGAAAACGGCGATTCTATGCGCTCCTCGATTAAACAAATTGCATCGGCACGTTTCGGCGTAACATCAAACTATTTAACCAATGCTGATGAACTGCAGATCAAAATGGCGCAAGGTGCAAAACCGGGCGAAGGCGGACAGCTGCCAGGACATAAAGTAGATGACTGGATTGCAAAAGTTCGTCATGCTACGCCGGGCGTTGGTTTAATTTCTCCGCCGCCGCATCATGATATTTATTCTATTGAAGATTTGGCGCAGCTGATTTTCGATTTAAAAAACGCTAATCGTGCTGCCCGTATCAACGTAAAATTGGTTTCTAAAGCTGGTGTTGGAACAATTGCAGCCGGCGTAGCAAAAGCACATGCAGATGTTATATTAATTGCCGGAAGTGATGGCGGAACTGGTGCTTCGCCAATCAGTTCAGTAAAACACGCCGGTTTGCCTTGGGAGTTGGGTTTATCAGAGGCACACCAAACTTTGGTGCGTAATAAGTTAAGAAGCCGTGTGATCTTGCAAGCTGACGGACAAATGAAAACGGGTAAAGATTTAGCGATTGCCATCTTACTTGGTGCTGAAGAATGGGGCGTTGCAACTGCTGCTTTGGTTGCCGGCGGTTGTATCATGATGCGTAAATGCCATTTAAATACTTGTCCCGTTGGCGTGGCTACACAAGATCCCGATTTACGGAAACTATTTAGCGGCAAACCGGAACACGTGGTAAACCTGTTTCAATTTCTGGCAGAAGAACTTCGTGAAATTATGGCGGAATTAGGTTTCAGAACCATTAACGAAATGGTTGGCCGTGTTCAGTTCCTGAAAGTTCGCGAAAACATTACGCATTGGAAAGCCAAAACGCTTGACCTTACTGCTTTGCTGCATCCTGTAAGTAATGCACGCGGCATGACGTTGTACAACAGTGAAAAGCAGGATCATGGTATGGATGACATTATCGACTGGAGATTACTGGAGCAGGCCAAACCTGCACTGGAAAATAAAATGCCAGTATATGCTTCTTTTAACATACGAAATACAGATCGTACGGTGGGTACACTGCTCTCCAACGAAATATCTAAAATTTATGGTTCTGCCGGTTTGCCTGCTGGATTGATCAATTATAAATTCAATGGTTCTGCTGGACAAAGTTTCGGCGCATTTGCTACAAAAGGAATTTCGCTTGAATTGGAAGGAGAAGCAAACGATTACGTTGGAAAAGGACTGTGCGGTGCACAAATCTCAATATATCCAGCTAAAGAAAGTACTTTCATATCCGAAGAAAACATTATTGTTGGTAATGTGGTGCTTTATGGTGCTACTTCCGGTGAGTTATTTATCCGTGGACAAGCAGGCGAACGTTTTGCTGTCCGCAACTCTGGTGCAACTGCTGTTGTAGAAGGTATCGGCGATCATGGTTGCGAATACATGACCGGTGGCCGTGCTTTAATTTTGGGTAAAACCGGACGTAATTTTGCCGCTGGCATGAGCGGTGGCATTGCCTGGATCTACGACGTCGATCATTCTTTCCGCGAAAACTGCAACCTGGAAATGGTAGATTTAGATACTTTAGCCAGTTCTGATGAAGAAGAAATCATCAGTTTATTACGTAAGCATGTACAGCTAACACAAAGCAGCGTGGCGCAAAACCTGCTGAACAACTGGCAGGCAGAATCTTTCCGTTTTATCAAAATATTTCCGAAAGAATACAAAAAAGTTTTACAGCAAAAAGAACCTTTAACGATCTGATCAATATAAATTAATGGGTAAAGAAACTGGGTTTAAAGATTTCGGAAGAGAACTTCCGCCAAAAACACTACCACAGGAGCGGGTAAAAAATTATAATGAGTTTTCAGGAAATTATACGGATGAAAAACTAAATCAACAATCATCCAGATGTATGGATTGCGGCATTCCGTTTTGCCATTCTGGCTGTCCGTTGGGCAATATTATTCCGGAATTTAACACTGCTGTTTACGAAAAAAACTGGGCAGAAGCTTATCAGATTTTGTCTTCAACCAATAATTTTCCGGAGTTTACGGGTCGTATTTGTCCGGCACCATGCGAATCGGCTTGTGTTTTGGGCATCAACAAACCAGCTGTGGTAATTGAAGAGATTGAAAAACACATCATCGAAATAGCATTTGCAAAAGGATATGTAAAGCCAACGGCACCATTAATCCGCACAGAAAAAACGGTAGCCGTTGTTGGTTCCGGTCCAGCTGGTATGGCTGCTGCGGCACAATTAAATAAAGCCGGACATGTAGTTACAGTTTTTGAGCGCGATGACCAGCCGGGCGGTTTGCTTCGTTACGGAATCCCGGATTTTAAACTGGAAAAAGCAGTGATTGACCGCCGCTTAAAAGTAATGCAGGAAGACGGCATCACCTTTAAATGCAACACCGAAATTGGCAAAGATATTCAAGCTGAAGAGCTGATTCGCAGTTTTGATGCCGTTGTTTTAACCGGTGGTTCTACTATTCCGCGTGATCTTAAAATCCCTGGGCGTGCGTTAAAAGGTATTTATTTTGCCATGGATTTTTTAAAGCAGCAAAATAAACGCGTTAGCAATACTTCTTTTACTGATGAAAATATTGTAACCACCGGCCAGGATGTAATTGTAATTGGCGGCGGCGATACCGGTTCGGATTGTGTAGGCACATCCAACCGGCAGGGTGCACGTTCTGTTAAACAGTTTGCCATGTCGTTCCAGCCTTCCGCAGAACGCACACTGGCTATGCCCTGGCCCAGTTTTCCGATGTTGCTGAAAACCACCAGTTCGCATGAAGAAGGCTGCGAACGTTTCTGGGGCATCAACACCAAAAGTTTTGTAGGTGATGAAAACGGCAATTTAAAAGGTTTAATTGTTGCAGATGTAGAATGGGAAAAAGACTTTCTCGGCAGAGCCATCAAATTTAGAGAAATTGAAGGTACAGAGCGCGAAATGCCTTGTCAGCAAGTATTCCTAGCCATGGGTTACTCGCATCCGCAACATAGCGGTTTGCTAGAACAATTAGGCGTACAACTGGACGAGAAAAAGAACGTGAAAGCCAAAGAAGGTTTGTATCGTACCAATGTAAGCAAAGTTTTTACTGCCGGAGATATGCGCCGCGGGCAATCTTTAGTGGTTTGGGCAATTTCTGAAGGAAGGGAAGCTGCCCGAAAAGTTGATGAATTTTTAATGGGTCACTCGGAACTGGAAAGCAAAGATGCCATTAATGAATATCAGATGGATTTGTAGTTTTAAGGAGAAAAATTAGGTTACAGTAGTTTGAAAGAGAAAACGTATGAAACAAGAAGGTGGCAAATTATGGCTTCCTTTCTTTTAGTAAGAAACTTTAAACGCCCGTTTTTTATCAGTAAAAGAAGCATCGATAAATTGAAACTCTGTTTCTGAAACTACTTCTTTTCCAACAACTTTTAAATTATTAAAAAACCCGGCTTGTCTGGGTTTTTTCTTGTTTGGTAGTTTATATGAAAATCAGCTATTCTTTAAATGCTATTTTAACACTGGGCTGTTTTTAGCAGTAGTTTTTGGGCGAGCGAATAGATTTATGTTCTTTCTATATCACTTTCTGAAATTGTTGGTAATGAAATTACTTCAAATTCATCTTCGCGAAAAAATCCCATAAAACAATTCCGGCAGAAACTACAATGTTGAAAGAATGCTTGGTGCCAAACTGCGGAATTTCAATACAGGTATCAATCATTTGCATTGCTTCATCGCTTACACCGTTTACTTCGTTACCAAAAATTAGCGCATATCTTTTGTCTTTTTCTAGCTGGAATTTATTTAAGCTAATGCTGTTTTCCGCCTGTTCAACAGCAATAATCTGATAACCTTGTTCACGCAGCTGCTGCAATGCTTCTTTTATGCCATCAAAATAAGTCCAGCGGATAGATTGTGTGGCGCCCAAAGCTGTTTTTTCAATTTCGCGGTGCGGCGGTTGTGCTGTTATTCCGCATAAAATAATTTGTTCAACCGCAAAACCATCAGAAGTGCGAAAAATAGAACCGATGTTGTGCATACTGCGCACACTATCTAATACTACTGTAAATGGTAATTTTTCCTGCTGGCGGAAAGTTTCTACATCAACTCTTCCTAATTCGTCTAGTTTAAGTTTGGTGTAAGAAGGGTTTATTGATTTTTGGTTCATGGTTTATTGAACTTGTAGCCAATGCCTTATACTTTGTATTTTTAACCTCGTTCTTAATTAACTTCCTTAACTCCATCTCCAATTAAAGAATTGTAAACAGCTGGAGCGTAACCAATTTTTTCGGTATAAAACTGAATTAGTTTTTCAGAAAAACCATCAAAAGCGGTTGCTTCTACCAAGGCAATTGCGCATCCGCCAAAACCTGCGCCCGTCATGCGGCCACCTGCAACGGTTGACTGGGTTTTGCAGAAATCTACAATTGTATCCAGTTCGATTCCAGTAACTTCATATAAATCTCTTAACGAAGCGTGAGAAGCGTAAAGCAGTTCGCCAAATCTTTTCAAATCGCCGTTTTCCAAAACCTCGGCTGCTTCTTTTACCCGATCATTTTCTTCAATCACGTGTTGGGCACGTTTTTTAACCGTTTCGTTTTCAATCAAATTTTTGTTTTGGTTGAAGGTTGCCGTATTAATATCACATAAATAATTGATTTTAAGTTTTTGCTGCAACGCTTTTAAAGCTGTTTGACATTCTGCTACACGCTCGTTGTATTTGGATTCTGCCAATTTCCGCGGTTTATTAGTGTTGATAATTGCCAGTACATATTCCTTCAGTTTGCAATCTACAATTTCATAATCTAGTGTATCGCAATTTAGTTTAATCGCTTTTTCCTTCTCGCCAAAAGCAACCGCAAACTGGTCCATAATGCCGCTATTTACGCCGATAAAATCATTTTCCACCTTTTTGCCCAATTTCACCAAATCCAGCTTGGTAAAACCAGAATCAAAAATTTTATTCATCGCAAAAGCAGTCACAATTTCTAAGGCTGCTGAAGAAGAAAGTCCGGAACCAACCGGCACATTTCCCGAAAAAAGCATATCTAAACCTTTGATGCTCTTTTTATGCAGCAAAAATTGTTGCATTACGCCAAGCGGATAATTAAACCAATCTTTCCCGATTTTTTCATATTTTTCTTGCAACGGAATGTCCAATTGTTCCTCAAAATCCAAACCCCTGAAACGAAAAATTCCTTCTTTATTTTCTGCAATCAGCAAAGTTGTACCAAACGTAATGGAAGCCGGCAAAACCAAACCGCCGTTATAATCAATATGTTCGCCAATTAAATTTACACGGCCGGGCGCAAAAAAACTTGCTGTTGCCGGTTGCTCAAATAGTTCGTTAAATTTTTGTTGCAGATCAGGTTTCATAGATCAAAGATGATAATAAAATCAGAGTTGAGTTATTTTAAAGTACTATTTTTCTTGCTTGATAAACAAGATTTTAGAAACAGTTGATGCTGTTTTTACCGGATAAAAACTACTAACTCTGCTTGTAACTGCTAATGATGCTTCTTTTAGCAACCTTTTCTTTTTGTATTTTAGTCCGTCGTTCCAACAAACGTGATTTTCATGAAAGCTAGATTAATTATCCTGTTAAGCTTTGTAATCCTTTTTACTGCCGGATTATTTTTAAGTTTTTCTCCCCAGAAACAACCTCATAGAAAAAAACCAAACATCATTATTATTCTGGCTGATGATATGGGCTACTCAGATATCGGTTGTTTCGGGTCGGATGTGCAAACGCCAAACTTAGACGAGATGGCCAAAGGCGGCCTGAAAATGACGCAGTTTTACAATGCTTCGCGCTGCTGCCCAACACGTGCTTCTTTATTAACGGGTTTGTACCAGCACCAGGCCGGCGTTGGCGATATGATGAATACACGGCCGCAGCTTGCTTACCAGGGTTATCTTAATCAAAACTGTGTAACCATTGCAGAAGCCATTAAACCTGGCGGTTACAATACATTAATGGCCGGGAAATGGCACGTTGGCCAATCGCCGGAACATTGGCCGGTAAAACGTGGTTTCGATCATTATTTTGGGTTGATTGATGGCGCAAGCAGTTATTTCGGAAATTATCCTTACCGGCCCAATCAAAAATTAACGATTGCGCTGGAAGATCAGCCGTTTACGCCCGGAAAAGATTATTATTCTACCAATGCTTACACGGATTACGCGATAAAATTTATCCGGCAAAATAAGCAAACCGATAAACCTTTCTTTCTGTATTTAGCTTATCAGGCACCGCATTGGCCGTTGCAGGCTTTGCCGGAGGATATTGCTAAATACAAAGGCAAATTTATGGAAGGCTGGGATAAGCTGCGCGAAAAACGTTACCAGAAATTGCTGGAAAATGGCATCATCAATAAAAACACCAAACTTTCTCCGCGCGACGAACACGTGCCAGCATGGGAAACGTTAACACAGGAAGAGAAAATCCGTTGGGATGATAAAATGGCCGTTTACAGTGCGATGATTGACCGAATGGATCAAAATATTGGCCGCTTACGGCAAACTTTAAAAGATTTGGGGGAAGATCAGAATACGGTTATTATGTTTTTATCTGATAATGGAGCCAGCAGCGAAAGCATTAAAGGTCCGGGATTTTTGCCATCAATTTTGGAGGCCGGCAAAAAACCTTCCAGTGATCCAACTTCTTTTACCTCGTATGAATTTGCTGGCGCCAATGTAAGCGATGCGCCTTTCCATTTGTTTAAACATTGGGAATACGAAGGCGGAACCGCTACTCCGTTTATTGCTTATGGGCCGGGAATTGTTAAACCAGGAAATCAAGCGAATTCTCCAGCTCATATTATCGATTTAATGTCCACCTGCTTGGATTTGGCTGGCGTGGCTTATCCGAAAACGTATCACCAAAACAAAATTCCGGCTACAGAAGGAATTAGTTTAGTTCCGGTTTTTAAAGGACAAAGATGGAAAGGTCATCAAGCCTTATTTTTTGAGCATGAAGGAAATCGTGCTGTTCGTCAAGGCGAGTGGAAAGTGGTTTCTAATTATCCGGAGAAAAATTGGCATCTGTACAATATCCAAAACGACCGTTCTGAGCTGAACGATCTGAGTGCAGCTAATCCAGCAAAAGTAAAAGAACTGGCTTTGTTATACGATGCCTGGACAAAGCGTGCCGGCGTTTTGCCGTTTGAAACTTTGGGTAAAGGCAGCGGCGAATAAATTTGCGATGCTTCTTTTTAACCACTATTTTTTCACAGTCGCGGTAAAAAGCTTTTCATCAATTAACTTTACACCTTAATTGATTAAAATTTGGGAAAGAAAACTTCGGCAGAAACACCTCTAATGCAACAGCATGGCCAGATCAAGGCCAAATATCCGGGTGCTTTACTGCTGTTTCGGGTGGGCGATTTTTATGAAACTTTTGGTGAAGATGCTGTTGTTACTTCCCGTATTTTAGGAATTATCCTAACCAAAAGAGCAAATGGCTCGGGCACGTCTATAGAACTGGCCGGTTTTCCGCATCATTCGCTGGATACTTATCTTCCAAAACTAGTTCGTGCCGGTCAGCGTGTAGCTATTTGCGATCAGCTCGAAGATCCTAAAACTACAAAAACCATCGTTAAAAGAGGTGTGACCGAACTGGTTACGCCTGGCGTGTCTTACAATGATAATATTCTCAGCCAAAAATCTAACAATTATTTAGCAACGCTTCATTTCGAAAAAAATCACTTTGGTTTGGCTTTGCTGGATATTTCTACCGGCGAATTTTTGGTTGCGCAAGGCGATGCTGAATATATTGAACAATTACTGCAAAGTTTCCGCCCGAACGAAATTATCTTTTCCAAACAAAAGCAGAATGAATTTGCCGAAGCTTTTGGCGAAGGTTTTTATACGTATCCGATTGATGATTGGGCTTTCACCACAGATTTTGCTTCGGAAACCTTACTAAAGCATTTTGAAGTCAAAAATTTAAAAGGTTTCGGTATAGACAGATTGCCTTTGGGCATTATTGCAGCTGGCGTAACGTTGTATTACATTAACGAAACCGAGCACCGGAATTTGCAGCACATTTCCGGGATTAGTCGCATCGAACATCAAAAATACATGTGGCTGGATCGTTTCACAGTTCGTAATTTGGAATTGCTGGATTCTGCGAATGAAAATGCCATAACGTTGTTTCAGGTGCTTGATCAAACTGCTTCGCCAATGGGCGCACGTTTGCTGCGGAAATGGATTTTGATGCCGTTGAAGGAACTGAAATCAATAGAAGAGCGTTTGGGCGTTGTCGATTTTTTGTTTGTAAACGAAGTATTGGCTGCGCAGTTGCTGCAACAAATTAAGCAGATTGGCGATCTGGAAAGGTTGATTTCTAAAATCGGTTTACAAAAAGTAAATCCCCGCGAAATTGTGCAGCTAAAAAGAGCATTGCTGGCTACTGCAGAAGTGAAGCAACTTTGCCAGCAATCCGATAATTTATTTTTGCAGCAACTAGCCGATCAGTTAAATCCTTGTCAGTTAATTCGGGAACAAATTGAAAAAGAAATCCAGCCAGAACCGCCGGTTTTAATTATTAAAGGCGGCATAATTACGGATGGTGTGGACGAAGAACTGGACCAGCTGCGTAAAATTGCTTTTGGCGGAAAAGATTTTTTACTGGAAATACAACGTCGCGAAGCAGAAGAAACTGGAATTCCATCATTAAAAGTAGCATTCAACAGCGTTTTCGGTTATTATCTGGAAGTAACGCACACGCATAAAGATAAAGTTCCTGCTGCCTGGATCAGGAAGCAAACGCTGGTTAATGCAGAACGTTACATCACACCAGAACTGAAAGAATACGAAGAAAAGATTTTAGGTGCAGAAGAAAAGATTTTCGCGATAGAAACCCGCTTGTATCAAAATTTACTGCACAGCATCAGTACATATATTAAACCAATTCAGCTAAATGCACGCATTTTGGCCAAGCTGGATGTGCTGCTTTGCTTTGCGCATCTGGCACATAAAAACCATTACCAAAAACCAGTTATTGATTTAAGCAATCAAATAGATATAAAAGGCGGCCGCCATCCGGTTATTGAACGGAATTTGCCGCTGGGCGAGGAATATATTACTAACGATGTTTTCCTGGATTCAGAATCGCAACAGATTATTATTATTACCGGGCCAAATATGGCTGGAAAATCTGCCATTCTCCGCCAAACCGGATTGATTGTGCTGATGGCGCAAATTGGCTGTTTTGTGCCTGCAAAAGAAGCATACATTGGTTTGGTTGATAAAATTTTTACGCGCGTTGGTGCTTCTGATAATTTAAGTTCAGGCGAATCTACATTTATGGTAGAGATGAATGAAACGGCCAGTATCCTTAACAATATTTCTAACCGGAGCTTGGTTTTGCTGGACGAAATTGGCCGCGGCACTTCTACTTATGATGGCATTTCGATTGCCTGGTCTATCGTCGAATATTTACACAATCATCCTTCTGCAAAAGCTAAAACTTTGTTTGCTACACATTATCATGAATTAAACGAACTAACAAGCACTTTTAATCGGATAAAAAATTTCAATGTTTCTGTAAAAGAAAACGGACAAAAAATTATTTTTCTCAGGAAGTTAGTTCCCGGCGGCAGCGAACATAGTTTTGGAATCCACGTAGCTAAATTAGCCGGAATGCCACCAAAAGTTTTAAGTCGTGCCGGAGAAATTTTGAAAAAGCTAGAAGCAGAAAGAACCGGCGGCGAAAGCATTAAAGAAAGTATCAAAAAAGTGCAAAAGCAAGCTATGCAATTGCAAATGTTTTCGATTGATGATCCGGTATTAATAAAAATTCGTGATGTATTAAATGCTTTGGATGTAAATACACTTACACCTGTAGAAGCTTTAATGAAATTGGATGAAATACAACGTTTAATTAAAGGCAATTAAAGCTAAGATTAACTACTTCCCTTTCTTTTTTTCTGAATAAAAAACAAAGTTATTCTTATTCAATTATTGAATTAAATTTTTGTAAAAACCAGTTTAGCATTCTTCAAATACTTAAACAAATTCTAATGTTGTTTTAAGTATATTATAAAAGTTGAACATACTTAAAATTACTATTGTACAATTTTTCAATGCTTCGATATGCGATATTTAAAAAAAAGTTTGTATATTGTAAACCTATTTAAAATTTACAGCTAATTGATTGATAATATGTTGTTTTAAAACATATTATTATCTGAGTTATAATTTCACTTGTGTTTTTTTCAATGCACCAATAGGATGAAATTTATCTAATTATTATTGGAATGTAAAAATTTATATTAGTTATCGAACAAAATTATTTTTAAGATGTTATCTACATAATTCTCACCATATACACATGAAAAAATTACCTGCCAAACTACTTTGTCTTTCACATTTAAGATGGGATTTTGTTTATCAGCGTCCGCAACATTTAATAACAAGGTTCTCAGAAATATTTAGTACTTATTTTTTAGAAGAACCGATTCATGATGCGCAAGATGATGCTTATTTACATCTATCCAAACGACTACCTAACTTGTGGGTCGTTGTTCCGCATATTCCATCCGGATTATCAAAGGCAGAAGAGAAGCTGGTAATGAAACAGTTGATGGATAAATTTATGGAAAAAGAAAACGGTGATGATTTTCTTTTCTGGTACTATACACCTATGGCATTGTCATTTACAGAACAACTTAACCCTGCACTTACAGTATATGATTGCATGGATGAGTTATCCTTATTCAAAAATGCACCTGCAGAATTAAAGGACTTGGAGAAAAGATTGATGGCAAAATCGGATGTCGTATTTACTGGTGGAAACTCTTTGTATGAAGCTAAAAAACATCAACATGCAAACATCCATTCTTTTCCAAGTAGTATTGATAAAAACCATTTTGTAAAAGCAAGAACAAATAAAGTTCAGCCAGTAGATCAAGCGAATGTTACTGGTGTTAAACTTGGATTTTATGGTGTAATTGATGAGCGTTTTGATATAGAATTGATCCGTGAAATTGCGAATGCAAGACCAATTTGGAATTTCATGCTGATTGGTCCGGTTTTAAAAATCAACCGTGAACATCTGCCAAAAAATCAAAATATACATTACTTAGGGCAGAAAACTTATGATGAACTTCCAGCTTATTTATCTGGTTGGGATATTGCATTAATTCCGTTCATGTTAAATGATTCTACCAAATTTATTAGTCCAACTAAAACACCTGAATATTTAGCTGCTGGTAAACCGGTTGTTTCTACTGCTATCCGTGATGTTGTTAATCCTTATGCCAATCAAAACTTGGTACACATCGGAGCAACTGCGGAAGATTTTATTAATGCCATTGAACTGGAATTAAATACAAAAAATAGAAAGCAATGGTTAGCCAAAGTTGATGCTTTTTTAAGTTCAAATTCATGGGATAATACTTGTGCAAGTATGCTTACTTGTATCCAAAGTTCTATCAAAGACAAACAAAAAATTTCTATTGCAAGTTAATAAGTAAATTTAAAATTTTTTACAAGTGCTGATTTAGAAGTTAGCACTTTTTTTATGCAAGTACAATTTTAGGTTGATAAAAGAAGTATTGTTGAATATCATTTCAAAAATTAAAACTTATACAATTAAAACTAAATCTGTAAGTAATAGTTAGCACTCAAACAAACAAGGTTTAGTTAAAATTTCAATAAAAACTATTATGAGTTTAGATCAAAAAATAATCAGCAGTTTAGAGCATTTGGTAACAATTGGTGTAGATGGCGAACAAGGCTATCAGAAAGCTGCAGAAATGGTGAGCGACAAAAATTTGCTGGCACAATTTGAGCAGCTATCTACCGCACGCAATATACAGGCAGAAGCCATCAGAAATTATTTAGGTGACAACGGTGTAGAAAAACCGGCACATGAAGGTGGTTTAGGTGGAAGTTTGCACCGTGCCTGGCTGGATATTAAAGGGACCTTATCTAACCGCAGTGATAGCGTTTCTATTTCCAGCTGCCTTAGCGGCGATCAGGCTGCGGTTGTAGCTTATCAGGCAATCTTGGATGAAGAAAATTTACCTGCCGACCTTCAGAAGCTACTAACAGAGCATCAGGAAAATTTAAAAGGTGATGTAGAAAATCTGGAACAACTATCTAAAGAAAGCTAATTTTCAGGCACTCACGTTTTTACCAAGCAGAAAACATTTTCTACAACGCGGTTCATAGCTTTCTTTCTCTCCCAGTAATATTTTGGTGTCATTTTCGATCAGTCGGTAAGAATACAATGCCGACTGACCGCAAATTACACAAACTGCATGAACCTTAGTTACCGACTCTGCCATGGCCATAATTGCCGGCAATGGGCCGAATGGTTTTCCAGTATAATCCATATCCAAACCGGCTACAATCACCCTGATGCCTTTGTTAGCTAACTGATTGCAAACGGCAGGCAGTTCATCATCAAAAAACTGCGCTTCATCAATACCTACAATCTGCGCATTACTGCCTAAAAGCAGTATGGCTGATGCGTTTTCTACAGGAGTTGAAGCAATTTTGTTTGCATTGTGCGAAACGATAGCCGTTTTATCGTAACGGGTATCAGTGCTGGGTTTAAAAATTTCTATAGATAACTTGGCAATTTGTGCACGTTTTAACCTTCTGATCAGCTCTTCTGTTTTTCCGGAAAACATTGAACCGCAAATCACTTCTATGCTTCCGCCATGCTCACTTTTTCTTTTAAAAACGTCTTCACTGAATAACATCTGCGCTTGTTGTTGAAGGCCAAATATCAGAATTTAATATTATTTTTGAGGTTCGATTTATCCACAACATCTTTGCAAAAAGTTTATGAAACAGCAGGAAATATTAAAAAAAATAGGTGGGATAATTGCTGAATTAAAGGAGCAATACACTTATCTGGAGGCAGCTGGAAGTAGTTTTAATGATTTAGAACTGGAACTTTTTATGGCAAATGCCAACTTTCTGACGGATCATATCGAGATATTGAAAAAGATATACGGACAAGCCAAGCCCGCTGCTTTACCTGTTGCAAAAGAAGTTTTGCAGCTGGAAAAACCGGAAGTACAAAAGCCGCAAATACCAGATTATTTTAGTGAAGATGAACATTTGCAATATGCAGATGAGACGATTTTAATTTCAGAAAAAAATATTCCGGTTGTTGCAATTACTGAACCGGAAATGCCTCAAAAAACTGTTTTAGAAATTGTACAGCACGAAGCAGTTTTG
Organism: Janthinobacterium lividum; assembly: GCA_050955045.1. GTDB lineage: Bacteria > Bacteroidota > Bacteroidia > Sphingobacteriales > Sphingobacteriaceae > Mucilaginibacter_A. Next base: position 79,602 of record JBPBQV010000002.1, on the reverse strand, counting down.
CTTCCAGAAATAATGCCGCAAGCTCCAACTGATGATTCTACAATTGTGGAAGATGCTTCTTTTACCGAACAAAAATTGGAGGAAGCAGAAAAGCGTGAGGAAAAAATTATAAAGCCAGAAATAGAAGTTGTTTCAGAAGTTTTTTTACAGCCTGAAATCAATATTCAACCCGAGCCACCGCTAGAACCGGTTGTTTATATTGAAGAAAAGAAATCAGAATATTTAGCACAGGAATCTGTAAAATCAGATAATCTTCCGGTTTTAACGCTTAACCAGCGGATGGCAGCACAAAAAGGATTAGATCAGCCCAAAATTAAAACGACTGAAGTCTCGCAAAAACCGGTTCAGGACTTGCAATCATTAATCAACCTGAATGATAAGCTGCTTTTCGTAAAAGAATTGTTTAACGGTTATAATCTGGCTTATTCAGAAGCGATAAATATTTTAAACCGTTACACCACATTTGAGCAAGCTGAGCGTTTTTTAGACCTTAATTATAGCGTAAAAAATAATTGGAAAGAAAAACCGGCAACTGCCGAACGTTTTTATGATTTGTTGAGGAAAAAGTTTGCCTGAAACCTATAAATTTTGTTTGGTGTATTTTCCATGCTTCTTTTATTGACTAAAATTTATTAAAAAATTAAAATCTCACGTTTCCTTCAAACATCAAAACAGAATTAATATCGATAAAAGAAGCACTAATTTTTGCCTGAAAAAGTTTAAACAAGCTCTTTTTTTGAAAACGATTTCTAAATCACAGCTACTAAACGATTCCCATCCTGTTTGCATCCAGTTTTAGCAAGATAAAAATCAGGATCGTAAAACTCCATAAAGAAGATCCGCCGTAGCTAATTAACGGCAAAGGGATTCCGATAACCGGAACCAGCCCAATCGTCATTCCTACATTGATAAAAACGTGGAAAAAAATGATAGAAGCAACGCCATAACCATAAATCCTGGAAAAATTGGAACGCTGTCGTTCTGCTATAAACACAATTCGGAAAACCAGAATCAAGTAAATCAAGATTACACTAAGCGTTCCAGCAAAACCCCATTCTTCTCCAACGGTACAAAAAATAAAATCAGTGCTTTGTTCGGGCACAAAAGAAAACTTGGTTTGCGTACCTTTTAAGTAGCCTTTTCCCCATAATTTGCCAGAACCAATGGCAATTTTAGATTGGTTAACATTATATCCAATTCCTCTCAAATCATTGGTTTTGCCCAGCCATTCGTCAATCCTAACGGTTTGATGCTGTTTTAACACATTGTAATATAAAAAGCTTACGCTAAAAATCATGGTGACAGATATGACAAAACCAGCCGCAACGGTAATCATTAAAGCATTATTTCTTCGGAAAAAATAAACCAAAAGAGCGGCAATGGCTACAAGGATACTAATCAAATAAACTTTGTCTACCAGTAAAGTAAGGATAAACAAAGTAATTACCAGCGCAGTTGTAATCAGGAAAAGTGGTGAAATACCTTCGCGGTATAATACAAAAATGAGCGAGCAAAAAACGAGTGTTGAGCCAGCGTCGGGTTGTAAGATAATCAACACCATCGGGAAAACAATGATGGCTGCTGCTACAAAAAAAGATTTGGTGTCTGTTATTTTAATATTGGTTCCGCTAAGATAACGGGCGAGCATAAGACAAGTAGCAAATTTTGCAAATTCTGAAGGCTGTAACCTAAATCCGCCACCGAGCGAAATCCAGGCCTGATTTCCACCTACGTTTCTTCCAATCACTAAAACAAGAATCAGCAAAATAACAGTAATGGTATAAACTGCTGGTGCCAGCGCACTGAAAAAACGGCTTTCCATCAGCAAAATAACAGTTGCTAAAACTAATGCCGAAACAATATAAATAAATTGCTTGCCGTAATTAGTACTGATATCAACAATACTTGGATGTTCTTCATCAAAAATAGCCGAATGAATATTAAACCAGCCAATGATGCAAAGGGCAAGGTAAAGAATAACTGTAAACCAATCCACATTAAAAAAAAAACTGCGCTGGTTATTCATTGTCGCGTCTTTTTATGCTGATAGCTGCTAATTTAACAACAGGTTTAGGTTTTTTACCAGTATCCTTTTTAATGCCTTTTTTGTTACTATCTGCCTGAATCTTCTTTAAAGAATCTTTTGGCAGAGGTTTAAGTTTAGGTTTTGCCAAGCTTCCACGTAACGGAGGTAATAAGTTAGCATCCATATATTTTTGCGGATTGATACCCGATGACCTGCGGCTAAGCGTATCTTTTAAATATTTTTCTATGATAAAAGAAGCAATCGGCGCAGCCCAGGAAGCACCCTGACCGGCATTTTCTACCACAACTGCAATGGCAATTTTAGGATTATCGCGTGGTGCAAAAGCTACGAAGACTGAGTGGTTTTCGCCATGAGGATTTTGCGCCGTTCCGGTTTTTCCACACATAATTATCCCTGGTATACGTGAAGCTGCTGCGGTTCCGCGTTCAACTACGGCTTGCATACCATTAATTACAGGCTCGTAGTAATTAGAATCAATGCCAACATTTATTCGTTCTTTAAATTCTGCTTTGATGACATCTTTATCACCAATGGCTTTAATCAGGTGCGGGCGATAATAAAAACCGCGATTGGCAATGGTACACTCAATATTAGCCATTTGTAAAGGTGTCGCTAACAATTCACCTTGCCCAATAGCCAATGAAATAATTGTATTTGCCCGCCAGTGGTTTTTACCGTACCGATTGTTATACCAGGCCGGGGCAGGTACAAAACCTCTTTTCTCGTTAGGTAAATCTACATCCAGCTTCACTCCAAATCCAAATTTATTGACTCTGTTTTTCCAGTTTAAATATCTGGCCGTCATATCCGGAAAGCCCGGCTGGCTCACTACTTTATTAAAAACATTGCAAAAATAGGTATTGCAGGAGCCTTCAATACCATAACTTAAATTAGTTACGCCATGATGGTGGGTGCAACCAACCCAATGGCTGCCTGCCTGATATCCACCAGGACAAAAAAACGTAGTTTGAGGTGTAATAATTCCTTCCTGCAAAGCAATCAACGCAGCTAACGGTTTAAAAGAAGAACCCGGCGGATAATAAGCTTGTATCGGACGGATAAACAAAGGGTTATACGGATTTTTATACATCGCCGAGATGTTATTGCCTCGTTCGCGGCCAACTAAGTCATTGGGATCATAAGTTGGACTGCTTACAAAAGCCAGAATTTCACCGGTAGCTGGTTCAATTGCTACAATACTGCCTACTTTGTTTTGCATCAGTTTTTCGCCCAGTTTCTGAATGCGGATATCTAATGAGGAAATTAGCCTTTCTCCAGCTACTGCGGCTGTATCATACTTACCATCCAAATATTTTCCTTTAGGTACATTCCGGGAATCTACCAATAAATTTTCCACACCACGCTGTCCGCGCAAAACAGTTTCATATGCTTTTTCTACGCCACTTTTACCCACATAATCACCGGGACGATAATAACCGTTGGATTTTTCAATCGTCTGATCGTTTACTTCACTAATATACCCTAAAAATTGTGCAGCACAAGAATCAGGATAAGTTCTGACTGAACGTGGCTGTACAAAAAAACCGGGAAACTCAAATAAGTGTTCTTGGAAAGAATTGTAAAGTTTTGCAGATAATTGTTTTTCAAATACAGATGCCCGGAAGTAGGAATAATGCTTGGCTTTTTCCCAGCGCTGATTGAAACCCTTTTTATCAATTTGCAGCAAATTGCAAAACTGCAGCGTATCAAATTCATGTACTTGTTTTGGAATCACCAAAATATCATATACATGCTCATTCTGTACTAATATTTTATTATTTCTATCGAGAACGGCTCCACGATCCGGATATTTGATAAACCTGCGGATAACATTATTTTGTGCGAAGGCCAGGTATTTATCATCCACAATCTGAATGTAGAATAAACGACCAATCAGCATCAGCATCACTACAATGAAAATGCCTAGAATTACATATCGCCTTTCAAAAAAACTATTCATTAACGTGCTTTCTTTTTGAAAAACATTAAACCGGATATTAACATTAAAAGTACCGTAAACAAAGTACTAAAGATAACCTGTGTTGTTGTAAACAGAATTTGCGACAGATGAAAAGACTCTAGGTTAAGCAGGAAAAAGTGATGCAAAAACGTCAAAATCAACGCATACAAAAAAAACCAACGGAAACCCATCAGTCCTAAAGTTGGTTCCGGCTCATTGTCAAAACCTTCTTTTTGTACCGTTACACTGATGAAAATGATTCTGACATAAGCTAAAAAAACACATGCTGCTGCATGTAATCCGGGCGTATCATAAAAAGCATCAATTGTGATACCTAATGCAAAAGCCAGCAGATATAATAACAGATTAGGAATATTAAATGGTAAAAGCAGTATGAACAGGATGTAAAAGTAAGGCGTAACAACATGGTACAAAGACATATTTTTCAGCAAAAATACTTGTATAAATACCAGTACAATAAAGCGTAAAATGTTGAATAAAATTATTCTGCTCATTGTTTTTCCTGCGCCTCCAGTTTATCCTGTTCTGGTTTATATTTGTCTGTTACCACATATACATATTGCAGGTTGCTAAAATTTACAGACAAATTTACTTCAATACCAGTTCCATTATTGCTGTCTTTAGCATCTAATCTGCTGATGTGCCCCAGCATTGTTCCGACAGGAAAAAGCGAATAGCCCGAAGTAACTACCGGTGTACCTTTTTTAATCTTGATCTGCTTCATGATATTAATCAGCATGGCTTTTGTCGGATCGAGGTTGTTGTCCCAAATTAAAGAACCGATGTTGTTAGAATCTGCAAGCATGGCACTGATGCGCGTATTTTCGTGCAATAAAGATTGTATGGTAGATAAATTTGGGCCGGTAAAAGTAACAATCCCAACAACACCCGATCCAGAAATTACGCCCATTCCTTTAGTTATTCCAGCATTACTACCACGGTTTATGGTAATATAATTATTTCGGCGATTAAAGGAATTGTTGATTACCCGTGCAGAAATATAAGTGTACTGCTGTTTGTTAACGGTATCGTTTACTGTTTTTACCACGGAGGAATCTACATAAAAAGAAGATTTTAGCTGGTTGCGTAAACGGGCGTTTTCACTGGCCAGGCTGTCGTTGGTAATACCTAACTTAAAATAATCTGTCAGCTGATCTACTTTGGAATAAACTGTACCTACAACCTGGTTAGAAGAACTGATGAAAGTAGCTTGCTGAAAGTTGTTGTACTTTACAAAGGTAACTAAAGCAGTAATTTCAAAAATGATAAATAAAAAAAATGCGTTGTACTTGGTAATAAAAATCAAGAGGTTACGCATTCTGTTCTAAGTTGTGTGTTGTCAGTTATCGGTTGCCAGTTACTGGAAACACGTAACTAGCAACCGTCAACTGCTTTATTGCATTAAAAATTTAAAGCTTCCAATATTTTTTAAAGCTGTACCCGTGCCACGTACTACGGCACGTAATGGGTCTTCGGCTACATGGACCGGCAATTTGGTTTTTGCTGCTACGCGTTTATCTAATCCGCGAAGCAAAGCACCACCGCCAGTTAAGTAGATACCGGTTTGATAAATATCTGCTGAAAGTTCTGGTGGCGTAATTTCTAATGCTTTCAAAATTGCTTCCTCAATTTTAGAGATGGATTTGTCTAAACAGTGCGCAATTTCAGTATAAGAAACGGTGATTTGTTTAGGCACGCCTGTCATCAAATCACGGCCTTGTACCGCAAAATCTGGTGGTGGATCTGCCAGTTCTGGCAAAGCTGCACCAACTTCAATTTTAATTTTTTCAGCCGTACGATCACCAATCATGATATTATGCTGGCGGCGTATATATTGTACAATATCAGAATCAAAATTATCACCAGCAACACGGATAGATTGATCGCAAACGATACCTGAAAGCGCAATAACGGCTATTTCTGTTGTTCCGCCACCAATATCAATAATCATATTGCCCATTGGTTCTTCTACATCAATTCCAATTCCTACAGCCGCAGCCATTGGTTCATAAATCAGATATACTTCCTTTGCACCTGCAATTTCAGCAGAATCCCGTACGGCACGTTTTTCAACTTCGGTAATGCCCGAAGGAATACAGATTACCATGCGCAGCGAAGGAAAAAACCAGCCTTTGCCTTTATTGATCATTTTGATCATACCGCGGATCATATGTTCCGAAGCATTAAAATCAGCAATTACACCATCTTTCAAAGGCCGTACAGTTCGGATATTATCATGGGTTTTGCCTTCCATTTGCATAGCCTGGCGCCCAATAGCAATTATTTTATTTGTCGTTCGATCAAACGCTACGATGGAAGGTTCATCCACCACCACTTTATCATTATGAATAATCAGGGTATTTGCAGTGCCTAAATCAATGGCAATCTCCTGCGTAAAAAAATTAAATAGACCCATTTGTTTATTTCAAGTATTAGCTGTTTGCAAAGTTGACGAAAATTTGTTCCATAAAAGAATCCGTAGAACAGTTTTACGGTTTACTGTTAATGTTTAAAATGGCGAATGCCGGTTGTAACCATCACAATATTTTTTTGGTTGGCCATTTGGATAGAATCCTGATCTTTGATAGAACCACCCGGCTGTAAAACAGCAGTAATGCCTGCATCTGCTGCAATTTCTACACAATCCGGGAAAGGAAAAAACGCGTCTGAAGCCATCGCGGCTCCCATTAAATCAAAACCAAAACTTTCTGCTTTAACAATGGCCTGTTTCAAAGAATCTACACGGGAAGTCTGGCCAACACCGCTGGTTATCAGCTGATCGTTTTTTGCAAATACAATGGTGTTAGATTTCGTATGCTTTACAACTTTATTCGCAAAAAATAAATCTTTCAGTTCCTGTTCCGTAGGTTGTTTACTAGTAACTGTCTGCATTTGATCCGGCCCTTCAATCACCAAATCTTTGTCCTGCTCAATAACGCCGTTTAACAAAGTTTTAAATAATTTTGAAGAAAGTTCCAATGGTTTACGCAATAAAATAATCCGGTTCTTTTTTGCGGTTAATATTTTTACAGCTTCTTCTTCGTAAGCAGGTGCAATTAATACTTCAAAAAATAATTTACTGATTTCTGTCGCCGTTGCCGCATCAATTTCTACGTTAGTGATAATAACTCCGCCAAAAGCCGAAACCGGATCGCAAGCCAATGCCGCCAGCCAAGCTTTTGAAACAGTTTCTTTGCTTGCAATTCCGCAAGCGTTGGTATGTTTTAAAATCGCAACGGTTGGTTCATCAAATTCGTCAATTAATGCAACGGCCGCATCCACATCAACTAAATTATTGTAGGAAAGTTCTTTACCGCCCAATTTATCAAACAATTGATTCAGATCACCATAAAAAATCCCCTGCTGGTGCGGATTTTCGCCGTAACGCAAAATTTGTGCAGGCTCAATGCTTTGTTTAAAGATGTTAATTGGTTCTTCCTGATTAAAATAGTTGAAAATCGCTGAATCATAATGCGAAGAAATATGAAAAGCTTTACGTGCAAAATCTTTACGTTGTACTAAAGTCGTTTCGCCATTTTGTGTTTTCAGAATATTTTCCAGTTCGCTGTAATCATTTTTAGAAGCTAAAATCAGTACATCTTTAAAGTTTTTTGCTGCTGCGCGGATAAGGGAAATACCGCCAATATCAATTTTCTCTACAATATCTGCTTCGGAAGCACCGGAAGCAACCGTTTCTTCAAACGGATACAAATCCACAATAACCAGATCAATTTCCGGGATTTCGTATTCCGCAATTTGCTGCTGATCGCCTTCGTGTTCCCGACGGTTTAAAATGCCGCCAAATATTTTAGGATGAAGTGTTTTTACGCGACCGCCCAAAATGGATGGGTAAGAAGTTAAATCTTCTACGGGAACAACATCAACACCTAAATTGCGTATGAAAGTTTCTGTGCCGCCAGTAGAATATATCTTTACGTTTAAGCGGCTCAATTCCCGGATAATCGGCTCCAGGTTATCTTTATAATAAACAGAAATTAAAGCATTTTTTATTTTGACAGGCTGACTCATGAACAGTAGAAATAAGCCGCAAAGCTAAAAAAAATAATGTTTTTTGGTTGGAGGATTTTATGGTGGTAAAAGAAGTATTAGATATTATAAAGGAATCCGCTGAATTTGAAATGCAGTTTTTTAAACGTGAGATTTTAAACGGCTTTGACTTGTAATGCAAATGCTGTTTTACCTCTATAAAAACAGTATCAGACTCATTTTATTTTCTTCAATAAACTCTCAATTACTTTTGGAAAATGCTGATGCTCTAACTGCTGGATTTTAAAGCGCACATTTTCCAATTGATCATTCGGTTCTATTTTAAAACGGAATTGCTGAATGATTTCGCCTTCATCAAAATTTTCGTTCACAAAATGAATGGTAATGCCGGATTCTTTCTCCCGCGCAGCTAAAACCGCACGATGGATATGATCGCCGTACATTCCTTTTCCACCATAATTTGGTAACAATGCCGGATGAATGTTGATGATTTTGCCGGGATAAGCTGCAATTAAACTTTGCGGAACCAGCCATAGAAATCCGGCCAGCACAATTAAATCAATATTTAAACTGGCCAGCAAATGGATAATTTCGTCGCTTTGGTAAAACGCTTTCCTGTTAAAAATATGTGTTGGAATTTCAAAATTATCAGCACGCTGCAAAACATAAGCTTCCGGATTATTGGTTAAAATCAGCGTAACTTCTGCGTAATCGTTCTTTATAAAATGTTCCATTATTTTTTGTGCGTTCGAGCCGGAACCGGAAGCAAAAATGGCTATTCGTTTTTTTACTGGCGTTGCAACAACTGTTGGTAAAGACATTTTAATTGAATTTTTAGGCAGTAAAAACAGTATTGGTTTGTTTAATGCACAAAACCATAACGAAAAATAATTACAGAATCTGTTTTGGTGTAAGTTGTGTTGATGTCGCCAGCATCAAAAACCAAAGAATATTGGCCCAGAGTAATAATACGTGCCGGGCTCTGCATTTTTAAAGAATTTATAGTGATATCAGAATTTAAGTTGAGGTACAAATAATCAGCTGTAAACGACCACGGTTTATTGATTGTACTATTGGTACACACATAATTTTGGTAAGTGTAATTATTATCTTTTTTAAATGTAAGCGTTTGGGTTAAAGCGCAAGTGCTTTGTAAAGTATCTGTTTTTACTAAAACATTGTTTACATAAGCAAACCTTTGCAACAACGCCATTTTCCAAGGCCGTTGTGTTAAAAAAGTAGTAAGAGAGCTAGTGCTTTCTTTTTTGCAGGAATTGAAAGCAAAGGCAATCAGCAAAATTATCAGGATCAGCAGCTTTAGGTTTCTTGTCATAAACAGCATCAAAAGTAACAAATCCTGTTCTAATAGATTATATAGAATAAAAGTGCTGTTTTTAAAGCTTACTGATTTTTTTTGAACCAACAATTACTGTATGTTGAAAATAACTTGAAACCTTGTTGTTAAATTAGCGTTAGCGATAAAAAACTAAACCTTATGAATAATTTTTTCAGAACAATTATTGCCGCTTGGGGTGCCAAAAAACTAGGCGGAGGCTGCTTCTCAACCATTCTTATATTTATTGTAATTTACGCTTTGTTAGGAAAATGCAACCAAAGATCACAAGCAAGTGTTGCTCCATCAGCAGTAAAAGTACAGGCAGTACAAAAAGTTAATTCCGGTTTTCATTCTTTAAAATAATTGATAGATTAACAATCGTTATTAAACTGAATAACTGTTTTTATGCTAAAATCCTCAACCTAAAATTTCAAAAAGTTTTTTTTTACTAATTGGTTTAATAATAAATTCTTTTATTAAAGAAACTTTTTGTGCCCGTTTTAAATCCTCGTCCCAAATGGAAGAACTTACTAAATAAATGCTGATATCTTTTTTATGCTGAGGTGTAGCTGTAGTAAAGTTTTCTAAAAATCCCCAACCATTTATTACCGGCATGTTCAAATCCAACAGCAAAATATCCGGCAATTCAGATACTTCTTTTAGCAGTATAAAATCTAAGGCTTCTTTTCCATTGGAGAAAAAAATAAAAGGGTTGTTAATTTTCCAGCTTACCAATAAGTTTTTCAAAGCTTTAGTATAAATCGGGTCGTCATCAACAACAGCTATCGTTTTTAAAATTGGTGTCATGTTTTTAGGTGATAAAAGAAGTAAGCTGATTATATTTTGATGAGTGTGTTAAGGTAGCCAACAGTTTGGTTTAAGTTGCTGCTGATGGTTTTGATGTTGCCAATTAGACCGCGCATTTCTTTAGTAGAAGTTTTTCTGTTGACCGTTTCGAGCACCATTTGCAAATTACTGGTGTGCGAACGCAGGTTATGCGAAATAATCCGCGCAAAATTTTCCAGCATCAGGTGTTGTTCTTCTACATTTTCCGGGATAAACGGAAGCAGTTGTGCCGAATTTTCATCTTGTTCGCTTTGTAAATTTCCTTTTATAGCGATACATTTTCCATAATCATCATAAACTGGATGGCCTGTTGTATAAACCATAATCACTTTTTGATGAAGCGAAAGCACTGGAAGTTCCAATTCAAACGGTAATCCCTGATGAATGGCACGGTTAAAGGTAGCGCGTAGGTTTTTTTCAGGCTGATAGTAATAGATTAATTGTTCCAGCGTTGGTGTGTAAGGTTTAGTAAAACCCAATAACTGGCAAAATTCGTCAGACCAGTAAAGTTTTCCGGTGTATAAATCAAATTCCCAGAAACAACTTTCATTTATATTATTGTTGAGGATGAACTCATTCTCTTTTGTTTTCAATGCGGTATAGATTTACCGCTGTTAATCTATAATCAGGCCAGCACGATTTAAGCAGGAATCAGGCGTTTCTGTAAACAAAAAACAGGATAATCGGGGATTTATTTACCCAATTATCCTGATCTGTAACAGCAATGCTTCTTTTAGCAATAAAAAATCGTTGCCTTATTTTACCGCAACAAACTTTAAATAAACCGGATGGCTCAACTGTAACTTTGTACCGATTGAAGTTAATTTTCCGGTAGTTTTATTGATTTTGAAAGTATAAATATCATCCGTGTTTTGGTTAGCTACCAGCAAAAAGTTTCCGGTTGGATCAATAGCAAAGTTTCGTGGCCCATTTCCCATAGATGATTTCCGTTCTACAAAACTCAGTTTACCAGTTGTTTGGTTAACTTTATAAACGATCAAATCATTTGCTTCTCCGCGATTAGAAGCATATAAAAACTTACCATCAGGCGATAAATGTAAGTCTGCCGCGCCATTTTGTCCTTTAAAACTGGCGTTTTCCATAGCAATAGTTTGTGCCGGATTTAATTTTCCTTCAGTATAATTAAAAACAGTAACCAAAGCACTCATTTCCTGTGTCAGATAAGCATGTTTGGCGTCAGCACTAAAAACCAAATGCCGCGGTCCGCTGCCTAATTTTACCGCAGTTGTTGGTTGTGTTGTTGGTGTTAAAGGCGTTTTTGAATTGGGTTGATAAGCATACTCGTAAACTTTATCCGTTCCCAAATCATCAGCCATTAAATATTTTTCATCCGGAGATAAAACTACTGCATGTACGTGTGCCGTTTTTTGACGAGTAGTATCAACGCTTCCACCTGCATGGCGGATAGTTTGCAAGGTATCGCCCAAACTGCCATCCGGTTTTAAAGCATAAGCCGTTAAACTTCCACTTGAATAATTGGCCACAAATAAATTTTTACTGTTTTTATCGATGCTGACATAACAAGGATCATTGCCGTAAGTAGCCAACTTATTTAAATAGGTGAGTTTGCCAGAATGCGCATTAAACTTAAACGCACTTACGCTATCACCTGCCGGATTATGGCTTTCGTTCACAGCATAAACAAAGCGGTTATCAGCAGAAACAGTGAGATAGGAAGGATCTTTTACACCTTCGGCAACCTGTTCAAAAGTGGTTTTGCCGGTTGATGTATCAAATTTATAAGTGTAAATTCCTTTGCTTGTTCCATTGGTATAAGTACCAATCAGCAAATGATAAAAGCGTTGCCCAGGTTTGTTTTGCGCTTGTAAAAACCAGGGCAGCAGCAATCCCAGCAGTATAAAAGTTGGTTTTTTTGAAATCATGAGAAATGGAAAATTTATAATTGATCAAACATAAAAAAAGCCGCTTAATTTAACATAAGCGGCTGGTATTTTTATTTCATGAGATGTTTTAGTTGTATAACTTCCTTTTCTTCCAGATATCTCCAGCGGCCGCGGGTTAAATCTTTTTTGGTAAGATTTGCATAAATCACACGGTCCAGCTTTACTACTTCATAACCTAAATGTTCAAAAATCCGGCGTACAATGCGGTTTTTACCACTATGAATCTGGATGCCAACTTCGCGTTTGCTTCCGCCTTGTACATACGTAATAGTATCTGGTTTAATCAAACCATCTTCCAGTTCCAAACCGTAAGCAATTTTGTTCAAATCGCCTTGTGTTAAACCTTTATCCAGTTCAATATTATAAATTTTGGTTACGCTGTTGCGCGGGTGCGAAAGCTTATCGGCCAAATCGCCGTCATTCGTCATCAACAACAAACCCGTTGTATTTCTATCCAAACGGCCAACCGGATAAATGCGTTCGCGGCTTGCTTTTTCTACCAGTTGCATTACCGTGCGGCGTTCCTGTGGATCATCCGTTGTCGTGATGTAATCTTTCGGTTTATTCAGCAGCACGTAAATCATTTTTTCGCGCTTCAAGGTTTCACCGTTGTAGCGAATCACATCTTTCATCGGATCAATTTTCGCACCCAGTTCAGATACAACTTCTCCGTTTACAGAAACTACACCGGCTGCAATCAGTTCATCAGCTTTACGGCGAGAACAAATTCCGGCATTGGCAATATATCGGTTTAAACGGATTGTTCCGTCGTCTTTTGTTTTTGTTTTGCTCGCACTGTCCGCAGGTTTGTTGCGGGAACGCATAACCGTTTTTCTCTCGGTTGTATCATCATTTCTGACGTAACGTTTCTCTTTCGAGCCGAAATCTTTTTCATACGGCCTGCCATCAGAATTGCTGCTTTTATAAGACTTTTCTCTGGAACGTCCTTCCTGAAAATCTTCTGTACTTCTGCTTTTAAATGGTTTTTCTGTACGCGCGCCGAAAGAAGGTTTAGCTTTAAAATCACCTGTATTTCGGTTAAAAGGTTTTTCTGTACGCGAACCGAAAGAAGGTTTAGACGGAGAATCACCTGTACTGCGGCTTTTAAATGGTTTGTCCGTGCGCGGACCAAAAGATGGTTTAGCAGAAAAACTACGTTCGCCAAATGGTTTGCCTGTTGTGCTGCTTTTACGAAACGGTCTGTCATCCTCCGTTTTTTTGCTGCTAAAAGAAGCATTGCTATTGTCGCGGCTTTTAAAACGATTGTTTTCTGCGGATGACCTGCCGAATTTCTCTTCTTCAGATGCTCCTTTTGCACCTCCAAAAGATTTTTTTGGTGCACCAAAAGCAGAAGGTTTTCTTTTGAAGCTACCTTCTCCTCCTAAACTTTCATTTTTAGAAGATGAAGAAAAACTTCTGCCGGAAGACGGTTTACCAGCACGTCTGGTTGGTTCGGCGGATTTGTCATCACGACTGTTCCCTTGTTTTTTGTAAGCCATTTTTAGCAATTAACCGTTTTTTAGCGGGGAGGCAAAGGTAACTTATTATGCCTTCTCCCACAAATTAATCCTTTTTAAAACAGCTATTTATGTTGTGACAAAAGCTTATTTTAACAGCTGTATTTGAAGCTGTTTTTACGGCTATTATTTTGGCTATATTTGTAACTGTTTGACAGTCTGAAATATATAATTACCTTTGCCGCAGTTAATCCATATTTTATAACTAAAACCAAAGAGACAATGTTCAAAAAACACTTAATTACGTGCTCCGTAATCGTGGTGCTGTTTGTACTGTCAAAGTTGTTTATCTATAGCACAACTCTAAAAAAAACTTTAGTAAAAGCCGAGCCAAAAGGTGACAACGATGTAGTTGTTGCTGATGTTCCGGATGCTGCGGACAAGCTGAATTTTGCCAATGAACCTGTTCCGGTAAACGATCCGAAAGTGGCGGTAAAAATGAACCATTCCTTAAAACAGCACAATTTTAAAAAGCTGCAAACTAATTTACTGCATTCGCGTGCTGCAAGATTGTTTAAAATTATCGAACCAATTCTTAAAACGCATGGCATTCCGGATGATTTTAAGTACATCCCGATTGTAGAATCCAACATGGAAGCAGGCATTTCGCCAAAAGGCGCCAAAGGTTTATGGCAATTTATGCCGGGTACAGCCCGCACTTATGGCCTCAAAGTTAATTCTGCTCATGATGAACGCCTCAACCTAAAAAAATCTACGGTTGCAGCATGTCATTATTTACAGGAATTGTACGATGAGTTTCATAACTGGACGTTGGTTGCTGCCGCTTACAACAATGGTTCAATTAAATTAGCCAAACAAATGAAAGTGCAAAAAAAGCATAACTACTTTCGCTTGCATTTAAACCACGAAACTGGAAGATATATTTATGATCTGGTTGCCGTTAAACAAATGATTACTCGCCCCGGCGAGTTCGGGTTTAGCTATAATGAAGCTGATTTCGTTTCATTAAATTAAACATTATACAAGGAGCACAAAAGCAAAAAGGCTGTCCCGCGTTTGGGATGGCCTTTTTTGCTTATTTTTGTAGCAAAAGAACAAAAACAGTTTATTTACAATTAGTAAAATAAATTTCTGAATTACAGTATGGCTGATAAAACGATTGATCTGGGCGAGCAAAGTGAAGTAGAAGTTTACGGTGCCCGGGTGCATAATCTTAAAAATATTGATATTTCTTTTCCACGCAACCAGCTGGTTGTAATTACCGGTTTAAGTGGCAGCGGAAAATCTTCCCTTGCTTTTGATACCATTTATGCCGAAGGTCAGCGGCGTTATATGGAAACGTTTTCAGCTTATTCACGCCAGTTTATGGGCGGAATGGAGCGACCTGATGTGGATAAAGTTTCCGGTTTAAGTCCGGTTATCGCCATCGAACAAAAAACAACCAGCAAAAATCCGCGGTCAACCGTTGGAACGATTACTGAGATATATGACTTTATGCGTTTGCTTTTTGCCCGTACTGGCGATGCGTATTCGTATGTGACGGGAGAGAAAATGGAACGCTTTTCGGAAGATCAGATTTTTCGTACTATTTTAGAAAAGTTTAAAGATCAACCTATAAATATTCTCGCTCCTGTAATTAAAGGCCGCAAAGGACATTACCGCGAATTATTTGAGCAGATACGCAAGCAGGGTTATTTAAAAGTTTGGGTTGATGGAGCGATACAGGATGTAGAACCAAAAATGCAGTTGGATCGTTACAAAATTCATGATATTGATATTGTGATAGATCGTTTGGTTATCACTGAAAAGGATGAAAAACGGCTGCAAACTTCGCTGCAAACTGCTTTAAAAGTAGCTAAAGGAATTATTCGCGTAGCTGATCAGCAAAACCAGGTTTCCTATTATAGTAAGTTTTTAATGGATCCGGTTTCCGGGATTTCGTATGATGAGCCTCAACCTAACACTTTTTCATTCAATTCGCCTTACGGAGCTTGCCCGCGTTGCGATGGTTTGGGTTATATTTCCGAAGTAGAAGAAGATGCTATTATACCGGATCGGAAATTGAGTATTTTAAACGGAGGTTTGGCTCCGCTTGGTGAATACCGCGAAACCTGGATGTTTCAGGTTTTAAAAGCCCTGGGTAAAAAGTATGAATTTTCGCTTGCTGCACCGATTGAAAAATTATCTCCGGAAATTATAAAAATCATCTTGAATGGTTCTCCGGATATG
Source organism: Janthinobacterium lividum (assembly GCA_050955045.1). Taxonomy (GTDB): domain Bacteria; phylum Bacteroidota; class Bacteroidia; order Sphingobacteriales; family Sphingobacteriaceae; genus Mucilaginibacter_A. The sequence goes on along the minus strand of JBPBQV010000002.1, from coordinate 63,752 downwards.
ATTACCGTTCCGGTGGAGTACAATAAATACAACGTTCAAAATTACCAGATTAGTTTTGATGGCATTATCAAAATGCTGGAAGAGCAGCAGGAACGTAAAACGGAAGATCAGGGTGATGACTTGGATAATTACCGCGTAGTAAAAAATTGTCCGGAATGTCAGGGCGCTCGCCTTAAAAAAGAATCTTTAAATTTTAAGGTTGATGGCAAAAGCATTTTCGAACTGGCTACAATGGATATTGTTACGCTCAATGCCTGGTTTCAAGGATTAGAAGAACGCATAAACGAACGTCAGAAAATCATTTCCAAAGAAATATTAAAAGAAATTCGTGCCCGAATTGGCTTTTTGCTGGATGTTGGCTTGAGTTATTTAACGCTGGATCGTACGGCGCGCACACTTTCCGGCGGAGAAGCGCAGCGTATCCGTTTGGCTACGCAAATTGGTTCTCAATTGATGAACGTAATGTATATTCTGGACGAACCCAGTATTGGTTTGCATCAGCGCGATAATGATCGCTTGATCAATGCTTTAAAAAACTTGCGCGATCTGGGTAATACCGTTTTGGTAGTAGAGCACGACAAAGACATGATTTTGGAAGCGGATTATGTAATTGATATGGGGCCGGCAGCCGGTGTACATGGTGGAACAGTTGTTGCACAAGGAACGCCTGAACAATTGATGCACCAACAAACGCTGACTACTTCTTATTTAAACGGAACCCGTGAAATTGCCATTCCGGAAAATAGGAGAGCAGGGAACGGCAAATTTTTATCGATAAAAAAAGCATCAGGTCATAATTTAAAAAATGTAAGTGTTGATTTTCCGTTGGGAAAACTGATTGGTATCACCGGTGTTTCCGGAAGCGGAAAATCCAGTTTGATTACCGAAACTTTGTATCCGATTTTAAATCATCATTTCTTCCGGGCAAAAAAACAGCCGCTTGCTTATGGTAAAATTGAAGGTTTGGAGCATGTTGATAAAGTAATTGAGATCGACCAAACACCAATTGGCCGTACGCCGCGATCTAATCCGGCAACATATACCAGTGTTTTTTCGGATATCCGTACGCTGTTTGTAGGCTTGCCCGAAGCCCGGATTCGCGGTTATAAGCCTGGCCGTTTTTCTTTTAACGTAAAAGGTGGCCGTTGCGAAACGTGTACGGGTGCAGGCGTAAAACTAATTGAAATGAACTTTTTGCCTGATGTACAAGTTCCATGTGAAGAATGTGGTGGCCGGAGGTACAATCGGGAAACTTTAGAAGTTCGTTATCGCGGCAAATCCATCAGCGATGTTTTGGATATGAGCATTGAAGATGCCTGTGCTTTTTTTGAACCGATTCCGTCTATCTATCGAAAAATCAAAACGTTACAGGATGTTGGTTTGGGTTATATTACGCTGGGGCAATCTTCTACAACGCTTTCGGGCGGAGAAGCGCAACGTGTAAAATTAGCAACCGAATTATCTAAAAAAGATACGGGAAATACATTCTACATTTTGGATGAACCTACTACCGGTTTGCATTTTGAAGATATTAACGTGTTGCTTGGCGTTTTAAATTTGCTGGTTGATAAAGGCAACACTGTTTTGGTGATCGAACATAATTTAGATGTGATAAAAGTAGCAGACCATGTAATAGATTTGGGTCCGGAAGGTGGTTCTGGTGGTGGCAAAATTCTTTTTTCAGGTACTCCGGAAGGTTTGTGTAAAGTAAAAGAAAGCTTTACAGGGAAATTCCTGCAAAAAGAAATGCAGCAGATTAAAGTTTAGTCTGTTTCAGTTAGATAAAAAATAAATCAAATGCTTCTTTTATGCCGATAAAAGAAGCATTTGATTTTTGTAAACATTGCTTCAAAATTATTTGTTAGAAAATTTATGTTGAAACTAGTAACCGCTTCACAAATGCATGGAGCAGATATGCATACCATCACCTCAGAACCAATTAATTCTGTGGATTTGATGGAGCGAGCTTGTAAAGCTTTTGTTGAGGTTTTTTGCAATCATTTTGCCGATAAAAATATTTCCATTAGTGTTTACTGCGGAACGGGCAACAATGGCGGAGATGGATTAGCAATTGCGCGGTTGTTGAAAGCGAATCAATATCAAAATATCTACGTCAAAATTGCACGTTTTTCAGATCATGCTACAACAGATTTTGACACCAATTTTATACGGCTAAAAGAAGCATCCGGTCCTTTTACTGAACTGAATTCGGGTGATCTTCTTCAGGAAAATGCTACAGTCATTATTGATGCTTTGCTTGGCAGCGGCCTGAATAAACCTTTAAGTGGTGCTTATGCTGAATTGGTAACGCATTTAAATTCACTCAAAAAACAAGTGATTGCAGTAGATGTGCCAACCGGTTTTTTTACCGAAGGCGTAATTGATCTGGAAGCTGTAGTTTTAAAAGCAGATTTGGTAATTACTTTTCAGCGGCCAAAAATTAATTTTTTACTACCAGAATCCGCTTCTTTTATGGATGATTTTAAAGTAGTTGATATTGGTTTAGATGAAAACTTCCTGCAAAATTTGGATAGTTTTTATCATTTAATTGAAGAAAAAGATGTAATAAAAACAGTATTGCCACGCAAAAAATTTCAGCATAAAGGAACATTCGGTCATGCTTTGATCATTGCCGGACAGGAAAAAACGATGGGTGCAGCTTTATTATGTGCTTCTGCTTCAGCTTATGCAGGTGCTGGTTTAACAACGGCTTGCATTCCGGCTTCGGGCTTAACGGCTTTAAATACTTTAATTCCGGAAGTGATGGCAATTGTGCGGGAAGAAAAGCAGCTACCAGAAATTGAATGGGATAAATTTACAGCAATTGGTGCAGGTTCGGGATTAGGTAAAAATGCACAGCAACTGATTGAAGCGTTGTTATCAAACTACAAAAAACCAATTGTGCTGGATGCTGATGCGCTGAACATGCTTTCTGAAAATGCCGAATGGTGGAATTTGCTGCCTGAAGATACTATTCTGACACCGCATGTAAAAGAGTTTGACCGTTTATTTGGAACGCATAATTCCTGGTGGGAACGGCTGGAAACTGCAAAAAAAAAAGTCTCAGAAAAAAAGATAGTTATCGTTCTGAAAAATCAATATACTATTATCGCTGCACCAGATGGGCAGCTTTATTTTAATCCGACAGGAAATCCGGCAATGGCTTCTGGTGGAATGGGCGATGTGCTAACTGGTGTAATTACTGCATTGCTTGCTCAAGGTTATTCTTCTTTAAATGCTGCTATAATCGGTGCTTTCATTCATGGAAAAGCTGGAGATGATTTAGCTTTAAAAAATTGTTTATCTGTTGTTTTAGCGGCACAGGTTGCAGCGCAAATTCCGGTAACTCTGGCAAAATTATTAGCACAAAAAAACAGCTGAAATAGTTCAGCTGTTTTTAATATATGTTTTTTGGAAAGTTATTTATGAGTTATGCCCATAGCTACCATTTGCTTTAAAGTAGGTTTTTCACTTCCTCCACGAGGTTCAAGGGTTACAGCAAAAGCACTTGCTCTATCAATAGAAGACATTTTTTCCATAATAGAATCAGTTTTTCGAACATCAAATACACCTAAACTAATTGGCTTCAGTTTACGTATCGCCCATAGTTGATATTGATGTTCCTGATCATTTTCAGGTAAAGTAGATGCCTTTTTATTAATCCACAATTTCTTCTTTTCTGGATTCCAGGTAACTAGTAATACCGAAGAATCTTTTGTACCTTTTAGTTTTATAAACCTCGTATCAGGATCAGAAAAAGCATAAATTTCTTTTTCAGCATTGTTATTCTGCAGTTGTAAATCCAGTATTCTTTTCTTAGACAACCTCAACTCGTTTTGCACAGCAATTAGTTGCTTTGAGTTAGCATTGTCATTTACAGTAATACTGTCAATTAAAACAGGATTTTGTAAAACTGATCCGCTTAACTGTTGTTTGTATCGATCAAGCTGGTTTTCCTGAAAATTAACCTGATTAGCAAATTTTTGGTTTTGAGCTTGTAAAGCAACTAATTGCTGTCTTGATTCCTGCAAGTGGTTGTAAATGTTAAACAAAGAAGCTAAGCTTACCAGTAGCAAAGCAATGCTTGCAGCAAAGGCATATTTATAAAACTGATTGGTTTGAACTGGTTTTAAAGGAATTATGTTTTTATCTGTTATATCAGTAGGTTGTTGTATAAACGCTGTTTTTGTTGTATCGTTTGTAAACAGTTGGTTCAAAACTGTTGACCTTAAATTTTCGCGTGGTTCAACAGCATGTTGTTCGGCCAGAAATTCTATTGTGTCACTAATCTCATCCAATTCTTTTTGAATGATGGGATAAGTTACAGCCATCCTTTCTACTTCCAGCTTTTCTTCCGGTGTAAGATCATCAAGAACGTAAAGCTCGAGTATCCCTGATTCAATATATTGTTTAATATCTTCCACGCTAATTAAAATATTTCCTCAGCTGTATGATAGCCATTCTTAAACGGGTTTTAATTGTTCCCAGAGGAATACTCAACTCATCAGCTGCTTCCAGGTGTGTGTAACCTTTAAAATAAACTAAGTCCAGAATAACTTTCTGTTCCGGCTTTAACTTATCTACCAAGTCTTTAACGCCTAAAAGTTCAGGCTTGTAAACAGTATTTCTGCTTGCATCTATTGAAGTTACGTTTAATTCAAGTTCATGGTTTTTAGTTTGATTCTTATAGTCTTTAGATCTAATTTTATCAATAGAAAGGTTACGTGCAATGTTAACCATCCAGGTAAACAGGCGGCCTTTATCTGAACTGTAGGAAGCAAAAGAGTTCCAGATTTTTACAAAAGTTTCCTGTAATAAGTCTTCAGCCATTTCATTATCTTGGACTATCCTGATGATAACGCCAAACAATGAAGATGAATACATATCATAAAGTGCTTCTGCGGCTATTTTTTCGCGTTGCCGGAGTGCTGCAATAAGTTCTTCCTCAGAAAGTGATATTTTACGTTTCTTGATCAAGGAATTAGAAGGTTACGATAAATTTAAAAATCGAATAGGTGTTTCTCTGCATGATAAGAAGAACGAACTAATGGTCCGCTTTCCACGTATCTGAAACCCTTCTTTAATCCTATTGTTTTATAAAACTGAAACTGATCCGGATGTATCCAATCTAGAACCGGATGGTGCATTTTTGAAGGCTGTAAATACTGGCCTAAAGTAAGTATATGCACACCAGCTACCAGTAAATCGTCCATCGCTTGTAAAACCTGATGTTCTTTTTCGCCTAAACCAAGCATAATACCAGATTTGGTACGTACACCAGCTGCAGAAATGCGGCTTAAACATTCTAAACTACGATCGTACTTAGCTTGAATTCTTACTTCCTTAGTTAATTCTCTTACTGTTTCTAGATTATGGGAAACAACTTCCGGGCGTACTGCAAGCACGCGATCTAAGTTTGCCCAAATACCTCTGAAATCAGGAATAAGCGTTTCTAACGTAGTTTCGGGACTTTCTCTACGGATAGCACTGATGGTTTCTGCCCAAATGGTAGAACCGCCATCTTTCAAATCATCACGATCTACTGATGTAATTACACAGTGTTTTACCTGCATTAGTTTTACAGAACTGGCTACACGTTCCGGCTCATCCATATCAACAGCTAATGGCCTTCCGGTTGCTACGGCACAAAAAGAACAGGAGCGTGTACATATCTTTCCTAAAATCATGAAAGTTGCCGTACCAGCTCCCCAGCATTCGCCCATATTGGGGCAATTTCCGCTTTCGCAAATAGTGTGCAACTTGTGTGTATCTACAAGCCCTCTAACATGCGCATATTCTTTACCTACGGGTAACTTTACTCTTAGCCAATCTGGTTTACGCTGAGGTTGAACAGCAGGAACTACTGGTAAATCAATCATAATACAAAACTAAGTAATTCCGGTTTATTAATTAAAAATTGTAGTTAACCAAAAGCTTAATGACGATCAACTGACGGCAATTTATTTAATTTGCCAATCAAAACAATTTTTAAAATGGCAACTATAGAAACAGTATATCAGGGAACGTTAAGAACGCAGGCAACACATCTGCAATCGGGAACACAAATTTTAACAGATGCGCCCATAGATAATCAGGGAAAAGGTGAAGCTTTTTCGCCTACAGATTTATTAGCCGCTGCATTAGGAAGCTGCATGTTAACCATTATGGGCATTACTGCCAGAGAACATCAGATCAATATTGACCATACAGAATGCAGTATCACAAAAATAATGTCCGCCAGTCCGCGGCGTGTTGGTGAAATTGTGGTTGATTTAAAATTTCCAGAAACTTATACCGAAAAACAACAAAAAATATTGGAAAGGGCAGCTTTAACCTGCCCTGTATATTTAAGCTTGCATCCGGATATTCAAAAAACGGTAAGTTTTGGCTGGTAGTTACTGAATCATTTCTACCGTTTCTTCTGCGGAGATGGATGAGTGTGATTGATCTAAAATGCACTCGCCATCTTTGATTAATAATAACTGCGGCGATTCATGGTGAACATTAAATACTTCAGCTACATTTTTAGAAAGTTCCCGGTATTTAATCAGATCGAGAAAGTAAAGTGGAGTGGTTTTTTCATCAAATAGTTTTCCATCCAATTCAAACCTCTTTTTAGCCATCATGCTGATGGAACAACGCGTGCTGTGTTTAAAAATAATACTATAACCGTTTGCTGCTTTTATAGCATCAATTTGTTCTGTAGCGGTAAGATTGATCCAATTCATAGGGGTAAAATTACGCGGATGCTTCTTTTATCACCCTAAATATTTTACAAATTGACAGTACACCGATTATCTATGGCGACTGTTGCCGTAAGCCGGGCAAAGCTTAGATGCACAAGAAGATAAAGAACCTGTTAATACAGCAGCAAACGCAACCAGTAAAATAAATTTTCTCATTTTGGTAAATTTTACAATCTTTTCTAAAAATATAATAATACCTGTTTTATCTGTTTAAGGTTTCAGCCAAATCAGCCATTTTAATAGCTGTTATGGCTGCCTCGTCTCCTTTGTTGCCATGTTTGCCGCCTGCGCGATCAATCGCCTGTTGCTGGTTATCGGTAGTTAATACACCAAATATTACCGGCTTTGAATGTTTAATGGCAACGTTGCTTAAACCATTAGCTACTGCGTTGCAAATAAAATCAAAGTGCCGGGTTTCTCCCTGTATCACACAACCTAAACAAATTACTGCGTCTAAATCTCCTTTTTTTAACAGTAAATCAGCTCCAGAAGTTAACTCGTAACTGCCCGCAACCGGGTAAGTTAAAACGTTTTCTTCTTTTGCGCCATAGCGAAGCAAAGTTTGATAAGCTCCCTGTAATAAAGCACGTGTTACTTCTGCATTCCATTCAGCAACAACAATACCGAAACGGTAAGAAGCGGCCGATGGTACAACCGTATGCGTAAAATCCGATAAATTTTTTAATTGAGTTGCCATGAACAGGGATTGATTGTAGAAAATTTATCCGGTAAAAGAAGCATCGGGAAAAAAATTACCCGAAATTATTTTTGTGCTTCTGCCCTTGCAATGTATTTATCGATACTGCTTGCTTCGTTGCTTTCCGGAAAATCAGTTTTGATTTTTTTGTAACTATCCAAAGCATCACTGTATTTTTTCTGCACTTCGTAAACCAAAGCCAGTTTTTTTAGATAAATAGGAGAGATGAAGTTGTTATTGCCTTTATCAGCTGCTTTTTTGTAGTAAGATGTGGCTTTATCGTAATCTTTCAATTCTACATAAGCATCGCCAGTATTTCCTAAAGCTTGTGCAGCAATAATCAAATCATCACCACGATAATTAGTAAAATTATCAACCGCTTTTTTGTATTCGCCTTTATTTAAATAAGCAACACCTAAATAATAATAAGCTAGGTTGGCTGCTTTGGTATTACTGTATTCATCTACAATTTTTGCAAAACCCGGATAACCGGCATCACCTTTAATGGCTTTGTCCCATTCTTTTTTGTCCCAAAAATCCTGCGCGACATACATTTGATTGGAAGCTTCCGTTTCGCGCGGCGCAAGGTAAAATTTTTGATAAGCGAAGTAAATCACAATTAAAGCCAATACAGCACCGATAATAAAAGTGAGGCTTTTTTGATTTTCTCTTACAAAATTTCCAGTTTGTGCTAACGCTTTTGATTCTACTGGAGTATTTATCTCGGTGGCAACTTTAGTATTAGGTTGATTAATTGACATTTGTATCCAAAATTTTAGTGTGCAAAAATACAGTTTTAACCATGTTTAGCAACACCTATTTTCTTTGAAATTTAAAAGTTGTTTTACATAACTTCTGTACTGCAAAAAGCGAAGGATTGTTAACTTTGAAACCCAACATGTATTTAACACAGCTTTCCCTGCTCAATTTTAAAAACTATGTGCAGGCAGATTTAAATTTTCTGCCTGGCGTAACTGTTTTTGCGGGCGATAATGGCGCCGGGAAAACCAATCTGCTCGATGCTATTCATTATCTTTCGTTGTGCAAAAGTTACTTCAACCCAATTGATAGTCAGCAGATTTTGCAAGGTTCCGATTTTTTTATGATAAACGGAGCATTTAACAAAGACGAGCAAAGAGACACCGTTTCCTGCGCCATCAAACGCAATCAGAAAAAGCAGTTTAAGCGTAATAAAAAAGAATACCAGCGATTAGCAGATCATATTGGTTTGTTTCCGCTGGTGATGCTTTCTCCGTACGATACCAATATCATTATGGAAGGAAGCGAGGAGCGACGCAAATTTATAGATAACGTAATCTCTCAAACCGATCATCAATATCTGGATGAACTGATTTCGTACAATAAAACGTTACTCAACCGAAATATTCTGTTAAAAAATATTGCTGATACCGGAAAATATGATCCGCAATTGTTAGAAGTTTTTGATGAGCAACTGGTTACTTCCGGCAACATCATCTTCCAAAAAAGAAAAGCTTTTATGGAAGATTTTACGGAGATTTTTAATCAGCATTACCAGTATTTAAGCGAAGATGCCGAACGCGTAGAACTGGTTTACGATTCGCAATTATTGCAGGAAGATTTTGCGGCTTTGTTGAAAAAATCTACCGAACGTGATCGTATTTTAGAACGTACCAGCACTGGCATCCACAAAGATGATTTGCAGTTTTCCATCCATCAAATGCCCATGAAAAAGTTTGGTTCGCAAGGGCAGCAAAAGTCATTTTTGGTAGCACTTAAACTGGCGCAATACAGTTTTCTGTATCAGCAAAAAGGCTACAAACCATTACTTCTTTTAGATGATATTTTTGATAAGCTGGACGAAAAACGCGTACACAAACTGATGCAAATGGTTTCTGATAACAATTTCGGTCAGGTTTTTATTACAGATACAAACGCCGAAAGAATGCAACAGGTTTTTGATAAAATTGGTGTAGAAGTAGTTATTTTTAACGTACATAAAGGACAAGTTGATGGGCCGCACGAACGATAAAACGTTAAAAGAAGCTTTAGGCCAGATGCTTAAAGTTTACAAAATCAAGCGCAAATTTGATGAAACGGGCGTGATTGCAAACTGGGCAAATTTGGTAGGAAAACCTGCCGCCAACCGGACCAAAGAACTTTTTATTTTAAACCGAAAGCTGTTTATACGGATGGATTCTTCCGTCATCAAAAATGAATTGCTGCGGATGCGGATGGAAATTATTGAAAAAATTAACGAGCAGGCCGAAACAGAACTGATTACGGAAATTATTTTGCTGTAGATATTGCCATAATAAGTCGCGCTGTCATTTCGACCAAAGGGAGAAATCTTCATCAAAGCAGCAATGGTTTATACTTCTTTTACCAGCTAAAAATCTATTTTTATTTGAATAAGATTCCTCTCTTCGTTCGGAATGACAGCGCAGTGAACTACTCTTTCGCACAAAAACCATTTTCTATCGTTCAATAATTATGGAATTATTCTCTGAAAAAGGCTCCATCGTACGGAAAATATGGAGTAATGCCGATACAATTCTGTTCATTTTTGCTGGTGCTTCTGCTGAATTTGCATTGAATAAAGCGGTTGATTGGTTGTATTTTACTGGTCGTTTGCCTGCTGATCCGCTGGAAAGATTGTTTTCTACTGTTACGTATGCGCAGAAAATTGTTTTTTCGGAACTGGATTACGCCAACAAATCCATTGATCAGATTACAGCCATTCATTCGGCAGTAGAAAAAAATCGTGGCAGCCAGATTCCGGATTGGGCATATCGCGATGTGCTGTTTTTACTGATCGATTATTCGGTTCGCGCTTTTGAATTGCTGTACCGCAAGCTTTCCTCCGCAGAAAAGGAAGAAATTTACAACACTTTTTACCGCATGGGTTTGCAGATGAATATCAAAGATTTGCCTGCAAATTATCTTGATTGGTTGCCCGTGCGTGAAGATCATCTCCGCAGAAACCTTGAAAAAAGTAAGTTCACGATTGATTTGTACAAGCAGTACAAAAAGCATTTAGGCTTTGTAAGATTTATCCTGCTAAAAGAAGTACAGGCGCAATTGTTGCCATCGCATGTGAGGCAATTATTAGGTTTGCGAAAAGTTTCTTTACTGATGCTGATCGTGCCGTTATACAAATTGAGCCGGAAGATTGGTTTAGACCGATTAATTAAAGCCTTAATTTTACCGGCCGATTACCAGCTTCAGATTAAAGCTTTGGATCAAAATCCGGATAGACTATTTTTAGGTCGGTAAAAGAAGTATCCAAGTCAAAACCTTATTTTCAGGCATTTCCTGCATTTCAGTTATCTTTACAATCTCAACAAAAATTAACATTCATGCTAAAAGGATTTTTTAATATACCCAAACCCGTAAACGAACCGGGCTTAAATTACGGTCCGCACAGTTTAGAGCGGGCGATGCTGAAGCAAGCTTTGGAAGAAGCACGCGCGCAGGAAGTAGATATTCCGATGTACATTGGCAGTCAAGAAGTTAGAACTTCAACTAAACTGGCTGTTCGTCCGCCACATGATCATAAACATATTTTAGGTTATTTCTCTGAAGGTGATGCCAGCCATGTAAATCAGGCCATTGATGCGGCTTTATCAGCCAAAGAACAATGGGAAAACCTAGCTTGGGAACAGCGTGCGGCAATTTTTTTAAAGGCTGCTGATTTGCTTGCCGGCCCGTATCGTTATAAAATTAATGCTGCAACGATGTTAGGGCAATCTAAAAACGCTTATCAGGCAGAAATTGATGCCGCTTGCGAGTTTATAGATTTTTTGCGATTTAATGTTTCTTACATGGAAGAAATTTATGCGCAGCAACCCATTTCCGGCAAAGGCGTTTGGAACCGCGTAGAGCAGCGTCCGCTGGAAGGTTTCGTATTCGCTTTAACACCGTTTAACTTCACGGCAATTGCCGGGAATTTGCCTGCATCTGCAGCTTTGATGGGCAATGTTGTGGTTTGGAAACCAGCGTATCCGCAGGTTTATGCGGCCAACGTAATTATGCAGGTTTTTAAAGAAGCTGGTTTGCCCGATGGCGTGATCAACTTAATTTATGTAGACGGGCCGGTTGCCGGAGAAGTGATTTTTAACCATCCTGATTTTGCCGGAATCCATTTTACGGGTTCTACCAAAGTCTTCCAGAATATTTGGCAAACCATCGGCAACAATATTCACAAATACAAAACTTACCCGCGTATTGTAGGCGAAACTGGCGGCAAAGATTTTATTCTGGCACATAATAGTGCCGATGTAGATATTATTGCCACAGCTTTAATTCGTGGTGCTTTTGAGTATCAGGGACAAAAATGTTCTGCTGCTTCACGTGCTTATCTGCCTAAATCTTTGTGGCCGAAAATCCAGGAAAAGCTGGTTGCTGATTTGGCATCCATTAAAATGGGACCAACAGAAGATTTTGAAAACTTTGTGAATGCCGTAATTACCGAAGCTTCTTTTGATAAGCTGGCCACGTATATTGATGCCGCAAAAGAAGCACCAGGCATAGAAATTATTGCCGGAGGAGATTACGATAAATCAGTTGGCTATTTTGTGGAACCAACAATTATTAAAACAGAAGACCCATATTACGTAACGATGTGCGAAGAACTATTCGGACCGGTTTTAACAGTTTATGTATATGAAGACGAAGCTTTTGAAGAAATTTTGAAAGTGATCGATAACACTTCTCCGTATGCTTTAACCGGTGCGATTTTAGCAACAGATCGTTACGCCATTGAAAAAGCCACACACGAATTACGAAATGCAGCCGGAAATTTTTATGTAAACGATAAATGTACTGGTGCAGTAGTTGGTCAACAGCCATTTGGCGGTGCCAGAGGTTCCGGAACAAATGATAAAGCAGGTTCAATGGTTAATTTGTTGCGTTGGGTTTCTCCTAGAACAATTAAAGAAACTTTTGATCCGCCGAAGGATTTTCGTTATCCGTTTTTGGATAGGGAATTGTAAGATTTTTAGAAAGTCTGGCTGAGAGGCTGGGCTTTTTTGCTTGTGATTAAAATCTAAAGTGATTCTGCATCCATAATTTTTGCATATAAATATGGAAAAAACATCTGTATAGCTTAAATTGATTCTCTTACACGCGCAATGTTTCAAAACTTAACAATGCTTCTTTTATTAACCTAAAATATAATTGATAAAAGAAGCATCAGCCATTTTCAATAAACCGAAAAAGTCCAGCTTTTCAGCCGGACTTTTCTTATCAAATTTTGTATTGCAATTATGTTTATGGAGTGAATGGATCAGGTTTTAAATAAACCTGAATACATCATCCATATTACTATTGTTGTTGCTACTTACCTGCAAATCTTTGATAAGGCCTGTTTTAAGCGAATAAACCCATCCGTGAATTTGTAAATCTTTGCCGTTTTTCCAAGCGTTTTGTACAATGGATGTTTCGGATATGTTTTCAACACTTTCCATCACATTAAATTCTACCAACATATCGGCACGTTTTTTTTCATCTTCAACAGCATTTAACTCGGTTGCATGTTTTTTGTACACATCTTTAATGTTACGCAGCCAGTTATCAATAATGCCATATTCTTTATTCGTCATGGCAGCAATTACACCACCGCAACCGTAATGGCCGGTTATAATAACATGATTAACTTCCAGAACATTAACAGCGTAATCTAACACAGATAACATATTCATATCGGTATGTACCACTACGTTTGCAATGTTACGGTGCACAAAAATTTCACCGGGATTAGTATTGGTAATCTGGTTTGCCGGCACGCGGCTATCGGCACAACCAATCCATAAAATGGGCGGCTTTTGTCCGTTGGCAAGTTTCTCAAAATACAACGGGTCGTTTTCTAAAGCTTGGGCAACAAAAGTTTTATTGCCTTCTAAAAGACTTTCGTAAGTAATGTGACTTGTATCATGAATGTCATGACTATGATTTGCAGTACTCATAAGTTTTTATTTTTAAAGATTTTGAGTGATTGATTAGTTGTTAACAGATTGTTTTTTTCTCAAAGGATAAAACAGAAATTTAACAGCACGATGGAAAAGTACTGTCGAAATATCATAATATAAAATAGTGATCAGGATGAGCGGAATGAAGTAAAAAATCCGGAAATCATAAGCTTCAAACATAATTCCGCCAATAATACCGCCGGCCAGGTAAAATCCCAGAATGGTAAACCTGATCATCAGGCGTTGTTTAATTGGTTCTGTTGTGCCTTTTTCGGCGTGCAGATACTCAGAAAGTTCTCCGCCCAAATCAGTAAATAAACCGGTTAAATGGGTGGTTTTTACTAATCCGCCGGAAACCGTTGATACCAAACCATTTTGTAAACCCATCGAAAAAAGCATGGCACCAATAATAAGTTCGCGTTCCAGCTGCGTTTCCGAATAATAATTATGACCATAAACAGCCACTACAAACATAATGATGACTTCAATAAAAATCGGAACAGCATGTGCACGATAACTACCTTTTTTACTATAGGTTTTGGTAATATAATTGGCCGAAAATGCACCCAGTAAAAACATGAGCAGCCAGAGTGAAAAAACCATCACATCGTGGTGCTCTTTGTTTACAATTTTTTGGGCGAGCATGGCTACATGGCCGGTGATGTTACTGGTAAAAGATAAAAAAGCAATCACGCCGGCAACATTAGTCATACCGGCAACAAATGCGGTAGATGAAGCCAGCAGCAAATTGTCTTTCAGGGTGCGCTCTTCCTTCGCTTTTCTTAACATAAATAAGAAGTAAAATGATTAACAGGATTATACACGTAAACAACCTAATAAGTTAAGTTTATTACGTAAAATTTTATAATGCTAAAAATTAAGCTTTATCTGGAGGAGGCGTAAGTATGGGCGGGAAATGTGTTTGCTTAAAAAGCGCATCCTGCTGATGATACAACAGGTTTACAGCAATAACAAAAGGTATAAATTCGTAAAGATGGATAGATACTTCTTCCGTTCCTTTTTTTGTTTTATCAAGTAGATCTTTAGCAAAATCAGAAGATTTTTCATCATCTTTTTCCTGATCGGCAAGCAAAACAGTGGGTTTGATTTGTTTAGAAAAATGACTGATAAAAACAGCAGTTACAGGTATCATCAGTTTAATTGTTAAAATTAAGATGAAAACCGTACAGCAAAAATATTTAAGAGTCGTTTTTAGCATTGTTTGCGCTAAAATAAGCAAATTTTTTTAGTTTTCATTTTTTGGTGACAGTAATTGAACCGTTAAACTATGTCCTGCTAAAAATTATTCTTCTATTTTTGGGTGATAAAAACAGTATGATACCCAGAAGAACTGTGAATAGTAAATTTAAAACAGGTATCTTGAAATAGCATCTGCTCTACAAAAAATGATACAATTTTTACGTTATCTGTTGCTTCCCATCTCCTTAATTTATGGTTTAATTATCATTGTCCGAAATTACTTTTACGATACCGGACTGTTTAAAAGCCAAAAATTTGATCTTCCTGTAATTGTTGTTGGCAATCTGGAAGTTGGTGGCGCAGGCAAAAGTCCGATGACAGAATATTTAATTCAGCTGCTAAAACCTCAACACAAAATTGCCACCTTGAGTCGCGGTTACGGCCGGCAAACCAAAGGCTTTTTTTATGCCGATAAAAACAGCACTGCCGAAACTGTGGGCGATGAACCAGCACAATTCAAACAAAAGTTCCCAGATATTACCGTTGCCGTTTGCGAAAGCAGGGTAGCAGGAGTGGAGAAATTACAGCCGGAACATGATTTGATTTTGCTGGATGATGCGTTTCAGCATCGCGCGTTAAACCCCGGTTTCAGTATTTTATTATTTGATTATGGCAAATTAAACGGACCTCATTTGCTGCTTCCTGCCGGAAATTACCGTGAGCCATTTTCGGGCAAAAAACGCGCAGATGTTATCGTAATCAGCAAATGTCCGTCTGATTTATCCGTAGAAAAACAGCAGCAGATCCGCAGCAAAATGCTTCTTTTACCGCATCAAAATTTGTTTTTTACTTCCATTATTTATCAGTCGTTCCAATCATTTTTTCCTTCGGATGATGCTGTTTTTATCAACCCAAAAGCTACTTTGTTTCTGCTAACGGGCATTGCCAACCCGAAACCGTTGCTGCAACATTTGCGTAAGCAGTTTGCAGCCGTTGTGCAGTATAAATATCCAGATCATCATCAGTTTACCAGCAAAAATATAAGTAAACTTGCTGCGGATTTTAAAGCCTGCACTGTGGAAAATAAATTAATCCTCACAACAGAAAAAGATGCGCAGCGTTTACAAGAACCTGCTTTGCAAAAGCTGCTGGCTGATGTGCCGGTTTTAATTGCGCCTATTGGCATTGCATTTTTGAGTGAAGCAGAGCCTGATTTTAAGCAGTTGATAGAAAATTATGTTAGAAAGTATCAAAAGAACAACCGCATATATACAAAGCCGGATTAATGGTTTTGAACCGGAAGTAGGTATTATTTTAGGAACCGGATTAGGCGGTTTGGTAAGTGAAATGGAGGTGGAAAAACAGCTGATGTACAGTAATATTCCGGATTTCCCGATTTCCACTTTAGAGTTTCATTCTGGAAAACTGATTTTTGGAATGCTGGCCGGCAAAAAAACGGTGGCCATGCAAGGCCGTTTGCATTATTACGAAGGTTATTCGATACAGCAAATTACCTTTCCGGTTCGGATTTTAAAAATGCTGGGCATTAAAACGCTGCTGGTTTCTAACGCCAGCGGATCCTTAAATCCGGCTTTTAAAAAAGGCGATTTAATGGTGATTGAAGATCATATCAACCTGCAACCAGACAATCCGCTGCGCGGAAACAATGACGAAGAATTAGGCCCACGTTTCCCAGATATGAGCCAGCCTTACCGTCAGGATTTGATTGATAGTGCTTTAGAAATTGCCGGTAAAAACAGTATCACCTGCCACAAAGGAATCTACGTTTCGGTTACCGGCCCCAATTTAGAAACCCGTGCCGAATACCGTTACCTGCGGATTATTGGCGGCGACGCCGTGGGCATGAGCACCGTGCCAGAAGTAATTGTGGCCAACCACATGAGTTTACCGGTTTTTGCTATTTCTGTAATTACGGATGAAGGTTTCCCGGAAGAGCTGAAGCCTGTTTCGGTAGAAGAAATCATAGCTGTTGCCCAGGAAGCCGAACCCAAAATGACCTTAATTCTGAAAGAACTGATTGCCCAACTGTGATACAGAAACAGCTGAAATTTTTACTTTTAGTATTGCTGTGTGCTTCGGCAACAACGGTTTCTGCACAATACGGCCGTACCACCAATACTAATACCAACCCGTTTGTGCAAGGCGATACTAGCCATCGGACAACTGCAAAACCGCTGACAGACGACCAATTGCTAGATACGTTGCGCAAACGTGATGAGCATAAAGCCGATTCGGTAATATTTACTTCCAAATTTATCCGTGTAACCAACGAAAGGTTGTTGAATGATAGTACGCAGGTTTTGCCATTAGATACTACCTTAAATAATTTTGAGAATTACAGCTCTTTATATCAGCCGCGCAGCCCAAAAATCGGGTTGGGAAATTTAGGTTTATCCTACCGCAATTTACTTTTCGAACCCACAAAAGCTATTGGTTTTGATGTTGGTTTGCATTTTCTGGATGCTTACGTACTCAAGCCGGAAGACATAACTTATTACCGCGCCCGCACGCCTTTTACTAATTTATACTATGTAAACGGAGCATTAAAAGAACAGGTTTTCAGGATAACGCATACCCAAAACATCAAACCTAATTGGAATGCTGGTTTCAATTTTAACCGGATTGGTTCTGTCGGTTTTTATCCAAGGCAAAAATCAGATCACCTGGAAGCTGCTGTTTTTACCTGGTACGAATCTAAAAACAAACGGTACAATTTGCTGGGAAATTTAACTTTTAACAATCTGAAATCTCCGGAAAATGGTTCGATATTGAATGATACCATTTTTGTCGAAAACAGTTCTGGCAGTACCAATTCCAACAGTTCTTTGTCTAAAAGTTCAGAACCGGTTCGGTTGAACAATTCCCGCGATAACTGGCGCGACAACAGCTTTTACATTAAACAATTTTATTACATCGGCCGTACGGAAGGTTTAAAAACAAGTGCTGGTTCATCTTCCAGCGTGCTGCCTACACAGCGCGTTTCGCATACGTTTACTTACAATAGCCGGCAGTATAAATATTTACAGGATGAGGCCGATTTGTACAACGTTTTTCCTACGCACCTTAAAGATACGCTTTATTCCAGAGATTCGCTATCGGTTAAACATTTGCGAAACGAGTTTTCCTATAGTTTTTACCTTAGGGGAAATGCTGTAAAGTTTGTACGAAACGAATTGAAACTGGATTTGGGTTTAGTGCACGATTATTACAAATACAGCCAGTATGTGCGCGATACCTTGCAGGTTTCTACAACTAATTACCAATTAAAAGTTCAAAATAACTCTTTCCAGGATATTACTCTAAAAGCTCGCTTAGGTTACAATTTAAGTGATCGCGCAGGCTTGGATGTCAACCTGCAACAAGTAACTTTAGGTCGAGAGTTTGGAGATTATTTGTATGATGCCAGGCTTAACATTTTGCTTGGAAATAAAATTGGCCGGGTAATGCTGGAAGGTTACACGCAAAGCAATACGCCACCGCTAATTTATACTAACTGGAGTTCCAGCCATTACCAGTTTAGCAGTAGTAACTTCAGCAAAACAAAAACTACCAGCTTATCTTTCAATTACCTGAATGAAAAGTTGCAGGTAGATGCCAAAGCAGAATATTTTTTGCTGAACAATTATTTATACTTTTTAGCAAAAGAAGATTCTAATAATCCAAAACCGAAACAAGCAGGTTCGGCCATCAGTTTGTTGAAATTTAGTCTGGCCAAAAACTTTGCCTGGCGCAGTTTGCATTTAGATAATTTCCTGGTTTACCAAAAAACAGATAACACTTCGATATTGCGCACGCCTGAGTTTTACACATACAACAGTTTTTACTACGTTAAAAGGTTTTTCAATGTATTAAGCACCAATATCGGTTTCACGGTTCGTTATAATTCCAAATATCTGGCACAATCTTATGCACCTGGAATTGGTCAGTTTTATAATAATTCTGAGACGGCTAGTTTCCCAACTTATCCGGTGATTGATTTGTTTATCAAAGGAACCCTGCGGCGCACCAATCTTTTCCTCAAATATGATTATGCCAACCAAGGTTTGCTAAGCAAAGGTTTTTATACCGTGCGTGCTCCTGGAAACCTGAGTGGTTACCCGATGCAAGATGCTTTGTTGAAGTTTGGGGTGAGTTGGAATTTTTACGATTAATTTTGTGCGTGTTGTGGTGCCGTGTTGTCATTTCTCCCGTTGGTTGAAATGATAACGCAATACTTCTTTTATCACTATAAAATCGGAGTTTAGAATCATCAACTCACTTTTTTAAAAAATACAATCATCATTTTTAGTTGCTAAAAGAAGCATCAATAATAACCAACAATTCTATAGATTTACTAACTCCAATTTCAATCTAAACTAATCTTAAAAATGAATCGCTTCAAACTTTTCTTTGTGCTTTTGATACTGCAATTATCTTTTGCTTTTGGCGCAATTGCGCAAAAGCAATTTAAAGTATTACTGGTAACTACAACCAGAGGCTGGCACCACGAATCGCTGCACGCCGGCGTACTGGCCATTCAGCAACTGGGTGTTCATAATTCTTTTGATGTGGTTTTATGGGAAGATCCTAACGGTTTCACAGATAAATATCTGGAGCAGTTTCAGGCAGTGATTTTTTTAAATACCACAGGTGATATTTTTGATGCCACACAGCAAAAAGTGATGGAACGTTTTATCGAATCCGGAAAAGGTTTTGTAGGTATTCACAGTGCATCTGATACTGAATATGATTGGGATTGGTACACCAAATTAGTTGGAAGAATGTTTCATATCCATCCAACCGTTCAAACTGCCAAAATGAAAGTGCTTGATCCAAAATTTCCCGGTTTACAGGGTTTTGCAGATGGAAAATTGTGGACAGAAGAATGGTACGAATTCGGACCAGAAAAAACTACCGGTTTAAACTATGTTTTAGGCGTAGATGAATCAACTTACAACCCAAAAGTAGATTGGGGCGCACGAGGAAAAGGCGAAGGAATGGGTAATTTGCATCCGCTGGCCTGGTACCACAATTACGATGGCGGTCGTGCTTTCTACACAGCTTTAGGCCATTTGCCAACCAACTTTAGTGAACCCGCTTTTTTAAATCACTTATACGCCGGAATATTCTGGGCAGCAACGGGGAAAAAATAACCGGTTTTTATTAGAAACATTTTCCAATTTTTCACTGATAAAAACAGCATCAGATTCTCTGCTTTTTCTTTTTAACTGCCGGAAACAGAACATTGTTTAAAATCAGGCGGTAATTAAGTAACAGAACATGCTTCTTTTAGCACTAAAAATTTGGTGCGTTTCTATTTTTAAAAAACAATAAATTTTAACGGATATTTATTCCTCCGCCTTTTTCTTACTTACCAATTCCGTAAAGCTTTTTGCTGCGTTAGAAAACTCTGATGGCATCAAAATAACAGTGGTTGTGTTGTTGTCAATTCCTATTTCAGATAGCATTTGCATACGTCTCAATTCAAGTGCAATCGGGCTGCCTTCCATTTCTTTTGCACCCTGAGTTAACTTGATCGATGCTTCCAGTTCCGCTTCTGCTTTAACAATCCGGGCTCTTTTTTCGCGGATGGCTTCTGCCTCACGAGCCATTGCCCTTTGCATCGCTTCCGGAATTTCAACATCTTTCATCTCCACCATTTCAATTTTAATGCCCCAGGGTTCTGTAGCACTATCTACCATTTTTTGAAGCGTTGCATTGATCTGTTCTCTTTCCCGCAATACTTCATCTAAAGTGTGCTGGCCGATGATATTACGCAATGCAGTAACCGAAAACTGATAAACAGCTTTATTATAATCCGCAACCTTAATAATTGCATTCTCCGGATTGGTTATTTTAAACCAAAGCACAGCATTAACTTTAATGGTTACACTATCTTTTGTGATCGTTTCCTGTTGTTCCAGATCAACAGTTTTTGTTCGGATATCAACACGTTGTTCCCGCTCGATAAAAGGAACAAGCCAAAAAATGCCCGGACCTCTAATTGACTCAAACCTTCCAAGCCTGAATATTACAGAACGTTGGTATTCCTGCGCAATACGCAGGGAAATTACAATCAGTACAAGGATGATTGCAATAATGATGATTAGTGCCATTTGATTTTTTTTATAGTGAAGTCTACTCCGCTTCCTAACAAATTCCTGTTCAATCAAATATACATTTATTTGAGTTGAAAAAGATTATGGAATGAATGTATCGTTTTTGATATTTATTATTTTGCTGAGAAGTTATTGAAACACCTTGTTAATTTATCGCCAATAAAAACAGCATCAGGTTTTCTGCTTTTTCTTCTTCGCAGCCGGAAACAAAACATTGTTCAAAATCAAACGGTAACCCGGAGAATTTGGATGCAGTTTCAAATCTGTTGGCGGATCGCCTATAGCGTGCTGGTAATCTTCCGGATCGTGGCCGCCGTAAAAAGTCCACTGGCCTTTGCCATAATCGCCATGAATGTAACGTGCTTCGCCGGCAGATTTTAATTCACCTAAAACCAAAACGCCGGGTTTTAACAAATCTTTACGGAAAGCGGTGGTTAAGCCCATAAATCCTTTTACCACTTTATCATGATTTTGGGTGAGCATAGCCGGAACCACGTCCCATTTGGCCGAGAAATCAAACAAAGTAAAAAAATCCTGCCCACGATCTACCGTTCGGGTTGCCGTTACATCGATGTTGCTAAACTGATGGCTGTATGGGTTTTCGTCTAATTTATAATTCTGAAAAGCAAACGTTTTTGTAAAATCGAGTTTAGATTGTGCATTCGGATCAGCAGCATCGCCATCAAATATGCGTTCGCAAATATCTGTTCCTTCGGCAGAAAGCGCAATATCAAAAGTATCCGTACCAGAACACATGGCAAATAAAAAGCCGCCGCCCGAACAAAAATCACGGATATTTTTAGTTACAGCCAACTTCATTTGCGATACTTTTTTAAAGCCCAACTGATGTGCTAGCGTTTCCTGCCGTTGCTGGTCTTCGATGTACCACGAAGCGTTATGAAAAGCCGAATAAAATTTACTGTACTGGCCAGTAAAATCTTCGTGATGCAAGTGCAGCCAGTCGTATTTTGGCAATTCGCCTTTAATAATTTCTTCATCATACAAAACCGTGTACGGAATTTCGGCATAAGTTAAAACCAGCGTTACGGCATCGTCCCAGGGCAATTTGCTTTTGGGCGAATACACAGCCATTTTTGGTGCTTTCTGGAGTTTTACCATATCCATATTTACAGAAGGATCAGTAATTTCAGTAAGTATGGAAGTAGCTCTTGCATCAGCCAAAACCTCGTAGCTTACACCTCTGATTTTACATTCTGCTTCGGCTTTCTGATCATATTTCAGCATGAAACTGCCACCTCGATAATTAAGCAGCCAATCTACTTCTTCGCCGTTTTTTAAAACCCAAAACGCAATGCCATACGATTTTAAATGATCGTGCTGCGTTTCGTCCATTGGAATTAAGATAGAAGCCGCATCAACACAAAACCCAACCAAACATAAAATTATAGTGATAAAAACAGTACGGAAAACCTTCATCTTAAATCAATTCGAAAAATCTGATATTATCACCAAAATACTAACTTTGTACCTCTTAAACAAAATTATGAGCAAAGCAATTATTAAAACTGACAAAGGTGATATGACCGTAGAATTTTACGAGCAGGATGCGCCAAATACCGTAGCAAACTTTACAAAATTAGCAAAAGATGGTTTTTACAATGGTGTAGCATTTCACCGCGTAATTCCGAATTTTATGGTTCAAACTGGCGATCCGCTTTCAAAAGATCCGGCAACAGCTTCACGCGCTGGCAGCGGCGGTCCGGGTTATAAAATTGATTGCGAGCTAACCGGCGAAAACCAGTACCATGATCGTGGCGTACTTTCTATGGCACATGCAGGCCGTAACACCGGCGGTTCTCAGTTTTTTATCTGCCACAGCCGTGCAAATACGGCGCATTTAGATCGTAATCACACTGTTTTTGGTAAAGTAATTGATAACGTTGATGTGGTAGATCAAATCCGTCAGGGCGATAAAATTACTAGTATTGAAGTGATTGAAGGATAGAAAAAGTTTTAAGTGATAAATTGTACGTTTTGTAGCAATGCTTTAAACTTTTAGGCATTACGCTGATCAGAAATGTACAATTTAGAACATAAAACTTAAAACTCAAAGAAAATGAATTTACATGGAATAGTTTCCGTTTCCGGGAAACCGGGTTTGTGGCGAGCTTTAACGCAAAGCAAAACCGGATTTATATTAGAAAGTCTGGATGAGCAAAAGCTAAAACTAGTAGTTAACCTAAGCACGGCAAAATTAGCAGCGTTAGAAGAAATTACGGTTTTTGGTGAAAATGATGATTTAAAGCTGATTGATATTTTGGAGCGGATGAAAACGCTGGAAAATATTCCAGATGCGAAAAAAGCAGACGGAAAAGTTTTACGCGAATTTTTCCGCGAAGCAGCACCAGAGCATGATG
Organism: Janthinobacterium lividum; assembly: GCA_050955045.1. Lineage (GTDB taxonomy): Bacteria > Bacteroidota > Bacteroidia > Sphingobacteriales > Sphingobacteriaceae > Mucilaginibacter_A. Next base: position 40,664 of record JBPBQV010000002.1, on the reverse strand, counting down.
AAGAAAAAGTTTATGCTTCGGATATTAAAAAAATCATCAGCTGGTTTGAAATTTTAAAAAACCGACCGGAATTTAATGTTGTGTCGGAAACTTCTGCTCCAGCAGAAACTGAAGTGGAAACAGAAAATTAATCAAAGTAATTTTACTACCTGACACCTGTCATCCCGACGATAGGAGGAATCTTCATCAAAGCAATATAAAAGGGTTTGTATTGTTTGCAGAAGATTTTTCCTTTTGGTCGAAATGACAACTCAGGTTAAATGCTTCTTTTAGCACACCAAATTTAAGGTGCTAAAAGAAGCATTTATATTTTAACAGTGTTGTGTTGTACAGCTCTCCACCGAAAACTCTGGTTCAAAGGTACAATGCTGAATATCGAGATGCAGCAGCTCGTGGCGTAAATCTTCTTTCATATGCGTAAAAGAAGCAACAGCATTTTGGTCGATTACTACATGTGCGGTTAAGGCGTTTTCGGTAGTGCTTAAAGCCCAAATATGGATGTGATGCACATCTGAAATACCTTTTATTTTTAGGATAGCTGTTTTTACTTTCTCCAGATCGAGTTCTTTCGGAATACCATCCAGCGAAAGCCTTAAACTGTCTTTCAACAAACTCCAGGTTCCACCAATAATCACGATGACAATAATTAAACTGACTACGCTATCCACCCGAAACCAGTGCGTAAAATAAATAATGATGCCTGAAATAACTACGCCTAAAGAAACCACCGCATCCACAGCCATGTGTAAATAAGCACCTTTTACGTTCAAATCCTTTTCCTTGTCTTTCATAAAAAGCCAGGCAGTCAGTCCGTTTATCAAAATCCCGGCAGAAGCGACCCAGGCAATCGTGCTGCCAGCGATAGGTTCCGGGTGCATAAATCTTATAGCAGCTTCATAAGCAATAATAATCACGGCAGCCAATAAAATAATAGCATTTAACAAAGAAACGATGATGGTGGACCGTTTATAACCATACGTATATTGGTTGTTTTTGGCTGCGCCGGATAATTTAAAAGCCAGCAATGCCAAAGCCAAACTGGCTACATCACTTAAATTATGGCCAGCATCTGTAAGCAGCGAAAGCGAATGTGTGTACCAGCCGGCAACCGCTTCTATCAGCACAAAAGCGGTATTTAAAATAATGCCGATCACAAATGCTCTGGTTAATTGCGTAATTTTTGGTGCGTGGTCGTGGTGGTGGTGTGCGTGATCGTGAGCCATGATGCAAAGTTAGGAAATCGGTTGCGGGTTTTCAGTTGCCAGTTCCCAGTTCTCCATAAGTTTTCTTATTTCGCACCTCGCTCCTCAAACCTACTCGTGATGATAAGGTTCGCCTTTTAAAATAGTAAATGCACGATAAACCTGTTCTGCAAAAAACAAACGAACCATTTGATGCGAAAAAGTAAGTTTGGATAAAGAAAGTTTTTCATTGGCGCGCTGGTAAATGCTGTTATCAAAACCGTAAGGGCCACCAATTACAAAAACCAGATTTTGGGTTGAGGCCAGCATTCTTTTATTTAACAAATCGGCAAATTGAAGCGATGAAAGTTCCAGACCGCGTTCATCCAGCAAAATCACATAATCTGTCGAGGTTATTTTCTTCAAAATCAGTTCGGCTTCTTTTACTTTTTGCTGATCCTGGCTCAAACCTTTCGTATTTTTAAGTTCCGGGATTTCGGTAATTTCCAGTTTAATATAATGTTTCAGACGTTTTAAGTAGATGTTGATACCTTCATTTAAATAACTTTCTTCGGTTTTTCCGATAGATAAGAGCGTAATCTTCATAAACAGGAACAGAATTAAATAAGCAGATTTCAGCTGAATTAGATACTTTCGCCGGATAAATTATTGTACAAACGTATTCAAATCCAGCAGCATGACCACAAAACAACAGCAGATTTTTGAAAAATATACTGAGGATGCCGGGCAGCTCAGTCAACATATTTTATCGCATAAAAGAAGCATCAACCAGGTTTCATTTTATCGGCTTATTGTATTTTTTATCGGCATAGCCATTATTTATGCGATTGGGAATTTGGGCTGGCCTTATATTTTAATCACTGTTTTGCTGATGTTTTTTTTGTTTATGCAGCTGATTATCAAACAATCTAAACTGCAAACAGAACTGAGTTTTAGCGAAAATCTGTTAAAAGTGTTGCAAAACGAAGCAGAACATTTATCATCCGCTAAAAACAGTTACGATAACGGCGCAGCTTTTAGCGATGGCGGCCATGCTTATACGGATGATCTGGATATTTTTGGCGAAAGTTCTTTGTTTCATTATACCAATCGCTGCAACACGCAATCCGGCAAAAATATATTGGCCAACTGGTTCAAATCTTCCGCAGAAAAAAAAGTGATTGAAAACCGGCAGCAAGCCGTAACAGAACTGGCTGAATCTATTAAAGAAACATTCAATCTCCGTGCACAATTGATTGCTTTTAAAGGCACAGAACTCGGTCAGCTTTCCGTTGCCTTGCAGGATGATTTGAAACAGAAACTAAATTTTGTGCATAAAAACTGGCTCAAAAATTATGTTAAAATAGTACCTTTTTTAATGCTGACTTTAATTGTTGGTGCTGTTTTTAATGGCATCATTCTGAAGTTGCTTGTTTTTTTACTGCTGTTTAATTTCTTTTTGAGCGGCATTTATTCCAAAGCGGTTAACCAGGTGTATGCCGGTTTTAGCAGAAGCAGTAATCAGCTTGCCTCGTTTGCTTCCGTTTTAAAATGGCTGGAAGAAACGCAGTGGAAAAGTGATGAGCTGCAGAAATTGGTAAAAAGCTGCGAGGCTGCAGGCGGACAAAAAGCACATCAGCAAATTGGCGCATTAGCCAAAATTTTAAAACAGTTTGATTACAGGCTGAATATGCTGATTGGTAGCATTTTAAATTTACTGCTTCTGTGGGATTTACGCTGCACGATCAGGCTGGCCAACTGGCACGAAACAGCAGCAGCAAACGTAACTGATAGTTTCGAAATAATTGCTGCTTTTGAAGCTTTGATCAGTTTAAGTACTTTACATTACAATCATCCAGATTGGCCGTTTCCGCAAATTTCGAATGATTTTTATTGTGAAACCTTGGTTTTAGGTCATCCGTTAATTTCTGCGAAAAAGCGCATTAGCAATGATTTCAGCATGAAACAAAAAACGGTTGATGTGATTACCGGATCGAACATGGCTGGTAAAAGTACATTTTTGCGTACACTTGGCATTAACTTGGTTCTGGCTTATGCCGGCGCGCCGGTTTGTGCCGAAAGTATGTCGGTTTCGGTGATGAAGTTAGTGAGTTACATGCGTATTAAAGATTCACTGAACGAAAGCACTTCTACTTTTAAAGCTGAACTGGACCGTTTAAAAATGATCCTTATAAAAACAGCATCCGAAAACGATGTGCTTGTTTTGATAGACGAAATGCTGCGCGGCACCAACAGTAAAGATAAATACGCTGGTTCCAAAGCTTTTATCGAACGGTTGGTTGCACAAAAAACCGCCGCTTTAGTTGCCACGCATGATTTGCAAATTGCTGATCTGGCAGATGAACATCCGGGTATGGTACGCAATTTTCATTTCGATATCAAGATGCAAAACCAGGACATGTTTTTTGATTACAAGATCAAGGATGGCGCTTGTAAAACTTTCAACGCTTCTATTTTGCTGCGGGAAATTGGGTTGGGCGTGGAGTAAGGAATACTACTTTTAACAACGAAAATCTTTTATCACCTTAAAACCGTTACATAACCACCTTCTTTCAGTGTGTCCTCATTCAAAGTGATACCTGTAATCACATAGTAATAAGTGCCAACCGGAACAGGATTGCCGTTATACAAACCGTTCCAGCGTTTTAAAATATCTTTGGCTTCGTATAGTTGCTGTCCGTAGCGGTTAAAGATCTGGATGCGGTAATCTCTCAAATTGGTGATTTTCACGCCAAAATCATCGTTGATGCCATCGCTGTTCGGCGTAAACATATTGGGGATAAAAACAGTAACATCATAATGTAAAACTAATTTCCCAAGCGAGATAGTGTTGGTACAAGCAACTTTGTTGGTTGCAGTAAGCTTTACGGTAAAGCTTCCTTTTTTGGTGTAAAGATGTTGCGGATTGACGTCTGTAGATGTGCTGCCATCACCAAAATCCCACAAATAACTATCAGCATTGGTAGAGAGATTTTTAAAAGAAACCGTAAGTGGAACGGAAGCTGCACCCGGAATTACTGGAGAAGCATCAAAAGCTGCAACCGGAACTGGGATAATATCAGAAGCATTGATTGTGGTTGAAACTACATCGCTGGAGCATAAACCTTGTGTAATCGTTAGCGAATAAGTTCCGGCAACAGATGTCCCGGTAATCGGAATCCGTATGGAAGGTTGGTTAGAAGTGAAATTATTTGGACCAGTCCAGGTATAAATTGTGTTGGCCAAAGTATTTGTGCTCATCACAATCGTATCGCCAATACAATACGGACCGTTAACTTTATTGAGCTGCGTTAAAACAGGTTTCTGCGGAACATTAAAAGTTTGTGTAAAAACAGCCGTACAACCCAAATCGCCTGTAGCGGTTAAGGTGATTTTTTTATCGCCAAAAGAAGCATACGTAATAGTGAAAGGTCCGTTGGAAGTTGCGCTGGTGATGCTGGCTCCGATTCCAAAATCCCAGCTTAAACTGTTATAATCTTTAGAGTTATTGGTAATGGTAAAACTTTGCTGCGCAGTACATAAATTATTGGACGTAACCGTAAAATTCAAAACAGGTGTTTTGCCAATAGCGGGAACGGTAATAGACGCAGCATCGCTGGTACAACCATTTTGGGTGATCTGCAAAGTATAAATTCCAGCCTGGTTATAATTGGTTAGCGGAATGGTAACCACAGAATCGGTAGAGGTAAAACCATTTGGCCCTTGCCAGTTATAAGTTGTTCCAGTTGAGGATATTTGCGCTCTCAAAACCAAATTATCACCCAAACAATAGCTGCTTCTAGCAGATAAAAGTAAAGGTGCAGCTGGTTTAAGCGGAACAACAAAAGTTTTGTAGGCAACAGAAAGACAACCTTGTGCATTGTAAGCCAATAAAACAGCAGTTTTTATTCCGGGAGTAGAATAAGTAACGGTGTAAGGACCTGGGCCAGCAGTAGAATCAATGCTTGCGCCATCACCAAATGTCCATTTTAAGGATGTATAGTTGGTAGATTTGTTGGTAAAAGTAAAACTTGGTGTGGATGTACAGGAGTTGTTTGCCTGCATGTCTAAAGCTGCAGTTGGGCCTAAAAATGTTCCGGTTGTAACGCCACTTCCTGTAAAAGAAATGGTAAAACCGTTGGAGCCGGCAGTGAAATTGTTAATCAGTAACGCGTAAACATGTCCCTGTATCATATCCACGTATTTTACAAAACCATCTTGTCCTGCTACACAACCAGGCATTTCAGTCAAATCTGTAGAAGTTAAATTGAGTCCGGTTTTGTTGTAAAAAGGCGTACAATTAGTGCCGCTGCCAGATGCACATCGGATAGCGTTTGCAGCTGTTATATTGCTTGCTGCGCCACTGGTTCCTAAATCATACAAAACCCAGTCAATATCATTGTTGAAAATAGTTGGAGTAATGCTAAAAGTGAGCGTACCGTTGTTTGCTGCCGTCCATTTATACCAGGCGGCGTTGGCTTCAATCGGCCCGGTTCCGGAGTTCACATCCAAACATGTTCCGGCAGATTCCCGGCTGTTACTACCTGCACCCGTTACATTAGTTTGGGTGAAAGCTGTTGTATCGCAAATGATGGAAGCGGTACCAAAATCCTGACCAGCTTTTAGAATAGGATAATAATTATTGATACATAATTTAAAAGTGCCGGTGCTGTTGTTAGCTCCGCTTACACGGATATAATACGTTTGACCGATAGTTAAACCGCCTTTATATAAAGTACCTAAAGTTGCAGTGCTGGTATTGGAACCAATCATCTCCGAAAAACTGGAGCAATCAGCAGTTGTGTATAAAGCAACCAATGGTGTATTTAATGTACCGCTACCATTTGCATTTCCGGTTACAGCAACATTCACATCAAAAGCAGTAGCAATAAATTTAAACCATACATCATTACCTACAGAAGGCCAGCTTTGTGATTGCCCCAAACCACTGGCGGTTGCATTTACGTTATTATAAGCTGCATTATCAGAACAGAAATCTGTAACATCTGTAAGCGTAATTGCACCGAAACAATTATCATTAACCGGAGCCTGCGCTTTTACAAAAGCAGTAAATCCTAAAAAAAACAGTGATAAAAGAAGTATTAGTTTTAGCTTCAAAAGTTCAAAATGAAATCTTTCCTAAAATAGAAAAAGCCCCGGAAATTTCCAGAGCTTTTTCTATTGAATATAAATGCTGTTTTTAAGCTACATTTTTTTGTTGTCTGCGGATGATGTTTAGCGCACCACCTGCTTTAAACCACTCAATCTGCTGTGCATTATAAGTATGATTAACCTGGAAAGTTTCCTGAGAACCATCTGCATGATGCAAAACAATTGTCAGCTGACTTCCTAGTGCAAACTGGTTTAAACCAGTAATATCGAAAGTATCATCTTCCAGAATTTTAGTATAATCGTTTCTGTCTGCAAAAGTTAAACCCAGCATACCTTGCTTTTTCAGGTTAGTTTCGTGGATACGGGCAAAAGATTTTACCAGAATTGCACGAACACCTAAATGGCGTGGTTCCATTGCTGCATGTTCGCGAGAAGAACCTTCGCCATAATTTTCATCACCCACTACAATACTGCCAATTCCAGCGGCTTTGTAAGCACGTTGTGTTGCCGGAACCGGTCCGTATTCGCCAGTCAGTTCGTTTTTAACGGTATCAGATTTCAGGTTGAAGAAATTGATCGCACCAATTAGCATGTTATTTGAGATATTATCCAAATGGCCGCGATATTTTAACCAAGGGCCAGCCATCGAAATATGATCTGTTGTACATTTTCCTTTAGCTTTGATCAGTAATTTCAAACCTAAAATATCTGTTCCTTCCCAAGCTTTGAAAGGATCAAGTAATTGCAAACGATCAGATTCCGGACTAACTTTTACTTCAACTGTACTGCCATCAACAGCAGGAGCGAGGTAACCGGCATCTTCTACCGCAAAACCTTTAATTGGCATTTCGATGCCCTGAGGTTCATCTAATTTTACTTGTTCGCCGCTTTCGTTGGTTAAAGTATCAGTTAACGGATTGAAAGTCAGATCACCAGCAATGGCAAATGCGGTAACAATTTCCGGAGAAGCTACGAATGCGTGTGTGTTCGGATTTCCATCCTGACGTTTCGCAAAATTACGGTTAAAAGAAGTAATGATGGAGTTTTTACGTGTTGGATCATTGGTATGACGCGCCCATTGGCCAATACATGGTCCGCAGGCATTTGCCAAAACCACGCCGCCAATGTTTTCAAAAGTATTTAAATAACCATCACGATTTACCGTGTAACGAACCAGTTCTGAACCTGGTGTAACCGTAAATTCTGCTTTAGTTTTTAAGCCTTTGCTGATAGCTTGTGTTGCGATGGAAGCCGCACGCGTAATGTCTTCGTAAGATGAGTTAGTGCAAGAACCAATCAAACCAACTTCTAATGTAGTTGGCCATTGGTTTTCTCTAACCGCATCAGCAAATTTAGAAATTGGCCAAGCCAAATCCGGTGTAAACGGCCCGTTTACGTATGGCTCCAATTCAGAAAGGTTAATTTCGATTACCTGATCAAAATAAGCTTCCGGATTAGCGTAAACTTCTTCATCACCTGTTAAATGTTCTTTAATTGCGTTGGCTAATTCTGCAATTTCGCCACGTTCAGTTCCTTGCAAATAAGCTTCAGATTTTTCATCGTAACCGAAAATAGAAGTAGTTGCTCCAATTTCGGCTCCCATATTGCAGATGGTTCCTTTTCCGGTTGCAGAAATAGAACGTGCACCTTCACCAAAATATTCTACAATTGCACCGGTTCCACCATTAACGGTCAAAATGCCAGCAACTTTCAAAATCACATCTTTTGCAGAAGCCCAGCCAGAAAGTTTTCCGGTTAATTTTATACCAATTAGTTTAGGGAATTTTAATTCCCAAGGCAATCCGGCCATTACATCACAAGCATCGGCACCGCCAACACCAATTGCAATCATACCCAAACCACCTGCGTTTGGTGTGTGTGAATCTGTCCCGATCATTAATCCGCCTGGAAAAGCATAGTTTTCTAACACAACCTGGTGGATAATTCCGGCTCCCGGTTTCCAAAAACCAATACCATATTTGTTAGAAACAGAAGAAAGGAAATCGTAAACTTCCTTGTTCTGACTTTTTGCGGTATCTAAATCTTCATCAGCACCGATTTTTGCCTGAATTAAGTGATCGCAATGTACCGTTGAAGGCACAGCAACTTGCGGACGGCCAGCTTGCATAAACTGTAAAAGTGCCATTTGCGCGGTTGCATCCTGCATTGCTACACGATCTGGTGCAAAATCTACATAATCTACTCCGCGCAACAATTCACGGGAAGGATCACCTGCAGAAAGATGGGCGTATAAAATTTTTTCGGTAAGGGTTAGCGGTTTACCAACTGCTTTACGGGCAGCTTCGATACGGCTGCCGTAGCGATTGTAAACCTGCTGAATCATATTTAAATCAAAAGCCATTTTATTGATTTTTAGGTTGAAGGTATAATTAAACGAGCACAGTTTGAGGCGAATCTACAAAAATAACAGGTAAAAGAAGTATCAGTTCAGCAATTTTGATTTGTTACAAACAAGTTACGGTTAAGCCGATATGTTGTTACAAACTTTTAAATACGTAGCCTTTATTTCCCCAATATTTCAACGCTTTTGGCAGTGCAAATTCCAATCTTGGCCACGCTTTTAAACTATCATGAAACACAACGATAGAGCCATTGCTGCTTTTATCTACTACATTTTGGTAACATTGCTGCGGAGAAAGTTCCAAATCAAAATCTCCGCTCAAAACATCCCACATTATCACTTCATAGTGTTTTTTAAGGATTGTTAATTGTGATTTTTTCGCTCTTCCATACGGTGGCCGGAATAGTTTTGTTGAAATCAATTGATTGCATTTTTCAATGTTTTGCAGATAAACCTGATCTGCAGTATTCCATCCGCGTAAATGATTAAAAGTGTGATTTCCGATGGCGTGTCCGCCTGCTTTTACAGCTTCTAGAATTTTTGGATGTTTTTGCACATTTTCTCCAATACAAAAAAAAGTAGCTTTTGCCTGATATTTTGCCAAAGTTTGCAGTACAAAAGGTGTTACTTCCGGAATCGGGCCATCATCAAAAGTTAAGTAAATAGCTTTTTCTAAGCGGTTTTTCTGCCAGGTTAGCCCCGGATAAAACCACTTTAACAGCGCAGGCGTTTTTACTAAATAAGGCATCTTCATAAAATTGCAGTTTTGTTTTCTTGTAGAAAAAAGGTTGATAAAAGAAGCATTGCCGCCGTGTAAGTTTATAGTTAAACTATTTTCCTTAATTTGCAATACTATAAATAAAAAGTACATCGGCATTTAATGGAGCAGGATAAATTGAAAATTGCTGTCATTGGCGGCGGAAGCTGGGCCACGGCAAACATTAAAATGCTGACTGATAACACTGCGCCGAAAGAGATTTTTTGGTGGATGCGGAATGAAGAAACGTTGCAGCATATTCGCAAATTTCGGCACAATCCAAGTTATTTAAGTTCTGTGGAGATTAGTGTGAGCCCGGAAAATTTATCAATCCAAATAAAAGAAGTGGTTGAAAAAGCGGAAGTGATTATCCTGAATGTGCCTGCTGCTTTTTTAAAAGATGCGCTTTCGGGTTTAACGGATGCTTCTTTTACCGGCAAAAAAATCATATCAGCCATTAAAGGAATTGTGCCCGATGAAAACCAGATAGTGGGCGATTTTATCCATCAGCATTACAACTTTCCGCTGGAACAGTTTTTGGTTTTGAGTGGTCCTTGCCATGCAGAAGAAGTTGCGTTAGAGAAACTTTCTTACTTAACTTTAGCTTCGCTGGATAAAAAACTGGCTGCGAATTTAGCTGTTTACTTTAATACGCGCTACATCAAAACAAATATTTCTGATGATATCTACGGAACAGAATATGCAGCAGTATTAAAAAATATTTACGCTATTGCCAGCGGTATTTGCCACGCAGTTGGTTATGGTGATAATTTTCAGGCGGTGTTGATTTCTAATGCAATACGGGAAATCAAACGTTTTGTAGATGCTGTTCATCCGATCAATCGTGATATTAACGAATCTGCTTATCTGGGCGATCTGCTGGTTACCGGATATTCGCAATTTAGCCGAAACCGGACTTTTGGCAATATGATTGGAAAAGGCTACACCATAAATTCGGCACAATTGGAAATGAACATGATTGCCGAAGGTTATTATGCCGCAAATTGCCTGCACGAAGTGAATAAAAAATACAACGTTGCTATGCCAATCAGCGAGGCAGTTTATGCTATTTTATATCAAAAAAGTAATCCTATATTTGAAATGAAACAATTGGCAGAACAATTGAGTTAAGTGTATCAATTATTTAAATTAAAATCATGAAAAAGATTAAAGTTTTATTATTCTCAGCCGCTGTATTATTTGCTACTCAATCATTTGCACAAGATCCTGGAAAAGGCAAAGTAGGAAGAGCAATTAACAAAGTGGGTAACAAAACTGCTGAACTGGCTGTAAAAGGTACATCAGCTGTAGCCGACAAGCCGTTTGATGGTAAAGTTGCTCCAAACGGAGAAACAGTTTACATCAATAAAAATTCAAAATATTATTATGTAAATAAAAAAGGCAAAAAAGTTTACGTTTCAAAAATGAAATTGAAAGACGCTCCTGCAAAATAATTATTTATTGCTTTAAACACAAAATGCCCGGAAAAATTCGGGCATTTTGTGTTTAAAGATTTTATGTTGATAAAAGAAGCATCGCTTTTTGCTGAAAAATTTAAGTTTTATAACATCATAAATACATGAAGAAAACTTACTTAATATTGATGGTAGTTGCAGCTGGTGTAGTTGTAGTTTCTGCTTGTAATTCATCAACCCGAAAAACCAAACTTTTAGGCAAATGGCATTCTCAGGATAAAAAAACCAAGTTAAAAATTACCGCAAAAGACTTTGTTTTGGATGAAGGCGAACCAATTGCCGAAAACTATTTTATAAAAAACGATTCCATTTTTACTTCGTATGAAGGCAGTGAACCTTACACCAAGTTTGTTGTAAAAAGTTTAACGGATAAAAACATGACTTTGATTTATCCTGATTCTACTTCCGTTCAGTTTTTCCGTTAAACAAAAAAGCCTTCGGATATTTCCCGAAAGCTCTTTTTCAACTAAACTAAACTAAAAAACTATGTCAATAAAAACAGCACTGCTGTTTTAAAATCTTCTGCGGCGTTCGCCACGTTCTTCTTTGCTTTTGCCAGAAAAATCACGAAAACCACCACCGCTTCCGCCGCCACTATAGCTGCGTTCACGACCAGCACCTTCACGTCTGTCTCTACTTCCGCCTTCTCTGCGTTGGTAACCGCCGCCGCCAGAAGATCTTGGAGAACGGCTTTCACCACCTTCAGTATCACCAGAAAGTTCGATCCTAACCTCACGGCCTTGGAAATTTACTTCTTTAAAAGCATTAATTACTTGTTCGGATTCTTCGCTTGGTACTTCAAAGAAAGAATATACTCCTTTTACATCTATTTTACCAACATTACGGCCATTGATTTTGCTGGTGTTACAGATGTAACCTAACAAATCTCCACGTGTAAAATTATCTACCGAACCTAAGTTGATGAATAAACGGGTGTAACCAGCACTTGCGCCGTTTCCACGAGGTGTACGTTCGCCACGTTCTCCGCCTTCACGTAAACGAGATTCATCAGCCGAAGCATTTAAATCCGGTGCGTTTTTGTAATAATCCAGAAAACGATTGAATTCTAAAGAAGCAAAACGTTTGATGATATCTTCTTTGCTCAGTTCTTCAAATTCTGCCATAATGCGCGGAATGTATTGATCGATTTGCTGATCGTTTACTTCCACATTATGTACTTTATGAACCAAACCGAATAATTGTTTTTCGCAAACATCAAAACCGGTTGGAATTTCTGCTTTAACGAATTTTTTACCAATTACACGTTCAATCTGACGAATTTTACCTAATTCTTTTGCATTGATGATAGCGATAGATACACCAGTTTTACCAGCACGGCCAGTACGACCGCTACGGTGAGTGTAATTCTCAATCTCATCAGGTAAAGAATAATTTATAACGTGTGTAACATCGCTTACATCAATACCGCGTGCTGCAACATCTGTTGCAATCAGTAATTGTAAACTACGGTCACGGTAACGTTTCATTACTTTATCACGTTGTTGTTGTGATAAATCGCCGTGCAAAGAATCTGCATTGTAACCATCTTTAATCAATGATTCTGCAATTTCCTGTGTTTCAATTTTGGTACGGCAAAAAACGATACCAAAAATTTCGGGATTAAAATCAACAATACGTTTAAAAGCGGCGTATTTATCACGTGCTTTTACGATGTAGTACTCGTGCTCAATATTTACATTTCCGGTATTTTTTGTGCCCATCGTAAGCTCAAAAGGATCGGTCATGTAATTTTTAGCAATGCGGCGCACTTCAGCCGGCATTGTGGCCGAGAATAGCCAGGTTTTTTTCTCTTCAGGAGTGGTGGACAGGATTTCGTTAATGTCTTCCTGGAAGCCCATGTTCAGCATTTCATCTGCTTCATCCAAAACAACGTATTGAATATCTGAAAAATCAATGGCTTTACGGCCAATAATATCCAGCATACGTCCTGGTGTTGCAACAACAATCTGCACGCCGCGTTTAATTTCGCGGAGCTGATCCATGATGCTTGATCCACCGTAAACTGCCACAACTTTAACATTGGACATGTTTTTGGAATAACTTTTAATGTCGCTTGTAATTTGCAAACACAACTCGCGGGTTGGGCAAAGAATTAAGGCTTGAGGTTTGTTCTGATCAAAGTCAATCAGTTCTAATAACGGCAGTCCGAAGGCGGCGGTTTTTCCGGTCCCTGTTTGGGCTAATCCGACAAAATCGTTGCTGCCTGTTAACAAAACCGGAATAGATTGTTCCTGGATTGGCGTAGGATTTTCAAATCCTAAATCAGAGATGGCATTAACAATATCATGACGGATTCCCAGTTCAATAAATGGGTTCATGATGTAAATAACGAACTTAGCTACATTGCTAAATCTGCTGCAAAGATACTGTTTTTATAGGAGAAAAAAACACGGGATTGTAAAGTAAATAGCTTACCGCAAACGGTCTGCAGATCTGACCAGTTTTTCATCTTTATTAATGTTCCTGATCCCAAGAATAATCAACACAATTGATAAAGAAGGCAGGATAATTCCTAAACCATAATTTTCAGGTTTAAGTGTAAAGCCCGAGCCAACAATATCTTTAACAGTTTCGGCCAGGTAAAAGCTGTATCCAATAATCAGTACAATAGCAATGTAGCAGTAACTGCTTTGTTTTTTGCGGTTTTTATATAAAAAAATACCTGCTAAAGGAAGCATCGCCGCTACAATTGTTGCAATAGTAAGCGGAATTAAAGATGAAATTTTAGTTCGCACGCCGTTAACAATTTCATAAATGCCACTTACCATTACACTATCGGCGTGGCCGTTTAAAATTAAATTGTTAACCACCGGGAACAGAAACAGGGCAAATAAAACTAAACTTGCAGCTAGTAAGTAAATACTTTGTATTCTTTGTATCATTTTTTATCGGGTAAAAGAAGCATTGCAAAGATAACAGAGTTTTAAAATATTTTCTGCGGAAGTGCTTTTCAAGTTTTGTTACTTTTGCAACTTGGACGGAAAACAACGATATTTTGCAGAACTTGCTTTTGACGGCACGGCTTATCATGGCTGGCAAATACAGCAAAATGCAATAAGTGTGCAGGAAGTTTTTAACAAAGCTTTAGCAACTTTGCTGCGGCAACCTGTAGAAACTGTTGGTTGCGGACGAACGGATACCGGTGTACACGCAAAACAATTATTTGTACATTTTGAAAAAGCTATCAGCTACGAAAAGGTGGAGACTGCTATTGAGCTGAAAGCTGAATGTTTAAAGCTTAAAGCATCCTTAAATGCTATCCTTCCCAAAGATATTGCCGTTAAAAACATCATTCCGGTTGCTGCGGATGCACATGCGCGTTTTGATGCTACGCTACGTGCTTACGAATATCATATTCATTTTGATAAAGATCCTTTTAAGCAGAATTACAGCTGGCAACTACGCGATTTTCCAGATTTGGATTTGATGAACCAAGCGGCAAACATCATCAAAGAATACCAGGATTTCAGTTGTTTCAGCAAAAGCAACACGCAGGTAAAAACCAATTTTTGTGCGATAAAAGAAGCATTCTGGCAGCAAAAAGAAGACGGAATAGTATTTTATATTTCTGCAGATCGATTTTTGCGTAATATGGTTCGGGCAATTGTTGGAACATTAATCTCCGTTGGAAAAAAAGAAATCGGACCCGAAAAAATTCGACAAATTATCGAAAGTAAAAACAGAAGCAACGCCGGTGTATCGGTTCCGGCCTGCGGCTTGTATTTAACGCAGGTAATTTATCCGTATATTACTTCAAGTTAAAAACAAACGCAGCAGGAACAAATTCTAACTAATATATTCAACTCACAACTAAAAAATGGCGGCAGTAACCGGAAAAGCATTTGATGTAAAATTACTTAGCAGAGTGCTGGAGTACGTAAAACCTTATCGTAAGCAGTTTATCTGGGCTGCTATGCTTACCGTTTTAATTGCTGCATTGTCACCAGTCAGGCCTTATTTAATTCAGATTACGCTGGATAAATACATTCTGAATGCAGATTTTAACGGTTTGCTAAAAATGACTTTGCTTACGCTTGGATTGTTAATTATCCAGTCGTTCGTCCAATATTTTCAAACTTATTTAACCAACGCGCTTGGCCAGTCTGTTATTTTAGATTTGCGGACGAACGTTTTTAACCACATCACACAACTTCGTTTAAAATATTTTGATCATACACCAATTGGTGTTTTGATCACCCGTTCCGTATCTGATCTGGAAACGATTGCTGATATTTTTTCGGAAGGTTTGATTTCGATTATCGGCGATATGCTGCAACTCATCGCGCTGATTGGAATAATGCTTTATACAGATTGGCGGTTAACGTTAATCACTTTAATCCCGATGCCGCTTTTAATGCTCGCCACTTACTGGTTTAAAGAAGCCATTAAAACCTCTTTTCAGGAAGTGCGCACACAGGTTTCGCACTTAAATACTTTTTTGCAGGAGCATATTTCTGGTATGAGCGTGATTCATTATTTCGCCAGAGAAGATCAGGAAATGCGGAAATTTGTTGCCGTAAACCAGAAATACCGCGATGCTAATATTCGTTCTAACTGGTATTATTCTATTTTTTTTCCAGTTGTCGAGATCATTTCCGCCATGTCGCTTGGTTTGCTGGTTTGGTACGGTTCCAAGCGTATTCTGGCTGATCCGCTGCATGTTTCTCCCGGAACGATTACTGCTTTTATCCTGTATATCAATATGGTTTTCAGACCGATACGTGAACTGGCTGATAAATTTAACACACTGCAAATGGGCATGGTTGGTGCCGATCGTATTTTCAAAGTTTTAGATACGGATGAAAAAACGGTTAACAACGGAAAATTGGCACCGGCAACTATCAACGGCGCCATAGATTTCGACAACATCTGGTTTGCTTATAACGAAGAAAATTATGTGCTAAAAAATGTATCCTTCCACATTAAACCTGGCGAAACTTTGGCTTTGGTTGGCGCAACCGGCGCCGGAAAATCATCTACCATTAATATTTTAAACCGTTTTTATGAGATCAGTAAAGGAACGGTTAAGGTTGATGGCGTAAACATTCAAGATTACGAATTGGGATTTTTGCGTTCGCAAATTGCAACTGTTATTCAGGATGTGTTTCTTTTTTCAGATACAATCGCCAATAACATCAGTTTAAATAATCCAAACATCAGCAGAGAAAAAATAATTCAAGCGGCAAAAGAAGTAGGAGCCCACGAGTTTATTATGCGTTTGCCTGGCGGTTATGATTATGAAGTGATGGAACGCGGTTCTACACTTTCTGCCGGTCAGGCGCAATTGATTTCTTTTATCCGCGCCTTGGTTTACGATCCGAAGATTCTGGTTTTAGATGAAGCAACAGCTTCCATTGATACAGAAACCGAAGAACTGATACAGGAAGCGATTTTTAAATTGATGAACGGCCGCACTTCTATCGTGATTGCGCACCGTTTATCAACCATCCAAAACGCCAATAAAATTATCGTTTTGGATCATGGCGAAATCAAGGAAATGGGTTCGCATCAGGAACTGCTTAAACTAAACGGTTTTTATAAACGACTTTATGATTTGCAATTTAATTCAACCGGAATTGCAAAGGCTGGCTAAAAAACCCTGGTAAAAGAAGCATTTTACAATTGTGTGTTTCGGGGTGCAAAACCTTATTAATCATCTGGGTGTTTTGTCTTTTTAAAATCAATAAAAAATTAATTTATATGGATACTGAAAAAGCCATTTTGGCTGGTGGTTGTTTTTGGGGAGTAGAAGAATTGTTCAGGCATCAGCTCGGTGTTATTTCAACGGTGGTAGGCTATACAGGCGGCGAAGTGCCAAACGCAACTTACCGCAATCATGGAAATCATGCCGAAGGGATTGAAATTGTATTTGATCCGGCGCAATTGTCTTACCGTAAATTGCTTGAATATTTCTTCCAGATTCATAACCCAACAACGCGCAACAGGCAGGGAAATGATGTTGGCGCATCTTATCGCTCTGCTATCTTTTTTCTGGATGAAACACAGCATGAAACCGCCAAAGCATTAATCGCAGATATGGAAGCGTCTGGCAAATGGCCAGGAAAAATAGTGACAGAAGTTGTTCCGGCATCCGATTTCTGGAACGCAGAAAAAGAACATCAGGATTATCTGCAAAAAAACCCTTACGGATATACTTGCCATTACGAAAGGCCGGAGTGGGCTTTAGGATAATCATTTGAAATAATGCCTTTTATTGTTTTGCCTGAACAATCATCAAATTGTTCAGGCATTTTTACTTATCAAACTTATGCAACTCACCAAAACATTTAACCAAATCGATACAGATCGCATCATCGAAATGGCTTGGGAAGACCGTACGCCTTTTGAAGCAATCGATTTCCAGTTCAACCTAAAAGAACCGGAAGTAATAGAGTTAATGCGCCGCGAAATGAAGCCGCAAAGTTTTAAGCGCTGGCGCAAACGTGTACAAGGCCGCAGCACCAAACATTTATTGCTGAGAAGCGAAACCATTAACCGTTTTAAATGCGACCGGCAAAGACAAGTTACCGGTAATAAAATCAGTAAAAGATAGTATCTTACCCAAACTTTTTGGCAGATACATTATGAATAAACTTTTTTCCAACCTCACCTTTCAAGTTATTGTAGCAATTATCGCCGGCGCCTTTGCCGGCTTTTTGTTTCCGGGCTTTGCTGCAACTGCCAAACTAATCAGTGCTTCTTTTATCAACCTAATTAATATGTTGATTGCGCCGATCATTTTTTTAACGATTGTACTCGGCATTGCCAATATGGGCGATATGAAAAAAGTTGGCCGCGTTGGTGGCAAAGCTTTACTATATTTTGAGCTGATTACCACGTTTGCATTATTAATCGGATTAATTGTAGCCAACGTATTGAAGCCAGGAAACGGCTTTAAATCAACTGCTTCTACTGATTTGAGCAAGATTGCCGTTTACCAGGAAAAAGCAGCAGAAATGAAATGGGGCGAATTTATCACGCACATTATTCCGCATAATATCGTCGAATCTTTTGCTAATGGAGATATTTTGCAGATACTGTTTTTTGCCATCCTTTTTGGTTACGGCTTAAATAAAATGGCCGATGAAGGCAGTTCTATTTTGCGCGGATTGGATAAGCTTTCTAAAGTATTCTTCAACATCATGAAAATTGTGATGAAACTGGCTCCAATTGGTGCTTTTGGCGGAATGGCTTTTACCGTTGGCACTTACGGTTTAAGTGCGCTTTTGCCCATGATGAAATTAATGGCTTGCGTTTACCTCACCATGATCCTGTTTATTTTTGTGGTTTTGAATTCGATTTGCCGGATTTATAAATTCAGCTTATGGCAATATTTAAAGTTTATCCGGGCAGAGATTTTAATTGTTTTGGGTACTTCTTCTTCCGAATCTGTTTTGCCAAGTATGATGCAAAAAATGGAGCAATTTGGTTGCGCCAAACCGGTTGTTGGGCTGGTAATTCCGACCGGTTATTCTTTTAATCTGGATGGAACAACGATTTATTTGTCGATGAGCGTAATATTTTTGGCGCAGGTTTTTCATATTGATTTATCACTCGCGCAACAATTGACCATTATTGGTATTTTAATGGTGACTTCTAAAGGTGCGGCTGGTGTTACCGGAAGTGGTTTTATTGTATTAAGTTCTACTTTGGCAGCTATAAAAGTTATCCCGGTAGAAGGAATTGCCATTTTGCTGGGCGTTGATCGTTTTATGTCGGAAGCGCGAGCAATCACCAACATGATAGGCAACGGAATCGCAGCCGTAGTAATTGCTAAAAGCGAAAAAGAATTTGATGAAGCAAAGTATTTGAAGGCGATTGAGTAATGCTTCTTTTATCGAGGTTTTTTAGCCAAATGGTTTGAAAAGAGTGTGGAGCAGAGAAGTGCACGACTGAAAAGTTAGCAAGTACGGAAGTTGGAAAAACCAGAAATGATAACAGCATATTTTAACCGATAAAAGAAGCATGATAAAAAATGAATCTGATTATCGGCTTTTGCCAAAAAAAATTAGCTTTGCCTTTAATAAAGAAAATCAACCATGAGCGTTCTCGTAAACAAAGATTCTAAAGTTATTGTCCAGGGTTTTACCGGCAATGAAGGTACATATCATGCATCACAAATGATTGAATACGGAACCCAGTTAGTGGGTGGCGTAACGCCGGGCAAAGGCGGACAATCTCATTTAGATCGTCCGGTTTTTAATACCGTAAAAGATGCAGTTGACCAAACTGGTGCTGATGTTTCTATCATTTTTGTGCCGCCAGCTTTTGCTGCGGATGCAATTATGGAAGCTGCCGAAGCAGGAATTAAAGTTATTGTATGTATTACCGAAGGTATCCCGACGAAGGATATGATTCAGGTGAAAGAATATATTACAGATCGTGATTGCCGTTTAATCGGTCCAAACTGTCCCGGAATTATCACTGCGGATGAAGCCAAAATCGGTATTATGCCAGGCTTTATCTTCAAAAAAGGCAATGTTGGTGTGGTTTCTAAATCAGGAACGTTAACTTACGAAGCAGTAGATCAGGTGGTAAAAGCTGGTTTAGGTATTACTACCGCGATTGGTATTGGTGGCGATCCGATTATCGGAACACCAACTAAAGAAGCGGTTGAGTTGCTGATGAACGATCCGGAAACACACGGTATCATCATGATTGGTGAGATTGGTGGCGGAATGGAAGCAGAAGCTGCAGTTTGGATTAGAGATAACGGCACAAAACCAGTTGTTGGTTTTATTGCCGGACAAACTGCGCCTCCGGGACGTCGTATGGGCCATGCCGGAGCAATTGTTGGTGGTGCTGATGATACTGCTGCTGCAAAAATGAAAATCATGACTGAATGCGGTATCCGTGTAGTAGAATCTCCTGCGGAGATTGGTGCTGCGATGGCTGAAGAGTTGGCGAAGTTGGCATAGGCTAAAAAGAATAAAATATTTTATAAGATAATTAATCCTGGCTTCGGCTGGGATTTTTTGGTTTAGCATAATTTGTTTATTCTTTTTGGCCGAGGTAAATCTACTTTAAAACCTACGATGCTTCTTTTATCAGGTAAAAGTCAACACCTGAACGGCTTCAAACCGAAAACTAAAATTCTGCGTTAACTAATCAATAAACCCAAATCAAAAAATGGAGTACAATAAATTAACACCCGAAGAAGAATATGTAATCCTGAAAAAAGGTACCGAACGGCCTTTTACCGGAGAATACACTGATCTAAAAGATGCCGGAACATATATTTGTCGCCAGTGCAATACGCCGCTTTATACTTCAGATACTAAATTTGAATCGCACTGCGGATGGCCAAGTTTTGATGATGAAATTCCGGGAGCTGTAAAACGTGTGGCTGATCGGGATGGCAGGAGAGTAGAAATTGTGTGTAATACCTGCGACGCACATTTAGGTCATGTTTTCACAGGAGAACGGTTTACGCCAAAGAATACACGCCACTGTGTGAACTCTATTTCAATGAAATTTATCCCGGCAACGGGTGCTGCTAAATAAAAAGCCACCGTTATACGATAAAAAATTGGTTATGTTGCCAATGTGGATAACTTTAAATTTGTTTAAAACTTCACCTTTTCTTAGGATTTTTCAAAGTCTATATTTGTATTGAAGGCAGCGTTAATAACGCCTAGACAAACAGTAATAACTAAAAATTACTGTTCTATTTTTGAAAAATAACATAAAATTATATTGGTAAAAGAAGCCTTTTGTACAGAAAGGCTTTTTTATCGGCTACTCTTAAATTACTCAAAAAAACTTACAAATGATTGTAGATCAGGAAGATGAAGTATTGTTGCGCGAAAACAAAGACCGTTTTGTTATTCTGCCGATTAATTATCCCCAAATCTGGGAAATGTATAAAAAGCATGAAGCCAGTTTTTGGACAGCTGAAGAAATCGATCTGTCCGATGATCAGAAACATTGGGATAGTCTGAGTGATGGCGAGCGTCATTTCATTTCTCATGTATTAGCGTTTTTTGCAGCCAGCGATGGAATTGTAAATGAGAACCTGGCCGTAAACTTTATGAGCGAAGTGCAGGTTCCGGAAGCACGCTGTTTTTATGGCTTCCAAATTATGATGGAAAATATTCATTCTGAAACTTATGCGTTGCTGATCGATTCGTACATCAAAAACCCAACAGAAAAAGATCGTTTGTTTCACGCGATCGATACTGTTCCCTGCGTGAAGAAAAAAGCAGAATGGGCTTTAAAATGGATCAACAACGGCAATTTTGCACAGCGTTTGGTTGCCTTTGCGGCGGTAGAAGGTATTTTCTTTTCTGGTAGTTTCTGCTCTATTTTCTGGTTGAAGAAACGTGGTTTAATGCCGGGCCTTACTTTCAGCAATGAATTGATCTCTAGAGACGAAGGTTTGCATTGCGAATTCGCTTGTTTACTGTACAGCATGTTAAAAAATCAGCTTTCCAAAGAAGAAGTAACTGAAATCATTGCTGATGCGGTTACTATTGAAAAAGAATTTGTAACCGATGCACTTCCGGTGAGATTAATTGGGATGAATGCGGATTTAATGGCACAATACATCGAGTTTGTAGCTGATCGTTGGTTGGTAGAATTAGGTTACGATAAATTGTATAATGCAACCAATCCATTTGATTTTATGGAGATGATTTCTCTTCAGGGAAAAACCAACTTCTTTGAGAAACGTGTTGGTGATTACCAAAAAAGCGGTGTGCTGAATACAGAAGCCAAGAGTCAGGCTTTTTCTATGGATGAAGATTTCTAAGAAAGTAATCAGTATTGATAGAAAATAACAATATCTATTTGCTACCAATACAAAAAGTAGGCGATAAAAACAGTATGTGCAGGTTTTGATACCTGATACTTATTACTTAATACTCGAAATATGTTTGTAATAAAAAGAGACGGAAAAGTAGAATCCGTAAAATTTGATAAAATAACCGCAAGGGTTGAAAAACTTTGCTACGGCTTAAATTCGGCTTTGGTTGATCCGATTGATGTTGCTAAAAAAGTAATTGAAGGTTTATATGATGGTGTAACTACTTCTGAACTGGATAATCTGGCAGCAGAAACAGCAGCATCTTTAACCACTAAACACCCGGATTATGCTTTGCTGGCATCGCGTATTGCGGTTTCCAATTTGCATAAAAACACACAGAAATCTTTTTCCGGAACGATGAAGAAACTGTATGAATATGTAGATCGGAAAACAGGTAAAAATGCTTCTTTAATTGCAGAAGATGTTTGGGAAGTAATTGAGAAAAACGCTGAATTATTAGACAGTACCATTATTTATGACCGCGATTTTGGGTTTGATTACTTCGGCTTTAAAACGCTGGAAAAATCATATTTGTTAAAAATCGAAGGTCAGATTGTAGAGCGTCCGCAGCATTTGTATATGCGTGTTGCGATTGGCATCCACAAACAAGATGTGGAAAGTGCCATCAAAACTTACCATTTGATGAGTGAACGTTGGTTTACCCACGCTACGCCAACTTTGTTTAATGCCGGAACGCCAAAAGCACAAATGTCTTCTTGTTTTCTGTTAACCATGCAGGATGACAGCATTGAAGGAATTTATGATACCTTAAAACAAACCGCTAAAATTTCGCAAAGTGCAGGCGGAATTGGTTTAAGTATTCATAACGTGCGTGCAACTGGTTCTTACATCAGCGGAACGAATGGAACGAGCAATGGAATTATTCCAATGCTGAAAGTATTTAACGATACGGCTCGTTACGTAGATCAAGGCGGTGGCAAACGTAAAGGAGCTTTCGCAATTTATTTGGAACCTTGGCACGCGGATATTTTCGATTTCCTGGATCTCCGCAAAAATCATGGCAAAGAAGAAATGCGTGCCCGCGACTTATTTTATGCGCTTTGGGTTTGCGATTTATTCATGAAAAGAGTAGAAGCTGACAGTACCTGGAGTTTGTTTTGCCCGCATGAAGCACCAGGATTGCACGAATGTCATGGTGCAGAATTCGAAGCTTTGTACGAGCGTTACGAAAAAGAAGGACGTGCCCGCAAAACTATCAAAGCACAGGAGTTATGGTTTGCCATTTTAGATGCTCAGGTAGAAACCGGAACACCGTATTTATTATATAAAGATGCTGCCAACACTAAATCTAATCAGCAAAATTTAGGAACCATTAAAAGTTCTAACCTTTGTACAGAAATTATAGAATACACTGCTGCTGATGAAGTTGCGGTTTGTAACCTGGCTTCCTTGGCTTTGCCTCGTTTTGTTATTAACGGTCAGTTTGATCACGAGAAATTGTATGAAGTAACTTATCAGGTTACAATCAACTTAAACCGTGTTATCGACCAAAATTATTATCCGGTAAAAGAAGCAGAGAATTCGAACTTACGTCATCGTCCGGTTGGTTTAGGCGTACAAGGTTTAGCAGATGCTTTCATCAAATTGCGTTTGCCATTTGAAAGTGCAGAAGCGCAAAAACTGAACAAAGATATTTTTGAAACGATCTATTTTGCAGCAATGACTGCTTCCAAGGATTTAGCTATCAAAGAAGGTGCTTATGAAACTTTCCCGGGCTCACCATTATCAAAAGGAAAATTTCAGTTTGATTTGTGGAATGTAACACCAGATAGCGGCCGTTGGAACTGGGAAGAACTGCGTGCAGAAGTGGTAAAACATGGCGTTCGTAACTCTTTATTGGTTGCGCCAATGCCAACTGCTTCTACTTCTCAAATTTTGGGAAATAATGAATGTTTTGAACCTTATACTTCTAACATTTACACACGTCGTGTTTTAAGCGGAGAATTTGTTGTGGTAAATAAATTCTTGCTGCATGATTTAGTTGCACTTGGATTGTGGAACAGTAACATGAAGAACAAGATCATTACAGCTAATGGTTCCATCCAGGATATTCCGGAAATCCCTGCAGATATTAAAGATTTGTACAAAACTGTTTGGGAAATTAAGATGCGGACGATTATTGATATGGCTGCGGATCGTGGCGCATACATTTGTCAATCTCAATCTTTAAACCTGTTTGTTAATCAGCCAAATGCTTCCAAACTAACTTCTATGCACTTTTACGCTTGGAAGAAAGGTTTGAAAACAGGTATGTATTACCTGCGTACGCAAGCTGCGGCACAAGCAGTGAAGTTTACAGTAGAAAATCAGGGCGGAAAAAATATGGATGCAGTTATTCCGGAACAAATTATCCATCCGGCAGAAGAAATTCCTGCCGGTGCTTCCTGCTCAATGGAAGAAGGTTGCATCAGTTGCTCCGGATAGTTTTTAAAAAGAGACGATACTTCTTTTATCACCTAAAAATTAAACAACAAACGTTTCTCTTAGCCAAGAGGAACGTTTGTTGTTTAAAGCAAGTCATATTGATGCTTCTTTTATCAGCATAAAATAATTACTTGTAATTTCGAAAGTTTAAATTAACGAATGAGTAAACACGAAATTATTGGTTGCGAACGTTGCGGCGCGAGGATAGAATGCAAAGCAAATTCTTTTACCAAATGCCAGTGTAGCGATGTGCAGTTGAATCACAATGAAATAGAATTTATTGCCGAATGTTATGAAGGTTGCCTGTGCGCAGCATGTTTATTGGTTTTACAGCAGGAATATCAGCAGCAAATGAGTTTGTAAATTGTTATATAAAAGTCAAATAAAACAACTCCTATTTTTATGTGTACTTATTAAACAAAACCTACAATTTTTAGTATTATCGCGTAACTAAAACTTAATAATAAATATCTAAATTTGTACTTTAAAGCAAAAAGATGAGATTTTTTGAAGAAAAACGAAGAGAAGTAATGAGACATATTGAGCATTATATGCTCGAAAAAATGGATGAATACTTAAAACCTATTGATCAGATTTGGCAACCGAGTGATTTACTTCCTGATGCTTCAAGAGATACTTTTTTTTCGGAAATAAAAGATTTACAACAAAGTGCAGAAGGTTTATCGTATGATTTGGTTGCTGTTTTAATTGGCGATACCATAACTGAAGAAGCATTACCAACTTATGAATCTTGGTTGATGATGGTTCGCGGCGTTTCTGATGCTGAAGAAGGTGGCTGGATGAAATGGACACGCCATTGGACAGCAGAAGAAAATCGCCATGGCGACTTATTAAACAAATATTTATATCTATCTGGCCGCGTGAACATGCGGATGATGGAAGTATCAACCCAATATTTAATTGCTGATGGTTTTGATATTGGCACCGGCCATGATCCTTACCGCAACTTTATTTACACTTCTTTCCAAGAATTGGCAACCAATGTTTCTCACCGTCGGGTAGCTAGTCAGGCTAAAAAACATGGTGATACATTACTTTCAAAAATGTGTGGTGTGATTGCATCTGATGAAGCAAGGCACGCTAAAGCTTATATTGATTTTATCAACAAAATTTTCGACGTAGATTCTAACGAAGCCATGATCGCTTTTGAAGATATGATGCGGAAAAAAATTGTCATGCCTGCACATTTTCTGCGCGAAATGGGTTTAATGATGGGGCAGACTTACGGTCATTTTACCGATGCTGCACAACGTTTGGGTATTTACACCGCAATTGATTATGTAGATATTATGAAACAGCTAATTGTAGAATGGCAAATTGAAAGCAGAATTGATTTGAACGAAGCCGGAGAAAAAGCGCGTGATTATATCATGAAATTGCCTGACCGTTTATTTAAAATTGCAGACAGGATGAAAACGCCGGGACTGGAATATAAGTTCAGCTGGATTAACGGATAAAATACAGAAGCCTCTTTTACGAGGCTTTTTTTATGACCTGAAATCTTCATTTTGGCATCTTTATAAATTGGTATCTTTGCCAAATCATGAGTACGTCAACACTTGCATTTAATTCCGGAATCAGAACTTACAATAATTATGGTGCATGGCTGCGCAAAAAATATAATGGTCAGCGCGTTTTTAAAGTAATTGTTGATGGTGGTTTTACCTGCCCAAACCGCGATGGTACAAAAGGTTTTGGTGGCTGCACATATTGCAACGTAGATTCTTTTACGCCTTCCGTTTCCCGTTCTACGCCTTCTGTTCGCGAACAGGTTATTAAAGGAATGGAACGCGCGCGAACCGGAAATCGTGCTGATAAATTCATTATTTATTTCCAACCGAATACCAATACGTATGCGCCAACACATTATTTAAAAATGATGTATGATGAAGCATTAAGTATCGATCCGGAGAATATTGTTGGTTTATCAGTAGGAACCCGGCCGGATTGTATCGATGCAGAAAAAATAGCTTTGTTGGAAAGTTATACCGATCGTTTTGATGTGGATTTGGAAATGGGCATGGAATCTATTTATAACGATACACTTGCCCAGATTAATCGTGGTTGCACGCATGAAGAGTTAATTTATGCGTTAGAACTTGTTAAAAATTCCAAATTAGATATTTGTGTGCACACAATTTTTGGTTTTCCGTGGGAAACTAAAGAAATGATGTTAAAATATGCGGAAGAAATTAACCGTTTCCCACAAATTACTTTTGTCAAATTTCACCATTTGCATCTAGTAGAAGGTTCAATTATGGGCGTAAAATATAAGCGTGAACCTTTTCCGGTATTTAGTTTGGAAGATTATACAAATTTTTTGTGCGAACTTTTACCGCTTGTTCGTCCGGATATTGTGATACAGCGTTTGTTTGGTTTATCAGATTTAGATTTGTTGATTGCGCCAAACTGGAACCTTAAAAAATCTGAAATACAATTTTTTATTGATCGAACAATTCAGCAAAGAGGAATTGTGCAAGGTTCAGCTTTGAAGCTTTAAAAGAACAGTCGATACTGTTTTTATCAGCATAAAAACAGTATCAATTATTTAAGTTCTACATATTTTCCAAAAAGCACATCAATTGCTTTGGTACGATGATCGAAAATTTTTTTAACTTCTTTTTTCACTAAAACCGTATTGGCAATTCGTCCAATTACGGAATACGGAACAGCATAATCTAAAATATCAACCATTTTTACACCGCCCGGAATTTCGGTAAAATGATGCTGATGATGCCACAAAGCATACGGACCGAAAACCTGATTATCCACAAAGTATTTGTGTTCATCAACGTGTGTAATTTCGGTCATCCAGTTCATTTTTATGCCAAAGACCGGCGAAACATGATAGGTGATGATCATGCCCGGATACATTTTGGTATCAGCGGTGTAATTAGAAGTTACGGTAAACTTCATTTCTTTCGGCGTAATGCGCGCTAAATTAAACGGAGACGAAAAAAAATCCCAAGCTTCTACCAATGGGATTGGTAATTTTTGCTCGAATTCTAAGTGGTATGTTTTCACACCAAATCAACTGCAAAACCTCAGCAATTGTTTAGGCTGTTTTTACTGCACCATTTTGTTGGCGCAGTAAGAACTGGCAAAAGCTTCGGGTTTGGCTTTAAAAACAAAACCCATACTCAAAATATAACCCATTGCTTCGTGCAAAGCCTGATTAGATTTAAACATTGGGTTGGTATTGATGTCCGCATGAACTTCCAGATCCACATCATACAAATCCAGCAAATCGCACAATTTATAAGCAATATCGATAGATTTTTGTACTTCGTTTAGCATCCTTTCTTTGATACCCATTTTTTGCGTGGTACGTTCTTGGTGGATGTACATAAAGCCGCCGCGCTGTTCGCGGAGAAAAACAATTACGGTAGCAAAATCAGTAACCGCACCCTTTACCTGAGAATCTGTGCCGATGCAAACTTTTAGTTTGTTGCCCAGTTCTGTTTCACGTTCAATGGTTTTTTCTACTTCTTCTAAAATCGGCAATTCGAGTATTTCGCCGCTAAATTTTCTCCAGGTCATAATCGTTTTAGTTTTAGATATGCAACCCTGAATGAGGTTTAACGAATTTACAATTTAATAATTCATAATGCAATGATTTTAAAGTAATTAAATTGTTAACAGAAATGCGGTTGCTAACAAAAGTTATGATGATTTGAGTAATCAATATTATATATTTATACATGGAAGAAAATAAGAATTCTGAAATTCATATAACAAGCCGTTTAGAGATAGATCGACTTGATCTTCATCCAAACAAACACCTAATCCTACAGGCCTTACAAAAACACAATATTCTTTTTAAGCCAGAATATTTTGATTATGATAACGTCGAAGTAAATCGAGTTAAATTTCTTGAGTTAAATAATATACAAATATTCAAATCAGAATTTAAATGTAAGCTGATTTATGAAAAAGCCTACAGTACAGATAAAGGAGAAATAAATGATTTCTACTTAGAATTATATCTTGTTTATCGCGGTGAGGATGATGAGCCTTTATTACTAAATTTAGATGATTTGCTATTTTATCTGAATTGAATTCAGAATCATTTAGCAAAGAAAGAACATAAATTTCCAGAACTTGAACCTTGTTCTTATAAAGAAGATATTTTTAATTTTAATTTATGTGGTCGAGATCTATGTAATAAGTATTTTCCAGATTATAAAGGGCAAGCATTGCATTCATATTTTGAATATGAGTTAACTGAATTATATGCCATTTTGAGTGATAATCTTGCTTTTTTATATCGATATAAAGACAGAGCGTTTGAGGAAATAGATGTAAAAGATTATTCTAGATGTCGATATCAAATATTTATGCATCCCCGTTTTAATAATGCAATTTCTGAAACTGCTGGCTCTATTTATAATTTTTGGGAAAGACTTGCTTTTTTTATAAATGAATTCTATCCTTTAAATGCTAATAGTAATTCGGCACCTTCCTATTGGAAATATTTTGATGAAATAGATAAAAGAGCAACTAAAAACAGTACTTTAAAAAATATAAAACTTGATTGGTTTGTGGCTCGCTTACATATTACAAAAGAGCATGAACGTCTAAATGAATTAAGACATCCACTTGTACATTATAACAAAACAAGAAACGTTAAAGGAACAAGAAGTGCTGATTTTATTGAAAAACAGCCTTATAAAGAGGAAATTAAAAAAGAATGGGATGCTGAAATTTTATTTTTAAGAAATGAATTAGATAATTTATCAATTGCTTTGGAGAAAGTTATTGGATTAATTGAAACATGGGCTTCTGCTAATATTAAAATCTAAAAAAGCTCAGAAGAATATCCTCCTAAGCTTTTTTACCCGATAAAAGAAGTATCAACTTATCCAACCAATTTCTTATATCGAATCCGTTTCGGTGCTACATCGCCCAAACGTTTCTTCCGGTTTTCTTCGTACTCCGAGTAATTACCTTCAAAAAAGTAAACCTGCGAATTGCCTTCAAAAGCTAAAATGTGTGTGCAAACACGGTCTAAAAACCAACGGTCGTGAGAAATAATCACGGCACATCCACCAAAGTTTTCCAAAGCTTCTTCCAGCGCGCGCAAAGTATTTACGTCGATATCATTCGTTGGTTCATCCAGCAATAAAACGTTTGAACCTTTTTTAAGATTAACAGCCAAGTGCACGCGGTTACGTTCTCCGCCAGAAAGTACATTGATTTTTTTCTGCTGATCTGCGCCGTTAAAATTAAATTTAGAAACATAAGCACGCGAATTTACCGGTCGGTTTCCTAACAAAATAGTTTCTTGTCCGCCCGTAATATTTTCCCAAACCGATTGATTTGGGTTGAGGTCATCATGCATTTGATCTACATAGCCTAAAGCAACGGTTTCGCCAACACGGAAAGTTCCGGCATCAGCTTCATCCTGACCAGTAATTAAACGGAACAAAGTAGTTTTACCAGCACCATTCGGGCCAATAATTCCAACAATTCCTGCTGGCGGAAGCGAAAAGCTGAGGTTATCAAACAAAATTTTATCGCCAAAAGCTTTGGTAACATTGTTGGCTTCGATTACCACATTTCCCAAACGTGGGCCGGGCGGAATGAACAGTTCTAGTTTTTCTTCGCGTTCTTTGGTTTCTTCGGAAGCTAACTTATCGTAATTGGCAATGCGTGCTTTGCCTTTAGCGTGGCGACCTTTCGGACCCATTCGAACCCATTCCAGTTCGCGTTCTAAGGTTTTTTGACGTTTGCTTTCAGTTTTTTCTTCCTGTGCCAAACGTTTTGATTTTTGATCTAACCAAGAAGAATAATTTCCTTTCCACGGAATTCCTTCTCCACGGTCCAGTTCTAAAATCCATCCAGCAACATTATCCAAGAAATAACGATCGTGTGTTACCGCAATTACGGTTCCTTTGTACTGTTTTAAGTGCTGCTCTAACCAATCGATAGATTCTGCATCTAAATGGTTTGTTGGCTCATCTAATAATAAAACATCTGGTTCTTGCAACAACAATCGACATAAAGCCACGCGCCGACGTTCTCCCCCTGACAATGTGGCAATCTTGGTTTCTGGTTCCGGGCAGCGCAGAGCATCCATTGCACGTTCCAATTGCTGGTCTAACTCCCAAGCGTTGGTTGCATCAATTTTGTCCTGCAGTTCGCCCTGTCGCGCTAGTAATTTATCCATTGCATCAGCATCTTCATAAACTTCGGGCAAACCAAATTTTTCGTTGATGTCCTCATATTCTTTTAAAATCGCAATTGTTGCTGCAACACCTTCTTCTACAACTTCTTTTACTGTTTTTGTGGTATCTAACTCCGGTTCTTGTGCTAAATATCCAACAGTAAATCCCGGCGAAAAAACTACATCGCCTTGGTAAGCTTTATCCAAACCAGCAATAATCTTCAACACAGAAGACTTTCCGGAACCATTTAATCCGATCACGCCAATTTTT
The DNA here is from genome assembly GCA_050955045.1 of Janthinobacterium lividum. GTDB lineage: Bacteria > Bacteroidota > Bacteroidia > Sphingobacteriales > Sphingobacteriaceae > Mucilaginibacter_A. The sequence continues at coordinate 10,049 of JBPBQV010000002.1, read as the reverse complement.
GCCCCGTAAAAGAAACTCAGATAAATATTTTTTAAAACCTGTTTTTGCGGTGGATAAATTTTATTTACGCCCGCCATAGAAAATATTATTTTTTCGTCTGCCATTATTTCTACTTTGATAATTTTACAATGCTAAATTAGTCACAAACCCGTAAAAATGGTTAGATTAGGTTATTGTTGTAACAATTGTTATTTAATGGCGTAATTGTTGATAAAATTAAGTCGGAATCCCTTCTCTATTCGTATTTAATAAACTTATTTATAGATTAGTACTTTCCTTTATTTGAAAAATATATTATGGAAGCTAAATTTTCGCCCCGTGTAAAAGATGTTATTTCATATAGCAGAGAGGAGGCATTGCGTCTCGGGCATGATTATATTGGAACAGAACATTTGTTGTTAGGACTAATTCGTGACGGTGATGGCGTTGCGATAAAATTATTGAAAGGATTGAACGTAGATACAGCTCGTTTAAGGCGTTCTGTAGAAGATGCGGTTAAAGGAACCACTGGTACAACTGTTAACATCGGCAGCATTCCGTTAACCAAACAGGCAGAAAAAGTATTGAAGATTACTTACTTGGAAGCTAAGATTTTTAAAAGTGATCTGATTGGAACAGAGCATCTTTTACTATCTATTTTAAGAGATGAGGATAATATTGCTTCTCAGATTTTAGCACAGTTTAATGTAAATTATGAAGTGTTTAAAGCTGAAGTAGAAACTGGTAAACATGATGTTACGGATGAATTGCCAGGATCTTCAACAGGAGGAGATGATGATTTTAGAGATGAAGATTCATTTAGCCAACCCAAAAAAGTGTCAGATATTAAATCAAAAACACCGGTTTTAGATAATTTTGGCCGTGATTTAACAAAAGCTGCCGAAGATGGAAAACTTGACCCAATTGTTGGTCGGGAAAAAGAAATTGAACGTGTATCACAAATTTTATCCCGCCGGAAAAAGAATAACCCAATTTTAATTGGTGAGCCAGGTGTTGGTAAATCAGCAATTGCAGAAGGTTTAGCTTTGCGAATTGTACAACGTAAAGTTTCCCGTGTTTTATTTAATAAACGCGTAGTTACGTTGGATTTAGCTTCTTTAGTTGCTGGTACAAAATATCGTGGTCAGTTTGAAGAACGCATGAAAGCGGTAATGAACGAACTTGAAAAATCTCCTGATGTAATTTTATTTATTGATGAGATTCATACCATTGTTGGTGCAGGTGGTGCTTCCGGTTCTCTGGATGCTTCTAACATGTTTAAACCAGCGTTAGCCCGTGGAGAAATTCAATGTATTGGTGCTACAACTTTAGACGAATATCGCCAGTATATTGAAAAAGATGGTGCTTTAGATCGTCGTTTTCAAAAAGTGATGGTAGAACCAGCCACACCAGATGAAACAATCGAGATATTAAATCGGATTAAAGATAAATATGAAGAACATCATGGTGTTACGTACACAGACGAAGCGATTCTTGCTTGTGTTTCTTTGACTTCCCGTTATATTACAGATCGTTTTTTACCAGATAAAGCTATTGATGCTTTGGATGAATCTGGTTCTCGTGTTCATTTAACCAATATTCATGTTCCACAGAATATTTTGGATGTTGAGCAAAAGATTGAACAGATTAAGCTAGAAAAAAACAAGGTAGTTCGCAGTCAGAAATATGAAGAAGCTGCCAAGCTGCGTGATACAGAAAAGCATCTGATTGAAGAATTAGAGCAGGCAAAAGCAGCATGGGAAGCAGAAACAAAATCTAAACGCTACACTGTAACTGAAGATAATGTTGCAGAAGTTGTTTCGATGATGACTGGCATTCCAGTACAACGCGTTGGTCAGGCTGATAGCCAGAAATTGTTAAATATGTCTGATAAAATCAGTGATAAAATCATTGGCCAAGACGAAGCAATTAAAAAATTAACTAAAGCCATACAACGCACCCGCGCCGGATTGAAAGATCCTAAAAAACCAATTGGTTCTTTTATCTTTTTAGGTCCGACAGGTGTTGGTAAAACTGAATTAGCTAAAGAATTGGCTCGTTTTATGTTTGATACTGAAGATTCTTTGATTCAGATTGACATGAGCGAGTACATGGAGAAATTTGCAGTTTCTCGATTAGTGGGAGCGCCTCCGGGATATGTTGGTTATGAAGAAGGTGGACAGCTAACCGAAAAAGTACGCAGAAAACCATATTCTGTAATACTTTTGGATGAGATCGAAAAAGCACATCCAGATGTATTTAATATATTATTGCAAGTACTGGATGAAGGACAGTTAACAGATTCTTTAGGCCGTAAAGTAGATTTCCGGAATGCAATAGTGATCATGACTTCTAATATTGGTGCACGTCAGCTAAAAGATTTTGGTCAGGGAGTTGGTTTCAATACTTCTGCTCAAACAGATCAGGCAGGCGCACATTCAAGAGGTGTTATTGAAAATGCGTTAAAACGTGCTTTTGCTCCGGAGTTTTTAAACCGGATTGATGATGTAATTGTATTCAATAGCTTAGGTAAAGATGAAATTTTCAAAATTATTGATATTGAATTGAATGCTTTATTTAGCCGTGTTCATGCTTTGGGTTATGATGTTAAATTAACATTAGCAGCAAAAGAATTTATAGCGGACAAAGGATATGATTCTCAATTTGGTGCAAGACCGTTAAAAAGAGCTATTCAAAAATATCTGGAAGATCCAATTGCAGAAGAAATTTTGAAAGGTGAGTTAACCGAAGGTACTATGATGGAAGTTGATTTTGATCAGGAATCCAAGCAAATTACCATCAACGCAAAACCTGCAGAAGTTGATACAGCAACACCAGAAGAAGAACAAAAAGGTGAATAATTAAAATCATACTTCAACAAAAAAGTCCCGATATTTTTATCGGGACTTTTTTTATGCCATAAAAGAAGCATTATTATTTTTCCATTTGGTCGATTACGGGTTGTGTTACGCCAACGTTAGAAAACCCGCCATCATGAAATAAATTTTGCATGGTAACCATTTTGGTTAAATCAGAAAATAAAGTTACTGTGTAATCTGCACACTGATCTGCATCTGCATTTCCAAGCGGAGACATTTTTTCAGCAAAATCAATAAAACCATTAAAGCCTTTTATACCTCCGCCAGCTGTGGTACGGGTAGGAGACTGACTGATTGTGTTGATACGAACGTGTTTTTTAACACCATATTGATAACCAAAGTTACGTGCAATACTTTCCAGCATTGCTTTAGTATCCGCCATTTCATCGTAACCCGGGAAAATACGCTGAGCTGCAATATAAGTTAAAGCTACAACAGAACCCCATTCATTAATCATATCCTGTTTCATGGCAACCTGTAAAATTCGGTGCAAAGACATAGCCGAAATATCTATGGTTTTGTGCATGAAATCGTAGTTCGTTTGTGTGTACGGGATATTCTTACGCACATTTAAACTCATACCGATAGAGTGTAAAATAAAATCTACGCCTCCGCCAAAATGTTCTTTGGTAGCTTCAAACAGGTTTTCTATATCTGCATTAACGGTAACATCAGCTGGAATTACCGGTGCATCGCAGGCTTCGGCCAGTTTATTGATTTCGCCCATCCGCAATGCAATCGGCGCGTTGGTTAACACAATTTGCGCACCTTCTTCCACACAACGCAGTGCTGTTTTCCAGGCGATTGATTTTTCATCTAAAGCACCGAAAATGATGCCTTTTTTACCTTGTAATAAATTATAAGCCATTTGATTTTTGTTTAACGCCTAAAAATAGAATTATTTATCGGTTAGTTTAAAATTGATTGTAATTGAAAATAGCATTTCTACTGGTTTTCCATTAAAAATTCCAGGTATCCATTTTGGACTTTTTTTAATTGCCTTAATTACTTGTTCCTCACATTCATATCCAATTCCACGTAATACTTTAAATTCTTTTAATGAACCATCCATGCTAACAGTAAAACCAATTTCAATATCGCCTTCTACATTATTATTGATTGCTTTCTCTGGATAGGTTAACAAGTTTTTGACGAAATTTATAAATAGTCTTTCTCCACCTTGAAAATGTGGGAAAACCTCTCCACCCCAACCACAATCAAAACAAGTTATAGAATTGATTTCAAATATTGGAATTGGAGGCTTTTTAAATTTTCTTTGTGCTGAAACTTGGATCAGTTCACTTGTTCTAACACTTTCTGGTGGTAAAACAATTGTTAAATAGCGGCTACCATTATTGACTATCTCAATATAATTACCAAAGGATATAAGACGAAGTGTATCTTTGAAGGATGTTCTTTTTAGTTCAAATCTTCCTGAAGAATCAGTTACACTGATAGGAAATTGATTGTAATTTTTAAAGTCAAATTTTTTTGAAATGACCTGTACATTCGGTGCTGGTTTTCCAAAAGCATCGTACACAATTCCTCTAATGTTTATTGTGTCTTGCTTAACAATAAAAACTTGATTAGTATTTTGTGCTTTGGCAAAACACAAAAAAACAACATTGATAAACAAAGAGATTCTTAGCCATTGCATAACTCAACTATTCAGCAACTCTCTCGCATTTTGCAAAGCACTTTCGCCAGGTTTGCTGCCGCTTAACATTTTGGCAATTTCTAGCACACGTTCTTTTTCCGTCAGTTTTTTAATTTTGGTGGAAGGAATTTTACCTGTATCATTTTTATATACCAAAAAGTGTGATTTCCCTTTACTTGCAATCTGCGGTAAATGCGTAATCGTAACAACCTGCAAAAACTGAGATAGTTGTTCCATTACCAAACCAACTTTATTGGCTACTTCGCCGGAAACGCCGGTATCAATCTCATCAAAAATAATAGTTGGTAAAGCAGTATAGCGGGAAATAAGCGATTTAATACTTAACATCACCCGTGAAAGTTCTCCGCCAGAAGCAACTTTACTCATCTCTGCTAATTTATGTCCTTTGTTTGCAGAGAACATAAAACGGATATGGTCAATTCCGTTTTTATCAAATGCTTCTTTTACTGCTATATTATTCTCAATCTTTAAAATCGCATGGCTCATATCTACATCAGCCAGCGTTTTTAAAATCTGTTTTTCAATTTCCGGTATTGCTTTTTTTCGGTTTGCAGATAGTTGAACAGCCAGTTTTTGCAGTTCGATAGTTTGTTTCGCAAGCTGCTTTTGCAATGCTTCTATCGCATTATCACCGGATTGGATGTTGTTTAGTTTATTAGATAAATCTTCCTGAATCTGTAATAATTCTGCATTGCTGCTTACGCGATGCTTCTTTTGCAAGCTAAAAATCAGAGCCAAGCGGTCACTTATTTCCTGAGTTCTTGCTTCATCAACCTGCGTAGCTTGCTCCATATTTTCAATTTCAGCAACAATATCTTTTAATTCAATTGTAATACTGTTTAATCGATGTGCTAATTCTCCGGCTTTAGGATTGTATTTTTCTAAAGCTGTTAACAATTGGAGCGATTCTTTAAACTGATTCAGTGCCGCCGTATCATTGTCCTGCAACAAAAAGTTGGCACTTAATAAACTGCGTTTAATTTCTTCTGCATTGTTTAACGTATATAATTCCTGCTCCAATTTTTCCTGTTCTTCTTCAATCAGGTTAGCTTTTTCGAGTTCATCAAATTGAAACTGCAAATAATCTTCTTCGCCTTTTGCTTTTTCGCTTTCTTCTACAAGTTGTTGTAATCGGGTTGATGATTTTTTATAAGTAAAAAAAGCATTTTGATATTTTTCCAACAACTCCGGATGGTTGGTGATAGAGTCAACAACTAATAACTGAAAACACGGATCGTTAATTTCTGCGGTTGCATGTTGAGAATGAATATCGATCAGCTTTTCGCCCAGATGTTTTAAAGCATTCAGGTTAACGGGAGAATCATTTACAAAAGCGCGGGATTTGCCGTCCGCACTAATTTCGCGGCGCAAAACAGTTTCCGGCTCGTAATCCAGATCGTTTTCTTCAAAATATTTTTTCAGATGAAAACCATCAATTCTGAAAATACCTTCGATCACACATTTTTTTTGCTGGTTAAAGAAGTATTTACTTTCTGCCCGATGACCTAAAAGCAAAGAAAGTGCACCCAGAATGATGGATTTTCCGGCTCCGGTTTCGCCGGTAATAATGTTTAAACCGGCATCCAGTTCGATGTCCAGGTTATCAATCAGCGCATAATTGTTAATCGTTAACCTACTCAGCATAAATTTAAATTAAGAAAACAAATTTACGGTTTCAGCTTAAACAGAACTAAAAAATTTAGTTTTTTTGTAAGATTTGATATTTAGTGCCATTTGCCGGATCAGCCGTGCTTAAAGTTTGATAAGCCTGGCTTCTTTCCTGCAGAGTTGCTTTGCTTAGCACTTGCAGTAGTTCGTCGCTTTTGGCTGTAAAAAATACTTGCGGCAAAAAAGCACCCGTTCTTTGCCGGTCAATTTGCGCCATTGCTGGCAGCGCAGCTGTGATTGCTTTTAATCCTTCGTCGGCATTTGTGGCCATTACATCCAAACCCAAACGATGATAAGTGTAGCTAAAATCGCGGATAACATTGTAAACATTGTTGTTTAAATTTTCTGCCAGCCAGTAGCGGTTGTGGTTATTATCAAAAGCTTTCCAACCTTTATAAGCAGAAGTTTGCGCGGCGTTTACAATGTATTGTGCCCGGTCAAAGTAAGGTGAGCCGCCGCGTTTTGAAAACGAATCATAATCTAATCCAACAATAATGTAAGCGTAAAAAGCCAAAAACGAACTCAGGTTACTTTGAAAAAGCTGATCATTAAAATCAAGAATTTGCCCTTCAGTATAATTAAAATCAAAGTCCTTATCATTAATATTCAGCAAAGTGGAGTTGAAATTTGATCCGAAAACCGGCCGGCTAGATTGCACCTGCACTTCTGCGCTTAAAGCATTCGCGCCATCCCATTGTGTAATGTTGACTACAAAGTTGCAATCAATTTTTTCTGCTGGTGCAATCTGGTCGGCACTCCACTTTCTGCCGTTCAGAAAATCTTTCATAGCAGTTTCTAACGCCACAAAAATTCTTCTATTAGTTGTTTGGATTTTTGGTGAAAGCACTTGCACACGCGCATTCAAATCCTGCGCTTTGGCAAATTTAAAGCCAAAAAGTAGTAAGAAAAGTAAACCAGTTAATTTCATTTTTAAATTAAATCAATAATTTTTTGGCAGATATCAGCGGCAACTTCCACTTTAGTTTTTAGTTCGAATACTGTTTTTTGCAGCTGTTTATCAATGATCGTTACTTTATTGGTATCGGTTTTAAAACCTGCGCCAACATCTGCCAAAGAATTTAAAACGATCAAATCCAGATTTTTTCGCTTCAATTTATCCAAAGCATAACGTTCACCATCGTTTGTTTCTAACGCAAATCCAACTAAAATCTGGTCATGCTTCTTTTGTGCACCTAAAATTTGCAAAATATCTGTAGTTGGTTTTAGTTCGATGTTAAGGTTGATTTCCTGTTTTTTCAGTTTCTGATCAGCTGTAAATTTGGGTGTAAAATCTGCAACAGCGGCATTCATGATACAAATACGTGTATCTGGAAAATAAGTTAAACATTCCTGCAACATTTCTTCCGCAGAAGTAATGTTGATGCGTTTAATGCTTTTATTTTGAGTTTCCTGCTGAGAAGGGCCGGCAATCAGCGTAACTTCTGCACCAAGATTTGCCATTTCGTCTGCCAGTTTAAAACCCATTTTCCCGGAAGAATGATTAGCAATAAACCGCACCGGATCAATCGCTTCAAACGTTGGCCCTGCTGTTACCAACACTTTTTTACCTGCTAAAAGAAGCATTTTGCTAAGCGAATGATTTAAAAAATCAACTATATCTTTTGGTTCGGCCATTCGTCCTTCACCAACCAAACCACTTGCCAGTTGACCATAAGCTGGTTTTATTAGTATATTTTTATACTCCAGTAGTTTTTGTACGTTATTTTGAGTTGATAGGTGTTTCCACATATCCAAATCCATTGCTGGAGCAAAATAAACTAGACATTTTGCAGACAGATAAGTAGCCGAAAGCAAGTTATCGCACAAACCATTGGCCATTTTAGCTATCGTATTGGCAGAAACAGGTGCAATCAGCATTAAATCTGCCCACAAACCTAAAGCAACATGATTGTTCCATTCGCCGGTTTCGGATTTATAATATTCTACAGAAACAGGGTTTTTAGAAAGTGTAGAAAGCGTAAGCGGCGTGATGAAATTGGTTGCCTCTCTCGTCATAATCACTTTAACATTTGCACCAGCTTCAATTAATAACCGGATTAAAGCAGCCGATTTATAACTGGCAATGCTACCACAAACACCCAACAAAATTTTTTTACCATTCAGCATAGTCAAAAATAACTTTTTTGCTTATTAAAAAAGCCCTCCTGATTATCAGGAAGGCTTTTCGTATTTATTCAATTTAAACTATTGTTCTTTTGAAGGATTTCTGTAGTAAATTTTACCTTCTAGAAATTCTTGAATAGCAATTAAAGAAGGTTTTGGCATTTTCTCGTAATGTTTGCTAATCTCAATTTGCTCGCGGTTTTCAAAAACTTCTTCTAAATTATCATTTGAGGAAGTAAATTCTGATAACTTCTGGCTCAATTCTTCTTTAATGTTATTAGAAATCTGGTTTGCCCTTTTAGACATTACCACAAGTGATTCATATATATTATCAGTTGTTTTATCCAGATCGCGCAAATCACGTGTGATCGTGCTGCTTGCTAAAACGGGTTTGTTATTGCTCATTTTTTATGGGGTTTTAATATCTACTTGTTTACTTTTTTCCTGATCCAACTGTTTTTTATAAGCTTTTTGCTCATTTTCAATATTAGCCAAATACTTTTTTACATTTTGTATTCCATTTTGGCACTGTCTATTAAGCGTTTCAGCTTGTTTAAGGTACTGACTAGAAGGATATTTCTCCTTAAATTCATTATAAGCAGTTGTACCTTCTTCATAGCGTTCTTCTTGTTTGGTCTCCAAGCTGTTTTTCGCATACATATATTGTGCTTGTATCGTTAAAAACTCCATCTCCTCAGCATATTTGGTATCTGGGAAATCACGCATAGAATTTTTAAAAGCAATTACAGCTGATTTATAATCTCCTATAGTTAAGTACAACTTAGCGTTATCGTAAGATTTTGTTTCTAAACGGTCACGCAGGTTTTGTATCAACTTGCTTGCTTCAGCTACCCGCTGACTTTTTGGATAAAGATTGATAAACAGTTGCAGCTTATCAATAGATTGTAACGTATTAACCTGATCCAAAGTTGAGTTTGGCGATTCCAAATAGGCACAATATGCAGACATATAACGGCATTCTTCTGATCGGGAACTATTAGGATACGTATCAGCAAAGTTTTTGAAATGATAACCTGCAGAAGTGAAATCTTTCAATTTATAATTAGCAAAAGCGTAATAATAAAATAAATCTTCTGCTTCTGCCCGACCACGATAGCGTTGTACCAAATCATCAAATAATGCTAAAGCTCGAGAATACTCCTTTTTATTATAGTATTTAATACCTTCCTGATATTTTTTGGAGTAATCACTGCTTGCTTTAAGTTTTTCAAACTTACTCTTACAGCTAAATAAGCTGATACTTATAATGAGTATTAAAGTTAAAAATTTTAGTGAATAACACATTTTAAACATGCCGCAAAGATAAATTAATATTGTAGATCAATCAATGAATTTGTAAGCAATGTTACACAGTGTATATATAAGAATCAAATAATTAACTTTTGTTAACGGTTTAGAGTTTATAAATGCTTCTTTTAGCAATATAATTTTCATTTGATAAAAGAAGCATTACAGGTTTTTATATATTATATGTACGTTTTTCTTTTGAAGAATTTTATTTAATTCTATTTCAACACTTTAAGAATTAATGAAAGGTTTTTTTCTTGAAAGGTTTTCTTGTCTATGATATTTTTCTACTTTTGCGTCCGCTTTCGGGAGGAGGTTTGGTAGTAGTTAGTTGAGAGGTTGCGGTGAAAGAAGGAGGAGTAGAGGCTTAAGTTTTTACGATTTCCTAATAATAATATCTTTAGAAATGCCGA
>JBPBQV010000001.1:0-500879 GCA_050955045.1 Janthinobacterium lividum | reverse complement strand
CCGATTGATCAGGAAGTATTAAAAGAAGTTTACCAGGTGATGGAAAGCAGCTATGGCAATCCTTCCTCTATTCATGCTTTTGGCCGCGAAGCCAGAACCGTGGTAGAAAAAGCACGTAAAACCATTGCGGCACTTTTACATGCTTCTCCATCAGAAATATTTTTTACTTCTGGCGGAACGGAGGCAGATAATATGGCAATCAGATGTGCTGTTACTGATTTGGGATTGACTCATGCCATCACCAGCGAAATTGAACATCATGCAGTTTTGCATACTTTAAAAGCACTGGAAAAAGCCGGAACAATTAAATTAAGCTTTGTTCAGGTTGATGAACGCGGAAACATCAGCTTAAACCATCTGGAAGAATTGCTACAGCAAAATGAGCGCAGTTTGGTATCCTTAATGCACGCAAACAACGAAATTGCTACTTTAACTGATATAGAAAGAGTTGGCTTATTGTGCGAGCAATACAACGCCATTTTTCATTGTGATACGGTGCAAACGATGGGACATTTTCCGCACGATGTAAATCAGTTGAAAGTGCACTTTTTGGTTGGTGCAGCGCATAAACTGCATGGTCCAAAAGGTGTTGGTTTTTTATACATCAACCATCGCATCAAAATAAAACCTTTAATTCATGGCGGCTCGCAGGAACGTAATATGCGCGGCGGTACAGAAAATGTTTATGGTATTGCCGGTTTTGCCAAAGCTTTACAATTGGCTTATCAGGAAATGGAAGTGCACAAAAACCATATTCTGGGTTTGAAATCTTACATGATGGCACAATTACTAGAAACGATTTCGGATGTACAATTTAACGGAGAAACCGATCCGGAGAAAAGCTTATATACGGTTTTAAATGTTTCTTTTCCGGAGATGGAAATGGCCGAAATGTTATTATTCAGCCTGGATATTGCAGGTATTTCTGCTTCCGGCGGAAGTGCGTGCAGCTCGGGTACAGATATTGGCTCGCATGTTTTAACCGGAATTGGTGCAAGTCCGGCACGTCCGGCTATCCGTTTTTCTTTCTCAAAATACAACACCTTTGCAGAGATTGATTATACTATTTCTAAACTAAAAGAAATTTGTTTAACTCAGGTACAAGTATAATATTTGAATGATTATTGATGCTGTTTTTATCGGCAAAAAATAATAACTCCTACTAAAAAATAAATTTTTTTAAATTGAGATTAGTGCAAACAATGAGAAATTTTAATTGCTTTGTGATATTATAATCAAACGCTAAACATCAAACTTATGACACTAATGAATGCCACCAGCTTAGATAATCAGGTTGACTATCCGGGCACGAACGGCCTCAGCTTTGCTGACCAAACTTTGAATGCAATCTTTAATGTTTCTCCACAAAATGTCATCAGAGATGAAGATGAAGACGACGATGATGATTTGGATGCAACAATTCCTGATCCGGATGAAGATGATTTGATTGACGATGATGATGATGATGCATTTCCGGATGATGATACATTGGATGACGACGTGATAGACGAAGACGATTTGGATGATGAAGACGATGATGATACCGGCAGTACAACAGCAGGTATGACTAATCCTTCAACTTTTGGAAGCGGAACAGATGGCCGTACAACTGGCCGCATGACAGATCACGAACCAGGTTCTGGTCAATAACAACTATTGTGTAATAACAATTTTATTATACAAAAAAGGGATGCTTCGTTTAGCATCCCTTTTTTTGTGTCCTGATTTTTTGGAAGCTTTTAAGCTAAAGCATACATTTCTTCCTGTTGTTTTTTAATAGCGTCGCTGTTGATAAACTCATCGTAACCCATTAGTTTATCAATAAAGCCACCGGGCGTTAGTTCTACAATTCGGGTTGCAACAGTTGCTGTTAACTCATGATCTCGTGAGGTAAATAAAATTGTTCCGCGAAAATCTTTCAAACCATTATTTAAGGCAGTAATAGATTCCAAATCCAGGTGATTGGTTGGTTCATCAAACAACAAAACATTTGCCTGTTGCAGCATCATCCGCGAAAACATACAGCGCATTTTCTCGCCACCGGAAAGTACGGTTGATTTTTTCAAAACTTCTTCTCCCGAAAATAGCATCCGACCTAAAAACCCGCGGATAAACTGATCGTCTTTTTCTCCTTCAGAATAATCACGCAGCCAGTCAATTAGATTATCATTTTTACCTTGAAAATATTCGGCATTGTCAATCGGAATATCAGCCGTTTTAATGGTTATGCCCCATTTAAAAGTGCCGGTAAAATCAGTATCGCGGCCGGTTAGAATATCATAGAAAGCAGACGTGGCTAAACTATTTTGAGAGAGTACAGCAATTTTATCTCCTTTGCTCACCATTAAATTTACGCCTGAAAACAGCACTTCTCCATGCAAAGTTTTACTTAGGTTTTCAATTTGTAAGATTTGATCGCCTGCTTCTCTACCTAAATTATTGAATAAAATGGCAGGATATTTTCGGTTGGAAGGCTTGATTTCATCCAGATTAATCTTGTCCAAAGCCTTTTTACGGCTGGTTGCTTGTTTGGATTTGGATGCGTTTGCACTGAAACGACGAATAAATTCCTGTAATTCCTTTACACGATCTTCGGTTTTCTTATTCTGATCGGAACGTTGTTTTAATGCCAGCTGACTGGATTCGTACCAGAAAGAATAATTGCCAGTATAAGTGGACATTTTAGCAAAATCAATATCCACAATATGCGTACAAACGGTGTCTAAAAAGTGCCTGTCGTGAGAAACTACTAAAACAATAGCTTCATACGTCGCCAGAAAATCTTCCAGCCAGGATATCGTATTGATATCTAAATCATTGGTTGGCTCATCCAGCAGCAAAATATCCGGATTACCAAACAACGCTTGCGCTAATAGTACGCGTACTTTTTGGTTACCGTCCAGTTCTTTTAGTTGTTTATAATGTAATTCTTCTTTAATTCCGAGGTTGCTTAACAAGGTTGCGGCATTACTTTCGGCGTTCCAGCCATCCATTTCTGCAAAAAGATTTTCGAGTTCGCCGGCACGTTCGCCATCTTTATCTGAGAAATCTTCTTTTAAGTAAATGGCATCTTTTTCCTTCATGATGGCATACATTTCTTTGTGGCCGATCAAAACGGTTTCAATCACTGTAAATTCATCAAACGCATAATGATTTTGTGATAAAACGGCCATACGCTCGCCGGGCGTAAAACTTACCGAACCGCTGGTTGGGTCAATTTCGCCCGAAAGGATTTTTAAAAAAGTAGATTTTCCTGCGCCATTTGCACCGATAATGCCGTAGCAATTACCTTGCGAAAATTTAAGGTTAACATCTTCAAAAAGTGTTCGTTTGCCGTAACGTAAGGATAGATTAGATACCGTTATCATGTTGTACTGTTTTACGCGAAGATACGGGTTTTCAACAGGAAAATAAACGGATTTACAGGTTTTAAAGCGGTGTTTAATACTTCTTTTACCGGCAAAAAATCAGAATTGATCAATTGCTTTAGATAAAGCCAGAAATTTCTGAAATTCTATCTTTGCGCCAGTCATCAATCTACTTCAACAAAAAAAGCATGGAAATTACCGAAGGATTATTTTTTGCCCTGTTGTGGGCTTCGGCTACGGTTGCCACCAAGTTTGCATTTCATTCCTGCGATCTGTTTTTGCTTACTTTAATTCGTTTTGTAACTGTAAGTGTGCTGTTGCTGGGCTATACTTATATCATCAAAAACAAAACCAGCCATTTTCCTTCAAAGTCAGAATTTAAGAAACTATTGATTCTAGGTGTACTGAATGTAACTATCTATATGTCAGGTTATTTAATTGCTATTAAATATGTTTCAGCCGGATTAATCAGTTTAATTACTGCCGTAAATCCACTGTTGCTTATCCTGTTTTCGGCGATTTTTTATAAACGAAAACTAACTTCATTTGAAATTACCGGGATTGTTATTTCTGTTTCTGGTTTGGTGCTTGCTTCAGTTCCGAATTTGTATAACAGCCACGCTACCGCAAAAGGTTTGCTGGCACTGATTGTCGGAATTGTAGCGTTATCTTCCGGCAGTATTTATTACGCCAATTCTGGCCTCACTTTGAAAAAAATGGAAGTAAATACCTGGCAGATTACGCTTGGCGGCGTATTTTTTATTCCGATTGTGCTGCTGAACCGTAATCATAATTTTCTCATTCCGGATCTTAATTTTTTCCTGAGCATTGCCTGGCTCATCATTCCGGTTTCTATTATTGCTTATGCCATGTGGCTGATGTTATTACAAAAAGATGCTGTAAAAGCTGGCTTATGGCTTTTTTTAACGCCAGCTTTTGGTTATTTTATGGCTGTAATAATCCTCCACGAAAAAATAACGGTTTACGGTATTGCCGGAAGCTTGCTTGTTGTCAGTGGTTTATTATATTCCCGAAGAAAGAAAATTTTGATAGCAGCAACCAGCACGGTAGAGTAGAAAACGTTGATCAGCTTTTAACAATGCTTCTTTTATCAACCTAAAATTAGTAAACTAAGGTTAGGCATGATGGTACATGTTGCCATTGCTTACCGCACTTTCTATTTTGTGGCCAAATTAAACCTGTATAAACCAATTCTGCTTTTTTTATTGCTTTGCTTGCTGTCTGCATTAGCCTTGTTTTGCTAATTAAAGCCAATTTTACTTTTAGTTCTATTGATGAAGAAAAACTACTTTAAACCTGCTTGCTTAATTTTGCTGGCTTTAAACCTGGCAGCTTTTGTACAAAATGATCCGGTTAATTATAAGTTTGATTTTGGCTCCGCGCAATTAGTTTCCGGCTATACCAAAATTACTGCCGATGCTGTTTATTCGGTAGAAAAAGGTTATGGTTTTGATTTCGACAGTAAACCGGAAACCTTGAGCCGCAATGCTGCAATCAGCAACAAACCCTTTTATTTTTCGGCAAAACTTCCCGAAGGAAATTATGAAGTAAAAATTGTTTTAGGCGATGCAAAAACAGCAGCCAGCACAACCGTAAAAGCAGAATCGCGCAGGCTAATGCTGGAAAATATCCAAACCAAAGCCGGCCAGTTTGTTACGAAAACTTTTATGGTGAATGTAAAAGACCGTAAGATCAGTTCGGGCGGACAAGTCAGTTTGAAACCAAGAGAATTGACGAAACTGGATTGGGATGATAAACTAACGCTGGAATTTGATGTAAAACCGGCTTTAAAATCCATTGAAATCAAAAAAGTAACCAACCAAACTACCATTTTTTTAGCCGGGAATTCTACTGTTGTTAATCAGGATGATGAACCCTGGGCTTCTTGGGGGCAAATGATTCCACGGTTTTTTAAACCCGGAGTTGTAATTGCAAATCATGCAGAATCCGGTTTAACGCTAGGCAGCTTTATCGGTTCAAAAAGGCTGGAAAAAGTTTTAAGTGTGATGAAACCGGGCGATTATTTGTTTATCGAATTTGGCCACAACGATCAGAAAGAAAAAGGCCCGAATGATGGCGCCTACAAATCTTACACAGAACGTTTGCAATTTTTTGTTGCTGAAACGAAGAAAAAAGGTGGTATTCCGGTAATTGTAACCTCCACCAGTCGCCGTTCTTTTGGTGCCGCCGGAAAAATTGAAAACTCGCTGGGCGATTATCCCGAAGCAGCACGACAAGTTGCCAAACAGGAAAACGTAGCTTTAATTGATCTCAACGCCATGACGACTAAAATGTGGGATACGCTTGGTGTTGAAAATTCTACTAAAGCTTTTGTGCATTATCCGGCAAATTCCTACCCCGGCCAGGATAAACCTTTAGCTGATAATACGCACTTTAACCCTTATGGCGCATACGAAATTGCCAAATGTATAATTCAGGGAATAAAAGATAATAAATTAGGGATTGCAAAGTATCTGGTAGATGTACCAGCTTTTGATCCAGCAATTCCAGATCCGGTTAGTAGTTTCCAATGGCCGGAAAGTCCGAAAAGTACAGTTGTTAAACCCGATGGCAATTAACCTAATGCTTCTTTTATCATGAAAAAAACTATACTGATTATTTTGCTTGCAGGTTTTTTGCCTGTATCAATCTTCGCCCAAAAAGCAAGCGAAAATGAATTGTTGGTGCGTAAAGTTGCTGATCAGATTATCAGTGAAACTGTGATGGGTTTTGAAGGAACCGACAATAAAAAACTTTACAAAACCTCCGCAGAAATTCCTGAAAATGTGCAGGTTCATTATGCAAGCAAATACGCAGGCTGGCATTACACCAATGGAGTTTTAAATTTAGCAATGCTTGATTTAGGCGATTACCTGAAAGATAAAAAATATACCAATTATGCTATCAATCATGTAGCTTTTGGATTTAATAATTATAAAACTTTTGCACAGCGTTTTAAGCATGATGTGCCGCATTATACCTATCCGTTCGGCGAATTTTTTACCATGGAAGAACTGGATGATTTTGGAGCAATGGGAGCAAGTGTAGCCGAAGTTTACTCGCTCAGCCCAAAACCGGAGTACAAAAATTATGTGCTAAAAGCAGCAAAACATTTAACGGAAGAACGCAGCCGTTTAGCTGACGGAACTTTGGTGCGCGCTTTCCCTCAAAAAATGACTTTATGGGCGGATGATTTGTACATGAGCGTTCCGTTTTTGGTAGAAACTGCAAAGCTGACCGGCGATCAGAAATATTTTGACGATGCTGCAAAACAGGTTATCAACTTCAATCAGTATTTGTGGAATAAGGAGAAAGAAATTTACTGGCACACTTATTACAGCGACTCCAAACGCAACGGCGTAGCGCATTGGGGCCGTTGCAACGGTTGGGTAATGCTGGCACAAGTTCGGCTTTTAGATGCGTTGCCAGAAAATCATCCGCAGCGGAAAACGTTAATTGGATTATTGGAAAGACAGATTCTGGGCATTGCAAAATACCAGAATGCAGATGGTTTGTGGTATCAGTTGTTGGATAAAAGTGATTCTTATCCAGAATCTTCTTGCACAGCGATGTTTGTTTACGGCGTTGCAAAAGCGGTAAACAAAGGCTGGATTGATAAGCGATACGCTTCTATTGCTACAACTGGCTGGGAAGGTTTGAAGAAAAAAGAGATCAACGAAAAAGGCCAGTTAAAAGATATTTGCGTGGGAACTTCTATCGAAAATGATCTTACTTATTATTACAACCGTCCGGTTGGTTTGAATGAAAAACATGGAACTGGTCCGCTTTTGGATGCCGGCGTAGAAATTTTAAAACTGGAAAAAGCCGGATTTTATCCTGCTAAAAACAGCATCGAATAGCGAACGTTGGATGCTGTTTTTAGCAACCTTTTTTTTTAATTAAATCCATATCAAAATTAATTTTAACATGAAACAAAGCCTAATTGTACTTATAGGATTGTGGTCGATTTTATCAGCTAAAATTTCCAAAGCACAGGAAAAACTGGAAACTGGCGGACAAAAACCAATGCCAAATGAATGGATTGATAAAGATACCGGACATAAAATTGTAAAGCTGGTGCGCAGAGAAGGCAACAACGGCAGCTTTTATTTTAACAATTATCCGTTTGTAAAGCAAAAAGGAAATGAAGGTGATATAATGGTTTTTTCGGGAAGTACGCCGAACGGGAACCAATTGTTTACCGTCAATTTAAAAACCTTGGCAACCGAACAATTAACCAATCGACCCAAAGTTAGCGGAGAAATGGTTTGTTTAAAAACACGGGAAGCTTTTTATCAAAGTGGCGACAGCATTTTCGCCGTGAATACAGATACCAAAAAAACACGGTTTATTTATGCTTTCGATCCGGAATTTAAAGGTAGAGTTGGAACGGTAAACGCAGATGGAACTTATTTGGCTTGCGTAAAAGCAATTGGCGAGCAGGAGCGGGAAATATTGAAAAATTATCCTGCAAAAAGTGATTTTTTCGATCGGATTTATGATGCGCATATTCCGCATGTTTTGTATTCTTTAAATGTTAAAACGAAAGAATTAAAAGAGTTATTCCGGGAGAATGAATGGACAAACCATTTACTTTTTTCGCCGACTGATCCGGATATTCTTTCTTATTGCCATGAAGGCCCGTGGGAAAAAGTTGATCGCATCTGGAATATCAACATTAAAACGGCACAAACAAAACTGATGCATAAAAGAAGCATGGTGAATGAAATTGCCGGTCATGAATTTTTTGGAGAAACCGGACAAACAGAATGGTTTGATTTGCAAAAACCAAAAGGAAAAACGTTTTTTCTGGCAGGCATCAACATGAAAACGGGTCAGCAAGATCATATTTACCAGATGACAGCGGATGAATGGTCGATACATTTTAATGTTTCGCGCGATGAAAAAACTTTTGCAGGCGATGGCGGTGATCCGGTTCAGGTTGCAAAAGCTAAAAACGGCGAATGGATTTATACATTCAAGCCGGAAAGCGATCATTTAAAATCAGAAAAACTGGTGAACATGAAAAATCACAATTATCATTTAGAACCGAATGTGCATTTTTCGCCGGATGAGAAATGGATTATTTTCCGTGCTAATTTTGAAGGAAATGAAGGTGTTTATGCGGTAGAAATTGCTAAAAGTTAATTTGATTGCGATCTGTAATCATGATTACAGAATAAGTAATGATAAACCGGGTTCTGCACCTTAGTAGCAAATGTATATTCGGATAAATTTATTTTCATATTAATTTTTTATCAAGTTAATGTTAAAAGGAAATTGGGTTTCCCAACTACTATTCTTTAATAAAGGTCTGTTTTATAGTATTTTAGATTGATAATTATGAATTAAATAAAATTGTGTTTTTGATAAAAAGTGTAACAGCTAATTGATGTTCTGATAACAATAGGAGCCTTCCTTTGCGGCATCAACATGCAGAAAATTACACTAATTAACCCATCATCAAAAACCAGTTTTTATGAAAAAACTATACCCTGTTTTCTTCAGGCAGGTAGCAGATAGCTATAAACGGCAGTTCCTGTTTCTCCTCCAAATAATGCTGCTAAGTGTAGTCTCAACTGTTTTTGCGCAAACCGGAAAAACGGTAAGAGGCATCGTTACAGATGAAAAAAATCAGCCGCTTCCAGGCGTTTCCATCTTGGTTGCAGGCACTACTGACGGTGTTGCTTCTGATCTTGACGGTAAATATTCCATTATCGTTAGCAGTAATGCGAGTGTGTTGCGCTTTACATCTGTGGGTTTTACTACCCAAAACATACCTGTTGGTACCAGCAGCAACATCAGCATAAGTTTACTGCCAAGCACAAACCAGTTAAAAGATGTGGTGGTAATTGGTTATGGAACTTCTACCAAGCAAGATGTTACCGGTTCTATCACTTCGCTAAAATCCGAAGATTTTAACCAAGGCGTTTTAACCAGTCCGGCAGAATTGCTGCAAGGAAAGGTTCCGGGATTGAACGTAACTAAAAGCGGAGACCCCAATTCAGACGCAACCGTTATCCTGCGCGGGCCATCAACCATTCGTACCACAAGCGGCGCACAGGAACCTTTTTATGTAATTGACGGTGTTCCGGGAGCCGCGATAGAATTACTTGCACCAGCCGATATCGAAAGTATTGATGTGCTAAAAGATGCTGCCTCAACTGCAATTTATGGTTCAAGAGCTGCAAATGGTGTGATTATTATCACTACCAAAAAAGCAAAACTGGGACAAAACAGGCTTACCTACAGTAATTATTTTTCGATGGGAAAAGTATCCAAGCAGATAAATATGCTTACGGGCGACCAACTACGCCAGTATTTAAAAGATAACGACCAAAACCCGTTAGCAAGCCCTTTGGATGATGACGGATCAAACACCAACTGGCAGGATTTGATCGAACGGAACAGTTTTTCTCAAAACCATAACCTTTCTTACGGAGCAGCAGGCAAAAACGCTGATTACGGTGCCAGTGTAAACTATTTTAAAAACAATGGTATTTTAAAGCGGAGTGCATTGGAACGTACCATTTACCGTGGTTATATTAACCAGCGTTTTTTTAATGACTGTTTAAAACTAAGTCTCAATTTAACCAACAGCAACAGCAATACAGATGACATCTATCAGCAATATATTTTACCTGCCATGTTGTTCTATCTGCCAACCGTTAGTCCGTTTAATGCAGATGGCAGTTACAAAGAAAACTATACCCGCACAGGCAGCGGTACTTTAAACCCTTTATCGTTATTAAATAATAACACCATCCGTAACAACAGTAATAAAACATTGATTAATGGCATTGCCCAGGTAGATATTTTACAGGGTTTACGGTTTACAGTGAGTGCTTCGCAGCAACGCGACCAGAACCAGAACAATACTTATTTAACAAGTGCATCAGGGCTTGCAGTTAATGCCAATGGTGTTGCCGGCCGTTCATCTTATTTAAACACCAACAACATTGTAGAATCTTATTTTAACTACGACCGCACTTTTGGTCGGCATTCGCTGAAATTATTAGCTGGTTATTCTTACCAAAAAACGCGTACCAACGATGGTTTTGGTGTGCAAACGCAAGGTTTTTCTAACGATAATTTAACTTATAACAACCTGTTTTTATCCAACCCGACATCACTTTCACAATTAAATTTTAACAATTATAATAATCCGATTTCATCTCTTTTATTAATATCCTATTACGGAAGGGTGCAGTATCAGTTTTCGGATAAATATCTATTGCAAGCCTCCTTACGGGACGATGGTTCAACAGCATTCGGAGCTAATAATCGTTACGGTTTGTTTCCTGCAATTTCCGGTGCATGGCGGATTATTAACGAAGATTTCATGAAAAACCTTCCTGTAATCAGCGATTTGAAATTGCGGGCAGGTTATGGCGTATCCGGAAACAGTGTAGGATTTAATGCTTTTTCTGCTATATTGGTTTATGGTACACAAAGTAGTGGCAGCAAATTTTTGTACAATGGCAACATTACCAACTCCATCGGGCCGGTACAAAACGAAAATCCTAACTTAAAATGGGAGAGTACAGCAACAACCAATATCGGCCTTGATTTCGGTTTGTTTAAAGATCGGATCAGTGGTTCTGTTGATTATTATATCAAGAAAACATCAGATTTGATTTACGATCAGTATCCGGTTTCTTTAACACAGTTTCAGTATCCAACGCTTACTGCAAATGCCGGTAATGTTAAAAACTCCGGTATTGAAGTTATTTTAAATGCAAACCCAGTTAGAACAGCCAGTTTTTTCTGGAGAACATCACTTAACTTTTCTCACAATAAAAATGTGGTAGAAAGCCTTTCAAAAGATATTTATAACGTTACCAATATTTATACATCACAATTAGGCGGTAAAGGGCAATCCGGTAATTATAGTCAGATTATAACGCCTGGTTCTGCTATTGGAAGCTTTTATTTATGGCATTATTTAGGGAAAAACGCTAATGGTGTAAGCACTTATCAAAATGCAGCGGTGCTACAATCGCTACGCAACCATTAACAACAGATCAGTTTATTAGCGGCAATGCACAGCCTAATTTAGTTTATGGCTGGAACAATACTTTTACCTATAAAAAGTTTGATTTAAACTTTTTGTTAAGAGGTGTAAGGGGCAACAAAATATTAAATGCAACGCTGGCTTCCCTCAATAACCCGGCGGATGCAAAACTGCAGAACATACCCACTTTTACTTTGGGCGAATCTTTTAAAGATATCAATGCTTATCTGATTTCTGACCGTTATCTGGAAAACGGCTCCTATTTACGTTTGGATAATGCAACGCTTGGTTATTCCAGCAAACCAAAAATACAGGCCATTAAAGCCATCCGGTTGTATTTATCCGGCAGCAATCTTTTCATCATCACTAAATATTCTGGTATTGATCCCGAAATCAATATTGGCGGTGCTACGCCAGGTGTTGATGCCAACAACTATTATCCTAAAACACACACTTATACTTTCGGCTTAACCGCATCATTCTAAAATCAAACAAAACGAAAAGTTATGAAAAAAATATATTTAATACTGGTCGGGTTTGCGATTGTTGCTTCCGTTAATAGCTGTACGAAGCTGGATGTATCGGTAGAATCTCAATATGCAACTTCCAATTTCCCGGTGACTACTGCAGATTATACTGCTTTGCTGGGTACGATGTATTCCAACCTGTCGTCCAATTATGGTGTGCCTTACTGGCGGATGCAGGAATTATCTACAGATGAAGCAATTTTACCTGCAAGAGATGGCAATTTTGATGATGGCGGGCAGTACAGGCAGTTGCATTATCATACCTGGACGTTTGACCACGCTAACGTAATTTCTGTTTGGAACTGGGGTTTTAGCGGTATCAATACCTGTAACCGACTAATCACTTTGGTTAACGCTTCTCCATCTACAGAAGCACTTAAAGAAACTAACGGTGCGCAAATAAGGGCTATGCGTGCGCTGTATTATTTTTTTATGATGGATTTGTACGGAAACGTACCTATTATTACTACTTTTCCGGTAGCTACACCGCCAGCTACACAACCCAGAAATACGGTGTTCTAGTTTATCGAAAGCGAACTGAAGGCTGCCCTGCCACTTTTGCCTGCAAAAACCAACAGTTCTGCTATCAATACATTACAATATGGCCGCCCAACAAAAGGAATGGTTTTCGCCCTGCTTGCAAAAATGTATTTAAATGCTGGCGTTTACACCGGCACCACGCGCTATCCGGAAGTAGTTACAATGGCAGACAGCGTTCAAAAAAACACCAATTATACACTTGATACGAGATACCGCGATATATTTTTGCCTAACAACGGACCGCAAATCAACGAAACCATTTTTGCCGTTCCTTATGATCAGCAAATTCCCGGAAACCAGATGACCCGTTTTGGCTTTTTCTATTACTTAGCACCTGCTTACGGCTTTAATGTGGGTTTAAGTATTGCCATGAGCACCACGCCAGAATTTTATAACCGTTTTAACATTCCAAACGATTTTCGGACAAAAACCTGGCTGGTTGGCCCGCAATATTATCCGGATGGAAATGGCGGTTTTACAAATCAGCCAGCATATTATACTACTACAGCACCTTTTGTACAAATAAATATTACACCACAGATCATTCTGGTTCCCGGAAAACCTATGGACGTAGGAAACACCATTGCCAGCCAATCGGAAGGTGTAAGGTCGATAAAATACTATCCTGATCCTACCATGATTCAGGCCACACGTTTAAACAGCAACGATATGCCAATGCTTCGTTTAGCAGATGTTTATTTAATGAAAGCCGAAGCAGAATTGCGCGGCGCACCAACAACCATTGCAAACGGCGAACTGCAAACACCATTGGTATTGGTAAACAAATTGCGCAGCCGCGCCGGTGCACAATTGGCTGCATCGGTTGATTTACAAGTTTTGCTGGATGAGCGCGCACGCGAACTTTCGTGGGAAGGATGGCGCCGAAACGATTTGATCCGCTTTGGTCTGTTTGAAACCGAATACCCTTTGCCAAATGATGTTTTAACTATGAATAAAGATGTAACACGGAGATTATATCCTATACCTTCAACCGAATTAAAAACCAACCCTAACCTCACACAAAACCCAGGTTATTAATGCTTCTTTTAGCACCTGAATTTTAGTATTAACAAACCAGCCAATAATTAACCTATTGGCTGGTTTTAATTTTTTTGATGAAAACTCTTTTTAGCATAATTTTTTTAGCGGCTCTGCCAGTTTTAAAATCGAATGATATAGATAATCTTCCAATCAATAAAATCCAGGTTATCGGTTCGCACAACAGTTACAAAAAAGCGATTGAACCTGCTTTGTTTAAATTTTTCCAGCAAAAAGATTCGGTATCGTCTACCAAAATTGATTACGAACATTTAACCATTGAAAAGCAGCTGGATATGGGTTTATGCAATCTCGAAATAGATGTTTATGCCGATGAAAAAGGCGGCCGTTTTGCGCATCCAAAAGGTTTAGAAATGGTAAAAAACCAGGCTCCGTACAATACGGATGGCGTGATGGACAAACCCGGTTTTAAGGTGCTGCATATTCCTGATCTGGATTTTCGCACACAGTTTTCTACCCTCGCAAACGGTTTGCAACAATTAAAGCACTGGTCTGATGCGCACCCAAATCATTACCCGATTTTTATTACGCTGGAAGCTAAAGACGCGGCGGCAAAACCAACAGATGCAGACCAAACCAACAAACTTACGGAAGCAGTTTTTGCCGAGTTGGATCAAACCCTGCGCAATAATCTGGGTACGCAAAACATCCTAACGCCAGATATAGTACGTGGTAAAAATGCTACCCTAAATGATGCCGTTACGCAAGGCACATGGCCAACAGTTAAAGCTGCACGCGGCAAGTTTTTGTTTATTCTGGATGATAAAAGCAGTAAACGAGATTTGTATATAGAAGGACATCCCTCTTTAAAAAACCGCATGATGTTTTCCAATTCTGAAGCAGGCACGCCGGAAGCTGCGATGATGATTCGAAATGATCCGAAAGATCCGGCCATCAATGATTTGGTTAAAAAAGGCTACATCATCCGTACACGTGCAGATAATGACACCCAGCAAGCGCGCAAAAATGATAAAACCGATTTTGTGGCGGCTTGTAACTCCGGAGCGCAAATCATCACTACTGATTATTATTTAAAAAGCACGCATTTTAAATCTGATTACAGCGTGAGTTTCGAAGGTGGAAAATATTTCCGTGTCAATCCGGTTTTCAACAAGTAATAAAATACCACAGAAAAATACCAGAACTAAACCATTTAAAACCACAAACTCCGGATCGTAACTGATTCAAATTTTTTATTTTTTAATACTGATACTTCTTTTACTGGCAATTATTCGTCGTCATCATCATCTGCTTTTCCGGTTAAATGCGCCGGGTATTTGTTATTTCCTTTGCGGTTGTACCATAAAATTCGGTTCAAAACATCGTCGTTGCCCCCATCAATATGGTCATATTCTGGTCGCATAGATTGCTTGGCATACAGCAACGCTTTTCCTTTTAAGGCCGAAAGATTGCGGTTCATTTCATTTAAAGGGATTTTATTTGAAAGTGCCGTGTAAGTACTTTGAGCTGGTTTTCTATCGGTAAAACAAGCAAACATCGGCAGCGCGGTGGCATCCAACAAGTTCATCGGCGGAATGCCCAGAATCTGCTCAATCGAGCGCACCATGCTGGTTTGGTTATAATTGACAGAAATGGTTTGTTGCATCTTGCTGTACGGACTGATTACGAAACCAGTTGTGCGGTAAGCCGAAACATGATCCCAACCAGTCTGAGAATCATCTTCGGTTACAAAAATGACGGTATTTTTCCAGAACTTACTTTTGCTAACAGCTTCAATAATCCGTCCTAATGCTAAATCATTATCAGCAACCATCGCGCGTGGCGTTGGCATCCCGGGCCGCGAACCGGTTGTATGATCAGTTGATAAAGCCATTACTGAAAGATTTGGAAACTGATCGCCAGGCTTTTTTTCAAACGCCTGTAATTCATTGATAAAAGCAGCAGCGCGCACCTGATCGGTAATTTTCAGATAATCCGAACCGGGATAATTTGGTGATAACATCGGTTTCACTCTCGAAATGGTGGTTACATTTTTAAAAATCAATGGCTTGCCGGCTTTATAATTTTCATAAAAATTTGTCCATGTTAACTTCGGATCAACCATTGGAATACAGGCCTCACCATAAATCCGGACTGATTTGCCATGATCGGCAGCATTATTCCAGATAAAACCTTTTTTGTTATAAACCATCGCATCTGTTTGCACATGCGGATAACTCCTGAACCAGGCGCGTACATTTTTCTCCACATAATCTGTAACCATGGCTGCATCCGTCCATTGGTGGCCTTCGGCAGAACATTTTCCGGAAGCATAATAATTATCCAGCAACACAAAATTTTTAGCCAGCTGATGTTGGTTGGGCGTGATGCTATCGCCATAAACACAAAGCTCTTTTGCTCCTTTTCCCTGCGGCATATCGCCTAAAACCTGGTCGTAAGTGCGGTTTTCTTTAATAATATAAATCACATGTTTAAAAACGGAAGGTTCGCCAATGCGCTCCGGAATTGGTCTTTCCGGCTGGTTTTTCCGTGGAGAGAGTTTAGCCAGATCCGTCCGGAAATTCATCATCAGCATTTTTACTTTTTTGGTGTACTGTGCCAACTGTTTATCATTTGGCAAATCAATTATGGAAACTGTTGCTTTTTGTCGGTGCGAATTGTATGCGCCGCCCGGCACATTTGCCGTAATCGGCTCGGCATTACTCATTTCTTTACTGTTGATGCGCGCTCCTTCGCCTTCTAAATTGGTTACGAAAAGTTTGTTATCAGCAATAATCAACCCGCCAGGATAAACTTCCGTTGGGATAAAACCCTTCAAAACGCTTTTATCCGATGCTGTTTTTATGCCTAATTTTATCACGGCAATGGCATTGTCCATTCCATTGGCTACATACAAATTTTCGCCGGTAGAATCAATGGCCAGCGCATTTGGTGAATCACCGATAAAACCATCTTCTCCTGCATTTATTTTTACCGGAATCGTTTCCACAACTTTCAAATCAGTTGCGCTAATGACTGAAACTTCATCACTGTTGCTATTGGCTACATAAATCAAATCACCATTTTTATTGCTGATCAAATCATTCGGGTGCAAACCAACCGGAATATTTTTAACCGTTTTACCATCTTTTATGTTGATGACAGATACAGAGCCGGAGTTGGTTGCGCCCGTTTTCGGATCGGTGTAAACGCTGCCATAAGGTATGCCAGCCGTTTCCGCCGTACTGTTTTTAGCAGGTATATTTCCGCCCCAGTTGGTTACAAAAGCGTTGTTCCCGCTGATGACCAATCCGTAAGGCGCGGCACCAGTTTCTACTGACCAAACCGTTGCTTTGGTAGCTAAATCAATCTTGGTTAATTTATTGTTTCCGTTTAAAACCACATACAAAAAAGATTTTCCGTTTTCTTCGTTTACAGCAATTTCATTGGGTAAAGCCAATGGTGCAGGTGCTTCTGCTTTGAAATCGAAAGTGTTTTTGATGCTGATTTTTTCTCCATTCCAACTGGCCTGAAAAACGACTGACCGTCGACTATTTCCATCAGCGGCACTCCAGAGAATTTGAGTTTCTGATTCTTTTTTAATGACTTCGATGCCGGAATATGTACTCATAAAATCTTTAAAACGAGGATCGCCTTCATAACTCCAGCGTGCTATGATTTTTTGCTGAGTTCTATCCAGCAAAGCAATCCCAAACCGGTCTTCTATCGCCAGTAAATCTGTTCCGGGAATCAGCTTTAAATCCAAACTATGATTCTCTACTTCCGGGCTACCAAACGAAACTACTTTCCCGGCCGGGTCAATCAAACGGTTGTAAGGCATCATCACCGGCAGCACATTCCGGTTTAACGTACTGTCATCATAAGCAGAATGATGGCTGGTTTTTTCCTGGTCGTTGGCTTGCTTCGAACCAAAAAAAGAATGGCACGCTGTAAAACAACATGCCATTATAATTAGTGTGTATGAAACACTTGGTTGGTTAACTCTCAATTTTAAAATATCAAAATAATTTAAAGCGTTTTGGGCGTATAAACTTTGATCACGCCATCGTTTTCGCTGCTGGCCACTAACAAACTTTTTTTAGTCGGACTGTTTTTAGCAGGGATAATCAATACGCCTTCCGGTGCATCGCCGCATTTTAACAACTGTAAAAATACAGGTTTTGTTGGAATAGTTACATCATAAACAGCAACTGCATCTGCTCTTTCCAAGCCTACAAAAGCAACATTTTTATTACCAATTTTACCAACTGTAATGCCTTCTGGCTCTACAGATTTATCATCGCTACGGGTATCATCATAAATACCGGCTGCAATAGCTTTGGTATCCAGTTCGTTTTTACTGTCGAAAACCTGCGCGCCGTCATTACCGTTCCAAACGCTAAACGAACGCGCACCAAACGAGTAAAGTGCATCAAAATCACCGTCGCCATCCACATCGCCTAAAGTAGTGGTAATGTTTAAGCGGCCTAACTGCGCATCAGTTCTTAAAGTAGCTGCGGTTGGAAAAGCGGTAGCATCCAACGTTATAGCTTTTACGCGTTTCACTTCCGAAAAACCAGCGTATTCTCTGGCATCACCTTCATTTGCCGTAAATAAATACGGAATACCGCCAGATTCTAAAAGCGCAATTCCATCCGGCATGTAAATGCCTTTTACATTCCATTTTTTTGCAAGTAAAGCATTGTCCATGTCGCTTGGGTCGATTTCGTTGCCGTCAACACTGTAATCTTTAAAGCCAAGCGGAAAAATATTGGTGATTTTTCTGGTGGCGATATCCACTTTAGCAATCCCGTTATTTTCCTGCAAGGTTACCCAGGCAGTTTTAGAATCTGCAGAAACGGTGATGTATTCCGGCTCAATATCTTTAATAAAGTTTTTTCCAACACCAAAAATACGGAAGCCTTTTGCGGTCAAAGCTGTTTGCTGATCAGCCATTGACGAAAAATCTATTGTGGTAACGGCATAATTATCTGTTACAGAAATAATGGAAATTGTACCGGCCGGGTCATTGGTATAAGCGTCGTTTGGTTCGCCTTCGTTTGCGGTTAAAATGTGTTTTCCGTCTGGCGAATACGTAATCATATCCGGCAAAGCACCAACCGAAATGACTTTAATTTCGCTGTAATCACTGGTTTTAAAAACGGCAACTTTACCATTGGCCTGTTTATCTGTTGATTCGATTGCTGCAGCTACTTTTCCATCAAAAACAGCCACACTGTTAACTGCGCCTCCGTAAGGAGCCATGCTGATTGAGGAGATCACTTTCATGTTTTCCGGGTCTTTAAAATCAATTACATCAATTTTATTAACCGTGCCGTTGTTCACTACAAAAAGACGGTTTGTTAGTGGATCGAAGGCAGAAATTTCTGCTGCGCCAACATTGCCAATATCTAACGAACCAATTTCTGCAAAAGTGGAAGGATCTTCATTCACAAAAAATTCCGGTTCGGTTCCGGTTGTTGGCTCGTCTTTTTTACAGCTGATAAAACACGCAAAAAATAAGAGAAATAGTAAATTATACTTCATGTTAACTTCATTTAATAAAAAGTTGAAGTTATTGAAGCGGGATTAACATCAGGTAAAACTGAAGTTAATTGATTGTTAAGTATTTAATTGATAAAATGATTATGTATCAGTTTTGAACTTGGCTTACAGTCTGCAAGCATTGGGTTTTACTTTCAATGCTTCTTTTACAGCTATAAAATTGTATCGATAAAAGAAGCATCACTTTCATTAGTAAATAAAAGGCTAGTGTAAATACTTTTATGAATGTTTTTAAAAGTTAATGAGGCTTATTTTAAACGCATAAAAGAAGCATTGTTATTTTTGAATGAAGATGTAGCAAGCTTTTCATGCTGAGTTTGAATATTGATTTTAATAGACAGACTTCCACTTCAATATAAAACAACTATCTGTTTTTGTTATTATTTAAACCTTTTGAACATTAAAAAAAGCTGTAAATATGAGTAACAAACCTTCGTACCTAAACTTTGATAAAGCTGCTTATGCCTGGCACCCGGAAACCGACTATCGGAAGGAGCCGGAAAAATATCGGGTAGGCAAAGGCGAACAAGGCGTTTTAATTTGCGAACCTTATAAAAGTGAGATCGGGCAATATTGGAGGTTTAAAACCAAAGAAATTGCAGAAACAAGCAGTCAGAAAATCTATGAATTATTTTTAGATTATCTCCAAAAAGGCGAATTTGTAGGAGCAGATATTGCCCGAAAATATTTGCAAATGGGTTTTACCCGTGCCCGGCGTTACACCAATTATAAAGGCGGAAAAAAGTACGATCAGCAGCATGACTATCAGTTGCTGGAACGCGGTACCGGAAACCCCGAGAAAGCTAAATCAGCCGAAATTTTTTATCAGAAGTGGCAGCTGGCCGAAAGCCATAATGAATATAAGCAACTGAAAGAAGACTGGAAAAAAATAAAGGGATAACAATTTTCAGTATTCCAGTTTTGGCTATGGTGTTTATGTTTATTGCTTTACGGGCTTTGGTTTGATTGATTGAGCATTTGTTTTTCCTTTCGCTATATTGCTATTTGTAGAAGAAGGCAGGTTTGGCTTAGGCTCATTTTTGGTTTTTTGTAGTTCGGCAACTGGTTTTATTTCCTGTTTTTTATCAACTTTTACGCTGCTCTTCTCAGCAACTTCTAACTCTTTTGAAACCTTCTTTGCCAGCTTGTTCAAAGGTTTTTTAAGTTCTTTTTCCAATTTTTGAGATCCCGGTGCCATCGTAGCAATCACCTCTTTTAGCTTAGCAATTAAGCTTAACTTAATCTCTTTGCTAATTGCTTTACGATTTTTCTGTTTGTCTTTTTTCATTTGTATCAGCCTGAATTGCAAAGCTATGTTATCTAAAGGTTATGTCAATATTAATTTTATGTTAAGAAACTTCAATTAATACAAGTAAAAACAATAAAATTTATAAGCATATAAATAATTTAAATATAAAATTAACTTGCTGATTAAAAGTATATTAAGATTGTATTTGGATTTTTATTCCTACTTCTTTTATGCCATAAATCTTGAGGTTGTATATAGTTTGGGAAAATTGATATCTTAGAAAAAAAATATTTTATGGCATAAAAGAAGCATGGCAGATGTTTTAAAATCAATTTAAACATGCTGCAAATCCTGATCTCTTTTGCTAAAAGTTAGGATTTGCAGCAATTGTGCTGTACATCTTTTTACCGGGATTTTGCTAATATTTCCAGAGATTTATTGATAAACACATCCATCTCTGCCATACCCGCAGAAAATGCTTTTTCTCTGTTCTTCTCCTCATTAAATGCACATCCTAATTCACAATATTGTTGCGTACTGGCATTGTAGTAGCTTGCTATATTACAAAATTGATGGTTATTAAATTTTAACAGCATGCTTAAAATCGATTCAAATTCTATCGAATATTTAAACAACTTGCTTCCATTTTCGTGGTTATAAATACTGATACCTTTTAATTTCCTCTGCAAACTAAACAATCGGGCAGCCAGTTTTTCTTTCATCTGAAAGATTATACGTTTTGCATGTAAGGTTTCTGTTAGCTTAATATTATCAATTTAAAATTCTTGCTTTCTGGAGAAAATATCAGAAAAGTAAACTTCATGTTTTTTTGCTGGTTGATTTTCTTCAATGTTGAAAATTTACAGCTTTTTCAGCTTTAATTTTTTAGTTATCGGATAGCATAAAGGCTATAATGATGATGAAAAATAGCAATCTAATTTTGTTGCGAAAATAATTTGTGAGTTGCCCGGAAGTGGAGCAGGGATTAAAAAACTAAGTTTTACCAGGCCAACATTGACTAATTCTTGATGAAGAAGTTCCTGGTTTTTTAAAAATTTGGCAAATAAAGATTTGATGTGAAATTACCTTAATACGCAACTTTTGATAATTTAGGTTTGATTTGCTGTAAGATCAAGGCGATTAATATAAAAAATCCGCAGATGAACCCAATTACCGGTGCTGTGGTAATGCTCATGCCCCAGCCTGAAATGTAGGCACCCATTACATCACATAAATTTACAATTGCCATGTAGGTTGTAAACTGCGAACCTTCTACTTTGGCCAAACACAAAGCCATTAATACAGGCATGGCAGCTACGCTAAACATAGGGTCGGAAAGGCTGTATAATAAAATTCCAGCGGTACTAAATTGTTTATCAATCCACAGAAATCCTAAGCTGTTAAACACCAGAAAAAACATACAGATGGCAATAGTTACCCATAATTGCAGTTTTTTGGGACCAATTCGGTCGGCTAAAATTCCACCGCCTAAAGTAACTGTAACGGTAACGATGCTTCCCCAGGTTCCTTGTAAAACCGAAAGCTGGTTATCTTTCCATTGCAAATTATGGATCAGGTGAAAAGAAAATGAACGGATAAATATGCTTAAACATAAATAAACCAAAGCCATCAATCCAAAAACACGCAAACTGTTTTTATGCGTTATTCCTTTGTATAATTGTTTAAAAAGCCATTTCAGGTCAGGGTTTTTGGTTTGACCTTTCTCAATTTTGTCTTTCTTTTTTAAACCAAAAGAAAGCCGGTAACTATCAGCGCGGTCTATCTTTGTAAAATAAGTAAGCAGCGTAAACAGTAGCAGCAACAGCGATTGGCAGGCAGCTGCATAATAAAACCCATAACTGTGCAGCAGGGTAGAAAAACCGGCAGCTCCGATAGCTATGCCCAATATTAAACCGGCACGCATAAAAGCGTTCGTCCGTCCCTGCTCTTTTACAGGTACAATGGCTATGGCAACAGCATCTACACTGGCATCTTGTATGGATGCAAAAATGCTGTGCGTAAAAAACAGGGCCGATATAAAACCAATTTGCGCAACCGGGTTTTTAACCAGCAGCAAACCTAATGATACTATGAATGCCAACAACTGCGAAAAAACAATCCAGTGTTTGCGGTGGCCCATTCGCGAATACTGGTAACGGTCTATCAGCGCGCC
This sequence comes from Janthinobacterium lividum, assembly GCA_050955045.1. Classification (GTDB taxonomy): domain Bacteria; phylum Bacteroidota; class Bacteroidia; order Sphingobacteriales; family Sphingobacteriaceae; genus Mucilaginibacter_A. Next base: position 478,423 of record JBPBQV010000001.1, on the reverse strand, counting down.
CCATATAAACTGCAATACCCACGGAATGCCAATCAAAGCATCAAATGAGCCTACTGCCAGTGCGCTTACACCTTTGCCAATTAAATAATTTGCTATAGCGGTTAAAGCAAAACCCGCAGGTATTCCCTGCATGGCATACAAATAAAAAAAAGTAGCATATCGTAATTGGGTACTTTCTTTAAGTACAGGCAGTTTATAAAACAAGTTGGTTAATTTTTTCTATTACAGGAAGCTCTAAACTTGCTTCAATGTTTGCCGACGAACCTGTTTTTATCACATAAATGCGAAAAGAAAACACTTTAATTATTTTTAATAATTAAAGTGTTTTCTAAGATGATACATTGAATATTCAGGCTAGAGCTATATGTTGCTTCCTGTTTAAACGCACGTAGTTAAATGTTCCTATTTTTTAGGTGATAAAAGAAGCATCAGACAAAAAAACATTGCCTTAAAATAGAATTTTGCCCAACTTTTGTAAATAAAATCATATCTTGAAACCCGAAAAAACTATTCTTGCTATTTTTTATTTAGTTAGTACTTATTTTTAAAAGAATATCAATTGAATATTTAAAAAAACAGGAACACATCACCATATAAATTATTAGAAAGTATTTATAAAACAAAATGATAACAGAGTTACAACCAGAAAGAAAGCAAAGCACAATACAACACGCCAAACCAAGTATGGAATTGGGCGTGGATATGAAAAAAATAATTGGTAAACCACATTTATTTTGCCGGTATTCCGATACGAGAGCAGGTTTTATTTTGGTACCAATCGGAACAATGACTTTACAGGCAGATGGCCGGTTAACCGGCTATAACCATCCGAACGAAGGTTACTGGCAACCCTACGAATATGGTACAGTAAATGCAGATGAAGCATTCGCTTTTGTAGGGGGCAACCGATTTATCCCAAGTTCTACCTGGCAGCAAACGTTTTGCGAAATGCCGGTTGGTTACTATTGCAGCGAGCCGGAAACGCCCCAGAAATTGTGCCTTGTGCCGCAAACCAATACATCTGCTGATACAAAAATTGTTTATGTAATTGCTTCGTGCTTGCGTTTTTATGCGAAAACCATCCCAACGTTAGTTAAAGAATTGCTAGCAGAAGGTATTGAACCTTCCAGGATAAAAGTAGTGGTAAACGGTTGCGAGCAGGACGAAGACAGAACCATTGATCAAATTTCTTATGCATTTAGTAAGCACAATGCTTGGGAATTAACCGCACTTTACGAAGCACCGCTGCGGTGGAATTTTGATTACGCCATGTTGATCCATGATACCAACCAGGTTTATCCGGGATTTAAAAGGAGAGTAGAAAATTTTAACGGCCACTTGCATTGGGACCATCTTCCGGCAACACCTATGGCGCGTTGTCTGCTTGGTTTATATTCCAGCGATTTTTTGCTGAAGCTTAATCCTTGGTTGAATAAGATTAACGGGATCAGCAAAGAAGGTGCAATCATAGCTGAAGTTGCAGGAGAATTGCTGCATCGGGCAAAAACAGTTTTAGTAATGAGCGACCCGGAAAGTAACGGCCGAGCAAGGCCAACAGAGTGGCGGGAAACAGCCGATTTTTATAACTCTGGTACATTGCGTGTGCGTCGTGTTTTTCCTGCCATCAACATACATAAATTTACACATATTGATTTAAAAGATGCTGTAAGTCTTTAAGTTAAAGATTGAGATTACGCAAAAATAGTCGGTAAAAACAGTAAGGCTTCTACTCAAAGATTTGGGGTAGAAGCCTTTTTTGTAATATTAAAATCACAAAGCCACGATTCAATCTGCACTTAAAATATTATTAATACTTTTGTTTAACAAAAATGTTAAACAACAAAAATGGCGATTCGTGATACCGGAACAGAGCAATTAATAAAAGATACAGCTAAACGTATTTTTTTTACAGCGGGCAAACTGCATGCTACCACGCAGGATATTGCCGATGCTGCCGGCATTAACCGCACGTTGGTACACTATTATTTTCGTTCCCGCGATATTTTATTTAAACAGGTTTTTGAAGAAGCCCTGTTGAACATTAACGAACGCATGGACAGGATTTTTGAAACCGGAGAACTTTTTAAAACCAAGATCGAAAAACTGATAGACGTTTTTTTGCAGGAAGGTATTCAGTATCCGTACCGAGAATTGTTTGTGATTACAGAACTTAACGGCAACAGCAATGCCACGGCAGGAACTGACGAAAAACATAAAATGCAGGTTTTTTTAAATCAGATACAAGAAGAAATGCAGGCCGGAAATATTAAAAACATGGATCCAAGGCATTTCGTGATGAACTTGTTTGCCTTAATGGCGTATCCGTTAATAGCCGGCTCACTCAACAAAAATATTTTCAACTTAGGCAACGATGAATATTTAGCATTGATGCACGAACGTAAGGCCGTCATCCTGCAAACTATTTACGCCTGATTTTTACCTGATAAAAGAAGCATTTACATAAACATCCAAAATTTTCCATCAATATCATTACATGAAAAACCCAAAGCTATACCAGCCGGTCAGTTATAAAAAAATTATTTTTCTGGCCGCATCAGTTTTCCTGCTGATTGCTTCGTGCAAAAATAAGGACGATAAAAACAGCACAGCAGCGGCAGCTGCAGAACAGCCAAAAGATTATACTGTACTAGAGCTAAGTCCGCGTCATGCTGTTTTGAATACAGATTTTCCGGCCAGCATCCAGGGACAGCAAAACATAGATATCCGCCCTAAAATTGATGGTTATGTAGAAAAGATTTATGTCGATGAAGGTTCCATCGTTAAAAAAGGACAATTACTTTTCAGCATCAGTGCACCGCAATACGAACAGGATGTGCGCACGGCCGAAGCCGGAATTTTAACCGCACAAGCCGATGTAAGTACGGCAAAAATGCAGGTGGTTAAAGTAAAACCGCTGGTAGATAAAGATATCATCAGCCATTACGAACTGGAATCGGCACAATATACTTTACAATCAAAACAAGCAATGCTTGCACAGGCAAGGGCAACACTATCTAATGCGCGCGTTAATTTAGGTTATACACATATTAGCAGTCCGGTTTCTGGTGTAGTGGGTTCTCTTCCTTACAGATTAGGAAGTTTGGTTAGTGGCACCACAACAGAGCCGCTTACTACGGTTTACAATACAGGAAACGTGTTTGCTTATTTTTCTGTGAACGAGAAACAGCTGCTCAACTTTACCCGAAACAGCAAAGGCAATACGTTTAAAGAGAAAATCCAAAGTATGCCAAATGTATCGCTGCTGTTGTCCGACGGCAGCAAATATGCTTATGAAGGGAAAATAGAAACCGTAAACGGCTTAATCAATTCGGCAACAGGTTCTGCCGATACACGTGCTGTTTTTAGCAACCCAAAAGGCTTAATCCGCAGCGGAAACAGCGCAACCGTACGCATTCCTTTAAGCTTGGATTCTGCCATTTTAGTGCCGCAAAGCGCAACTTACGAACTGCAAGACAAGCGTTTTGTAAACGTTCTGGATAAAGGAAATAAAATTAAAAGTACACCGATTGAAGTAATGCAAAACACGCCCGGACAATTTTATGTAGTGCAAAGCGGGTTAAACAAAGGCGATAAAATTGTGCTGGAAGGTGCCGGCACACTGAAAGACGGCTCTGAGATCAAACCCAAAGCAGCTGATACCAACAGTATTTATCAGGATTTAAAATAAGCCTACAAAACACACAAAAATGTTAAAACGATTTATAGAACGGCCGGTACTTTCTACCGTAATTTCCATTCTCTTGGTAATTCTGGGTTTGTTGGGATTAATTGCCTTGCCCATTTCCCAATATCCGGATATTGCGCCCCCAACGGTTCAGGTTTCTGCCAGTTATAGCGGTGCCAACGCAGATGTAGTGCTCAAAAGTGTAATTATTCCGCTGGAGGAACAGATTAATGGTGTGGAAAACATGACCTACATGACCTCTACCGCAACCAATGACGGAGGTGCCAGCATCAACATTTTTTTTAAAGTAGGAACCAATCCCGATCTGGCTGCTGTAAACGTACAAAACCGCGTGTCGCGTGCCACCAGCCTTTTGCCATCAGAAGTTACTACTGCTGGCGTTACGGTATCAAAAAGCCAAAGCAGTAATTTACTGATTTTCTCTTTGTACAGCGATAACAAAGCTTATGACCAGACTTTTTTGCAAAACTATGCCAAAATCAATCTTGTTCCGCAGATACAACGGGTTACCGGCGTAGGAAATGCAAACGTTTTTGGTTCTAAAGATTACTCCATGCGCATCTGGCTGAAACCGGATGTGATGGCACAATATAAGCTTATCCCGAGCGATATCAGTGCTTCTCTGGCAGAGCAAAATATTGAAGCAGCACCTGGTAAGTTTGGAGAAAACAGTGATCAATCTTTTCAATATGTAATTAAATATACGGGTAAACTGGTTACAGCTACTCAATTTGAAAACATCGTAATCAAATCTGATGGCAACTCGCAAATCTTACGGTTGAAAGATGTAGCCCGTGTAGAATTGGGTGCGTTAAATTATTCCAACAATATTCAAACGGATGATTTATCGTCTGTTGGGGTAGCCATTAGTCAAACGGCAGGTTCTAATGCCCGTGAGGTAATTGCACAATCTAAATTAATTATCGAAGAGGCTTCCAAAACATTTCCGGCAGGTGTTAAATACACTTATCTGGTAGATGCAAATCAGTTTTTGAGTGCTTCTATCGAAAAGGTAATCCACACGTTGATTGAAGCCTTTATCCTGGTTTTCATCGTAGTTTTTATTTTCCTGCAGGATTTTAGATCTACCTTAATTCCGGCCATTGCCGTTCCGGTTGCTATTGTAGGTACTTTTTTCTTTTTAAACCTGTTTGGCTTCACCATCAATTTGCTTACGCTTTTTGCTTTGGTACTGGCCATTGGTATTGTGGTGGATGATGCCATTGTGGTGGTAGAAGCCGTACACGCCAAACTGGATAAAGGCTATAAATCTGCCAGAAAAGCCAGTATTGATGCCATGAGCGAAATCTCCGGTGCAATTGTTTCTATCACGTTAGTAATGGCTGCTGTTTTTATCCCGGTAACTTTTATCAGCGGTTCTACTGGTGTTTTTTACAAGCAATTTGGCGTAACGCTGGCGGTTGCCATTATTTTATCGGCCATCAATGCATTAACGCTTAGTCCGGCTTTATGTGCGTTACTGTTAAAACCGCATGATCAGGAGCACGAAAAAAAAGGTTTTCTAAATCGTTTTTATACTAGTTTTAACACCGCTTTTGATACCGTAACAGATAAATATAAAAATTCTGTCAACTTTTTAGCCGGTAAAAAATGGCTTGCGCTGTTAGGTATTGCTCTTTTTGCAGGCGGATTATTTTATCTGATGAAAACCACGCCTTCCAGCTTTGTGCCAAGTGAGGATCAGGGTGTTGTTTTCGCAAACATCAGTTTGCCGCCAGCCTCTTCAATGGAAAGAACAACTGTAGTGGCCAAGCAAATTGACAGTATTGCGCACACCATTCCTTCCGTTGATCATACGTTGCGCATCGTTGGACAAAATTTTGTTGCCGGTTCCGGTAGTGCTTATGCAATGGTTATCATGAAATTAAAACCTTGGGACGAGCGCCCGGATGAAGATATTCAAAGCATAATCGGAAAATTGTTTGTCAAAACAAGTGGCATACGCACGGCCAGTATCTTCTTTATTTCTCCGCCAACTATTCAAGGGTTTGGTACCAGCAGTGGTTTTGAGTTTCAGTTGCAGGATAAAGGTGGACATACGACAGATGAATTTTATAAAGTCAGCACCGGTTTTTTAGCCGAATTGGGCAAACAACCATCTATCCAATATGCTACTACTTCTTTTAGCCCTAATTTTCCGCAGTATCAAATTGATGTAAACGTAGCTAAATGTAAAGAAGCAGGCGTTTCGGTTAGTTCTGTTTTAACTACCATGCAAGGTTATTACGGCGGGTTATACGCATCCAACTTTAACCAGTTTGGTAAACAATACCGCGTAATGGTTCAGGCAGATTATCAATACCGCGCTAACGAACAAGGCTTAAATAAAATTTTTGTAAGAAATGTTGCCGGAGAGATGGCGCCGATCACCGAATTTATAACGCTAAAAAGAGTATTCGGGCCAGAGTCTATTTCCAGGTTTAACTTATTTTCTTCTATTTCTGTTACGGGTGCGCCAAACGCCAATTTTAGTTCTGGTGATGCCATTACAGCAATCCAGAAAATTGCAGCAGAGAAACTACCTCCAGGATATGGTTATGAGTTTTCGGGCTTAACACGTGAAGAACTTTCTTCAGGTAGCCAATCATCATACATCTTTATTTTATGTATAGTTTTTGTTTATTTCTTGCTGAGTGCGCAATACGAAAGTTACATTTTACCTTTTGCCGTATTGCTTTCGCTGCCAATTGGTTTGTTCGGAACATACTTTTTTGCAACATTAATGGGTGTTGACAGCAATATTTATCTGCAAATATCTCTGATTATGCTAATCGGTTTATTGGCTAAAAACGCTATCCTGATTGTGGAATTTGCTTTGGAAAGAAGGCGGGAAGGCATGGATCTTTTACAATCTGCCATTGAAGGTGCACAAGCGCGTTTCCGGCCAATATTAATGACTTCCTTCGCGTTTATTTTTGGGTTGATGCCATTGATGTTTTCTACCGGTGCAGGTGCTTTAGGTAATAAATCTATCGGTACTGGTGCTGTTGGCGGTATGCTTGTAGGTACTGTTTTCGGCGTATTTTTTATCCCTGTATTGTTTATTATTTTCCAGACTCTGCAAGAAAAAATCAGCGGCGCTCCCCGGCCAGCATCCGAAGAAGAAACAGAAGAATTAGTAGAAGAAGCCGTAAAATAAAGATCAACAGTAATTAATTGATCACTCATTTCAAACAGTAAATAATGAATTTCCAATATAAAAAACAGCTTGCCTTCTTTTTCGGGTTGCTAAGTGTGCTGGCATCCTGCAAAATCACGAAATCTTACCAACCGCCTAATCTTGATACGAAAAACCTGTTTCGCGATCCGCTTACGGCAGATACTGCAACACTAGCAAACAAAAAATGGCAGTCGTTATTTTCTGATACCGTTTTAACCGGATTAATAGAAGAAGGGTTGAACAGAAACCTGAACCTGCAAACGGCTATTCAGCAAATGGTTATAGCAGAAGCTACCTTACGGCAAAGCAGAGCGGCTTTTTTTCCAACTTTAGATTTTTCTCCTGCTGTTACCAGAAGCAAATCATCCAAGGCAAGCTTAAATTTCCCGTCGGGAATTTCTATTAATACATTGACTACCAGTTATCAGGCCGGATTAAGCACTTCATGGGAAGCAGATATTTGGGGAAAATTGCGAAGTGCAAAACGGGCTGCGCTGGCCAGTTATTTAAGCAGTGATGCTGCAAAAAGAGCTGTTCAAACGCAGTTGATTGCCGATATTGCCAACAGTTATTTCAATTTACTGGCTTTGGACAGGCAGCTTGAAATTACGCAGCAAACCTTGCAAATCCGGATTAAAGATGTAGAAACGGTAAAAATTTTGAAAGAAGGAGCTGTGGTTACTGGCGCAGCCGTGGTACAAAGCGAAGCAAACCGTTATGCAGCGGAAGTTTCTATTCCGGATCTAAAGCAAAATATCCGCGAAGCAGAAAATGCCTTAAACATTTTGCTGGCCAGGCCGGCAGGGCCGATACGTCGCGAAAAACTGGCCGACCAGCAGCCTATTGCTGATTTGCAAACCGGCATTCCAGCACAATTATTAGTCAACCGGCCCGATGTGCAGCAGGCAGAATATGCTTTCCGCAGTGCTTTTGAAAATACTAATGTGGCACGTACCTATTTTTATCCGGCCTTAACGGTTACGGCTGGCGGCGGTTTATCATCCTTACAACTGAAAAACTTTTTTAACAATTCTATTTTTTACAATGTGGCTGGTGGTTTAACGCAACCCATCTTTAATCAAGGTCTTAACAGAGCACGATTAACTACCGCAAAAGCACAACAGCAGCAAGCTTTAAATGATTTTCAGTTACAATTATTAACAGCTGGCCAGGAAGTTTCTAACGCTTTATATGCTTATCAAGCGGCGGTACAAAAACAGGAAACACGTGGTAAACAGCTGGAAGCTTTGCAAAAAGCAGTAGATTATACCGAAGAGTTGCTGCGTTACAGTTCTGCCACCAATTATACTGATGTTTTAACTTCTCAACAAAGTTTGCTGGCGGCACAATTAAGTTCGATTAATGATCGGTTGCAGCAGTTACAGGCTGGCGTAAACTTGTATCGTGCTTTGGGCGGAGGCTGGAAGTAGAGCTGTTTTTATATCAATTATACTGGTTGCCCTAATCTGATTGAAAGTCTGGTTAAGCTTTGGTAAATTTATTTTGATGCTTCTTTTATCACCTAAAAAACATTGAAATTTTATGATTTTAAAGTAAAATCATACCAAAAAACATGTGCTAAAAGAAGCATCTTAAAATGTAAGCTAAAGCGTATTATTTATATGAAACTTACAATGATCCACCTTCAATCAGTTTAGAATCAGCAATTAATTCCTGTGCAAAAGTACTCCCTGCAATGCAGGCCATCATTCTGCTGAACGCTATTTTACCTAACTTGTAACCACTGGTTTCTGTATAGTGTATCTCCGGATAATATAAATTTGGCATAAAACCATCGCTGATCGTAATTATGCCAACTTCATCCGGAATTTTAAGCTTTAACTTTTGGGCAGCTTTCATCATTCCAACTAAAATCTCATCACTCATACAAAAAACTGCATCCGGTTTTTTTGGTTGAGAAAATGTTTCTTCCGTAATCTCACATGCTTGTTCCATATTATCAGCATGGCGGAAAATTATTTGTGTATCAGCATCATATTTTTCGAAAGCAGCTTTAAAGCTTATTAAACGGCGTTTGGTTATGGATAAATTTCTGTTCCCGAAAATAGCCAGAACCATTTTCTTTTTCTTTAATAACAGAGCTTCAGCTGCTAAGCTTGCTGCTAAACCATCAGCTACACAAACTTTATTACAGGCAGCAAAATCTGGCACTTTATCAAAAAAGATCACCGGAATGTGCTGGCTTTCGAGTTTTAGAAAACCCTGGATATCCTCTGTTTTAGAAGTAAGTGCTACAAATATACCGCTGATGCGGTTTTGTTTGCACTTTTTAAGGTTTTCCTGTTCGATCAACGGATCATCACCAGATTGAAGTATAATTATCGAGTAGCCATTGTGGCGCGCTTCTTCCTCTAAAGAGCTAATAAAAGAGTGATAAAAGTAGTTGGATATGGTAGGAACAATAATACCAAACTCCTTGCTATTGTTAGTACGCAGATGAATTGCATAGGCATTCGGTTCATATTCTAATACTGCTGCAAGCTCTTTTACTTTAACACGTGTTTCCTGCGAAATATCAGGATGATTTTTTAATGCTCTGGAAACAGTAGATATACTGAGATTCAGCATATCAGATAACTTTTTTAAAGTAACATCAGGTTTCATGGTGCAAGTTAGAAAATAAGATGATTTTTTAACAATTAACGTTTGCGAAACCGTTTGCGGAAACCATTGCAGGATTAATCATTGAAAATCAATGTATAGATATTGTTACCTTATCTATCTTCGCTACACCAACTACATAACCCAACCATTACTTTTAACTTTTTAGTTTTTATTGAAATTAATGTTTTAGACCTATTTGTTTAAGTTTAATTTAATATGCTATTATTTTTTTGAAACGAAGCAGGCATTTAATTAATAATTAATGAAGAGAAAATAACTTATCCCAATTCATTCCTACAATAAATTATCTGGTAAAAACAGCATTGTTATTACCAGAAATAACTATTTAAACCAAGTAAAACAAAATTATATGAGCGTAAAAAAATTACTAACAATTGGTTTTTTAATACTAATTTGTTTTTTAGTGCAGCCCGTTTTTGCACAGAATAAAACAATTACGGGTAAGGTAATTGACGGTAAAGACAGATCAGCCTTGATTGGTGTATCTGTTATTGCTACCGGATCTTCAAGTGGCACAGCTACAGATGTTAGCGGTAATTTTAGGATAACAATTCCGGCAAATGTAAATTCGTTGACTGTATCTTACATTGGTTATAACCGTAAGATAGTTACAATAACTGGTAGCACAATGGATATTACACTCGATGCTACAAGCAACTCGCTAAACGAAGTATTAGTTGTTGGTTATGGAACAGTACGTAAAAAAGATGCAACCGGTGCTGTACAAAAAGTGTCTTCATCGGATTTCGTACAAGGTGTAACAACTAATCCTTTGCAGCAATTGCAGGGTAAAGCGTCTGGCGTAACTATTTCTACTGCTACTGGTGATCCCAATGCTAACCCAACTGTACGTATTCGAGGTACGGCTTCTTTATCAGGTGCCAGTGATCCTTTGTATGTAATCGACGGCGTTATCGGTGCTGATATTCGTTCAGTTTCACCGAATGATATTGAGTCTTTTGATATATTGAAAGACGCTTCCGCTGCTGCAATTTATGGATCAAGAGCTGGCGGTGGTGTAATTTTAGTTACAACCAAGACTGGTAAAGCTGGTAAACCAATTGTAACAGTAAATGCCTATACTGCTGCTGAATCTCCACAACGCTTATTAAAATTTGCAGACCGGTCTCAATATCTGGCGGCTTATCAAAGTTTTTATGGTAAAACCATGCCTGCAGGTACTTCTACCACAAGCGATCAGGGGGCAAATACCAACTGGTTTAAAGAAATTACCCGTACTGGTATTTCTCACAATGAAAATGTTGGTATTTCTGGAGGCACAGATAAAGGCCATTACAGAGGTTCTTTGACTTATTATGATCAGCAAGGTATTGTGTTGACTTCATATAGGAAAGATATTAATGCCCGTTTCAACCTGGATCAAAAAGCATTAAATGATAAGCTACTAATTACTATGAACGTGTCAGGTTCACACACTAATTCCAGTTCTCCACCCGTTGCACCAGATGCTGGTAGTGTATTTTTAGATGCAGCAAGTGTGCCTTCAGTTATTAGCCCATATAATGTAGTGCCAACTGTTTACGATGCTAATAATCCATACAATTATCAGTTGATAACTAACACACAAGAAGCCAATCCGCTAGGTCAGTTGCGGTACATTACCAATACTGCTTTAGCAGATCGTTTGACAGGTGCATTGCGATTAGATTATTCATTAACTAAAGCTATCACCATTACTCCTTACGCTAATGCTATACGTACCTCTGGTAGTTATTTAATTTATTATCCTCCAACTTCACTGGTTAGTCCAATAAGAGATCCTAACGGTTATGTGCCAACATTAACCAATAATGGTGATGTTAGTAGAGGGGCAAATACAATTACTAATGTCACTTATGGTGCAACAGCTGGCTATAAAGGTATTATAGGAAAAAGCAGATTGAATGCTTTGATTGGTGCAGAACATTTTTCTAACGCATACGATAGTTTAAGAGTAGGTGCGCATGATTTAAGTGGAATAAATTTACCTAATCAAAATATTAGTTCAGCTAATTCAGTATCTGTTAAAGATATTAGTTCAACGGACAAAGGATTTGATATTTATTCAGCTTTTGGCAGGATAGAGTATAATTATGCTGATAAATATTATATTACAGCTAATGGCAGATATGATCAGTCTACTAAGTTAGGTATTAATAATCAAGGTCAGTTTTTTCCTTCCGCAAGTGTAGCCTGGAATATTGGTAGTGAAGATTTTATGAAAGACATCAGCTGGTTATCATCTCTAAAACTGCGCGGTGGTGTTGGCCAGGTAGGCAACCAGGATGCAATCAGCCCTTATGCTTCTCAAACGCTTTTTGGCCCTACTGGTTCACTTTACTATAATGGTGCTACAGGTACTTATAATGCCAGCCCTTTTATTGTCCAAAACCCAAATACTGGTTTACGCTGGGAAGTAAGCACTACTACAGATGTGGCTACTGATTTTAGTTTGTTTGCAGGCCGTTTAAGTGGTTCAATTGATGTTTATTATAAAAAAACCAATCATTTACTTTACAACTATACTGTACCAGTAGGTAGTACTTATTTCGTAGGTAATATTTTAGCAAATATTGGTTCTATGGAAAATAAAGGGATAGAATTTAATCTAAATGGTAAAGTTATAACCAATGATAGTTTCACCTGGAATGTAGGCATTAATTTCGGTTTAAACAGAAATAAAATTTTAAACCTTTCTGGTCAGTTAAACAATACAGAGTTTAATGTTACCCAAACCAATGTAGGTACTACAGGTGGAACAGGTATCAGTGCCTCTATCTCACAAATAGGATATTATAAAGTTGGCTACCCTGTAGGAACTTTGCTATTACCAGAATATGCCGGTCAAGATGCAACAGGAAAACAGTTGTTCTGGAAATACGCTAATGATGGTACCAGAACTGCAACAAGTGATATTTCCACTTTAAATCTTGCTGATGATGGTAGCACACAGGATCGTAAATTTTACTCTACCCAAGCCAAATTTACTTATAGTATCTCTAACAACTTCACTTATAAAGGATTTGATTTGAGTTTATTTTTACGCGGAAGTTATGGTGGAAAAGGGTTCAATGAACCTTATATGGATTATACTAGCTTGCAAAAAGTAGGAACGTATGCGATCTTGGCCGATGCTTTAAAGTATAATATTACCAGCTCTTCTCAGCCTTCTACCTACTGGTTGCAAAGTACATCCTTTTTAAAAGTTCAAAGTGCTAATTTAGGTTATACTTTTAAAATTCAGGAGAATAATTATATCAGCAACTTGCATATCTATGTTGCAGGTAACAACTTATATACTTTTACACCTTACAAAGGCCTTGATCCGGAGTTGAACACAGGTGGTGGCTACACACAGAATTTTATTGGTATTGACACCAGAAATCAAATGTATCCACGTCCGCGTCAAATATCTTTTGGCATTGGTCTGACACTTAAATAATTACAAAAGACATTATAATGAAGAGGAAAAATTTATTTTTATCAGCAGCACTGCTTAGCGGACTTAGTTTGTTTTCTTGTAAAAAAGAACTTAATTCGGCAAAAGACAGTGTTACGCCAGCTTTGGCTTCCAATAGTTCAAGCTATATCCAGTCAATTGTATTAGGTACCTATACTAAATTACAAGGCTTAACTGCTAATAATGCCATGCTACTAACGTCCGAAGAAACAACAGATGCCATGATTGTCCCTGGTAGAATCGGCGGAGACTGGGCAGATGGTGGTGTATGGCAGCAGTTATGGCTACATACTTATGGCCCGGGACATAGTAATATTTCCGGTGCCTGGGATAATGCTTATAGTACCATCGGTGCAATTAATATTACCATCAGCTTATTGCAAGGTTTAACGCAAACAACTACAACAACTTACTCTATTGCGGAGTTGAAAGTACTGCGGGCTTACTTCTACTTCCTGTTAGTAAACAACTATGGCAATGTGCCATTGCTTACATCAACTGATCAGGATGCCAGCACTATTAAAAACAGTTCTGCTGCTGATGTTTATACGTTTTTAGTATCTGAATTAACTACAAATGGCATTAAACTGAGTGCAAAAACGCCTGCACAAGATGCTAGTCAATATGGTAGATTAAACAAATGGGGTGCTTACTTTTTATTAGCTAAATTGTATTTAAATAAAAATGCAATAACAGGGAGTACAGATAATACCGGGTACACAAACTGCTCCAGTTACTGTGATTCTTTGGCAACTGCGGGTTACAGTTTAGCACCCAATTTTCTGGATAATTTTGCCAGTACCAATACTAGTTCTCCAGAAAATATATTTGTAATTCCTTACGATCATATTTATGCGCCTGGATTACAAATACAAATGATGACTTTTCACTATAATCAGTCTGGAAAATATAATTTTAGCAGTACGGGTGGCCCATGGAACGGTTTTACGACCAATGCTGACTATTACAGTACTTTTAACAATGCCGACAAACGTAAAGCTGGTTGGCAAGCCGGACAACAATATGCAGCAGATGGCGTAACTCCATTAACAACTCGGGGTAGTGATAGTTCACTGGCATTAAATTTCAGACCACAGATTTCAAATCTCTATACCGCTTCTGAACGTGATGGTGTTCGCCAACAGAAATGGCAAATCACACCTGGTTTTCAAAGTCAGGATGCTGATTATGCATTAATGCGTTATTCTGATGTATTGTTAATGAAAGCTGAATGTTTATATCGTTTAGGTAGTCCCACAGGTGCCTTAACTTATACTGCACCGGTAAGAATAAGAGCTGGTATGGCAAACTTTACATCAACTGCATTTGCATTAGATAGTATCTTGGCAGAACGTGGCCGTGAGTTTGTGTGGGAAGGATGGAGACGTCAGGATTTGATCCGTTTTGGCCATTTTGGAGATAAGAAACAGTTTAAAGCAGCTGATGTGGACACTCACAGCCGATTGTTTCCAATTCCACAAACAGCAATTCAAAAAAATAAAAACCTGGTACAAAATACTGGTTATTAATACTTAATTAACCTTTCAATTATAATCAAAAATGGAGCAGTATTAATTTACTGCTCCATTTTTAGCTTTGTTATATTTGTTTTCATGAGCATTCGCGCCAAAAGCATTATACTTCTTTTACTGCCTGTTTTTTTTGTTTCCTGTCAGCATAAAAAAAAAATTATTCCTGAAGATGCTTTATTTAAAATGATGCCGGCCGCACAAACTGGGATCAGTTTTAACAACAAAGTAACTGATAATGATAATTTCAACGTGTTTAATTACCGCAATTATTACAACGGCGGCGGCGTGGCCATTGGCGATGTAAATAACGACGGCAAGCCGGATGTGTTTTTTACTGCCAACCAGGGAAGCTGTAAATTATACCTCAACCAGGGCAATTGGAAATTTAAAGATGTTACTGAAAAAGCAGGCATAAAAGGAGCACACCGATGGCATACCGGCACTTCTATGGTAGATATTAATGGAGATGGCTGGCTGGATATTTACGTTTGTAACAGCAGTGGAACCACGGAGGCTGAGCGGGCAAATGAACTGTACATCAATCAAAAAGATGGCACTTTTAAGGAAGAAGCTGCGCAATACGGTTTGGACGATAAAGGTTTATCAACTCAAGCTATCTTTTTTGATTTTGACCACGATGGCAATCTTGATTGTTTTATGCTAAACAACAGTTACCGCCCAATCGGGAGTTTTGGTTATAACAAAAATCTGCGTAATACACGCGATCCGAAAAACGGTGATCGTTTGTACCGGAATGACAACGGAAAATTTACAGACATCAGCGCAAAGGCAGGAATTTATGGTAGCGAAATCGGTTTCGGCTTAGGCATTGCAGCTGGTGATATCAACAATACCGGCTGGGATGATCTGTACGTTTCCAATGATTTTTTTGAGCACGATTACTTGTATCTTAACAAACACAACGGCACTTTTAAAGAAAACAGCAACGATGCAATGGGTCACATGAGCATGTCGTCTATGGGATCAGATATGGCGGACATCAACAATGACGGCTTACTGGACGTTTTTACTACGGACATGCTGCCCGAAAGCGATTATCGCCTCAAAACCACCACCAAGTTTGATGATTATGATGTGTACAACGCTAAATTACAGAGTGATTTCCATCATCAGTTTACCAGCAATTGTTTGCAGTTAAATAATGGCGACGGCACGTTCAGCGATATTGCCTGCCTGGCAGGTGTAAACGCGACCGATTGGAGCTGGGGCGCGCTTTGTTTCGATTTTAACAACGACGGCTGGAAGGATATTTACGTAAGCAACGGCATCAGCAAGGATTTAACGAACCAGGATTTTCTGGCTTATTTCAGCAGTGAAGAAGCGATGAACATGGCTAAAAAAGGCGGCTTTAAAATGAAGGCTTTTTTAGATAAAATGCCATCGACACCAATTCCCAATTATGGTTTCATCAACCAGAAAAACCTGCAGTTTAAAAACGAAACGGAAGCTTTGGGCTTAAATACACCAACATTCAGCAATGGTGCGGCTTATGGCGATCTGGATGGCGACGGTGATCTGGACCTGGTGGTAAACAATGAAAACGGTACTGCTTTTATTTACCGAAATACATCCTCCGAGAAAATAAAAGCGCATTTTTTGAAAGTGCAGTTGCAGGGCAACGGTAAAAATACTTTTGGCATTGGTGCGAAAGTAACGGTTTACACCAAAAATAATCAACAGCTGATTGAGCAAATGCCAGTACGCGGTTTTGAAAGCAGCTCGGAGCCGGTATTGAACTTTGGTATTGGCAAGAACACTAAAATTGATAGTGTAAAAATAGTATGGCCGGATTTGAAGATGCAGATTTTGCAAAATGTGAAGATTAATTCGACTTTAAAACTGCTTCAGAAAAATGCTGATCAACAATTTCATCCCAAAACAACACGCTTAAAAACATACTATAAAAACAGTACGGCCGAAGTAATCAGTGGCGATATCACCCACAAAGAAAACGATTACAAGGATTTTGATGAGCAACGATTGATCCCGAAAATGCTCTCTACCGAAGGACCGAAACTGGCCGTTGCTGATGTGAACGGCGATGGTTTGGATGATTTTTTTATGGGCGGCGCGATTGATGATACGGCAAAACTATTCATCCAGCAGCCCAACGGAACATTTATTCCGAAAAAAGAATTTGCTTTTGAGCAGGATAAATTAAGTGAAGATATTGGCGCGTTGTTTTTAGATGCAGACCATGATGGCGATCAGGATTTGATCGTTGTTTCCGGTGGTAATCAGGAACATGAAGGCTCGCTCAATTTGGTTTCCCGCTTATATATCAACGATGGTAAAAGCAATTTTTTGCGGCAGTTTAAAGGCTGGCCGTTGCTTTCCATCAATGCTTCCTGTGTGCGGATGAACAGTAACAATGGCGATTTATTTATTGGTGGAAGGAGCATTCCTGGTTCATATGGCGTTATCCCGACAAGCAAATTATTCAGAAATGATGGCAAGGGAAATTTTACAGATGTAACAGCCAGTATCGCTCCGCAACTGCAAAAGTTAGGTATGGTTACCGATGCGCAATGGGTGGATTTGGATGGCTCCGGGAAAAACGCGTTGGTAATTGTGGGTGATTGGATGCCGGTCACGATCTTGAAATATGTAAATGGTAAACTCCTGAAAACAGCAGAAATCGCCAACTCTTTCGGCTGGTGGAATTGTCTGAGTGTAGGCGATTTGAACGGCGATGGAAAAATAGATTTAATTGCCGGCAACAATGGTTTGAATTCTAAGATTCAGGCCAATGTAAATCATCCGGCAAAACTATATGTTGCTGATTTTGATGGAAACGGTCAAAGCGAATCCATCCCGGTTTATTATAAAACCGATGGCAAACCTTATATTTTCAACTTGCATGATGATTTGCTAAAGCAGTTGCCTTACCTCAAAAAGAAAATTTTGCGTTATGATGCTTATGCAGGCAAAGGGATTGATGCTGTTTTTACCCCGGAAGAATTAGAAAAAGCATCCGTTTTAACTGTCGATCAAACCCAAACTTGTGTGTTTTATAATCAGGGAGAAGGCCGGTTTAACATGCAGCCGTTGCCGGTACAAAGTCAGCTTTCGCCGGTTTTCAGTGTTTTGGTAACGGATGTCAATCACGATAATATCCCCGATCTGGTTTTGGGCGGAAACTTTTACGGCCTGAAACCCGAAGTGGGCCGTTACGATGCCAGTTACGGCACTACCTTTTTAGGTAATCCACAACATGGTTTTACTTATGTGCAGCCATCAGTCAGCGGTATTTTTATCAAAGGAGAAGTACGCGACATAAAATCCATCAAAACCAAAAGCGGCACCAGCATTGTCATCGCCCGAAACAATGATGCGCTGCAAATATTTACGCAGCCTAAAAAATAGGAAAGTTTACCTGTAAGCGTACCCAGCTCGTATCGCTTACAGGTATTTTATTGTCCAGATACTTCTCGTAAGCATCCTCCGGAGAAGATAAATTATGATCGGCGATATAGGTTTTCATCGCCAGATAAAGCTTTTGCCTGCCGCCATATCTTCCGTTATAAAATCCGATTAGCATGTGCCCGTGCGGTGGCTGGTGCATAAACTGGATTTTTCCGCCGGAAACAGTTTGTTTATTAATGGGCAAACCAATCATCAACCGTAGCGAATCTTGGCCGATATTGCGGATATCTGCAATAACAGGCTGTACAATTTTGAGGTTTTGCTGTTGGATATAAGCCTTTAAATCTTGCTCGGTCTGCGCAATTTCCAAAGATTTATTTTTGACTAAAATCCTCTTTTTTTCAACTACTATGTTACTGTCGGTAACCATGGTACGCCTGATATCAAAGCCATAATACTGGCGCGGATCTTCCAAATAGTTTTTTAAGGAAATAATATCTGTTTGGGTTGAATTATTAATGAAAAACTCATAAAGTAGTTTAACTATACTAGTTCTGGTAACTACAATAATATTTGCTGTATTATCAATAAGTTTTGGTATAGCAATGTAAGTGTAAGAGTTAACTTTACCATAAATATCCTTTAAAATATTAAAAGCAAATCCTTGTTCGTTGTTTACCAGCAACAAAATTTTTGGGGCTGCATAAGTGAAAGTTTTTTTTAGTTTGTTTTTGGTTAATTTTACCTGTACCGAATCTTTTTCCCAGGCTTGTTTTATTTCCGGCTGCCACTTTCTCCAGTTTTCGGGTTGAAGCAATTGTTGCAAGGCAATGAAATATTGAACTTTAATATTGATCATTTTTTGCTGCTTGAACGGGATCAGACAAACCAAAGCAACAGCCAGTATCAGTACAATAAAAACAAGTATTTTCTTCATTCAGGATGGCAATAGTCGGGTGTTAAAAGTACATGCTTCTTTTAGCAATAAAAAATTGGTGGCCTTAATTTTTATGCAGTAAAAGAAGTATCGCCAATCAAAAAAATTATACATTTAAAGTTGATTATAAACCGAAATTTTCAGGTACACAATGTTTAAAATGCTGCATGGTTTTCTTAAAAATTAGATTAAATCTTGTTTCCGATCATTCAAAATTTTCCGCGTATTTTCATTAAAAAGCTACTTTTTTTGGGGGGATTAAACTGTCTGATTTTCGTTTCCTGTCAGAAAAGGCAACTGGAAAAGCCGCTTTTTCAGCTGCTCAATTCAACCCAAACCCATGTTACTTTTAACAACAAACTAACCGATAACGATGCACCGGGCATGCTGCAATATTTGTATTTCTACAATGGCGGCGGCGTGGCGGTTGGAGATATCAACAATGATGGTTTGCCCGATCTGTTTTTTACGGCAAATAAAAAAGGCGGCAACAAATTATATCTGAATAAAGGCAATTATCAGTTCACTGACATCACACAAAAAGCTGGCGTAAATGGTTCTGCCGATTGGTGTACAGGCGTAACTATGGCTGATGTAAACAATGATGGCTGGTTGGATATTTATGTTTGCGCTGTTGCAGGAAAACTAAATCTGAAAGGCCATAGTTTATTATATATCAATAATCATGATGGCACTTTTTCGGAAAAATCAGCAGAATTTGGTTTGGATTTTTCCGGTTATTCTACACAAGCAGTTTTTTTTGATTACAATCATGACGGAAAGCTGGATTGCTTTTTACTCAATCAATCCAACCACTCGGTAGAAACTTACGGCGATACCAGTTCGCGCAGAAAAGTTAATCAGCTGGCTGGCAGCAAATTATATCTCAATCAAAAAGGCCATTTTGTAGATGCAACCTTAAAGTCTGGCATTTACAGCAGCGCGTTAGGTTACGGTTTGGGTGTTGCCGTTGGAGATTTAAACAACGACGGCTGGGAAGATATTTACGTGGGAAATGATTTCCACGAGAATGATTATTACTACATCAACAACCACAACGGCACATTTACCGAAGCAGGCGCAAAGCATTTTAACCATTACAGCCGTTTTAGCATGGGCAACGATATGGCTGATTTTAACAACGACGGTCAGTTGGATATTTTTACTGCTGATATGCTTCCGGCAGAAGAAAATATCTTAAAAACTTACGGTGGCGACGAAACCTACGATCAGTATAAATACAAAATTGTAAACGGCGGATTTCAGAATCAGTATTCGCGCAATTGCCTGCAAAAAAATCTTGGCAACGGCGAAGCTTTCAGCGATGTGGCTTTGATGGACGGCGTTGCGGCTACGGATTGGAGCTGGAGCCCATTAATGGCTGATTTTGATAACGACGGCATTAAGGATTTATTTATCGCAAACGGCATCAAACGGCGGCCAACGGATATGGACTATATCAGCTATATTTCTGATTTATCTGTCCAGGCAGCGTTGATGAGCGGCCATCAATCCGATAGTTTGGTTTTGGATAAAATGCCAACAGGCGAAGCGCATAGTTTTATTTTTAAAGGAACGCAAAGCGAAAAATTTACCGATAAAAGCAGTATCTGGGGAATAAAAGATGCCATGCTTTCCAATGGTGCAGCTTATGCGGATTTGAACAATAGCGGCCATCTGGATTTGATCACCAATAACCTGAACCACGAAGCCTGCATCTATAAAAACACCGATAAAAGCAGCAACTACCTCAGCATAAAGTTTACTGGCAATCCCGATAATCATTTTGGAATTGGTGCCAAAGCATACCTTTTTTGCGGAAAACAAATGCAGTATGAACAGCTAATGTTAACGCGGGGCTTTCAATCTTCGGTGGAACCAAAACTGCATTTTGGACTGAATAAAATTCAAAAAGCAGATAGTTTGTTAATCGTTTGGCCAAACCAGACTTATCAGATTATTAAAAATGTAAAAGCAAATCAGTTGCTCAACATCAACCAAAAAAATGCTTTGGGAAAATTCGATCAACATTCATTCTTCCCACCAAAACCGTTTTTGTTTGAAAATACAACTTCAACCCAAAAAATGGTTTGGAAGCATCAGGAAAACAATTTCGTTGATTTTAATATGCAACCGCTTATTCCACACATGCTTTCTACGGAAGGTCCGCGAATGGCCGTTGCAGATATAAACAACGACGGCCTGGATGATTTTTACGTCTGCGGCGCGAAAAGGCAAGCCGGAGCTTTGTTTATCCAGCAAAAAAATGGTGGTTTCAAAGAATCAGTTCAGTCAGTTTTTTTGGCAGATGCAGCAAGCGAAAGTGTGGATGCTGTTTTTATCGATGTAAATCAGGACGGTAATCCGGATTTGTATGTTGTTAGTGGCGGAAACGAATTGCCAAATGGTTCGCCGGGACTGGCAGATCGCTTATATTTAAATGATGGAAAAGGAAATTTCAAACGTTCAAATTCTATTCCATCCATCAAAGTAAATAAAGCTGCTGTTGCAGTTGCTGATGTAAATCACAATGGCTTTCCTGATATTTTTGTAGCCGGTGCACCTGATGCGTACGCGTTTGGTAAAATTCCGGAATCTTATCTTTTAATGAACGATGGCCGAGGCAATTTCCATCAAATAGCAATTCCGGCCGGACTTAAAAATGCAGGAATGATTCGTTCTGCTGATTTTGCAGATTTAAATAATGATAGCTGGCCAGATCTGGTTGTTGCCGGAGAATGGATGCCGGCAAAATTTTTTATCAACCAAAAAGGGAAACTGGTGCCGCAACATTCGGCACAAATGGATCAGTTATCAGGTTGGTGGCAAAAAATTGCGCTTGCGGATATGGACGGCGACGGAAAAGTGGATATCATCGCTGGCAATTATGGCTGGAATTCCAAGCTAAAACCAACAGTAGAAAATCCGGTAAAATTGTACTTGTCCGATTTGGATAAAAATGGAATTATCGATCCTTTGCTTACTTACAGCATCAATCAAAAAGATTATACTTTTTTAGGAAAAGGTGAAATTGAAAAGCAAGTGCCGCTGCTTAAAAAGAAATTTTTGTACTATCATGATTTTGCCGGAAAAACGGTACAAGAATTATTTGGCGATTCATTGGATGTTAATAAAGTATTGACGGTCAATTCGTTTACCTCAGGCATTTTTTATAATAAAGGAGCTGGCAATTTTGAGTTCAAAGCGTTTCCGTCGTCGGCACAAGTAGCACCTTTGTTTGCTTTGCAGGCCGATGACGTTAATGAAGATGGTAAAAAAGATGTGCTTGCAGCCGGAAATTTTTACGGCGTTTTGCCTTATGAAGGCCGATACGATGCGGATTTTGGCAACGTTTTAATCAACGCTGGTAACCGGAATTTTCAAACTTTTTCCTCGGAAAATAATGGTTTTTTGCTGCGTGGAGAAGTGCGTGACATCAAAAAAATCAAGACTAAAAACGGCTATATTTACGCCGTCGCCAGAAATAACGAAGGAATCGAATTTTTTCGTTCAAAACCTAAATCCAAACCATGAAAAAAAAGCTGATACTGTTTTTATCGGGTATTTTTTGTTGTCTTTTTCAAGCAAAAGCGCAGGATGCCTGGCATATTTCTGCAGATAGAATTGATCCGGCAAATTATTTTGGCGCTACGGTTGCCAACGGTATGATCGGAATTGTCTCTTCTCCGGAACCTTTTCAGGTAAAAAACGTGGTGCTCGCCGGCGTTTATGATCAGTATGGGCGCGGCCGTGTCAGCAACTTCTTAAACAGTTTCAACCTGCTGAATATGCATCTGGATATTAACGGTAAACGTTTGGATACCAAATCTGCCAGCAATATGAAACAGGAGCTGGATATGCAACATGCTTCTTTTACCACTACTTTTTCTTATGGTGATGAGGCCACGATCAAATACACCTATTATTCGTTGCGCCAGTTGCCGTTTACGGTTTTAATGGATATTTCGATCACAGCCAAAAAGGACATCACGATTACACCGGCAAGCGTAATGGAAGCGCCGGATGCGTTGCGCGAGGTTCAGAATTATTACAACGAAATCGACCGACCGCATGTAACGCTCAAGCTGCTTACATCTACCGCAAAAAGCCCGACAGGGAAATTACAATTATGTGCTTCCACGAGTTTTTTGTTTGGCGAACCACATGGGCAGGAACCGAGTGTAATCCACGAAATGTGGGACAGCAACATGCACCTGATGAAGTTCAGCAAAAACCTGAAAGCTGGCGAAGCTTATACTTTTTCGGTGATTGGTTCTTCCATTACTTCTGCGCATCATGATGATCCGCTGAACGAAGTGGAACGTTTAACCATTTTTGCCCGTTTGGAAGGTCATGACCGCTTGCTGAAATTTCATAACCAGGCTTGGGATGAATTGTGGAAAAGTGATATTAAAATTGAAGGCGATGCACAGGCACAGCAGGATATCCACAGCATGTTGTACCATTTGTATTCGTTTTCGCGTTCCGGAACTGCTTTTTCGCCATCGCCGATGGGGCTTTCAGGTTTGGGTTATAATGGACATGTTTTTTGGGACACCGAAGTCTGGATGTATCCGGCATTGCTTGTTTTGCATCCGGAAATTGCAAAATCACTGGTCGAATATCGCTTTGAAAGATTGGAAGCTGCGCGTAAAAATGCGTTTTCGCATGGTTTTAAAGGTGCAATGTATCCCTGGGAAAGTGCCGGAACAGGTGTAGAAGAAACGCCGGTTTGGGCTTTAAGCGGTCCGTTTGAACACCATATTACTGCGGATGTAGCCAACGCGGCCTGGAATTATTACTGTGTAACGCAGGATAAAACCTGGCTGCGCGAACGGGGCTGGCCAGTCATTTCTGCTTGTGCTGACTTCTGGGCAAGCCGGGTAGAACGGAACGGTGCCGGGCATTTCGACATTAAAAATGTGGTTGCTGCAGATGAATGGGCGGAAAATGTAGATAACAATGCATTTACAAACGCAGCAGCAAAAGTAAACCTTCAAAATGCAGCGGCGGCAGCTAAGTTATTGGGTATCCAAGCTAATGCAGATTGGGCTTTGGTAGCGCAAAATATTCCGATTTTAAAATTGACAAATGGTGTAACGCAGGAACATGCGAGTTATCACGGCGAAGGAATCAAACAAGGCGATGTCAATCTGCTGGCTTATCCGCTAAAAACAATTACTGATCCTGCACAGATCAAAAAGGATTTAGCTTACTACGAAACACGGATTCCGAATGAAGGAACGCCGGCGATGACGCAGGCAATTTTTGCTTTGTTATATTCGCGTTTGGGTAATGGTGAAAAAGCATATCATTGGTTTAAAGAATCTTATGAACCAAATCTGGTACCGCCTTTCCGCGTAATTGCAGAGACAAAAGGCGGCACAAATCCGTATTTTGCAACGGGTGCAGGCGGGATTTTACAAAGTTTACTAATGGGTTTTGGTGGATTGGATATCACACCAAATGGCATCACACAAATCAAAAGCAAACTGCCTTCTCACTGGAAATCAGTTACGCTTACAGGCATCGGTCCAAATCATCAAACGTACAGGGTAAAATAATTAAATTGAAGATTTAGTTATTTTAAAACATACTTCTTTTATGAGACAAATTTTGCTGTTGTTATTGGTAATAAGTTTGGGACTTACTTCTTGCCAAAAAAATACGGCTTACCAAATTTTTTTTGATAATCCAGCTTTGTATTCTCAAACCGTACACGAGCTGAACGATGTGGTGATGGGCAATAATTTTACGCCTGTCATTGCTTCGCGGAATTATGCTTACGCGAATATTGCTGGTTATGAAGTAGTTGCTGCCGGAAATTCAAAGCATTATCAATCGTTGGCCGGACAGATCAATGGTTTAAAAGCTGTGCCAAAACCTGGAAAAGACAGCGCGATTTGTTATCCATACGCAGCTTTATTAGCTTTTTGTCAGGTTGGAGAAGCGGTTACTTTTCCCGCAGGAAGCCTGAAATATTACACTGATAGTTTGAAACTGATGGCCAGCAGCAAAGGTATGCCGGAGGAAATGAAAATAGCTTCAGAAGCTTATGCCAAAAAAGTAGGAGCAGCAATTTTAGTTTGGAGTAAAGAGGATAACTATTTGAAAACCAGAAGTGCATCAAAGTACGCTATTGATAATACAGAAGGCCGATGGGTACCTACGCCGCCGATGTATGCCGAAGCGATGGAGCCGCATTGGAACACCATCCGGCCGATGGTGATGGATAGTGCTTCACAATTTCGGGTGCCGCCGCCGCCGGTTTATAATATGAAGGATAAGAATAGTCCTTATTATCAGGAGGTAATGAAAATTAAAAACGCAGGAGACCATTTAACGCCGGAGCAGTTGCATATTGCCAATTTTTGGGATGATAATCCGTTTAAATTGAATGTGATGGGACATGTGCAGTTTGGTACCAAAAAGTTTTCGCCGCCGGGCCACTGGATGAGTATTGTTGGCATTAGTGCCAAACAATCCAAAGCTGATTTTGATAAAACAGTTTGCGCTTTTGCCAAAACTTCCATTGCGCTGTTCGATGGGTTTATAGAATGCTGGGATGCTAAGTATCATTATAATACAGTTCGGCCCGAAACAGTTATCAATAAATTTATTGATGCAGACTGGCGGCCAACCTTGCAAACACCACCTTTTCCTGAATATACTTGCGGCCATTCTACCATTTCCTCCGCAGCAGCAGAAGCATTAACGAGTGTTTTTGGCGACAATATTGCTTATGTAGATTCCAGCGAGAATGAGTTTGGCATCAAAAGTCGGTCGTTTCCGTCTTTCAGGGCGGCTGCACAAGAAAATAATTGGGCACGTTTTTACGGCGGATTACATTTTCATAATTCCTGCATGGTAGCGCATGAATATGGTAAGAAAGTAGGAGATCTGGTGGCTACTAAGCTGGTGATGAATAAGTGATGCTGTTTTTATCGATGGTTTTTTAAGATTGAAAAACCATAGCTCTAAGGTGTAGGATTACAAATACCAACCAGCGAGAATCCGGAATTAGAGCAAATAAAATATACAATAAATCATTCCTAAGTTAAATCCTGCATGACAAATAACAGCTCCCCAGATAGAACCCGATTGCTTTTTGATTCGAAAAAAAATCATGCTAACCAAGAACATAGCAGCAACCCAGATCAGTGTAGGAAGGAATAATAACTTCCATACACCTGTTATATAAACCAGGCCAAAATGAGAAATATGAGTCAGCGCGAATGCCGAACTATCAATCAGGGAAGATTTTTTGTCGCCTAAATATTTAGTAAAGCTTGCATGTACAATTCCTCTGAAAAAAAGCTCTTCACCAACAGGGCTAAAAACCATACCAGTTGAAGCCATCACAGCAAATAAAATTGCTTTATCATGTCCGTTTAGCCGCGGCGATATTTGATAAGATCTTCCAATATAATTATACCAGTTCTGGTAAGTATTTCCAAAAAAAATCTTCCCGATGTAGAAAAGCAAGAAACTAAATAAAAGGCCGATAAAAAAACCTATCATAAGCTGATCATATCTTTTCGGCTTGATAATCCCGATTTTTTCTTGGCCGTATCGAGTCAAAAATAGGAATGGCGCAGTAGCAGATGCTATCATAATCATGCCTATAGCACTGTAGTTTCCAACAACATTTGCCTGCAACACCAATAAAAATCTTGGAACGCAAACAATTAGGATTAAAAACAGGCCAAACTTTTCGTCTAATGTGAAAAATCTACTCCAAAAAGGCCTTAATTCATATTCCATATTGTTAGAATTTATTTAAGTAAACTTTCAGGTCAGATCGATTATAAATGCAAATGCTGTTTTATATCGCCATAAACTTTAGATCATATTATGCCCCAAAATTACCTGATAAAAACAGTATCACTTGCTCTGATATCTATTCATTAAATTCAACAAAACGCCATTCGTCCAGCCGAAACCATCCTGCAACGGATATTCACCGCCGCCGGCTTTCAACTGCGTGTCCAGTACGTTATATTTTTCCATCAGTTTGCCGGTTTCTTTAAATACGCGGGTGTTGGTTTCGATCCAGCGTATGGCAATGTTTCGGGCCAAGTCATCCTGCTGGTATTTTGCCAGACCGTCAATCGCCATATATTGCAGCGGTGCCCAAGCATTTGGCGCGTCCCACTGCTGGCCTGTGCGGTTGCTGGTAGTAACCAATCCGCCGGGTTTTAAAAAAACATTTTCCAATTTTTTAGATACCAGAATGGCTTGCTGTTTTGTAGCAATTTCAAATTCTAGCGGAAAAACTCCGGCCAGCGTTTCTACCGGCGATTGCTTTTTTTGCTGCCAATTATAATCTAAAAACCAGCCCGCTTTTTCGTTCCAGCAATATTTAAGAATGGCTCTTTTGCGCTGTGCTGCTTTTAGCAGGTAAAAATTTTGCTTGCCTTTGTTGCCTTGTAAACCATAAGAACGAGCAATTGTATTTTCCAGGTGATACAATAAGCAATTCAAATCAACTGGGATAATATCAATCGTTTGTATGCTGGAAAGCTTTTGCGAATCATCAAACCAGCGACTGCTAAAATCCCAGCCGGAGGCTGCCGCCGCACGAATATTGCGGTAAAAAATGGATAAATTTTGCTTGGTTAGTTTGCCAGATGCTACATCTTCTTTGTACGATTCTTCCCGCGGCTGGTCCCTGTCATCCCAATAACGGTTCAGTAATTCGCCTTGCGGCATTCGTACAGCCAATTTATAAGCTTCTCCAACTTTCAAATTTGATACGCCTTGCATAAAATAAGCGTATTCTTTAAGCAGTTGGGGCTGATATTTTACATAAGTTTTTTCGCCTTCATCTTTTGCCAACAAATCAAGCATCATCGAGAAAAACGGCGGCTGACTTCGGCTCAAATAATAAGTGCGCGTACCATTTGGGATATGGCCGTAATGATCAAGCATATAAGCAAAATTATCAACCATATCGCGGATCAGCTGCGTCTTGTGGCTCTCCTGCAAACCCAGCATCGTAAAATAGCTGTCCCAATAATAGGTTTCGCGGAAACGGCCCCCGGGAACGATAAAATTATGTGGTAAAAGAAGCAAGGAACCTTTGGAAACCGTATCGTGCTGACGGTAAAGCACCTGCCAAAGCGTATCAATATGCTCTCGGATGCCAGCGCTGATGTCACTTTTAAAATTGCGGCTGCCACTGCCCGGAGCATTAAAGTAAGCATCAACAAACTGTTTTAGGTCGAAGTCAGGCTTGTTTTTTTGCTGATTATAAGCTTTCATAATAGCGGTTGGATCTTGCTTCGGTGTAGCATCAACAAAGGTTTTATTATCAGGATAAATCCCTGAAAGTTGTACGGCCTCGAATAAACCCGGAAAAAGTTGTGCCGGCGAAAGTTGCTGCGCCGAAGCGTTAACTACCACAAGAAGTAGTAACACTGTAAAAAGCTTTTTAATCATTATCGGTTAAATTTTAGGCTGCGCTTGGTTTACGTCCAAATTTAAAAAGCTATTTTAACATTAGCCGGAAAGTTGGTGCTGTTTTTATCGGCATAAAAACAGCACCAGATCAATTTCCAATTACAAAATTATATTGCTAAAAGAAGCATTGATGATTTCTGTTAAACAGAATAAGTTAATTTAGATGCTAACCTAAAAATTACAGTTTTACAATTGATAAACTACAGCTTCATAAGCTTGTAACTGAGAACTTTTTGATGGTGAAGGATTGTTTCCTAATAAAACCTTTGCCTTGCTTAAATCAATGCCGGTATTTACAGTAGCTGCTTTGCTTTTAAAGTTAAGCAGAACGAGTATCGTTTTTCCTTCCCATTCGCGGGTATAAGCGTATACATTCGGATTATTTTTATCCAGTAAAGTATATTTCCCGTACACTAAGGCCGGATTATCATTGCGTAGTTTAACTGCTTTTTTAAAGTAATTAAGAATACTGTTTGTATCTTTATTTTCCTGGGCTGCATTAATTGTTTTGTAATTTGGGTTGATATTAAGCCAGGGCTTGCCGGTTGTAAAACCTGCATTTGCAGCGTTTTCCCATTGAAAAGGCGTGCGGCCGTTGTCCCGGTTTTCTATTGCTGCCGATTGCAAAAGTTTGTTTAAATCTCCGCCGGTTTCTTTCAAATGCTGATACTCGTTTAACAGTGCTACATCGTTGTACTGCTTAATTTTAGTAAAACCGGCGTTCGTCATTCCTAATTCATCACCATTGTAAACATAAGGTGTGCCACGCATGGTCAACAAAAAAGTGTTAAGCATTTTAGAAGAAACCGTCCTGAAAGCCTCACTGTCATTTCCGTATCTGCTAACCAGTCTGGCCTGATCATGATTGGCAAGAAAAATAGATAACCAGCCTTTTTTGGCAAATGCACTGTCCCAACGGCTAAATAACTGTTTAAATTTTAGCAAACTGTAACCGTTTGTGTGTGCCATATCAACGGCATCAAATGCGTAAGCCATATTCAATTCGTGCCGGTCTGCATCAACCATATCATGTGCATCTTGCAAAGAGTTTCCGGCACCTTCGGCTACACTCATTAAATTGTATTTGCTATAAACTTCGCGGTTCATCTCTTGTAAGTAATCATGAAGATGCGGACCGATTGCATAATACTTCATAAAATTTTGTCCGTTAACTGCAAATTTTGGAAAAGTGGTATCCTTTGCAGCAAACTGAAAAGCATCCATCCGGAAACCATCAATACCTTTATCCGCCCAAAATTTCATAACATTATACACTTCCTGGCGCACTTTTGGATTCTCCCAATTCAAATCCGGTTGCTGGATGGAAAAATAATGCAAATAATAAGCATTGGTTAAAGAATCATATTTCCAGGCATCGTGGTTAACATCAAACAAACTGTAGCGTGGTGTAGGTTTACCGCGTTCTGCATTCCACCAGTGGTAATAATTGCGGTAAGGATTTGTGCGCGAGCTGCGGGACTGTTTAAACCATTCGTGCTCGTTACTGCTGTGGTTTACAACCAAATCCATCACTAGTTTAATACCGCGCTCGTGCATTCCTTTCAGCATGATATCAAAATCTGCCATCGTACCAAACTCTTTCATAATGTTGCGGTAATCGCTTACATCGTAACCATTGTCGGTATTTGGGGAAGAATAAACTGGATTAAGCCAAATGGTATTAATACCAAGACTTTTGATATAATCTAACTTAGAAGTAATGCCGTTTAAATCGCCGACGCCATCACCGTTACTATCTTTAAAACTTCTTGGATAGATCTGATAAACCACTGCTTTTTTCCACCAATCGCGATTAGCAGCTTTACTATTCTGCAGGTTTTGATTTTTGTCTCCTGCTTGTTTGCAGGAATTGAAGGCTAAAGCAAGTATCATTAAAATACTTATTGGCCGAGTAATAAGATTATACATGGAAGTATTATTTGGAATATCCGAAGTTAAAAAATTATTTTTTATACCAAAGATTATGCAATCAAGACTCTAAGAAAAACCATAAAAACAATCTTTTATATAAAAATAATTTAGCAAGCATAATATAGATAGTTTAACTTTTAAAAACTAACCTTATCAATTTTACAAGGATAGCTACCAAATATTAATAAAATTATAAGGCTTAATATTTTTACAAACGTTACGAAAATATATGCAGGATGCTACAGGTTGCAAGGCAACGTATGATCTGGTAGGTTCGTATCATAAACCAATTATTGTTAACAGTCTAAGTCACTTGGCAGCAATTGTTATCACACCTGAATCAACCTTTTATGAAAACAAAATTTTTACTTTTCTTTTCAACAGATACGTTTTTGCCGATGTTTTACAAGAGATCGGTAGCAAAATAGCTTCTTTTTAGAATATGCTTTTTGCTTGTTTTATTGCTGATAAACAAAGCATTTCATTGCTGATCCAATTATAATCTATATCAATTTTAATATCGGGGAACAAAATTCAACAGTTTGCCAACCTGATTTTGTAATTGCAGTAAATACGAATTATTTGCTTTTATAGGTTTTTTAATGTCCTTTTTTTTTAATAGATATATTCAGACTACCCTTAAATAGAATAAAGAATATGAATAAACATATACAGCAACTTTTCTTGTTATTTTCGTTTTTGCTGTTGATTACCAGTTGCAGGAAGCAAGCTTTTGATGATTTTTATGGTCGCCCGGATAATCTGGCACCTGCTATTTACCAACAATTGCAGGCCAAAGGTAACTTTACCAGTTTGCTGACTTGTATTGATAAAGCAGGTTATAAAAACACTTTAAGTAATGCGGGTTACTGGACTATGTTTGCGCCAAATGATGATGCGTTTAAACAATACTTTACAGATAATAATATTACAGGTATTGCTCAAGTTGATTCGGTTGCAGCCAGAAAAATAGTTACTTATTCTTTGGTTTACAATGCTTTTCAAACAGATCATATTGCAGATTTTCAAAATACAACTTTAGGATGGGTAGCAAATAGTGCTTTTAAAAGAAGAACTACTTATTATGATGACGTTTATGCAAATGCAAACTCGCCAACAGGTAATTCTTTATCTTCTAACCGTAATGGTCCACTTTATACTTTTGGCGATAATAACAACAAGTATATTCCCTATTTCTACAGTACTTTTTTTGCGGCAAGAAATTTAACAGCTACTGATTATAATTATTTTTATCCTAAAATTACCTATACTGGTTTTAACGTAGCAGGAGGTGCTGTTGTAAACAAAAATGTAGTAGCCGAAAATGGCGTGATACATGAAGTTAATCGCGTTACATTGCCACTTCCAAGTTTAGAGCAATATTTATCTTCCAATGCTAATTATAGTGTTTTTCAGCAGCTTTACGAAAAATATATGGTTAGCTACACTATTAATTCTGATGCAACACATCGTTATCAGGTTTTAACAGGTTCTACTGGGCAGGTAGCAATTAAGCAATATAATCCACTTTTGGGCTATTCTCTTAATAACGAAAACTATTTAAAGCTTCAGGATAATGATGGCCAATCAGACGGCTATAGTCTGTTCGTTCCTAACAATACGGTTTTAAATAATTACTTGAACACTGTAATTCTGGAAAACTACAAGACAATTGATAAGCTTCCAACCAGCATTATTACTGATCTGTTAAATGCCCATATGTGGCAAACTACTGTGTGGCCAAGTAAATTTAGTACAACAAGTAACGTGCAGGGAGAACCCGCCAGGTTTGATGCAAATGTTGACGTAACTGATAAAATGATTTGCAGTAACGGCTTTTTCTATGGCACAAATAAAGTTCAGTTGGCTAATGTATTTAACTCTGTTTATGCACGGCCTTATCTGGATCCAAATTATACCCTGATGACAAGGGCACTGGATTTAGGTTTAAAATATATCATCATCAACCCAAGTGTAAAAGTTACTCTGTTTATGATGTCTGACGCTTTTTTAAGATCATTAGGATATGATTATAGCAGTGCATTAAGTTCTTTTACTTATACGGCGCCTGGCACTACTACCGTAGTTTCCGGGTCTATAGCACAAGGACGTATTTTAAGGCTTTTATATCTACATACAGTGTTAACACCTAACGGAGAATTAAATAATCTGGGTGGTCCGGGTATTACAGAAACTTATGGAGGTGAATATATCCGGTATCAGGATAATGTAGTTTATGCAGCTGGTAACCAGGAGTATAATCAGATACCTAAAGTTGCAAGTGTAAAAAATACTACTAATGGGCCTGTTTATTATTTAAACACAAGCGTTCTGCAGGTTTCTGAAAAAAATGTTGGCTATCATTTGCTTCTTAATGGTGCAAAGGCTACAGATGCATATGGTATGTTCTATCAGTATCTTTTAAACAGTCCGTTGTATATTTCCACAGCAGTAGGCGGCGGTACAATAACAGGGATACAGCCTGGTGTTTTTTATACCATGTTTATACCTACAAATGCAGCAATACAAACTGCAATTAACCAGGGAGATTTGCCGGGAACGGGTACAGGCACCGTTAAAGTACCCAATTATAACCCTACAGCACAGACTGATAAAGATTTAGTTTCCAGATTTATCCTGTATCATATTTTAAATAAAACAACTGTTGTTCCCGATGGAAAAAAGCCAGGTACGTATTCTACCTTATTAAGTACTTCTACCGGCGATGCTGCAACTTTTAATGTTGCAAGTACTGCCGGAACCCTTAGAATAACTGATGCAAACGGTAGAATTTCTAATTTAATTCCGGGTAATTACAGCAATGTATTGTCTAACTACATCGTCATCCATCAAATTGATAATTATTTAAAATACAAATATTAAACGCATGTTCAGATTTATATCAGCAAAATTTATATTGTTTTTTTAGGTCGATAAAAGAAGCATCGAAACTATAAGGTTTTAGGTGATAAAAGAAGTACACAAAAACTGTTCAATAAAATTTAAACACGCTCTAACAATTACCCACACATAATACGCTGATATGAAAAGAATGTCTACTTATATTTTTTGTTTTATGGTGTTCTCTATAACATGTAGTAATGTTATGAAAGCGCAGAATACAACCGACAGAATACTTATTAAAGGTAAAATAATTGATATCAAAGACAAACTTGCCATTATAGGTGCATCAGTTGTAGAACAAGATAATGAAAAGCGTACAATTACAGGCGTAGCGACCGATCTTGATGGTAATTTTGCTATGCGTGTAACCAGTACTAAGAATAAACTTTCTATCTCTTATATTGGTTATAAATTGAAAGTAGTTGATATTGCTGACCGAAGAACGTTTAACATCAGCTTAGAATCAAATTCAAGTACATTAAACGAAGTTTCTATCGTTGGTAGTAAAACAGTTAGTAATGGTACGGGGCTAAATATTGATGCACGAAACCAAACAACTGCCGTTGCAACCATCAGTGCAGCAGCACTTGAAGAGATACAAGCTACATCTATAGATCAGGCGTTAGTTGGTCGTTTACCTGGCGTTGATCTAACAGCTAATTCTGGTGATCCTGGTGCCGGTATGTCTATCCGGATACGCGGTACTTCTACTATTAATGGCCAAACAAATCCATTAATCGTGGTGGATGGTATACCTTATGAAACTACAATACCTTCGGATTTCAATTTTGCCACTGCAGATGAGCAAGGATATGCCAGTTTATTAAGTATAGCCCCATCGGACATAAAAGATATTACTGTGTTAAAAGATGCTGCCGCAACTGCTGTCTGGGGTTCACGGGCTGCAAACGGAGTATTAATTATCAATACAAAACGAGGGGTTGTAGGAGCACCTACGATTACTTATACATTTAAAGGCTCTGTTTCAAAGCAGCCAAGTGCAATCCCTTTGTTAACTGGTAATCAGTACTCAGAGTTAATTCCGGAAGAAGTGCAAAATGTAAGAGGCACACCTTTAAATACACTTACTGCTGTTGAGTTTCAATATGATCCTAATAATTCCTATTACTATCATAATTACAGTAATAACACGGATTGGGTAAAAGCTATAACACAAACTGGAACTACAAATAATCACAATATATCTATAACAGGTGGCGGAGAAAAAGCACGATATTTTGCTTCTGTAGGTTATGATGGCGAAAAAGGAACAACTGTAGGTACAGGTTTAGACCGAATCAACACGCGCTTTAATTTGGATTATATCGTATCAAACAATCTTCGTTTTCGGGCAGACGTAGCTTACACCCACAGCCTTACAAAAGGTAATTACTATGATCCAACCAACAAAAAACTGAATGTAAGAAATGTTGCCATGACTAAAATGCCAAATATGAGCATTTACGAATATGATGAATACGGCAATTTAACACCTAATTATTTTTCACCTGCTTCTAATATACAAGGGCAATATCCTGCAACGTATAATCCTGTTGCTATGGCTAATACCGGTATAAACAATACAACCAATGACCGTGTTACACCGCATTTTAATTTACAGTACATTATTTTGCCCGATTTATTAACTTCTACTGCCGATGTACAATTTGATATAAACAATAATAAAACGGCAACATTTCTTCCGCAAACCG
The DNA here is from genome assembly GCA_050955045.1 of Janthinobacterium lividum. Taxonomy (GTDB): domain Bacteria; phylum Bacteroidota; class Bacteroidia; order Sphingobacteriales; family Sphingobacteriaceae; genus Mucilaginibacter_A. Next base: position 443,564 of record JBPBQV010000001.1, on the reverse strand, counting down.
CTACAGGCAGGCCAATTACAGAAACTGTAGTAAACAGAGGTTACGGTTATGACATAGATGTATTTAACGTCCAGTCAAAAGTAAACTTTATTGCAACGCCAAAATTAGGCGATAAACAAAGCTTGCAGGGCTTACTTTCTCTTCAAACTAATGATCTGATAACCGTTAATCAATCACAATTAACTTCAAATACGGCATCTTCTATTTTGCAGGATCCTTCTTCCGCTTCACGTACCCAAAGTTCAGAATTGGGCGTTGCATCCGGTTCAATAGAAATGCGTAGTGTAGCAGCCTTGTTAAGTGCCCAGTACGGTTTGTTAGACCGTTATTTAATTAATGTAGGTATTCGCGGCGATGGTAACTCCAGGTTTGGGCCCAGTCATCGTTATGGCTTGTTCCCTTCAATTTCTACCAGATGGCGTTTATCAGGTGAGCCTTTCATGAAAAGATTCTCTACTTTTCTGGATGATTTAAGCTTCAGGGCCAGTTACGGGCAAAGTGGAAATACACCAACTGCTGATTACTCTTTTTACAATACTTATGGCACATTTCCCTGGACATATTTAGGCCAATCAGGCGTTTATTCTCAAAATATTCAGTTAGATAATTTAAGATGGGAAAAAACTTCAGGTACAAATCTTGGATTTAACCTGATTATGTTTAAATATCGGGTTAACCTGGATATAGAAGTTTACAGAAATCGCACAACAGATCTACTTTTCAATACCAATAATCCTTTAGCAATATCAACTTATAATGGTTATAGTGGAATCAGTATGAATGCTGGTACTTTGGACAATCAAGGATTCGAAATTGGCTTAAATACCACGCCGCTTAAAACCAAAAACTGGACCATAGATTTTGCTTTCAACCTAGCCCATAATGAAAACGTGATGCGGGAAATTTCTCCTTATGTTTCTTTAACCACAGGCAATACTACTTTAAACGGAGAATTTTTATCTACGCTTCAGGTAAATAATCCGCTGGGCTCTATTTATGGTTATAGATATGAAGGCGTATACAAAGATGCTTCCGAAACAATCGCCACAGATAAAAATGGTAAACAAATTATAGGCCCAAACGGGCAACCGGTGCAAATGCGCTTTAACTATCCGCAAACTGATTATTTATTTCAGCCGGGTGATGCCAAATACCAAGATGTTAACCATGATGGTGTAATTGACTATCGGGATGTGGTTTATCTTGGGAATGGTAATCCCAAAATTACAGGAGGTTTTGGTCCGAGTGTTACTTATAAAGGAAACTGGAAACTGAACTTGTTTTTTAGCTACAGACAAGGTTTTCAGTTAGTTAATAGTACCATGATGACTACTACCAATATGTATAATTACAACAATCAAAGTACAGCTGTTTTAAGAAGATGGGAAAAACCGGGAGACGTTACAGATATACCAAGAGCATTGTATGGAACAGGATATAACTGGCTTGGCTCTTCGCGCTACGTACAGGATGGCTCATTCATTAAATTATCGTCTGTTACAGTACGATACAATTTCAATCAATCATTTATAAAAAAGCTGAATGTTAAAAATGCAAGTATTTACCTCACGGGGCAAAACTTATTAACATTTACGCATTATTTAGGCCAAGATCCGGAAGTATCGCCTAGGGCATCAGACATATACAGGCAAGCAATTGATCTTTCTACAACTCCGCCAAGTAAAATATACACAGTGGGTTTAACCGCAAGTTTTTAACCGGTAAAAACAGTATTTAAAATGCACAACTTAAAAAAAATGCTTAGTCAATTTAACTATAAATTACCAGTGTTAGTTAGCCTGATGCTGTTTTTAGGCTCATGTAATAAGTATTTGGATTTAAAGCCGCAGGATGGTATCATCAAAGATGAATTTTGGAAAACTAAAGAACAGGTACAGGCGGCGGTAATCGGTTGTTATTCTGCTTTGCTTGCTTCGCCAACTGGTGTTACCGGAAACGACAGGCCGTTAACAGATGTTTTATTTGTTTGGGGAGAAGCAAGGGCAGATATGGTAGCAGCAGGGCCTGGCGTTTCTCCGGATGAAACCAACATTCTGACCGCTAATATTTTAGCTACGAATGGTTTTACCAATTGGGCGCCGGTTTATAAAATAATTAATTATTGCAATACAGTTATCGATAATGCACCAGCTGTGTTAAAAACAGATAATACGTTTACACAAACACAATTAAATGCTTACCTATCCGAAGTTTACGGTTTAAGGGCGCTAATGTATTTTTATTTAGTAAGAAGTTTTGGAGATGTGCCTTTGAAATTAAAATCAACAGCCACCGATAATGACTTGCAATTGTTGACCAAAACAGCTCAAAAAGATGTGCTTACTCAAATCGTTGCAGATTTAAAGTTGGCAGAAGCAAATGCTGTTTTTAGCTATGGAAATAATGCATCCAACAAAGGCCGGATTACTAAATATACCATTTATGCCATGGAAGCGGATGTTTATTTATGGATGGATAATTACAGTGCTTGTATTACCGCTTGTGATAATGTTATCAATTCAGGCCAGTTTGGTTTAGTTGCCGGTGATGCCGGTTGGTTTAATACTTTGTATTACAAAGGAAATTCTAGCGAAGGGGTTTTCGAAATACAATTTGATGCACAAAAGCTTAACCCGTTTTATGCAATGTTTGTTGCTATACCCAGATATGTTGCGGCTCCAACAGTCATAGAAGATAATTTCGGAATAGATTTTAATGACGACAGAAATAAAGACATTCGCGGTGATGGTGCATCTGTAAATACAAATAGTAATAATATTTTCAAATATACTGCTGCTACTTATAATACATACAGAACGCAGGATGCTTCTTACGCACACTGGTTTGTTTACAGATATGCCGATATTTTGCTGATGAAAGCAGAAGCTTGTGCAAATTCCAACCGGGGCCAGGAAACTTTAGACTTAATTAATCAGGTTAGAACACGTGCCAAAGCAATAGCGGCAACTGCACAAAGCCCAAGTGTTAATGATGTAAATAGTTTAACAGACTATGTAGTTGCAGAAAGAGCACGGGAATTTGCTTTTGAAGGTAAAAGGTGGTATGATTTATTGCGTAACGCCAAACGTAATAATTATGCAAGGCTTGATCTGATATTGGCTGCTGTTACGATTAGTGCGCCGCCTGCCTCTCAACAAACCATACTTAACAAATTTAGAGACGTGAACAGTCATTATTTCCCGATTTACTATAATGAATTAAGAACAGATCCAAATCTTGTTCAAAATCCATTTTATCAATAACAAATAACTATTTAATTAAAATGTGATGGAAAAATTTATCATAAAATATAAACTTGCGTTGCTGATGCTGGTTTGTATTGCCCTGTCTGTAATAGTAAGCAGTTGTAAAAAAGAAAACTACCCGATACTTACTTCAGGTACGTTAAATATTACACAGTATTTAGAAGCAGACCCAACACAGTATTCCTTATTTGATCAGATTTTAGAGAAAAGTGGTTACTCGGGTTTTTTAGGAGCTTATGGCGCTTATACCTTGTTTGCGCCTACAAATGTTGGTGTAACTGCTTACCTAAAAGCGATTAATAAAACTTCTGTTGACCAGATAGACGCTAATGCCTGTAAAGATATTGTTAAGCTGCATCTGATACAAGATACCCTGACCACCGCGCAATTTACTGATGGCAAATTACCAAGTATTACTATGTACGGGCAATATCTAATCACTGGTGCTGCCAATGTTAATGGTGTAACCAAAATTACCGTGAACAGGCAAGCTAACATGGTAAAAGCCAATATTAAGGTTGGTAACGGCATCATCCATACCATCGATAATGTACTTACGCCTGCAACACTTACGCTTGCACAGATGATAGAACAAAATCCAAAATATTCAATTTTCTCTCAGGCTTTAAAACAAACTAGTTATTATGATACCTTAAATGTAGCAGCAAACAGCAGTACTAATCCCAACCGAAAGTTTTTTACATTATTTGCTGAGTCAGACTCTGTATTTAATGCAGCTGGCATTAGCAGTTATGCTGCTTTGGCAAAGAAATATTCAACAAAAGGAAACCCGAAAAATCCTGCTGATAGTTTAAATCTGTTTGTGGCTTATCATGCCGTTCCGGATATTAAATATTTGGCCGATGTAGCTACTTCACCTTCTTTAAGCACGTTAGCACCACTGGAAATAATTACAACTTCCATTACTGGTACCACTATTTTGTTAAACGAAACTACTTTTAACGGCACATTTGAACCAGGCGTTCCGCTTAATCGTACTTACAGTGATAACTCAGCTACCAATGGTGTACTGCATGCTGCCAATACAAATTTCACCATTAAAGTAAGGTCGCCAACAGCACTTTACTGGGATATAGCAGACCAGCCGGAATTAAGAAAGCAAACCTCTCTTTTCCGTAAAAATGGAAAAAGTTTAGTTATTCCTTACGGCTTTTGTGCTGGAATTACTTGGGATAAACCTGCATACAGTATAGCTTATACTTGTGATGCAACCACTTCTACCAATTACTTTGTTTATTATGACCATATTGATTTTCCTTTAAGATTTGGAAATGCGGGTGTAATAAATTGGGTTGAATTTACTACTCCATTATTAGTAAAAGGCCAGTATAAAGTTTGGATATGTTATCGAAATGGTGTACTAGGGCAAAATACTCAAATATCTATTGATGGAAACCCTTTGCCTCGAATACTTAATTTAGGTAATACCGGAACAGGATATAATTTCCCTGATGTAACTTATTCTGGTGATATTTTGGAATCATTAGGTTATAAACGGTATTCCGCTGCAGCTCCTTTAACAAATAATAGTCAGATTTCGCAATTGGCAGGAACCATAAATATTTCAACTACAAATAAACATCAGATCAGGTTTACGTCAATCAAAGATGGAGGAAGTGGTTCAGCAAACGGTGTTACAATAGACATGATCCATTTTATACCAGTTAACCAGGACCAGCAATATCCGCAGTTTAATCGTGACGGCTCATTAAAAACAAGATAAAAATTTAATATAATTTCTCATCCTGAATAATTGTCGGGATGAGAAATTATACCGATAAAAGAAGCATTAAGAATGAAATACAGATACACCTATTTTCTTTTGATACTGTTTTTACTGACAGGAATTTTTACTTCCTGTACAAAACAGTGGGACAAGCATGATATAATAACAGATGCGCAGCTTACTAAAACTTTACTAGATCAGATTAATCAGAATACTACTTTGAGCACTTTTAGCAGCTATCTCCAAAAAACCGGTTATGACAAGCTGATTGCTTCATCGAAAACATTTACGGTTTGGGCACCCAATAACGCGGCTTTGCAAAGCCTCGATCAAAGTATCGTAGCAGATACAGTTAAGCTAAAGCAGTTTGTCGGTAATTTTATTTCTAACCAGTCGTACTTAACAAGTGCTGCGCAACCGTCCATCCGGATAAAAACTTTAAACGGTAAAAACATCACCTTCACACAAACAACTTTTGAGGAAGCAAACATCATCCAGGCCAACCAATATGTAGCTAACGGAATTCTGCATATTATTGACAAGGCAGTTACCCCAAAAATGAATATTTGGGAGTTTGTTAATAGTACTACCACGGTAGGTTTAAAACAAAAAGCTTATTTACAAACGTTAAGTTATACCTATGTTGATACGACACAAGCTACACAAACGGGAGTAGATCCAACAACCGGAAAGCCAATTCTAAAACCGGGAACAGGTGTTATCAATGCCAATACTTATTTAAATACGGTTGCAGATGTTAGCAATGAAGACAAGCAATATACTTTTATAGTATTAACAGATGCTGCTTATGATACCGAACGAAATAAAGTAAGCAAGTTTTTTACTACCACCGGAAATTACGGTACAAAAGGTTTAGATAGTACAACTTATTTATCAGCTTTTAATGTGTTAAAAGATGTTACTATAAATGGGTTAATCACGCCTGCCCAACTAACAGATACGCTGCTATCTGTTAATAATGTAAAGGTACCAATTAATAAAAGTGCAATCCTTCAAACTTATTATGCCAGCAACGGAATTGTTTACGTAATGAGTAGTGTTCCGTTCCGGATTACAGATAAAATTCCTACTGTCTATATTCAAGGTGAAAACCCGGCCAGCTTTGCCAGAACGGATAAAAACAATAATATTCAATATCGTAGCCGTAGGGATCAAAGTGGAAATATAACTAATGATATATTAATTGCAGGTAGCGGCGCAGGAAGTTTAACTGCACAGTTTTATGCTCAGTACTTAATTCAAAACTTGTATTCGGCACAGTATAAAGTTTACTGGAGAGCTTCAAATGATACAGGCACCGTGTTTTCACAGCAGCTGTCTTTTGGTACATCTACTGCAGCAACGTTCGTTTATACACCAGTACCAGTTGCTAACACCGGTACATATTCCGAAGTCTCCTTAGGTAACTACACACAAAGTAAATATGGCAACATTAACATGTTTATGACAGGTGCGAATAACACAACAACAGGTACAAACAGCATCACATTTGATTACGTGAAGTTAGTTCCTATAACACAATAAAGCCTGACACCTGAAATATGAGCATATTTACTTTACCATTTAGAAATCTCTTTTTTGTTATTCTGCTTGTCTCTGCCGGAAATGTTTTTGCACAACAACCAGACAGCACGAAAAGCCACATAAATTTGCCTGCTAAAAGAAGCACTGATAAAGGCCATACAATAACCGGATTTGTAAAAGATGCTTCCAACAATAAACCTTTAGGCGGAATCAATATCAGCGTTTTTGAATTCTCGGCGGCCATTACAGATGATAAAGGTGCTTTTACCATAAAAGTACCGGAATATGATGCTGTAATAACCGTATCAGGCCCGGGGTTTCAAGCTAAAGACATCGCGTTAAGAGGAAGAAAATCTATAACAGTTGCCCTTTTTGAGGATACGTATAATTCTATTTACGACATTGCACAAACTCCGTTTGGAAAAGTGCCACAAAATCAGGCAACCAATGCGCTCACCAGTATCAATACGCAAGGCGGATGGGAAGCAGCAAACGAAACTACTGACTCTTACTTACAGGGAAAAGTTGCAGGTTTAAACGCTGTCAGGCGTTCGGGTACACCTGGTATGGGCGCAAATTTATTTCTTCGCGGATACTCTTCTTTATATGCTACCAATAAACCGCTTATTGTAGTTGATGGCGTAATTTATGACAACAACCATTACGGTAATTCTTTAATTGGCGGCCATGTTTATAATCCTTTAGAGCAAATAGATGTAAGAGATGTGGATAACATTACGGTTATTAAAGACGGTTCTTCTATTTATGGATCAAGGGCTGCAAATGGACTGATCTTGATTACAACCGGACATACGCCCGAACTTGCCACACGAATAGATTTTGGTGCTTACGGCGGATATAATATTACACCATCTAATATTCCTTTATTAAACGCATCTCAATACCGTACTTATTTGTCTGATGTTTTGAAAACCAGCAGTCTTACCTCTGCACAAATTCAGGCCCAGCCTTATATGAATGATGGTACCGGCAATGCTGCTTATGCACAATATCATAATAATACCGACTGGCAAAAACAGGTGCTTAAAAACAGTTACAACACCAACTATTATTTAAAGGTTAGCGGTGGCGATGAAATTGCAAAATATGCCCTTTCTCTAGGATCTTCAGGCAATGGCGGAATCACGGATCAAACTGATTTAACCAGATACAATACTCGTTTTAATGCTGATCTAAACTTAACCAAAAAGTTTACTGCAAGTGCCGGTTTGTCTTTTACTTATTCACAGCAAAACTTGCGGGATCAGGGAGCAAATCCTAAAACAAATCCAATTTTAGTTAGTCAGATTAAATCTCCCTTAGTAGCTATACACGATATTAATAGTCAGGGCATACAATCTCCAAACATAAGTGATGTAGATATTTTCAATGTAAGCAATCCTGTTGCCTTAATTAATACTGCTCAGGAAACCAATAAAAGTTATCGTTTTTTTGGTGTGATTAATTTTAAATATCAGTTTAACAAATACCTGAATCTGCAAACAACAGTTGGTGTTACTTCCGATAAAGTCCGTGAAAATACTTTTATACCCAGAGCCGGTGTAGTCAACGATACTTTAAGCAATGCCATTGGTGATAGCAGGCTTGGTAGCCAGGTACAGCGTTTATATAGTATTTATAACGATACACGTTTATCCTATGATAAAACTTTTAACCGCATACATCACTTATCGGCTAATTTGGGTTTTCGGTACAACAGCAGTACCAGTCAGGATAATTATTCTTTAGGTTATAACTCTGCCACCGACCAATTAATTAGTGTTGGAACAGGTGTAAATGCACTTCGTACTACCGGAGGAGATATTGGGACATGGAACTGGTTAAATACGTATTTAGGTGTAGATTATCAGTTGCTGGGCAAATATTTGTTTTCTTATAACATGGCAGTGGATGGTTCATCTCGCTTTGGAAAAGAAGTGCCGGGCGCATTAACCGTAAATGGAAATAAATTAGCTGTGTTGCCATCAATATCGGCAGGCTGGCTCATTTCCTCAGAAAAATTTATGTCCAAACTTAACTTTGTAGAGTTATTGAAATTAAGGGGAAGTTTTGGTTATACTGCCAATGATGATATAGGCAATTATGCAGCTCGGCAATATTATGTATCTCAAAACTTATTGGGAACAGAGGGTTTGGTAAGAGGCAATATTGGAAACCCGCAACTGCAATGGGAGCTAAATAAGAAGATTGATATTGGTTTAGATGCTTCGTTTTTAAATGAACGTTTATCGTTAAGTATTGATGCTTATCAAAATACAACTGATAAAATGTTAGTTTATGAACCTACAACAACAGCATCGGGCTTATCTTATGCCTTAACCAATAATGGTGGCATGAGAACAAAAGGTTTGGAAATAGCAGCAAATGCGCGCCTACTGAACCAACAAAATTTTAAAATAGATTTAGGTTTTAATATTGCTGCGTATCGTAATAAAATAACAGAAATACCTAATGACCAGCTGTTAACTACCTATGGAGGTGCTACTATATTAACAGCACAAGGACAACCGGCTAACTTGTTTTACGGCTACAAAACACGTGGTGTATATGCTACTGATGCAGCTGCTTCTGCAGATGGTTATCAGCAGCGTATGCCAAATGGTACTTTGGTGCCATTTAAAGCAGGCGATGTACGTTTTGCAGATTTAAATGGCGACAAAGTTATTGATGATAAAGACAGGCAGGTGATTGGTAATCCAAACCCAGATTTTGTGGGTGGTTTCAACACAAAAATTACTTATAATCGCTTTACGCTGGATGGTTTGTTCACATTTAGTAAAGGTAATGATGTTTATAATTACACGCGTGCAGTTTTAGAAGGTCAGCAAGGCTATTATAACCAAACGCTGGCTGTATTAAACCGCTGGAGAGCTGACGGTCAAATAACAGATATTCCGAAAGCAACTTTTGGCGATCCAATGGGTAACTCCCGTTTTTCTGACCGTTGGATAGAAGATGGTTCTTATTTACGCCTGAGAACGGTTTCTTTAACTTACAATGTTCCTGTAAAAAATAAGTTTTTAAGGTCTGTAAGGGTTTACCTAACCGCTAACAACCTATTTACAATAACTAAATACTTGGGTTATAATCCTGAATCTAGTGCTACCGAAAGTGTATTTACACAGGGTATAAACAACGGTTATGAGCCTATTTACAAAACGGTACAATTAGGTGTAAGAATTGGATTATAATATTTACAAATACAACTTATAGAATTATTATGAGCAAAAACATACATAGGTTATTTAAGCTAACATCACTAATAACTTTTCTTACCTTAACTTTTTCCTGTAAAAAAACGTTCGATCTGGCACCTCAAAGCCAGGTGGATGTGTCGCAAAATTATCGTAATGTATATGACGCAAACGCAGTAGTAACAGGGATTTACGGCAAGTTGCTGGGCATAGCTAAACAATATGTAGTATTAAATGAGTTACGTGCAGATTTAATGGATGTAACCACAAATGCAGATCAATATTTGCGCGAAATCAACGTACATAACACTACAGCAGATAATCCATATGCAAATCCACGCCCGTTTTATGAGATCATTTTAAATTGTAATGATGCGTTGAAAAATTTTGATTTAATGGTGAAGGATAAAAGAATGACATCGGCTGATTATGCGCAACGGTATTCTGATATTGCAGCAGTACGCACCTGGTTATATTTACAATTAGGCATCCACTTCGGTACAATACCTTATGTTACCGATGCACTGTCTAACGTTACTGATTTGCAGGATGCAACTAAATATCCACGTTTAACTTTTGATCAGTTAATTGATAAATTGATTACAACTATGACTGCGTTGCCATATATGGATGTGTACAGCACAACTATAAACGGTACAGGTAATAATGCGTCGCCCATTACAACTGTGGATGGCTACAATACGCAGAACTTCTTCATCAATAAATACTGCCTGTTGGGCGATTTGTATTTGTGGAAAGGTAATTATACTCAAGCCGCAACAGCTTATAGATATGTACTGGAAACGGGAACAAGACTTGGTGCTGCGAATAGCTTATACTATATTCAATACAAAATCCCTTTTGCACAGGTTGCAACAAATAACGATTTAAATGTTGGATATGTAAGATACCGCGAGCAGGACATTAATGCTTTAATAAATAACAACAATCAGGGTTGGCGTTCAATTTTTGCCCGAACTCAAGATGTTTTATTTAATTCTGAGTGGATTTGGACTATGTTTTTTGATCAAAATTTTAGTCCTGCAAATCCATTTATCGATCTGTTTTCTAATCAGGGCGGTAATTATCTGGTTAAACCTTCTCAAACTGCTTTAGACAACTGGAATGCTCAAACACAGACTAACGGTTTTCCTTACGATCAACGCGGAAGGTTTACTGTACAAAACATTAACGGCCAGCCTGTAATTGTAAAGTATCTGTACAATTACCTCGATCCAACCAGCTTAATCCCTACAAATACTTTGCAAAAAAACGGACGTTGGTTTTTGTATCGTGCAGCAACCTTAAACCTTCGTTATGCCGAAGCAGCTAACCGCGATAATCAAACAAAATTAGCTTACGCTTTTACAAATGTTGGCATACAAACAGTTTACAATGGCTTGTTTCCTACACCAGTTACGGTAGCCACTTCTACTGTGCCCAGCAATCTACCAACGGATGTTACCAATATTATGCAAACATTTCTTCCTGCGCCCTATGATTTTGATGCCCGGACAGGTAACGCACCAACCTATCGCGCACCGTGGCTACAACAAGTTGGTACACGTACCCGCGCAAATTTAAACCAATTAGATCCGGGTTTAATGACAAACCAATTAGGTATGGAAAATGCAATAATTGATGAAGCTGGTTTAGAATTGGCTTACGAAGGCCAACGCTGGCCGGATTTAATGCGCATTGCACGCCGCCGTAATGATCCAGCATTTCTGGCAGAAAAAGTTTATCAGAAATTGCTTAGAGATAACGTTCCAGAAGCAGCCGCTGTAAGAACAAAACTTTTGAATCCTGCAAACTGGTATCTACCTTTCAAAATGAACTAACAATCCTGAAAAATGGGCGATAAAAAAAAGCAAAGCTAAATTTACACAGCTTTGCTTTTTTGTTTTATGCTTCTTTTAGCAGTATAAAATCATTTAATCTTTGAATTGGCAATGTGGATTATCTCAGTTCTAAAAATGTTATTATTCAAATGCTGTTAAAAATAATCCTTTAGCCTTTGACAAAAATTGCATGTGTTAAGATGTAACCTTCTTTTAAGTTACCGCTAACTGTAGCAAGTTCATTGGCAATACTTCCCTTAAAAACATGATCATCCTGATTAGTAGTGTCAGCCAGTCCATGTTTTTTATAAACTCCATTAGTATAAACATCTTTGGTAATAGCTTCCGGAAAAGCAATTTGAGTAATTAAAAGCGATGTTCCTTTTTCATCAAAAACATGTACATGAACATGTGTTGCCCGCCCCGCATACCAACCCGGATAAATGCTGGTAAAAACAGCTAAACCTTCAGTATTTGTTATTTGCCGGCCTCTTAAAAAATGCTTTTGCGTATAATCTGTAGCCTGCATACTGCCGCCTCCACCAGGCGGCGGTCCGCCAGGTCCTCCTGGTCTTCCACCCGGCGGCAGACCATTATGATGGGCAGAATCATTAAAACCTCCAGGCGGTGGTCCGTGCGGTGGTTCTTTTTCATTCATTCTATTGGGTGGAGCCATGCTATCGCCGCCGTATTCAGAATAATCACCTTTGCTGTCGCAGTGCCAGATATCCACATATGCACCAACCAAGGCTTCGCATTTGTTGTTGATGTTGTTAACAGTGATGTGAACTTTTAATGGCGTACCAACACGGTCGGAAACAATATTCTGCGTAATAAATTTAGCTGGAGAATGCGTTGGAAACGGCCCTTCTTCACCTATGGGCGTTTCCTTACAGGTTTTAGCTTCCTGGCTGCAACTTTCTAACAAAGAGAATGAAAGTGAAGCTAAAGCAATACTTTTAATAAAGTTTTTTCTTTCCATTCAGATATAAATTCATACTGTTTTTATCACCAAAATTTGTAAGTTGAAGATAGTGGCATATTATCACAATCACATTTCTTTTATATCAAGCCAAGAGGTTAAAACTCAGTTTAACAATTTCACAAACTTAAGCAAAAATGTCATCAGCCAACGCAATACGACTATTACATGCGTTTGCTATTGTAAATAGCATACAAAATAAGCACAACTAAATAATAAGTATCGGTGAACAGGATTTTTGTACCGATGAAATTTAAAAATTGTATTAAGTAGAATTTAAACTGATGACAGTTGGAAAAATACGAAGGTTACCAGATTTTAGATAATAAAAGAAGCATAGAAAAATTTCGACTAAAATTTAAACCGGATAGTAGTGCTAAAAAAGATTCTTTTTGTTTAACATTTTATGTCGATAAAAGAAGCATTCACCTCAACCCTAAACTTCTATTTTCAGGTTAGCCAGCCGGTCTGTTAGTTCAAAAACTTCGCCATAAGGAATAATCGTGATGCGGCCAAACTGCTCCAGCAACATTTTGTAAGCTTGTGCAACAGGGCGTGGTTTTCGTTCCAGATCAAATAAACCGCAAGCATTTACAGTGCCTTTTTTCTCCGCCAGCTCAATGTCCCAATCTACCTGATCGATTAAACTGTACCACGTAAAGCCTAAAACCGGAATGCCATCTTTACGGATTTGCATCACATTGATCCATTGTTTATATAACCAAACCGAAGCTTCTTCTGCACTTAAAACATTGGTTTCAGTGTGCATTACTGGTTTTTTATAACGGTCGTAATATTCTTTGGTTACCTGATACCAGCCCAAAACATCCGAAGCATTTAACAACGTGCCATCCGGGAGTTTTATTTTTTCATTTCGCCCGTAATAATCGTTCCCCATAATCTGATATCCAGGAGGCTCGCCAGCCATAAACCATTCGTATTCATCGCGGGTGAGGCCGTTATCAAACAAATACATGCAAACATCGGCATCCGGCGGGTGCGCATACAATAAATCCAGCGATAAAAAACGCAGCTTATTGATCAGCGTGGTTTCTTTGGAAACAGTAGCGCGTAGTTCATGCACGTATTCTGCACTCTCGCTTTGCACAATGATACAATCCGGACGTTGTTTAGCAATTTGATGATTAGCCAGAATGCTTGCAGCAACCAAATTTTTAATGGCTGTAACAAAGCTGCGATCGTCTTTCTGCTGCTCATTCCACAACCCATCCCGGGCACTTGCTTTTGCTGAAATAAAAATTTCGTTTACCGGTGTATAAAACCGAACCCATGGATAACGTTTGGCAACCGCCGCTGCATATTTTGCAAAATGTATGGGCAGTTCCGGATTTTGAAAATTGCCAATCCAGTTTGGAACGCCAAAATGCATCAGATCCAAAATCGGAGTGATGCCCAGGCGTTTAATTTCATTCATGGCTTCATCAGCAAAACTCCAGTCGTATTTACCGTCTGCTTTGCTGATGGAATAATAAGGCAAACCGTAACGGAGCACGTTCAGCCCCAATTCTTTTACCAGCCCTAAATCTTCTTTTAAATATTTGTAATGGCCACATTCTTCCAGCAAATCGCGCCTTGTTTTGCCATTATTTATGGTTGGATAAGAACATTCTATGCCGGTTGCAAACATAAAATTGCCCGGATTATTGTTTGGGAAACCACTACCATCTTTACCTGCGCCTCCTCCAAATTCATCTCCGGCATAAATTCCGTCTTTGTACTTTTTGTTGATAGCTGTTAGAAAGCTTTTCTCAGCCATAAATTAATTTTTATGTTGAAGAAAAGCATCAGCAATATGATAAGATACCGCCATAATGGTGAGGGAAGGATTGGCACTTAAAGCACTCGGGAAGATAGAGTTATCCGCAATATACAGGTTTGGAATATCAAAAGATTTGCCGTTTTTATTCACCACATTTTTCTCCGGATCATTACCCATTCTGCACGTTCCGATGGTATGCGCATTTCGGTCCATACTCCACATATGTTTTGCTCCGGCATTTTTCCAGATGTTTTCCATCACGGTTTTGGCATGAGCCGTCATCTTTTTTTCGTTTTCGCCGTTGCTGAAATAAATGCGCGGTTTCGGCAGGTTCATTTCGTCCAGCTCGTCAGAAAGTTCTAAGTAATTATGCTCATACGGCAAACAATCGCCGTGCATGTTGATGCCTGCAACGTTGTTATAATGACGCATTCTTTCGCGCAGTTCTTCGCCAAAAATACCTGTTGCCCGTGCCAATTGCGAAGCATAAGTAACCGGCATCACACCAATGGATTGGATGAGATAACCACCTGCAAAATCGGCATCTGCCGGACGGTGCATTTCTTCGGAAATCAAGCCACCTGGAATTCCTTTCCACGGGAAAATCTCTTCCTCAAATTCGCCCCAAACCTGCAAACCGGTATGCGCCATGAAGTTTTTGCCCACTTGTCCGCTGCTGTTAGCCAGATTATTAATCAGCAGTAAACGAGGCGTTTCTATTGCGCCGGCACATAAAAAAACGTTCTTGCAAAGCTGCTTTTCCAGTTGACCATTTCGTTGATAAACTACCGCTTCAATTTTCCCGGACGCATCTTTCAGCAGTTCCGTTACAAAAGAATTTGGCCTGATTTCGGCACCAAAATGTACCGCAACCGGAATCAGCGTTACATCCATACTGCCTTTTGCGCCGGTTGTGCAGCCAGCCTGACAAAAGCCACGATTAGTGCAAGCTTTTCGCCAGCCAATATGTTCCTGATAATAAGCTTCGGACAAAGCTGCATTTGCCGCAGGAGAAGTTTTGATATTCAGCGGTTTACAGCCACGCTCCATTAATTGTGCAGCAGTGTTTAAAGCCAGCGGAGGCATTGGATAATTGATGTTTCTGGTTGGTCCCCAAGGATAAGGCGTAGGCCCGGAAATACCGATGTTTACTTCCAGTTCATCGTAATAAGCTTCCAAATCGTTATAACCAAACGGCCAGTCTTCACCCACACCAAAATCAGTGTGCAACGTAAAATCGTCTGGCAGCGGGCGCGGCATATAAGCCGTATAATGCAATGTAGAACCGCCCACACCAATTCCGGAGTTGTTTTTGCCGAAAGCAACCGGGTTTTCTCCGGCACTTAACCGTTCGTGCGTCCAGAAAAGTTTACTTTGCTCTTTTTCATCCGTTGCAAAATCTACTGGCGGATTCCAGTAATTGCCTGCTTCCAGTGCAACCACTTTTAATCCGGCTTTAGCAAATTTGGCCATTAAAGGTGCGCCACCGGCACCTGTGCCAATAATTACGGCATCAACAATTTCGCTGTTTTGATATTGGCGCATATAAAATTATAGTAGAAGCTAAATTTAGATTTCTGGTTTAAGCTGAGGCACGTTCCAGCCTTTTGCATCGGCAAAACCAGTATAATTAATTTCTGCCTGGGCAGCAGGATGACTGTAAAAATGTTCTGTTGCTTCGGTCAGCATCAGTTCAAAAAACAGTTTAGCCGAAAAATTTTTCCAGGTTTCGCCTGCAATTGTGTCTTCGCGTACTGTTTTTAGCAGGTTATTTTTTTCTTCTGCGGAAAGATCATCAAAGTTTTTACCGTATAAAAGAAGCACGCCTTCTGCAATACCTTTTAAACCCGTTTGGTACGCCACGCCGTCCGCCGGAAGCTGGTTGTACCGCCAGCCTGGACCGGTTTTAGCTGCCAGCCGCTGATCAATCATTCCGGCCAAATCAACCGGACGATCATCAGGTTGCTGCGCCAGCAAACAATCGCAAACGGATTGCAGCAAGTTGAATTCCTCGGCAGTAAAAAATGCAGGCGTAATTGCAATTTGGTTTAAACGCTGTTGTAAAACTTCACGGGTTTTATCAGTAACCTGATCGGAGTTTAAAAGGGCTGAAAAAGTATCGCCAGTCATATTGTAATTTATATTTTATTTAGCAGCAGATAATCTTCCGCCGGTTACTTCAACCAAACTTCCCGTCATAAAGCTTCCATCGCTGGAGGCTAAAAAAACATAAGCAGGAGCCAGTTCTTCTGGTTGTCCAGGGCGTGCCAAAGCAACTTCATGGCCAAACTTTGCAACTTCGTCTTTTGGCATTGTTCCCGGAATGTTTGGCGTCCAAACCGGACCAGGAACTACTGCGTTTACCCGTATATTTTTCTCGCCCAACTGCAAAGCCAGCGATTTGGTGAAAGAATGAATCGCACCTTTTGTGGAAGAATAATCAACCAAACTTTCTAAGCCCGTCATGCCCACAATGCTGCCCGTATTTACAATTGAATCACCGGTTTTTAAATATTTTAATGCAGCTTGTGCCATAAAAAAATAGCCAAAAATATTGGTTTCAAAAGTGCGGCGTAGATTTTCTTCCGTAATGTCTTCCAATTTCATTTCCACTTTTTGAAAAGCGGCATTGTTTACCAGAATATTTAGTTGCCCGTACTCGGAAATAGTTTTTGCAACCGCATCAATGCAAGCTTGTTTCTGCCGAATGTCCGCTTTAATTACCAAACATTTTCCGCCTTTTGCTTCCACTAGTCGTTTGGTTTCTACGGCATCGCTATCATTTTCGTTGTATAAAATGGCAACTTCTGCGCCTTCCATCGCAAAAGCAATGGCCACAGCGCGACCAATTCCAGAATCGGCACCAGTAATTAAAGCTGTTTTATTTTTAAGTTTCCCTGCGGGAAGATAGTTGGACAGATCAGAATCCGGCTGCATCTTCATATCAGGTTGCTTGGCCGGATAAGGCAATTGCTCACCTTTCATTTCTTCTGATGTTGGGCGGTATTCCTGGTTGCTCATGGTGGTTTGTTCGGTTAATATTGCCGAGGGAACACACTCGCCGCAGGTATTGTTTGTTGGGACTTGTAAAATGGAAGAAAACTCAAACTGATGGTAAACAGTTTCGGAAATGCTTCTTTTAGCAGTGTATTTTAGGGATGATTACAGCTTAACGCAATCATTTCAAAATAGCTAATTCTGGAATTACAATATTTTTGTCTTCATAATCTTTCACTAAAATCAGCAGCAACTCCAATTCTTCAAATTCCGGCGAATCTGGTTGTGCATGAAAAATATCAATCGTCATTTCTAATGCTTCTTTATATTCGGCTTCGGTTTTAATTACTTTATAGTTTTTCATTTTGATAAAAGTTATGGAAATAAACAATTGCCTATTATTCACTTTCCTACTTTCTCCTTCAATTCTCCAAAGCCAGCTGGTGCTTTCCGATGCTTTGTCGCCTGTTCATAAGCATAAGTATATTTGATCAGCGTTGGCTCATCAAACATTTTACCCAGAAACTGTAACCCGGCTGGCAAATTATTGCTGCTGTAACCCATCGGCACCGTAAATGCTGGCTGGCCGGTTCTTGGGGAAATGATCTGACTGTTATCACCTTTGTAACCAGTAAAATCGCCGATTTTTGCAGGCGGATTGTTCCAAGTTGGATAGATGATCGCGCCTAAATGTTGTTCTTCCATCACTTTGATAATTGCATTTCGGAAAGCAATCCGTCGCGGATCATGGTAAACATCCTGCAAATCATACGGACTTCTGTTTGGGTCAACCTGCTTAAAATAATCCAGGTTTGGTTTGATGTAATCGGAATATTTGCCGGAAGCAATAATTTCATCCAGATTTTTTACCGGCGCATTGCTGCCCAACGAAGCCAGATAAGTGTTGATATCTTCGCGGAACGTGGAACCCCAGTTCTGGCGGCTCAGTTTGGCAAAATCAGGAATATCCAGAGTATCAACGATGATGGCACCGGCTTTTTTCAAATCAACAATCGCTTGTTCAAACAAAACCTTAATTTGCGGATTAATATTCCGGTCGCTTAAAATTCGTAACACACCAATTCGTGCTCCTTTTAGCCCGTCTTTTTTAAGGTATTGCTGATAGTTTGCCAGGATTTTTCCTTTCGCATTTTCAGTAAGCGGATCGGTTGGATCATAACCTGCAACAACCTGCAAAATCCGGGTGGCATCGGCAACAGAACGTGCAATTGGGCCGCCGGTATCATTATTTAAAAACAACGGAATGATACCGCTGCGGCTGCATAAACCTAATGTTGGACGGAAACCAACCAGCGCATTGTGCGAAGACGGGCCACGGATGGAGTTGCCTGTATCGGTTCCAACGCCAGCTTCGCCCAGATTTGCGGCAACTGCTGCGGCTGTTCCACCACTTGAACCAGCCGTAGTATAACCTAAATTATAAGGATTTAAAGTTTCGCCAGCGATGGAACTGATGGTTACTTTCGGACTAAAAGCAAACTCGGCCATGTTGGATTTTGCCAATACAATTGCGCCGGCATCTTTCAGTAACTTTACCATGTGCGCGTCTTCTTCCGGTTTAAAACCTTTAAAAAGAATCGAACCGCCGGTAGTTTGCAGTCCGGCCGTTTGATAATTATCTTTCACAATCATCGGGATGCAGTGCAGCGGTCGCAATTTTCCGGTACGCTTGTATTCGGCATCCAGTTCCCGTGCTCTTTTTATCGCATCAGGATTGGTAAGAATGATGGAATTGAGATGCGTAGATTGATCATATTCAGCAATTCGTTTCAAATATTCTGAAACCAAGATTTCGCAGTTACATATTCTTTTTTTAAACGCCTGATGAACGGCTTCAATATTGGTTTCAACCAGATCAAATTTTTTGGCTGAAATTTCCTGTTTTTTAGTGAAGGAACTATCAAACAGGAAAATGCAAAGCAGGAGGAAAGTAGTAGTTTTTAATTTCATAGAAAATTATTTTTGTCTGATTGAAAATCTGTAGGATACTGTTTTTATCGCCTAAAAATCATAACTAAAACAAAAGCACGGCTTTTACAAACCGTGCTTCTTTTATCACCTAAAAATCTATACTGCGTCTGACAGCGAACTAAAAGTAAAATCACGGATTTTCATCGGCGGAATCAAATAACTGCGGTAAGATTCTACGCTGATGCTACGCTCTGGTTTGCCTAAAGCTTCTACGTTATTCAGCATAATGATCGGACTTTCATTAAATCGGAAGTTTTTAACCGGATACATGATTTTGCCATTTTCGATATAAAACGTACCATCACGCGTTAAACCGGTTAAAAGCAGTGTTTGCTGATCCACCATCCGGATATACCACAAACGCGAAACCAAAATGCCTCTTTCAGTGCCTTTAATCAAATCTTCCAGCGAAGCCGTTCCGCCTTCCATAATAATATTGCTTGGGCCAGGCATTGGTTTTACACCTTTTTGCGCTGCCCAATAACGCGAATAACTTAGATTTTTGACAACGCCTTTATCAATCCAGGTTGTTTTTTCCAGTTTTTCACCGTCGCGGTTCCAGGTATTTCCGGGTAATTCCGTATTATAAGGATCAGAGTAAATGGTTACTTTTTCATCCATTAATTTCTCACCTAAACGTGTTCCGCCGCCGGGTTTACTTAAAAAACTTCGGCCTTCGTCGGCCATCCGGGCATCAAAACGGAACATGTTTTCCAGCATATAAGTAGCCGCAACCGGTTCCAGAATTACGGTGTATTTTCCCGGCTCGATTGCTTTTGCACCTTTAGAACCATTGGCTTTTGAAGCTGCAATTTTTGTGGCCGAAAGTGTATCCAGTTTATTAATATCGTTGAAACCACGGGCGGCATAACCTGAAGCCGTGCCTTCTGCATTACGCGTAGTTACCGAAAAGATAACATCTGTATCCTTATCATAACCAAACAAGCCTTTAGAATTCATAAAAGCATTGAAACCAGTTGTATTTTCCAGGAAACCTGCAGCCTGCAAATTAGCAGCTTTGCAAACCTGGATACTTTTTAAAACAGCTTCCGCACGTGTATCCGGTGTAATGGCAGCCGTCGCTGGAACGTAGCCAATGCCATCAGGAAAATCCTGCGGACCTTGCAGCGGCATGTGTTCCGGGTTTTCCGGTGCTAAACGCGCTAATTCTTCTGCTCTTTTTACAACCGTTTGCAGGGAAAGATCATCAAATTGATCTATGGTAGAAGTTGCTGATTTCTTGCCAAATGTAGAAGTTACCGCTATTCCTAACGTGCTGATATCGCCAGCCGTAGAAACGCCGTTCCGTGCATAACGGATATTGCCGCCCTCTCTACCTGATAAACCAACTTCACATTCATCTGCTTTAGAAAAGCTGAGCACTTTTTTGAGTATCGTTTGGGCTTCTTCTTTGCTTAATATCGCCATTTTATGTTTTTGATTGGAATATTTAATTAGATTTTTCTTGCTGTATTGATCACGTTTACACCATTAAAACGAGTAGTTGCAGAGCCGTGCGAAACCGCATTGGATTGCGAAGGCTGACCTTTTCCATCGTTAAAAGCACCGCCCAAACGATAATCACTTTCATCGGCAATTGCAGCGCAGGAATTCCAGAACTCACGCGTGTTGGCCTGATAAGCAACATCATTCAGCATTCCAATAATTTTACCGTTTTTGATCTCGTAAAATGTTTGTCCGCCAAATTGGAAATTATAACGTTGCTGATCGATCGAGAAAGAACCATCACCAATGATATAAATCCCTTTTTCGGTATTTTTGATCATATCATTCACACTCAGTTTTGTTTTTCCGGGTTGAAGCGAAACGTTTGCCATCCGCTGAAACTGCACATCGTTCCAGCTTTGCGCATAGCAGCAGCCCTGAGATTCTTTTAAGCCGATGATATGTGCCTGATCGCGAATGGCCTGATAGTTTACCAAAACACCTTCATCAATCAAATCCCATTTTTTACATTTTACACCTTCATCATCATAACCAACGGCACCTAAAGAACCGACCTGGGTTTTATCAGCAACCACATTTACCAGTTTGCTGCCAAACTGAAACTTTTTGGATTCCCATTTATCCAGTGTTAAAAAACTCGTACCGGCAAAATTGGCTTCATATCCCAAAACGCGATCCAACTCGGTTGGGTGGCCAACAGATTCATGGATTGTAAGCCATAAGTGAGAAGGATCCAGAATCAGATCATATTTGCCTGGTTCTACCGTTTTTGCCTTGATTTTTTGGTTCACATCACTGGCCGCAGCTTTTACATCTTCCAGCATATCATAGCGATCTTTATAACGCGTAACGATGCCGGCAACTTTATCCTGCGGACGAGCATTTAAGTATTCGTAACCCATCCCAACCGGAGAACTCAATGATTTCCGGGATTGAAATTTGCCCGAAGCCTGGTCAATTTTAGTTACCGTAAAGCTTGGGAAAATGCGGTGAATATCCTGATCAATATAAGAACCATCCGTAGAAGCAAAATATTTCTGCTCGTTTACCGCGAAACAAGTTGAATTGATAAAACTCGCGCCGCCAGCTTTTGCCGCAGCATTTACAGACAATAAAAGATCTGTTTTATCCTTGATCGGCACCTCGAAAGCATTGATTTCAATCGGTGTTTTCCAGCTCACTTCGCCATAACCTTTCTGCGGAGCAAGTTGCACCGGTTCAGCCTGAATTTTTGAATTCGCTTTAGCCACAGCTACTGCACGTTCTGCCGTTTTAGCCACGTCTTCTTTCGTCATGTTGTTGGATGCTGCAAAACCCCAGCAACCATTCGCAATTACGCGGATACCAACGCCCTGAGATTCCGTATTGGCAATATTTTGGATACGGTTTTCCCGCGTAATAACCGCCTGGTTTAAGTAACGGCCAATGCGTACGTCCGCATAGCTGGCACCTTTCGCACGCGCCGCATTTAAACCTACGTCAGCCAGTTGTTTTTTTTGCCTTACGTCCATGCCGTCATATAAAGCAGCCATCGGATCGATCGGCCGGGCAAAAGCAGACATTTCGGGTAGCATCGCTGCACCAAGTCCTAAGCCCGATAAATAAAGAAAATCGCTTCTTTTCAATGGTTATCCTCCAGATTAATTAAAATGATTGATTAAAAGTTCCAATCTAAAGCTTTTAAGTTATACCTGGCAGAGAAAAGTTTATAACAATTTTGTTTCAAACCATAAAAACGTACACGAAGCCAGAAAAAGCAGATAAAATAAGATAGCAGGGATCAAAATCAACTCTTTTTCTTGCTGATTTGTGGTTTTTATTTGTGTTGAAGCAAAGTTTTGTACATATTTTTTGGTCAGGTTGATTTTTTGGGTTGATTTCAAAGCCTTCCAATCTGTATTTTCAAAAATATAAATACTGGAAGAAGCAGTTCCGTTAACAGTCGCCCAGCCAGATTTTTCCGGCCAGAAACTGCCTTCCTGCAAAAATGGAATAGCTGGATTTTGGCTCAAAGCAACATTTGTTCCGTTCACTTTTAAGCTTGTTTTTGGGTTGGAGCTTTCCAGCATAACCGGCGTCATGCTGTTTTTATCGGCATAAAATCGGGCAAACACATTTTCTTTCCGGCCGGTTTTTTTGGCTGCTTTGGATAACAGCATTGACCAAAACGCAGCGTATTCTTTCGTTTTGCCCGAAAGCTGCCAGCTAAAAGTGTTGTTTAAAGTAGATAAAATCAATTTCCCGGAACCATATAATTTGCTGTTGACCAATAAATGCGCCGCTTCATCCTGTACCAAAACCTGCGAACCAAGCTGATTTCGGATGAAAGAAGGACGATCCGTTTGAATACTCAAACGCATTCCTGCCGCATTGTTCAGTTTTAAATTGAGTTGTTTCTGCGGATTTTCCGACTGATAAACCGGGAAATTTTGGTTGATAAAAGAAGCATTGCTGCTATCCGCACGAAAAATCAAACCCAAACCATTGCGACTGGTTTGCGCCAAAACAGCCGCAGCTTCAGGCTTGCTGAGCTTTCCAAATTCGGAAGCATCAGTAATCAATACATCAAAATTTTGCAGCAAACTTGGCGTGATTTTATCCAGCGAAAGCTTGTTCATATTCGCAAAAGCCGTGGCCGTTTTATTTTTGCTGATCGAACTTCGCGCGGTCACGCCATAAGCATTTTCAGCCAGCCAGTTTTTCAAAAACCGGCTTTCAAAATCTGGTGAAGCCGAAATTATCAGCACTTTCAATGTTTTTGCAGGTTCAATTGTCAGCGGAATTGGTTCGTTTTCCACCGTATCTTTTCCTGATAAAGCAATCAAACGAAAAACCGCTTGTCCGCTTTGTTTCGGAACCGTGCTGAAAGAAAAGTCCATGCTTCTTTTAGTACCTATTTTTACGGAATCCAAACTGGTGTTCAACCCTTTTAAAACCAGTGTTATTTTAGAATCATTTTGGTTGAGGAAATTCCCTTGGATTCTGAAATTTTCTCCGGCATTTAAACGATGCGTCCAGTTTAATTTTGAAATCCCCGAAGGCAATTCCGGCGCAGTAAAACGAAGCGGTTGCGGCTTTAAACTTTGCAGTTCCTCTTCCTTCAAGCCAAAACCTAAAACATGCAGCGTAGTATTTGTGGGAATTGTTTTTCGCCATAAACCCAAATCTGCCACAAACTGGATTTGAGGTGATTTTAAAGTTTGATAAACCGTTTCATCAGCCGTATAAATTACCGGTTTCTGCGGAGAAGTATTTCGGTATTTCGTCAGGCTGTCTTTACTAAAACCATCTGTTAAAAGCAGTATTTCTTTGGATGTTGCGATGCTTCTTTTATCATGATAAAATGGCGGAACGGCCAGGAAAATCAAACTTGCAACGGCAATAAATGAAGCCAGCAACCGCCAAACCAACCGTTGTTTATTTGTTCGCCTGATCTCTTTCCAGAACAGAAAAACCAACAGTAAAAATGAAACGGTGAGTACCAGAATATTCCCCATCATTTCGACCGGTTTGTGTGGGTTAAACTTTGAAAATAGGAATTTGCCAAACCCAAATCAGGATTAGTTTGCGTTGGTTGCGGCAATTTTGCAACAGCGGGAAGCATTTTTTGTATCGCTTTTTCAACGGTCAAAATATCCTGCTGACTGATATTTTTGGGTTGATTCACTTCTGCCAAAACCTTCCGGAAAGCGGTTACGGCCGGCAAATAAACCGATGGCTGCACAGCTGCTTTACTGCTCAACTGCAAATTGGTTTGCCGCAAAATTTGCAAAGATGCCGCGCCCAAACCTGCGCCATGTTTTAACTGCTCCAGCAAAGCGGCGGCTTGTTTTAACGACAAATTTGCATCGGCCTGCTTTTTAAAATCCTGTTGGTTTACAGGATCAATAATTTTAGTCAGATCGCCGGTCAGCCGTTTTTCTACTGGTTTTAAAGGTGCAATTTTGGCACTGGTTTTGGCAACATAAGCACGCGATTTTTGCTGCAAATCTTTCAGCAAACGCAACGCTTTATAGGCAAAAGGCAATGCTTCCTGCGGTTTGTAAGTGCGCAAACGCAGCTCGGCACTCCACATTTCATTCAAAGTTGCTTTTAGCTGATTTTTTGTTTGCGGATCAATAAAAGTAGCATCTTCGGCGTTGTCGTGCTTGTCGGTGTAAGCATCCAAAATCTTGGTTGCGTTACTAAAATCTGCAGGATTATCTAACGCTTTTCCTTCTTCCGGATCACCACCAGATTCTGATTCTTCACCCAAAAACTTGCCATAACGAAGCCGCAATAATTTTTGGTCGAAACCTAAGTTATTGCTTCGTTTTTTAAATTCTTCAACCTTAATCGTGTCTTTTTCTTTCAGCAATTGTTCTGTTTCGATGATGATCTGCCGTTCACTTCTAAACAATTCCGGCTTCACATCCAAACTATTCACCATGCCTTCCATCTGCATCAGTTTCGCCGTATCCGCAATCGAAACAATGTAAACTTCCGAGCGCGTTTCCTGGTTGTGATTGTCCGTCGCCTTCACATAAAAATACAATTCGTCGCCTGGCTGCATTCCTAATTGCTTCAAATCCAGTTGTTTCTGTAATTGATATTGCGTTTGATGACCGTTAAAACCTGCATCGAAATTAATTTTCTGCTCTTTAAATTTCACAGCTTCGCCCGTTCCGCTGGCAATTGTGGCGTTGATGTAAGCTTCGCGGATGCCGTAATCGTCGCTCAATGCTGTTTTTAGCATGGTTTTTTGCGGTTCGCCAAAATCAATAACCGTTGTTGGTTTGGGCGATTGGATGCGGATCACCGGCGGCTGATCTTTAATCACTTCTACCTGATACAGTTCAGAAATTTTGCCATCCAGATTCACCTGATAAAATCCGGGCGCATGGATCATTCTGGAAGTTTTCCACAACGTATGATCTGCATTTGCTGCTTTTAACGCCAGTTTTTCGTGATCATTAAAAATAAAACTGACTTGTTTTACAGCTTTCGTGGTGTTGATTTCCCAGTTGACCATCGCACCATCTTCTGCGCTGATACTGAATTTTTCCTGTTCGCGGCTTCTTTTCCCGGTGTAAGCTGGCGGAGAAATTTTCAGGCTGAAGTGATCAATCTCCGGCAAAATAACTTCCGGTCTGGCTTGCTTTTCCGTTCCGTTTGATGCTTCTTTTATCGATGTAAAATGGTTATTTTTAAAATGAACAGGCATTTTCCACAATACAAAACTCAACAAAAACGCGGCTGCTAAAATAATCGCAGCAATTTTTAAACGTTTGTAAAATGCTTTAGGCTGAGGAAGTTGCAGCAAAATACCTTCTACTTTTTGCTTTTGCAACCGCTCCAAAAGATTTAAAGAATCTGCTGGTTTCAACGTCAGTTCCGTACTTTCTTCCAGCTCAGGGAAATAAGCATTGAGGTAACGCGCAACATCCGGAACGTTGATTTTCCAGGAAGAATCTGCCAGCAAAAGAATGGTGCCGAAAATGAAAAACAGCGGCAAAATCCACCAAAAGGAAGCCGTAAAAAACGTATGAAAAACCACGCTGAAAAATATTGCTGCCGCCAAGGCCAGCAAGGCAAGCGACAAAATATTGCTGCGCGTCCACTTTTTTTGCCAGCTGCTGATGGTGTAATTTTCGTTGGCCTCAACCATAAATTTCCTGTTTTTTAGTTTGAGTGGAGATGATTCGTTCCAATAAAAACACCAGGAATAAGGCGATCCAGCAAGCGTGTTTCAAGTCGGTCAAATCCATCAGTTTTGGGTTGATAAAAGAAGTATTTGCAGATGTTGCTGCGGAAGTTTGCTGTTGATTAGGATTGATAATCCGCCTGTCGTTTAGCGTAAAATCCGGCTGCGGATAACTTTTTAAAATCAGGTTTAAAATCATTTTCGGGAAATTGCTGCTCCAGGGCAAATCATTCCAAGCTGGATTAAGACGTGTGTAGAAATGATAAATATGCACATTTCCGGATTCATGCAAACTCAGAATTGGCTGTCCAAATCCATCCTGCCAAACCGTTTGTAAATTGGCGAAGCTTCTTTTACCGGCTAAAAAATGCTGGTACAAATTGATTGGTTCGGATTCGTTTCCAGTAAAATCATTTTCGCTGCTGATCCAGGAATTTATAGTTTGTGCTTTTCCTGTTTCGTATTGAAAAATCCGTCCGTTTTTAACCAGTTTTTGATTTAAGTTTTTGGGCGGATTTTGATCCGACAGCCAGAAAATCCAGTCTTGTTGAGCTGCGATCTGGTTGAAACTGCTTGCAGAACTGATCTTCATTTTCCGTCCGCTAAACTTCTTAACCGCTTGCAAAGCTGCATTCAAATAAGTTGCATCAGCCGGAAACTGGTTTTGAAAAACCGTAATTTTCAAGGTTGAAGTATCAACCGGAACCGGCAATTGCGGATTATTTTTTAAAGCGACAACCGGTTTTCCTTCCGCAAAAGAAACCTGAAAACGAGAATTGCCGCGATCTCCCGACTGCAATTTTATGCTGCTAAAAGAAGTACCGGAAGCTTTGCTATTGCCCAGAATCAACCGAATGCTGTCTTTAGAAGTTAAATAAGCGTTTTGGATCCAGCTGGAAACAGAATCGGCTGGCGTATAAGTTTTCCAGTGGAGATTGGCATTTAATTCTGGCCGTGTATTTTGAAAATGCTGTAACTGATTGGAAGTGAATAAGTAAGCTGGTAGTTTTTGTGGTAATTGCTGCTCCAGCAACTTCAATAAACTCCAGTAGGAGCGAGGCGGATTTAGATTGTTGTTCAATGCTGTGGAAGTATCTTTCAAAACTTCCTCCAATTTTATGGCCTTAAAAGAAGCATCGAACTGATGCAATTCGTAACCGGCTTTCAGCAAAGAATCTACCTGCGGTTTAAAATGCGCATATACTTCTTTTACCGGCTCTTTTTCCATCAAAATCCAGCCTTTGGTTTTAGCTGGTTCTGCTTGTTTTTGCCACAAGGGTTCGGTTAATAAAAAGGCAAGCAACAGCAATAAAATACAGCGTAAAAGCAGTAGCAGCCAATCTGTTAGGCGGAAACTGCGCGAACTTTGTTTGGCACTTTCGCCCAGCAACGCGATGCTGCCGATTTTGAGTGTTTTGCCGGTTTTGATATGCCACAAATGGATCAGTACCGGAACGATGATTCCGGCGATTGCCCACAGCCATAAAGGATTGCTTAGTTGTAGCATTTTTTGGTTCGAGGTATGAGGTTTGAGGTATGAGCTACCTTTTTATCTTATGCCTTAATCGTTTTTTATTTAGTAAATATTTTGTTTCTGATTTTCGTTCTTCAAACCTCATTGCTCAAACCTCCGCACCTCCAATCTCCCTTAAAATCCTTTCATCCGTTGGTTTAAAAAATCACGCAAAGCCAAATCCAAAGGCTGATCCATGCTGATTAATCGGTAAAAAATATGTCGGTCTAATAATTGTGTTTTGATGTAAGCCAAACGTTCCTGTAATTTCTGTTTGTAAATTTTTTTGGCTTGATTGGCGTTGACTTGTATGGTTTGTCCGGTTTCCAGATCTTCCAAAGTAGAATATCCGGCAAAATCAAGTTCCAGTTCGTTTTTTCCCATCAGCTGGAAAACAACAATTTCGTGTTTTAAGGTAGAAAGTTTGTCTAGTAATTGTATGATTTCATTGTTTTCTTCATAAAAATCTGTGATGAAAATGAGCAGTTCCCGTTTTCCTGTTCCAGCAAAAATCTCTTTGTAATTTACTTCTTCTGTCAGTTTTCCGGCCGGGTTCAGATTTTCCAATTGGTAAAACAGACGGTTCAAATGCTGCATACTTTGCCGCGGAACCAAAGAAAACAAGCCACCGTTTTGTAATACATATAATCCCGTTGCATCTCCCTGCAAATTAGCCAGATAAGCCAGCGAAGCAGTTAGATAAGCTGCATATCTGCTCTTTTTGAAACCAGCATCTTCGTGGTTCATGGAAGCACTTGCATCAATCAGAAAACGGACGGAAATGCTAGTTTCCACTTCCGATTCGCGGATATAATAGCGATCAGAACGGGCAAACATTTTCCAATCCAAAGAACGCAAATCATCTCCCGGCTGGTAACTTCGGTACTGACTGAATTCCATTCCCGGACCTTTAATCGTGCTTTTGTTCACGCCGCTCATAAAGCCGTCAACAACTGTTTTGGCAGCCAGTTGCAGGTTTTTGATAGACATAACGGTTTTTGGGTCGAGGAGACGGGACATTTAAATTCTTTGATTAAAAGTCAATTTTTATCCTATAAAAACAGTATTGATTTACTTTTAAACTCCAGCAATTTTCGGCCGTTCTATCGCTTTAATCAACTCTTCTGTTGCTTTATCCGAGCTTACATTTTCTGCATCCGCTTTAAAATTCATCAGGATACGATGGCGCAAAACCGGGTAAGCCATATTGTGGATATCTTCCATCAAAACCGCGTATCGGCCTTTAAATAATGCACGCGCTTTGGCAGTTAAAATCAAAGCTTGCCCGGCGCGCGGACCAGCTCCCCAGCGGACCCATTCTTTCACGAATGGAATAGTGGTGGTGTCGGGCCGTGTAGCGCGGATCAGGTTACTTACATAATGTATCAAGTCATCATTGATCGTAACATCTCGCACCAAACCTTGCAACTGCTTAATTTCTTCTCCGCCCAAAATCGGGTTCACCGTTACTTTTTTGCTGCCGGTGGTGCTGTTTAAAACGCCAAATTCTTCCTGCGCTGTTGGATAACCAATTTTAATGTATAATAAAAAACGGTCTAATTGTGCTTCCGGCAACGGATAAGTTCCGGCTTGTTCAATCGGATTTTGAGTGGCCAAAATGAAAAACGGACGATCCAACGGATACGTTTGTCCGCCATAAGTTACCTCAAATTCCTGCATGGCTTCTAGCAAAGCGGCCTGCGTTTTGGGTGGTGTACGGTTGATTTCATCAGCCAGAACAATATTGGCAAAAAGCGGCCCTTTGTTAAATTTGAAAAAGCGTTTTCCGGTGATGTGGTCTTCTTCCAAAATCTCGGTGCCCACAATATCTGTCGGCATCAAATCAGGTGTAAACTGGATGCGGCGAAAAGATAAATGCAGAGCCTGTGATAACGTACGCACCATCAGCGTTTTAGCCAGTCCGGGTACGCCTTCCAGCAAACAATGTCCGCCAGCTAATAAAGCAACCAGCATTTCATCCAAAACCTGATCCTGGCCGATAATGACTTTCTGAATCTCATTTTTGAGCGATGAAAGCTTGGTAAGCAGGTTTTTCAGGTCGATTTCCGTAGTTTCCAAAACGTTTTAAAGATTAAATAAGCTAAAGTGATTTGTTATTGGAGAAAAGTAGAAATAAAATACCGGAATTTAGAACATTTAAGAATAGTAGCAGAAACTTTACAGGATTTGTAATGATAAAAGAAGTAAACCATAATATTTACAATAATTTAGGGCAATGAATGCTGCCAAATTTACTTTTACCCGTTTACGATATACTTCCGGCGATTGGGATACGGACCAGCGAATGCCATCCAATATCCTGAATTCGTTGATAGAATATACTACCATTCCAATCAACACTGAAGAAAAAATCATTGATCTCAGCAGTAATGAAATTTTTTCTTCGCCTTTTTGCTACCTCAGCGGCCATAAATTGGTACAGTTTAATGCAATCGAACGAAGCAATTTTAAGCAGTATGTGCAAAACGGCGGTTTTGTTTTTGCAGATGATTGCAACCATGATATCGACGGACTTTTTGCGCGTTCTTTTGAAGCGCAAATGTCGGCCTTGTTTGGTCCGCACGCGTTGAAGAAAATCCCGGCAACGCATCCGATTTATTCTTCTTTTTTTAAGTTTGAAAAAGGTCCGCCAAATACCGCTTTTGAGTTGAACGGTTGGGGCGATGACCTCATCCATGATTACTTGAAAGCTGTGGAAATAAACGGCCGGATTGCGGTTTTGTACAGCAACAAAGATTATGGTTGCGAATGGGATTACGATTTCCGCAACAAGCGTTTTTTGGCGGAAGATAATACCAAATTTGGGGTAAATATTGTGTTGTATGCAATGGGCGCTTAAGTGCTGATGCTGTTTTTACCGAAAAAAAATCAACCTCAAAGTTTTATTTCAGATAAATTTATGTATTATTATTGCAAACATTTTTAGCTCGAATTAGCGGCTTCTAATTATATACCTGAGCAAACCAAAATATGATTGCAGCAAACCTGACAGAAAATGAAGAAGACCGCTTAAAAGCACTTGATTCTTATGATGTTCTGGATAGTTTGGCGCAAAAAGATTTTGATGATATTACCCGCTTAGCTTCAGAAATTTGTAATACGCCTATTTCCCTGATCAGCTTTATTGATTCGGAACGGCAATGGTTTAAATCTCGGCACGGACTGGAAATACCGGAAACACCCAAAGAATTTGCTTTTTGTGCACACGCAATTTTAAAACCTGATGAAGTTTTTGTAGTGCAGGATGCTACAAAAGATGAACGTTTCAAAAATAACCCTTTAACTACCGGGCATCCGGACGTGATTTTTTATACCGGTGTGCCACTGGTGAATCAGGAAGGCCACGCGCTGGGTACTTTATGTGTGATTGATAATCAGCCCAAAGAACTTACTGCAAACCAAATTGCTGCCTTAAAAGCATTGGCAAATCAGGTAATGGCGCAACTGGAACTGCGTAGAAAAGTAAAAGAACTGAAGCTGTTAACATTAGAACTTCAAAAATCAAATGAATATCTGGAACGTTTTGCACTGATGGCTTCGCATGATATTAAAAGTCCGCTGACGAGCATTATGCTGACCGGCCAGTTGCTGAAATCAAAATATCAGACCAACCTGGATGAAAAAGGCAATCAGATGCTGGATATCATCAACAGCTCTGCCCATCGGTTGCTTGACTTTTTGAACCAGATGCTGGAATATTCCAAATCTTATAAAATACTGGCGCAAAAAAAGGATGAGATTTGCGTGAATGAACTGATCGAAGAAGTGTTAAAATTAGTAACCATTCCGGAATCTTTTCGAATTGAAACACCTTCGGATTTACTGTATATCAAAACTTCTGCTATTGCGCTGGAGCAGATCCTGGTTAATTTATTAAACAATGCCGTTCGGTACAATGATAAATCAGTCGGATTTATCCGTTTAGAATTTGAAGAAAAAACAGATTTTTATCAATTTAAGGTAACTGATAACGGCGCAGGTATCGAAGCAAAAAATTTCGACCGGATTTTTGAACCGATGATGACATTGAACAGGAAAGACCGTTATAATAATTCCGGTTCGGGTATTGGTTTATCTACTGTAAAAAACCTGGTAGATAGTTTGGGCGGAGAAATCTCTGTTGAATCTGTTTTAACAGAAGGTACTACGTTTCAGTTTACTATCCAAAAACAGTAAAAGTCTAATGATTTTCCAATACTTCTTTTACCGGCAAAAAATAGGCGTTGCCCGTATAATGATTACTTTTGTATCATTCTATATTGAAGCATGAACGCCGAAACAATCAAAGCACTTCCGGGTGGCTACTGCAACTCTTTAAATACATATTCCCGCTTGTTAACACGCGAAGTTACAATTGGTGATGTGCCGATGGGTGGAACAAATCCGATCCGCATTCAAAGCATGACTACTACCGATACGATGGATACGGCCGGAACCGTAGCACAAACTATCCGCATGGTTGATGCCGGTTGCGAATATGTACGGATTACGGCGCCAAGCGTAAAGGAAGCGCAAAATCTGGCGGAAATTAAAAAACAGCTGCGCGCAAAAGGTTATAACGTACCGTTGGTTGCTGATATCCACTTCACCCCAAATGCAGCAGAAGTTGCGGCGCGGATTGTAGAAAAAGTGCGTATCAACCCCGGAAATTATGCCGATAAAAAACGCTTTGATGAGTTGGTTTATACAGATGTAGAATATCAGAACGAACTGGAACGCATCTACCGAAAATTCACACCGCTGGTAAATATCTGCAAAGAATACGGTACGGCGATGCGCATTGGTACCAATCATGGTTCGCTATCCGACCGGATTATGAGCCAGTACGGCGATACGCCGCGCGGAATGGTAGAATCTGCGATGGAATTTATCCGCATGTGTGAAAGCCTGAATCATTATAATTTGGTGATCTCCATGAAATCCAGTAATCCGCAGGTAATGGTACAAGCGTACCGGATGCTGGTGGAAACGATGGTAGCCGAGAACATGAATTATCCGTTGCATTTGGGCGTAACCGAAGCGGGCGATGGCGAAGACGGCCGCATTAAATCTGCCGTTGGCATTGGTACTTTGCTGGAAGATGGTTTAGGCGATACCGTTCGCGTTTCTTTAACCGAAGAACCAGAAGCAGAAGCACCGGTGGCGATTGCGCTGGTTCAGCGATATTTAGAGCGGGGAGCGAAGATAAGGGAGCAGAATAGTACTTTGCAACTTGTCAATCCGGTCTCCACACTTTCATCTCCGCACTTTTCTCATTCGCCATACACGTACTTAAAACGAGAAACATACGAGGCCAATGCTTTTATTGGTGGCTCGATGGTGCCGCGTGTAGTGCTTGATTTATCAGCAAAAAACCTTAAAGACCCGGCAATTCTGGCTGATGCAGGTTATTTGTATTCGCCTTTGCTGGATAAATATAACATGGCCGATCAATCGGTAGATTTTGTGTATCTGGCTGACGAACTGCCTTCTTTTGCTTTACCCGGAAACCTGAAACAGCTTTATAATTATCAAACCTGGAGTTTTTTAGTCGATAAAAAGAACTGCCATCCGGTTTTTAGTTTGGAGGAATATCACGTTTCAACAGAAAAAGATACCGCATTAAATCTGGTTCGAATTAAAAATGCTGATGTGGAAACCGAAGCTTTTAAACAATTAACTTTTGATGAAACGTTGGTTTTTGTGTTAGAAACTGATGCAGCACATGGCATGGCCAATCAGCGGGAATGCTTCTTTTACCTGCAAAAAAATGGTATTCAAGTGCCGGTAATTGTGAAAAGAAGCTATAAGTTTGAGGCAGGCGGTATGAGCAATGAGCCATCAGTCACCAGCCTTCAGCTTTCGGGCACAAACCTCGTACCTCAAACCTCAGACCTAGTAACTCTCCTTCAACTTTATGCCGCAACAGATTTAGGTGCTTTATTGGTTGATGGTTTTGGTGATGGGATTTGGATTGATGCGCCCGAAATTCCTTCCAAAGTAATTACTTCCACCGCTTTTGGGATTTTACAGGCTACGCGTTCGCGGATTTCCAAAACCGAATATATTTCGTGCCCAAGTTGTGGCCGGACATTGTTCGATCTGCAAGTTACCACGCAAATGATCCGCAGCCGGACTTCTCATCTTAAAGGGTTAAAAATTGGAATTATGGGTTGTATTGTAAACGGTCCCGGCGAAATGGCTGATGCAGATTATGGTTATGTTGGCGCCGGTCCGGATAAAATTACGCTTTACCGTGGCAAAGAAGTGGTGAAGAAAAATGTTTCGTCAGCTTTAGCTTTGGATGAACTGATTGGGATTATTAAAGTTGATGGGAATTGGGTGGAGCCAGAAGTGGTTTAGTTTTTATACTGCTCCATAATTTTTTTGGTAAAACTAAAGGGCAAGGCTAATCTAACTGCAACAGCTTCTCCATTTTTAGTGCCGGGCTTCCATCTTGGACTGTTTTGAAATGCTTTGATAGCTTCTGCATCTGTAGCTACGTTCGTGCTTTTTATAATAGTTACCTTGATAATATTTCCATATTTATCAACCACAAAAGAAACAATACCATTAGCATCTACATTTGTGGCTGAAACGATATTTTTATGCAAGTACTCTATAAAAGCTTTTTCGCCTGCAAAAAATGAAGGAATAACATCAACCTCATTAAAAGCATAAATTTTTTGTGCTGGAGCAGTAGGAATGTTATTGCTCACCAGCACAATTTCTCCGCCAAGAGAATTGTTGTGTTTGTTTTTTTGAGCACTTGTACTGCTGTCTGACAAGTTATTCGTTTGCGCAGATGCTTCTTTTATACCTATAAAAACAGCAGCAAACATCGCTGCAGCCGAAAGCCAGTGTTTCCAAATCGGTTTTGGCAGAGAAGGAGCTAATTGGGATTGCTGAAACCTGCCGCAAACTTTCGTCGTGCTGTTCATCAAATAAGCCGCAATTTCATCATTCGTTTTGTCGGTAAAATCAATAACCTTTTTCTGGCAATCGTTGCAAAAACGACCGCCTTCTACCGTTGTCATATCTTCCCAGTTGCGGTTGCAGGTAAAATTTAATTGGACAATTGGTTGATTTTCCATCATGATTTTTATACTGTTTTTACCTGCCAAAATTTATTGGCATTGTATAAGCTATTCTTACTAAAATACCGGCTTGATTTCCTGGCTTCCATTTCGGACTTTCTTTTAACACTCTTATTGCTTCCTCATCAGCTTCTTTAGTCAATCCGCGCAAAACTCTGATTTCTGTTATGGAACCATCTTTTTCTATTACAAAAGAAGTAATAACTCGTCCTTGAGTACCTTTTGGTTGACGAAGATTTTTATCCAAATATGCTGAAAAAGCTTTTTCACCACCTGGAAACACAGATATAGCTTCAGCTCCACCAAAGCTTGTCATATTATTTTGCTGATTTGCTACAGAGTCAGCTTGAACAGCTTTCTGCGCCGATGCTTCTTTTATTCCCATAAAAACAGCAGCAAACATAGCCGCAGCGGAAAGCCAGCGTTTCCAAACAGATTTTGGAGCAGTAGGAGCTAACTGTGTATTTTGAAACCTTCCGCAAACCTGCATATTGCTGTTCATCAAATAAGCAGCAATTTCATCATTAGTTTTATTGGTAAAATCAATAACTTTTTTCTGGCAATCGTTGCAAAAGCGGCCATCTTTCACAGCAATCATATCTTCCCAGTTACGGTTGCAAGTAAACTTTAAACGAACAATTGGTTGGTTTTCCATCATGAATATTATTGATCAAAATTAACAGGCAAGGCATAAGCTACATTAACCGCTCTTCCATTTTGTTTCCCCGGATTCCACTTCGGACTTTCTTCTAAAACGCGCATTACTTCCCGGTCTGCTTCTGCGTTCAATCCGCGTAAAATTTTAACGTTGATAACTGCGCCGGTTCTATCAACCACAAATGATGCAATAACTCTTCCTTTAGCTGCAGGATTATTATGAATATTTTGTTGAAGATAATTGCCAAACGCCCGCTCTCCATTCGGAAAAGAAGGCAAAACATCTACTTCATTGAAAGGTAAAACAGTTTCTACTGGCTTATTTTCTTTAAGTTTAGATACTTCTTTTATCAGCAGAAAAACTACAAGAAACAAAATTACGCCCCAAAACCATATTTTCCGTTGAGATGTAAGAAAAGTAGAAATTGGTTTTATTTGCTCGTCTTTCATAATCAACTTTATAAACTCGCTTCCTCAAAAACTTCTTCCAAATTCAATACAAAACCAGGCAAAACTGGCGTGGTAACTTCATCACCTAAAGTTAAAATTTTAGAATAAACATGAGGCTTTTGTCCTTTCAAAAACATAGCTATTTGGAAAAAAATGCTTCCACTAATTTTCTGATGTATCCTGTTGGGCGATGTGATTTTATAAATTTTACTACGCAATAATTCAACCCGTTCCTCAAAATCCCAAGTCATATAATCGGCATAGGTGTAACTTTTCTCAAAATCAAGGTCGGAAAGTTGCATAAAAGGTATTGTTATTTACCAAAAATAATGATAAAAAACTGAAAGCTTTTCTTTTAGCAATACTTCTTTTATCAACCTAAAATCTGAAGAAAAATGATTTGGGCGTGCCCCTGCGGGTCGGGCTATCCGCTGCAAGTCCTCGCTGCGCTGCGGGCTTTCCGCTACTATCCCTCACGCAGCAAAGCGTCTATCTATCAGCTTCGTTACTGGCTGATTATAATTTATTTAAAACCACAACTTACTTAATCGGGTTCTTTAAGAAAATAGAAAAATTATTCCATTTAACTAAAAAATATAATGGCAAAAAAAGTAGCAGACCAGCTTGTAGAAATGCTCTCTGAAGCTGGTGTAAAAAGAATATATGCCGTTACCGGCGATAGTTTAAATAACGTAAATGATGCGGTTCGTACCAGCGGTAAATTACAGTGGATACATGTCCGCCACGAAGAAGCGGGTGCGTATGCCGCCAGTGCCGAAGCGCAGTTAACCGGCGAACTGGCCTGCTGCGCCGGTAGCAGCGGCCCCGGCCATGTACATTTGATTAATGGTTTGTATGATGCACACCGCTCTGCAGCACCGGTTCTGGCAATCGCCTCTACCATAATGTCGAAAGAATTTGGCACCGAATATTTCCAGGAAACCAATACCATCAAACTATTTGATGATTGCAGCCATTACAACCAAATTGCCATTACACCGCAGCAGTTGCCGCGCATGTTGCAGGCCGGCATCCAGCACGCCACGCAGCGCAAAGGTGTGGCCGTAATTGGTTTGCCAGGCGATGTTACCGAAAAAGATGCCGAAGAAAGTGTAACCTCTATGCACTTTTACAATCCGGAACCGGTTACACGCCCGTCCGACAAAGAGTTGCAAGATTTAGCCACGCTGATTGCTGCCCACGATAAAATTACCATTTACTGTGGCATTGGTTGCACCGGCGCGCATGATGAAGTGGTAGCATTTGCAGCCAAAATTAAGGCCCCGGTGGGTTATTCTTACCGTGGTAAAATGGAAATCCAGCATAATAATCCTTATGAGATTGGTATGACAGGTTTGCTGGGTTTACCTTCTGCATACAACAGTATGCACAAATCAACCTTGGTGATCTTGCTGGGTACCGATTTTCCTTATGTTGATTTTATGCCCGCGGATAACAAGGTTGTGCAAATCGACACAAAACCTGAACGTTTGGGCCGCCGTGCAAAGCTGGAAATGGGTTTATGTGGATCCATCAAACACACGCTGCAAACGCTGATGCCTCTTTTATCAACCAAAAATGACGATGATTTCCTGAAAGAGCAATTGGATTTTTACGAAAAAGTAAAAAACAAATCACAAACTTACGTGGATGATTACGGTAAAACTGATGCTATTCATCCGGAATTTTTGGCCTCTACTATTGATAAACTGGCTGATGACAATGCTATTTTCACTATGGATACCGGAATGTGCTGTGTTTGGGGCGCACGATACATCAATTCTACCGGTAAAAGAAGCATGATCGGTTCGTTCAATCATGGCTCTATGGCCAACGCCATGCCACAAGCTATTGGTGCCGCGCTGGCTTGTCCAGACAGGCAGGTAATTGCTTTCTGCGGAGACGGCGGCTTATCGATGCTTTTGGGTGATCTGGCAACCATCGTTCAATATAAATTACCCATCAAACTGATCGTTTTCAACAACAAATCATTAGGCATGGTCAAACTGGAAATGGAAGTTGCCGGTCTGCCCGATTGGCAAACCGACATGCTAAATCCGGATTTTGGTGCAGTAGCCGCAGCTTTCGGTATTAAAGGCATCAACGTAAGCAATCCGGAAAATGTGGAGCAAGCTATCCAGCAGGCTTTTGCTACGCCAGGCCCGGTTCTGGTTAACGTGATGACAGATCCAAACGCACTTTCCATGCCACCGGAACTTGAGTTTAAACAAGTAAAAGGCATGGCCTTAGCCATGGGCAAACTGATTATGGATGGTAAAATTGATGAAGTTATCGATACCGTAAAATCTAATTACAAGCATATTAAGGATGTGATATAAGGAATGTTTTCAATTGGTTCGAAGCACATTTAATTAATTTTAAATGTGCTTCGTTGTTAAATAAGAAAAGTTAAATATTGTCAGTTTCTGAAAATCAGTTTGCTAAATTTGATTTCGTCGGTTTTTTTATCAAAACAAGAGAATTCTTCGGCTCCGCTCAGGATGACAGAAAAACCATGCTTCTTTTATCAACCTAAAATTTGATTCAAAATTAATCTTTCCGGTGCCAGTAAGCCCACGCAATTAAAACGGCTTGCAGTGGTAACCGAATCCAGGCTGCGGTTTTGGTAACCAGCAGTTTTCCTAACATAAAAGGAGCAATTTGGAGCATGTAAATATGTACTGAAACAAAAGCAATCAGCATTAAAATAATTCCATAAACGGCATATTTTCGGGTTGATCTAAAGACAAGCATTAGCCCAAAAGCAATTTCAAAAAAACCGGCTAGTGAATTTAAAATTTGCGGAAAAGGAAGATAAGGCGGAATTAATTTTAAATAAACTGTGGGATGCACAAAATGGTTGCTACCTGCAATCAGGTATAAAGCGACTAAAAGAACTAAACTGACTTTTTTCAAATTTGACATATTGCAAGCGTGAAGCTTAATTAGAATTACAATCAACCGATTGTAATTTTTAAATTTAGCTTCAATTTAAACCCATTCTAAATAATTGTGTTTGACAAAGTGCTGACATATCAGCTGGTCGCTGTGATTACTTTTGTCAGTCTTATAGAAACAGCGGCCTTGAAATACTTAAAAGTTATTGCCTTTACACACAAACAAATCGAACTGAAAGAACTAGGTAAACTGGTTATCTGTCAGGAAAATTTGGCCGAGAAGCTGCAAGAGGCTAAAGTTCATTTCAACATTCCCGAAATTTTTTACCTCGCTACTTGCAATCGTGTAGAGTTTGTAATGGCTACAGATTTAGAAATTAACAAAGATTTCGCCAGAAAGTTTATAAGTTTTATGGAAATCGGTTTGTGTCCGCATTTTATCGAAATTTTTATTGAAGGCGCATCCATTTATGAAGAAAAAGAAGCACTGAATCATTTGCTGCGTACTTCCTGCTCGATGGAAAGTTTGGTAGTTGGCGAAAAAGAAATTTTAGCCCAAATGCGTAAAGCTTACGAATGTTGTCGTTTGGCAAATTTAACTGGTGATTATTTGCGTATGGTGATGAACCGTGTAGTAAAAGCTGCAAAAGAAGTTTATACCGATACCAATATTTCCCGTAACCCAATTTCAGTAGTTTCTTTGGCTTACCGCAAATTGCGTGAGCTGGCTTTAACGCCAAACTCCCGAATTTTGATTATAGGTGCTGGCGAAACAAATAAAAATATTTCCAAGTATCTGCAAAAACACAAGTATTCTAACTTTGCTGTTTTTAACCGTACAAAATCTAAAGCAGATGAGTTGGCTGCCGAACTGAAAGGTAAAGCTTATGATCTGGCCGATTTAGCAACTTATAATCATGGTTTTGATGTGATTATTACCTGCACTTCTTCGATAGAACCAATCATCACCACAAAAATTTACAAAACGTTGCTAAACGGAGAAACCGGCCGCAAAACAATTGTAGATCTGGCTGTTCCGAATGATACAGCTGCTGAAGTAGTTCAAAATTTCCCGATTAATTATATCGAAGTTCATACTTTGAACGAGCTTTCTAAAAGCAATTTACAGGAGCGCTATCAGGAACTGATTCACGCGGAGAAAATCATCGAACAAAATATCATCGAATTTATTCCGGTTTTGAAACAACGCCGCATAGAACTGGCGATGCGCGAAGTGCCCGAAAAAATCAAAGAAATACGTAAACGAGCTGTTGATTCTGTTTTTGCAGATGAAATCCAATCCATGGATGGCCAATCCCGCGAGGTTTTGGAAAAAATCATTGATTATATGGAGAAAAAATACATCAGCGTGCCGATGCGTATGGCTAAAGAAATCATGTCTAACAACAACTGATTTCGTTTTTCTTCCTGCAGATACTTCTTTTATCGTCAAAAAAATCCCATTTCTATATATAAACCACACTAATTTTTCTTAAACAGTTACCTTTGCGCTGTACTCAAAAAGCAAAACCTTGAACAGAAAAATTACCATAGGAACACGTGGAAGCGATTTAGCTTTATGGCAAGCTAATTTTGTGAAAGATCGTTTGGCCGAAATTAACGTTCTGGCAGAGCTTAAGATCATCAAAACACAAGGCGACCGCATTTTAAACCTGAGTTTTGACAAACTGGAAGGTAAAGGTTTTTTTACCAAAGAACTGGAAGAAGAACTGCTGGCCGGAACAATTGATCTGGCAGTACATTCGCACAAAGATTTACCAACCGAAAATCCGCCGGGGTTAATTATTGCAGCTGTTTCTGAACGTGAAGATCCTTCGGAATATTTATTAATGCTGAAGGATTGTGTAGATTTAAAACAAAAGTTTTCTGTAAAATACGGTGCTTTGGTGGGCACATCGTCCAACAGGCGTAAAGCGCAGTTGCTGGCTGTTCGGCCTGATCTGGAAATTGCAGAACTGCGCGGAAACGTGCCAACACGTATTAATAAATTGCGCCATGAAGAATACGATGCCATTATGCTGGCCAAAGCCGGAATTGTACGTTTAGGTTTGGATTTGAGCGAGTTTCATGTAGAAGATATTGGTCCAACAGAATTCATTCCGGCACCGGCTCAAGGTGTTTTGGCTATTCAAATCCGGGAAATTGATCAGGAACTTTTTGAGTTACTACAAAATCTGAACCATCCGGAAGTTGCCGAAGCTTTAGCTGTAGAACGTAAAGTATTGCGCTTGTTTGGCGGCGGCTGCCATTTGCCTTTAGGCTGTTATTGCCGTAAAGAAGATGGTCATTTTCAGGTTTTTACATCTAAAGCTAAAGAAGGCGAAGACGTGCCTGATCGTTATTTTACACAATCTCCAACAACTGTAGGTTTGCCGGAAAAGGTAGTTGCAAAATTTAAACCGGAGCGCAAATTTCCGGCTACTGTTTTTATATCGAGAGATTTATCTACACAAAGTTATTTCCGTAAAGCAGTTGAAAAAAATGGAACTGTTATTGAAGCACGTTCTTTAATTCGTACTGTTCCAATTATTACCAAACTGGATTCCTATATTTTAAAAAATGTAGATTGGATATTTTTCACCAGTAAAAATGGTGTCGAATACTTTTTCAAACTACAGCCACAATTATCCAAAAAAGTAAAATTTGCGGTGATGGGAAGCGGTTCTGAAAGTGCCTTGCGTGCATTAGGTTATCGGGCAGAATATGTAGGCGAAAGTGTAGATAGTGCCGATGTTGGTGCCGAATTTGCTAAACTGGCTAATGGTTCTACGGTGTTGTTTCCGGCGGCGGAAGATCCAATGCGTAGTATTCATCAGGCATTATCTGCAGAAACCAAAAAGATTGATTTGCCAGTTTACGAAACTGTACTAGAAGAAAACGCCGAATCATCAGCCGCAGAAGTTTTGATTTTTACCAGTCCATCAAACGTAGAAGCTTATTTTACCGATAATTTATTGGATGTTGATCAACAGATCATCGCGATTGGTAAATCTACCGGAAAAAAACTGGATGAGATTGGCGTAAAATATACTTTGCCTTTTTCGCCGGATGAAATTGGTTTGGCAGAAGCGGTTTTTGGGTTAAGCTTTTGAGTTTCAGCAATCAGCCCAATAGCAATTAAAATAAAAAATAAACTGAAAATATAATATAACAAGTTGTAGCAGAAAGGTAAACGCTTGATATTGAGCTGCTACCTGAAAGCTGCCCTTTGTAAGATAATTAGAAACATGCTCCAACGACCAAGAAGAAACCGGAAATCAGAAGTAATCCGGCAAATGGTTCAGGAAACGGTTTTACAACCGGCAAACCTGATTTTTCCATTATTTATTGTAGATGGAAATGCACAAAAGACAGAAGTAAATTCGATGCCGGGCATTTTCCGGTATTCTGTTGATAATTTGCTGCGAGAAGTAGAAAGCTGCGTAAAGCTTGGCTTGATGTCTTTTGATTTGTTTCCTAACATTGAAGAATCTTTAAAAGATAAATACGCTACCGAAAGTTACCGGGAAAACAGTTTGTATTTAAGGGCGATAAAAGAAGTAAAACAAAATTTCCCGGAAGTTTGCATCGTTACAGATGTGGCGATGGATCCATATAGTTCCGACGGGCACGATGGTATTGTAGAAAACGGCGAGATTTTGAATGATGCAACACTGGAAGTTTTAGGTAAAATGGCTTTGGCTCATGCACACGCAGGCGCAGATATTATTGCGCCTTCGGATATGATGGATGGCCGCGTAGGTTATATTCGTCAGGTTTTGGATGATAATAAATTTACCAACGTTTCCATCATGTCGTATGCAGCAAAATATGCGAGCGCCTTTTATGGTCCGTTTCGGGATGCGCTGAAATCTGCCCCAAAACATGGTGATAAAAAAAGCTATCAGATGAACCCGGCAAATCAGCGAGAAGCTTTAATTGAAGCCCGTTTGGATGAAGCTGAAGGTGCCGATTTTTTAATGGTAAAACCAGCATTGCCTTATTTGGACGTGATTAAGTTATTGCACGACAATTCGGACTTGCCCATTGCAGCTTATAATGTGAGTGGAGAATATGCCATGATTAAAGCAGCCGTACAAAATGGCTGGCTGGACGAGCGACGTTCTATTATGGAAGTTTTGCTAA
The DNA here is from genome assembly GCA_050955045.1 of Janthinobacterium lividum. GTDB lineage: Bacteria > Bacteroidota > Bacteroidia > Sphingobacteriales > Sphingobacteriaceae > Mucilaginibacter_A. The sequence continues at coordinate 400,289 of JBPBQV010000001.1, read as the reverse complement.
GTATTCGCCGTGCCGGTGCCACTTCAATTTTAACTTATCACGCTAAAGAAATTTTGGAAAAAGGCTGGTTATAAGTAACAAGTATTTAGTCGCAAGTATCATTAAGATTTTGTGTCATAAAAGAAGTATCAGGAGTATAAAACATGTTTGATTCTATAAAAAAAAGATTTTCATCCGTAGAAGCAGAAGAATTAGCAGCGCATCCAGCTGGCAAGCCGGATATCAGCCGCGAAAAATCTGCCGAATTATACGAGAAAGCCAAAACGTATTTTCCTGGTGGCGTAAACTCGCCGGTTCGGGCTTTTAAATCGGTTTACGGCACGCCTTTGTTTATTCAAAAAGGTGATGGCTGCCAAATTTGGGATGCAGATGGCAATCAGTTTATTGATTTTTGCGGATCTTGGGGACCATTAATTCTCGGCCATAACAATGCAAAAGTACGCGAAAAAGTAACCGAAACGATGCAAAACGGCATGTCTTTCGGTGCACCAACAGCTTTGGAAAATGAACTGGCCGAACTCATTTTAAAGCATAATAAATATCTGCAGAAACTGCGTTTTGTAAGTTCCGGAACAGAAGCGGTGATGTCGGCAATCCGTTTGGCGCGCGGTTATACCAAACGCGATAAAATTCTGAAGTTTGAAGGTTGCTACCACGGCCATGTAGATTCTTTGCTGGTAAAAGCAGGTTCCGGCTTGGTAACTTTTGGCGAAACTTCTTCGGCTGGCGTACCAAAATCTTTTGCGGAAGAAACGATTGTTGTTCCGTTAAATGATCGCGAAGCTTTAAAATTAGCTTTCGAAGAATTTAAAGATCAGATCGCAGCAATTATCATTGAACCTGTTCCGGCAAATAACGGTTTGTTGTTGCAGGAAAAGGAGTTTCTACAATTCCTTCGCGAAATTTGCACGGTAAACGGAGCATTACTCATTTTTGATGAAGTAATTTCTGGTTTCCGTTTGGGTTTTGAAGGCGCAGCAGGTTATTACCAAATTGCGCCAGATATTATAACTTACGGCAAAATTATCGGTGGCGGTTTGCCGGTTGGTTGTTATGGTTCTTCTGCAGAAATTATGTCGAATATTTCTCCGGAAGGCTCTGTTTATCAGGCTGGTACATTATCTGGAAATCCGGTTGCAATGTCTGCTGGAATTGCGCAGTTAAGCGAGTTGGCCAAATCTGGTTTTTATAAAGATTTGAATGCCAAAGCAGGAGAATTTGCAGATTCTATTCAGCGTTATGCAACGGCCAAAAGCTATAAGCTGAAAGTTTTTCATATTGGTTCTATCTTTTGGTTTGCTTTCACAGATAAAGAAACTATCCGCCGGGCCGATGAAATTGATGCCGCAAGTATGGAAAAGTTCAAAATGTTTCACCGCGAATTGCTAAACCGAGGAATCTATATTGGCCCGTCTGGTTACGAAGTTGGTTTTGTTTCTTCAGCACATACCAAAATTGATTTGGAGAAAGCAAAACGGACGATATTTGAAAGTCTGGATTTTGTGTTTAGAAATAAATAATACTTCTTTTATCACCTAAAAATCATAGTAATTTATGCGTAAGCCATTTCTGATTTTTTACTTTCTGATTTTTTATACGCTTGCTGAACTAATTTGGTGGAGCGTATTGCTGGTTCGTGCACAGCCAAACCGCATCGCAATGATTTTAGGTGAGTTGTCTGTTTTTATAGTTATTTTTTCGGTTGGAGCATATTTCCTGCACAAATCCATCAATTCTGAACGAAGGTTACATCAGCAGCAAAAAAACTTTTTATTATCGGTTACGCACGAGCTGAAATCACCACTGGCTTCCATCAAATTGTATCTGCAAACGATACAAAAACGCACTTTAGACCGCGAACAGCAAGCCAATTTTATAGGAAAATGCTTGGTAGATATTGAACGATTGAATGATTTGGTAGAAAACATGCTCATCGCTTCCCGTATTGATAATAGTTCGTACACATTTCCGAAAGAAAAATTTGATCTTTCCGAACTGGTACAAACCATTGTTAGTCGTTTACAAATCAATAAATGCGATTGTAACCAGCAGATTATTTCTGCTCAGGTAGAACCAAATATTGAATTGATGGGCGATAAATTTGCACTTTCTTCCATGATTAACAATCTGGTAGAAAATGCCATCAAATATTCTGGCCCTTGCGAAGTAGTAGAAGTAAAGCTGCAGCGCAAAGAACAATCCATACGTTTAATGGTTGCTGATCATGGTATCGGGATTTCTGATGCAGAAAAACCACGCATTTTTGATAAGTTTTACCGTGTTGGCAACGAAGATACCCGTAACACAAAAGGTACTGGTTTAGGTTTATTTATTGTAAAACACGTGCTGGATAAGCACGAAGCAACAATCAGAGTGCGCGATAATAAACCCTCAGGCAGTATATTTGAAGTCAATTTTGGATAAAACCAAAACTTAAACCAATTATTATGAGTAAGAAAAGAATTTTATTGGTAGAAGATGAAGAGCACTTGCTTGAAGCTATCAAATTAAACCTAGAGCTGGAAGGTTACAAGGTTTCTACTGCTGTTAACGGCAAAAAAGCGTTGCAGATTTTTAAAGAAGAACGTTTCAATTTAATTGTGCTGGATGTAATGCTGCCAGAAATTGATGGTTTCCAGGTTGCAGAAACAATTCGTTTGGAAAATTCAGAAGTGCCGATCATGTTTTTAACGGCAAAAAATACAAATGAAGACCGCGTAAACGGTTTGAAAAAAGGTGCCGATGATTATTTGACCAAACCTTTCAACCTGGAAGAACTGATTTTACGCGTAAATAATTTGGTTAAAAGAGGCTTGAAAGGCGATGACCTGAAAGAATTTAACAGTTATAAAATTGGTGATAAAACCATCCATTTTAATTCTTTTGAGTTGATTAATGATGATGGAACGCTCACACCACTCACCAAAAAAGAAACGATGCTGCTGAAACTGCTGATTGAACGCAGAAACGATGCTGTATCGCGCGAACAGATTCTGGAAACGGTTTGGAATTATGATGTTTATCCATCTACCAGAACTATTGATAATTTCATCCTGACTTTCCGTAAATATTTTGAACCTGATCCTAAAAACCCGGTTTATTTTCATTCTATCCGCGGCGTAGGTTATAAATTCACTGATCATATTTAATGTTTACCAACCGGGCAAGGCAACTGGTCATTTTCGTTTTTATATTGGTTTTGCTGTTTAGCATTTACGAACAGGCTTATGAAATTTCCGGCATTGCATTGTTAGCTATAGGAGTTTTACTTTGGGGATATTTTAAAGAAGGAACCGTAATTCTGGCTGCAAAAGATTTCCACGATAAAAACTACGAAAAAACAGAAACTTTGCTCCGCCAGATTGCCCGGCCAAGCTGGTTAGCCAAAAAACGACGCGGTTATTACGAATATATGATGGGCGGAATCGGTTTGCAAAAGCAAGACTTTGATTCGGCCGTACAACATTATGAGATTGCCGTTCAGTATCCATTACGTTCTGTAAATGATCATGTTGCTGCTTTGGTGCATGTGGCCAATATCAGTTTGCGGCAGCATCATTTTGATAAAGCCGAAGCTTATCTTAACCTCGCAAAAAAACAAGACAGCAACATTAGTAGCCGGATGCGCGAAGTGATTATTAAACTCGAAAAAGAAATTAAACAACGTAAAATTTAGCATCATACTTCTTTTATCTATTTAAAACTTACAACTTTTGATGCTTCTTTTACCACCTAAAAAACCATGACGAATACTTTACTGCTCGACGCAGCTTTTTCTAAACCAACTCCGCGTCCACCCGTTTGGATGATGCGCCAGGCTGGCCGTTTCATGCCGCAATACTGGGAAATCAAGAACAAATATTCTTTTATGGAGATGTGCAAAACGCCGGAAATTGCTGCCGATGTAACCATGCTACCGGTTGATTTGCTAGATATTGATGCGGCAATTTTATTCTCCGATATTTTGGTTACAGGCGAAGCCATGGGTGGCGATTTAAGTTTTACACAAGGCATTGGTCCACGGTTTGCAAATCCAGTTCGTACAGCTGCCGATGTTGATCGGTTGGAAACAGAAGTTGGCGACCGTTTGCAATATGTGGCTGATGCGATCAAAGTAATTCAGCAACGCTTAAACGGAAAAATTCCATTGATTGGTTTTGCCGGTGCGCCTTTTACTGTAATGAGTTATTTGGTGGAAGGCGGTTCATCTAAAGATTTTAAATTGACCAAACTGATGCTGCATAATGAACCAGCATTGGCACATCGTTTACTGGCAAAAATTGCAACTGTAACAGCTGATTATTTGAACTTGCAAATTGCAGCAGGCGTAAATGCCGTACAAATTTTTGATAGTTGGGCACAAGCCTTAAGCTGGGATGATTATACCGAGTTTTCACATCGTTATATTGTGGAAATCATCAGTAAATTAAACCGGAAAGACATTCCGGTAATTTCTTTTTGTAAAGGAAGTTCTGTTTTTGCGCCGCTGATGGCCGAAGCAAAACCAGATGTAATTTCAATTGATTGGAATGTAGATTTACTCGACATCAAAAAAAGATTGCCAAAAGAAGTATCCGTACAAGGTAACTTTGATCCGCATCTTTTGTATGCTGATAAAAGTGTGATTAAAGATCGAATCCATAAATTGTTTGAACGGATGCGTGGCGAAAATGGCTTTATTTTTAATCTTGGTCATGGTATTATGCCGGATATTCCTTTTGATAACGTGAAGTATGCGGTAGAAGTAATTAAGGAATTTCGATATTAATTTCGAATTGTCATCCCGACGATAAGAGAGATCTTCATCGAAACGATTGAATTTGTAGTATTCAAAGAAGATTTCTTCCTTCGGTCGAAATGACAACACCCTAAGAAAACAAGCATAAAAGAAGCATCAATGTATCTGTATCTAAAAGCCATCCACATCATTTTTATAGTTAGCTGGATGGCTGGACTTTTTTATGTGGTGCGCTTGTTTATTTATCATACCGAAGCTCAGGAACGAATTGAAATAGAACGCAAAGTGCTTTCTGATCAGTTTGTAATCATCGAGCGCAAGCTGTTCAACATCATTACAACACCAGCCATGATTTTAACTTTACTGGCTGGTATTGCAATGGTTTACATTCAATCAGACTGGTTAAAACAAAGTTGGCTGCAAGTAAAACTAGGGTTTGTGTTTGGGCTGATTGTTTATCATTTCATCTGCCAGAGCATGATGCAGCAAATGCGAAAAGGCATCTTCAAATTTACTTCTACCCAACTACGTATCTGGAATGAAGTTGCCACCATATTGCTGTTTGCCATTGTTTTTTTAGCAGTGCTGAAAAACGGTGTGGACTGGATTTATGGTTTAATCGGATTGCTGCTGTTTTCGCTGATTATTATGTCGGCAGTTAAAATTTATAAATATTACCGGTTAAAGAAGTAATAGTACAATGCTTCTTTTAGCAATTAAAAATTAACGAAGCTTTGGTTTATTTTCAACCCAAATTTTTAGCTTTAGTTGATACAATCACCACACACATGCCCATTACGGCAATCAGCATAAAAGAAGCTCGTAAGCTAAAAGCACCTGCTATAAAACCAAGAACTGGCGGCCCGAACAAAAATCCGACAAACCCGAGTGTGGAAACGGCTGCAATGGCTACGCCTGGTGACATAGTTGTAGATCTTCCGGCAGCACTATAAACTAAAGGAACAACAGAGGAAACACCTGCACCAACCAGCATAAAACCTAAAATAGCCGGAATTAAAAAAGGAAAGAATATCGCAATCAGCAAACCTGTTGTAGTTAAACTTCCGCTTACCTGTAAAGTTCTTTTCAACCCAAAACGTCCCGAAAACCAGTCTGCAATAAAACGCCCTGCTGCCATTGTGCTCATAAAAGCGGTGTAACCAGCTGCAACCCAAGCATTTTCTGCATGGATTACTTTTTTAAAATAAATTACGCTCCAATCAAACATGGCACCTTCACAAATCATCGAACAGAAAGCAACAGCACCCAGTTTCATAAACGAAGCATCAGGCATCACAAAAATAGGTCCGCTTTGAGTTGATCCGGCATCATCCTGTAAATACCGAAAAGAAACAACCACGCCAAGGATAACCACCAGTAAAACCAAGCTAAAATGTACAGAAGGATCAATGCCTTTACCAATCATTACTGTACCAATTGCTGCACCAGTAAAACCAGCTAAACTCCACAAACCATGAAACGAAGCCATAATAGGTTTACTATATAGTTTTTCGGTAGCAACAGCTTGTGTATTTACCGAAATATTTACGGCATTACTGGTAAACCCAAAGCAAAAAAGACCTACAATTAAGTGTAAAGTAGATTGCGCCAAACCTAAAATAGCAAGGGCACAAGCGTATAAAGGCAATGCTGCTAAAAGCAGTTTTCTGCTGCCGATGCGGGTAATAATCCAACCCGAAAATGGCAGCGAAAGCATTAACCCAACCGGAAGCGTAAACAAAATGCCACCCAATTCTGCATCCGATAAACCTAATTTCTGTTGAATACCGGCAATACGCGAAGCCCAGCTTGCAAAAGTTAAACCTGCCAGAAAAAACATTACACCAACCGTGGCACGTAATATTTTTTTGGGAATTTGAAGGGAAGAATCAGAAACTATCACTAAACGCGAAGGTATCTTTAATTTTTTACCTGTAAAAGAAGCATTCGTAACAAATTAATTGGTTACGAATGCGTCGAAAGCGCTGTTCAAAATTTTGCCGTTTCTTTTCATTTGTACCCAAATCCGATATTTGCCGGCGCTTGGAAAAGCGTACGGGAAAGTTACCATCGCATCCTTTCCTGCGTGTTCGTCGGAAGTCATTACCATAGCTGGCATATTGGCGTTTAAAAATTTGTTGCGTTCTGGCTCATTCATTTTCCTGATTTTGGAAATAACCTGATCAATACTGTCTCGAAAACGGTTTGCATCCGGCGCAACAGGCGGTTTGCTGTTTCCTTTGATTCGGTCTTCCAAAATTTCCTGAGAAGCCATCGAAAAAGTACCAACCGGATGCAGGTGCATATAAACCGAACCATCATATTTCAACACCACAGCATGTCCGCTCATGCCCATATAAGGCTCTAATTTTACGGCTGCACCAGTTGGATCATGAATGGCGAAGGTAAGCGGATAAACTTTATTGGCTTCAAAGGGCGTGTTGGCTGCGTGTTCCCAAACGGCAGAAGAACCATCTGCCAGTTGCATACTCTCGCCTGGATTGCCGCAAACCAAAACTGTTTTTCCGGGGAAGTTATTAACGGTTCGGTTGCTGGTGTTGGAAATGACATAAGTATCATCAGGATCATGCTGAAAGGCAGAATACAATTTTGCCGATGCTGTTTTTACCCATGTTTTTTGGGGAATGTCCAGCGTATCGGTAATGGTTTCCGTAAAGCCGTTCCAGCGCACTACATCTGCAAAAATTAAATAACGTCCTTCGGGGAGATCAGGCAAATCAACAAAAAAATTCAAACTATCTTTTCTTGCGGGATGCAAATGCGCAAAAGCATCCAACGAATTTTCGCGCACCATAAACAAGTGCATCAGCTTTCCATGATCCGGCACGATAAAACTCATCGATTTTTTAGATGCTTTTAATGAGTTGGAATCAATCTTAAAATGTAAAATCCTTTGCTGATCGTAATTAAGCAAACTGGAATTTGCCTGCGGCGCGCGGTACATGTATTTTTGGTAATCGCTCCTCCAGCTGTTCCACCACGACGAGCCGCCGTAAAGCATTAAACCCAAAACCAGCAAACTAACGGCTATCCCACTCATTCTTTTTCTGCGGATGTTGGCTGCGTTTATACTTCCCGGAATAACCAAACCATCACTTACGCTTGCACCAATAATTGTAGCCATTAAAATAACTAATAATGCTGCTAATCCGGCTAAAATCCAGCCTAAAGAGATTGGCATGGCGCGTTGTGCTGTAGAAACTGCCATCACGGGAATTAAAACGGTGCCTTTTCCAAGCGCACCTTCTACCGTGATTTTCATGCTTGCCGTTCCGCTTTGCATCAGCCAAACCAAAGCCTGATATTGTCCGGGTGTTCCTTTTACGGGTAAACCTTCGTCGGCTTTTGGCGAGCCTTTGTCGCCTGCATACCAATAAACGGGTTGTACAGATACTGTTTTTATCTTCTGATTTTCCAGGTAAACAGAAACGGTTGCCGTTCCGGGAATAACATCCGGCGGATTGATGTTGACTGTGATATTGTACGAACCAGCTTTGCCTTCAAAAACGACACCCGGACTACCAACGTGTGCAAAAGTTTTCAGGCTGATCAGCATCAGCACACCTAAAAATGTTGTTTTGAGAATTTTCATCGTTGTACTTTTTTCATCCAGCTGCCCCATTGATAACCAACCGAACCGGAAATTACAGCGATTATAGCTGCAACTAAAAGTCCTTTTATCAGCATAAAACCGGTATCTACATTTTCCGGGCGAAAGGCGTAACGAAACGGATAATCAGGATCGCTGCCAAAATACCAGGAAGTAGAGCCAAAAAACCAGTTTCGGGCAAGCGGCGAAGTGTGCAGAAATGTGCCGAAAAACCATTGCACTACAAAGAATACAGCAAGAAAAGCCAAAGCGGCCAATACTGTTTTTAGCCATCCTTTTTTGTGATGGATGGTCGAAAATATCCAGTCTATGGTCAATGCTGGAAAAATAATCAGTAGCGGAAAATCAAAAGCTTGATAATGATCGATATGATTTAAAACCGGACCAAGCCGTGGCGATGCCGGAAACAAAGGTAAAATCCACAATAAAAGCAACAGCATCAGAGTGTAAACAGCAGCAGTTGTTGTAGCTGCCCATTTCATTTTTGAAGAGCGTACAACTGCAATTAAATAAAGCGGAAAAAGCAGACAGGCAATTTGGTAAAATAAAGCATTGTGCATCCGGTACTTACCTAAAAACTCAGAAAAAAGTGTAAAAAAAGTGGTTAACAATAAACCGGCAGCAATGGCAAAAAGCCAGTTATGGGTTGGTGTAGCTTCGTTTTCATGCTGATGATTGGAACTTGCAATTACCGCTACCAATGCACCAAACTGGATCATCATCATGCCGATAGCCAGCAACGTATGCGGCGGCGATAAGATAGTTACATCCAAACCGTAAGTATTGTGCCACCAGTCATCAAAAGGAGCGGAGGTAAGCATTGCAATCGCTCCCCAGATACAAAACAATGCGCCAAGTGATCCGTAAAATATCCCCCAAAATTTTACTGCTTTTGATTTCTCCTCAGCAGAACTAAAAAATGAAGTTTTCAAAACCTGGTAACCGGAGAAGAAGCCGGAAACAACCGCACCGATATAAATAACCAGATGCGGCGGTGCAAAAAGTCCGTCGCGGCCAATGCTCGTGTGCCAGGAAATATCCCAGATTAAACCGGTAACGATACACAGGGAAGAAAAAACGCAGGCGTAAACGTAAGGCTGAATGGTAGAAGTTGCGCTTGCTGTTCGTCTTTCCGGTGCTGCAAAATCAGGATGAAGGTAAAGTTCTGTATCCATTTTAAGAATTGTTAATCAGCAAATTATAACGATTTAAATATGCAAATTTTTCAGAATAAATTATTATGGAAACGGATTTTCTATTAAGCTAATTTATTGTTGCAATTCTCGATTTTTTCAGATAACAAAAAAGCATGGCGTTTATTGACCATGCTTTTTTTATCAACCTAAAAATAGAATTTAAAGAAGATTTTTCTCTTTGGTTGAAATGACAGAATGCTTCTTTTACCGCCTAAAAACGTTCGAACGCTGTGAAAAAGAAGTTACCTTCAATTTGTGCGTTTTCATCAGAATCAGAACCGTGAACAGCATTTTTTTCCATAGATTCTGCAAATTCTTTACGGATGGTTCCTTCTTCGGCCTGCGCTGGGTTGGTTGCGCCGATCAGTTTGCGGAAAGAAGCCACAGCATCCTCTTTTTCCAAGATTGCGGCTACAATTGGCCCGGATGACATAAAGCCAACCAGATCTTTGTAAAACGGGCGGGCAGCATGCACTTCGTAAAATTTGCCGGCTAATTCTTCTGATAGAGAAGTATATTTTAAGGCAACGATTTTAAAACCGGCCTGGGTAATTTTATTTAAAATAGCACCGATGTGTTGGCTGGCAACCGCATCAGGCTTAATCATCGTAAAAGTTTTGTTAGTTTCCATAGTTAATTTTGTAAATTAAAGCAAAAGTAGGCTTTTCGGCAGGAAACCGAAACCAAGTTTTAATAAAAAAAGTCTGTAATTCATTTATTTATTTAGCTTTGCATTCCGTTTTAAAAGAGTAGATGTTAAACCTTGCCGAGCTGAAGGAATTACTGGCCCAGCCCCAAAATATTGTTATTACAACCCACCATAAACCCGATGGTGATGCGATGGGTTCTTCGTTAGGGTTGTATCATTACCTCAAACAAAAACAGCATCAGGTACAGGTGATTACGCCGACCGATTATCCGGATTTTTTGGCCTGGATGCCCGGAAATGCGGATGTAATGATCTATACTGAAAAAAAAGAAAAATCAGCAGAACTGGTGGCACAGGCGGATTTGATTTTCTGTCTGGATTTTAATTCTCTTTCTCGTATCAATGATTTAGGCGAACTGGTTAAAGTTTCATCAGCCAAAAAAATCATGATCGATCATCATCTCGATCCGGAAAACTTTGATGATTTCCGCCATTGGAACACGCAGGCTTGTTCAGCAGCACAATTGGTTTACGAATTTATTGCCGAACTTTTAGGTGATAAAAACAGCATTACTGCAGAAATAGCAACCTGTTTATATACTGGGATTATGACGGATTCCGGCTCGTTTCGTTTTCCAACCACCACTTCCAACGTGCACAGAATTACCGCTGATCTGATTGATATGGGCGCAGATAACTCAGCCATTCATCAATTAGTTTATGATCATGCCAGCGAAAACCGTTTGCGTTTTCTGGGCTATTGCTTAACCAACAAGCTGGAAGTTTTGCGCGAATATAATACTGCATTAATTACGGTTACTGCTGAAGAACTGAAACGCTTTAACATTAATACCGGCGATTCTGAAGGGATTGTAAACTATGCTTTATCTATTGAAGGCATTCGTTTGGCAGCGTTTATTATTGAGCGGCCAGACAAAGTGAAGCTTTCGCTGCGCTCTACCGGAACTTTCCCGGCTAATGAAATCTGCAAAAACTACTTTCATGGCGGCGGGCATCGCAATGCGGCCGGCGGACAATCAGAAAGTACATTGGAACAGGTTGTCCATCAATTTAAAACACTCTTACCCGAATATAAAAATCTTTTAACATCATAACAATGAAGAAAAACTTAGTTTTTTTAACAGTTGCAGCGCTTGCTTTTGCCGGTTGTAACGGCTTTAAAAAAGGCGATAATGGCCTGGAATACAAAATTTATACAGATGCGCCCGGAAAAAATATCCAGACCGGTGATTTTGTAAGCGTAAATGTAGTTGCCAAAACAGAAGGCGATTCTTTGCTTTTTAGTTCTTACGATATGGGCCGCGCATCTCAGTTATTAGTTGCTAAACCGATGTATAAAGGTGATTTATACACAGGTTTGATGATGTTAAGCGAAGGCGACAGTGCAACTTTAAAAATTGATGCAGATACTTTAGTTAAAAAAAGTGGTCAGCCAAAACCTCCGGGCTTTAAAGGTAAATACTTCGTTTACACCTTAAAAGTTGAAAAGGTATTGGCAAAAGGCAACACGCCTGACAAAGCTTTTCAGGAAAAAATTGGTCAGTATTTTAAAGCAGAAGGCGACAAAGCTAGGGCAGCAGAACCAGTTAAAATTAAAAATTATATTGCTGCCAAAAACTTAAAACCGATACAAACACCTTCCGGCTTAAACTATGTAATTACACAAGCAGGCAGCGGACCTAAAATTGCTGTTGGCGATACGGCTGTGGTTGATTACACCGGACGAATGATGAACAGTGCCGAAAAAGTTTTCGATACCAGCATTAAAGCAGTAGCACAAAAAGATGCAAAAACTTTTGATAAGATGCGTCCTTATGCTCCAATCAGGATTGAGGTTGGTAAAAGAGCTGTTATTCCGGGTTGGGATGAAGGTTTGCAACTGTTAAACAAAGGTTCAAAAGCAACTTTTATCATTCCTTCTTCTCTGGCTTACGGCGAACAAGGTTATGGCCCGATTGCACCTTTTTCTCCGCTGGTTTTTGAAGTGGAACTGAAAGATATCGTTCACCCGGATCCGAATGCACCCAAAAAACCAATGATGCCACAAATGCCGATGCAGGCACCTGCAAATCCGGCAGTAAGATAATCAAACCAAACATTCAGCCTCCGCCAAAAACGGAGGCTTTTTTTAAGCAACATGCAATTACGTTTCCTATCAACCTTTTTACTTTTTGCTTACTGCGGATTGGCTCAGGCACAAAACCCGATAAAAACTACGGTAAAAGGAGCACGCTATCAAATTTTGGATGCACACTCCGGCAACCGCATCAAGCTAAATGATGTCATCACGTTTAACTTGTCTATCAAAACGGAACGTGATTCTATTTTGATGAGCAGTTATCAGCGCGGACAGCCTTTTACCACGCAAGTTCAGCTTTCGCAAACGGTTGATGATTTGATGGATATTTTTCCGCTGCTCACGTTAAAAGACAGTGTACGGATTCTGATTCCTGCTGATTCGCTTTTTAAAAACCGCGCAGAACAGCGGCCGCCTTTCCTAACTAAAAATGCTTCGGTTATTTATACGCTGAAAATTGAAAAGATACAATCTCTGGAAGAAGCAATTGCAGAGCGAAAAGCCGCAGAAGCAAAAGCCAAAGAAGGTGTTGAAAAACTGAAAACTGAAGAGCAAGTTAAGTTAACCAAATATTTGGCTACGCAAACTGCTGTAAAAACTACTGCTTCTGGCTTGCGTTATCAAATTATCAAATCCTCGGCAAAGCCAAAACCATTGGCTGGCGATACGTTGGTTGTTAATTATATTGGCCGTACGTTGGAAGGCAAAGTTTTTGATACGAATTTGAAGGAAGAAGCACAAAAAGCAGGTGTTATACAACCCGGAAGACCGTATGAAGCGTTTGAGTTTGCAGTGAAAACCGGCCAAGTAATCCCCGGTTGGGACGAAGGTTTTTTACTGCTGAATCAAGGTTCGAAAGCAAGATTAATCATTCCGTCAAAATTAGCTTACGCCGAGCGCGGAGCCGGAGCAGATATTGCGCCTTACAGTCCGCTTGTTTTCGATGTAGAATTGCTTGGCATTAAACCGATCAAACATGTGGCTGTGCCCAAAAAAGCACCAGTAAAAAAAGTATTAAGTAAAAAGCCGGTCAAAAAGCAGGTCCCTGTAAAGAAAAAATAAGTAAAACGTGCCTTCTGTAACCAACAGGAGGCATTTTTTTTTAGTTTTGAAACGATGGTCTTAACGGATACACATACGCATCTATATTACGAAGCTGATGAAGCTGCCCGAACGGCCATGATGCAGCGTTGTTTGGATAACCAGATTACACGTTTATTTTTGCCTAATGTAGATGCTGCTTCGGTGCCGATGATTGCTGATCTGGTTAAAACTTATCCGGAAAACTGTTTCCCGATGCTGGGTTTGCATCCTTGCAGTGTAACTAAAAATTGGGAAAGTGAATTGCAGCAAATCAAAGCAGCCTGGAATCCCGACCAGAAAATTTATGCCATTGGCGAAATCGGAATTGATTTACACTGGGAACAAACTTTACTGGCCGAGCAACAGGAAGCTTTTCGCACACAAATTAATTGGGCAAAAGAAGCAAATCTGCCAATTGTAATTCATTGCCGTGCTGCTTTTAACGAGGTTTTTTCGATATTGCAGCAAGAACACGATGACAAACTCCGTGGTATTTTTCATTGTTTTTCCGGTGGTTTAGAACAAGCTAACCAAATTACAGAGTTGGGTTTTTACCTCGGGATTGGCGGCGTAGTCACCTATAAAAATGCTGGTTTGGATAAAGTAATTCAGCAAATCAGTCCGGAACATTTAGTATTGGAAACCGATTCGCCTTATTTGCCGCCCGTTCCTTTCAGAGGAAAACCAAATGAAAGTGCCTATTTAACTTATATTGCACAAAAAGTAGCCGATTTGCATGCGCAACCGGTCGAAAAAATAGCCGAAACAACCACTTCAAACTCAGAAAAAGTTTTTGGGATTTAAGTAGAAAGAATTTTTAATTTAAATAACGTTTATCGAGTCAGCGCTTTATTATGACGAACATTCTCATCATCTATACTGGCGGAACCATTGGAATGGTTGACGACCCGACAACACACATGCTGCGTCCGTTTGATTTCAATCAAATCCTGCTCAACGTTCCAGAACTTGCCCGTCTCAACTATCGGTTAACCGTTCATTCTTTTGATCCGATCATTGATTCTTCCAACATGAAGCCTGCCATTTGGGTAGAAATAGCTTCTTTAATAGAAAAAAATTATAATGATTATGAAGGTTTCGTAATCCTTCACGGATCTGATACGATGGCTTTTACTGCTTCTGCATTAAGTTTTATGCTGGAAGGACTGAATAAGCCCGTGGTATTGACCGGCTCGCAACTGCCTATCAGCCAGATCAGAACAGATGCGAAGGAAAACCTGATTACTTCACTTGAGATTGCAGCCTCCCAAAAAAACGGCAAAGCTTTGGTGCCCGAGGTTTGCATTTATTTTGATTCGCAGCTTTTTCGCGGCAACCGTTCTTTCAAATATAATTCTTCCAAGTTTGAAGCTTTTCGTTCGCCCAATTATCCGGTTTTGGCCGAAGCTGGCGTGCATTTAAGCTTTAACGAAGCTTTTATTCTGAAATCCGCCGAAAACCCTTTTCAGGTACATAAAAATATGTTTACCGATATTGCAGTGCTAAAACTGTATCCCGGCATCAGTCAGAAAACTGTAGAAAGCATTTTGAAAGCTGATGCCAAAGCATTTGTGATGGAAACGTTTGGTGCCGGCAATACCACAACAGATGACTGGTTTATCAAAAGCTTAAAAAAAGCTATTAAAAAAGGTAAAATCATTCTGGATATTTCGCAATGTAAAGTAGGAACTGTAGAATTGGGCCGCTACGAAACCAGCAAGCAATTAAAAGATATGGGCGTTTTAAGTGGTTATGACATGACGTTTGAATCTGCCGTTACCAAGCTGATGTATCTTTTGGGACGCTATGATAATCCGGTAGAAATTGCACAAATGGTAGAAACAAGTTTACGCGGAGAAATTACCGTTAGTTTGTAATACTTCTTTTATCACCCCAAATTTATGCTGATAAAAGAAGTATGTGGTATCAAATTTAGAAATCACTATTATTGTTAAAAAAATCATTTATTAAAAAATAAAACTATGCGTTGGTTAGGACGAGAAGAAAGTAATGATGTTGAAGATGGAGGATCTGGTGGCGGTGGCGGCAGCGGATTAGGCGTTGGTGGCGGCATTATTGGTATTGTTGGTTTTGTGATTTACCTTTTTACAGGTTTTAATCCAACACAACTATTAAATCAAGCAGGAGGAAGTGATCAGCAACAGCAAAGTAACCAAACAGCAGCACCTTCGCAATTAAGCCAAAATGATAGTACAAACTTGCATTTTGCAAAGGTAGTTTTAAAAGATGTTGATAATGTCTGGATTAAAATTTTTGCTGATAACGGTAAAACCTTTGAAAAACCCAAATTAGTGCATTTTCAAAACTCTGTTGATGCTTCAGGCTGTGGTATGGCAAGTTCTGCAACTGGTCCGTTTTATTGCCCGGCTGATCATAAAGTTTATTTAGATTTTTCTTTTTTTGATGAATTATCCAACCGTTTTCATGCAGGCGGCGATTTTGCAAAAGCTTATGTAATTGCGCATGAAGTTGGTCATCACATCCAAAATCTATTCGGAGTATCAGATAAAATGGATCAGATGCGCCAGCAAATGAGTGAAACCGATTACAACAAAATGTCTGTAAAGCTGGAGTTGCAGGCTGATTTTTATGCTGGTGTTTGGGCACATTACGAAGCACAAGTGAAAAATAGCGATAACCAAAGCGTTATTGAGGCAGGTGATATCGAATCGGCACTTACTGCCGCTAATGCCATTGGTGATGACCACTTGCAGCGAGAAGCAACAGGCCAGGTTTCGCCGGATTCTTTTACACACGGAACTTCTGCACAGCGCATGTATTGGTTTAAAAAAGGATTTGAGACTGGTGATATTAAACAGGGAAATACTTTTGCAGAAGGTGCCTTGTAAAATCATTCTTTAAAATATTGTTTGGTTGAAGGCAAAATCCACTTCTCCAGAAAATACTAAATTTAGTAAAGTAAAAGAAGCATGACCATTACGGTATGCTTCTTTTATTATGATATAGATAGAAAAAGCTTTTTAAGATAGCTTTTCAAAACTGAATAATTAAGAAATAAACTTCTTTTATGACCAAAAAAATTACGCTTCTTGTTGCTCTTTTTAGTTACTGCGGATTAGCTTTTCTGGCAACCGCCCAGGATCTGCCAAAAACAGAAAAACCAATTAAAAAGCGATATAACCTGTTTCATCCTACGCCAAAAGATTCTTTGCGGGAAATGGATCCTGATCGTCCGAATATTACTGAATCACCTTATACCGTTGATGCCGGTCATATCCAGTACGAAGCCGATTTTTTGCGATACGAATATAAAACTACAACTGAAAGCAAGGAGCACGCTTTGTTGTATAATTATTTTAACGTAAAACTTGGGTTAACCAATAGTTTGGCGATGCAATTACTTGTACAAACGTATGCACGACAAAATACAGAAGCTTTAGATACACACGAAAAAACAACTGATTCCGGTTTTGGTGATTTAACGGTTCGTTTAAAAAAGAATTTTTTGGGTAATGATGGCAATGTTTCGCTTGCAGTTATTCCATATATAACTTTTCCAACTAACCGTTATCAAGAGAATACTAAATACGAAGGTGGAATCATTGTTCCGATTGCATTCAAACTAAAAAACGATTGGCAACTAAGTACACAAATTGAAGGCGACTGCTTAAAAGATGATGTAGGTGATGGTTTGCATAATCAAATTTTGCAATCCGTTAATATCGGACATCCGATTTTTACAAAAAATTTGAATGCTTTTTTAGAAACTTATTACGAATACGATTTAAAAGAGCACAGTATCAATAATTATGCTGACGCTGCTTTGCAATACGGTGTTTCTAAATCAGTGATGTTTGATCTTGGATTTAATTTAGGTATTCAAAAAGCGGCCGATCATATTTTGTTTGCTGGCATTGCTTTTAGGTTGTAGTACTGTTTTTATTACCTAAATTTAATAGCTTTATTTTAGGTTGATAAAAACAGCATCTCTCAAACATCTTCTCTAAATTCCTACTTTTATTTTCATGACACATCTCTCCGTTAACATCAACAAAATAGCAACGCTCCGCAATTCGCGCGGCGGCAATAACCCAGATCTGGTAAAAGTAGCGCTGGATTGCGAACGCTTTGGTGCAGAAGGAATTACAGTTCACCCGCGACCTGATGAGCGGCATATTCGTTACCAGGATGTTTTCGATTTGAAAAAAGTAATTGCTACCGAATTTAATATTGAAGGCAATTGCCAGGAACAGAAATTTGTTGATCTGGTGCTGGCCAACAAACCGGCGCAGGTTACTTTGGTTCCCGATGTTTTAGGTCAGATTACTTCCAATCATGGTTGGGATACAATTAAAAACCAGGAATATCTGAAAGAAATTACTGCTGTTTTTAAGGTACAAAATATCCGGGTTTCGCTTTTTGTTGACCCTGATGTAAAAATGGTAGAAGCTGCAGCCACAACCGGAACTGACCGAATTGAATTGTATACCGAAGCTTATGCTTCCAATTACCATCAAAACAAAGAACAAGCTATTGTGCCGTATATTAAAGCTGCGGAAAAAGCAGTTGAGTTAGGTCTGGGTTTGAACGCAGGACATGATCTGGATTTGCATAACTTAAAGTATTTTGCACAAAATATTCCTGGCTTGCTGGAAGTGAGTATTGGCCATGCTTTAATTGCAGATGCTTTGTATTTGGGTTTGGAAAATACAATTCAAATGTATTTACGCTGCTTAGCTTGAAACTTCCGGCCAAACATGAACTGAAAAAATACATCGCCGAGTACTTTGCTACGTTCGGTTTAATGTTTTTCGGAACAGGAACGGTTGTAGTTAGTCAGGAAATGCCAGGCTTGATTTTTAAAGGCGGCGGCGCATTAGCTTTCGGGCTGATTGTTATGCTGATGATTTTTGCTTTTGGTAAAATTTCTGGTGCCAATATGAATCCGGTAGTATCGTTTACGTTTGCTTGGTTGAAAATGCACTCGTATAAGGATGCAATATTTTACACCATTTTTCAGGCCGCCGGTGCTTTCAGCGCTTCTTTTATCCTGCATATTTTGTTTCCTGCTAATCAGTTTTTAGGTGGAACATTGCCTTCCGGAACCGCATTTCAATCTTTCTGGCTCGAAATTTTTCTTACTTTTTTGCTGATATTGATTGTGCTATTGTTATCAAAAGCATCACCCCAAATAAAAAAAAGTGCAGAAGTTATAATTGGCTTGGTAGTTGGTTTAGAAGCATATTTTGCCGGTCCAATTTCTGGTGCTTCCATGAACCCAATTCGTTCGCTGGCACCAGCTTTAGTTTCCAACCAATTGCAATATTTATGGGTGTACTTGTTTGCTCCTTTTGTCGGTGCTTTTTCAGCAGCAGCATTTTGGAAGTTTATATTGAAAAATTAGCGTTCACTGCTGTTTTATAGAAAGAGTTCTTTTGCTTTTCATGAAAAAACTAGTGCTAAAAACAGTATTCCAGATATTTGTGTAAATCTCCTGTAACGATTCTGGAAAATATTGACCGGCAAAAGGCAAAAGCATACCTTTGCGACTTCAAATCAATCAAACTTCATGAAGTTAAATATCGATTACCAGGAAAAATTTCAGCACCGTCATATCGCTCCAGATCAAACTGAAACTCAGGAAATGCTGAAAAAAATCGGCGTAACTTCGGTGGATGAATTGATTAATCAAACTGTTCCGGCTGCAATCCGCTTAAAAAGTCCGCTTAATCTACCTACTGCAAAAAGCGAATTTGATTATCTGAATGATCTGAAAATTACGGCTTCAAAAAATAAAGTTTTTAAAAGTTATATCGGAAAAGGTTATTACGATGTGATTGTTCCAGGCGTTATCCAACGAAATATTCTGGAAAACCCAGGCTGGTACACACAATACACGCCATATCAGGCCGAAATTGCGCAGGGAAGATTACAAGCTTTACTGAATTTTCAGACAATGGTGATTGATTTAACCGGAATGGAAATTGCCAATGCTTCGTTGCTGGATGAAGGAACGGCCGCTGCCGAAGCCATGTTTATGCAGTACAGTTTGCGCAAAAACACCAAAGCCAAAAAGTTTTTTGTTTCTGCGGAAGTTTTCCCGCAAACAATTGATATTTTAAAAACCCGTTCTCTGCCGTTGGATCTGGAACTGGTGATTGGCGATCATCAAACGGCTGATCTGGATGATAGTTTTTTTGGGGCGATTGTACAATATCCTGCATCCAATGGTGAAGTTTTTGATTACCGCAACTTTGCAAATTCTCTACACCAAAAAAATATAAAATTAACCGTTGTTGCAGATTTGATGAGCCTGGTTTTGCTAACGCCACCGGGTGAGTGGGGCGCAGATGTGGTAGTTGGTTCTACGCAACGTTTTGGTATTCCGATGGGTTTCGGCGGTCCGCACGCCGCTTTTTTTGCCACAAAAGATGCTTATAAAAGAAGCATTCCCGGCCGTATTATTGGCGTAACAATTGATAATGCTGGCAATTATGCTTTGCGTATGGCTTTGCAAACCCGCGAGCAACACATTCGCAGAGATAAAGCCACTTCTAACATTTGCACGGCGCAGGCTTTGCTGGCTATTATGGCGGGCATGTATGCGGCATATCACGGTTCAAAAGGTTTAACGCTGATTGCAGAGCGGATTCATGGTTTAACTGTTTTGCTATCAGAATCGCTAAAAGCTTTAGGCTACGAGCAACAAAATCAGGTTTATTTTGATACCATTACTGTTGAAGCTGGACAAGTTGTAAATACGATTCATGCGGAAGCATTGAACCAGGAAATGAATTTTTATTACAAAGATTCTCAGGTTTCAATTGCTTTAGATGAAACAACTTCTGCAGAAGATATACAAACAATCGTTAAAGTTTTTGCTAAAGTAAAAGGTAAAACTTTGGCCGATGCCAATTTTGATGCGGTAAAAGAAGCATTGCAAACACCGCTTCCAACGGAATTACAGCGAAGCTCGGAGTTTTTAAATCATCATGTTTTCAATACGCACCATTCTGAACATGAAATGCTGCGTTATATCAAATCACTGGAAGCAAAAGATTTATCACTCTGTCATTCTATGATTGCGTTGGGTTCATGTACGATGAAACTGAATGCCACAACTGAAATGGTTCCTGTCACCTGGGCAGAATTTAGCAAAATGCATCCATTTGCACCAACTGATCAGGTTGGTGGATATATGCAGATTTTTGATGAACTGAATAAATGGTTAAGTGAAATTACCGGTTTTGCTGCGATGAGTTTGCAGCCAAATGCTGGTGCGCAAGGCGAATATGCGGGTTTATTGGTTATCCGTGCGCATCATCTGGCCAATGGTGATAATCACCGCAACATTGCTTTAATTCCTTCTTCGGCTCATGGAACCAATCCGGCTTCGGCAGCCATGGCCGGAATGAAAATTATCGTTGTAAAATGTGATGATAATGGTAATATCGATGTTGCTGATCTGAAAGCTAAAGCAGAGCAATACAGCAAAGAGCTTTCTTGCCTGATGGTAACTTATCCGTCAACGCATGGTGTTTTTGAAGAATCCATTATCGAAATCTGTAACATTATTCACCAACATGGCGGACAGGTTTACATGGATGGTGCAAACATGAATGCACAGGTTGGCTTAACCAGTCCGGCTGCTATTGGCGCCGATGTTTGCCATTTAAACCTGCATAAAACCTTTTGTATTCCGCATGGCGGCGGTGGCCCGGGTATGGGTCCGATTGGTGTAGCCAAACATTTGGTTCAGTTTTTACCCGGCCATGCAATGGTAGATATTGAGCAGGGAAAATCTATTCCGGCCGTTTCTGCGGCGCCTTGGGGTTCAGCTTCTATTTTGCTGATTTCTCATGCTTATATTGCTATGATGGGCAGCGAAGGTTTAACCAATGCAACGCGTTATGCTATTTTAAACGCCAATTATATTAAAGCTCGGTTGGAAAATCATTATCCGGTTTTGTATGCTGGAGCAAATGGACGCTGTGCACATGAAATGATTTTAGATTGTCGTGCTTTCAAAAACTTTGGCATCGAAGTAACTGATATTGCCAAACGTTTGATGGATTATGGTTTCCATGCGCCAACGGTTTCTTTCCCAGTTGCCGGAACAGTAATGGTTGAGCCGACAGAATCAGAACCAAAGCACGAACTGGATCGTTTTTGTGATGCCATGATTGCTATCCGCAATGAAATTGAAGACGTAGAAAAAGAAGTTTCAGACAAGCTAAATAACCCGCTAAAAAATGCACCGCATACAGCTGCTGTAATTACTGCAAACGAGTGGGAGCATCCTTACACCCGACAAAAAGCTGCTTTTCCATTGCCGTATGTTGCTGCTTTTAAATTCTGGCCATCAGTTGGAAGGGTGAATGATACGCATGGAGATCGTACGCTAATTTGTACCTGTCCGCCTTTGGAAAGCTACGCTTTTGAAGAAAATTTAACTGAATAATTAATTATGTAATTTTGACGTCAGGAATTGTTAACAGTAGCATTTAAATATTCAAATTAAAGGTAATTAATGTTGCTTGTGAAGGTATATTTTATAACTTAGTTTTGTCAAAAAAATACGATTTAAAGAAGATGCTTAGCACAAAGTCTTTGTTTAATATTATTTAAACTGATGAGATTTTATTATAAATCTACAAAACTTTCCCTTTTCAAATCCCGTACAAACTTTTATGAGTGTAATTCAAAGGCCCGTTAACATTATGCTGGTTGATGATGATGAAATCAATAATTTTATCACCGTTAAATTGATCAAAAAGGCCTATCCAGATGCAGTATTATCTACTTTCCTGAATGGCCGTTTAGCAATAGATAGATTAAGGAATTTGCTTCAAAATGCACCGGATAATCTTCCTGATTATATTTTGCTGGATATCAATATGCCAGTGATGAACGGCTGGGAATTTTTGGAAGAGTACAAAACTTTTGATTTCGATACTGATAGAAGAATCACCATTTATATCTTGTCATCGTCAGTTTTTAGTAACGATATTGACAAAGCAAAATCTTACGAGTCTGTTGCCAACTTTATATCCAAGCCGCTTAATTTAGAGGCGATAAAAGAAGTATTTAGTATTTTAAATCTACATAGTAGTTAAGCTTCCAAGCTTTTTACCGAAAATCCGTTTTGTGTTGTAACCTTGCCAATCGCAAGGTTTTTTGCATGGTAAAACAAGCATATCCAGTTTTCTGCTACAGCTTGTATACCAAATTGTTCGCGTAATTCCATAGCTTTTCGTCCGTCAAAATCATATTTTGCTGCAAACTTTCTAATCAGTTGTTCTGGTTCTGGTAAAACATCTCCGCCAAAAAAATAAATTTCTCCTTCGGATACAATCTTTAAAACCTGATGAAACTGACAATGTCCACCAGTCAATTCATACGTAATTCCGTCTTTTAGCGTACCACTCCCTTCTACTAAATTAATGTTGACGGAACGCTGCAAAACTTCAAATCTTGGTTGCTGATAGGAAGATGATTTTCCTGAAAAAGCAAACTCCCATTCGCCGCGTTGTATCACGTGTTCTGCATCCGGAAAAGCAGGTTCCATCCGTCCATTTCGTTCTAAAACCAAACCGCCGGTATGATCATTATGCAAATGAGACATCAAAACCAGCGTAACCTCTTCCGGCTCAAAACCAGCTTTACGAATATTGTCGTGCAGCATTAATTCACCATTTGAATTTTTAAAACCCAAACCGGCATCCATCAAAATTAAATCGTTTTTTGTTTGAAGTAAAAACGGCTGAACGTGTATAAAAATTGAACCTTTTCGGTCCTGCGGATTATCTGTAACCGGATTAAAAGGAACAAATTTTTTGGTAGAATCAACAGAAAAAGAACCTTCGCCGAGTGCGTGTATTTTCATAAAAATGCTAAAATCAGTTTAAACGTGTTTTAATGATAAGTCAATAACTATCTTTACGGTTTGAACTTTTTAAAGATATGCAAAAGCGTTGGATTTTGGAGGATGAAGGCAACCGGCAACAGGTTTTGCAACTGGTAAATGCTTTGCAGATTGACGAAGTTTTGAGTACTTTGCTTGTGCAGCGCGGCATAACTTCATTCAATGAAGCCAAACATTTTTTCCGGCCAGATATTGGGCATTTGCACGATCCGTTTTTAATGCAGGATATGGAAAAAGCAGTTCTGCGGATTGAAAAAGCCATTCAAAATCAGGAAAAAATATTAATTTATGGTGATTACGATGTGGACGGAACCACTTCTGTTGCAGTAGTTTATCAATTTTTTAAGAAGATTTACGAACACATTTCCTTTTATATTCCAAACCGCTATACAGAAGGTTACGGTATTTCTACCGCCGGAATTGATTATGCTGCCGAACATAACTTCAGCTTAATTATTGCGTTGGATTGTGGTATCAAATCAATAGAAAAAGTAATTTATGCTGATAAGAGAAGCATCAATTTTATCATTTGTGATCATCATTTGCCGGGAGAAGAATTACCGCCAGCTGTTGCCGTTTTAGATCCGAAAAGAAGCGATTGTGATTATCCATATAAAGAACTTTCTGGTTGCGGAATCGGTTTTAAACTGATTCAGGCTTATGCAGAAAAAAATGATATTCCTTGGGAAGAAGTAAGTTGTTACCTTGACCTGGTTGCCGTAAGTATTGCTTGTGATCTGGTTCATATCGACGGCGAAAACCGTACGCTTGCTGCTTTTGGTCTGGAAAAACTCAACACAAACCCTTCTATCGGCTTAAAAGCTTTGATAAATGTAGCCGGAAAATCAGCTAATTATGGTATTTCTGATCTGGTTTTTTCCATCGGTCCGCGTATTAATGCTGCCGGCCGCATTGATGATGCCAAACATGCTGTTAATCTATTAATTGCAGATTGTACCGTTGCCGCTTTTGATTATGGCGAACTAATTAATCTAAAAAATACCGAGCGAAAAGAGCATGATTTAAGCATAACCGGCCAAGCATTAAACATGATTGATCAGGATACAAAAATGATCAACCGCCGTTCAACCGTTGTGTATCAGGAAAACTGGCACAAAGGCGTTATCGGTATTGTTGCTTCCAGGTTGACGGAAAAATACTATCGGCCAACAGTTGTTTTAACGCAAAGTAACGGGCACGTAACCGGTTCTGCACGTTCTGTTTATGGTTTTGATTTGTATGAAGCTTTATGCGGATGCAGTGATTTGCTGCTTCAATTTGGCGGACATAAATATGCTGCCGGTTTAACGTTATTACCAGAAAATGTAGCTGCTTTTAGTAATCGTTTTGAACAGATTGTTAGTTCAAACATTACGGAAGAACAATTGGTACAACGCATAAAAATCGATGCGGAGCTCAGTTTAAACCAAATAACGCCACGCTTTTTTCGCATTTTAAAACAGCTTGCACCTTTTGGGCCGGAAAATATGACACCGGTTTTTATCAGCAAAAACGTGTATGTTAGCGGTAATATAAACCTGGTAGGAGGCAAACATCTTAAAATGTGTGTAATACAAGATGGTTCTCCAATTTTTAATTGTATTGGTTTTGGTATGGGAGAACAAATTTTATCTCTTAAAAACAGTATGCCATTTGATATTTGTTATACCATTGAAGAAAATAGCTGGCGAGAACAAAAAACGCTTCAGCTGAACCTAAAAGGAATCAGAGTTAATCCAGATAACGTTGAACATCTAAACAACTCATGATTTTAAGAGCAGAAAATTTAATCAAAAAATACAAGCAGCGAACGGTTGTTAACGATGTTACTTTCGATGTAAAACAAGGCGAAATTGTAGGTTTATTAGGGCCGAACGGAGCCGGGAAAACTACGTCTTTCTACATGATTGTAGGCTTAATTAAACCGAATGAAGGCAATATTTATCTGGAAGATGAAAACATAACCGATGCGCCCATGTACCGCCGTGCGCAAAAAGGAATTGGCTATCTGGCGCAGGAAGCTTCTGTTTTTCGCAAGCTTTCGGTAGAAGATAACATCAAAGCGGTGCTGGAAATGGGTAAAATGGCAATGGCGGAACAAAAAGACAAACTGGAAGAACTAATTGAAGAATTTAGTTTGCAAAAAGTGCGTAAAAACCGTGGTGATCTGCTTTCCGGAGGAGAACGACGCCGTACAGAAATTGCACGTGCGCTGGCTGCCGAACCTAAATTTATTTTGCTGGATGAACCTTTTGCTGGTGTTGATCCGATCGCAGTAGAAGAAATCCAGTATATGGTTGCTAAATTAAGAACGCGCAACATCGGTATCCTGATTACTGATCATAATGTGCAGGAAACTTTATCTATTACAGATCGTGCCTACTTACTTTTTGAAGGAAAAATTTTACGCTACGGCATTCCGGAAGTGCTGGCAGAAGATCCGGTAGTGCGCAAATTGTATCTTGGTTCAAACTTCGTTCTCAAAAGAAAAACCTTCTTATAAAATTTTATGACGTTTATTAATTCACTCGTTACTTGGATCATGAAAAAGCGGATGCACCAGATCGAGCTTTTTATCAAATATCCAAATGAGGTTCAGGATGAGTGGTTTGAAAACCTGATTACCAGTGCAGAAAATACCGAATGGGGAAAAAAGTACGATTATAAAGGCATTGAAAACGTAGATGATTTCCGTCAGCGTTTCCCGATACAAACCTACGATACGCTAAAACCTTATATCGAACGTATGATGAAAGGTGAGCAAAACGTACTTTGGCCATCAGAAGTAAAATGGTTTGCTAAATCTTCCGGAACCACCAGCGATCGCAGCAAATTCATTCCGGTAAGTGGAGAGGCGATGGAAGAATGCCATTTTAAAGGTGGTAAAGATATGATTACGCTGTATTGCAACAACCGGCCGGAAGCCAAGTTATTTACTGGTAAAACGTTGGTTTTGGGCGGAAGCCATCAAATAAATCAATTGCATACCGATTCTTATTATGGCGATCTTTCGGCTGTAATCTTAAAAAATCTGCCACTTTGGGCCGAGTTTTACCGTACACCAGAGTTAGCCATCACGTTAATAGAAAATTATGAAGAGAAAATAGAGAAGATCGCGCAAATTACGCAGCATGTAAACGTTACTGCCCTTAGTGGTGTGCCCACGTGGAACATTGTTTTGGCCAAACGTATTCTGGAAATTACCGGGAAAGATAATCTGCTCGAAATTTGGCCTAACTTAGAATTTTACGTTCATGGTGCTGTTTCTTTTACACCTTATCGGGATCATTTTAAAAAACTGATTCCTACTGAAGCGATGTATTATATGGAAACGTATAATGCTTCGGAAGGATTTTTTGGGATTCAGGATCAGTCAAATTCCGAAGAAATGCTGCTGATGCTGGATTATGGTATATTTTACGAGTTTTTGCCAATTGCAAACCTGTTTGATGAAAACCCGCAAACTTTGCTGCTGGATCAGGTAGAAACTGGTGCAAATTATGCTTTAATCATCTCCACCAATTCAGGTTTATGGCGATACATGATTGGTGATACCGTTCAGTTTACTTCTTTATCACCTTTCCGGATCAGGATTACCGGCCGTACGAAACATTTTATCAATGCTTTTGGTGAAGAAGTGATTGTAGATAACAGCGAACGTGCCTTAAAAGAAGCATGTGCACAAACCGGAGCCATCATCCGGGAATATACGGCAGCGCCGCTTTATTTTGAAGGCAACAAAGCTGGCGGACACGAATGGATTATCGAGTTTGAGAAAAAACCAGACGAGTTTGAACGTTTTATTGATTTGCTGGATGAAACCTTACGCAAAGTAAATTCTGATTATGATGCCAAACGTTTTAAAGATATGGCCTTGAAACGACCAACCGTACATTTAGCCGCAAACGGTACTTTTTATAACTGGATGAAGCTGAAAGGCAAATTGGGTGGACAACATAAAGTGCCACGCTTAGCTAACAACCGAGAGTATGTAGATGAAATTTTAATACTGATGAAAGGTGTGATGGTTTAAACTTACTCAGTAATGCTTCTTTTACCGCCTATTTTTTTCGTTCGGTAGTAAAACGAACCAATTGCTCTAAACCTAAGCGAAATTGATTTTCGGAGAAAGTATTTAAAATGGCAAAAGCTTCTTCTTGGTATTTAGCCATTTGCGTTTCAGCATAATTTAAGCCACCAGAATCTTTTACAAAAGCAATGATTTCGGCTACTTTTTTGGGTTCTTCGTTGTGATTTTTAACCAAGTTGATGATCTTATTGCGATCAGATTTGGATGCTTTGTTTAAGGCATAAATTAACGGAAGGGTAATTTTTTTTTCTTTAATGTCGATGCCTAACGGTTTGCCTACATCATCTATACCGAAATCAAACATGTCATCTTTAATCTGGAAAGCAATGCCGATTTTCTCACCAAAAACTCGCATTTTCTCGATCGTTTCTGTATCTGCGCCGGCAGAAGCTGCACCACAAGCACAACAGGCAGCAATTAAAGAAGCTGTTTTTTGCCGGATTACATCATAATAAATGGCTTCGCCAACGTCCATTTTACGTACTTTTTCAATCTGCAGCAATTCGCCTTCGCTCATTTGCTTCACCGCTTCGGATACTATTTTTAGCAGATGAAAATCATTGTTATCCAATGAGAGTAACAATCCTTTTGAGAGCAAGTAATCGCCCACCAAAACAGCAATTTTATTTTTCCAAAGCGCGTTGATCGAGAAAAAACCACGCCGTTGATAAGAGTTATCAACCACATCATCGTGTACTAAAGTTGCGGTGTGCAAAAGCTCTACCAAAGCTGCACCACGATGTGTAGATTCGTTAACTCCGCCGCATAAACCGGCACTAAAAAAAACAAACATTGGCCGGATTTGCTTGCCTTTTCGCTTTACAATATAATGCGTAATTCGATCAAGCAGCGGAACCGAACTGTGCATAGAAGCTTTGAATTTGCTTTCAAAAACGTCAATTTCGGTAGCTATAGGCTTTTTAATCTCCTCAATGCTAAGCATTTGCGGGCTTTATAGGATTAGTAATTAAATATCAAAAATAAAAATGTGTTAAAACAAGCATTTTGGTGGCAGCCAAAGATACAAATCGGTAAATAAAAAAAGCACAATGAACTACGGTGTCCATTGTGCTTCTTTAAAAAAGTACAGGGCAGATTACTCTTCTCCGCCTACTTTTAACTGGTCCGGGTCTTCATGATAGCCGGTTCCTTCTGTTTCCGGTTGAACAAAAGTTTCATCTTCTTCACCTTGATTAGTAGATGGAGATTTCACTTCTTCCAGTTGTTCTTCTGTTAAATTTGTGCTTCCACTGGTTAATTCCCAGGGTTTTTCACCTTCTTGTTCTATAGTCATTGCTTTTGGTATTTCGTGTCCTTCTTCGTTTTCAACAGCTACATTGCCGCTTTCGGTATCTTGTTCCTCATCACCCAGAAAACCGGGTTCATCGTGTATGCGGTTGTTATCGTCAGATTTTGCTTGATCTTCCTGGTCTCTGAAAGCCTCGTCTTTAGGATCTATCATTGTGTTTGTATTTAAGTTTATTTATGTGCGGTAAAAGAAGTATTAAAGCCGGTAATTTGTTTGCTGCAATTTTTAATTTGTAGTTCCTTCTTACGTGTAAGCCTTAATAACTGCTTGTTTCCCGTGTCTTTGGTTATATTTGTTTATGAATATGTTTACTATTATCACGGTTTTGGTGATAATGAGTGCTGTTTTTGCATTTATCAACGCCCGTTTTTTTAAATTGCCAAGTGCAATTGGTGTAATTACCATCGCTGTTTTTGTTTCTATAATAGCCATATTTACGGGTGGTTTTTTCCCGGTATTGCTTAAAGCACTTACAAGTCTCAATAAAAATATTGATTTTTCGCAGGCATTATTAAACACCATGCTTGGGTTTCTGCTTTTTGCTGGTGCATTACGTTTTAATTGGGGCGATTTAAAAAAGCAGATTGGTGCTGTACTGGTTTTGAGCACAGTTGGCGTTTTAATTTCTACTGCTATTTTCGGTTTCCTGTTTGATATGCTTACCGACATTTTAAAAGTAGATATTCCTTTTGTTTACTGCCTGCTTTTTGGCTCGCTGATATCGCCTACAGATCCTGTTGCTGTTTCTGCTGTGCTAAAAAAATCTAATATACCACCACATTTATCTACCATTATTACCGGAGAATCTTTATTTAATGATGGCGTAGGTTTAATTCTGTTTATTACGCTGCTGGAATATATTACACAATCGGGAAATGATATTTCTTCTTCAAAAATTGCAGTTTTATTTGCTCAAGAGGTTTTTGGAGGAATGGCACTTGGTTTAACAAGTGCTTTTATCGTTTACCAACTAATGCGTAAAGTTGATGATTTCCAAACTTTGGTAATGGCATCTCTGGCATTGGTAATGGGGATTTCTGTTGTAGCCGGCAAGCTTCATGTTTCTATTCCGCTGGCGGTTGTTGCAGCTGGATTATTAATAGGTAACAGGCGTTTCGGAAAAGATCCTTCTGGTAAAATGAACGACTTTCTGGAAAGGTTTTGGACACTTATTGATGAAATGATGAATACAATTTTGTTTGTGATGATTGGGCTGCAAATTGTAGTAATGCCTTTTCTAAATTATTACTGGATTGTAGGTTTGTCGGCAATTGTATTGGCATTAATAGCAAGAGGTTTAAGTGTGTTTGTACCTTTAGTCTTTTTAAGGCGAACGCTGAATGTTAATTATAATAATATCACGATTTTAACATGGGCAGGTGTTCGCGGAGGAGTTTCGATTGCACTTGCACTTTCCATGGAACACACAAAATACAGAGATTTGATTTTAGCGAGCAGTTATTTTATCATCATTTTTTCTATTGTAGTGCAAGGGTTGTCGCTTAATAAAGTAGTAGATTTTTTTACAAAAAAAGAACCTGCGCCTTCTCCGAACCTATAATTACAAATTTTCCAGCATTTGCTTTAAAACTGCTTGAGCGGCCCATTCGCGGTTAGCCGCTTCTTTTATCACGATAGAATTTGACCCGTCCAAAATTTCTGCGGATAGTTCCAGATCACGGCGAACTGGCAAGCAATGCATTACTTTAGCTTGATTAGTATTTTTCAACTTATTATTGGTCAGCATCCAGTCTTCATTTCCCGGAATCACTTTTCCGTAAGGCTCAAAAGCCGACCAGTTTTTTACATAGATAAAATCAGCATCCTGCAAAGCTTTCTCTTGATTATGAGTGATTTTTGCACCTTGCGTAAATTCTTTGGAAAGTTCCAATCCTGCCGGATGTGCAATCGTAAAATCGACATCAGCTTTACACATCCACTCTGAAAATGAATTCGGAACAGCTTGCGGCAAAGCTTTTACATGCGGCGCCCAGGTTAAAACTACTTTTGGGCGAGCTTTGGTTTTGAGTTCTTCAATCGTAATCAAATCAGCCAGACTTTGCAGCGGGTGCCGCGTTGCAGATTCCAAACTCACCACCGGAACACCGCACAATTCCACAAATTTATTAAAGATAGATTCGCTGTAATCTTCCTCCCGATCTTTCAATCCCGGGAAAGAGCGCAAACCCAGAATATCCACATATTGTCCCATCACCGCAGCAGCTTCGCGAATATGTTCTACCGTTGTGCCATCCATTTTCACGCCGTCGCGCAGCTCCAAAGCCCAGCCTTCTTTATCGATATTTAAAACCATTACGTTCATACCCAAATTCATGGCTGCTTTTTGCGTGCTCATGCGCGTGCGCAGGCTCGGGTTCATAAAAACCAAACCGATCGCTTTATTTTTTCCGAGATGCTGAAAAGCGAAAGGATCTTTTTTTAAATCCAATGCTTCTTTTACCAGGTAATTTATGTCGTCAACGTCGTTTACAGAGGAGAACAGTTTCATTATAGCTATTGAAGGTCTTTCTATGTTAGTTAAAATATGCGTTCTGTCATCCCGACAATAGGAGGGATCTTTATCAAAGCAGATATGATCTCTATTATTGATGAAGATTTCTCCTTTGGTCGAAATGACAGAAAATGTTAGAATGAGAAAATTTACATCGAAGGATTAAACTCTGCAACTGGCGCATTTTTCAAAGCCAAACTAAATGCCTCCAAGAAACGATCTGCATGAGCTTTAGTCAAGTTTAAAGCAGGAAGCAAACGGATCACATTCGGTTTTGCTTCACCAGTAAAAATATGATACTTGAATAAAAGTTCAGCTTTAACATGCGCCAAGGTATCCGGCAAATCAATTCCGATCATCAAACCACGGCCGCGTACTTCTTTTACCTGCTCAAATTTCTTCAGTTCTTCGATTAGATAACTACCAACTTCGGCTGCGTTTTGCATCAGGTTATCCTGTTCCATTACTTCTAAAACCGCTAAACCGGCAGCACAAGCCAAATGGTTTCCGCCAAAAGTAGTTCCCAACATGTAATAAACCGGTTTTATTTTAGGCGAAATGGAAATACCGCCAATCGGGAAACCGTTGCCCATGCCTTTAGCCATCGTATAAATATCAGCGTCCACTCCAGCAAAATCCTGGGAATAAAATTTTCCGGTCCGGCCATAACCACATTGCACAGAATCGGCGATAAAAACAGCATTGTATTCATCGCATAATGAACGGATTTTTTGCAGGAAGCTTTCCGGCGCAACCTGTATGCCACCAACACCTTGAATTCCTTCAATAATTACAGAACTGATTTCGTTTTCAGCAAAAGCCTGTTCCAGCGCCGCTTCATCTTTCCAAGGAAGAAAAATTACGTTATCCGTTTCATTTATTGGCGCTAAAATTTTAGGATTATCCGTAACCGCAACCGCCAGAGAAGTACGGCCATGAAACGCTTTACGGAAAGCAATTACCTTCTTCTTCCCATTATAAAAAGAAGCCAGTTTTAACGCATTTTCATTTGCTTCCGCACCGGAATTGCATAAAAACAACTGGTATTCTTCTCGGCCGGAAACTTTTCCCAGTTTTGCAGCAAACTCTTGCTGAATAGGAATTTCAATCGAATTGCTGTAAAAACCCAGCTGATGCAACTGATTTTCCAATCGCTCAACATAATGCGGATGCGTGTGCCCGATAGAAATAACAGCGTGTCCGCCATATAAATCCAGGTATTCCTGGCCTTTATCATCCCAAACCAAGCTGCCTTTGCCTTTAACAATGTTGATATGGTTGATTGGGTAAACGTCGAATGGTTTCATAAGAGTTGTAAGTTTAAAAAGCGTTTGCTTTCAGTTTAAGTCCTGCTGTTTCTGGAAAATCAAACATTAGATTCATATTTTGAACCGCTTGTCCGGATGCGCCTTTCAATAAATTATCCATAATGCTGATCAGGAAAATTTTATTGCCATGTTTTTTAACCTGGATAAAGCATTTATTAGTGTTCACAATCTGTTTTAAATCAATATCGCGGTTTGTAACATGCGTAAAAGGATGTTCTGCATAAAAATCCGTGTACAGTTTTAATGCTTCCTGTTCGCTTAAATCACATTCAGTATAAATGGAAGCTAAAATTCCTCGCGTAAAATCTCCGCGATATGGAATGAAATTCAGCCTGTTTTTATCACTTGGATAAATCGGAAAATCAGCTTGTAGCTGGTTTAAGGATTGACTGATCTCGTTTAAATGCTGATGATCGAAGGCTTTGTAAACAGATAAATTATCATTTCGCCAGGTAAAATGAGAAGTAGGAGCGAGGCTTTGCCCGGCGCCAGTGGAACCGGTTGTGGCCGAGATATGTACTTCGTTTAGCAACAAATTTTTATGTGCTAAAGGAAGCAAGCCCAGCTGGATACAAGTTGCAAAGCAACCCGGATTGGCAATGTTAGATGCTTCTTTTATCGATGTTTTATTGAGTTCTGGTAAGCCGTACGTAAACTGGCGATTTCCTGATTGTGTATTCGCAGCTAATCTAAAATCCTGACTCAAATCAATGATTTTAATATGATCAGCAACTGGATTGGCTTCTAAAAACTTCTGTGCATCACCATGTCCAACGCACAAAAATAAAACATCAATTTCATCAACTAAATCACTGCTGAATTTCAGTTCCGTATCACCAAAAAGATCTTTATGAACTTCGTACAAATAATTGTCAGCATTGCTTTTACTATTTACAAAAGCAATTTCTACGTTCGGATGGTTAATTAAAATCCGCAGCATTTCACCGCCGGTATAACCCGCACCGCCAATAATTCCGACCTTAATTTTAGAGTTTGATTCTGTCATTTTTTGTAGAAGGATAAGAATATAAAATAAACTCTAAATCTGTGTTATTTTTGTTAGCGATAAAATGCTTTTGCCCGGCATTGATCTGAATTCCTTGCTGTTCTCTTAATTCCGATTCAATACCGTCAACGGAAAGAACAGCCCTGCCTTTTAAAATGAGAAATATCTGAGTAGCATTTTCATGATAATGCCGCTTTTCTGCTGTGTCTGGCGGCATCAATTCCTGTTTAACTGATAATTCTTCAGTATCAATAAAATTCCAACCGTGGCAATCGTCACCCCAGGTATAATGCGAAATACACTCGCTTTTTGAAAATGCTGTATTTTGCATTTTAGATATCGCCGTTTACTTTATGATAAATAACGGTTTGATTACCGAAAATCTTGGAAAATCCTTTTACATCTTCGCCGCTCCAAGTGTTATTCATTTCGCCGTAGCTGCCAAATTTGTTCGACATTAAATCATGGTCAGATTCAATCCCTAAAACCTGAAAACGGTAAGGATACAACTGCACAAACACTTTTCCAGATACGTTTTTCTGCGTATCAGTCAAAAAAGCTTCCATATTGCGCATTACTGGATCGTGAAACTGACCTTCATGCAGCCAGTTGCCGTAAAAGGTAGAAAGCTGATCTTTCCAGCTCAACTGCCATTTGGTCAGCGTATGTTTTTCTAAAGTGTGGTGCGCTTTGATGATCACCATTGGTGCAGCAGCTTCAAAACCAACGCGGCCTTTAATGCCGATAATTGTATCACCAACGTGAATATCACGACCAATGGCATAAGGCGAAGCAATTTCCTGCAGTTTCTGGATGGCTTTGGTTGGATGATCAAATGTTTCCTCGTTGATAGCAACCAATTCACCCTGTTTAAATTCGAGCGTTACTTTTTCTGAACCTTCTTTAGTTAATTGCGTTGGCCAGGCTTCATCCGGCAAACCTTCGTGAGAAGTCAAAGTTTCTTTTCCGCCAACCGAAGTTCCCCAAATACCTTTATTAATAGAGTATTTCGCTTTTTCGAAATTCATCTCTACGCCGTGCTCTTTCAGATAAGTAATTTCTACTTCGCGACTTAATTTTAAATCACGGATGGGCGTTAAAATTTTTATTTCCGGAATGATGATGTTAAAAATCATATCAAACCGGACCTGATCGTTACCGGCGCCGGTGCTGCCATGCGCAACGTAATCTGCACCAATTTTTTTGGCATATAAAGCAATTGCTGTAGCCTGGCTAACACGTTCGGCACTTACAGAAAGCGGATAAGTATTATTTTTCAATACGTTTCCGTAGATCAGATGACGAACGCATGTATTGTAAAAGTTTTCCGTTTCATCAACCACAGTATGTGATGTAACGCCCATTTTGTAAGCACGTTTCTCAACATCTGCTAATTCTTCGGCACTAAAACCACCAGTATTTACAATAACGGAATGGACTTCCAAGTTCAAATCCTGCGATAAATAAATGCTGCAAAACGAAGTATCCAAACCTCCGCTAAATGCTAAAACTACTTTTTCTTTCATGGTTAAATATCAGTTAGCTTGGTAATGCCCAAACCTAAAGTTTCAATTGTTTTGGTTGATTTTTTAAGCGCACTTTCAATCCGTTCCAGCAATGTTGCTTTATGGCTGAGTTTTTTCATCTTATCTTCAATCTCTTTCGCTTTTTCTTCCGGATCAAAAAGCATAGCGGTACACATACAATTTTTGCGTTCTTTACTCATCAAAATATCGTAATTCACGCAGCTTTTGCAGCCTTGCCAAAAAGCTTCGTCCTGCGATAATTCTGAATACGTTACCGGTTCGTAACCTAATTCGGAGTTAATTTTCATTACTGCCAAACCAGTTGTTAAACCAAATATTTTGGCATCCGGATATTTTTTGCGTGATAATTTAAAAACTTCGTGTTTGATGGCTTTTGCCAAACCAACTTTTCTAAAAACTGGATTCACAATTAAGCCTGAATTGGCTACGAATTGGCCGTGGCTCCAGGTTTCGATGTAACAAAAACCTGCCCAGGTGCCATCTTTATAAATAGCAATTACGGCTTTGCCTTCCAGCATTTTATTGGCCACATATTCTGGCGATCGTGTAGCAATGCCCGTTCCGCGTGCTTTGGCAGATTCGGCCATTTCATCGCATATTTGTGGCGCATAATCGGCATGTTCGCCTGTAGCCACTTGTATTTTAAAATCTTGAATTGTCATGGAGAAATACAACTATTTCCGTTAAATAAAAAAGAAACTAAGCCGGAAGTATCATTAAAAGATGGCATCAATATCATCCTTTTCCGGCAGTAGAAATTTTATATTGAATTAATTCAAAGTCGGGAGATGAAAAAATGTCGTCGTCTTAAAGAGAAGCAGAACGCGGAAAGCGAAACTAACGCAAATGCTACCGGAGCAAAAACTGCTCTGACAGTAGGCATAAGAAAGCGTTGTTCATTCATTATTTGTCTAATTTAAGCTTGCTTAGAAAATGCTGCAATTATCGTATAAATTTTTCGATTATACTATGTAGATTTTTAAAAGTTACATTAAAGACAAAATCTTTGCTATGAAGTTTAATGTTACTGCCTCATTCCCAAAAAAGATAAGTAAAAGAAGCATCTGAGTGTTAATAAGTTTGTTAGTAAAATGTGGAAAAGTTGTTTTATGGAATACTAATATATTTAGTAAATATGTAAATGAAAATGCTTAGCCAAAATCAAAATACCAAGATAAATAGCCAGGACTATTTGCTTGTTATTGAACCAAGTGAAGAAGTTATATCGGAAGTAAAACGATTTAAAGCCAAGGCGCTGAATTTAATCGGGCCTTTCCGCTCCTTTAAAAGTAAAGCACATATCACCGTAAATCATTATGATGATAACGCTTCATGTTTTGATGACCGCACGTCTGTTTACCGGAAGATGGTTAACCGGATAAATTCTTTCCATATAAATATTTGCGGTTTTGATTATTTCGAGCATCAAAACACTTATACAATTTATGCTAAAGTTGAGCTAAATCCGGATATTGAAGAAGCTTTTTTTAAGCTTAGAAAAATATTTGGTACAGATGTGCGCAATACGCCGCATGTTACAATTGCAAGGTCTTTATCATTTGCTCAATATAAAGTGCTTTGGGATTATTTCAAAAACCTGAAATTTGAATGTTCTTTTTACACAGAAGAAATTGTTGTGTTAACATCACCGGCAATTGTAGCTTACAATGCTGCAATGGAAATAAAAACAGAATTCAAATTTAAAAGTGCAGTTTAAATCAATCTCTTTTTAATATTACTGGTATAATTTAATATTTTTTCTACTTTTGTCGCGGGTAAGTCTTCTACGACCAGCTCCTCTTGAACTCCCCCAGGGTGGGAACGCAGCAAGGGTAGAGAGTTGTAGCGGTGCGATAGGAGTAGCTTACCCACTTTTTTTCAAAATCTTCTTTTTAAATTATACTACAGCCGGAAATTTTTTCGGCTTTTGTTTTTCAATGATTTTTTACTGATAAAAGAAGCATCCAACGTTTGTTAATATTGCAATACTTCTTTTACCTCATCAAAATTTATGCTTGATATATTAATTATTGGCGGCGGCCCGATTGGTTTGGCCTGTGCGCTCGAAGCCAAAAAAGCCAGTTTAAGTTACCTGATTGTAGAAAAAGGCACACTGGTAAACTCTTTATATAATTACCCTGCCGGGATGACTTTTTTTTCCACTTCCGAGAAACTGGAAATTGGCAACGTGCCTTTTGTGTCCAATAGCATCAAACCAACACGTGCAGAATCTTTGGAATATTATCGCCGCGTTACCACTTCTAATGAATTGAATATTCATCTGTTTGAAGCAGTTTTAAGTAATCAGCGTAAAGACGATCATTACGAAATCAAAACCAGCAAAGCAGTTTATCAGGCTAAAAATATCATTATTGCAACCGGTTTTTATGATGTTCCGGTTAGCATGAATGTTCCCGGAGAAGATTTACCAAAAGTGCGGCATTATTATAAAGACCCGCATTTTTATTCTCTACAAAAAGTATTGGTTGTTGGCGCAAGTAATTCATCGGTAGATGCTGCGCTGGAAACTTTCCGCAAAGGCGCAGAAGTAACAATGGTGGTTCGCGGAGATGACATCAGCGAGCGTGTAAAATATTGGGTTCGTCCGGATATTATCAACCGCATTCAAGA
The DNA here is from genome assembly GCA_050955045.1 of Janthinobacterium lividum. GTDB lineage: Bacteria > Bacteroidota > Bacteroidia > Sphingobacteriales > Sphingobacteriaceae > Mucilaginibacter_A. The sequence continues at coordinate 362,564 of JBPBQV010000001.1, read as the reverse complement.
AGGAACGATCAAGGTTTATTATCAATCCAACTTGGCTGCTATCAGAGATTTTGAGGTTGATATTCAAACGTCGGAAGGTTTGATAACGATTCCGAACGATTTTGTGTTGGCTTTAACCGGTTATCAGCCTGATTTTGATTTTTTAAAAACGATGGGTATTACACTTTCTGCGGATGAAAAATTGCTGCCCGAATACAATCCGGAAACAATGGAAACCAATCAAAAAGGCATTTACCTGGCCGGTGTAGTTTGCGGCGGAATGGATACACACAAATGGTTTATCGAAAATTCGCGTATTCATGCCGAGCAGATTATATCTAACATCAGTCAAAATTTTACATTAATTAAAGTATAAATGCTGTTTTTATGCTGGTAAAAGAAGCATGTAGTTAACAAGTTTTGTGTTGGAGGAGAAGCTGGCATAAATTCCGGAAAGTTCTTTTTAAGATCACTGTAAAAGAAAAATCAGGAAAAAGCGTTATGTTTATCAAATATACTTCAGATAGCATAACCTATTCATTATTACAAGCTAAATACTTTTGACATTTACCGATTTTAACTTCGATCCAAACCTGCAGGAAGGATTGGACAGCATGGGTTTCCGCAAGCCAACGCCGATTCAGGAACAAGCCATTCCAATAATCTTAAACAAACACGATCTGATTGCCTGCGCCCAAACCGGCACAGGTAAAACTGCTGCTTATTTGCTGCCAATTATGCACCAGATTTGTACTGCTAAAGAAAAAAGTTTAGTTAATACACTGATTTTGGCACCAACGCGGGAATTGGTACAGCAAATTGATCAGCAAACGGAAGGTCTGGCTTATTTTGCAGGCATCAGTTCTATCGCGGTTTATGGCGGAGGCGATGGTGCAAGTTATGAACAGCAACGCCGCTCTTTAAGCGAAGGTGTTGATATTATTATTGCAACGCCGGGCCGATTGATCGCACATTTAACATCAGGCGTGGTAAAACTAAACGAATTGCAGCATTTAATTTTGGATGAAGCAGACCGAATGCTGGACATGGGTTTCTATGATGACATTATCCGGATTATGAGTTATTTGCCTGCTAAGCGGCAAACTTTGCTGTTTTCTGCTACCATGCCTGGGAAAATCCGTACACTTTCCAGCAAATTATTAAATAATCCAGAACAGATCAATATTGCGCTTTCGCAACCGGCTGTTGGTATTTTGCAGCAGGTTTATATGGCTTTTGATCATCAGAAATTGGCACTGATTAAATCTATTCTTATAGCAGGCAATTATGCAAGTACCATTGTATTTGTATCTACCAAAGAGAAAGTAAAACAGCTGTATCAAACGCTTTACCGCGCTGGCTTTAAGGTTGAAGCTTTTCATTCTGATTTAGAGCAAAATCAGCGGGAAGAAATTTTACGTGCTTTTAAAAGCAGACAGTTGCCTATTTTAATTGGTACTGATGTTTTATCAAGAGGAATTGATGTTGAGGGAATCAGCTTGGTCATCAATTATGATGTTCCGCATGATCCAGAAGATTATATTCACAGAATTGGCCGTACAGCACGCGCCGAGACAACGGGAACTGCAATTACTTTTATTAATGAAAAAGATCAGCGGAAATTTAGCGATATCGAAGCGCTAATTGGTAAACCGGTTGAACGAATGCCTTTACCTCCGGAATTAGGCGAAGCTCCACTTTATCAACCGGAAATGAAAAGAGCATTTAATGGTTCAAAAAAATCCTGGCGCAAAAAAAAGAGCTAATACTTCTTTTACTATGCAAAACTTGGCATCATTTAAATTATAGGATATAGTTATCCTTAAACGGTATTTTGTCTAAAATTTAGTACTAAATACACATCTGTCTATTTATGTAGTCAATTCAGTGCAAATTGTATTTAATCGATTGATTAACTTTTTGTCATCTTAAACTAACTTTTTGTCTCTAAAAGTCAAACGTTTAGCTGTATCCCTTTAGATTTAACACTTCAACAGCTTAATTTGGCAGTATTTTATAGGTAGTAACATCATAACTGATTGTATAACGACCACGTTTAAGCAAGTTATACAAAGGTTTAGAAATAAAAAAATAACTATTTACAAATGAAATCGAAGATTACAAAGTTGGCTCTTACCTTATCCGCTGTAGGATTATCAACAACAATGTTTGCTCAAAACATGAACTCAGACACTACGAAACGTTTTGACAAAAAAAGTTTCCGTACATGGTCTTTAGGACTTAATGGAGGAATGTTAACACATTTTACACCTTTTAACAATGCTTCTAACGGTGATTTTCGTACTCCAGAAGAAACTTGGGGTTACGGTGGTTACATCAAAAAACAAATTTTACCAAGCTTTGGTATTCAAGCAGATTTTTTGGCTGGTAAAGTAAGAGGTTATCAAGCTAATTATCTTCCTTCTCCTACTGTTGCACAAAACAACAGCAGTTTTACTACTAATATTGATTGGTCAGCAGCATTAAGTGCAAATTTTACTGTTGCTAATTTGAGTTTGAACCACAAACGCAGTGCATTGTCACCTTATTTAAAAGCTGGTGCAGGTTATATGTCTTCAAGTGCAAATGTCCAAGGTTTACCGGCAGCAGTTGTTGATGGTACAACCTATGATGAACACTGGTTTATTCCGGTTGGTGCTGGTTTAAAATTCGGTTTATCTAAAACAATTAATATTGATTTAGGCTATGATATCAACTTCATGAAAACACCAATATTTGATGGTGTAAGGAGTGGCTCAAATGATCGTTTTACTTATGCGCACGCAGGTTTAGAGTTTTCATTGGGTAGAAAAAAATCATCTCAATTAGCAAATTTCAGCCCGATTGCAGCTATACGCGAAGAGAGTGCTGCTGAAAGTGCAGAGTTAAAAGCGATGCTTGCCACATCAGAAGCAAACAGATTAAGTGCAGAGCAACAAATTAAGGATCAATATGCTAAAGATTTGGGCGATGACGATGCTGATGGAGTAGCTAATAAATTTGATAAATGTCCAGGAACAACTTCTGGAACTGCTGTTGATGGTTCAGGTTGTACTTTGCCAGTAAACAAACCAGATGTTAAGGTTTATGTTACTGAAGAAGACAAAAAAGTAGTTAGAGATGCTATTTCTAATTTAGAGTTCGATTTAGGTAAATCTACTATTCGCGATCATTCTTTCCCAAGTTTAGATAAGGTTGCTGATTTATTGGTTAGTAAAAATTTCACTTTAAAATTAGCCGGACATACAGATAATACTGGTTCTGCTGTACTTAACATGAAATTATCTAAAGATCGTGCAGAAGCTGTTAGACAATACTTAGTAAGTAAAGGTGCTAATGCTTCACGTATTGAATCAGTAGGTTATGGTTCAACTCAACCTATTGCAACTAACAAAACTGCTACTGGTCGTCAACAAAACCGTCGTGTAGTATTTACATTATTCTAAAAAATAATTTATTCTTATTCAAAAAAGGTGCGCTAATATAGTTAGCGCACCTTTTTTATGCTGTAAAGTTTTAATTTTGAAACAGCCTAAAAGTTATGAATACTAATAAAAAATTTAAATTTTATTTAATAGTAAAATTTAAATTTAATATAAGTATGTTTGAAATAGATATACAATCAAATTAGAAACAATAATGAACATTTTTGTAGGAAGCCTTCCATTTTCTCTGGAAGAAACCAAATTGAAAGAAGTTTTTGAAGCTTATGGTGAGGTCTCATCAGTAAAAATCATCATTGATAAGTTTTCAGGAAGAAGTAAAGGATTTGGATTTGTTGAAATGCCAGATGATGCAATGGCGCAAAAAGCAATCGATGAGCTAAACGGTTCATCAGTTGAAGGTCGTTCTATCGTGGTTAATAAGTCTGAAGATAAAAGAGACGATTCTAGAAGAAGCAGCTTTGGTGGCGGCGGAAACAGCGGAGGTGGCTACAAAGGTGGAAACAGTGGCGGTGGCGGTTATGGCAGTGGTGGTAACAGCAGAGGCGGAAGCGGCGGTTATGGCGGTGGCGGTAATAGCAGAGGTGGAAGTGGCGGTTATGATAAAGGCGGTTATAACAAAGGTGGAAATGGTGGCGGTGGCTACAAAGGTGGGAGCGGCGGTGGTCGTAAAGACGAATATTAAAACATTTAATTCATTTGTTACTATTAATCGATTGGATTTGTTCAGTCAGGTTAATGTGATGAAGTTTTAAAGTATTATTAAAATCATATTTTTGGGTGATAAAAAACAGTACTGCTGTTTTTATCACCCGTTTTTTTGGGAAGTACTTATATAACAAAATTGTAATTCTTTTCAGTTTATATTAATGAAGAGTTGCTTAGCAATGTAGAATTTATATCTTTGCCGAAGCTAGCAAAAGCACGAGCTGTTCAATTAGTTTTTTAGCTTGTAGTAGCCAAGTTGTTTAATGGCCCGTTCGTCTAGGGGTTAGGACGTTAGATTTTCATTCTAGAAACAGGGGTTCGATTCCCCTACGGGCTACTAGAGTCAATATTAAAAAGAATTAAATGCCTGCAAATTATAACTTTGCAGGGATTTATTTTAATTGAGTTTAATTAAATTATTTCTTCTAGTATTTGATAATTAGTAATATAATGCAACAGAACTACTTATCAAGTTTAAATTGGTAGTCGAATATTAGAATAAATAATTCCCATCGCTTTGTTGAGTTACTACTAATACTGTTTTAAGCAGACGATGTACAAAATATTGCTTTTGATTCCTTCGGAGGCTAAATACTTGAAACCGATTTGCTAACTACTTATTTCCCATTTTAGGATCAGTATAAAACTTACTGCGCGGTGGTTTGCTAGTCAGATTAATAGTTACGCCCATTTTATTATCTACGAGGGTAAATTATTCAAACTCTTTTTACCACTGCACTTATTCTGTGTAGGATATATTTTAATTATTTCTACCTCTAAAAATATTCGTTTGCTTAAAGAACTATAAAAATACTGTTCAGCTAGCTATAAGAAATAAAACATTTATAATCAACAATTTTTGTCTCACGAAAGATAACGGTTGTTTAAATTCATTAGGACAAATGCTTCCTTTATCGTACATAAATTTGCATTAATCAAACAGTTAGAATATTGATAACAATTTTTTAAAATGATAAAGTTAGCTGTTCATCTTATGTATTTAACTCCTGTAGCTTCAAATTATTGTTTATATTAATAAAAGATGTATAAAATAAAGTTTAGATAATTTTATAACCTCAAAACAAAGTTTTTTAAAAAAAATTAAAAATTCAAATTAAAAATAGTAAATTACACTAATTTTTAATTTTAAATGAATAAAACTATTGATAATTACATTCTTTTTAATGATGAAGAACTAATTTTGAGTTTAAAAAAAGGAAATATGGTTGCTTTTAGGTATATTTATAAAAAGTATTGGCTTGTTTTCTATAAATATGCTTACAATATTATCCGAAAAAAAGAAATTTCTGAAGAAATAGTGCAGGAAGTGTTTTTTTCTTTATGGGATAAGCGCAACACATTGCAAATTACACATTCACTGGAAGCTTACCTTTTTAAAGCTGTAAAATTTCAGACTTTGAATTTCATTCGCTCAAAAAAAGTACGTACAAATTATGCTGCCAGTTACGCTGCGTTTGAAAACACAACAATTGATAATTCCAACGAAGAAAATATGCAGGTTAATGATTTAAAAAATCACATCGAAATTGAAGTTTCGAAGCTTCCAGATAAATGCCAGCAGATATTCAGGATGAGCCGAAACGAACATCAATCTATCAAAAACATTGCTGATGTGCTTAATATTTCTCATAAAACTGTCGAAAACCATTTAACCAAAGCTTTAAAGCATTTACGGTATTCTTTAGGTGAATTTTTGTTGCTTTTTCTTCTCTTAAATTCCCCTTTTTAAAAATTATTTTAAATTTCTTTCTCTTTATAATGATATTCTAACCTTTTTCTAAGAAATAGTAAAAGTAATTCAAATTCGGATAGGTGTTTAGTTCGGCTGAAGTGTCTTACAGGTGTATTGCTACAAATGGGCAATATACTGAATGAAGAAAAGCGCTTTTAACGAATTAATTAAACATTATTTACAAGATCAGCTAAAAGCTACCGACAAACAAAAGTTAGAGGATTGGCTGGCCTATTTAGCAGAAGATGATTCTTATCAACAATTATCTGAAACTGAACAAGCCGAAACAGAGAAAAGAATTTACGATAAGTTAGCCAAAAGGATTGAGAATACAGAAAAGCCTGCTGGTTTTGTAACTGTTACGAGGCTAAAACCTTTGTTAAAAATAGCCGCCAGTATTGCATTGGTTAGTGCTTTGATATTTACTTTCCGTGATCCGTTAAAAGAGGTTTTCAATATCGGGCAATATGTATCAGTTCAAAATCACAAAGGACAAATTACCAAAACCATACTTTCTGATGGCAGCATTATCTGGCTGAAAGGAAACAGTAAATTTGATTATCCCATCAAATTTAAAGGTGTTTTGCGTAAAGTTAATTTGGATGGCGAGGCACTTTTTGAAGTTGCTAAAGATGCGCATCATCCTTTTATTATTCAATGCGGTACTTTAACTACCCGCGTGCTGGGCACAAGTTTTAATATCAAACATACCAGCAACAAAACTGAAGTGGATGTTTTAACGGGACGTGTTTTTTTAAGCTCTAAAAATACAGCTGTAGTAATCTTACAACCCAACCAAAAGGCGGTTTACTCCGAGTCGAAAAAAACCCTGGTAAAAGAAGCACAGCCTGTTTTGGAAATTGCCGAATTAACAAAAGGTACAGAATACAACATGTTTTTTAATGATGCACGGGTGGAAGATGTTTTGCACCGGATTGAAAAAAAGTTTGAGGTAGAAATCACAGTAAATAATCCAAAACTAAAAGCTAATCTGATTACAGCTGATTTTACAGATCAATCTTTAATAAATACTTTAAATATGATGGGTGAAGCACTTAACCTTGACTTTGAAATTGACGGACAATCGGTGATATTAAAAAACAAAGTATAACGAAAAACAGAATTGCTAACTAAACCAACAACTTATGAATAAAAACTAACGCTCTCTTTTTTTAACGGTAAAAACAGCATTCACCGTGCTGCTGCTGTAAAATTTTCTTCTGGGTTTTTAAAGAAAAACTATTTAAACAGGAGTAAGATCAATCTATTTTCTTCAATTAAAAAAATCTACAAAATTTACGAAATGTATGCAAAAAAGCAATGAAAAAAATCGCTTGTTAATAAAGGTCATGCGCTTATCAGTTTTACAGTTTTTTGCGGTAATGATACTTTCCGGAATCGCTTATGCCCGGCCGGATTTTGCCCAAAGTGTTTTGAATAAAAGAATTTCCCTCAACCTTAAAAATGTTACGCTAAAAGAAGCATTAACCAATATCAAGGCAAAAGCTGAGGTGAAATTTGTTTATAGTTCGAGCCTGATTCCTTTAGATCATCAAGTGAATATGCAGGTAAACCAGGAAAAGTTAAGTGTTATTTTGAATAAATTACTAACAGAACTGAAAGTAAACTATACCGTAAATGACCAAAGCGGGTACATCATCTTGAAAAAAGATGAAGATTTGCCTAACAGTAATATGATTACCAATGATTACACTTTACTTGCTGCCGAGCAGGAGCGTGCCATTACCGGAAAAATCACTTCCAAATCAGACGGTTCTGCTTTGCCCGGCGTAAGTATCATGGTAAAAGGAACCACTAAAGGAACAGTTACGGATATGGACGGAAAATACAGAATTACCGTTCCGGGAAGTGCAAGTACACTGGTTTTTACTTACATCAGTTTTGAAACGCAGGAAGTAGTTGTAGGCAGCCAAGCTACTATCAACATACAAATGGTAGAAAGCTCTAAAACGCTGAATGAAGTTGTGGTAACTGCTGCAGGTATTAAGCGGGAAAAATCTACACTGGGTTATTCGGTTACTACGGTTACTGCCGAAAAACTGGCTCAAAAATCAGAACCTGATCCGTTGCGGGCATTAACCGGGAAAGTTGCCGGTGTAAACATCCAATCGTCTGGGGGTGTGGCCGGTGGTGGTACCAATATTACCATTCGTGGTAATTCTTCTTTGAACGGAAATAATCAGCCGCTATTTGTGGTGGATGGTGTTCCGTTTGATAATTCCAGCTTTAGTAATGTAGGTGCAACCAGTGTGGGCGGTGCAGGCGTTACCAACCGTGCTTTTGATATTGATCCGAATAATATTCAAAGCATGACGGTGTTAAAAGGTGCAGCAGCTGCTGCACTTTATGGTTCCAGAGCGGCAAATGGTGCTGTTATTATCACCACAAAATCCGGCAAAAAACAAAGCCGAAAAGGAACGGAAATTACGTACAGCACTTCTTATGCAGTAGAGAACGTATCCGGTTTGCCAGAATATCAAACCAAATACGGACAAGGAACCAATAACGATTATCGCCATGGCGTTTATGCTTCCTGGGGGCAGCCTTTTGTGGGCGTGCAGAGTTTGTTTCCAACGCGTGCCACTATTCCGCAGCAATTAACCCGACAATTTTCTTCTGCTGTATTTCCTCAGTTTTATCAGGCAGATGGCGTAACGCCAATACAAGTTCCTTATCAATCTTTTGCAAAAGAAAATGTGAAGAACTTTTTTCAAACTGGAAATGTGTATGAAAACGCACTTTCTATTTCTTCTGGAAGCGAAAAAGGAAACTTTACGGCAGGTCTCTCCAGAACAAATAACACAGGCGTAGTTCCTAATAATGAAATTAACCGTACTTCCATCAACATTGGCGGAAACATCAAACTGGAAAATAAATTTTATGCCAGTGGTTCCATCAATTATGTGATGACTGATCAGAAAACGCCGCCAATCGGCGGTTCTACAGGTTCAATTATGGCTGCGTTGATGTACACGCCAACCAGCTACGATTTGACAAATTATCCTTACGAAACTGCCGAAGGAAATAATGTGTATGATTATACTGGCTTGGATAACCCGTACTGGTCTGTTAAACACAGTGTTTCTACCAGTAAGGTTGACCGTTATTATGGTAACATTGTACTTGGTTTTGATCCGCTGCCTTGGTTAAATATTCAAAATACGGCTGGCTTTAATGCTTATACTGACAGAAGGTTGAATGTGCGCGGAAAAGGATCATCTTCTTATTCCAACGGAAGTATTACGGTAGATAATATTTACCGTCAGGAGTTAGATAATACCTTTTTAGTAACGGCAAACAAAGCATTAACCAGCGATTTGAATTTGCGCTGGATTGTGGGCAACAACATTAACCAACGTTTAACCAACCGGACAGCTTTTTATGGTGATGGTATTATCGTTGCAGATTTGAACAGCATTAACAATACCAGTTCAGTTACGCCAATCCAATTACCAAACAATCGGAACATTCTGGAACAAAGATTTTATGCTTTTTTTACCGATATAACTTTTGATTATAAAAATTACGCTTCTTTAAATATTGTTGGCCGTAACGATGTGTCTTCTACCTTGCCTCCTGATAATAGAAGTTATATTTATGGCGGTGCAAATGGTTCGTTTATCTTCACCAAAGCTTTAAAGTTACCAACTAATATTTTGAATTTTGGTAAAATACGAGGTGGTTACACACGTGTAGGTAACGAAGCAACAGCTTACCAAACAGCAGCCTTTTATCTGGTAAACTCGCCGCTTGGTGCAACTTCCGGCATTGGCTCTATTGGTGCGCCGTTTACCTCGCCAAATGGTACTTACAATTCGGTTACCCAAGCAAACCTGTTGACCAATGCTAATTTAAAACCAGAATTTATCACCGAGCTGGAAGTTGGTTCAGAATTGCAGTTCTTTGATAGTCGCATTGGTATCGATTTTACTTATTACAATAAAAAAAGTACTTCACAAATATTTGAAGTAACAGCTGCGCCTTCATCCGGTTATACTTCTCAGATTTTAAACTTGGGGAAAGCAACAAACACAGGTATCGAAGTTGCTTTAACCTTGTCACCAATCCGCACAAATAATGGTTTTAACTGGGATATTTCGTCTGTATTTACCCGCAACCGCAACATAATAAATGATTTAGGCGGATACAAACAGTTCGTTTATGGCGGCGCCAACGGTACAAGCAGCGTGCATATTTTGGGTCAGCCTTACGGTTTAATTTACGGCAATGCTTATGCACGTGATGATGCAGGCGATATACTGATTGATCCAAATACGGGTAAACCTTTGGTATCTGGAGCTTTACAGGCAATTGGTAATCCAAATCCGGATTTCATTTTGGGCATTACCAATTCCTTCACCTACAAAAATTTTTCTTTAAGTGTTTTGTTTGATTGGAAGAAAGGCGGCCAGTTATATTCCAGCACGGTTGGCCAGATGCTTTCGCGTGGAGTAACTAAAGATACAGAAAACAGAGAATTTCAAATTGTTTCTCCGGGTGTATTAGGCGTTGCAAGTACCTTAAAACCACTACTGGATGCAAACGGTAAAACTATTCCGAACAACGTAGCTATTTCTTATGAAGATTATTTCTTTAATAATGGTTTAGGTCCCGGAGGTGTAGATGAAGGCAATATATTTGATGCTACCGTTTACCGGCTTCGCGAAGTTTCATTGGCTTATCAGGTACCAAAAAGCTTACTGAAGAAAACACCGTTTGGTGCAGCTTCTATTTCTATAAGCGGACGGAATCTTTTTTATTACGCACCTAATTTTCCTAAATATACCAATTTCGATCCGGAAGTAAGTTCATTAGGCGTAGGTAACTCGCAAGGTTACGATAACCTTGCCGTTCCAACAACCAAACGCTTCGGTGTAAATCTAAGGTTCAGCTTTTAATCAGGAACAGTTCTTTTAATCAGTTAATGTTATGAAATTCAAATACAAAAAATACATACTTCTTTTAACAGGTATTTTATTAGTTAACAGTTCCTGCAAAAAATTTGTAGATATCAACGCTGATCCTAATAACCCAACCACTGCCCAGCTTTCGTTGTTATTGCCAGCTACGCAAATATCAATGGTGGGCAATATGTATCAGTTAAACAGCGGTACTTCTACTTTTGTACAGCAAACTATATTTTCTACCGGGCAAAGCCGTTTCCAGCAGCAGGGAACAGATTTTAGTAATTCCTGGGATGGTTTTTACAGTCAGACTTTAAATGATCTGGAAGCAATCATCACTACCGGAACCACCCAGCAGCAATGGGGATATGTGGCGGTTGCAGAGCTGGAAAAAGCTTATTTATACAGTTTGATGGTAGATATGTGGGGTGATATTCCTTACACAGAAGCAGAGCAGGGACAAGCAAACGGAAGCCCGACTTTAGAAAGCGGAGCTGCCATTTATGAAAAGCTACTGGTTTTAATAGATGCCGGAATTGCAGATGCAAACAAAGTAACTGCAACTGCTTTGGTTCCTGCTACTTCTGATGTGTTTTATGCAGGTACTAAAACTTCGTGGATTAGTATGGGCAACTCTCTCAAACTAAAATTGTATAACCAAATTCGTAGAGTTGATCCGGCTCGTTCCGCAACAGCTATTAAAGCAATCATCAGCAGCAGCACACCGCTGATTAGCACCAATGCGCTCGATTTTACCTTTAAATTCGGTTCTTCTCAAAATCCAAACAACCGCCACCCATGGCACCGCGCAGATTATCAGGCTGGCAAAACTTTTTATACCAGCCAATCCTGGACAGATTTATTGTTAAACGGCGATGATCCGCGCCTGCGCTATTTCATCTTCCGGCAAAATGCAACTGCAGGATTAAACAATGGCAGCAACAGCAACGGTTATTATGGCCGCAATCCGGGCGATGGCACCGCCGCACCGGCAGATCAGTCTAGAAGATCAACCTTTGGTATCTATCCGGCAGGTGGTTTGTATGATAATGCACCGATTAACAGCCTCACGGCAGCAAACCTTTTCTTAACCAATACCGGTGCTACCGGTGCATTAAAAGTAGTGGCCGTAACCGATGGAACAGGTGCTGGCGTAATGCCTTTAATTACCAACGCCATGGTTAAGTTTATCCGGGCAGAAGCTGCTTTAACTTTAGGAACCGGTGATGATGCCCGTCAGTATTTGAGCGATGCCATTACCGCAAACTTGAACAGCGTGAGCACTTACGCGGCTGCAAACGGCGGCGTTGCTTTAACCGCAGCAACCATAACTGGTTTTGTAAACCGCTTGCTTACGCAGTATGATGCTGCAAATGCTGCCGGAAAGTTGAATCTGGTAATGACACAGAAGTACATTGCTTTGTACGGCAACGGAATGGAAGTTTACAATGATTACCGCCGTACCGGTTTGCCAGTTTTGCGCACGCTTATATCGCCGCTTAATGTTTTTCCGCTTCGGTTATATTATTCTCAAACAGAATTATCGGCCAATACCATTTTTGGTACCAACGGAAGTGCTATACAGATAGCTCAGCAAATTACACCTGTTTTTTGGCAGAAATAACTTTATCCGATAAAAAAATAGCCATAAAAGAAGCATCATCAAACTAAAACATCAACCATGAAAAATTTTCTAGTGGCCATAGCTTTTATTTTACTGGGATTAACAGCCTGTAAAAAAGTAAAATACGAATGGCAGGAGTACACTTATACTGCCGCACCAATTGTAACAATTGATACCACAAAAACAGCATTGCCAACCCGCCAAACCGGTAAAGTATCTTTTTTTAATTTGAAAGATGCTAATTTAGCTAACGAGCAGTTTTCGTTTATTTTAAATTGGGAAGGATTTGGTAAGGCAGAAGTAAAATCCATTGAAGTTTACAACAGCTTTAATAAAGCAGAATCAAGCGTTCCGGCTTATCCGATCGTGATTTCTTATCCCGGAAACCAATATCCAAATATTGCACAGTTTCCACTTCCAAGCATTGTAGGAACAACAGATAAATTATACGACACCGCAACCACTTTCCCTAAAACTTACACTTTTACAGCTGCGCAACTGGCCACCTTAAATGGTATCGCTTTAAGTTCTGCAGCAGTGAATGATTATTTTTTGTTCAAGTTTATTTTGAATTTAACAGATGGACGCAGAATTGTAACTTTCTTTAACAATATCTGCGATGAATCTCGCGGAGAACCAGGCGATTGCAGAACAGGCGTTAGGTTTAAAAGTCAGTAATTTTTCCATAATCCGATGCTGTTTTTACCAGCATAAATCTCTTATCAAAAATAAATCTACCATGACTAATCACAAAAAAACACTGCTAAAAACAGCATTGCTGCTATCGCTAACTGCAAGTTTCGGACAGCAATTGCACGCACAGGAAGAAGATACGGAAGTTAAAAAAACCGCAGTTCCAACCAAACAATATACCAGCGAAATTTCGGCTGTTGCCAATAAACCTGCCGTAAAAAAAGCATTTCAAACCATTGTTGATTTGCAGCCGCAAACTTTGCAGGATCATATGTTGCTGACTGAAATTCCTGCGCCACCTTACAAAGAAATGGTTCGGGCAAAAAAATATGCTGAAATGATGAAAGCCGCCGGTGCAGATTCGGTTTGGATTGATAACGTTGGAAACGTAATTGCCAAACGAAAAGGCAAATCAGGCAAAAAAACAATTGCACTGGAAGCGCATTTGGATACCGTTTTCCCCGAAGGAACCGATGTTAAAATCAAACACAAAGGCGATACTTTATATGCGCCCGGCGTTTCGGATGATACGCGTGCACTCGCCGTTGTGCTTACCGTTTTAAAAGCGGTAGAAAAAAACAAGATCGAAACTGAGGACGATGTTTTGTTTATTGGTGCCGTTGGCGAAGAAGGACAAGGCGATTTACGCGGTGTGAAAAATCTTTTCAGTGCCAATAGTCCCGGTAAAATTGATGCTTACATTGCGATTGACGGAACCGGCGTAAACGGGATTACGCATCGTGGTTTAGGTTCGCATCGTTACCGGATTACTTTTAAAGGTTTAGGCGGCCATTCTTCTGGTGCTTTTGGCTTGGCCAATCCGCATAATGCTTTGGCGCGCGCCATCCATTACTGGGTTTTGGATGCCGATAAATTTACCCGTGAAAAAGGTGCGCGTTTAACTTACAATGTGGGTGTGATTGGTGGCGGAACTTCTGTAAATGCTATTCCTTTCGAATCCTGGATGGAGGTTGATATGCGCTCAGAAAGTCCGGAACGGGTAGCAACAATCGATAAAATGCTGCAAAATGCTGTTCAAAAAGGTTTGCAGGAAGAAAACCAGATGAAACGTAGCGGTCCGGATTTAACGGTTGATGTAAAACTGATTGGCGATCGTCCGTCAGGAGTAGAAGACCCGAATACAGCTTTGGTACAACGCGCTATTGCAGCAACCAGTTTTATCCAAGCAACGCCAACTTTAGGCGTAGGTTCAACCAATTCTAATATTCCGATTTCAAAAGGTGTTCCGGCAGTTACGTTGGGTAGCGGCGGCAAATCTGGTGGCGCACATGCTTTGGGCGAATGGTGGCTGGATGACAAAGGTTATCAGGCTACGCAACGTGCTTTATTAGTATTGCTTTCGGAAGCAGGTATCGCCAAATAATCAGTTAAAAACAGGAAACCAAGTATTACTAAACCAAAAATGATGACCAATAAATTTTACCGGATGCTTCTTTTACCGATGCTTTTTTGTGCATCTGTAACACAAGCACAAAAAATTCCTTCGCCCAAAGAGTTTTTCGGGTTTAACATCGGCGATGATTATAAGCTCACCAATTATACACAGGCATCTGCTTATTATAAAAAACTCGCGGCTTCTGATCGTACCAAATTAGTTGATATTGGTTTGACGGAAGAAGGTCGGCATCAATATATGCTGATCGTTTCTTCTCCAGAAAATATCAAAAAACTGGCTCGTTATAAAGATATTTCTCAAAAACTGGCACATGCAGATGGTTTAAATGATGTGCAGGCAAAAGCTCTTTCTGCGGAAGGGAAATCCGTAATCTGGATTGATGGCGGTTTGCACGCTACGGAAGTTGTAGGCGCGCATCAGTTGATCGAAACCATGTATCAGCTGGTAACCCGAACCGATGAGGAAACGATGAATATTTTGAAGAACGACGTGATCCTGTTGGCTCACGTTAATCCCGACGGACAGGAACTGGTTTCCAACTGGTACATGCGCGAAGCTGATCCGAAGAAAAGAAAAATGGACGTGCCTCGTTTATGGCAGAAATATGTGGGCCATGATAACAACCGCGATTTTTACATGATGAACATGAAGGAAAGCCAGAACATCAGCAAGCAGCTTTTTGTAGAATGGATTCCGCAGATTATGTATAACCACCACCAGCGCGGCCCTGCTGGTTCAGTTCTGGCTGGTCCGCCGTACCGAGATCCGTTTAATTATGTTTTTGATCCGCTGATTGTAACCAGTATTGATGCCGTTGGTGCAGCAATGAACAACCGTTTAAACGTAGAAGGTAAGCCTGGTTATACGCAACGTGCTGGTTCACAGTTTTCTACTTGGTGGAATGGTGGTTTGCGTACCACGCCGTATTTCCATAACATGGTTGGTTTGCTAACGGAAATTATCGGTAACCCAACGCCCGAAACCGTTGCTTTGGTTCCTGATCGTTTGATTCCGAATGGTGCCACGCCAAATCCAGTAGTGCCGCAGCAATGGCATTTCCGCCAGTCCATTGATTATTCGGTTTCCCTGAATTACGCAGTGCTTGATTATGCCGCCCGTTACCGTACAGAATTGTTGTACAATATTTATAAGATGGGGAAAAACGCTATCAATCGCGGAAATGAAGATCACTGGACATTTTATCCAAAATACATCGATTCCATTAAAACCGCTTATACCAAAGATAAAAAAGCAGCAAAAAAAGACAGCAGCCGCAACGCTTCCGGAGAGTTTTCTTTTGGCAGAGAAGATACGATCCCGAATAAATATTACACGCAGATATTGAAAAATCCGGTTAACCGCGATGCGCGTGGTTACATTATTCCGGCTGATCAAACCGATTTTCCAACGGCTGTAAAATTTGTTAATGCGTTGCTTTATTCAGGTATTCAGGTTCAAAAAGCAACTGCTGATTTTACCGTTGCCGGGAAAAATTATCCGACTGGTTCTTACATCGTTAAAAATGATCAGGCATTTCGGCCGCACGTAATGGATATGTTTGAACCACAAGATCATCCAAACGATTTTCAATACGAAGGTGGGCCGCCAATCCGTCCATATGATGCAGCCGGCTGGACTTTAGCTTTCCAGATGGGCGTAAAGTTTGACCGTGTGATGGATGCTTTTAACGGGCCTTTCCAAAAAGTAGGTTATGGCGTGTTGCAATCTCCCCCAAAACAAAACGTAGCAACTACAGCCAAAGCTGGTTATTTGTTAAGTCCGTCTGTTAACAATGCTTTTATTGCCGTTAATGATTTGCTGAAAGCTGGTGTTGAAGTTTTTAGGTTGCCAAAAGGAGTATCAGGCACGGCAAACGGAGCCGGAACATTCTTTATTCCAGCATCTGCAAACGCCCAAAATGTACTGGTAAAAGAAGCATCATTGGGTTTGAAAGTTTCCGGAATTGCCGATAAACCTGCTGATGCAGTTAAAATTTCAGCTATGCGGATTGGTATTTTCAATAATTATGGCGGCATAATTCCTTCCGGCTGGGTACGCTGGCTGATGGAGCAATATCATTATAATTATACACAGATTTATCCGCAGGAAATTGACGGCGGCAACCTCAACCAAAAATATGATGTGCTGATTTTTGTTACCGGCGCCATTCCTGCAATGGGAAGGGCGGAAGCTCCGGCTGGCGAAGGCGGTCCGAATCGGCAGCCGAAAGCGGATTCTATCGCTGCGGAATTCCGCCCGTGGCTTGGCAGAATTACTGCGGAGAAATCCATCCCTCAGCTTAAAAAATTTATGGAAGCTGGCGGAACAGTTGTAACCATTGGCACGAGCACCAATCTGGCTTATCATTTGGGTTTGCCGGTGCATAATTATCTAACAGAAACTGGCCCAACTGGAAAAGAACGACCGCTTCCTGGAACAAAATATTACATTCCTGGTAGTTTGCTGAAAGCCAGTTTTGATACTGCCGAACCTGCAAATTACGGAATGCTTGCAGAAAGTGATGTGAATTTTGACAGAAGTCCGGTTTTTAAATTAGATGCAGATGCTGCTTCAAAAGGTGTAAAACGATTAGCCTGGTTTGCAACTGATAAACCTTTGGACAGTGGTTGGGCATGGGGACAAAAATACCTGAAAGACGGCACAGCTGCTTTTGTAGCGCAGGTTGGTTCTGGCAAAATGTATGCTTTTGGCCCGGAAATTACTTTTCGAGGTCAGGCGCAAAGTACATTCCGTTTGCTGTTTAACCAGTTGTATTCAACTAAATAATCCAATTTTTATCTGGTAAAATAAGTATTTGTATGATGCTTCTTTTACCGGATAATTTCCTGCATTCTATAAAATCAACATCTCTTTCTATGAATAAAAAAATTAAGCTTTTAAGTGTTTTCTCTTTCATAGCCGTTGCTGCTTTTGCTCAGAAAAATCCGGAGAAAAGTAAAATCATCGCTTCCATTCAAAATAAAGAAGCTGATTATAACAAAATTGCCCACCAAATTTGGGAATATGCTGAACCAGGTTATCTCGAAGTAAAAAGTTCTGCTTTGTTGCAGGAACAATTAAAAACTGCCGGTTTTGAAGTAAAAGCTGGTATTGCGGAAATTCCGACTGCATTTGTGGCTTCTTACGGAAGCGGTGCACCGGTAATTGCCATGCTGGCAGAATACGATGCGTTGCCAGGTTTATCAAACGGAATGGAACCGGCGCAAAAAGCAATTGTTACCGGCGGCGCCGGCCATGGCTGCGGACATAATTTGCTGGGAACGGCTTCTCTGGCATCTGCAATTGCGGTGAAAGACTGGCTGAAAGCTTCCGGCCAAAAAGGAACCATCCGCTTATACGGATGTCCGGCAGAAGAAGGCGGATCAGGCAAAGTATATATGGTACGCGCCGGGCTTTTTAATGATGTAAACGCAGTATTGAGCTGGCATCCGGGCAATGAAAACACGGCCAGTATTGCGCCATGGATGGCTAATAAAAGTGCTAAATTCCGGTTTTATGGCGTTGCTTCCCATGCTTCAGCTGCGCCGGAAAAAGGCCGTTCTGCGCTGGATGCGGTAGAAGCAATGGATAACATGGTGAACATGATGCGCGAACATATCCCGTCGGATACACGCATTCACTATGTCATTACGCATGGCGGAGAAGCACCAAACGTGGTTCCGGCTTTTGCAGAAGTTTATTATTATGTACGGAATCCGCAGATGCAAATGGTGAAAGAAATTTGGGAACGCGTGGTAAAAGCCGCAGAAGGAGCTGCCTTGGGAACCGGAACCACGATGAAATATGAAGTAACAGGCGGTACTTACAATGTGCTGTCTAACCTAACTTTATCTAAAGTGATGTATAATAATTTGCGGTTGGTAAACGGATTTGCTTATACAGATGTGGAAAAAGCATTTGCCGAAAAGATACAATCAACCTTAATTGGCGTTGACAAAAAAACCGATCTGGCATCAACAGCAACCGTTCAGCCTTTTACCGTTTCTACCGACGCAAACGGTGCTGCTTCTTCTGATGTTGGCGATGTAAGTTGGACGGCCCCAACCGCAGGTATCATGACGGCTACTTTTATACCTGGTTCTGGCGGACACAGCTGGCAAAACGTTGCTGCTGCGGGCGGAAGTATTGGCGAAAAAGGAATGATGGTTGCAGCCAAAACCATGGCACTTTCCGCTTACGATCTGTTTAAAAACCCTGCATTGGTGCAGGCAGCAAACAAAGAATTAACTGCTAAAAGAGGTACCGGATTTAAATATGACGCGATGCTGGGCAACCGTAAACCAGCTTTAGATTACCGTAAATAACTTTCATGAAATTTCAATCAACCTAATGCTTCTTTTATGACTGTAAAAAAAATCTACTCCATTACCGCCGTATTTTTGCTGTTTGTTGCATTCTCTTCGGCGCAAACCGTTCCATCGCCCAAAGAACATTTTGGTTTTGCTATTGGTGATGATTATAAACTGGCAAACTATACGCAAACAGAAGCTTACTTCAAAAAAATAGCTGCTACTTCTAATCGTACTAAACTGGTTGATATCGGTTTGACAGAAGAAGGTAGGCATCAGTACATGATGATTGTTTCTTCTCCCGCTAACATTAAAAACTTGAATCGTTACAAAGAAATTGCCCAGAAACTTGCCCGCGCAGAAGATTTGACCGACCAGCAAGCGTTAGCACTTGCTGCAGAAGGTAAAGCTGTGGTTTGGATTGATGGTGGATTGCACGCTACAGAAGTAGTTGGCGCACATCAATTGATTGAAACCATGTACAACTTAGTGAGCCGGAAAGATGTAGAAACGATGCGCATTCTGGATAACGTAATTGTGCTGATGACGCACGCTAATCCGGACGGACAAGAACTGGTATCCAACTGGTACATGCAGGAAAGTGATCCTAAAAAACGCAATACCAATATTCCAAGATTGTACGAAAAATACATTGGACACGATAACAACCGCGATTTTTACATGATGAACACCAAGGAAAGCAGCAACATGAACCGGCAATTGTTTGTAGAGTGGTTTCCGCAGATTATGTATAACCATCATCAGCGCGGGCCGGAAGGATCTGTGTTGGCTGGTCCGCCGTACCGCGATCCTTTTAATTATGTGTTTGATCCGTTGATGATTACCGGAATCGATGCACTCGGCGCAGCCATGTACAGTCGTTTAAACGTGGAAAATAAACCTGGTTATACGCGTTTAACTGGTTCTAGTTTTTCTACCTGGTACAACGGCGGTTTGCGTACAACCACGCAGTTTCATAACATGATTGGTTTATTAACTGAAATTATAGGTAATCCAACTCCCGAAAAAATTCCTGTTGTTCCGGCACGGTTAATTCCAAATGGTGCTACGCCAAATCCAGTTTTGCCGCAGGATGTTTGGCATTTCCGTCAGTCGATTGATTATTCTGTATCGCTAAATTATTCGGTTTTAGATTATGCAGCTCGCCAGCGTGACGAAGTTTTGTTCAACATTTATAGAATGGGCAAAAACTCCATCGAACGTGGTAGTAAAGATTACTGGACACTTTCGCCAAAACGTTCTGATGCGATTACCGCGGCTTATAAAAATGATCAAAAAAGTACCGATAAAAACAGTACGGCTACTGCTGGAGATCCAATGGGCTGGATGAGCAGAGGAAGTGAAATTCCGATGAAATATTATGATGCGGTTTTGAAAAACCCAGAACTGCGTGATCCGCGCGGTTATATTTTGTCTGCTAATCAACCCGATTTTCCAACGGCTACTAAATTTATCAATACACTGATCAAAGCCGGAATACAAGTTCAAAAAGCAACAGCAGATTTTACAGTAGCTGGAAAAAGTTATCCGGCTGGTTCTTTTGTGGTTAAAACTGATCAGGCATTTCGGCCGCATGTGTTGGATATGTTTGAACCACAGGATCATCCAAACGATTTCCAATATCCCGGCGGCCCGCCAATCCGTCCGTATGATGCGGCTGGCTGGACACTGGCTTTCCAGATGGGCGTACAATTTGATCGTGTGCTTGCTTCTTTTACCGGTCCTTTTCAGCGCATTCCTTATGGCGAGGTTCAATCTCCCGCAAAACAAAATGTTGCAGCAACTGCCGGCGCCGGATATTTGTTAAGCTCGCAGGTAAACAATTCTTTTATCGCCGTAAATGATTTGTTAAAAGCTGGCGTAGAAGTTTACCGTTTGCCAAAAGGCGTTAGCGGTACGATAGAAACTGGTACGTTTTTTATTCCTGCGGGAGGAAAAGCAAAATCAATTTTAGAAAAATCTGCTGCGGATTTAGGCGTAAAAGTGGCCGGAATCAACCAAAAACCTGCTGATGCGATCAAGGTTTCTTCCATGCGTATTGGCCTTTGGGATACTTATGGCGGCTCTATTCCTTCCGGCTGGATTCGCTGGCTGATGGAGCAATATCATTTCTCATACGAGCAAATTTATGCGAAGGATATTGATGCCGGAAACCTCAAAAGTAAATATGATGTACTTGTTTTTGTAACGCGTGCAATTCCACCCGTTGGCGGAGAAGCTGCAGATAGAAGTTTGTATGCAGACCATGTACCAAAACCGGAAGACGTGCCGGAGGAATTTCGTAAAACGCTTGGCAAAATCACACCTGAAAAATCAATACCACAGTTAAAAGCTTTTATGGAAGCCGGCGGATCGATCGTTGCTTTGGGAACAAGCACTAATCTGGCTTATCATCTCGGACTTCCTGTTCATAATGAACTGGTGGAGAAAAATAGCAGTGGTGTAGAACGACCGTTATCGGGAACAAAATACTATATTCCGGGAAGTATTTTACGTGCAAGTATCGACCCGAATCAACCTGCAGCTTGGGGAATGAATACAGAAGCAGACATTAATTTTGATAATAGTCCGGTTTTTAAATTAGATGCAAACGCTGCCGAAAAAGGAGTGAAGCCGATTGTTTGGTTTCCAAATGATAAACCTTTGCGCAGCGGTTGGGCCTGGGGCCAGGCTTATTTAAAAGATGGCATTGCCGGATTTGTTGCACCTGTTGGAGCCGGAAAATTGTATGCTTTCGGTCCTGAAATTACGTTCCGCGGGCAATCTCATGGTACGTTTAAATTATTGTTTAACCAATTATACGGCTTTTAATAAGTCAAAACACAAATACTAAAAATCTAATATTGATTTGCTTGTTAATTTACAGGTAGATCAATATTAGATTTTTTAAAAACAGCTTTAATTGTAAGATTGAAAACAGGATTTTAGCCTGTTGTTTGCACGCACCGCTTATCTTTGTTCCGATTATTAACCTGGAATAAACGATCCTGATTTTATGGTGGTAAAAAGAGTATGGTTGCTGCTTGCTTTCTTGTTTGTTAAAAGTTTTGGTTTTGCGCAGGAAACGCTGATTATTCCTTCGGATAATTTGAAAACAGCTGATACTGTTTGGATTTATAAACCTGAAAATTATACAACAAAAAATAAACAGAAATACCCGGTTTTGTATTTGCTGCATGGACATGGTGGCAATTATCAATCTTGGAGCCAGATTACAGATTTACAAAAACTGGCTGATCAATATCAGTTTTTAATTGTTTGTCCGGATGGTTTAAAAAAGAGCTGGTACATCAATTCTCCGCAGGAAGACAGTACGCAGTATGAAACTTTTTTTATTAGAGAACTGATGCCTGCTATTGAAAAAAAATATGCAGAAGATGCTTCTAAAATTTTAATTACTGGGAATAGCATGGGCGGTTACGGTGCGATGTGGCTTTTCTTAAAACATCCTGATTTATTTCTGAGTGCGGGCAGTACGTCCGGCGTGTTAAATTTGCGTTATTCGGCCAACAAAAAAACGCTCTCTTATTTGCTGGGGGATTACAGCGAAGAGAATACACTTTTTGATGATTATTCGCCCGTTAACCTGCTTAAAAATATTGCCGGAACAGATAAACCCATCATTTTTGATAGCGGCACAGAAGATTATTTATACATCACCAGTCAGCAATTCAGGCAAAAGTGTGATGAATTAAAAATTAAAGCTACTTACATTGCACAACCTGGTGCTCATACAAGTAAGTACTGGTCGAAATCTATTTTACTGCAATTTCAGTTTTTTAAAGATGTTATTGATAAGCAAGTAGCTGTTAGCAAGGTAGTTAAGTCTAAAAAAGCAACTGTTAAATAATTTCAATCAGTAACTTTGTGTTGATATAATTATTATGCTTCTTTTATCGCCCAAAAACTTCGCGTAATCATCTATTACAATTGTATATTGGCATTTTAAAACATTAAGTACTATACTTCTTTTATCACCTAAAAACTGCTGCTGCACACCAAAATTTAATTTATTTGTCATGATAAAACTTCCTGGATTATTGCTTTGCTGCCTGTTATCGTTTAAGTCCTTTAGTCAAACCAGCGATAAGCCGATAGCAATTATTCCGCAACCCGTAAGTTTGGTAAAAAGTGCCGGCCAGTTTACTTTGCCCGCTACGGTGATTATTGGAGCCGTTTCTTCTTCCGAAATGCTTCCGGTTACCAGTTATCTCAAAAGTAAAATTGCTGCTGCTACCGGCAAATCGGTGGTTATTAAAAGTAATGCTCCTTTTAACGCCATAAAGTTGGTACTTAATAAAACTGAAAATCCTGAAATCGGGAAGGAAGGTTACCAGTTAAATATTACTTCATCAGGCGTTATCATTAAAGCCAACAAAGCTGCCGGCTTATTTTATGGCGTGCAAACATTGATGCAATTATTGCCTAAAGAAATTGAAAGTAAAACAGCTGTTGCCAATGTAAAATGGACTGTTCCGTTTGTTAAAATTACGGATTATCCAAGGTTTGGCTGGCGCGGGCTGATGTTTGATGTTGCCCGTCATTTTTTTACTAAGCAGGATGTAAAGCATTATATTGATAACATGGTTCGGTATAAATACAATTTGCTGCACTTGCATTTAACAGATGATGAAGGCTGGCGCATCGAAATTAAAGGTTTGCCGCGCTTAACAGAAGTTGGTGCTTACAACGTAAAAAAAGTAGGCTACTTTGGTACTTTCGCGCCGCCTGCAGCTACTGATCCACGTGATTATGGAGGTTTTTACACGCAGGAAGATATCAAAGAAATCGTACAATACGCCAAGGAACATTTTGTAGATGTTTTGCCGGAAATTGATGTTCCGGGCCATAGTTTAGCTGCGATTGCTGCTTATCCGGAGTTATCCTGTACACCTGGTGCAGAAAATTATAAAGTTCGTTCCGGAGAAGTGATTATGGATTGGTCGCACGGCGCACCGCCAATTGCTTTAGTTGATGATACCTTTTGTCCGGCTAACGAAAAAGTTTACACTTTTATGGATACCGTAATTACGCAGGTTGCCAAACTTTTTCCTTTTGAATATATCCATTTAGGCGGAGATGAGTGTCCTAAAAATTTCTGGGAGAAAAGTCCTGAGATTAAAGCTTTAATGAAAAAAGAAGGACTAAAAGATATGCAGGAAGTGCAAAGTTATTTTGAAAAACGGGTGGAAAAAATTGTGGAATCCAAAGGGAAAAAATTTATGGGCTGGGATGAGATTTTGGAGGGCGGGATCTCTCCAACCGCTGCTGTAATGAGCTGGCGCGGTATGAAAGGCGGTATTGAAGCTGCAAAAACGGGTCACGAAGTAGTGATGAGTCCAACTGATTTTGCTTATCTAGATTACATGCAAGGCGACGTTTCTATTGAATCAAAAGTTTATGCTACGCTGAGGTTATCCAAAGCGTATCAATTTGAACCTGTTCCGGATAGCGTAGACGCGAAATTAATTAAAGGCGGACAAGCAAACTTGTGGACAGAGCAGGTTTATAACACGCGCAAATTGGAATACATGACCTGGCCGCGAGGCTTTGCAATTGCAGAAACGCTATGGTCACCAAAAGCTGCGAAAAATTGGGATAATTTTTCGGGAAGAGTAGAAAAACAATTCCCAAGATTAGAACAAGCCGAAATTAATTACGCGCCAAGCATATACGATCCAATTGTTCGTGTTTCGCGCAGAGATAGCCTAACGAATGTTACTTTAGCTACCGAGATTAAAGGTTTGGATATTTATTACAGCTTTGATAACTCCTTTCCGGACCGGTTTTATCCAAAATATACACAACCACTTATTGTTCCCAAAGAAGCTGCACAACTCAAATTAATTACTTATCGTGGCAAAGAACCTATTGGCCGGATGATGAGTATTCCTGTTACTGATTTGGATAGCCGACTTCCCAAAAAATAAAAAACAAATTTTATAGGGTAAAGGAAGTATTCTGCATAAGTTGAAATGCTTCTTTTACTCTTGTTTTTTGGTTTTCTTTTCATAAAAAAATTTCAAATTAAAGTCCTGCTCAGGTAATGAGCAGGACTTTTTTATTTCTTAAAAATTTATTTCTTAAAAAACTTGCATCTTAAAAAATCATACTTACATTTGTAGTGTACTATATAACTAATACACTAAGATATGATCAAAATTTCTAACTTAACATTTGGGTACGGCAGGAAAAAAATCCTGTTTCAAGACCTAAACCTGCAAATGCAGGAAGGACATATTTATGGTTTGCTAGGGAAAAACGGTGCAGGCAAATCAACCTTATTAAAAAATATTGCCGGTTTGGTTTTTCCGCAAAAAGGAATTTGCGAAGTAAACGGTTACAACTCCGCAAAACGCTTACCCGCTTTTTTACAGGATTTGTTTTTTATTCCGGAAGAAGTTTACATGCCTACACTCACAGCCAAACAGTTTATAAAAAGTACAGGCCATTTTTACCCGGCTTTTAATGAAGCACAGTTTGACCAGATGCTTTCGGAATTTGATGTTCCGAATAACAGTTTGCTTAATAAACTTTCCTTTGGTCAGCAAAAAAAGGTGATGATTGCTTTCGGACTTTCTACCAACACGTCGCTTTTAATTATGGACGAGCCAACTAACGGTTTGGACATTCCTTCAAAAAGCCAGTTTCGTAAAATTATCGCTTCGGCTTTAACAGAAACGCGTTGCATTATTATTTCTACGCATCAAGTTCGTGATCTGGATAATCTGATTGATACTTTATTAGTTGTTCACAATCAAAAAATCATACTAAATAGAAGTTTGGATGAAATTTCGGAACGCCTAAAATTCAGCACAACTTCTACAACCGGACCAGAAGTTTTGTATGCAGAAGAAAGTGTTCGCGGCTTAAATACCATCAGCCAAAACACCAACGAAAGCTACAGTAAAGTAGATATGGAACTGCTATTTAACGCCATCATCAACAATGATCAAATGATTACAGAAATTTTAAACCGATAAATCATGAATCAATTTTTTAACCTAAAAAGATTTGCAATGCTTTTTAAAAAGCACACGGTCGAAAATTATAAAACTTATCTCATGTCTGCCGGAGTATTGGCCGGAATACTGCTTTTATCGATGGGTTTGTCTGCTTATGGCAACGAAGGTTATTTATCACAAGGTACACAGCAAGGCAACTTTATGGCAATACTGTTAATTGCAGGCTGCATTTTCACAAGTTTGATTTTTGCTGATTTGGGTAACAAAAAAGAAGCCATACCAGCCCTGACACTTCCAGCCTCTCATTTTGAAAAATATTTGGTTAGCTGGTTGTACTCCTTCGCTATTTTTCAGTTGCTGTTTATTGGAATATTTTATTTGATCGATGCATTTATCATCAGTTTCGGACAAAGTATTCCGGGCAGAGAAAACGTTTTATTGGACTTATTTTCGGAAGAAAGAAAAACTTACATTGCTTTAATTATCTATCCGGTGCTGCATTCCGTTATATTTTTTGGTGCCATCTATTTTGAAAAACTACATTTTATTAAAACTGCCTTTACTTTTTTTATCGGTATTTTTTTGTTGGGATTGATTAACAGGCCGATTTTGGCATCTATGTTTGATCAAAAAGTGCAGGGAACATCCATATTCAGTCCGATAAGTATCTCCAACGGAAAGGATGCCTTTCAAATTCATGCGCCGGATGTGAAAACCCAAACGGAAGGAATTGTACTTGGATTAGTGGTTTTAGTTTTATGGATCAGTGCTTACTACAAGCTAAAAGAAAAGGAAGTTTAGTTATGGATTTTAGAGATAACGAAGCCATTTACCTGCAAATTGCAGCATATGTGAGCGAAAATATAACGTTGGATAAATGGTCAATTGATCAGAAAATACCTTCTGTACGTGATCTGGCAGTAGAGTTACAAGTCAATCCAAACACAGTTGCCCGCACTTACGATTTTTTGCAAAACCAGGGAGTGATTTCCAACAAACGCGGTATCGGTTATTTTGTAAATGTTGACGCCAAAAGCAAAGTAAAAAACTACCGCAAAGAGCGGTTTTTGCAACAAGAATTACCGGAATTTTTTAAAAATATCTTTTTGTTGGATATCAGTTTGGAAGAAATTGAAAAACGTTATCAGGAGTTTAAAACACAAAATTATCAGGCATAAAAACAGTATCAACATGAAAACAAGCAATAAATTATTAATCGCAGTAATTTTGATTATTATCGTTTCGATGGTTACTTATGATTTTGCTTTACGCGCAGAATATTTGAAAGGCGATTATAAAAGTCGTTTTTACAGATTTGAAAAAATAACAACTTTAAAAGCATTTAGTATTTTGGATAATCACGCAGCCAATTTAATATCTGTTCAGATAGAACATGGAAGTAATTATAGTATTTGGATGGAAAATAATTTGAAAGGTAAAGTCAAAATTTCTAATGTTGGAAATACATTAGTGATTGATGTTGTGGATAAAAAAACACCAAATGTAAGTCCATTTCAGACTAGTATTATTATTACTTGTCCATCGTTAGACCAAGTTGTTATGACTCCATTTTTTACTAAGAAAGAAGATGTAGAAAATGGAAATTCTGGAGAAACATCATTAACAGGATTTGATCAGCAACATCTGAATTTAAACATTAAACAAGCTGTAACTTTATCTTTGAATAAAAGCAAAATTGAACAATTGCAAGCTTTAGTTGGAAGTGATTTAACTAAAAATGCTAATTTGACTATCGGTTCAGATAATCAAATCTCACAAGCTACAATTACAGTAAAGGGTCGTAATATGTTACATATTGCAAACTCAAAAATTGGTAAAAGCAATTTTAATATTTCTGATAGTGCACAAGTTAATTTAAGTGGAAGCTTTTTAAATCAATTTAAAAAGCAGTAATTTTTTCTTTCAAACTAAACCTTATCAACATCATGAAAAAACTATTATATAATACCAACTTATACATACTTCTTTTAGCACCTGTTTTTTTATTTGTAGTTGCCGGAGTATTGTTTCACGCTATCAACATTGAATTGCCCAACGTAGAAACAGAAATTAGCGGTTTGTTTAACAGAAGGACTATTTTTCAGGTACTTTGCGAAGTTGTAAAAAGTCAATTTTAAAAAATACAATTAACATGGAAACTGCTTTAAAAGGATTGGTTTTAGCCGGAGGCAGAAGTAGCAGGATGGGCGAAAGTAAAGCTGAAATGAACTGGCACGGCAAGCAACAGCAGTATCATTTGGCTGATTTAATGGCTTCCTATTGTGATGATGTTTTTGTTTCCTGCCGAAAAGATCAAACAGAAAAGATTCAATCCGAATACAAAACTATTCCGGATCAGTACGAAAATGCTGGTCCTTTTGAAGCTATTTTAACTGCTTTTGAAGTTTATCCTGATTGTGCTTGGATGATTATGGCTTGCGATGTGCCTTTGCTGGATCGATCAACATTAGATAATTTGATTGAGCAAAGAGATCAAACTAAAATAGCAACTGTGTTTAAAAGTCCGTGGGATGGACTGCCGGAACCATTAACGGGAATTTGGGAAACAGAAAGTTACCTATTACTAAAATATAATTATCAACAAGAGCAAATTTCTTTAAGACGATTGCTGATTAAGTATGAGGCTAAAATAATTAAAGCACCAAATACGAGTGCTTTAATGAATGCTAATACACCGGAAGATGCAAAACAAATCAGGAAAATATTAGATAAAAAAAATGCTTCTTTTAACACCTAAAAATTTAGCTGCTAAAAGAAGCATTATATTCTGTTAGTTACCGAGTAGCTACATTTTCTGCTTTCGATAGAAAATCCTGATAAGCCAAGCGAATTCCATCTTGCAGTTCAATACTGTGCTTCCAGCCTTTGGCGTGCAACTTGGTTACATCCATCAATTTACGTGGTGTACCGTCTGGTTTTGTGGTATCAAAAGTAATTTCACCCTCGAAACCTGTAGTATTTTTAACTAAATTGGCCAGTTCTTTAATGGTAACATCCGTTCCGATACCAACATTAATTGGTTCTGGCTCATTATAATTCTCCATCAGAAAAAAGCAGGCTTCTGCCAAATCATCAGCAAATAAAAACTCTCTTTTCGGACTGCCAGAACCCCAGATAACAACCTGATCTTTTCCTTCCACTTTAGCTTCGTGAAACCTACGAATTAATGCTGGTAAAACATGGGAGTTTTGAGGATGGTAATTATCATTATAGCCGTACAAATTGGTTGGCATTACCGAGATAAAGTTGCAACCATATTGCGCGCGGTAAGCATCGCACATTTTAATACCGGCAATTTTTGCAATGGCGTACGGTTCGTTAGTTTCTTCAAGCAATCCTGTTAACAAATATTCTTCTTTTAAGGGCTGCGGTGCCATTTTCGGATAAATACAGCTTGAACCTAAGAACATCAACTTTTTTACACCAGTTATGTATGAATTGTGGATGATGTTATTTTGAATGGATAAATTTTCATAGATAAAATCTGCCCTGTAAGTGTTATTAGCTATAATCCCGCCTACTTTTGCTGCCGCTAAAAACACGTAATCCGGTTTTTCTGTTGCAAAAAAATCAGCAACAACCTGTTGGTTGCGTAAATCTAATTCTTTGGAAGAACGGGTAATAATATTTTGGTATCCCTCTGAAACAAGTTTTCTTACAATAGCCGATCCCACCATTCCATTGTGTCCGGCTATGTATATTTTGGCATTTTTTTCCAATTGATTTAATTTAGAGTAAAACTTTAATAAATAGTTTTTTACTCGTATTGATTTTTGATAGTATATCCTAATTCTTTTAATGCTCTTTCTTTTTTGAAAAGTTTGATATCAGAAGTCATCATATCTTGAACCAGCATTGGTAAATCATATTTAATTTTCCAACCTAATTTTTCAATTGATTTTGTAGGATCACCAATAAGTAATTCAACTTCAGTAGGGCGGAAGTACGCAGCATCTACAGCAACTACTTCTTTTCCTATTTCAACTTGGTATTCTGGGTTATTACAAGCTAAAATGTAACCTTTTTCGTCAACACCTTCACCTTTAAATTCTACTTCAATACCTGCTTCTTTAAAAGACATTTTTACAAAGTCGCGTACAGTAGTAGTTACTCCAGTTGCAATAACAAAATCTTCCGGCACTTCCTGCTGCAAAATAAGCCACATAGCTTCTACATAATCTTTTGCGTGTCCCCAGTCACGGCGGGCATCTAAATTTCCTAAATAAAGTTTTTTCTGTAAGCCTAAAGCTATTTTTGCAACTCCACGGGTAATTTTGCGTGTTACAAAAGTTTCGCCACGTAGAGGGCTTTCATGGTTGAACAAAATACCATTACAAGCAAACATACCGTAAGCTTCGCGGTAATTTACAGTGATCCAGTAAGCATATAATTTAGCTACTGCATAAGGTGAACGCGGGTAAAAAGGCGTAGTTTCTGATTGAGGAACTGCCTGAACCAAACCATAAAGCTCTGAAGTAGAAGCCTGATAAACTCTTGTTTTTTTAGTTAAACCTAATAAACGAACAGCTTCCAGAATTCTTAACGTACCAATTCCATCTGCATTTGCAGTATATTCTGGTGTATCAAAACTCACTTTCACATGAGACATTGCACCTAAATTATAAATTTCATCCGGCTGAATTTGCTGAATAATGCGAATCAAATTTGTAGAATCAGATAAATCACCGTAGTGCATAAAAAAACTTACATTTTCTTCATGTGGATCCTGATATAAATGATCTATCCTGTCAGTATTAAATGAAGAACTTCTACGTTTAATGCCATGCACTTCATAATCTTTAGATAGTAGTAACTCTGCAAGATATGCACCATCCTGACCAGTAATCCCTGTAACCAAGGCTTTCTTTTTCATATATTTATTTTATTGTAAAATTTAGTTTAATATGTTATAAAATTTGATGAAAGTTCAATAGGATTAGACCTTGTAAAATCTACAAAGTTTTAAATTTCTGTATCAACTATAATATGTGGTAAAACTAGTGTATCAACTAAAACTATAAATTCTTTTTCATAACAAGAAATTTAATAAGCATTCTCTTCACCTTTTGCTGTGTTAATTATAGTTAAAAACATAATTTTTATGTCTAACATCAACGACCAGTTTTCGATATACCAAATGTCATGTTCTACGCGTTTTACCATTTGTTTATGATCTTTGGTTTCTCCCCGATAACCACTCACTTGTGCCCACCCAGTAATTCCTGGCTTTAACAATTGTCTAACCATGTATTGATGCACAATTGCTTTGTATTCATCAGTATGTTTAAGCATGTGTGGCCTTGGCCCTACAATGCTCATATTTCCTATTAATACGTTAAAAAACTGCGGGAGTTCATCTATACTTGTTTTTCGCATAAAAGCACCAATTTTGGTTACTCTAGAGTCACCTTTAGTAGCCTGTATATGTTCGGTATCTTTATTCATAGACATGCTACGAAACTTGTAGCAATAAAACGGCTTATTGTCTTTCCCAGATCGTAGTTGCTTAAAGAATACTGGACCTTTAGATTGTAGTTTGATGATTATAGTAAGTACAGGGATAAGCCACGAAAGCAGAAATATGATAACACCGATGCTGACAAAAATATCAAATAAACGTTTAGCAATACGATAAGTAATATGCTCTAACGGTTCGGAGCGAGTACTTAAAACAGGTATTTCATCAAAATAAGTATTGATGGAATAATCAGAATTAATAATTTTGGTAACATCAGGAATAAATTTAAAGCGAACACAATTTTGCTCGGCTATGGATACCAGATGATTTAAATTATTATAATCTTCAGGAAACAAGGTAGAGTAAACTTCTGCTACTTCATTTTCTACTGCATAATCCATCAAACTTTCTATTGGTCGGATGATTTCTTGATTAGATTTATCGGTATAACTGTTTGCCGTATGATCAAAAAAACCTGTAAAATTGTATGACATTTGATTCTTCAAAAAATAATCAGCCAATCTTTTTGCAGTTTCATTGTATCCAACTATTGCAATTTTTTTCTTGTATCTAACACGTTTAATATGGTACTGTTCAAAAGCTGTAATTACAAACCGACTAATTATAAATGCACAAACTTCAAATACAAAAATGTAGATGAGAAAACTTTTAGAGTACGAAGGATAATTGGTTAATAAAATAATTACATTAAATGTTAATGCATGTAAAACAATTGCCCGCCAGCTTTTTTGAAAAACAAATTCTGTTCGCTGGGCAGTTTCCCGGTGATAAAGCTGCATAAAAAAAGAGGAAGCGATCCAGGTTGCATTAAAAATTAATAAATCAAGGCCAGAGTGTGAAGATTGAGTAATGAAATTGTTCTGGCTGTCCCAGAAATAGGCAATCATAAAAGAACAATTAATTGCTATTAAGTCGCCTAAAAAGAGTAAAACAATTAAAAAAAATATATAACGGTTTTCCATATATCGGTAATAACCTTATATTAAGATTGTTAAAATGATAAATATATAATAAAAATAGAACATCCTATAAGGCAGCATTATCAAATATGCTTATTAAGTGATAAGCTTGATTTTTATACGGTAAAAAGAGTATTGATAATGTTAATTATAGTGAAATAAAAAACAGCTTTAATTAGGCTTCGGCCATATCTTCAGTATATTTCACTAAAATTTCATTTATAGAAAGATACTTTTTCGCATAATTGCGTGCATTATCAGTTATGTTTCCGTTTAAAGGGTTTAAAGCTGATTGTATAGCATTGGTTAAAGCAACTTCATTTTCTGGTTCTGCTAGTATTCCTATCTGGTTTGTATTAACTATTTTGAACAAGGTTGATTGCACGGGCGCAGTTATAACCGCTAATCCGCCTACAGCCAGAATGGGCGTAAGTTTAGATGGCATTACTAAATCACTTGCATTGGTTTTTTGTATAACTAAATGAACATCAGCCATATTTAAAAAAGCATTCAATTTTTCTACTGGTTGCAAAGGCATAAAAGTTACATTTTGTATTTGTAGGGATGCTTTTAAATCTTCCAGTTTCTTTTTGTACGGCCCTGATCCGCAGATAATAAATTTTAAATCAGAAATATTTTTTAATGAATTTGCTGCATAAAATATAGCTTCCAAACCTTGTTTCTCACCTATTGCACCAGAGTACAATACGATTTTATCTTTACTATTGAACCCAAATGCTTCTTTTAGCATACTTTTTTCGGATAGGGGATAAAAGATATTGGTATCTACCCAATTCGGAAAAAAGCTTATTTTATTTTTACCTGATTTTTCTTTTATCCTATTAATCATTCCCTCTGAAATACTGCTTATTAAATCTGCATGTCGCATGATAAATTTTTCGATCCTAAATAATAATTTAATCAACACCCGCGATTTTATCATTTGTAAATCTGCAGCAGCATCAATTTGTAAGTCCTGAACGTGATAAAAGAACTTAGCACCTTTAATTTTTTTGTAGGCGATAGCATATATACCTGTTAAAAAAGGAGGGGAAACTGTGATAACGTAATCATACTTCTTCTTAAAAAGTAATATAAACACCATTACTGTTGCAGAAAGGCAAAAGGAAATATCAGACAAAATCCGAGTTAAGCCTGATGGATTTGCAGGTACAAAATGCGGGCACCGGTAAATTTTTATAGGACTAGCAGGAAAGGAATTTACAGCTTTATTTTCTTTGCTAAACCAATATGATTTTTTGTAGTGTGGCTCCTTAATTTTCCAATCAGGATAATATGGATAAGTAGTAATTACGGTACATGTATTTCCCTGTTCAGCTAACCATTCCATCATCTCACCATTATATTTTCCTATACCGGTGAGTTCGGGATAGAAATTTCCTCCAATTAATAAAATTCTTTTCTGTGTCATTAAAATATAAACTATCCCACAGATTTACGTTCTCGGATATAAACTGCCGGATTACCAGCAAAAATTCCCCATTCTGTTAACTGTTTGGTTGCGACAGAATTAACAGTTAAAATAGAATGCGATTTGCAAATAACGCCCGGACATACAATTGATTTTGCACCAATCCAAACGCCGTCTTCTAAAATAATTTTACCCAATTTGTATGGAAAATCACTTAAAGTATAATCATGGTTACCAGTAAGCAACATTACTCCTTGCGATAAACATACATTATTTCCCAGAGAAACATCTTCTAGGTTATCAATCCATACAGATTCGCCAATCCAGCAATGCTCCCCAACAATTAACCTCCACGGGTTTTTAATTCTAACTTTTGTTTTGATTATCAGCCCTGTACCAATTTTTGCACCAAACAAACGCAACAAAGCTCTTTTTGCAGAATAGGGCCATGGCATAGCACTATTAAAAATAAAATAATTAACAAAATGCCATATAAAAACTTTCCATTTAGGCCCGGCTACATAATCACCAATTGTAAATTTTGATAAATCTATTTGCATTAAAATATTTTGATACTTCTTTTATCCATACTTTTTTAGAATTCAAAAGCTAAAGTATGTTAAAATTGTGATGGAATGATTCTATTTAACTTATTGAAGTTTTAAAAGAAATTGTCTCTAATAAAAAATATTTGTTATTTATCTAGCCTAAAGGCAATTACTGTTTTATAGATTAATTTTTGCTTTTCCAGTTTTTTCAAAAATCAATTACTTGCTGTAATTGCTTTCAATAAATTATTTGCCGCTGGGCACATGGCGAAATGTTTTTCATAACATTTGCGTGCATTTTTACCCATTTCAATTTTTTCTTCCGGTGATAATTTGTTCCAGCTTTTCAGTAATTCCAAAGTTCCAGCCGCCGTGTCATCTGCAATTATTCCTGCATTTGAGGAAGCAATTTCTGTCCAAATATTAACCTGATTAGAGATAAGTACCGGTTTGCCGCAAGCTAATGCCTCAACAACAGCAATACCAAAGTTTTCCTGATGACTAGGCAATACAAAAGCTTCGCAGCCATAAAAAGACCCCCACTTTACATCACCAGTAAGCATACCCGGGGAAAAAACAGCCTTTTCCGGTGATTGAAATTGTGATGTTAAACTTTTAATTTTTTGGCCATATGCAGTTTCTAATCCAGGGCCGGCTACAACAAGTTTTTGGAAAACATGTTTTGGGCTGATAAAAGAAGCATCCTTTGCAAGACTTATATCTAAATTTTTAATTTGTTGCGTTTTATAGTAGGCATCTACAAGCAAATCAACACCTTTCTTTTCATGGATACGGCTGATAAATAAGAAGTAAGGCTGATTGTCCAATCCCAAGCATTTGTTTAAAAAGGCTTCGCGCATACTTTCTGTATAAGCCGGTGGTTCTTCCACGCCTAAACCCACAACCAATTCTTTAACAGGCAAATAAGGAGTAAAAGTTTTACGGGCAAGTTGTAATTCCGCTTCGCATGTAAACAGTAAACCATCAGCCTGATTAACTACTTTACGCTCAATTATTTTCCAGTAAAGCCAGTTTCGGATAGCTTTTAATTTTCTGCCAGATGCCTTTTGAAAATACGGATCTAACATTCCGTGCGGCATCACATAAAATTTAGTGCTAAAAGAAGTATCTGAACTAGAATCAAAAGGTTTGGTTTTTAATTGCTTCAAAGCTTTAATCAACCCAAAACCCTGGTAATTCCACAAGCCGTGTAAAATAACAACATCAAATTTGGACAGATTTTGTACCAGCCAGGAGATATAATTCGCATTGTAAAACCACGGGCCTTTGCCTGAACCTAAAGCATTGATCTGATCAGGATTTTCCCTGATAAAAGAAGCGTTAGGATCATCAAAACTAACTACTTCATTCTGACTATTAGGATATACATTTAACCCTTTTATAATTGTTTTTAATGCCTGAGAAACACCACCCAATTTAGGATCCATACTGGCCGTAATATGGAGTAATTTCATTCGTTTTTTTGTTTTAATAGGATATTCTGGTAGATACGCTCTATCTGATCTAAAGCATAATCGGCATCAAAACGTTTCGCATTTTCTATACCGGCATCTGTGATTTTTTTACGTTCGACAGGAGATAAAGAAATGATTTTTTCGATCAATTTTGCTGCGTTATCTGCCCATTGTTTACTATTCTTTAGTTCGGTTGGTTGTTTAGGAATTAAAAAACCAGCATTTGCTGCAACTTCAGTCATGGGTGCCTCTTCTGTTGTAATAACCGGACAACCACACGCCATTGCTTCTGCAATTGGCCATCCAAAACCTTCTGCCAGCGAAGGAAATAAAAATGCAGTAGCACCAGAATATGTTGCACTGATTAGATTATCTTCAATTTTATTAAAACTGTGTATGTTATCTTTGTAAGGAGAATGACTTATTTTGTTACTTAAATTTTCATCCGGTAATTCGCCAACTAAAAGTAACGGTAAAGCTGTTTTACTTACACTACGCCAGGCATCATAAATTTCAACCACGCCTGTGCGGTTTTTATAAAACTGATTTCCGCCAATATGTAAGAGGTAACCTTTTGCTAAATCTAGTCCGGTTTTATTGCTGATTTCAGTTCGGGCTTTTACTGGATCTTCTGCAGTAAAAGATTGATTTAGCCCATTGTAAACTACTGCCGATGTAATAGTTGAAGGATCGATAAATTGATGAAGATCCCGCTGCGTTTTATTAGAAACAGAAATAAAGTTTTTTCCTTTTAAATACCCATGTCGAATATATGCTTGATATTGCTTTCCTGTCCAAGATGTTGGGTTCTCTGGAATTAAGTCAAGTGCTGATTGTTGCGCCAAAAAATCATGGCAATGTACTACGTGCGCGCAGTTAGCAACGAGTGGAAGCCATGGTCCAAGTGCCTGATCTGTCAACACAAACAGAGTATCAGCATAAATTGCTTTTAGCAATTTATGCATTTGAGCCGGAAATACGATATATTGATCAACATAAGCTAACCATTTTTTTAAAGATTTTGGTAAAGGTAAATTATAAAAGTTTGGTTTTGGAGACCATATTTCTACCTGATGTCCGCGTTTCTTCATTCCATCTGCCAGCATTTTGGCAAAACGTGGCATACTTTTGTGGCCTAAAAAATTTGGATGGGTAAATAAAATTAAATGCACAATGATTTGTTAAAGCTAATTATCCGAAAAGTTCAATGTTACATTATTTTGTAGCAACATTTTCGGTTTTTCCTGAATTTAGCGAAGCTAACATAAACCCGCCAATTACAACACTAAAGCCTAAATAAGTTGGTTGGGCCCAACCACCCTGAGAAAGGGTTAAAGTACCATAACTAAGAAGCAGCCAAGGTAAAAAGTCGTTTTTTGCTAATTTGTGATAGCTTGCAATTGCAATTTTTATGGTAAGTCCAATACGAATTAAGATAACAAAAATACCTAATAAGGCACCTAATTCTCCTGTTAACCTTGACCATTCATCTTCAGCAATTAAAAATGTTTTACTTCCGGAAAGTAACATACTTCCAACATTAGTGCCCATACCTATGCCATAACCAAAATAAGGCTGGTCTGCTGCCTGAGAAAATGCAAGTGATAAACCTTTTAAAAAACGGTTAAAAACTGTACCCTGCACCCCGCCTTCAAATGCACTTGCATCTGTAAAACGTGTTGTAAATGCGCCTAAAGCTGTATTAAAAAAGCTTGTTTGACTTAAAGCGGCAAAAATAATTACACCTCCGGCTACTGCGATTAATAATTTACCAATATACTGGGGCTTACGCGAAACTGCAAGAACTGTAAATACCCCACTAACAGCAGTTTGAAACAACACAGTTCTACTGATAGAAAGTGGAATAGCTGCAAACATAGCTAAAGTAGCACCTAAGAGTAATAGTTTGTTAACATGCTTTAGATCAAACCAAAAGTAAAATATAAAACAAGCAGCAAAGCCGTAATACGCACCAGTACCGGTAGTAAAAGAGAAAGTAGCAGGGGGACGCATAAAACCAGCCGCTCCAGAGTATCCGGCTCCTGCCATATCACCACCAACTCCTCGGTTTACCCATGCAGACTGCGGACTGTAAAACTGCATAGCAATAAGGATAGTCATTGGTATAGTAATCCAAAGTGTAGCTTTACCAATTTTTATTATATCATCTCTGTTAAATATTTGTCCGATTACAAAAATTAGCGGGAAGTGAAATAATAATATTCTGGCTCCAAATAGTGCTACCAGTAAACTACCATGACCTAAAAACACTGCTGTGAATATACTTATTACGCCAATAGCAACCATTCCGACCAAATAAGTTGAAGCCGGAAAAAGACCTCTCTGCCAACATTTAAATACCAACCATATCGCAATCGGATCGCGAATAATAAGAAGTGGAGTTGCTAAACTAGGTAAAAACCATTTTCTTAAAGCTCCTTCAAAAATTAACAATAAAAAATAAGCCCAGATACCTTGTTTAAGAAAACGGTTGGGATCTATTTTAATAAATTTTTGTACTACTTTTAATTTATCAACAGCTAAATCAAGATTATTTTCAATTTTGATTGCCGTTGCATTATTAGTATCCATACATTTTTACTGTGTTAGGTATTAGTGTTTTTGCCATTTTTAACTTCATAAATTTTATTTAATGTGCAAAAGCTACTTTAAGTTCTGTTAGAAAGTTTTATCATACTTCTTTTATGCGTATAATTTTTTAGGATTATTCTAATATAAAAAGCCTATATATATCATGAAAATTTTTATGAAAAAAGAAGTGTGAAAAAGTTCTTGCAATAAAAATTAAATAAGCTTTTATAGTATATCTTGTTAGTTTTTTATAATTGCATCAACTAATTCTCTACCAT
Source organism: Janthinobacterium lividum (assembly GCA_050955045.1). Classification (GTDB taxonomy): domain Bacteria; phylum Bacteroidota; class Bacteroidia; order Sphingobacteriales; family Sphingobacteriaceae; genus Mucilaginibacter_A. The sequence continues at coordinate 323,942 of JBPBQV010000001.1, read as the reverse complement.
AAACTTCCCAAGTTCTTTTGCTTGCTGTTTCCATTGCTGCGCGTCCAATTTTTGCAATTACATCAGGTTTGGCTAAAATTTCTTCAATAGCCACCTGAAGTGCATTTGTTGAGCCAGCTTCTATTAGCCAGCCGTTTTCTCCATGCTTTATTAAGTCGGGTCCGGCAGTCCGATCGGTAGTAATTACGGGTGTTCCTTGAGACATTGCCTCAGTTATCACCAGTCCGAATCCTTCGAACAAGGAAGGAAAAACTAGTACATCATGTTCATGCATTAACTTTAATACTTTTGCATGTGCTAAACTTGGTATCCATTTGTGCTTTGCTAATGCTTTGTCTAAAGCCAAACAATCCTGATCACTTACTTTTTTTCCTACTACCGTTAATTGAACATGATCTTTTAAGTTTTCTACAGCGGCAAATAGGTCTGCAATTCCCTTTCTTTGTGATAGTCCTCCTACAAATAATAATCTTAACGGTTTGGATTGAGTAATCGTAGTATAATTTCTGTAACCGGCAACAGGGGGAAAAGCATAAGGAACAACTTCTACAGGTGCTAACTGGCCCGGAAAATCTTTTAAAGTACTTGCAGTAAACTGACTTGCAACAAAAATTTTATCTGCTAAACGAAGCTCTTCATCTTTCCTAGCAAGCTTTGCTTCCGAATCTCCAAATTCTATTAAGGTTGAAGCCCACTCCGGCCACCGTTCACATTCTATTTCCAAAAGTCTCTTTGACGCTCTCCAGTAACCAATCGGAAGGTCATACAAACATTTAAGTCCTAATTTTTTGGCTTCCCGAAAAGAAATAAGTGCTCCATCTTCATAAGCATAAACAGCATTGGTGCCAGTAGCTCCTTGTTGTTTTAAACTGCTGGCTACGTATTTATCGAGGTCTCTGTATACCGCATCTACACTAAACAAACCTGTTTCCTGTTTAATTAGGTTTTTAAAACCTATTTTAGAAACAGCAATTCTACATAATTCATAAAATGGCCTGCTTTGAGTTAAATCCTTTAAGATTGGATCATAACGTCTCCTATTAAATTCGCTAAAAGAAGCAAAAGAGCTAAGCTTATCAAATATATTTCCCGGATAGGTAGCTACTGTAGTTCTTAATCCTGAAAGCATGCGTTCCTGATAAAGCCCTAAAGCTGCAGCCCTAAAAAAAGCATTGCCAGTTGGATGGGATATAAGTACTTTCATTAACTAAGTTTAATTTATTTAAATTGTTGGAGAGCCAAATTTACAACTTCCAGATACCGTTGAGCTACTATTCTTGGAAAATGATCAATCAGATGTAGTTTAGCTGCCTCTTTAAGTTGTTGTTGTAAAGCTAGATTAGACATAAGCATGACAATTGAATTTGCAAGAGAATTTATATTACCACGACGAAATGTAATTCCAGCCTTTCCAATTGCATCTGGAAGGCCACCACCATCAGAAACAATTGGTAAACAGCCACAAGCCATAGCTTCCAATACAACATTCCCAAACGGTTCTTCCCACAAAGATGGTACTAATAAAAACCGGTGTTGGTTTAGGCAAATAGTAAGTTCTTCACCGGTTAATGATCCTGTTAAGTTAACATAATCTTGCATTTTTAGTGCTGCAATAAGTTTTAATAAATTGCTACGTTCCGGACCATTACCAATAATTGTAAGTAATGGTTTGTTGTTGATATATTTTATCTCAGGTTTTGTAGTAATTAACAGATGTAACGCTTTAATTGCATGATCTGCACCTTTATCCGAAACTAATCTTCCTAAAAATACAAAATCTGATGTTTTTTTGATATTCGAAATAATTCTGAACTGGTTAAGTCTGTAAGGATTTGCAATAACAATAGCAGCAGGCCAGCATCGTTTACGTAAGGCATCACTTACTGCAATTACTTTAGTTGCTCTTTTTAACCACCAAAGTTTAATTTTATCCTGCAGCCATATTTTTCCATTTGGGCGGGATATCCAAGTATTAAGTACAATTACAGAAGGTTTCTTGAAAAATAAAGCTGGCCACGCCAGTCTTAATGATGGGTTGTTTTCAAAAATTAAATCAGCCCAAGAATGTTCTAAAATTAATTTACGTTTACTTGGATTTCTAATTACTAAAAATGGAAATGTTTTGTTTGTAACATCTTTTGACCATGTTAATAAATGCACCTCATGTCCGGCATCTGTAAAAGCCTGAGCAAAAATATCAGAGTTAATTTCGATACCTCCAATAACAGGGTAGAAGTTATGAGATAAAAATAAAATTCTCAAAATAGGCTGGCTATGGCGGTTAAGAGCGACTTATAATTAAATAAAAATGTGCTATAATTTAAAAAGCTAATGATACTAGTATCTAAGCTGAATAAAAATCTTTTTAAACATGAATTTTAATTTTGACAAAATATTAGAATAAATATCTAAAAATTTTCCATAACCGTTTAAATATAACCAAGCAATTGCTTTAGCTCTAGGAGAAGAAGACAAGGTACTGAGTGCTTCTTTTAAATGCAGTTTTTCTTCATGTGTATATACATTCCAACCTAAACAATCGGCCTGAATGCAAGCAACTGTTTCTCTGTTTTTGATAATACCATTGGTGCTCCAACCTCTTTTTTTATATGCAGGTTCTAAAACTTCGTGATACACTTTGTAAAAGCCAACAATTTCCATCATTTTGCGGCGTAACCTTGCTTTTCCCGCATCAACCCAAACCCTGTAATGCGAAAGTATTTCATTTGAATAGATATTACCAAAACCGGCTGCGGCTAAAGAAGCAGATAAATGATAATCTTCTGCAGAACTTGGCCGATTAGTTAAAAAATTAACTTTAATTAAAGCCTCCTTTCTAAACATAATAATGTTGGCCGCTACGCGATAACCTTTAATTGCTGATTGTAAAGCTTTGTCTGCAGGTTGATAGCCTGATTTTCTTGCAAGCTGTCTTTCTAATAAAGAATTTCCGTACTGGTCTACTTCTTGTACAGCTGCGTGGGCATAACCAGCTTCAGGATATTTAGATAGTGCATTAGAAAGTTTTTCTATATAAGTCGGAGCTAAATAATCATCCGAATCGAGCCTTGCTATATACTCACCGGAAGCTAATCGAAGACAACTGTCAGTGTTACTTGTTATACCTAAATTTTGAGGTTGTAAAACTATCTTTAAAATAGGAATTTCTTTGGATAAATCAGCCAGAACAGCCGATGTATTATCAGTGCTACAATCATCCGACACTATTATTTCTGTAGGCAAAATAGTTTGGTTGTAAGCACTCCGCACCGCTTGTGCTAAATACTGCGCCTGATTATATGTAGGAATACAAACTGAAATTTTCATTAATTACTTGTGTAAAATATTAACTAAATTTAAAACCTAATTTTGGCTAATATTTTGTTTTTCATTTTTTAGAAAGAACTTTTAGGTACTTCTTTTATCCTATATTTTTTTGATTCTTTTACGTGCAAACATTACTAAAAACAAAAATCAAAGATATTAAAATTAAAATATGCTTTTAAATTTTGTATTTTAACAAATATTAATTACCCAACTATTATTTATTAAATTATAGTTAAACTTTCTGCAAGCTGTTGGGCAACGGCATGAACATCAATATATGAAATGTTTGAGATATTTGTTACACAAGAATTAAAATTACCATCTATATACGCAATAACTCCTGGTGGCAACTTTATGCCTTTTATTCCTTTCGGATACCAGGGTTTAGAAATACAAATTACGGGTAAATTGTGTTGGTGCATTGCAGCTACCGAGCCGCTTTTTTCAACTAATGGCAGTGCTGTTGTGGTTATCCCAAAGGATGAATTGTTAAAGACTTCTGAAATGCGATTTGGTAATTGTTCTCCTAAAACCGTTATTTTTAAACCAGCTGTTTCCCAAATCTTTTTCCATGTTTCTAATTCTTTCCCACAACGTCCAATTAAGATTAAGCTAACATCAGTTCCGGTTTTCATTTTAAATGCTGCTGCTTCTTCAGCAAATTTTTTTATAGGTGCGTTTGGGTGTATTGTTCCAAAACCAACAAAAGTAATATGATCTTTATTATTAAAACTTGTATTTACAGAATCGTTTGTATTAATCGGAATATTTGAAAATAGAGGTAAATAACCTGAGTTTACACCAAGTTTAGCAAGTTGAATTTGATATAATTTAGTCTGTGTATGTACTACTGATGGTTTTAAGATTGTTAACATTTTTTTAATTAACAGCTTTTGTATTACTCCCCATATTAAAAGTTTAAAATTGGTGTTCTCTTCCATACCAACCCAAAGCTCATGAAACATGATATGCCATTTTCTATCTTTAAATAGAGACAGACTTTTATTTAACCCAAAAGGGAGGCCTTTGATGTTGAATGAAAAAGGAACATATTGTAAACTCAACCACTCAGGGTTAAAATTATTGATCCATTTTTTAGCCAGTTTAAACCTGCGTGTAGTGCTCCATACTGAAGGAATACGATAGATTTGAAGTTCTATATTTTCTATATTTTCGATATGGTTTACTTCTGTAATAACAAATTGATCATGAATTGCTAAGATTGCAACTTCGTGTTTTTGTTTAATAAGTTCTGCTGCAAGCCTGCGGGTATAATCGCCAACACCATCAACCCCCAATTCAACACACCCACATATAAAAATAATTCTCATCAGATACTTTCGGTCATAATTAATTAAAATAAGGTATCAAATATATGTTAAACCAACAGTATATTTATAATTAATATTCTGTTTATTTATACTTCTTTTAACGCCTAAATTGTTGTGGCCAATTCTTTTATAACTGCAAATTTAAAAACTAAAATTTGCAGTTATAAAAGAAGCATTTAAACTTTCTTCAAAAAAAATTGACAGGCTTTATTAATTTTATCAAATACTCTTCGCTTGTTAACCGAGTAAAATATTTACTATAATACTTCTTGATTCTTTTTAATTAATCGAATTAGAGATAATGGAATCAGCCGGTTTAATAAATTATATTTTCTCATTAAAGTCCAGCTTGGTTTGATTTTGAAAAAAATATCAGAAGCATATTTAAGGATATCCGAGCACTTTTTATCGTTTAAAAGCTCTTTGTAGAGCATCTGTCTGTTGATATCTTGAATTTGGTATATTTTTATCAACGCTTTGTCGAAATTATGGTGTTGTAAATATTTAAGTACAGCTGTTGATGATTTTAACAACCGTGCTTTATTTTTAATTTGATTTTGCTTTGTAACAATTGAAATTGAAAAATTTAATTTATGAATTCTCCACACTGACAATGGATGTTCTATGAAAAAACTTTTACCTTTAGGTAACACTGCTAAAATCAAAAACTCATCAATATACATATCTACTTCGTCAGGAATATTAATTTTTTTTAAAACAGAAGCGCATGCTGCATAAGTTGTACCTCCTCCAAAAAGCATGTTATCATTATATAACCGGTTTAGCAGCCAGTTACCATCTATTGCTTTGTTTAATATATCTTTAGGTAAAATTTCTGTTTTGATAAACTGCGTTTCTTGGAACAAAATTTTTGCAGGTGTTGCTACATGTACAATTTCAGCGTTTTCCTCAAAAATTTTTACGTATTCTGTAATTTTGCTAGGTAAAAAATAATCATCAGCATCTAAATTAAAAATATATTTTCCTGTTGTTTTTAAAATGGCATTGTATGTTGCGTTTGCTTTTCCTTTATTTTCCTGGTAATAATATTTGATAATGTTTGCTGTGATATAAGAACTAAGTATAAATTTAGTATTGTCTGTGGAACCATCATCTACAACAATTATCTCTATGTTTTTTTTTGAATAAGTTTGAGACAAAATACTGTCAATAGCTTCACTTATATAATTAGCGTAATTATAAGTAGGAATGATAACGGAAACTAAGGGTTCTGACATTAACTTAGGCAATTTTTTTTAAATCCATTTTATCTAACATCAATTTCAAATCAGCAAGATCAATGTGCATGTGGGTATCAGTTATAATCACATTATTTTCTTCATCTCTGTATTCTTCTCCACAATTTGTGTAAAGCAAATAGTAATCTAATCCAAAGCCATTTGACAAATCATGAAATGCCTTTCTATAATGAATAGAGTGAGTAATGTGTCGTATTTCGCAAATTTTTGTTCCGGGTTTACAAAATATAATATTTGTTAACTGAGAACCATGGCAGGAAATAATATGTGTAGCATGTTGAAATAAATATATTTGCTCATCTATAGATAAATCTTCATTATTGATGCACTCAAAACCGTATTCTTCTAAAAAGCTTACAATTTTATCTTCATTCAAAACACGTCTGGTCTTAACACGCGATCTGCTAATATATATTTTTTTAGAAAAATACTTGTCAAAAACAGGATTTGGTTTAATCATTTTTAATAGGTAGTCTTTGTACCAGTTTCCTTTCCGGTCATACCAGGAAGAAAATATTAGTTCTTCACACGCATAGCACTCTTTTTCATCATGAAGCCTGACCTGTTTTTCAAAAGGGATGCCTATACGTGTAAAAATACTGTCCTTGCTGATCTGCAGATCTTGTATGATAAAATTATCAATTTTTTTAAAATCAAACCCAGCTAGTTCTGCCAAGTAGAGAGCCGGAATACCATCCTGCATCTTATGCCAGTAAGCACCGCCTCTGATGATGATTGAACGCCCTTTTAGTTTTTTACCTTTAGGCAGGAACAACATTTCAAACGCAGGATGCGATTTTTTACCATTCCCATAATAATTAGAAACTGGTGATAGCAAATAATTATCTTCTGTTAGGGTAAAAAAGTATTTGCTGTAGATTCTGATGTTTGGCATCAGGTAAACATTTTCGGTTGTATCTGCTGTATAAGATAAAACTTCAGCTCCCGGTAAAGGTATACCAATGGTATATAGCGGCTTATTTATTTCAATTTTATTTTTAAAAAACTGCCAGTAAAAGTAAGGTAAGCCCAAGCGCTTTTTATTTTCAATATAATTGTTGATTTCTTGAAACGTTTGCAGCGCATGTTTTGGTCCGCCAATGTATTTAGAATTGATGTTTAGTAGATTAATAACATAACCATTAATTCCCCTTACTATGCCTGATTTCAACTTGCGAAAAGTAGTAACTCCAGGTTTTATAAAACTACGAAGAAGTAATTTTAATGGAAGGATATATGTAGAATCAAGTTTAGTCACAGATATTAGATGTTATTCCGGCAGATTTTGGATGGTGTTTCTAACGGAGTTACTGTAAAAAAAGTTATAATATAGATAATTTAATACTCCTATGCTTACAAGGTAGAACGTGTTAAAATCTGATAACTTTGAATTTATTATTTTTTGAATATAAGTATAAAAGAGAAATATAGCTGTAGCCAGTCATATACCATTTTACTTTTAAATCCTTTAAACTTATATTTATAAGCGTTTTTTAAAGTATCTTTAAAAAAAGAATTATAAAATGCAAGTAAATAATACTTACTATTAATTTCTATTCTTTTTTCAGGATATTTTTTTAAAAAATATAAAGTGGATTTAAATCTGTTTAAAGTGATGATGAGCATGTTTTTTTGTGTCCTCCACGGATGTATTACATAAGCCTCCTTCAAAAAAAATTTGTTAATTCCATTGGTTGTTAGCCTGTAATCGAATTCAACATCTTCCATTGCTGCATAAGGAAAATTTTCATCAAAACCTTTTAGTTCATTCAAAAATAAGTTTTTGTTGATCATAAAATTGCATGACCATAAATATCCCCCCATTTCATTAACCGGAGATTCTTCTGCTAAACTATGCCGTTCCCGGTCTGCCATTATACATCCTTCAAACACTTTAATGTTACTATGTATCTGTATTGCTGCCTGATATGCACTTAATAAATTTTGATCCGGCAAACAATCATCATCTATAAATACAAGCCATTCTCCCATAGCATATTTGGCACCGTTGTTTCTATTTGCTGCCGGACCAAGTTCTGGCCCAGCTACCCATTTTACTTGTTTGTAATTTTTTTTTAGGTATTGCTTTGCCTCTTCCTGTTTACTATCATCAGTAACAATAATCTCATAATCTTCTTTACTTATTGTTTGAATTTTAGTATCAAGCCTGTTTAAACACTGAGCTAATAAATCATTACGGTTGCAGGTTGGAATAATTATAGACAACATTTTTAAAACAAACTTCTTTTAACCTTTTAAATTCATTAAGAAATATATCATGCTTTTTTTATTAATAAAAATTTAGTATTGTACAAAATAAAGCTAAAAGTCAATTAAGTTAAACAACGCTATTTATGCTTGATAAAAGAAGTATAGAAAAGTCAAACGGATTTAAAATAAAATTACTTTTTTAAAATTACAGTATCAATCAAGTCAAAAATTTGACTATCAACCTGCAAATCAAATTTTCTGGCAATTGGTATGTTTTGTTTTTTAAGTAAATTAATGTGTTCTGCTTTAAACACAATCGGATTAGGTGCATTATAGTCTGCAAAAATAGTTCTTAAATTAACTACCCTGTCAGCGTACTTAGAATTTAGTAACAGTGTTTGAAAATACATTTCTGCAGAATGTATGGTAAATCTGTAAAAGTTACTAAGTGCCTTATTCCTTTTATATTCAGCCACAACAAACTCTGCAATATCCAAAGGTAGTATAAACCATTGCCTCCCGATAAACGGGTTTACACCTTTGATAAATCTTCGTTTCGGTAAAATTTTAGTTAAAATTCTGGCCAGCAACGGGACTTCTTTGCTGTTGAATAATCCTTTTGGGTTGTAATTAACATAATCGCAAAAATAGTAACGGTTGGTAGAGTTTGGTATTTTAAGGTCTAAACTTGCTGGTTCATATTCAATTAAAGCTTTGCCTTGATATAATTCTAAATATTCTTTTATATTTTGATTAGCCATAATCGGATAATCCTGGCCGCTGATATACATAATACTATCGGGTTTAAATGGCAATACAGAATTAATTAGTTCTACAGCAGCCCTGATTGTATTAAAACCACCCCATTTTGGTTTATACCTTTTTTCTAAAAAATGTATGTTGCTACTATCTGGGTTAGAAGCAAAAATCTCCTTTTTAAAAGGTTCTGCATCAGCATTAAAATCAACATGAATAGAAAAAACGGTGTCCTTTACGTTTAATCTGTTGATTAGCCTGGCAACTTGTTGCGGATTTTTATGAACAAGAATAATATATGCAATTTTCATTTTAGTTTATACTGATTTCTAAGAAAGTTTTTATGGGAGTTATAATGTTTTATATCAGAGTTGTATAAGTATTTGATAATGATTTGGATTACTAACTAAAGATTAGTTAACCAAGCTTAAAATCATTTCCAAGTAAGAGGGCTTTAAATTGTTCCAAGAATAACGTTTGTATGCGGCTTTTATTAAAGTAGTTTTGCTTACAACATGTTTTTCTTTACAAAAGTAGTCCGCCAATTCGCCTTCAATCTTCATGTTTAAATATGTAGCATTTTCACCCAATACTTGCTTTGCGTTGACATAATCATGCACAACACAAGGCAAACCGTAACTTAAAGCTTCTATCAAAACCCGACCAAATCCTTCGTTTAAAGAAGCCAGGACAAAATAATCAGCAGCAATATAATAGTCCTTTACTTGTTCAAAAGCAACATTGGCAATTGTAAATCTGTTATGTAATTTGTTAGTAGCTAATGCTGCAAGTTCAGGAGTTTCAGCTTCAAATTGTCCTAATATCACTAAATAATATTCAGTTCCAAGTTTTGCAATTTCGTTAATCAGATAATCCATTCGTTTGTGGTGCTTGTTAACGGCACCAACAGATAGGATTACTTTTTGGGTTGATGATAAACCAAGACGTTTTCTAACTAATTCTTTTTTACTGATTGAATTGAGCCGTTCATTAATGTCAATGTTAAAACCATAAGGTAACAATGTTTGCATCGTTTCAGGTACACCTTGTTGTATAGCCTGCTCCATATATACCGGCAAAAGTTGCTGTACATGGTCTTCTGTTTTAAATGGAGGCCCATTCGGTGCTCCGTTTGAAAAAAGTAATTTGTATTTGAAATTAAAATACTTTCTTAAATGCCATAAATATGTTCCAAGTTTAAAATCACTATAATAAATTACAGCAGGTTTTTTTTTAACAATTAAAGGCAACATCGATATACAAAACGTAGCTTGCTCTATAGTATAAGCATCAAACAGTAAAAGTTTACTTAAAAGTTTTGCTGCTTTATTTCTACGTGGCAGATTCGGCAATACAATTTCGTTCCCGGAACGTATGCCTCCGCCTTTAATTAAGTACAAATTAAAATCACTTGTATCTTTTAAAGAATCAAAACATTCTCTTGTGAAAGATTCATATCCGCGATTAATATGACCCAAACCTGTACAAACTATAAAAACATTCATGCTGTTTTTATCGATAGTTTGTCTTTAACTTTTCTGTTTATTTTTCTAATTCCAAAGAAACAAACATCTGCAAAAGATTTAAAAAAAACCAAGATTGAAGAAGGCGACAGATAATAGAGAGATTTTATGATATAAACAATTTCAGATTTTGCAAGAGATATTCTTCTTCTTGAAGATTCTAACACAACACTAAACAAATAAATGTCAACATATTTTAGTTTCTGTTTTAAAGAAATTTGCTTCTTAACTTTATGATAAGCATACAAACTTACTTTTATTTTCTCCAATAAAAATGTTTTGTAATTGTCTTTTCTGTAATGATCAGACCTACTGACCGAAGTATTAGATTGTCTGAAATAATTTAAACATTGCGGCAGATATACAATGTAATTATCAAAACAAATGTCAATCCAAAATTGCCAGTCGCCGCAAATTTTATACTGCTTAAAAGAAGCATCAACTTTATAAAAATTTTCTTTTTTAAAAATAACGGCACTTGCATTAGGAACAATAGGATGGAAGAAAAAAGCATTTTTGCACTCATCAAAACCATTGTTCAGATAATAACCATCCCGATTGTTGGACACTTCCTGAACCAGCTTTCCAATATTTTTTCCACCCTCGTCAACTGTGTTAGAACCACAATACAACAATCCGGCATCTGAATTTTGGTTTGCAATTCTAACTAAAGATTCCAAAAAAGTATGGTCGGCATAATCATCACTTTCTGCGATCCAAATATAATTTCCTTGTGCTAAAGTAATTCCTTTTTCCCATTGTAAAAACGTACTTCCAGAATTGGTTTCATTAAAAACTATGTGTTTAACTTTTGGATGATTACGGTATTGTTCAATTACATTTATACTATTGTCCGTAGAAAAATCATCCAGGATTAAGAGTTCAAAATTTTGATAAGTTTGGTTTAAAATAGAATCTATCCGCTGGTTTAAATATGCGGCATGATTGTAATTTGGGATTATAACGGAAATCAATTCAATCACTAATCTTTGTTAAAACTATCATTAGTACTTCTTTTACCACTATAAATTATGTAACTTACATTTTAATCCAATTAGGAAATTGTAATTGGATACTTTTATTTACATGTTCTTGTGCAGACCATTTTTCCGGAGCGATAACAATCTTATCCGGATTACTGTTTAAAAACGCTCCCCACCAGCTAAAAGTACTGTTTGCTATAATCTGATGACTGCAATGTCGCATCAAATCTAAATCAACATAATCTGTATTGCCATCTACATAAAAAGCAGGAGCATCTGTTTTAATGTTTTGTTTTACCCATTCCAAATCATCAGAAAAAAAATAAAATGAAGGACCGGAAAGTTTTTGTTTGAGGTAAGCTATCGCGTTTAGGTAATAACTAACTGGCACAATTCCCATTAAATAATTGGCACCAGAATCTGTCACATAATCACCGCGACGTATATGAACTGCTACTGAAGATTTATCATTTTTAACAGCCAACAAAAGTGAATTTGCTTTTAGATTAAGCGGCTCCTTCAATGTTAATTCTTCAAAAATTTGCGGCTGCATATTTTCAAAGTATTTGTAATGCTGCCAGTAACCATCTACATAAACATTGGCGGGAGTTTTAAAAACAGCAGGTTCTAAAATCCACCAAATATGTTCTTTGAAATAATTTTTGGTAAATTTCGGAAAGACAAACGGTTCTGCGTTACGATAAATTTTTGCAAATAGAGAAGTTTCCTGATGTAACTTTTGATAGCGGTTTATCTCTTTTTTAAATGGCTCAATATCTGTACTTGTTGCAATTTCCGCATTAATGTTATAATGATTTAACTTGTAACTACGTAAGCTTTGATCTGCAAAAAATGATAAATCTAATTTTAACGGAACATTTTTACTGATAGCCAACTGTCGGCCAATTGCATATTCAAACAGTTGGTTGCCTAAGCCGCTTATTAGTTTAGTGATAATCAAGTATGAATTTGTATTGTGAATTTAAAAAGATTAAATTAGTTTGTTTAAACTGATTGTTGCAAACTTAATTGTAAAAAATCTTTTATTTTTTGATGAACAGTTTCTTTGGAGAAATTTTTTAATATGTTCCAAGCATTGATTACATAACTTTGATTGGTATCCATGTTTATAATAATTTCTGAAAGCTTATCTGCAATTTTTTCTATCTCATTAGTTTCAATACAAATACCGCAATTATTTTCTTTGATGAAATTATTATTAGCCGCGTAGGAGGGAGCACAACTTATAATTAATCTTTTTGATTTGCAATAATCGGTAATCTTGGTTTGTAAAGATGCTTTAGAATGCGTATAATTTTCCTTGCTAAAAGAAGCTGTGATTAATAATGCATCGGCCAAGTTTAACTTGTAATGAATTTGATTGTAAGGCACATGTCCGCCATAAATTACATTTAAAGGTTCCAGTTCACTTTTTCGCCAATTCCACTGGCTTTCCTGTGTGTATAATACAATTTGAATTTTCTGGAATTCATTTAACTGTTGTACAGCTTTTGCAAACGCTATAAAACTATCAAAGTGCATGGGCCACAACGCACCTGCGTATGCAATTGTAAAAGGATTGCTTTTTTGATAAATGTTATCCTTTGGTGCATCGGATAAATCTACCGGGTTTCTGATATGTAAAACATTCATTGGTTTTGCCTGATAACGTTCTGCTAATATGGCTTCCAGTTCTTCACTGATCATCATCCAGTTTTTATGGTTTTGCAACATTTGCCCGATGATCTTTTCAATAGTTTTACCTACATAGTCTGACTTATTTTTATACATCCAATCATCCATAAAATAAGGAATAATTGGAACTTTGATTGCATTGTTATTTAATAATTTATCGTGCATTAGAATACCGGCAACAGTATTGGAACAGGAAATAATTATATCAGGAGTGAATAATGCAATTTGATGTTTTAAAGTTTTATAACTGTTTTGCTGAAAGATAAAAAAATTTATACGGTTGATAAATGGTAACAAATACTTTGTTAAACGATTTAACGGAATCTTTATGAAGTTAAGTTTATAACTTCTGTAATGATTAGTATAAGGCTCTGTCGAACCAATTTTCTGAAGGCTTTTTGTATCAACTTCTGTAATGCCTAAAAAATCCTCAGGTTTTATAAAGCAAAACAGGTTGTACAAAGTCTGGTTAATTCCACCTTCGTTCAAGGCCATTGGTGCATCTCCAAGCAATAGAACTTTCATACAAAATAAATCAGGAATACTTAACTATTTTTTTGCCTACTAAATTTTTGATTCCATATTTAGCATAAATTGGAAACAAGCACGACCAGAAACTTTTATATTTCCAAAAAGTTTTTAAAAGTACAGAGAAATGTTTTTCGGTATCAAACCTGTTCTCGTAGTAAAGCAACTTAATGATATTTGCAGGAAAGTATTCTTCAATCAAATGCACATTTGTAATGTCTAAAATTTCTTTTGGATAAGCTTTCTGTTTTAATAAATCCTTTAAAATAAAATTATAATTTTTTGCAAAAGTAGTTACAAACTGATACCCACCGGAATTATTTTGCTTGGCAGCTATCAAAGGTGTTTCTACAAAAATGTTTTCTTCTGCTGCAAAAATGGCTTCAATTGTCCAGCTAACTTGTACAATATTGGTATTTATATATTTTTTAAAATCGAAATTTGCAGGAAGCAAAGATTTGTTAATGATATTTCCGCTGATAAAAGTTACATAATAATGCAGTTGTTTAATGTAAGCTAAAGGATCTTTATAAGAAACTATTTTAGCATCATAAACCCGTGTTTCATCCAATTCTTCTTCTTTATGAAACGGAATACAATGCAAGTAAACATCACCATAATTATTATTTTTTAAAAGTTTGATGATTATTTTCAGACTGCCTTCTATCAAAAATTCATCATCGCCCAAAACCCAAACATATTTACCATTCGCTTTATCAAAACAAATAGAACAAGTAGAATCCGGACCTAAATTAACCTTGTTTTCATAATATGTTATGGTTGTTTTTTGCTTATAAGTATCAACAATTGTTTTTGTGTGATCGGTTGAAGCGTTGTTTGCAACAATCAATTCTATATTCTGCTCGAGATCGCACAACTGAGATATGATGGAATCCAAACACCGATCCAAATACCTGGCACGGTTGTAAGTTGGGATTCCAATAGTTAACAGTGGTTTTTGCATATAATATTCAGGCGGATATTCAGATTTCAGGGTAAATGTTAAACGATACTTCTTTTACCGGATAAAAATTCAGTATCCGAATACTATTAAAATTTTGGAAAGTATTGATGCAAACTTTTATAAAAACCTTCTTTACACAAGTATTTTTCCCAAAGCAAACGGTTATTTTTTTGCAATTCCAAAAAATCATCAGGATGTTTGGAGTGATGAAAATCTAATAAAAACTGATCGGCCTTGTGCGCATCTTTTTCTTCAATCCAAACAACATGTTTTTTCCAATCGATAAATTCTTCAAAAGGCAAAACACAATCTGTGTTGATAAAAACAGGAATGCGGCCTGCACTTAAAACTTCGTACAATCTGAACGAATAATTGCCATGTCCGCTAACGCAAATATTATATTGATTATTAAAGATGTTGTTTACAAATGGCATTTTACCGTTAATCGGATCCCAGCTTTGTTCCGGCGTTGTAAGGGTAAAATCGGTTTTAATATTTTTATTTTTTATACAGGAAACTAGGGTATCTCTTCTGGCCAGATAACCAAAATTGTAATGCAAATTGAAACCTTTGCTCACACTTGCAAAGTTTAAAATTTGATTGATGCTTCTTTTAACGAGCAATTTTGCCGGCTGTTTCAACGGAGCCGATTGTCCGCGAAAACCTATCGTTGGATTATTGGTTTTTGCTACCCATAACTCATTATCAGAAATTTTTTTTTGTTTCCTGAGATCTTTCATGTAAGCTGGCATGGCAAATTCATTTGCAGCCTTTGTTTGCTTTAACAATGAAGTTCGGAAAACGATGGCATCTTCAATCTCGATTTTTTCTATCGGATCGAAATAATAAAAGATAATAATTTTCTTGGCATACTCTTTTGCCAAAGCAATCATGGAAGAAAGTGTGTTTTTTAGTTCCTCAATTTCCTCCGGTAGATAACCGTAATGTTTATAATCCTGCTCTTTATAACCATAAAGCTTTTCGTAATTGACCGGAAAAATGAAAATATCGGCCTGTTCAGGTTGGTTTACTACAACAGAATTTAAAGATATCGGAACAATAACTTCTGCCGTTTCAAATTTCAACGGATAGCCTGAACCTGTATATATTTTAAACATGAGTTGTATTAACAAACAGCAGCAATCGAAACAGTATAAAACTTACTGCATTTAATTGTTACCCAAAAAAGTATGGTAAAAGAAGCATTTGGATGTGACTACCATAACTCAATAATCATCTTTACCACATCCGCCAATCGTTGGCATCGATACCATACCACAATTTCGCGTTTCTTCTCATACCAATAAAAATACCAACATTAGAACTCATAGTACCTACAAAAACAGCAGATTTATACAAAACTTCCGAATCGGTTAATACTTTTATGGTGATTTCTTTTTTTGCAGGATTATTTAACAGGTTGTATGCGCCTTCACTAAAACCTGTTTCGCCTTCTTTACAAAAAGTGTAAATATTGTAATTTGCAAAGGAAGATTTTAGTTCGATAATATTTTTATAATCATCGGTAAAAACAAATACTTCTTTTACCGGACTAATATTTTGAATGTAGTTGATGTAATCATAAAAAGGCGATACTTTGGCTTCAGTAACTTTATCACCGCCTCTTAAATGAACTCCAACATAAGCCGCAGGAAGATTCAAACTTTGGATTCTTGTATCAATTTCTTGCTGTATATCTGGCTGAAACTTCCAGATATGGTTTACAACAACTTGTAAAGCACTAACTAAATTACCAGAAATTTCCAACTGCGGAAAATCAAAAGTTTCATTTTGAAATTTAGCATCGCGTATAAAATTCCAAACATCCTGGGTGAGAAAATCAACTTTTAAAGCTTTTCTGATGATTTTGGTTTTGATAATATTCGAAATAGTTGGTCTGATCTGATAGCTTCTGGCGTTGTATTTTAGATGAATTGCAGAGTAACTTTCTTCGCAAAAAGGCAAAAAATAATCCTGCCAGCCTTTGTCATAAGTAAAATTATTATCCCTTGATGATAATACAAACTTGATTTTATTTTTCAAACAAAATAAAATCGCCAGGAACATGTGATTGATTTCCGAATACAACCCAGCCTGGATGCCAACCCTAAAAACCAAAGTCTGACCAAAAGAATTATTGAGTTGATTGTATTTCTCAACCCAAACTTTACTTTCCATCCCGGTTGATTAGGAAAAAGCCGTATTCGTTGTATGTAATTTCCTTACCGGTAGCAGTTACGCGGCCATGTTTAATTAATGAAATTCCATCAATAGTCAGATATCTTTCCATGTTTGGATAATCCAATTCAATATTGATATAATACTCACCATTTACAAAGTTTTCCGGTAATTGTAAATTGTCTTTAAAAGAAAAAGTGCCCGGGCCGATGGTTACCATTTCTGCATATAAATGCGCCGGACTGTAAAAAGAAACCAGTACACCTTCTAAAGTAAAAATTTTGACTTCTATATTTAATTGTAATGCTTGCGTAGTGGAACCGTTGATTTCAATTTCTAAATGATGCTCTTCCGTATTCAACTCAATCGAGGCATCTGATTTACCGTTGATTAAAATCTGGTCTATTTTTAAAGCAGCATGTTTGATTTTAATTAACTCTTTTAGTGTTTTACTTTCTTTAATAATACCTTGCTCTTTATAAAAGATGATTGCATTTTCAACAGAACCATTATATCCGATACTGCCTTTATCCAGCACAATTCCTTTTTTACAAAGCTGCTTTACAGAAGCCATGTTATGGCTAACGAACAATACCGTCCGACCTTCACCCTGACTAACTTCGCCCATTTTGCCCAGGCATTTTTTTTGAAATTCGGCATCACCTACAGCTAAAACTTCATCTACAATCAATATTTCCGATTCTAAATGTGCTGCAACTGCAAAAGCCAAACGCACATACATTCCAGACGAATAACGTTTTACCGGCGTATCTACATAACGTTCGATCCCGGCAAAGTCAACAATTTCATCAAATTTAGCAGCAATTTCCCGTTTGCGCATTCCGAGAATAGCACCATTTAAAAATATATTTTCCCGTCCGCTCAGTTCCGGATGAAAGCCTGTGCCAACTTCCAGCAAACTTGCAATCCGGCCTTTTACTTTAATATTGCCGGTAGTAGGAGCAGTAACCCGGCTCAGCAGTTTGAGCAAAGTGCTTTTGCCTGCACCATTACGGCCAATGATACCAATGGCATCACCTTGTTCGATATTAAAATTCAGGTCTTTTAAACTCCAAACTACACCGCTGGTGCCTTTACTGGTTCGATCGTTGGTTTCGCCAATTTTTAAAAACGGATCTTCCTTACCACGTATCCTTGCAATCCAGCGTTCTAAATCACGGGAAACAGTGCCTGTACCGATCTGGCCTAACTGGTAAGCTTTAGAGAGATTATTAATTTGGATGGCTGTAGACATGTTTTAAAACCGTGTATTATTTTCTTTGCCCGATTTTTTTTGCCGGAACACCACCCCAAATTTCGTAAGCAGGTATAGATTTAGTTACAACTGCACCAGCAGCTACAATAGCACCATTCCCGATTTGAACTCCTTTCAATACAATTACATTGCAACCCAGCCAAACATCAGTTCCAATTATGATCGGGCCTTTACTACCTACTTGATGATACATTAGTTTTGCGATACTGATTCCATGATCATGATCAATAAACCTGCAGCCGGAAGCAATCAAAGAATCATTACCAATTGAAATGCTCTCAGTAATATTAAACTCGCATCCTGTTCCAATAAAAACAGTATTACCAATGATAATTGAGGGCCCGGAAAGCCAGGGATTATCGTATTTAAAATAAACAGCGCGTTCTAATTTACAGTTTATACCAATGGATATTTGATGAGGCCAGGTAACATATAGCTTAGGCAACTTTGTACCTTTGCCGATTTTCATACCCAGTAATGAAAACCAGATGTATCTAATGTTACTAAAAATATTGTTTTCTATATTAGAAATAAAAACAAACCCAGCTTTTTGTATAAATTTAAGCAAATTTTATTAATTATATTTTTATTCGTATATGATTAAAAGCTTATTTATTTTTACTTGAAAGAAAAATACAATGCTTCTTTTATACCTGAAAATTTTCTTTGTTGCATAATCGAAATATTAAAAGCATTAGCAGTTAATGTTTTTAAGCGATAAAAGAAGCATAGGAAACATTAATTGAATTTGCTTAAACAATCTCTAAACCTCAACTTAAAAATTGGGTTTAAAAACTATCCTGAAAAGTTGTAGATATGTGGCAGGTTTTTTCCACAAAAATTTAAAAAAGTTATTTATAGAAAAGAGTTGTTTTCTTGCTGCAGCATAATTTTTAACAATAATATAATGACTAATTACCATTGAAAGATCGGTTTTTAAAACAGCATCAAATATTTTGGGATGTGTTTGATTTGTTTTAAACTCGTACAAGATGTTTAATTTCCTTTCCCCTGCATTGTTTTCAAAACTTGTTGTAACTGAATCATCAGAGATGGCATACACTGTTGTATATTCATCAACAAAATAGAAGTTTAGTTTTTCTGTAACTGCAGCACGCAAAGCAAAATCAAAATCGCAGGCTGTACCAATGATATTTGCCGGCCTAGAGCCTAATTTTTTTGCTGCTGCTGTTGGTAATATAAATCCATCATTTGGGCATTGTTGCAGCATAGCCATTTCTATAGTATCTTTTTGCCTGCCTGTAAAAACGGTGCTCCGCTTAAAATCATTGTTTATTTTATCCGAAGTTTTATAATCAAATTCTTTAGCTACAAACATTTGCTTCCCAAATACAATACAATCAGGATTTGCCTGAACTGCTTTTAACAAGGTTTTTATAGCACCATCTAAAAAGTAATCATCATCGTGCATCAGACAAAAAAAGTTTCCTGTTGCACGTTCTATTAAAGAACCAACATTTTCATTTTGCCCTTTTGCTGGTGTATGATATTTATATTTTACTTCAATATTTACCGGAAGATCAGTTAAGGATTCTTCTATTTCAGAATAAATGTTTTTTTTAGAATCATCGCCAATCAAAATTTCAATATTATAATCATCAATGTTTTTTTGGTTGATGATTGTGTTAATTAATCTTTTTAGTAAAGCTGGTCGCTCGTAAGTTGGTATTCCGATAGATAAAGTAACCATATTTAATATAAAGGGTCGATTGGTAAATTTTAGAAGAGTATAAATTGCTTGTGAGAGACAATTTTAAATAAAAGCAGTTGGAAATTAAATTTCAACTTAATAATATTAATGAAACCATCTGATATAAGAAGCATTGTAATTTATATTAGTCGGTCTGTTAGCTTTAAGTTGAGCAGGTAAACCAGTATAAATGCCAAAGGCAATTGTCGATTTTGTAAGTAGGGATTTTGCTCCTAAAACGGTTCCTTTTTCCATAATTACACCTGGTAAAACCATGGCATCAGATCCAATAAAAACGAAGTCTTTAATAACAATTTCTTTTTGCCGACCAGTACAATCAACAGTATAAATATCATGATCTGCAGTAATTAACTTTACATAAGGCGAGATAGAAACATTTTCACCTAAAGTAATTCCTCCTCTATTGTCTATTCGACAATATTGGTTGATTGTACTGTTTTTACCCATGTAAAAAGCTGTTACTGCAGTAAATTGGCAACCTAAATGAATGGAACTTCCTTTTCCAATTTTGAACCCCATAATATATTTATAATAAAATAACCTTATAGCATGAAAGGGAATAAAAGCTATCAGAAAATTGCAAATAAAAAGCTTAAAGTCATGCAGCATTATATTATTGTAGGAGCTATTTTATTGAATATAGAAGTGGTAGATTACAAGCTTGATAAAGTACTTATTACAGAATCTAAACTGTTTTTAGCTAACCTTCTGTAGTGAATTTTTGAAATTTAGTTTTGATATATAAGCTTCAACAAATTGTTTACTTACACCACTTAGTAAGTATTTTCTTGACTCCAACTTACATCTTTCTGCTAAACTTGTATAGTCAGCTTCACTAAGTTCTAAAATTTCAATAACTTTTTTTGCAAAAGCTAAATGGTTACCAGGTTCAATTAATAATGTACTATCTAAACTTTCTAATATATCTGTTGGCCCCGGAACTTTGTATGCTACAACAGGCACTCCGAAAGCTAATTGTTCAATAACAGCTAAACCAAAACCTTCTACATAGCTTGGAAAAAGTCCGACTTTACAAACATTTAAATAAGATGAAAGCTCTTCCGGTTTAAAACTAGAAACAACTTGCAAAATGTCTTGGTTAACAGTTTTGAAATCTTGTTTGATATAGGTTTCGTTATAGTGCCCACCTAATAATAAAAAATTGTTAATCCTGACTTTTTCACGAATAATGGTAATTATATTATCAAAATCTTTTATACCTTTTCTTACTGTCCATGAACCAATAAAACATAAAGAGTTTTTTTTGTCTTTTGTACTTTCTTTATTCCAAAGTTCTGTAAAATTGTCTGGTAAGCTGTTCGGTATAAGTAAAAGTTTATCTGTGGATATACCAATGTTTAAAAAGTACTGGTATTCTTTTTTATTTAAACAATGAACCCAATCAGCAAATTGTATAGATTTAAAAAAATCATTTGCACCCGGTCTTTTTTGTAATGCTCTGTAAATATTTCCAATTCTGGTTTTAAGTTTAACTTTTACTTTTTCAGGTGTAAGTGCTTTCTTATAGCTTTCTATGTTTTCAGCTTCTGCATAAACAGGCATTATTCCGTGCGATCTAGCAAGCAATACACCTTTAAACCCAAAGGATTCTTTAGGATATATAATGCATTCGTTATTCGCATCAATTACATCATATTTGTGGGAATTTTTTTTAAGATATTTCCAAAACTTTACTGTATAAAATTCTCCGAATATTTTTGAAAAAGCACTGATACCATTTGGGTATATGACAGAAAAATCCAAAACATCTACTAGATGTCCCTGTTTTTCATATTCCTCTTTTAAGTCATAATGCACTTTTAATACACCTAAAATATTTGTCATTACTCCTTTTGTAACAAGCAATATTCTTAGTTTTTCCATATGTAAGCTTTCAATGCATATGTAAACTGCTTATAAAACAAGTGTTGATTTATTTTCTTTAGTAATGCAAATGACTTAAAAGTTCCGTTCAGATTACTATTTCCTTTTATTACTTCATTCAATTGAATACGCATCTCAATACCTAATTCAGAATAAAGCTTTTTTCTTTCAGATGTTGTGAATATAGATTTTAATTGGTTCCAAAAATAATAGCGAACCATAAATCTTTCTTTGAAATAGTTTAAAGTAGATTTTGTTCCTTTAGCAAAATTATCAGTACCATATTTGAAATAGTTTAAAGCTTCTTTTTTGTAAGCAATGCTACAATTATTTAATAATGAAATAAAGAAAAACCAATCACCACAATATTTAAATTTTTTAAGGTAATCAAAATCTACATTTTTTAGTAGATCTTTTTTAAATACCATAGCACTTGTATTGTTGATTGTACATTCAAAAAATAAATTTTCCTTAATCTCTTCTATTCCTGATTTTATGTAATCGTTATTCCATTTTTTAGTTTTAAAAGTGTTATTTCTAAATTTTTTATAATAATCAGAATGAATAATGTTGTTTGCATCTACAATATTTGAATCAGTATATACAACTCCTACATTCTTATTATGATCAAACAATGGTAATAGTTTTTCCAAAAAATTTACTTCTGCATAATCATCACTCTCTGCAATCCAGATAAATTCGCCTTTTGCTAAAGCAAAGCCTTTTTGCCATTGAATAAATGGTGAACCACTATTTATTTCATTATAAATAATATGACTTACTTTTTTATGGTTTTTATATTCTTGTATTACATCTTTGCTGTCATCTTTAGAGCAATCATCTAAAATTATTACTTCGATATCTTGGTAAGTTTGATTTAAAACAGAATCAATTCTATTTTTTAAATAAGTTGAATGATTATAGTTAGGAATAATTACAGAAATTTTATGCATTTATAAATGAATTCAATTAGCGGGAGCTAGCATATCTCGAATAATAGTTCTATGAAATGATTTATTTACATTTTTATATATTTCTATATTTTTAAAAATAGTAAAAACTCTTAATAAAATGTTTCTAGAAAGATTTAAACGGAAATTAATCCAAGTTATTCCAATTATTGCATTTTTTTGAAGATCACTTTTTACAAGTTTAGGGTATTTAACATTCATTTCATCAATAATGTATAAAACATCTTCATAATGATTTTTAATATTTACTAAGAGTTCTTTTAAATCTATTTTTTTATTTTTTTCTAATAATGTAGTTCCATTACCTATTCCTACTTGTTGATATGAGTGTATACGGTATTGGATAAGGCATAAGTTTAACAAACCTAAATTGTGGTTAGCAGCAGCATGCATTCCTAACCATGCATCATGCCAAACACCTTTTATTTCGGGAAAAGGAATTGCCCTATCAAATAAACTTCTTTTTATAGCTAAAGTTGCACCTGTTATTTTATTTCTTTTATATAAAATTTCTTCAAAAGCAATATCTATTAACCAGTTTTTTTGGGTCTCCAAATCAAAGTTTAAGGTACCCCATAATGTTTTTCCTAAAGCAGTACTATTTTCATCAACTAATTCTGCATTTGTAAAAATTGCTTCATACATAGGTGATTTTTCAAATTCTCTAATTATAACTTCAACTTTGGAATTTATCCAAATGTCATCTTGATCAGATAAAAATATAATATCACCACTACAAAGATTAATTGCTTTTTCAAAATTTTTAATTGGACCTAGAGATGAAAAATTTTCATGTAGCTTGATAATCAAAGGGAACTGCTTTTGAAATTCTTTAATTATTTTGATGGTTGAATCAGTTGACTTGTCATCACAAATAATAATTTCGTTAACAGGTTTAGATTGATTAAGAATACTGTTTAGTTGTTGATCTAAAAATTTCTCACCATTATATGTACATAAAGCAACTGATACCATATAATATACTAAAACATTTAATTTGACATTTTGTTAATTTTAGAAAACCAGTTTGGTCGGACAATTGAATTAAAAGAATGTACATTATCATTTGTATATCTGTTACCCATAGTGTTATTTGCAGCTAATTCAAAATCAATATTAATTTTATCTGAATTTATCTTTTTAAGATTTGGTAAAGAGATATCAAACAAAATCTCATAAATTCCAGTAGCTAAAGTGTGCGTAGGTATTTTAAACTGAATTTCGTAGCTGCCTTGCTCTAATAAATATAAATCATTATAATCATTGTAAAACACTCTAATTATAGGACTATGATCAGCAGATGCAATATTAAATCCAATTCCTATTTCTTTTAAATCTTTAAGTACAGTTAGAGTTATACTAACTTCTAACTCATCTGAAATGTATAAATTTCCATCATCAAATAAATTCTTTTTGATTGATGTTTTTGTAATAACAATATTTTCATCCCCATCTTCCCCTGCCCATTCTGTCGAATGCTTTTTTACACTTAAATATTCATCTATTACTTTATTTACTGAAGAGTGTAGTTTTAGTTGACCATTTACCAACATAATTCCTGTATTGCAAAGTGTTCTTACAGAACTTATATTATGACTAACAAATAATACTGTTCTTCCTTCCCCTTTACTTACTTCACCCATCTTGCCCAAACACTTTCTTTGAAAGTCTGCATCTCCTACAGCTAATACTTCATCTACAATTAAGATTTCAGACTCCAAGTGAGCTGCTACTGCAAAAGCTAACCGCACATACATACCGGAAGAATACCGTTTGACTGGTGTATCAATGTATCTTTCTACACCTGCGAAATCAACAATTTCATCAAATTTTCTTTTGATTTCCTTTTTGCGCATTCCCAAAATAGCACCATTTAGATATATATTTTCTCTGCCAGTCAACTCCGGATGAAAGCCGGTTCCAACTTCCAGCAAACTTGCAATACGCCCTTTAACCTTAATACTACCGGTTGTGGGAGAAGTAACCCTACTTAGAAGTTTCAACAAAGTACTTTTACCAGCTCCGTTTCTGCCAATAATCCCAACTGCATCTCCCTGCTGTATATCAAAACTGATGTTATTTAAACTTAGCACTACATCGCTTGTGCCTTTAACAGTTCTGT
Organism: Janthinobacterium lividum; assembly: GCA_050955045.1. Classification (GTDB taxonomy): domain Bacteria; phylum Bacteroidota; class Bacteroidia; order Sphingobacteriales; family Sphingobacteriaceae; genus Mucilaginibacter_A. Next base: position 299,202 of record JBPBQV010000001.1, on the reverse strand, counting down.
CATTAGCTTGACCGATAGTCATGAAAGGATCTTCTTTGCCGCGTACTTTTGCAATCCAACGTTCTAAATCTCTGGATAATGTGCCTGTTCCTATTGTACCTAACTGATATGCTTTTGAAAGATTTTCAACTTTTATAGCTGTTGACATAATCGCTTTGTAAGATTAATAATATGATAAAATGTATTTAATTATAGCTGATTGAATAGTGTTAAGCATCCAAGTGCAGATATAAATTTTTAAAGAAACCTTCTGGTGTAAAATATTTAAGCCAGATATTGCGAATTTCTGTTTGTAAGTTCTTAAATTCTTCTGATGATAGTTTATTGTGAAATTCTAAAACCTTTTTAGGAATTTGGTTAATCTCACTTTCTTCTACCCACACACAGTATTTTTTCCAGTCTATAATAAAATCAAAGGGCAAAACGCAATCTGTGTTTAAAAAAACAGGTATCCTGCCGCAAGACAAGGCTTCAAAAAACCTAATGGAATTATTTCCATATCCTCTCACACATAAAGTATAGTCACTATCAACAATGTTTTTTACGTAAGTCTCTCTAAAAGAATCATTTAATTCTTTTATACCTCCCGGATACAAACCGCCTACAGGACCTCCAAAACCAAAGTTAGAGCGAATGATAAAATTATTATTTATAATTTTACTTTTCAAAACTGTTAAGATAGCCCTTGCACGATAAGAGTGCGCAGATTTCGAAGGAAAAGACCTCATTAATCCCATATAATTCATGCCTAATCGTAATGCTTCTTTTATCTGGTAAAAACCAAACTTTTGTGACAGGGGAGGAGCAAAACCGCAGAAACCAATTGTAGGGACAGCAGGTTTATCCTTTAATAGTAATGTACCTTGATAATATTTATTTACAAAATCTTCAAAAAAAAATGTATACGCAAACTCGTTTTTTTTTCTTTTTGACTGATATAAAGTATTACAAAAGATGATAGCATTTTTTATTTTAACATCAAAATAATCTATGTCAGAGCCTAAAAACACAAAAGTTTTTTTACCGCTTTCAGAAGCCAAGTCCGAGAAAGATTTTATGCTTTGCTCAAATTTTTTGTCATTTTGTTCCTGAGTGTATCTGATGGGTAAAAGACAACTGTCAGATTCTTCAATCGGGGTCAGCTCAATAAAATCTTTACCTTTTTCTTCGTAAACATCAAACCTGCCCATCATTACATTTAGGTCAGGGTTTATTTCTTTTTTGTCCTGACCGCAAAATGGCACTAATAAATCAACCACGGGCTGGTCTATTTTTAGTAGGGTAAGATCTGTATAAAGCTTTAATTTATTGTACTCCAATTATTTAAGTAATTAAAAAATTCTAAAATCAACTCTTTAGTAGTAATTAATTTACTAACTATTATATACTGAAGATAATAAATTCGAATTTTGTTCAAAAAACATATACTTGCAGGTGTAGGAATTGATTTGATGTTTAGCAACAACATCCATTAACAATAAATCAGAAGCACCATGCTTTAATGGTGTCTGTATCTCCAGTAATGTTGCAGCACCATTTCCTATTAATGCATAGGCATGAGTCCCAATATGTCCACCCTGTTTCTTTAACAAAGAAGAAAAGTCAAGCGGGTAACTTTTTTTCTTTCGGATTACGGAATCAAATTTTAATCCTATATTGTACAAAAAATTAGTCAGGTGTAGGTATTTAAATTTACCAAAAAAACTGAAATCGTTATTTAAAATATGGCCCAAAAACAAAAGTTCGCAATTAGTTGGAACTTGTTTTAAAGTTTCCGCCAGAAATTCAAAGTTTTTCAATACCGGAATAGAATCGTCTTCCAATATAAGAACTTTATCTAACTGATTATCTATAATATACTGATAAATTTTTTTGTGGGAAGATGCAACAGCTATTTGGTTATTTAAGAGTGGCCCTACTTTTAGGTTCAAGTATTCACGGTTATCCTGTTTGTACACAGCATTGATATCTTCTGCAATTTCACCTTTCTTTTGTAATTCTTTGATATTTAAGGTATTGCCATCAATGCCCATAAACACTTCAAAATTTAAACCATTGTAATTTTTACGAATGTCATCTAAACGATACAAATTTCTTTCAATAGTTAAAAGCAAGATTTTATTGAAATAAGTATTCAGTATTTTAACAGCAGATGTAGTAAGCATTATAAAAATTTACTATTTACAATTATTTTGGAACAGCTTTTAAACAGTATCTACAAAACTTTTTTCTACCTTATTAAATATTATGGTTCCTACCATTAACAAAATTGCTGTAACTACCGCAGAATAACCTAATGCCGGCCAGCTAAAACTACCTGTTCCTAAAAATCCATATCTAAAAGTTTCTATCAATTGTGTCATCGGATTAGCTGCAATTAGCCAGCGATACTTGGCAGGTGCTGCTGATAACGGATAAATAACAGTAGTAGCATACATCAATAGCTGCACACCAAAAACAAGTAAAAAGGCTAAATCGCGATATTTGGTAGTCATAGCCGATATGATCATACCAGCACCCAGACCCATAGCAGCCATCAAAAACACAACTACTGGAAACAATAGAACAGCCCAGGTTGGATGAAATGCGGCACCTATAAAAGCATAATAGCCCATCACTAACAAAAACAACAAAAACTGCACGCCGAAACGAACCAGGTTACTTAGTACTATACTTAAAGGCATAATTAGTCTCGGGAAGTAAACTTTTCCAAAAATGTCTGCATTATCTCTAAATACAGTAGAGGTTTTGGTTAAACAGTCTGCAAAATAATTCCATGCAGTAATACCAGCCATATAAAACAAAGGTTTTGGTAACGCATCAGTAGATATTTTTGCAAGTCCTCCAAAAATAAAAGTGAACATAATAGTTGTCACCAAGGGCTGTACAAAGAACCAGATAGGCCCTAATATCGTTTGTTTATAAAAAGATACGAAATCTCTTCTTACCAGTAAACCTAAAAGATCTCGGTATTTCCAAACGTCGTTTAAGTGAAGATCAAATGCGTTGTTCTGCGGTTTGATTTCTAGGTCCCAAGATTGATCATCTATAGTCAGGTCTTTATTCATTTTTACACTAAATTTTATTTGTATGTTTTAGTAAAAGTTTTTAGTTGATTTATAGACTATTACGAGTAGCTATTGAACCAGTATCTCATTACAAAAATGTAATGAACACATAAAATTTTTTGGGTTAAAAGTACTTCTTTTATTGGATAAATTTAAAACTTGTTAAAATGTTTTATTGATCTTATAAACATAAAAGAAATTGATTGCACACTTTTAATGGAGTTTATTTGATAATTTAATTTTATCCCAATAATATAATTTTGAGTTCAATTTGCTTTAACCAATTCATAATTTAAAGCAAAAAAACTAACGTTATTTTATGGCTTCGCCCTTTCAGTCCCAATACTGATTGTAATTTTTATTCAAAAATCCTCTGAAAATTTATTGTATTAAACCATCAAAATGGTAAGTGAATAAGAGGAAACTTCTTTTGAGTATTTCTAATGATACTATTTAAACTGGTTAATATAAAAGGTAGTATAAAAAATCATTGTTTTGAAAAGAATATCTAAGTCATGCATTATGAAACTTAAATATAACTATGTATTAAATTAACTTTCATAGTTTTCTTACACTTCTTTTATCACCAAAATAATTGTAAAATTTGTGTTAATACTAATTACCACGCTTGCTGAGTATTTTCTTTATATAGTGAGACGTTGCCTGCTAAGCTAAATAAGTTTGCTGTATGAAATTATAAATAAAATTGATGCTTAGATTAGTTTTTAAAAATCAGAATCTGGAAGTAAAATTTTTGAAAAGCGATTTTAAAGTAGTTTTCTTAGCTGTATTTGTATAGTAACTATTATCGTAATTGTAACCACTACCATACTTTTTGTTTTGTACACCATTGAACACAATGTTCAGTTTAGGCAACCTTTTTTCAACAGAAATACGTTTTATATATTCCAGTTCTTCTTTTGTGGTATATCCCTGCCTAACAATATACAAAGTAACATCGCACAAATCAGCCAATATAAAGGCATCAGTAACTAAATGTGCTGGTGGTGTATCTAATAAAATATCTTCGTATCCTGCATTTTTAAGCAAGTCAATCAATTCCTGCATTCGGTAGTTTTCCAGTAACTCTGAAGGGTTATCTGTTGATATACCAGCTCCTATAATATGCAAATTTGGCTTTAATGATGAAATTTGAATAATTTTATCCAGACCAGTAACCTTACCTGCAAGAAAATCACTAATTCCAATATGACTGGCAGGAAGATCAAAAGCAATTGAAATTTTAGGTTTTCTAAGGTCAAGTTCTAAAATAACTGTTTTGCGACCAGAAGCGGCAATGGCTACACCAAGATTGCTAGTAAGAAAACTTTTTCCTTCTGCAGAAGTACTGGATGTAAATAACGTTACTCTGCCATTGGGTTTTTTTTGATGCAGATATAACAATTTCGTCCTTAATTCTCTAATTTGTTCTCCTAGTAAATTGCCATTTCTGCTTAAAATAGTACTTAACGAATTGTCTTCTTCGTAATTAATTTCTGTAATAACCGGTATATTGGTACTATTTTCTATTTCTCTCTTATCAACTATTTGATTTTTTATGGCAGTACGCCCGTAAACAAACCCGGCAGGTATAATTAAACCTAATAAAAATGCAGCAGTTAACACAATAGGTGCTTTTGATGGTGATTGCCCGGCGTTGTGCGGAGCATCAACAATTTGTACGTCTGAAAGGGTAGAGGCGTAGTTTAATGCAATAGTTTCCCGCTGTTGTGACAAATATAAATACTGGTCTTCTTTGAGTGATTTTTGTCGGGTGATATTTATAAACTCTCTCTCCTGAGCCGGAACTTCTTTAAAGGAAGATTCAAAACGGGAATTGTTAGCTTCTAACTGTCTTCGTGTAATTTGCAAAGAAGAACGCACACCACGAATTGCTTCTTTTATAGCATCTTTTATTGAATTGATCTGTTTGTTAACAGGATCAAAAATTGGATTATCTTCTGGTGTGGTAGCCAGTAGTTTATTTCTTTGCTGTGTTACTGTTGATAACTGTGCTACTAAACTACCCAGAGTAGGATCAGTAATTCCGGTTGTTACAGGTACATTATCCGTATTTCGGGCAGAATTAACATAGTTTTCTATACCCGATAATAGATCAAACTGAATATTAAGTTCTGCTAACTTGGCATCATTTGATTGAACATTTCCTAAATAATTACCTCCTTTTGCAGAAATATCGGTAAAATTATTGCTGCTTTTATAACCTGCTGCTTTTTTCTCTGCATTGTTTAATTCTTGCGTAATAGTATCCAAGCGTGTATTTAAGAATTTTAAAGCATTTGCTGTAGCAACATTTTTATTTTCCTTGGTTTTATTGATATAATTAATTATTAAAGCTTGCAAAAAAGCAGTTCCACGCTCTGGCACCACATCACTAATGCTTACGTTTAAAATATTAGAACCTTCCCTGTTGCTGGAGATATTTATTCCGCCCTGATAAGAAGCTACTACAGCATCCGGGTTGCTTACAGTAATCCTGATTTTTTTGCCAATATAATTGTTTATGGTACTGGTAGTGTCCAGTTTCCATTCGCCAAAACTATTTTTAAGCACGTTATTAACAGAAGCATTTAATACGGTTCCATCGGATTTCAACATTGCGAAACGATTGCCGGCAAGTATGATAATTTCAAAAGTTTCTTGCCTGTTAATACTGTCTTTGTTAATCAGTCTGAATCTAACCGGTGTAGTAGCATAAATATCTTTTTGATAATATTTGCCTATTTCTTCGTAAGTTATCCAAAGTTTTAAGGATTTTACAGCCTTGCTAACAACTGGCCTAGATTTTATTATTTCTATTTCATTTTCAATTCCTTTAGATTTATCTGTAACGTTTAGTTTTTCTAAAGCAGAACTTTCTCCCGATGTGCTACCGTTATTTACTAAAATTCTTGCCGACGATAAAAATATCGGTTTTTGAGATCTTACATTCCAGTAAGCGAGAGCTGTAGTAATTAAAATGCCTATTAAGAATAATGGCCAGTGATAAAGGCACCGTAAGAAAAAATACTTTAAACCATTAAAATTATCTGTCTGAGCAGTATCCACGTACTGTACTTGTTCGTTATTCATTAATTTTATCTTCTGATTAAGGTAATTATTAAAGCCCCTAAAGAAAGAATACCGCCAATAATACCTAAATTTCTACTAAAGTTATCTGCAGCAAGCGTTGATTTGTATTTTCCTGGTGTTACATAGATAATATCATTACTTTTTAAATAATAATATGGTGAATTGAAGATATCCTTTTTGGTTAAATCAACAGGTATATATTCCCTTTTACCATTTTGCTCGCGGATAATTAAAATATTATTCCTTACAGCAGTAGGGGTAAGGTCGCCTGCTAAACTAATTGCATCTGTAAAGGAAATACGTTCGTTTGCAATCCGCAATAATCCCGGCCTACCAACATCACCCAATACCGTAATTTTAAAATTGATAATGTTTACGTTTACGTAAGGTTCTTTCAAATATTTTAACAACATGTTAGTTAAAGCCTGCTTAAATTCCGGTACACTCAAACCGGCTGCTTTCACATTTCCAATAATGGGTAATTGTATTTGTCCGTTTTTATCAACTAAATAACCGTTAACGGGTCCGTTCTGATCAGTGGAACCAGTAATGGTAACCGGACTAGCACCAACAATACCATGATTGTAAACCGCAGAAGCATCAGGATTTAAACTGCTAATGTTAATAGATAACACGTCTAAGGGTTGTATAATAACTGGGATATAAGCTTCTGCATTTTCAGTGGTAATTGAATTGCGGTTTACATCTTGAAAGTACGTTAAAGTTTTACTGGTGTTGCAAGAAGTAGCAAGCACGATCAAAATTAAGCTGTAAAATAAATTTTTAATCATAAACTGGTAATGTTTTGGGGCCAAAGGTAACGGATAATTTTATAAATTAAGATATTTCAATACTGATTAAACCAACTTATACGTTCATCAGCTATGCTAGTTGTAGTTGATGTTATTATTTAATTAAGCATAGAAAACTTTTTTGAGACACTTTTTTATGTTAAAGTTAAATAAGTTCATAATTATTTTTAGCTGCTTCCCCTATTTCGGTAAAACAACAAAGATTCAATTGATATTTTGTTGCTATTATAACACGCATAAATCATTTCCTTTAAAAGCTATATATTATTACAAAACTATAATGTTCCTTGTATTCCCCCAATTTCTGATTTTCAACCTGTTATTGAATATATGAGTTAATAGAGACTTTTACTGTATAGCTGATTAATAGTCTATTAGTAAATAAAGCATTGCTTAAGCAAACTTTAAGGGAATTTTTAAAATTTTATCATTCTGCATCAGGTTAATTTGCTAATCTATTACATTATTGTTTGCAATTTCTGCAAGATTACATAAAAGGCTATCTATAAATTTTAATAAAATCATTTTTGAACAAGTATAAATTATTAAATGCAGAAATGTTCCTAAGTTTATTATCTTAGGCACCAATATAATTATTAATTTCGATGAGAATAAGCAGTATTGTATGAAGGTTATTTTAGATGTAATGGCTCTTGGGGCTTCTTATGAACACCAGAATAGAAGAACAGGAATTTTTAGAGTGGTTGATGAATTAGCAAAAGGATTGGCAGAATCGTCTAAGTGTAGTTCCTCATTTGTATCTATTCATCATCCAAGTGAATCTGCTAAATACTTAAAAGAAGCTAATATTCCTAAGACAATCGAATATCCTACTATAAAAGATAGGATGATAAGTAAAATAAAATCATTAGATACTAAAGGTTATTTAAACAAAATATTACCTGAAGTAAATATAAATTCATTATTGGAACATGCTGATATTTATCATTCCCCATTTTTTCCAATTCCACCGGTAGTTATTGAAAAGAAATGCAACAAGTTGTTTTTAACCGTTCATGATCTGATTCCCGTTTTGTATCCGCATTATTTTAGAAATGATGCAAGCCAACTGCATGTTAAAGGTTCTATAGAAAAAATTCAAAAAAATGGCTGGTTTTTTTGTGTGTCAAATTCTACCAAAAATGATTTATGCAATATTTTTTCTATTGATCCAAACCGTGTTTTTATAACTTCTCTTGCAGCATCTGTTGATCGTTTCTATAAATCAACTGACAGCACAAAAAAAGAACATGTAAAATCAAAATATAACCTGAATAATAAGCAATATTTTTTAAGCTTGTCTACATTAGAGCCACGTAAAAACATTGATCAGACTATACGTTGTTTTGTAAGATTAGTAGAGCAAGAACATATACAGGATGTGTACTTAGTATTGGTTGGCACTAAAGGATGGAATTTTGATAAAATTTTTACTGAGATAGAGAATGCTCCTTTAATTAAATCTAAAATAATTGTAACTGGTTATGTGCCTGATGAAGACTTAGCTTTTATTTATAGTGATGCATTGGGATTTGTTTATCCATCACTTTACGAAGGTTTCGGATTGCCCCCTTTAGAAGCTATGCAATGTGGTGTGCCGGTAATAACATCAAAAACATCATCTTTACCCGAAGTAGTTGGTGATGCAGGTATATTGGTAGATCCGCAAGATGCTGATGCACTAAGTTCAGCAATGTTAAATATTTATCAAAACAGTTTACTAAGAGAAGAAATGTCAAATGCTTCGTTAGTGCAGGCAGATAAATTTAGCTGGAATAAATTTATTGATAGTAACATAGCTGGCTATGAAAAGGCTATGGAATCAGAAGCTTAAAATTTTACTACAATATCATTGAATGCTTTTTGAGTTTGTATAAAGTTTATTCATATACTTCTTTTATCGCCTAAAAATGCTAGATTTTCATGTTTTTTTCTTGTATGTGGTGTCAAACAAAGATTACCGACATAAAAAAGAATACTGTTTTTATAGTAAAAAAGCTCAAAGATTTTTTTCAATCAAAGGCTTTTTTTAATCCATAATAAGTCCATTTTAAACTATTAATAAAACTGTTAGCAGGTTTACCAGAATAGTAGGCATCAAGAAAAGTATATTTAATTCCTAAAAGATATTTACGGGCGTACAAGTTCGATATCGCTTGATCAGATATCAAAAATTTTTTATGTTCGCTTTGAAATTTTTTGATAAAAATCTTACTCAATTGCAACTTGTTTTCTTTCAAATACAAATCAGTAACCTTTATGATTTCTTTTCTAACAATTATTTTCGACTTAATCATTTCCATACCTTTATGAGTTGTATTATTACCATGTGTTCGAGACAATAATTTTACGTCATCTCTACCATCATGATAAAATGAAAAGCCTTCAATTGCCATTCTAAAAAAATATTCCCAATCTTCAAACCCATAACTTGATTTCATTGTTCCTATTCTTTCATAAACTGTCCTTCTCATGATTACACAACCGGGTAAAAAGAAGTTTGTGGAGATTAGATTGGCAATAATTGTTTCTCCCCTGCCAGATAAAAGTGGTTGTGTGAAAAAACTGGCTGGAGTAAGTTTTCTTTCTGGATCTTTATCCAGAAATCCTAAAATATCACTATATACTAAATCTACCTCCGGTTTTTCTTCCATTAAAGATACTTGTAGATTAAGCTTTTCTCTTTCCAGCATATCGTCTGCATCTAAAAACTGGATATACTTTCCTTTAGATACTTTTAAAGCAGTGTTTCTTGCTGAAGAATGTCCTGCATTTTTCTGGTATATATATTTAAAACGAGAATCATTATTTTCATATTTTTTTCCTATTATTTCACTATTATCAGTTGATCCGTCGTTTACCACAATACATTCCCAGTTTGTATAAGTTTGTGATAACACACTATCTAATGCTTCAGATAAAAATTTTCCATAGTTATAGCAGGGTATAATAACAGAAACCAAAGGGGTATTAAGCATGTTTATTTAAATTTATTACAAATTCAAATGTAAAACATTCATTTAAATAAAATATATTTATGCTTAGGCCCTGCTTAAAATTATATTAGAAAAAAAGTAATGCTTCTTTTATCAGCAAAAAATAGAGAAGATGATTGTTTTTTTGCCAGTAAAAAAGTACATAAATAAACTCGATAAAAATTTAAAACAGCGCTTACTTTAATATCGAAATAATGAAAATTATTAAATTGAAGGTTTGCACTACTTTATTGTAATAAAAATATACATACGCGCTTTAACTTAATTATACATGAAAATTTTATATGACTTCCAAATATTTTCTAACCAAAAAGTAGGAGGGATTTCAAGATATATTTATGAACTTATTACTCAATTTGATAAAGACGATGACGTTAGTTGGGAAATTCCAATTATTTATTCCAGCAATATTTATTTAAAAACCCATCCTTATTTTATCAATAGATTAACGCCTGACCCTTTTCGATTAAGCGATAATATTGGTATTTTATCTAAATTGGCTTATACAAAAGAGAAGTTATTGTATAGATTTAAGAATAAGATTCATAAAGAACAATTCTCAGTTATGGAATATGAAAAAAATAAAGCGTTAAATATTAAAAAAATAAAAGAAGGTAATTTCGATATATTTCATCCTACTTATTTTGATGATTACTTTATGGACTATATTGGTGATAAAACTTATGTTTTAACTGTTCATGATCTGATTAACCAAGTTTTCCCGGAGATGATGATGTACCAGCCAGATAAAAATAAAGCCGTGATAAACAGGGCGGATAGAATTATTACAGTTTCTGAGAATACCAAAAAGGATTTGATTAATATTTTTAATGTTAACGAACAAAAAATTGATGTAATTTATTTAGCAAATTCATTAGAAGAAGAAATAGAAAATGTCTCAGAGGCTTTTAAAAATACAATTCCTGAAAAGTATTTGCTGTTTGTTGGAGGAAGGCTTGACTATAAAAATTTTCTGTTTTTTGCGCAAATGTTTGCATCTTTAAAACTTACAAATAAAAATATTAATATTGTTTGTACAGGTTCGCCTTTCAATGCTTCTGAACAATATTTATTCAACAAGTTAGGCATTCAAGATTCTGTACATACAAAGTTCGTAAATGATGACGAATTAATATATCTTTATAAAAATGCCATTGCTTTTGTATTTCCCTCCATGTATGAAGGTTTCGGTCTGCCTGTTTTGGAAGCGTTTAGTTGTGGTTGTCCTGCTATAATTAGCAATACAAGTTCTTTATCTGAAATTGGAGAAGATGCTGTTGTTTATTTCGATCCGAAGAATCCGGAATCCATGTTAAACGCTTTAAAAAGTGTTGTGAATAACCCGACTTTTCGTGAAGAGATGATTGCAAAAGGATATGAACAACTTAAAAATTTTTCTTGGGAAAATACAGCAATGCAAACGAAGAAGGTTTATGAAAAGGTTTTATTGAAAGTATAAATATTTTAATAATAATTTCCAAATTTATGTATTGTATAAGAAATTAATCTAGTTGGTAAAAATACATATTTATAGGTGATTAGTTTTTTTCATTAATTAGTTTAAATTTCAGCTCCGAAATATCGATAACTCTTCCATCACCCGCATTCAGTTTGACCTGTATTTTTGCGGGCTTTGTAAAGTCTGCACCTTGTTCAAAGGGCGTAGTGACAATGGCTGAATAATTGGCGAAAATCACCTGTATTTGCCCGTCAGAATTGTTAATTGAAAAAGGCTGCAAGGAGTTGAGCATAACGGCTAAAGCAGAACTTGAGGGTGTGGACAAAACCACGTTATTATTGAAAATAACTCTTTTTGTATAAGTATTATCAGTTGTTACCCTAAACCTAACTAGCTCTTTGCCGTTAACATCAAAAACTTTTATAGCCATTGCATCGTTATCGTTGTAACTGCCGTACTGAAAATATGCTTTGCCGCTTACTGTCCAGCCATTAGTGTTATTATTGCCTAAATCGCGCGTTAAAAAATTATCTTGGCTATTGTTCGCAGTTATGTACAGGTCGACACTGTTTTTTTTGTAAGCAAGGACAGATGTTTTGATATTAAAACCATTAAGACTTGTTTTTGTCCAACCGTTTCCGCCGGTAAAATCAGAAGAACGGAAAGGCAATTCGGCCATTATATCCGCTGCATCGACATTTTTGCTGATTACAGCACTTACTGTAAGTGGGATGCTGATTGTGTACACGCTGCCAATATTGTCCAGTGTATATTCGCCAATACCGCTGTGGTAGCTTTCATCCGAATAGAAACCTTTGTACATATTCCCAAGTTTGGCCATGCCGCTTGAAAAAGTGTTCCCAGCCTCCCAAACCCCAGCTGTAACGCCGCCTGGGCTTCTTACTTCTTCGCCAAAATTTATCAGGAATAGGCCAGAATCTGTAAACATATTCCAGATGTTTGGCTGTTCTTGTCCGCCTCTATAAAACTCGCCGTGGTCGTTCCAGATTATAAAGTTGTCCAGGTAATGTGCGGGTGAGTTGTTGTTGTTTTTATAGTTGCCAATGTCTAAAGTGCCATCTAATGGATAGGCCCCCTGATAGGTAGGGTCTCCCTTGAAGGTTGAAGGCGTGGCCATCCATTCAAAGTTATTCTGGCCTCTTTTGATACTGCCCAAGTGAAGGCCGTCATCATTGTTGCCTTTCCAGAATATCCATTTATCGGGGTTAACCTTATCAACATGGAGTGCATTATTATAAGGTATAGGTTTTTGGAAACTATAGGTTGGAGTAGTACAATAAGTTGTAAAACCGGAATAAATAGGGTTACCCGAAGCATCAAAACCCGTTCTTAAATTCTGGAATATGGTATTAGTTTCTGTTGCACCGGTAAATTGGGTTTGTTTATAAAGGTTTAGATTGCTATCAAAAAAAGCACCTTCCACACCTGTTTCCTTTAATCCGAAGGTTGTTAATTCTTTAATGTTTCCCACACCATTAGCATACGTCCGGCCATTGGGTAAAGTGGCAACCTCCTGGAACCCAGTATAATCGTTCACCTGGTTTTCTGTTAAGCCGTAATACCAGTTGTTTGCCAGTGTCCAGCTACCGTTTGTACCGGCAAGTGTTTTAGTATAGTCCCTCTTAAACTCGTTAAAGTTGGCAAAAATGCGTGTGGCATCGTTTTTATCTACGGTAACATTCCTTACGCGCCCTAAGTAGGCTATTTGTTCAATAAAATCTCCTGCTTCGGTAAAATGTATTGTCCTAAAATTCATTGAATCGTTGCCCCACCATGTTCCATCTGCCTGATAAGCAATAAACGGTTTTGCACCGTCCCGAAAGCCGGTCATCATAAATTTATCGTAACTAACAGCAGGGCCGTTCGCATACCCGCCTACCACACCTTTTGTAGAAATCAGGTTACCGTTTGAGGCATTGTATAGTTTAAATTGATTTGTTACAACATCTGTTAGGCGCAAATTGCCTGTAACTGGGGAAATGGCAAACTGTTCGGAATCATAACTAAAGCCTTTTTTATAATTTGTATAATTACCTATAACAGTTGTTGTAGGCGTAATGGTGCCGGTTGAGCTATTGATTGTATATTTTTTTATTATGCCATTGCTGCCTTGCGTAATGGCAAAGGTACTGCTAACTTCATTAGCAGTTGCAGTACCTACCCAAAGGTTGCCGGAATAATCACATGCAACAGACCCAATATTGTTTATGGTAAGCGTTTGAATAGTGGCACCGGTATTTTTATCAATAACCAAAAGCCGGTTCAGTTTACCAAAGGCAACAAACAAAAAGTTCCCATTTTTCTGGACATCCATCCCAGTTATATTCGTATTATTGGTGCCTGATGAAGTAATTCCGACAACACTATTGTAGTTTGTGCCGTGGTTGACCTGGTAAGAAGTGCCTTGAGAAAATGAAGCTAGAGTATTGTTCAAACTTGTTTTATGTATAAATAGGTTCTGGTTGATAAAGGTTGGAAAAGTAGGATCGGTCTGGTAAGTGCCACTGTTGGCATCTATACCGCCCCAATAAACATTGGTGTTATCGCTGCAACAGAAGTAAGTGGATTGTGTGGTGGCACCATAAAGCGCATCACTTCTTACCTGAATGTTGTTTAAAGCAGCGTAATGGTTGGATGACTGCGCTTCGCTATAGCCCGAACCATAATAAAGGTTGCTACTTGTGATGGCAATACACTGCATCGGGAAATAACCTTTATGGATATTTGGCCCTGTTAGGTTTAAAGATGTATTGCCTACCGAGCCTTCCCATGTTGGCAGGATGTTGTTAGAAACAACTTTTACCGTATAACTTCCCAAAGCAGCCAACGTAGTCCCATCATCTAAATAACCATCCCACTTCCCAGTATAACATCCAGCTTCATACCTAACACCACTCCATAGCGTACGTATTAAAACATCGTTTGTATTATAAACACCGGCAGAAGTATTGGCAGAAACATCTAATTTAAAATCAAAGCCACCATTAACAGTAGTGGTATTAACGGGAGAGGTAGCCTGAGCGGATCCACTACTGCTGTTATCATTGATAATAATCGATGCTTTACCCCCAATTTCCACACAACATTCAACTTTTGTAACTTGTTGTGCTTGTGCAAAATGAGAAATAAATATGGACAACAATATACAATAAAGTGTTTTCATAGAATGTATTAATGAAGCTGATAAGTACTTGTTTAAATACAGCAATTTAGTGTTATATTAAATTAAAAGATGTATCTATATTAGTTTTTACTTAAATGCAAAGACTATTTTTTGCATTTATTTACCTCTTTTTAACGACAATTATAGCTTAAAAGTTATTAGGATATAAAAAAACTTTGCTAAAAGCGGTATAAATTAAATAAGTCAATTGTTTATCTATCAGTTGGAACTTATTGCTAATCAAATAGATAATTTATTTACGTTTTATGTAATAATATTATTTTACCTACTTGTTTTGTTATAAAAGCATGTTAAAACAAATACTTAAACCAGTTAAAATTCAACTTTAAACAATTTAGAAATAGTTGAGTTACTGTACGGGTTTTCTTAAAATCTGTTTGCTATATAACTGCGTAAATATTCAATGTTATATATAATTTATCAAAACAAATATTCTTTCAACGTGTGTATACTTCCACATTAATCATTAAAATCAATTATTTATGAAAACCAATGTATTTTTTACAGCAGCATTAACAATGCTGCTTTTTTTTGCAGGTGTAAAAGCAATTGATGTTCATACATCAAAAAAAACAGTCCGGAAAACGTTCCGGGATGATAAGAGCGCATTAATTGCAGAAGTAACGCGTAACATTGAATACAATTTTGCAAAAGCTTCTGTCCGGGCTAATTACAATAATAATTTAAATAAACTAGCTAAATTGATCATTGAAGATGATTATGTAGTTTCCCTGCGCGGCCATGCAGATTCTATCGGACAGTACAAACCAAACTGGGTATTATCCGAAAAAAGAGCTGTAGAAGTTAAAAACTATTTGATAGCAAAAGGCGTACAAAAGGATCGTATAGTAGCAATACCTTATGGCAGTACCATACCTATTGCTACAAATAAAACAGAAGAAGGCCGTCAGAAAAATAGGAGGGTCGAAATTAAGTTGAAGGAAGTAAGCAAATAAATCTGCTTATTCAAAATAATTGAAAGTTTGTTTAAATCAACTGGTTTAGTTAAATACTTCTTTTATCGCCTTAAAAACAGGAGTATTTCTTCCTTTTTTGTATTATTACATAGATGCAAAATACAGGCATAAAAGAAGTATCACTAAATTGTTTGAGTTTGATTTAAACAGGCTTTAATATAAATAGATGGTTTTCCGTCAATTTGTTTCACGGTGCAGAATTTTTTATAATTATTATATATGATGAAGTTAAATTTTAGAATCCTTTTTTTGTTAATTTCTTGCGTGGTATTGATTTCCTCCTGCGCCGATGTAAAAAAAACAATTTATTTTTCTAATCAAAAGGATACTACTATTGTTTCCAGAAACGATGCACCTTTAACCTACATCCAGCCTAATGATTTATTGAGTATTGCAGTAAGTAGTTTGAATCCCAATGCGTCTGCTATTTTTAATACGCCTAATAATTCTTACGTCAGTTCTTCATCTGCGTCCGGTATCAATCTGCAATCGCCAGGTTATCTGGTTAATACGGATGGTAATATTCAGTTCCCGGTAATTGGTAATATAAAAGTTGCTGGTTTAACAACTACTCAGCTTAAAGATAAAATTACCAAAAGCCTTTTAGACCAAAAGCTGCTGGTTGATCCGGTAGTGGTGGTAAGACAACTGAATTTCAAAGTCAGTGTGTTAGGAGAAGTCGGGCATCCAACCGTAATTAATGTGCCAAGTGAAAAAATCTCTCTCCTGGAAGCACTTGGTTTGGCTGGTGATGTAACTATTTATGGCCGAAAAGACAATGTCACGGTAATTAGAGAAGATAATGGAAAAAAAACCATAAAGAAGTTGAACTTAAATTCGAACCAGCTTTTTTATTCACAATATTATTACTTAAAATCTAACGATATTGTTATTGTGGAAGCCAACAAAGCAAAGGTTGCTGGGTCTGGAAGATCAGCATATATATTGCCTATCGTTTTAAGCGGATTGTCTTTCCTGGCAATCATACTTGATCGAATATTACGATAATTATTTTCAACAACTATGAACAGAAAGATTTCAGAAGATAAAGATTCTAATTTTAGCAGCAGCTTCATATTTAGATATTTGCCTTATTGGCCACTATTTTTACTGCTTACATTAGTAGCTTTAACTGGTGCTTGGTTTTATTTAAAATTTACGGTACCTGCTTACGAAACAAATGCCCGTATACTTATAAAAGATGAAAAGAAGGGTTCGGAAGATTCAAAAACTTTAGAATCGCTGGATTTAATATCTCCTAAAAAAATTATTGATAACGAGATGGAGGTTATTCAATCCAAAACACTTTTAACTGAGGTGGTAAAAAATTTAAACCTGTACGCTCCAGTTTCTGAAGAACAAAGGTTTAAAACTGTTTCTGCCTATACAAATTCTCCAGTTATTATTGTTGCAGATAGCAATAACATTAAAGAAGTTGACAAAGTTTATTTTAATGCCGATAAAAACAGTATTAAAATAGGGAAAAACTCTTACCTGTTCGATGAATGGGTAAATACACCATACGGAAGATTAAAATTTAAAAAGAACCGGTACAAAACTGCTGCCGATACAGAAAAAAAGTTCTATTTTTCCATTGTTGATCCGAAAAAGGTAGTATCATCTCTGGCTTCCAGGTTAAAAGTTACTGCTGCTAATAAATTGTCTAGTATTGTTAACCTTAGTTTTACTGACGAGATTCCTGCACGTGGAGAAGATATTGTAAACGAACTGATTAGCGTTTATAATAGATCTATCATCAACGAAAAAAATATTCTTGCCAGCAATACTTCTAAATTTATTGATGGTCGGCTTGCTCATGTAGAGGATGATCTGGTTTTGATTGAACATAAATTACAAGCTTACCGTTCTTCCAAAGGTGCAGTAGATGTTGATACTCAGGGAAAATTATTTTTACAAAATGTAAGTACTAATGATCAGAAAGTAAGTGAAATCAACACACAATTATCCGTATTAAACCAAATTGAAGGTTATGTAAAATCGAAAGATTTGTCTAACGGTATTGTACCATCAACTGTTGGAGTAAACGATCCCGGTTTAGAGCAAATGGTTAAAAACGTTTATGATTTGCAAATTGAAGCAGAAAGTTTAAGAAAAACCACTGGGGAAAATAACCCGCTTTATGTATCTTATCGGGATAGAATAGAAAAAATTCGACCTCAAATCCTGTCTAATCTTCAAAATCAGCGAGCTAGTTTACAAGCAAGTAAAAACAACTTGTCTTCTACAAATAGTTCTTACTCTTCTGTATTAAGTTCAATGCCGGAAACGCAACGGCAGTTAATTGATATCAACCGGGAACAAACTATCAAAAGCAATCTATACACATTTCTGCTACAAAAGAAAGAAGAAACAGAATTATCTTACGTTTCTGACTTATTTGGCAGTAAGGTAGTTGACCGTGCAGAATCATCCGAATATCCGGTTAGTCCAAAGAAAAAGTTTGTTTATTTAAGTTCAATCCTGATGGCATTGATAGCAGGATTTGGAATTGTGGTAGGAAAAGAGACGTTGAGAAGCAAAGTAATGTTTCAGAAAGAAATTGAAAGCTTAACACAGCTACCGGTAATTGGTGAAATAACTGCTGAAAAATCGAAAAATGCAATTGTTATTGGCAATAACCAAAAAACGTTAATTGCAGAGCAATTTAGAAAATTAAGAACAACACTGAATTATTTAGGAATAGGTGCTAAACAAAAGCGCATCTTAGTAACTTCTGCCATTTCTGGAGAAGGAAAAAGTTTTGTTGCAACTAATTTAGCTATTAGTCTTGCTTTAACCGGTAAAAAAGTTGTTTTGTTAGATTTTGATTTAAATAATCCATCGTTGGCAACTAAACTCAACATTGATTCGAACCATGTAGGTGTTACAGAATATTTACAGGGAACAATCGGGCCTGAAAAAATTATCAGGCAGACAGAAATAGACGAAAACCTGTTTTTTGTTTCCACCGGAAAACTTCCTAAAAATCCTTCAGAGTTGATTATGAATGGAAAAGCGGAAGATTTGTTGAATTACTTAGATGGCATATTTGATTATATTGTAATTGATATTGCGCCTGTTGGGCCTGTTTCGGATGCTTATATTGTTTCGCCTTTTTGCGATGCAACGCTCTACATCGTACGCCACGGATTTACACCAAAAGTATTTATTGAAAGAATAGACGAGAACAATAGGTTGAATAAATTAAACAACGCAGCAATCGTGTTTAATGGTGTATCAAACAGAGGAATTGGAAATAAATACGGTTACGGATATGGCTACGGTTATGGATATGGTTATACTTATGATGAAAAGAAAAGTAAGAAATCGCTTCCTGCTCACACCAAATGATCTTTAATCATCTGGTATTGATAGTTGTTATTTAGTTTTTCTTGTACTTCTTTTATCAACTAAAATTTAAGGCTTCGTATTTTTTTCTTGATTTATTATAAAATCAGATTTTTAAGTGATAAAAGGAGTATTATCGTTTGACTGATAAAAGCTTAACCGATGTTTCGTCGATGATAAAGATGAATTTCCTTAATATTTGATTTTGGAAAAAAACTGATATTATCAGCAAATTTATATTGCTAAAAGAAGCATCTTGCCAAATCAATTGTAACTTACTTTGCTTGTAGCAGTATTAATATCAAGGTACGTAATGTTTAAATTATTTGCAAATCGAAAGATGATAATCATCATTAGTTTTAACAAAAGATATAAAAGATTAGCAACAAAAACTATCTCCAGATTGATCATCGCTCCTTTAGCTAAATTTATTATTGGTTTTCAACAAAAAGTAGTACTCTTCATTCATGAATAAAAATGTTCTAAAGTGGAATTTTGTCTTTCAATATGGTTATGTTCTAACTAATATTTTCAATTCCATCATTTTATTGCCGTTATATATAAAACATATTGATTCTGCAACGTTAGGAATTTGGCTGGCGACCGGAAACGTTTTAGCATGGATAACGTTAGCAGATCCAGGTATTGGCGATGTATTACAACAAAAAATTGCCGAATTACGCGGTAAAAACCTCAATGAAGAAGTCGGCCTGACCATTGGCTCGGGCATTGTTGCCTCGAGTATAATTTTGGTTTTATCTGTAATAGTGGGCTTTGTATTTTATTTTCTGTTGGGTACAATCATTAATAAAGATGTGTCAATTTACCCACATTTGCAAACAGCCTTAATGCTTTCTATTTTTGCTATTGGCATGTCTTTAGTTTCGTTCAGCATGTCAGGCATTAACCAGGGTTTACAAAATTCTGCTGATGTGGCAAAGGCTACAGTTTTAGCAAATGTTCTTTTTCTGGTAGTAAACATATTGTTTCTGTATCAGGGATTTGGGGTGATTTCGATTGCATTTTCCAATCTAATACGAGCTGTATTTATAAATATCTACAACATCGTTTCTATGCGGAGTGTGATGCAAAAGGAAAACCTGAAAATGGATTTCAACATGCCTTTTTTCAGAAAGTTTATTAAGATTTTTTCTTTTACTTCAATTTCCAGAATTATCATCGGTTTATCCGGCAGTATAGATATGATTATGCTCGCCCGTTTTATCCCTCCAAGTATGATTACAGTTTATGAAATCAATAAACGGCCCATCAACATGACTTCCGGTTTAATTGGCCGGCATTCGGTAGCCTTAATGCCTTTAATTTCCCACGGAAAAGGTAAAGGAGATGAGGAAAATATCATCAAATTTATCGGCAGTAACTTTCGACTATATTCTTACGCCATTCTTTTTACATCCTTTATGTTTTGGCTTACTTATCGTAACCTGATTTCTGTTTGGACAGGAAGTTCAAAATATGCCGGTGATACTGTTTTACACTTATTAATAGCAAACTTTTTTCTGGGCCTGATTGGTTATTTTATGTCTAACATGTGTTACGCTTTAGGAGACATTAAAATGAACAGCCTAATTAATATGATAAAAGGAATATTGCTAGGGACTGTAATGTATTTTGTAGCTCAAAAACATGGAATTGTAGGTACACTCTGTGTTTTTATAGGTATTGGAGCGGTAACAGATGTTTCTTATTTTTCTTATCGCCTTTATAAATTAGGATACCTAAAAACAGCTTTACTAAAAAGTATAATCAGCAGTTGGGCATTAATTGTTCCGTTAAGTTTGTTAGCTGGCTGGGGCTGTAAACTCCTGGTAGAATATCTTTTCTCTGCACGGGTTTATTTACCGAAATTGCTGGTTAGCGGTTCTTTATTTAGTATTTTCTTTTTGCTGATGGTTTTACTTTTTGATGCTGAAATACGTACAACAGTAAAAGAGTTAAAAGATAAGTTTATAACCGGACCTTTTTACAAATTGAAAAGAGCTTAACACACAAACTGTATTTAAATTTTGTAGCTTTTAGCTAAATTAATAAGTTTTAAACTATGCCCAAACTGGTTTTATTGCTTCGTGTAAAAGACGGGATATTTTTCGTGCAGGAGTGGCTGGAAAATATAGAAAAATTAGTTGACGAAATTGTAGTTGTAGACAATGGCTCTACTGACGGAACTTTTGAACTTTTGAAAGCACATCCTAAAGTTGTAAATATAGTGTGCACGGAAGGTTTCAACGAAGGCCGCGACAAGAACTTGGTTTATGCAATGGCTCGTAAACGGAAACCTGATTGGTGTTTGTGGATAGATGTAGATGAAATTTTTGAACCGGAGCTTACCCGTGTAGATTTTGACAGGTTAATGAACCGTAAAGCAATTAATCAATACGGGTTCAGACGGTTCCACTTTATAGACCGCGAACATTTTGCCGGTTCAAAAGCACGTTTAATTTATTCTTCCGGGCATGACCGCGTTCTATGGCGAGAATCACCTAAAGGTTATTTTGAAGATTTTATCATTGATTCTCCAAATGTAAAAGGCATCAGCGGGTTACGGATAAATACAGATTTTAGAATCAAACATCTTGGCTACATCAATAAAGAAATTGTTGATCGGAAAGCAGACATTTATCGTGCTATCATTCCCGAAAAAGAAGAAACTTTTCAGGAAATGTATCTGCATAATGAACGAAAAATAAAATGGAGCGATAAAAGAAGTAGTTTAAAAGTAAGAAAGTTAAACTGGCTTTTAACTTATCTCCGGTTTACTACTTTGCTGCCCAGAATTGTAAATAAAGTATCAGGATTGATTAATAAATTTATAAAGAAATCTGATTTGCAGAAATCTATTTCAGTAAAATGAATACAATCATCAAAATATTCAATTACCGCTTTACACTAAAAGAGTTTGTAATCCTGTTCTTTGGATATTTGTTTATGGAGCAGATTTTCTCTTGGTTATTTGCGCCGACTTCTGCTATTATTCAGCCTTATCAAAAAGTTTTCGGCTTCGTAATTTATGGTTATATGTTATACACCATAAATGAATATAAGTATAACGAGAAAATTTTCATCGGTATATTTTCGCTTTTAATGCTGCGGCTTGTGGTTGAGTCACTGCAGGTTTTTAATACTTATTTTCAGCAATTAACCATGTATTACGTACTGTTTCCTGCAATCTATTCCCTATTTATCAAAAATTTGTGCCGAACGTATGATTTTGATTTGCTGGAATTTATGGCCAAATTTTATCTCTACACCTATATCATTTTTATGGTGATTTATGGAAGGGGATTTTCTTTCAGTTTAGAAGGTTTGGATTTACAGGATTTAGGCGTATTCTCCGGTGATGGCCGGATTATTCATGCTACGTCCATTTTCATGATGATTCTTCCTTTTTTGTGGTACTTGCACAAGTTCATCAAAACAAAAAAAGCGTTGGATATAATTCCATTTGCTTTTTGTTTCATTGTTATCTTGGTTCATCAGCATCGCTCTGTTTGGAGCAGTTGCATTTTTGCGCTTTTCATTTATCTAGGAATCAGTATGCGGGTAAACAAAGAGAAGATCCCCAGGATAGCAAGTTTGGCCGTTAGTGGTGTTGTCTTGTTAATTTTTACTTATTTTTTTATTGATACCTTATTTCCTGAATTAACAGATTTTTTAAGCAAGCGTTTCAGTGAGATTTTTGATCCAAACCAGCAGGAAAGTACAGGCCGTTTCCGTGTGGAGCAGCGCGAAGTTTATGGTACGCTTTTTTTAGAACGTCCTATTTTCGGTTGGACTTTTGAAGGATTTGAAATGCCAAACCCAATGGTTGATTGGTGGCCGGAAAAAACAGGTCAACATTTTCATGAAGGTTTTATGGAAGTGCTTTTTTACCACGGTATAGTTGGATTACTGTTTAAATACTCGTTTTTATTTTATATTGCAGTAAGGGCATTTAGCAAAAAACTTTCAGAACCAACCATTATCCTCATTGCATTTTGCATGTCAGGTTTGTTATTTTCTTTAAGTTATGTACCGCAAACTGTTTTCTGGGGCCACGTTGGTTTATGCTTATATTATCTGGAAAAAGATGATGAACGAGCCGATGAAGACGTAGTTGAAGAAGAATATAATACAGAAAAACCAGTAGTTAACTTACCAGAGCCAATTTTTAAACCCAGAAAAACAGTTTCCGAATTAAATACGCACTAAAAACAGCATCTGATCAATCATGAATTATATATGTACCTGGCTTTGTGCAGATAAAAAAGGTGATGAAGGTAATTTTCCTCAGGCTTCCGGATCATTGTCTTCTTCTCAAAAACATCAAAATATTTATTGGCGTTGCATTTTAGTGTTTTATATTACCAGCAAGCGTTTTAATAAAAATGAAAAACACTTGTTGTTTACCAATGCGGCTCAATTACCAATTATTGATGGCCGCCCTGTAGGTGATATTTTAAATGAACTTGATGTACAGGTTATTCACACAGATTTTAAATATAAAACGCCCAAAAGTTATTTTGATTCTTTTCAAAACCAGTTTTACGAGTTTTCTATTCTAGAATACATCACCCAAAATGACCAAAATTTAGATGATAACTATCTGATTTTAGATTCTGACTGCATCTTTATTAAGCCTGTACAAAGTTTATTTGCGGCGGCGGCTCCGCAAGGTTTTATCTCTTTTAAAGATCCGGTTAAACCAGAGTATGTCATCAACGGTTTAAGCAGAAATGATCTGAAAATAATTTATCAGGAGTTGTTGGGAACAGAAATTTCTGAAATACCGGATTATCATTTGGGTGAGTTTTTGCTTTGCAGCGTTAAAAATATTCATAAAATCTACCAAGACTTTACAGAGCTGTGGCCGGTTCTGTTAGAACGTAATAAAAAAGGTCAGATAAAGTTTAATGAAGAAGCGCATACTTTAAGCTATCTGTATTTCAAAAATGGTTTCCGTGCAAGCAATGATGCTTCTTTTATGCGGAGAATTTGGACGAATCCTGTTTTCTACCGCGATGTCCAACCTTCAGATACGCAATTAAGCATCTGGCATTTACCTTCAGAAAAAATATTTGGAATACATACGTTATATAATCTTTTTTTCAACAAAAGCAGCAATTATGGTTTAAATATCAACAACCAAAATTATATTGCTGCTGTTCAAAAAGCAGTAAATGTACCAAAACTACCTTTCAGAATGAAGCTGAAATATTATACAGTGAGTTATTACAAAGCCCTGAAAAAAAGGTTCAATAAACTTCCTGTTGTTAAAAAACTACTGCTAAAAGCAGCATGATTATTGGTGATATATGACGATAGCCGTACTCCTGACAACATTCAACAGAAAGCAAAAAACTCTATCCTGTTTACAAAGCCTGGAAAACCAGCAGCTACCTGAAGATTTAATTTTAAAGATTTTTTTGACAGACGATGCTTCCAAAGATGGTACAGCAGATGCGGTTAAAAATGATTTTCCGGAAGTAAATATTTATCATGGAAATGGTTCATTGTTTTGGGCAGGCGGAATGCGATACACTTGGAAACAAGCATTGTCATCTAACGCAGATTATTATTTGTTGTTAAACGATGACACACTTTTAAAAGAAACAGCCATTTCTACCTTACTGAATTGCAGTAATTATATCAAAAGTAAAGGGTTAAAACCTGCAATTTGCATTGGAAGTACAGCCGACGATGAAACCGGAAAGATATCCTACGGAGGCAGAAAATTGCAGGATAAAAACAGCTGGAGCGAAGGTTCTTTTGTGTACAGTGAAACAGAATATCTGTATTGTGATGTGGCCAATGCAAATATTTTATTGGTTCCTGCTGAGATTGTTAAACACTTGGGGATTTTATCAGAAGACTTCACACACGGGCTGGCAGATTATGATTATACGATCAAAGCAAAAAAAGCAGGCTACAATTTAGTAGTTGCACCCGGTTTTTTAGGAACTTGTATTGATGATCATGGCAACAACTGGAAATCTGCCAATACAACTTTAAAAGAAAGAATTGCGTATTTAAAAAGTCCGAAAGGTTTGGCTTATAAAGAGTATTTAGGATTTATCAAAGCGCATTTTCCAAAATCATATGCAGCAGCATTTGTAAAATTATGGCTCAAAACTTTGTTTCCTTTTATTTGGGATACTTTTAAAAAATAAAAAATGGAGAAAACGATTATAGGAGTTTTTTGCTATAAAAGAGCCAGCAAATTAAAAGCATCAATGGAAGCATTACTTAAAAATCCGGAATGTGCTTCCATGGATATTATATTTTTTGCGGATGGTTACAAAGGAGAAAAAGACAAACAAGGCGTTTTAGAAACTCGTGCTTATATTGATTCGCTTATCGGGTTTAAGAATGTTCACAAGCATTATCGGGATAAAAATTTTAGTACAGGCCCAAACTTTCACACCGGTTTAACTTATCTTTCAAACAACTATGATCGTTTTATTATTGTGGAAGATGATTTAGTTGTTACGCCCAATTATGTAAAATACTTGCTGGATGGATTAGATTTTTACGAAAACGAAAAATCTGTATTTTGTGTAACTGGTTTTGCTTTCCCTTTAAAATTAGGGAACTATTCTTACGATAGCATTATTGCAAACCGGTTTTGTTCTTATGGTTGGGCTAGCTGGTCTGATCGGGTTAAAAATGTAATTTGGGATAAAGCAGGATTGAGTAATATCCTAAACACTTCTCCAAACTTTAAAAGTCGATTGAATAAAGAAGGAATGGATTTGTACCGGATGGTTAAAAAAGAAATCAACGGAACAATTTCTACCTGGGATATCCAGATGCAGGTTCATGTTTCAGAACATCAGTATAAAGTGGTTTATCCAATTATTTCCAAAGGAACAAATATTGGTTTTGATGAAGAATCTACCAATACTTTTGGCATAGATTATTTGCAAACGCCGCAAGATGCAGGGACAAAAAGAGAATTCAAGTTTTGTGGTATTGACGTGATTGAACCCTCTTTGCAAAAGCAGCTGAAAAGGCCCTATAGTTTACCTGTTTTAGCTTCGCGAAAAATTATTAACGAACTCATTAAGTTCAGTTCCGGATTTAAAAAAAGTAATTGACTATTTCGGATGCTTCTTTTATCGCTTAAAAATAAAAGTCGATGCTGATTTTTAAGCGATAAAAGAAGTATTAGTATATTCAATTTTGCAACAATTATTCAAATGAAAAAAGCGACAGTAATTGGATCAGGCGTTTCCGGATTGAGCATCGCCCGAATGCTGGCCGATAACTATGAAGTGCAAATTTTAGAAAAATCTGATAAAACAGGTGGCTTAATTAAATGTGATAGGATTGATGGAAACTTGTTTCACCGCGTTGGTGGACATGTTTTTAACAGCAAAGATCAAAAGGTTTTAGATTGGTTTTGGCAGCATTTTAACCGCGATGAAGAGTTTTTAAAAGCAACACGAAATGCTAAAATTCTATTAAACGATAAATTAATTGGTTATCCTTTAGAAAATTATTTACACCAGCTTCCGGAAAATGAAACACGCGCAATTGTAGAAGAACTGCTTGCGATGATAGTTGCCGAAAAAGATAAAACCGGTAGTTACGATAATTTTAAAGATTTTTTGATTGGTAATTTCGGCGAAAACTTATACCGCATTTATTTCGGTCCGTACAATTCTAAAATCTGGCATACCGATATCAGTAAAGTACCATTAGAATGGCTGGACGGAAAGCTACCGATGCCGCAAATTAAAGAGGTAATTATCAGCAATATTATCAAAAAAGAAGAAAGTACTATGGTACATGCTTCTTTTTATTATCCTAAAAGAGATGGTTCTCAGTTTATTGTTAACCGGTTGGCCGAGCAGCAAAACATCCTGCTTTCTTATCAGGTTTCTGATATTTCGGTGGATAATAATCAATTAGCTGTCAACGGAAGTATCCAAACAGATGTAATTGTTTACTGCGGAGATGTACGGCAACTGCATCAAATCATTTATATTGATGATCAGGATTTAAAAGTTGCTTTAAAAAGTGTTGCTGACCTTCCTTCCAACGGCACATCGAATGTTTTATGCGAAACAGATGACAACGATATTTCCTGGTTATATCTTCCGGAGGAAAAGTTTAAAGCGCATCGTATTATTTATACCGGAAATTTTAGTGATACTAATAATGAAGGCACGAATAGAAAAACTTGTGTAGTTGAATTTTCGGGCAAACAAGACCAGGAAACTATGCTGGCAGAATTGCAGAATTTGCCCGGAAATTTGAAACCACTTGCTTTTAATCATGAACCCAATTCATACATTATTCAACACAAGGAAACCAGAAATAAAATTCAAGAATTAAAAACCCATTTGGCCAAGTATAACGTATACCTGTTAGGCAGATTTGCAGAATGGGAATATTATAATATGGATAAAGCAATAGAATCTGCAATGGAATTAAACAGAAAAATTAGCTTAGCACCAACATAAATTATTTTGAAGGTTTTAATAATTCATACAAGTTACCAGTATAAAGGAGGGGAAGATACAGTTGTTGCCGAAGAAATTAAGTTGTTACAATCAGCTGGTATTACGGTAAAATTATTAGAATTTAACAATTATCAAAATGCGTTACTAAAGCTTTTAACTTTACCATTTAATATTCAATCTTACTCAGAAACAAAAAAAACAATATCCACTTTTCAGCCCGATATTGTGCATATTCATAACTTACATTTCGGCGGATCTCCATCTGTAATTTATGCCATTAAAAGAAGTAAAATTCCATTTGTAACTACGCTTCATAATTATCGTTTACTTTGTCCATCGGGTATTCTTTTTCATAATGGCAAACTTTTTTTAGATTCTCTTCATCAAAGTTTCCCTTGGAAAGCAGTACAATTGGGTGTTTATAAAAATTCCAAGTTAATTACTTTGTGGGTAGGTTTATCTATGTATCTGCATCAAAAGTTGGGTACTTGGAAAATGTGTAACCGGTTTATTCTATTGAGTGAACATGCAAGAAAACTATTTTTGAATTCTAAGTTAGGCTTAATAAGTAGCCAGCTTGTAATAAAACCTAATTTTTGTTCTGTTCCGATATTAAAAGAACGTAAAGCGAATAATCATTTTTTATATGTTGGCCGGCTTTCAAAAGAAAAAGGGATCATGCTTCTTTTATCAGTGTTTTCTTCGTGCGGTTATCAAATTAAAATTGCCGGAAATGGTCCGTTAAAAAATGAAGTAATTAATTATAGTTCCAAGTATCCAAACATAGAATTTTTAGGTAGCTTAAACAAAACAGAAGTTTTTGATTTATTGCAAAATTGTACAGCACTTATTTTTCCTTCTATTTGGTATGAAGGTATGCCTTTAACTATTATTGAATCTTTTGCCTGTGGCACACCAGTAATTTCATCCAAGTTGGGTGCTATGGAAACCATGATTATTGCAGAATACAATGGACTTCATTTTGAATCTCAGAATGAAAAGGACTTTAAAAAAGCTTTAGATGTATGGCATTATTTGACTGAAGAACAAAAACAAGTATATCGGTTAAATGCCCGCAAAACATACGATTCCAATTACACACCTGATTTGAATATAAATCAGCTTTTAAATATTTATAATGAAGTTATTAAGGAGAAAAATCGCGTTCCTTTAGTATCTTTATAATATTTTTATTTATAAAAAGCTGATAATGAACGGTAAGGTTGCACTCATTTTTGTTTTCAATCATAAGTATGATAAAAACATATCTATATTGGAAGAACTTTACAAAGATCGTTTTTCTAATATTTATCATTTAGTGCCTTTTTACGAAGGAGATAAACAAAATGTAATACCTGTTTATGAAAGTTCGCAGCATTTTCAAGGATATTTAGCGCAAGGGTTTAAGAAGTATTTTAAAGACGAGTACGAACATTATTTTTTTTTGGGAGATGATTTAATCCTTAATCCAGCTATTAACGAAACTAATTACCAGGAATATTTTCATCTTTCAGCAGATTCAAGTTATATACCCGAAATACATTCGCTGCACAATTTAACTAACAATAATACTTTGCGTTTTTTACCGGTAAAAAGTATAACTGGTAAATTCAGATGGCATTGGTGTAAAATTAAAGAACTAGTTGAAAACTATGACCACCAAGCTTACGGCGTAGAAAACACGCAGGAAATGCCATCATACCAAGAAGCGGAAGCGATATTGAAAGCGCGCGGTTATGAAGTAAAATCGGTTTCTTATCAGGATTTGTATGGCGATGTTTTTCCTTTAACTTCAGCTACAATAAAATATGCTGCTAGCTTAAACAACTACTTCAAAACGTTTAAGCTTGCTTATCCAGTAGTTGGTTCTTATTCTGATATTGTAATTGTTTCAAAAACTTCTATTCAAAAGTTTTGTCACTATTGCGGGGTTTTTGCAACAAATAAGCTTTTTGTAGAATTTGCCATTCCAACAGCTTTGTTATTAGCTTCTGATAAAGTAATCACAGAAAAAGAAATTGGTAAACGCGGAAATATTTACTGGCTTTATACGCCACTGGAAATAGAAAAATATGATGCCGACATGAAGCCTTTTAACCAAAATATAACAGAACTGATGCAAAGATTTCCGGCAGATAAGTTGTACATACATCCTGTTAAACTTTCTAAGTGGAAAGTTTAAATTTTTATTTCCCCAATATATTATTGATATCAACAATAAAGAAATTACAAAGTAAAAGAAGTATTGCGTTTATTATAAACCTGTTCAACTTCTATTTTGAATATTTTATACTTCTTTTATCAACTAAAAACTTGTATTTGCTATTTAGCAAATCAGTTTATTAAAATGAAAATTTAGCCTAAGCTAAAATATTAGATTGATGGTTTTGATGATATTTAATTTTGTATTTAATTAAGTTATAAATAAATATCGGCCCATAATACAAGTATCTTTTCCACATGCGTTTAGGTTCGTTAATTAAACGGCCAAGCCATTCAAAACCTAATTTTATCCAAAAGTTGCTTGGGCGGTTCATGGTTCCGGCATAAAAATCAAATACAGCACCAATAGAACTAATTATCTTTGTGTTTAGTTGATGTTTGTGTTCAATAGCCCATTTTTCTTGTTTGGGTGCAGTCATGCCTACAAACAATGCATCTGGTTTAAAATGATTTACCGCAGCAATCATTTTAACATTGTCATCATCAGAAAAAACAGGTTTAAAAGGAGGAGAATAATAGCCAACTCTGATGTTAGGATATTCAAGTGTTATTCTTTCCTTTATTTTTTTTAATGTTTTTTCTGAGGAACCTAAGTAAAAACAGCTTCCATACTCTTTATTCAGTTTATTTAATAGATGAAAATGAAGATTAGAACCTGAGATTTTTTTTATTTTTTGTCCTGACTGTAATCTTAAAGCAGCTACAATTCCAACACCATCCGGCAATAGAACATCAGATGCTAATAAAGCGTTTTTAAAATCAACCTCTTCTTCGGCTAAGCAAAAAGAATATTGGTTAATTGTATTGATAACAATTTTAGGCAATAGCGGCAAATCGTTTAACGATTTTGTAAATATATTATAACCTGCATAATTACTTAAAACTTCATTCATTTCTTAAACAGTAAACTTTAAATACCCTTCTAAAACCAGTCTTACAATATTTCTCAATACTGACTTATATACGTTTATTATATAAATTAGATTCACAATAAATTATTTGCAAACCTGCATTTGGCTACAAAATAAATACAAATTGTGTAACTTCTATGTAAATGATAAATATGACTATAAGTAGCTATAAACTAATTTTGCTGATGTTGTAGAAAGCACATTTGAATAGTCTTTGTTTAAAATTATTTTTATCAATTTAAAATCGGCTTACTTAACTTTTCTCAGTTTGCACAGCTATCTTTTTCAACGGTACTTATAAAACCCATCAGGTATAAGAAAAATCTGATTAAATACTATCAACAATCTTTGATACTTCTTTTATACCTGTAAAATTTTGTTTGACTATTAATATGGAAAGTATAAAACCTTAATAATTTTTAGGCGGTAAAAGAAGTATTGGAAACAACTACTCACCAATGTAATTAAATGTATTGGCTGTTTAATGAGAATTTGTGTATAGATTTTTTAGAGTTTAAGATCGCCTAACGTTGCGGACTGTTGCACAAAATATCACAATTAAAGTTGTCATTATTATTTTAAAGATACAATAACTTTAAGTAACAGGAGGCGTATTAAGTTATTGTTGGAATTAAAAATTGCTGTAAAAATGTAACTGATGGGCAATTATAAAAGTTCTTAATTTATTTGCATGATCGTTCTTAAACCTATTTATGAAAAAAACTATCCTTACCGGAAATTATTTTAATCGTAAGCGTGGCCTCTGTGCTGTTATTTTATGCAGTTGCATTGTTTTATCAAAAAATGTTAATGCGCAAACTTCTCCTCCTTATAAAGCACCTCAAGATACTGTTAAAACTAAACTTCCCCAAAATGCTAATTTAACCAGCACCGATTTAACAACACAAAATTATACGCCAGACTCTCGCTTTGTTGGTGCGGCAGTTAAGGCTGCTGATATGTTAGCAGATACAACTAAATATGATGCTAAAAACGGTCTGGCTATCGAACAATTATTTAGTGCCGATGATCTGCAATATGTAGCTAAACAAGGTGCAAATGGGGTTGTTGTTCTGTTTGATTTGGTTAATAAACGCCTTCCTAAAGGATTAAGTATTGGTTTTAGAACTGAAAATCAATCTGTTGTAACTACGTCTAAAAATCCGCTGGTACTAAAAAATCTACGGGCATTTGTAGCAGCAAATCCAGCTTCTATCCAAGGTAATAAAGAGCAATGGAAAGAAAATGTGTACCGAGCCTATATGGCCCGTGATTATGCTACCAAGCTCACCAATACAATTACAATTACATCAGCCACACGTGAAATACGCGAAACTCCGGAATTGAAAATTATTGATTTTGACGGAAGCATGATTAGCCTTGTAACAATATTAGCAAATAAGCAAGCTAAAAACAGTAATAAGCTACAAGCTGAAAAAGAAGCTGCAGCGGAATTTCGCGAACATACATTTCCGGGAAACAGAATTTCTAAAGTCAATGCAAATGAGAATTATAGACGCGCGCTTTTTGCATTGATCAGTTTGCAGGAAGGAGATATCAACCGCCATCCGGAAACTAAAAAATTTGTTGACGATTTGACAAACGATCTTCAAAAAGGCAAAAACAGTAATGTAATTAATGCTTTAACAAACAATAATTTTTATGATGCAAACGTACCAGGAAATCTTGGGCCAGTATTGCTAACTGAAGATGCTGTAATTAATACGGATAAGATTCAAAGCAATCCCCACGAAAAAGCGATGGAACTGACCACGCTTACAGCCTTACATTATGGCGAACGCGATGCCGTAAAACTGCTGAAAAGTCTGGTAAATGGTAAAGGTTCTATTCCTGCTCAGCAAACTACAGAGTTTACACCAAAACGCTTGGGTCAGTTAACCAATCATGGAACCGAGCAACTAAAGTCTTTAGGATTCGGATCAGCCAAAACCAACAGCATGAGCAATTCTGATTTGGTTTTACTTGCTGTTGCTGCACCGGATGCGCCAATGGCTGTAACACCAAAAGCGTTTTTAACTTTACAGCAAGTAGGAGCTACGATTGCTAATTATTATTCGACTACAGAAATAACAGAAACAAAAAATGTTGTTTTGTTTAATCCGAGAATCAGTTTAGGTAGTCGGCATACCGAGTATCGTACTTCTTTTGATGCTGTTGATTTTGTTCCTGAATTTTTGAATGGCGTATACATCAATCAAAAAGGTTCTCGTGTTGTTCAAAACGGTTTAGAAATAAGGATCGAGTCTGATATTTATTTTTCCAATTCACAAAGAATTATAGAAAAAGCTGTAAAACCTGTTATTTTTCCTGAATTTGGTGTTTTAGCAGGAGCAGGAAGGCGCAGCGTAGGATATGACAACAGCACAACTCCCGGACCACTTGGCGCTGTTCCGCAATTCAAAAATAGTTATATCAATTGGGGCGGACACTTAGGGTTGAACGTCGGACCATTTTTACTGGCTACAGATGCGACTTACTTAACATCACAAACAAGAGATAATCCTTACGAGAGATTTTTTGATTTATCCCAGGGGATGACGTATTACCGCTACACCTTGCTTGGGCATTTTATCAATTTTGGCCTGGGTAAAATTGAAGAAGGAAGAGGAACCCATTTTACGCTAGATGGTGAGTATACAGGGGAAACTAATAATACAGGTATTAAAAATCGTACTGTTTCCTCAGGAAGCGCAGCACAACCAAATAATGGCGAATGGCAGCGCGATTATGACCGCGCACGTCCAAATGGTGTTTATAATAGTCAGATTGCTACTGAAATGGTTATTAATGGCGATGTAAAAGCTATCTATCTTTCAAGTAGTTATGCCGCCATTCGGGCTGGTTTACAAAAATCTAATATTCAATTAACTGCTACCGGCGGATTGTATAATTTATATACTGTGCCAATTAACGGCCGAGGTTTGATTAGTACAGAATCTCTTAAAAATGCAGTTAATGGTAATTTATTTGGTGCACTCACGCTTACTTATCACTTTAGTTCCAGCAGTTTCGTTACAAATTCTAAAAAGAAGACCGAATCTTACCAAACTATTGGCGGTGTAGAATCTGAACACAAAGTAGATGAGACATCAAGTGCTCAAAAATCAAATTTTGGTCCAAGAAACCATTCTATCTTTTTAAATAAAAAAGCAAGATTAAAACCAGTTCCGGTTAACCAATAATTGAAGTAATTGGCAGTAGTTTATAAGATAAGTAATAACAACAAAAAAAGCCATGCTAAATCAGCATGGCTTTTTTTGTTGTTATTACTTATTTATGAATAGTTTTATTGATAAGTTCTGTTTCTTCATCACCAACCTGCCGGAAAGAATCGGTTTAGTAACAGCAAAATTTAACAAATTGCCATTCATTAAGAATGAGAAAGCCTAACTGTTGTTTTATCAAACAGTTAGGCTTTGTAGCAGTCGGGATGGCAGGATTCGAACCTGCGGCCTCCACATCCCAAATGTGGCGCGATACCGGGCTACGCTACATCCCGTTTGGGATTGCAAAAGTAGAATTTTTATCAGTAATTCAAAATAAAAAAATGAAAATTTATGTTTAAAAGTTTAACACAGATAGTAATTCAATCATTATGAAGGATTTAAAATCTTCATTTTATGATATCACATGGTCGTAATTAGTTTCTAAACTAGCTCAGCTACTACAAAAGTGCTTCCTCCGGCAAATATAAGATCATCTTCGCGGGCATTATTTTTTGCAGCTGCTAATGCTTCTTTTACCGTAGGAAAATAATCGCCCAGCAAATTATAAGTTTGCGCTTGTTCTTTTAATATTTTGGCGGATAAGCCACGCGGTATAGCTGGTTTGCAAAAGTAGTAAGCAGCGTGCTTGGGTAATAAAGACAGGATTTTACTGCTGTCTTTATCGTTCACTATTCCCAGTATAAAATGCAATTGCTGATGCGGTGTTGCTGCAATATTTTGCAATACTTCTGAAATTCCTTCCGGGTTGTGGCCCGTATCACATATAACTAAAGGTTGCTTGCTTAATATCTGCCATCTTCCTTGTAGTTCGGTCAGTCTTTTTACTTCTTTTAAGGCAATAAAAACAGCATCGTCAGTAATGTTAAATTGCTGCTTTTTCAATTCATTCAAACCAGATAAAACCGTTTTTAAGTTTTTAAGCTGATAAGTTCCTGTTAGATCAAGTTTTAAAATTAAATGCTGAAAAGTAGGTTGAGATTGATTTGCCGGATCAACTTTTACTTCCAAGTATTCGGCAAGCTGATCCTGATTTGCAGCTTTTTCTATCAGCCAATCTTCCGAAGCAAAACGCAACGGTGCATTTTCCTGTTTTGCCTTCTCCATAAAAACTGCTGCAACTTCAGGCTGGTATTCGCCGATAACAACCGGTGTTTTTGGTTTGATGATTCCTGCTTTTTCGGCAGCAATTTCCGGCAAAGTATTACCCAGCAAATTCATATGGTCCCAGCCAATATTAGTGATGACAGATAGTAGCGGTGAAATCACGTTTGTAGAATCCAGCCTTCCGCCTAAACCAACTTCAATTACCGCGATATCTACTTTTTGTCTGGCAAAATAAGCAAAAGCCATCCCAACCGTCATCTCAAAAAACGAAGGTTGAATAACATTTATATTTTCCTGCTGATCGGCTACAAAATCAATCACTTCCTGTTCCGAAATCATTTCACCATTAATACGAATACGCTCCCGAAAATCTTTGAGGTGAGGAGAAGTATATAAACCAGTTTTATATCCGGCAGTTTGCAGAACAGCAGCCAGCATGTGCGAAGTAGAGCCTTTGCCATTGGTTCCGCCAACATGGATGCTTTTAAATTGATGCTGCGGATTACCCAGTTTTTCGCAAAGCAACAAGGTATTGGTTAAATCTTTTTTGAAAGCCGACTCACCAACGCGCGTAAACATAGGCAGTTGCTGATATAAATAATCAAGTGTTTGCTGATAGTTCATTAGCAAATATTGAGGAATTAAATAAGTTTCTATTGAAGTTTTTGGTGATAAAATAAGTATTTAATCACATACTTCTTTTATCACCTTTTTATCTGACCTGAAACACAAAAACCACTGTTCCAATTTGCGTGTCGGGTGCATTTTCTGATGCGTTTAGCTTTACGCCGAGCACAGCGTTTTCGCACTTTTGCAACAAATTGCTGTCGCTGATAGTAGTTCCGCGGGCACCGGCACGCGCATAAACAACGTTGCCATTTTTATCTACCCGAATATCAACCACAATTTTACCAGAACTGTGATTATCATCAGATACGCTTGGTTTGGTTAAAAAGCTGCGCTGCGTCATGTTCAGGTTGCCGCCATTACCAGAACCTGTACCGTTATAATTGTTAGTTAAAGTGGTTCCGGTTACTTTTCCCTGATTGCCAGGTTTATTTCCGGTTCCGTCGCCTTCGCCTGTACCATCATTTTTTTTGCCTTTGTATAAAGCGTTCTGGTTGATTTGCGGCTTTGTTTCTTTTACATCGGTTTTTGTAGCGACCGTATTGCTCGGTTTATTACTGTTTGGCGCAACTTCCGGTGCATCTTCTGTAGTTTGGGTAACTACCTTTTTATCGCTGTTATCAGCACTTACTTTTTCAGTTGGCGTTGCTTCCGGTTTTACTTTATCCGGTTTACTTTTGTTGGCTTTCTCAGCAACGGAAGGTTCTTCCATACTCATAAAATCTTTGCCCATACCTTCATCTGTTGTGCCGTAGTTAACCAAAATACCGCCGGTTCCTTCTTCCTGTTTTGGCGGTGAAGAAAACACAATAAAATAGGTAAGCAGCAAAAATAATCCCAGCACAATTCCGGTTAATAAAAAGGCTTTCGGATAATTATTGTCTTCCCGGCGCTGTATCATTATTTGGGTTCTGTAGCCAATACCAATTTGATGTTCAGTTTCTGCGCTGTATCCATCACTTGTACTACATCCTGTATCGCTACTGTTTTATCCACGTACAAAACAATGGTTAATTCTGTAGCTACTTTGGTGTAGGATTGAAGTGTAGCCGCTAAATCTGCCACCGGAACTTCTTTTTTATCAACATAATACCGAAGGTCTTTGGTGATGGAAACCGTAATGGTTTTTTTGGAAACTGCCTGGCCGGATGAAGATTTCGGCAGCATCAACTTGATTACATTCGGATTGGTTACCGTAGATGCAATCAAAAAAAACAGCAGCAAGAAGAACATAATATCGTTCATGGCCGAAGTATTTACTTCTGCATGAGCGCGGAGATGTCGTTTTCTTAAGTTCATTTGCTGGGTTCTTCTAACAAATCAATAAACTCAACCGAATCTGTTTCCAGTTTCAAAATTACTCTGTCTACCATCATTTGTAAAATATTGTAACCTACAAATGCTACAATTCCAACTAACAAACCGGCTGCAGATGTTACCATTTTCACATATAATCCACCCGAAATTACACCCATGCTGATGTTATCTGTTTGAGAAATATCATAGAAAATTTTAATTACTCCGGCAATCGTTCCCAAAAAACCAAACATTGGTGCAATCCCGGCTACAATACCTAAAATACCAATGTTTTTTTCCAGTTTGGAAACTTCTAATCTTCCAATGTTTTCAATCGCGCTTTCTATATCTTTAATCGGGCGACCGATCCGCATCAATCCTTTTTGCAGCATCCGGCCAAGCGGGGAGTTGCTGTTGCGGCAAATAGCAATGGCCGAATCCAGCTTGCCGGAAGTAATATTAGCTTTTACCTGCGACATCAGGTTTGCTTCGTTTAGCCCGGCTTTTCTGATGGTGAAAAATCGTTCAAAAAAGATCACCAAACCCAAAATCGCTAAAATTGCAATTGGAACCATCACCCAACCGCCTTTAACCAATAAATCGCCAAAACGAAGTTCCTGATGCGGTACGGCAGCAAGTTGTGCACCGCGGTTTAGAGTATCAATAGCTTGTGTAACCGTATCTGTTACTGCCTGAGAAAATAATAAAATCATTTATTTGTAGTGTTGTATATAAGCTTCTGAATGAACATCTTTTGCACGCAATTTTTCTAAAGCTGCCTGTGCTGTTTCTTTATCTTTAAACGAACCAAAAGTAATTAACATCGGTTTTCCTGATGTATTGTTCAAAATTTTAGCGCGATGCATTCCTTTTTCTTTAAGTTGATTTAAAAACGCTTTTGCACCTTTTAGTGTCTTAAAAGAGGCACCAATAATTTCGTAAGGAGATTTTGCCACTAAATCCGGATCTGTTGTTGCAACTACTGTTACAGCTGTATCTTTCGCTAACGGTTTTGGTGCTGGAGCAACTGGTTTTACTGCTGGAGCAACTGTTTTTGTAACAACCGGCGTATCAGTAACAACTTTGGCAATAGCAGCATCTTTAACAACTGGATTTTGAGTAACTGGAATTTGCTTAACCGTATCAACTGGTTTTTGTACACCTGTTTCGGCTGGTTCTTTTTGAAGAAAACGTGTGAAAATGTCTGGATAATACAAGTACAATGCATAACAACCCAAAATTCCTATCAGCAGCAGTGAAAATACACCAACCCAAAATCCAGTATTTTTTTTAGGTGGAGCAACTTCGTGTTTCTGTGAATCATTTTCTGAAAATTCACGGTAGAAGTTTCCTGCATACTCCTGTTGAATCGTTTCTTCTTTTTTCGGAAAATCAGGTACTGTTTTTAGGGTTGATAATTTGACGACAGGCAACCCAAAATTTTCTTTATTAAAATCAGCATCAATTTTATGCTCAGCACCAGATTTATTCTCCGCAGAAAATAATGCTTCTTTTACCGGTATATTTTTGTTGATGGCATTTTTTTTTAGCTCATCAACAAATTTTTCTATAAAATATTTTGAAGCTGTTGCCGAAATATTCTTTTGTACTTTGATATAATTTTCCAGCGTTTCATCCTGTTTTTCTTCAGCTACAAAATCAATGCTATTTTTAGGCGGATAAAGACGTTGCTGTTCCGGATGGTAAACACCTGCAGTTTTACGGGTTAAAAAAGTACCCAGGCCCGGCACATAAATAAATTGCTCCTTATGTAGCAATTCTTTAATATATGCTGCTACATCCATCCGGTTAAAACTAAGGGTAAATTAAAATACATCAACATAGATTAGAAACCGATGCTTGCACCACCAAATATATTAAAACCATTTGCCGGATAGTAAAGATAAGCTTGATACTTATTGGCCAGCAAATTATTTGCTTGTGCAAATATAGAAATGCGTTTAGAAATTTTGTAATCAATGCCGCCACTTAAATCAGCAAAAGAAGGCAGCGTGATAACATTGAAAGCTGTTGCAGTTGTGTAGATCCTGTCTTTAGTTGTACCTCTGATCAGCAATGCTCCGTTTATCGTTATTTTTTTGTTAAGGTGGATATTTGTTCCGGCCGTAACTTTTGCAGTTGGCAAGTTCCAGGCTTCTGCTTCTGTAGCCAGCGCATATTTCCGGTACTCCAGCCTTCCGAAAATATTCAGTGTTTCGGAAGCTTTAAAATCCAGATCGCCGTTAAAACCGGTTACAGTTGATTTTCCGCCATCATAAATTACGGCAAATTTATTCCGACCTCTGCTGAAATCAAAGTTGTTCACATACAGCGGCAAACCGGTAATACTTTGGCGGATAAAAGCAGCTTTAAAACCTAACCCGGCCACAATAGTGCCTTTCAAACCTGCGCTGATGGTGAGGCGGTTGATCGAATTCCGGATGTCGATATTCTGGTCCAGAAAAGGGTTGGTTTCTGACAGGTTGCGCAGCAATGTTTTATCAATATCACCACGCAGTTCCCCAAAAATCCGAACGTATTTCGGGATCACCTGATACTCCAGTTTTGCTGCCGGAAACAAGCGCAAACTGCTTTTGCTGCCAAACTCTGAAACTAAATTTACACCTACATCAATTTTATAATTCTCGCCCTGCAATTTTACGTAAGGATTGGCACGCAAAATATTGTTGCTTACATTATACGCACTGTCTTTCGTACTTCCGGCATCCAGCGAAGCATTTAAACCGGCATAAAATTGTTTGATGGTTTGATTAATCGATACATCAACCAAGATATTATTTTCTTTGGCCTTGTAAGCATTGTTAAAGGTATAACCGCTCACTTTTACGGCATAAACAAAGTCATTCTCGGCATCTTTAAAATTTTTCGCAATTTCTGCTTCACCTTCAATCGTGTTGAAATGCTGTTTTCCGGGGATTAAGCTTGTAGGCGGGTTATCCTGATCAAATCCATAAAAATAATTATTGCGCCGCGTGTAGTTGATGCGGCCACTCACGCTGTTGTTGGCACCAACACTTTTACCGAAAATACCAATTTCCTGCCTGCTGGATTTTTGCTGCGGCAAACTTCCTTCCTGACCAAAATGTTTGGCATAACCGCCAACCTGCAAAGCTTCATCACGGCCGTTGTTGATGTAAACTTCGCCAAACGTGGTGCTCAAATTGCCGATCCCTGCTTTTGCATAATTGTTGTACAACGTATCATCTGCTGTTTTCGGGATATGCATGGCTTCAAGAGGCTGTATGCCCGTGTTATTACCCAAACGTTTATCCAGCAAATTGGTGTAAGAAAATGAAGGTTTAAAATCCTGTTTATCATCCAGGTTTGGGTTTCTGCGGATTTTTACCGCATCAGCCAAAACCGGTTTATAAGTGCTGGTTACCACAATTTCTTCATTCAAATTTTGCTGTGGTGCTGGTTTTTTGGCAGGCGCATTATTTGCTTTTCTGGTCGTATCGGATGCTGTTTTTATCGTACTTTTTTTGGTAACAGCGGTAGTTTTTACAGGAGTTGTCGTTTTTGTTTTAGCCGGGACTTTGGTTTTCTGAGCCGGTTTTTGTTGTGAAAATGCAGGAACCGAACGAAGCATCAGGCCAAACAATAAAAACGATAGGAGATAGGTGAACTTCATTGCTTAGTCTTTCTTGGTATTTTGGTTATTCAATTGGTCTAATTTTGCTTTGGCTGTTGGCAAAATATCATCATTTCCTTTATAGTTTTCAATTACACTTTGCAAAGTGCTTTTGGCCTGAAAAATATCTTTCAAAGCCACATAATTATCGGCCAGCAAAATGAAACTTTTGGTGTACCAGTAATCATAAGCCGAAAGCGTTTTGCCAAACTCCAGACAGGTTTTGATCGAAGCTTTGTAATTGCCGCGCAGATATTCCAGGTTGGCCACATTGTATTTTGCTTCCGCAGCAGCAACCGTTTTGGTATTGCTCACCACATAATTAAATTCTTTGGTAGCATTGGCGGTATCACTTTTCAGCAGATAAGCTTTACCGGCGTATAGGCCACTTTTGTATTTATCTTCTTCGGAGGATTTTTCGTTGCTGCGAACCAGAGCCGCATATTTTAAAGATTCGTCTGGCATCTGCATTTCTGCATAAGACAGTAGCAGATTGTTGATCGCGAAAGAATAATCAGCTTTATATTCTGAATTGGTTTCCAGATGTTTCAAAAAAACCACCGCTTCATTATACTTCTTTTGCTTGAGGTAAATGTTAGACATGCTGATCAGCGATTTCTCAGTATAAATGCTCGTCCAGTCGTTCAGGATATAATTATAATCTGTAGTTGCTTCTTCCGGATGATTCAGTTTCACATTGCTTTCTGCACGGATAAAACGCGCCTGCTTATCATTGATCGGTTTCGGGAACTTATCAAAATAAGCATTCATCGCATTCACTGTTCCGGCAAAATCTCCGCGCAAATACAAATTGTTGGCAGCAGTAAACATCAGGTTATCTTGCTGTGCAGAACTGTAATTGCCGATTGGCGTGGTGGCCGCGTAATCAATAAAAGTTTTGGCATCACCGTTATCCGTATATATTTTTTCTATTTGTTTGAGGGATTGCTTGGCTTCATCACTGGCCGGATAATCTTTGATCACTCTTTTAAATGCTTCCAGAGCCGGTTCGTCCTGGTTGGCATTGTAGTCAATCAAACCAATTGTAACCAAAGCGCGCGGCACATAACTGCTCTGCGGATATTTCCGGATCATGGCCGTTAAATCTGTACGCGCCTGATCACCGTTGTTTTTCAGGAAATAACTGTAAGCCATCTCAAAACTGGCATCATCTGCATAATCAGACTCCGGGAATTTTTGAAGCAAGCCATTTAACGTCGAAATTTTGGTATCGAGTTGATTTTGCAAACCCTGAATCATCCCGCGCTGAAACAAAGCATAATCTTCTCCCTGCGCATGTTGGGATAAGATCCGGTTATAGTTTTCGTTGGCACGGCTATAATTTTTCAATACAAAATAACTGTCGCCTAAACGAAGCACGGCATCGTTTACCGTATTTTTATCGCGTTCGCCGCTTTGTATAAAACGCTCAAAGTTATTGGCAGCTTTCTGGTATTTTTCATCACCAAAAGCAGCATAGCCCAAAGCGTAATTAGCATAATTGTAAACGCTGGTTTTTCTGGCAGCCGGCATATCCATAAACTTTTCAAAATTTTCAACCGATTCACTGTACTTGCGCACTTCAAACATCGATTCGGCCATCCAGTAAGTTGCCAAAGCTTCTGTTTGCTCGTCCACCGGATCTTTAAGCGATCTTAAAAAGATACCGATTGCGTTTTCAAAAGCACGTTCGTTGTAAAATTGCAAACCGCGGTAATAGGTTACTTTCTGGTATGCTTCTTTTGCCGCACCATTTCTGTTTGGGATGGATTCCAAAATATCAACTGCTTCTTTATAATTACTGGTAGAAAGTAAAATTTCGCCCAGTAAAACTTTAGCATCATTGATTTTGGTTGAGCGCGGATAATTTTTGATGTATAAACGAATGGCTTCCAGCGCCTGATTGTTAAACTGCAATTCGTAAGATAACTTGGCGTATTGATACAAAGCATCTTCCTGCACAGCGCGGTCAAAATCAAGTCGGGAAGCTACCTGAAACGCATTGCGCGCACCTTGTTTATTGTTTACTTTCAGAAAAACATTACCAAGCGTATAGTTACCATTCTGACTGTAAATATCCGTTTTGTCAATCAGTTTTTCCAGTTCGCGTACAGCAAACGGGTTATTTCCGGTCTTAAAATAAGCATAACCCAACTGGTAACTGTCCTGATTATTCTGGGTTTTATTTTGATCGGCTTCCTGAAAACGCTCGTAATATTTAATCGAATTCGGATAATCAACTTTTGCAAAATAAGAAGCGGCGATAATTCGCAGCATTTCCGTTTCGTTAGTTTGTTTGGTTGTGTTGATGATTGGAACGGCGTAAGCAATTACATCATCATAACGTTTATCCAGATAATAAACTGCGGAGATGTAATAAGGATAACTTGCTTCATACTTTTTAGAGTTCTTAAGTTTTTCGAAGTTAAGTAGCGCCAGATGATAATCCTTATTCAGATAAGCGATGTAAGCGAAATAATAAGTTGCATCTTCAGAATACGGTGTTTTACGATCTTTAATCTCACTAAAAATCAGTTGTGCATTTTGGTAATCTTTCAGCTCGAAATAAGCGTAGCCTTTATCAAACTTGTATTCCACATTTTCTTTTCCAGTTAGTTCTCCGGCTTGAACC
The DNA here is from genome assembly GCA_050955045.1 of Janthinobacterium lividum. Classification (GTDB taxonomy): domain Bacteria; phylum Bacteroidota; class Bacteroidia; order Sphingobacteriales; family Sphingobacteriaceae; genus Mucilaginibacter_A. The sequence goes on along the minus strand of JBPBQV010000001.1, from coordinate 256,086 downwards.
ATATCAAACCATTTTAAAGCTTCCTGGTATTTTTCTTGTTTGAAGAAGGATTTTCCGATTTGAAAGTAAGCCACTTTTGCTAGCGGATTTTCCGGATGTTCTTTAATGAAACGGCGGAACATGCTTTCTGCATCCTCATTGCCCAAATTTAAGGCGCAAAGTGCTTCGTAATAAAAAGCATTTTCTTTCAGTAAAGAAGTTTCCGATTCAAAAACCGGCTGGTTACTGGTTTTATTTCGCGGTTTTTCTACTTCACGAAATTGCTCGGCAGCGGCAACATATTTACCTTTGTCCAGCAATTCCATCGCTGCATGATAGTTTCGGTTTAAGTTGAAGTAAGCTGTTTGCTGTGCGTTGGAAGTTAAAGTGGTTAAGAAAAGCAGAGATATAGAAACGGATACTGTTTTTATCATAGTTTTTTGGGTAACGGCGGCGCTAAATTAAGACCTTGACCGGAAATAACCGCGTAAATAATTTGCACCTGTAGAAGCTTTACGTGTAACGCCAGTCAAAGTTAACTGGTATATATAGTTGGAAAAACAAAAGATCAGGACATTTGTCCGGCCAGCAGATACAAAACCGCCATTCTTACTGCAACACCATTTTCAACCTGATCCAGAATGATAGATTGCTTGCTGTCAGCCACGTCGCTGGTAATTTCTACACCGCGGTTAATTGGGCCAGGATGCATCACCGTAATTTCTTTATCCAGCGAATCCAGAATTTTTTTATTCAAACCATAAAGCATCGTATATTCCCGTAGCGATGGGAAATATTTAATATCCTGCCGCTCTAGTTGGATACGCAACATGTTGGCCACATCGCACCAGTTTAAAGCTTTTTGCAGATTGTGTTCCACCTTCACGCCCAGTGAACCAATATATTTCGGAATCAAAGTAGTCGGACCGCAAACCATCACTTCTGCACCTAATTGTTTCAAACACAAAATATTAGAAAGTGCCACGCGCGAGTGCATAATATCACCCACAATTACCACTTTTTTACCGCTTACTTCGCCATATTTTTCTCGGATAGAAAAAGCATCGAGCAAAGCTTGCGTTGGATGTTCGTGCGCGCCATCACCAGCATTAACAATTTGCGCTTTAATATGTCGGGATAAAAATATTCCAGCTCCAGCATACGGATGGCGCATCACAACCATATCCACTTTCATGGCCAAAATGTTATTTACGGTATCAATCAGCGTTTCGCCTTTACTAACAGAGGAAGATGCGGCTGCAAAATTTACGGTATCCGCAGAAAGCCGTTTTTGCGCCAGTTCAAAAGATAAACGCGTGCGGGTAGAATTTTCAAAGAAGATATTGGCAATCGTTACATCGCGCAGAGAAGGAACTTTTTTAATCGGGCGGTTTAAAACAGCTTTGAAGTTTGTTGCCGTTTCAAAAATTAATTCAATATCGTTTCGGTTGAGATCTTTAATACCTAAAAGGTGTCGGGAGCTGAGTTTTTGCTGGTCGGCCATTGTTTATTTTTCTGATAACAAAACCACTTTATCTTCTTCGTCTGCTTCTTTCCAGCTTACAATTACTTTTTGTGAAGCTACAGAATCTACCTGGATACCAATATAATCCGGCTCAACAGGTATTTGGCGCGAATAACGGCGATCAACCAGAACTAGTAATTCAACTTTTTGCGGCCTGCCGAAAGCAAGCATCGCATCCATTGCGGCGCGAATTGTCCGGCCTGTCCATAATACGTCATCAACCAGAATTACTTTTTTGTTTTCAATGATAAAATCAATTTTGGTTTGATTTGGAACCAAAAGATTTTGCCTTCTGCGGAAATCATCTCTGAAAAAAGTAATATCCAAATCACCTGAGAAAATAGTTGCTCCTGGTAAAATTTGTTTTAATTCTGCTGCAATACGTTTAGCTAAAAAAGGGCCGCGGGGCTGAATGCCTAAAATTACAGAGTCTGAAAAATCATTATGGTTTTCGATTAACTGCCGGCAGAGACGTTGTATAGTAATCTGAAATTTCGGACCGTCGAGCAGTGTAAGGTTTTGCATTACCGGATGGATTTGGGCAAAAGTAGGAAAATATTTGAAATGACAGAACCGATTCTCTATTTCTGAATGCTGTTTTTATTGGCATAAAAATGTGTTAAAATTCAAGCATGATTTTTTGTTGATATAAAGAAGCATCAAATTTTAGTTCATAAAAAAAGCCTCTCCCGAAAAAGGAGAGGCTTTGATATTAAAAAGGAGAATTAATTATTCTGATTTATCAGCGTTACGTGCATCATTTTCTGCACCTTCCATCTGTTGTTTCAGCTGAGCTAAAACACTTAGATCACCAAGAGTTGATTTCTCAACAGAATCTTTAACTTTTTTAACAGCAACGGTTGAAGCTTTTGCTTCTTTTTTACGTTTATCAAATTCTTCCATACGGGCTTCTGCTCTGGCATCTTCCCAAATACGTGAATGAGATATTACGATACGTTTGTTCTCTTTGTTAAATTCGATTACTTTAAATTCAGCAACTTCTTCTGCTTTTAAAGCTTGTCCGTCTTCTTTAATGGCATGTTTTGTTGGTACAAAACCTTCCACGCCATAAGGCAAAGCAACAAGAGAACCTTTATCAGTTACTTTTAAAACAGTTCCTTGATGAATAGAATCTACATTAAAGATAGTTTCAAAAGTATCCCAAGGGTTTTCTTCCAGTTGTTTGTGGCCTAAGCTCAATTTGCGGTTATCAACATCTAGTTCTAAAACTACAACGTCTAATGTTTCGCCAACTTTAGTAAACTCGTTAGGGTGATTTACTTTTTTAGACCATGACAAGTCCGAAATGTGAATCAAACCATCAATACCGTCTTCCAGTTCAACAAAAACACCGAAGTTAGTCATGTTTTTAACAACAGCTTTATGCTGGCTACCAACAGGATATCTGGTTGCAGCTTGTTGCCAAGGATCAGGCGTTAATTGTTTAATGCCTAAGCTCATTTTGCGATCGTCGCGATCTAAAGTTAAAACTTGCGCTTCAACTTCATCACCAACTTTCAAGAATTCTTGCGGGCTGCGTAAGTTTTGAGACCATGACATTTCTGAAACATGGATCAAACCTTCAACTCCCGGAATAATTTCTAAGAAAGCACCGTAATCTGCAACAGTAACAATTTTACCTTTCACAACAGATCCAATTTGGATATCTTGTGATAAGCTTTGCCAAGGATGAGGTGTTAATTGTTTTAAACCTAAAGCAATACGTTTTTTCTCATCATCAAAATCTAAAACAACAACGTTTAATTTTTGATCTAATGATAAAACTTCGCGCGGATGCTCAATACGTCCCCAAGAAATATCGGTAATATGCAATAAACCATCAACACCACCTAAATCGATAAATACACCGAAATCAGTAATGTTTTTAACGGTTCCTTCTAAAATTTGTCCTTTTTCTAATTTAGCAACAATCTCAGTTTTTTGGTTTTCCAAATCATCTTCGATCAGTACTTTATGAGAAACAACAACATTTTTAAATTCGTGGTTGATTTTAACAACCTTAAACTCCATCGTTTTGCCTACGTAAATATCGTAGTCGCGGATAGGTTTAATATCAATCTGAGAGCCTGGTAAAAAGGCTTCCACACCAATAATATCTACAATTAAACCACCTTTGGTTCTGCTTTTTACATAACCTTCAATGATTTCATCTTTCTCTAATGCTTCATTAATGCGTTCCCAAGAGCGTTGTGTTTTGGCACGTTTGCGCGAAAGCACCAACTGGCCATTTAAGTCTTCCTGAGATTCAACATAAACATCCACTAAATCACCTTTTTTCAAATCAGGCATATCGCGGAATTCAGATACAGAAACTAAACCATCAGATTTAAAACCAATGTTTAATACCACATCTTTACTGTTGATGGTAACAACTGTACCACTGATAATTTCTCCTTTAGTAATCGAATGAAACGTACCATCGTACATATGTTCCATTTTTTCGCGATCCTCGTTAGAATAATTACCGAATTTTTTTTCATCAGCATCCCAATCAAAATCACCGGCAGGTTGTGTCAGGTTTGATTTGATAGATTCGATCAGCGACGAATCTGCTTCTGATTCAATGTTTTCTTTCTCCTGGAAGCGTGAATCGCCATCCTGAAGTTCAGCTTGTTTTGCTTGTAATTCTTTTTCTGCTTCTTGTTTTTTTGCCATTAAATAATTTATCTCCTTTTCCCAAAATAGATTGGGCTGCAAAAATAAAAAATTAAAATTTATGGCAAAAGCTTTTTTTAGCTATTTAATTGATTTTGAACAGATTTATTTAAAAAATAGGAAGATTACGACCTGAAAATATCAGGCTTAAACCAGCAGCGTATCAATTTCTGCAAAAACAGACTTGTAATCAGCAGATAAAGCTTGTCGGTAATTTGTAATTACTTTATTTACATCAACTTCCTGGGTTTTGGTAAACGGGTTTTTCCAAATGCGCGAACAAACACCTTTCAGCGCATGTACAACGCTATCCAGCTGCGTGTAGGAATATAAATATTTTTCGTTGATAAAACGATTGTAAAACTGAAGGAATTTCTGCGGATCAACGCAATTTAACTTTAAAAAAGCAGCAATTTTAACTTCTTCTGCATTTTTTAAGTGATCATAAAAATCATCGGCAAAAACAGTATCAGTAGTTAGCAGCAGGTTATCCAAAATCAATTCCAGCGCGATATGGCCCAGAAAAAATGGTTTCACTTCCGATCCGGCAATTGCAGGAGCAAGCAATAATTTAAGCTGATGCGCGTGATATTTAAAAAATTTGGAAGAATGAAAATGCCGGTCGATCTCCAAATGCTTTTTCCAGCCGGAAATTAACGCGCAAATGGCGGCATCATTTTGCGGCGGCAAGCGTTCGGGTTTTATCTGCGCGGTTTTATCTGCATTTCGCAATAAATCGGGCATAACGGCACCTAAAACATGGTAAGCATCGTTGCAATTGCGGTCAAAATAAAAATGCGACAAAAAGTTCATCACCCGTAAATATACAAAACACAACTTAAGAAATCATAAAATTTAGGTGATAAAAGAAGCATTCCCTTCCTCCGCAGAACCACTTTTCTTTGATTCTGCTATCTTTGCCGCTTTTAAAGTTAATACGTTTATGAATTTTTTAGAAGAGTTGCGTTGGAGAGGAATGCTCCATGATAGTACGCCCGGAGTAGAAGAAAAACTGCAGGCCGGAATGGTTTCCGCCTACATTGGTTTCGATCCAACAGCTGATTCTCTACATGTTGGCAGTCTGGCGCAAATCATGACGCTGATTCATTTTCAGCTGGCTGGCCACAAACCTTATGTGCTGGTTGGCGGCGCAACAGGTATGGTTGGCGATCCTTCGGGCAAATCCGCGGAACGTAATTTATTATCTGCGGAGGTTTTGCAGCATAATTTAAACGGCATCCAAAAGCAGCTGGAAAAATTTCTGAATTTTGAAACCGGAGATAATAAAGCCGAAGTAGTTAATAATTACGACTGGTTTAAAAACTTTTCGTTCCTGGATTTTATCCGCGATGCCGGAAAGCACATCACCGTAAATTACATGATGGCGAAAGATTCGGTTAAAAAACGGCTGGAAGGCGAAACTGGCATGTCCTTCACAGAATTTTCATACCAACTCATTCAAGGTTACGATTTCTATTATTTGTGGAAAAACCGCAATTGCGTGCTGCAAATGGGCGGCTCCGATCAATGGGGAAATATGGTTACCGGAACGGAACTTATCCGCAGAAAAGATCAGGGAGAAGCATTTGCCCTGACTACACAGCTCATCAAAAAAGCAGATGGCAGCAAGTTTGGTAAATCCGAAGGCGGCAATATTTGGTTGGATCCGGCAAAAACTTCGCCTTACCAGTTTTACCAGTTTTGGCTGAATGTGGGCGATGAAGATGCGAAAACTTACATCCGGATTTTTACCCTGCAAAAACAGCATGAAATTGAAGCCTTGGAAACCGAACACGATGCTGCTCCGCATTTAAGAGTTCTGCAAAAAAACCTGGCAAAAGATATTACCATTCGAGTGCATGGTGAAGCTGAATATGAAAAGGCAATCAAATCTTCCGAATTTCTGTTTGGCAATATTGGCATAGAATTTTTGAATGAACTGGATGATGCCGAAATCGAAGCTTTATTTACAGGCGTTCCAAATTTCAACATACAAAAATCTGATTTAGCAGAAGGTGTTTCGGTTATCGATTTACTCGCCGAAAAAGCAAAAGTTTTTCCATCTAAAGGAGAAGCAAAAAAAATGCTAACCGGCGGCGGCGTAGCTATCAACAAAATAAAAGTTTCGCCGAATGCTGTTTTTACAGCAGAAAATTTGATTAGTCAAAAGTATTTAGTAGTGCAAAAAGGAAAGAAAAACTACTTTTTACTGATTGTGGAGTAATTGTTATTAACTGTAATTATAGTTAAGTTTGAACATGGAAGTTTCTGAAATACAATTATTTCAAATTTTACGGGAAAAAGTTGGGGACGAACAAGCCAAAGCTTTAACCGAATACGTTGAAACTAAAATCGAGAGACAATTTGAACTTAAAAAAGATGTTTTGGCAACCAAACAAGATATTAATAATTTAAAGCTTGAAATGGGTGAACTGAGAACAGAAATGGCTAATCACAAAGCTGAAATTATTAAATGGATGTTTATCTTCTGGATAGGCCAGTTAGCAGCAATGATTGCAATCGCAGAATTTTTGATTAAAAAGTAAGTTCCAATCTACGCATACTAATCCAGCTTTATAAAATCGAAATTTAAACTGTAATTATTGGATTTTATGTTTGCTTTAACAAACTTGTTTTTGAGGATAAAATGTCTGTATTTAAAAAGTAAACAGCATTAATTCCCTGTAAAACTTTCCTTTGTGTATAAATTGTCTAATTTTTTCTGCCTTTTAATAGCTTTGGCTTCTTAAATAACCAATTTTGACTAAACCTATTCTCGTTTTAAAATTCGGCACGGCTTCCATCACCCAAAAAAATGGCGAGCCGGACGAAAGCGTGATTGCAGAAATTGCCCGTCAGGTGGCGCAATTGCACACGCAATATAATGTAGTGATCGTTTCTTCCGGTGCGGTTGGCGCGGGTAAGCATTTTATCAAAAATTATAGCGGAACAATCAGCGAGCGTAAAGCTGCTGCGGCAGTTGGAAATCCATTATTGCTTGGGAAATATGCGTACTGTTTTTATCCATATAAAATCAGTATTGCTCAAAGTTTGTGTGAGCGCAGGCATTTTTCTAACCGGAAACAATTCCTTCAGCTTAAAAAAACTTACGAAGAACTGTGGGCGAACAACATTATTCCGGTTGCTAACGAAAACGATGTAGTTAGCGATCTGGAACTAAAGTTTTCTGATAATGATGAACTGGCTACGCTGATTGCAGTTGGTTTTGGCGCCTCACTTTTACTTTTCAGCACTTCCGTTCCCGGTGTTTTAGATGCTGATGGAAAGGTGATTCCGCAGATTGATGTGATTGATAAAAATGCTTTGTCTTTAGCCAATCAGGAAAAATCAGCTTTAGGTTTAGGTGGAATGGTTTCTAAACTAACCTTCGCACGATTGGCTACACAAATGGGCATAAAAGTTGTGATTTTTGGTATTCGAACAGAAGACGGCATCCTAAATGCGATTCAGGAAAAAACCGGAACGCTTTGTTTACCACAAAGTTGCACTATTCCGGCGCGCAAAAAATGGCTGGCCAGCGGTAGTTTGGTTACCGGAAGATTGCAGGTTGATGCAGGCGCCCAACAAGCTCTACAAAATGGAAAAAGTTTGCTGGCCGTAGGAATCCAAAACATCATCGAGCGATTTGAAAACGGTGAGGTTTTTGAGATTTTGGATGAAGAAAACCATGCCATCGCTGTTGCCCGTGCGCGTGTAGCTTCAGATGAGATCAGCCTGAATCAAAAAACAGAAAAAATAACCGTTGCACACGCAGATGAAATTGTGTTGCTGTAATTTTAAGCAGATAAAAACAGTATTTTGAATTTAATTTCCGCTCTTTCCAATCGGTTTAACAAGTACAATAATTAAAATCTAATGGAAACTATTCAATTGGAAACCATCCAACCTTTATTAGAAAACGCAGCAAAAGCAAAACATTCAATTGGCCGGTTAGCTGATTCCGAAAAAAAACTTCTGCTCGAAAAATTAGCGCACAAGATAAAAGCGAGTACAGCAGAAATCATCCGCGAAAATCAAAAAGATTTGGTGCGAATGGATAATGATGATCCGAAGAAAGATCGTTTGCTTTTGAATGAAAACCGAATCAATCAGCTGGCAGAAAGTGTGCTGGATGTTTCTTTGTTAACAGATCCAACCAATCTGATTTTATCGGAAAAAACATTGCCAAACGGATTGTTCATCCAAAAGAAAACTGTTCCGCTGGGCGTTGTTGGCATCATTTACGAATCGCGCCCAAACGTAACGATTGATGTTGCGGCACTTTGCATTCGTTCCGGCAATGTTTGCGTGTTGCGCGGCGGCACCGATGCTTCTTTTACCAATGTTTTTTTGACAGAGCTGATTCGAGATGTTTTGGAGGATTTTGGTCTGGATAAAAACATTGTGCAACTATTGCCAACCGACCGGAAATTCATCCAGGAAATGCTGACGGCCGTAAAATATATCGATGTAATCATTCCACGCGGTTCACAGCAACTCATTGAATATGTGCGGGATAACGCCAAAGTGCCGGTGATAGAAACAGGTGCCGGCGTTTGCCATACGTACGTAGAAAAAACTGCTGATCTGGAAAAAGCCGCAGCTATTGTAGTGAATGCAAAAGTTTCCCGTCCGTCGGTTTGCAATGCTTTGGATACCATTTTGGTTGATGAAGCCGTTGCTGAAAAACTACTGCTAAAAACAGCATCGCAATTGCAGGAGTTTCAGGTAGAGATTTTTGCAGATGATCGTGCCTATTCCATCCTTAAAAACAGCAATTATCCGTATTTAAAAGAAGCCAAACCAGCAGATTTTGGCCGGGAATTTCTGGATTATAAATGCTCCATAAAAGTAGTTTCCAGTTACGAAGAAGCTGTGGAACATATCGAAAAATATTCTTCCAAACATTCGGAAGCGATCATTTCCCAAGACCCAAACCTGTGCGACAACTTTTTAAATGAAGTAGATGCGGCGGCTGTTTATGTAAATGCTTCCACCCGTTTTACCGATGGCGGCGAGTTTGGGCTAGGGGCTGAAATTGGTATTTCTACGCAAAAACTACATGCACGCGGCCCGTTTGCTCTGGAGAAATTGGTTACGGAGAAATGGATTGTTAGGGGAGACGGGCAGGTGAGGTAAGAGTTTATTATTTCGACGATAGGAGAAATATTTTTTTTAATAATTATTATGTCTGGTTCAATAAAAATTTATCCTATCGTCGAAATGACAAATAACACAATAACATAAATTTCCGGTTTAAATCTTCATGAATAATGCTGATGTAATAGTTATTGGCACCGGTGCCGCAGGCTTAATAACCGCTCATGAACTTTCCAAAACCAATAAAAAAGTAATCCTATTAGAAGCCAGAAACCGCATCGGTGGCCGCTGCTACACATTTTCCGGACAAGATTTTACCCAGCCAATTGAGTTAGGAGCCGAATTTGTACACGGCGAATTACCACTCACTTTAAAGCTGTTAAAAGAAGCAGGCATCAAATACGAACCTGTTTCGGGTGATAATTTTCAAGCGAAAAACGGTGAAATCAAACAGTCAGAATTTTTTATGGAGCATTGGGACGAGTTTGAAAAAGCTTTGAATGAAGTTCAGGACGACCAGTCGCTTGAACAGTTTTTACAGCAATATTTCCACGAAGAAAAATACATCGGACTGCGAAAATCTGTGATACAATTTGCTGCCGGTTACGATACGGCTGATCCGAAACGAGTTAGTTTGTTTTCCTTACGGGATGAATGGTTAAGCGACCACGAAGAAGAAACGCAATACCGGATTCCTGGCGGTTATGTGCAATTGATGGATTTTCTGGCAGATCAAATCACAAATCTTGGTGGTAAGATTGTATTAAATTCCGTTGTAAAGCAGGTAAACTGGCAACCAAATTCTGTTGAAATAATTACTGCGGATGATACTGTTTTTACCGGCAAAAAATTGGTGTTAACTGTTCCGTTGGGCATTTTAGTTTTGAATGGAAATGAAACTGGTGCAATCAATTTCCATCCGGATTTGTCCGAACAAAGACAAGCAGCTACAGATATGGGTTTCGGTGCGATCATCAAAATTTTAATCGAATTCTCAGAACTTTTTTGGGAACAGAAAGGATTAACCAACTTGCAATTTCTGTTCTCCAAAGAAAAAATACCAACCTGGTGGGCGCAAACTCCGCAAAAATCCAATGTTTTTACGGGTTGGCTGGGCGGAAATCCGCAGGATAAAATTCAGGCTTTAAGTGATGACGAAATTTTGCAAAAATCTATCCAATCACTTGCCAGTATTTTTAAAGTTGATGCTTCTTTTATCAACCAAAAAATAGTATCAGCTAAAGTTTATAATTGGACGACTGATCCTTTCACGCGCGGTTCTTACAGTTATGCAACGGTAAAAACAGCATCGTCCCGAAAAATCTTAAAAACACCAGTTGCGCAAACCATCTATTTTGCCGGAGAAGCTTTATTTGAAGGAGAACAATTAGGAACAGTTGAAGCGGCACTGGTCTCGGGTTTGGAAGTTGCGAATATAATTTCTGGCAAAGCAAGTTAAAACTAGTTTTGCTTTGCAGGACAGTACATAACAGGAGATTAAGCACGCTTAATTACTTTTAGCACGTAACCAATTTTGAGAACTTACTAATTCTAAAACCTACATGCAAGTAATCCTTGGCGTAATTTTCCATTTTATAGGCGGTTTTGCCTCGGGTAGTTTTTACATTCCGTATAAAAAAGTTAAAGGCTGGGCTTGGGAAAGTTACTGGATTGTAGGCGGCATTTTTTCCTGGTTGATTGTACCGCCATTAGCAGCTTATTTAACCATCCCAAATTTTGCAGAGATCATCAGACAAACTGATAGTGGCATTTTAGGCTTAACTTTTTTCTTCGGTTTGCTGTGGGGAATTGGTGGTTTAACTTACGGTTTGGGCGTGCGCTACTTGGGCGTTTCTCTCGGCAGTACGATTATTTTAGGATTAAGCGCGGTTTTTGGTTCGTTGCTGCCATCTATTTATTATGATTTTTTTCCGACCGCTGGTAAAGATACCATCTCCATTTTGCTGCACAGTAATTGGGGGCAGCTTGTTTTGGCAGGTATTTTATTAACCACGATTGGCATCATGATCTGCGGAAAAGCAGGTACAATGAAAGATAAAGAACTGGCTAAACACACTATGGATGTGGAAGATAATAAAGATTATCGGTTTGGTTTAGGTATAACTGTTGCAATTGTTTCGGGTATATTAAGTGCCTGTTTTAATTTTGGTTTAGAAGCCGGAAAATCTATGGCTGATGTAGCCAATGCAATCTGGAAAACTGCGCATCCAGGCAACATCAATTTCCTTTACCAAAATAATGTTACGTATGTGGTAATTCTCTGGGGTGGTTTGACAACTAATTTTATCTGGTGTATGGTTTTGAATGCCCGAAATAAAACGTTTTCAGATTATACCGATAAAAAAACACCATTACTGCGCAATTATATCTTCTCTGCTTTAGCCGGAACTACGTGGTTTCTGCAATTCTTTTTCTACGGAATGGGAGAGAGCAAGTTAGGAAACGGCGCCAGTTCCTGGATTTTGCACATGGCCTTTATCATCCTGATTGCCAATATCTGGGGCCTTGTTTTAAACGAATGGAAAGGCGTTAGCAAAAAAGCTTATGCTACTGTTTTGACCGGTATTTTTGTAATCATTTTATCGGTTATTTTGGTTGGTTACGGTAATTCACTTCAGCATTAATTAATATTAAATACGGATTTCAATTTTTTTAAAATATGTCAGTTACAACACAGCAATTTAAACATGTAAGCTATTTATGGGATGATGCCAAAGCAGCAGAATTGGCCGGCGATGAAGTGGCTTTATTAATTTATCGCTCTAATTTGCTGGGAGCAGATTTGCGCCTCACCAATTATGGCGGCGGCAATACATCATGTAAATTAATGGCTAAAGATCCGCTGACTGGTGCAGAAACCGAAGTGATGTGGATTAAAGGATCAGGCGGCGATATTGGTACATTGAAAAAAAGCGGATTGGCTGCTTTATATGTTGATCGTTTGCGCAGTTTGAAAAACGTTTATCGCGGTGTAGAACATGAAGATGAAATGGTTGAGTTGTTCAATCATTCTATTTTCGACCTGAATTCTAAAGCACCTTCCATTGATACGCCTTTACATGGGTTTTTACCGTTTAAACATATTGATCACTTGCACCCTGATGCAGCCATTGCCATTGCTGCGGCAAAAGATGGTAAGCAAATTACACAAGATTTATTTGGCGGAACCATTGGTTGGGTAGAATGGAAAAAACCTGGTTTTGAATTAGGCTTGCAGTTAAAAGCTTGTCTGAATGCAAATCCTGGAATTCGTGGTATTATGTTGGGGTCTCACGGTTTATTTACCTGGGGCGATACCGCTTACGAAAGTTACATCAATACTTTAGAAGTAATCGAAAAATGTGCCGAATACCTGGAACAAAATTATGGTAAAAAAGGCCCGATTTTCGGCGGACAAAAAATCCAAAGTTTAGATCAGGAAAATCGCTTAAAACAAGCTGCTGCTTTGGCGCCGGTTTTACGCGGATTTTGCAGCAGTAAACAAAGCATGATCGGGCATTTTACCGATGATGCACGCGTACTGGAATTCATCAATTCTAATGATTTAGATAGATTGGCTCCAATGGGAACCAGTTGCCCGGATCACTTTTTACGCACCAAAATTAGTCCGTTAGTATTGAATTTAGCACCTGCTGAAGACCTTACAGACGTAGCAGCATTAAAAGAAAAACTGGCTCCTGCATTCGAAGCTTATCGCCAGATGTACACGGATTATTACAAGACTTGTAAACACGAAAACAGCCCGGCTATTCGGGATACCAATCCGGTTGTAATTCTATATCCCGGCATTGGGATGTTTACTTTCTCCAAAGACAAACAAACTACGCGCGTTGCTGCCGAGTTTTATACCAACGCCATCAACGTTATGAAAGGCGCGGAAGCGATTTCCGAATACACTTCATTACCTCGCCAGGAAGCTTTTGATATTGAATACTGGTTGCTAGAAGAAGCTAAATTACAACGGATGCCGAAGCCAAAAGCACTTTCCGGCCGCATCGCTTTAATTACCGGCAGCGCAGGCGGAATTGGAAAAGCCATTGCTAAAAAGTTTGTAGATGAAGGTGCAGTCGTCATTTTAAACGACATGAATGCCGAGCGTCTGGAAGCTGCTGGAGAAGAATTTAAAAAGCTTTACGGCAAAGATTCTTATGGAACTGCAATTTTAGACGTTACTAAATTTACTGATATAAAAGAAGCAATGGATACAGCCGCTTTAACTTTTGGCGGTGTAGATATTGTGATCAATAATGCAGGTTTATCCATCTCCAAAACGATTGAAGGCCACACCGAAAAAGACTGGGATTTATTATATGACGTTTTGGTGAAAGGTCAGTTCTTCGTTACGCAGGCAGCTACGGAAGTAATGCGCAAGCAGGATATTGGTGGTGATGTCATCAATATTGTGAGTAAAAATGCTTTAGTTTCCGGACCAAATAACGCTGGTTATGGTTCTGCAAAAGCAGCACAGTTACATTTAAGCCGCTTAAATGCTGCTGAATTAGGTGCTGATGGAATCCGTGTTAACGTAGTAAATCCGGATGCCGTAATCAGCGATAGCAATATCTGGGCCGGCGGTTGGGCAGAAGGCCGTGCCAAAGCTTATGGAATTACCGTTGCCGAACTGCCAGCTTATTACGCCAAACGTACTTTATTAAATCAGATTATTTTGCCGGATGATATTGCCAATGCTTGTTTCGCTTTTGTTGGCGGTTTGCTTAAAAAATCTACCGGGAATATCTTGAACGTTGATGGCGGCGTGGCCATGGCTTTTGTGCGATAAAAGAAGCATCATAAAAAAACAGTAAGAATAGTGAAGGATTCTTACTGTTTTTTAAATTTATATAAACAGAAACCAATTCTATTTTTATCCAAAATTCGGACTAAAACCTAAAATAATGCAGATTGAAAAATATAAAATAGAAGAACAAAATCAGTTAGCAGCTGCCAGTCATCAACGCAAATTTGAATTTGTAGAAGAGCAGTTTTCAAACATGGAAGCTGTAATCCAAAAATTAATTGATTTCCAGATTGCCATTCCAAGTTGGGCTTTGGGAACAGGTGGAACACGATTCGGCCGTTTTTCTGGCAGCGGAGAACCACGCAGTTTAGAAGAAAAAATTGAAGATGTAGGTTTGCTTCATGCGTTGAACAAATCCAGCGGCGCAATTTCTTTGCACATTCCCTGGGATATCCCACAAAATTATCAGGCGATAAAAACATTAGCTGCACAACACGGCTTGCGTTTTGATGCTGTAAATTCCAATACTTTTCAGGATCAGGCTGATCAAAAGTTAAGTTACAAATTCGGCTCGTTGCAAAACGTGGATAAAGCAGTTCGCAAACAAGCCATTAATCACAATATTGAAGTTATCAAACACGGAATCGAATTAGGTTCTGATGCTTTAACTGTTTGGCTGGCAGATGGTTCTGCGTTTCCTGGTCAGTTAAACATGCGCAGAGCTTTCCAAAATACTTTGGAAAGTTTGCAGGAAATTTACGCCGCGTTACCAGAAAACTGGAAGGTTTTTGTAGAGTACAAAGCCTTCGAACCAAACTTTTATTCTACTACCGTTGCCGATTGGGGACAATCACTTTTATACGCCAACAAACTCGGCCCGAAAGCTTATACTTTGGTTGATTTAGGCCATCATCTGCCAAATGCCAACATCGAGCAAATTGTTTCTTTATTACTGATGGAAGGCAAATTAGGCGGTTTTCACTTCAACGATTCTAAATACGCGGATGATGATTTAACAACCGGCAGTATTCGTCCATATCAATTATTCCTGATTTTCAATGAGTTGGTAGAAGGAATGGATGCGAAAGGAATGGATCATGCAACAGGTTTAGGCTGGATGATCGATGCATCTCACAACGTAAAAGATCCTTTGGAGGATTTGCTGCAATCGGTAGAAGCGATCATGATTGCGTATGCACAGGCACTTTTGGTTGATCGTAAAGCCTTAAACGAAGCACAGGCGGTTAGCGATGTGGTGCGTTGTCAGGAGATTTTGCAGGATGTTTTCCGTACCGATGTTCGAGCTATTGTTGCCGAGGCGCGCGTTCGTGCAGGCGGCGCAATTGATCCGTTAAAACTTTACCGCTCTTTAAAAGTAAGGGAAAACCTGATTGGCGAGCGTGGTAATAAAACTGTGGCAACCGGATTGTAATTGACAGTATCAGATATTAAGTATCAAGTCTCAAGACTAAAAGTATGCGGTAAAAGAAGCGTTTACTTGATACTGAATACTTGATACCAAATACTTGATACTCAAATGAAAACTCCCGTAATCGCTATTTTCGACGTAGGTAAAACGAACAAAAAACTTTTTCTTTTTGACGAGAATTATAAAATCGTTTTTGAAAAATCAGCACAATTTAAAGAAACCGTTGATGAAGACGGCGATCCCTGCGAAAACCTGGAAAGTTTGCGTCTTTCGGTTTTTGATTCTTTGCGGGAGGTTTTCAGGTTGAAAGAATTCGAAATCAAAGCCATTAACTTTTCTACTTATGGTGCCAGTTTTGTTTATATTGATGAAAACGGTCAGCCAGTTGCGCCGTTGTACAATTATTTAAAACCATATTCAGAACAATTAAAAAAGCAGTTTTACAATAATTATGGTGGAGAAGAAGCATTTTCTGTTCGTACAGCTTCTCCGGTTTTGGGAAACCTGAACTCTGGAATGCAGATTTACCGGATCAAATACGAACAGCCAGAATTATTTGAACAGATCAAATACGCGCTTCATTTACCACAATATTTAAGTCATTTAATTTCCGGTCGTGTTTTTTCGGATATCACCAGTATCGGTTGCCATACTAATCTTTGGGATTTTAAACGAGATACTTACCACGAGTGGGTTACTAAAGAAGGTATTTTAGGTAAACTGGCACCGTTAATGTCGGCCGAACAGGTTTTGCCAGCCGCTTTTCCAGGTAATAATTATTCCGTCGGCATTGGTTTACATGATAGTTCTGCCGCGTTAATTCCTTATCTAGTCAACTTTCACGAGCCTTTTATATTGCTTTCTACCGGCACGTGGTGCATCAGTTTAAATCCTTTTAATCAATCTACTTTAACCAACGAAGAACTTAAAAAAGATTGTTTAAGTTATCTGCAGTTTCAGGGAAAACCAGTTAAAGCTTCTCGAATATTTTCAGGATACGAATTGGAAAATCAGGTTAAACGTATTGCGGCACACTTTAACCAACATCCGCATTATTATCGTTCAATGCCGTTTAATGCTGCTTTAATAGAAAAATTTCAGCAGGAGCCCGAACTAAAAAATACCGATAAAAACAGTATCAATTTAAAAGAATCTGTTTTTGCACAGCGCGATATAAATGCTTTTGCTACAGATGAAGAAGCTTATCACCAATTAATTTTAGATTTGGTAAACCTTCAAAAAGAATCAACCCAATTGGTTTTGGAAGGAACCAATGTGAAGCGGATTTTTGTAGATGGCGGTTTCAGCAAAAATGTAATTTTTATGAAGTTACTGGCAGAAGCTTTTCCCGAAATCGAAGTTTTTGCAGCTTCTATGGCGCAAGCGACTGCAGTTGGTACAGCACTTTCCATACACGATTCCTGGAATACAAAATCTTTACCGGGCGATATTATCGAGCTAAAATATTATTCGGTTACACATCAGGTTAAGGTTTAAAATTTTGAGTAAAGCTTACTTTTCATAATCAAATTTAAACTTTTTCAAATCCGGCAAATGCTTCTTTTGTCGGGTTAATTCTTGCTGATAAATAACTTGTCCAAGGTTTTTCAGCAAAGGTAGCGTTACTGTTTCATATTCGTATTTATTGTCGTTATAAATGCCATCTTCGTTGGATTGCACAACGACAGTCAGCATAAATTCTACTTTGTTTTTAAAATCTACGATGTAAGCGTTGTCGATATTGTAGCCGTAAGAATCACCAATTTTATTAAATATCCTGATGTCAGGGTTTAAAGTTGTGTCTTTTTTTGATCCATAAAACAGAAATTTACAGAAAGTTGGCCAATAATATGGTGCAGCATATTTTGGATAATTACTTTCTGTTGGGAACATGCTCATATACTTGTAAATCAATTGATAATCTTCTGGTTGAAGCTGAAATTGTTGCGCTTTCGGATATGTTTCCGGAAACAGTAACCGCTTCAAAACTTCCTGCTGATCTGGAATTGCAAAGACATTTTTCTCCCCAAAATCAAAAGGTTGATTGACCAATTGATTGTTATTATCCAGGTAACCTTTTCCCTGCAACATATTTTCCATGTCCATTGGATAATCATTTGGATCAAATTGTGCAGTTTGTTTGTAGATGCTTCTTTTATCAACAAAAAATTCGATTGGATTAGTGTGTTTGGTACTTTCACCTGCATCTCCAACGGCTAACCTTCCAATAATCCGCGTCTGGTTTAAACCATACTTTTTAAGTTTTTGGTTGATTTCTTCCCGACCGACAAACTCGTATAAACGGTTGTAAGCATCATTATCACTCACCAGCAAAATCTTTTTAATATAATGTTGAATGCTTGGCAAACCGTTTTCGGCAGAAGTATCACGATCAACTTTCGTTTGCCCGGCAAAAGCACTGTCGGTTTGCATCGATGCTGTTTTTATGCCTTTAATTTTAAGCTGATTGGATTTCTCCAAAGCAAAAATCAATGTTAGTAATTTTACCGTGCTGGCCGGATAGAAATAACGTTTTGGATTTAAGTTGAAGCTGAAATAACGGAAGTGTGGTGTATTTTTTTCATCCCGATCAATCTGTGTGTATAAAATCTGGACTTCATTTTTAGTTGGATGTTGCAGGATTTTTTCAAACAGTTCTGGCTTGGATTGTAGTAGTTTTTTAAGAAAAATTGTATCGGTTTTTTGGGCAAAAGTTTGCAAGGAGAGAAGAAGAAAAAAGGTGGATAAACGAAGCATCATGTTGTTAAATTTAGAAAATTCAAACTGTTAAATACATTATTTCTAATTCTCACCCAAAATTCTACTTTTGCAGCGCAATTGGTTTCCGGCCTCAACAACCGGAATTAAAAGGGAATCCGGTGTAAAACCGGAGCTGTCCCGCAGCTGTAAGCTCTATCAACCGATGCTGTTTTTATGCCACTGTTTTGGGTAACCAAAGCGGGAAGGCGCAGCGAAAGGGGAGCAAGCCAGAAGACCTGCCTTTCGCGAAGAAATTCATAGCTTTCGGGGATTGAAGCTGGAATGCGAATGCTCTTTTTACGGGTGTATTTTCATTTTATGGGTCAATTTTTCTGTTTGCTGTGAGATGCGTTTCATCTTCACAACAAAAAATGAAAAAAAACTTTTACAAAACCGCCGCAAGTATTGCACTTGCAAAATTAGTGTTGGGCAGCACTTCCATTTTTGCCCAGGATTCTACCAGAATTTTAAAAGACGTTGTTGTTTCGGCTACCAAAACCGACCAGAAACAGCTGCAAACCGGTAAAGTAATTACGGTTATCACACAAGATCAAATTGAACGCAGTCAGGGCAAATCCGTTGCACAATTGCTAAGCGAACAAGCCGGGATCATCGTGAACGGCGCGAGCAGCAACCCCGGATTAAACAAAAGTATTTTTGTGCGTGGTGCAGCAAGTGGTTTCGCGGTTACGCTGGTGGATGGTATCATTGTTGGCGATCCTTCTTCTACAGGCGGTGCTTTTGATATTCGTTTGTTTCCAATTAATCAGATCGAACGCATTGAAATTATCAAAGGCGGACAATCCACTTTGTACGGTTCGGATGCGGTTGCCGGCGTAATCAACATCATTACCAAAAAAGGCGGACCGGAAGGCATTGGTGTTTACGGAACGTTAACCGGAGGAAGTTACGGTTCGCAAAAGCAAAATGCGGGCTTTAACGGATCAATGAACAAGTTTTCTTACAATGTAAGTTATACCCACGACCAAACGGATGGTATCAGCGAAGCAGCAGACCGGAATAACACCGGAACTTTTGATAAAGATGGTTTTAATCAATCTGCTTTAAACGCAAACTTTTCGGTAGAAGCAGCGCGTGGTTTGCGCATCAGTCCGTTTTTCAGGTTCACTTCCGGTTCCTACAAATATGATAATGGCAGTTTTGCCGATGCCAATAACCAAAGTTTAAACCGTTTTTACAACACGGGTTTAACTTCGCAATATAATTTAGGTGCTCAAAACCGTATCAATTTAAATTATGGTTATACCGGAAGTACGGCAAGTTACCAATCCAGTTATCCGTCCTCCAATATTGGTCGCCTGCATTTGGCTGATCTTTATTTCAACCATGATTTTACCAATCAGATTAAGTTTTTGTTAGGAGTTGACAATCGCTACACGCAGATCAAACAAATTGGCTCGGCTAATGTAACGCCGGAAGCGAATTTATTAGGCGTATATTCCTCGCTGGCGGTTAATAAAATTGCTGGTTTGGTTAATATTGAAGGTGGCGGCAGGTTTAATTATCATAATCAATACGGCCATAATTTTACGTTTGACGTAACGCCTTCTATCAATTTAATTAGTGATAAACTGATTTTATTTGGAACAGTTTCCAGCGCTTTTAAAGCACCTTTATTAACAGAGTTGTTTGGTCCGTATGGCGCAAATCCAGATTTAAAACCTCAGAAATCAATAAATTATGAAGCTGGTTTTAGCACTGCTTTATTAGATAACCAGTTTAATTTACGTGTTGCTCTTTTCCGTAGAAAACTGCGTGATGCCATTGTTTATTTAACCAACGGCTACACCAATTTTGATCGCCAGAATGATCAGGGATTGGAAATTGAACCATCTTACAAATACAAAATTTTAACGGTAAGCGGGTTTTACAGTTTTGTTGATGGAACAGCCGTTCGTAATGGCGTAAATACTTATGGTTTGCTGCGCCGCCCGAAACAATCTTTTGGTTTTAAGGCAGCAGTGCAGGCAACAAGTAAATTGAATGTGAGTGCAAATTTCCGCAGTTATGGTCAGCGCGGCGATTATAGTTATCCAGCAAATGTTACGCTGCCGGCTTATCAATTATTAGATGGATACGCACAATACAGCATTAATGGCCGAGTTAGGATTTTTGCAGATGTAAAAAATATTTTAGATAAACGTTACCAAGAAATTTACGGTTATAATACTTTAGGCACCAATTTCAATGGTGGCGTAAGTTTTAACTTTAATTGAGAATCGTATTTTTGCACGATAAAAGAAGCATCCATGTCTTTAGAGAAATTCAATATCCGCAACAGCATTTTAATCCTGATGATTTTGCTGGCTGCTGCCATGCGTTTTGTCCATTTAGATAACCAAAATGTTTGGGCCAATTTTACGCCGGTTGGTGCGGTTTCGCTATTTGGCGGTGCTTATTTTACCGATAAGAAAAAGGCGTATCTGGTGCCGTTGCTAACTTTGTTTCTGAGTGATCTGCTTATCAATTATCTGTATTTCCACAAATTTGTTTGGTTTTATGGCAGTGCTGTTTGGGTTTATTTAAGCTTTGCTGCAATGGTTTATATCGGAAGTATTATGCCGAAAATTAATGTTTCAAACGTAATTGTAGCTTCGCTTTGTGCAGTTGCGGCGCATTGGTTATTAACTGATATTGATCCGTGGCTGCACGGAACTTTATATTCTAAAGGCATTAATGGTTATTTTCAATCTTTAATTGCAGCTATTCCTTTTGAAAGAAGTTTGCTGATGGGCAACTTAGTTTATGGCTTTATTTTATTTGGCGGATTTGAACTGGCGAAAGCAAAGTTCCCGGTTTTAAAAACCTATCAAAAGTTTTCATACTGATAGTATTCTTATTTTTAATTTAAAGCGATGAAGTATAAAAGCTTCATCGCTTTTTTTGTAAATACTGTTTTTATGCCGGTAAAAACAGTATCAAATTTCGTACTTTAAAGCATGAAAAAATTAGTGGTTTTGACCGGAGCGGGAATAAGTGCCGAAAGCGGCTTGAAAACTTTTCGTGACAGCGACGGACTTTGGGAAGGTTATAATATTGAAGATGTTGCCACGCCGCAAGCCTGGCAACGCAATCCGGAAATGGTACAGCAATTTTATAACGAAAGAAGGAAATCCGTTTTGGAAGCCCAACCAAATGCGGCTCATTTTGCTTTGGCTGCGCTGGAAAAAGATTTCGACGTAACCATTATTACCCAAAATATTGATGATTTGCATGAACGCGCCGGTTCTACCAACGTGGTGCATTTGCATGGTGTAATTACGAAATCACAATCCAGCAAAAACCCAAACCTGACTTATCCAATCAAAGGTTGGGGAATTAAAATGGGAGAGCTTTGCGAGTTAGGTTCGCAGTTGCGTGCGCACGTAGTTTGGTTTGGAGAAGCGGTGCCGATGATTGAAAAAGCTGCAATGATTTGTAGCGATGCAGCTATTTTTATGCTGGTTGGTACTTCGCTGGCTGTTTATCCGGCTGCGGGTTTGATAGATTATGTTCCGGATGAAGTACTTAAATATATTATTGATCCGAAAATTCCAACAATTTCATCTGTTAAAAACAGTATTAAGGTTGAAGAAAAAGCAACAGTTGGCGTAGTAAAAGTGGCGGAGATGTTGTATAAGAATAAAACCGATATATAAATCGCTCTTTATTTAATAAAATAAATTCCCAGCAAAATAATTGCTGCAAAAGTTATCATGAACCAATAGGAATTTTTATGTGCGAAATTAAATGTCCAACCTAAGTGAGAAGGTTTTTGAACAATTAAACGGCTATCATTTGGATTGTTATAAAAGATTCCCCATTTCCATAATTGTGGATTCATGTTGTCAAAGCTGTTCATAATAAGCAATTTAGTCATCAAATATACTTAATAATTATAGCGGTTATAACTTTCTTTAAAATCTTTTCGCATCTCTCCAAAACGTGTAGAAACGGTTTGTAAAAAAGCTTCGTCCAGCAATTCAAAAACGCTGTTCACGCCGTCAATAATGTCCATTTCGGCAACTTTGTAGCTTTGTTCTAATGCGCCTTGTTCAAATTTGGCGATGAATTTTCCATTCATATGAAAAATAGAAATTTTAAATTCCGGATGAGGCAACTCGGCAACGACACGCATTTTTATATTTTTAAATAAAGCACAAAACTGAAAATTTAGCCGGTAAAAGAAGCATTTGTAAGCACATTAATCTGCAATAATATTTTCCAGCGGATTTTCCCCGCGAATAGTTCCCCATGATTTTAAAGGAATAAACCTTGCAAAAAGCTCTTCGCTATACCAGTTTTCGGCGCGGGTTTTTTTGATGACTTCCACATGCTCCGGCGAGCGGTAAGCAAAACCTTTTACCGCTTCCAGATCTTTCCAAAAAGAAATGGTGGCCTGATGTAAAAATGGATCTTCGCCAACTCCAAATGACGTGATGTAACCAGGCGCAGCAGTCATGATACCGGCAATTTTAGCTGCATTTTGCCAGAAATGTTTCAAACGGTTTACGTTGAGTGTAGCGCGTGTCAGCACAGCAATTGTGCCTTGATAATCTGGTATTTTCGGATTGCCGAAAGGTTCTTTTGTGTTCCATTTGCCGTGGCTTTGCAAAGGTTCCAGCAAAACTGTCCATTTTTCTTGGGTAAATATTTGCCACCATTTTGCAGTAAAAGAGGTTTGGTTGAAGTGATTGAAGCTTGCCTCATCTTCCCAAACGGCTAATAATGCCCATTGCTGCCAATCAGGATGCAGATCAAAAGTGCCGTTTTTGCCGGTTCCCATTAGTTTATAAAAGGAACATTTTTGCTGAAAAAACATTGGTAAACGAAGTATGCCCATCGCCATTAAAGCAAACGGAATGAAAGTTTTTCGGTAGCGAACGATGGTTAAACTGACGATCATTAAAGCTAAATAACGATTAAAATTGATTTGGTTTTAGAATTGTTTTTAATTCGGACATCGGCATGACAGCCCGTTCTTTAACTTTGCGCCATGGCAGAAGATTTAAATATCATCCAAAACGGAACCAAAGTAGAACAATATGAAGCTTTGATTCCGCAAATTAAAGCTTTATTGGAAGGCGAAACTGATCTGGTTGCCAATCTCGCCAATGTTGCGGCAGCTTTGAAAGAGCAGTTCAACTGGTTTTGGATTGGATTTTATCTTGTAAAAGAAGTAGATCTGGTTTTGGGACCGTTTCAAGGTCCGGTTGCCTGCACACGAATCCGCAAAGGAAAAGGTGTTTGCGGCACTTCGTGGGAGAAAGCCGAAACGCTGATTGTGCCTGATGTTGACGATTTTCCGGGACATATTGCGTGTAGTTCTCTGTCGAAATCAGAAATTGTAGTGCCTCTTTTACATGGTAAAAATGTGGTTGGCGTGCTAGATGCGGATAGCTCGAACCTGAATGAATTTGATGAAACGGATGCTAAATATCTGCAACAAATTGTTCAGCTTTTAAATTTTTAAATGAAACTGCCCGAAGAATTTTACCTATCAAAAGAAGTAGTTGCAATTGCCCGAAACCTGCTGGGAAAATATCTTTTTACCAATATCAACGGCGAAATCAGCGGCGGTTATATTGTAGAAACGGAAGCTTACAATGGAATTATCGATAAAGCTTCGCACGCTTTTGGCAACCGTTTAACCAATCGAACCAAAACCATGTATGCAACCGGCGGCGTGGCGTACGTTTACTTGTGCTACGGCATCCACGAAATGTTAAATGTGGTAACTTCTGTGGAAGGTGAACCACATGCGGTTTTGATTCGCGCTATCAATCCAACAGAAGGAATTGATTTGATGCTGGAACGGCGGAAAATGATCAGCATAAAAAATAATCTGACGGCTGGTCCGGGTTCCGTAGCCAAAGCTTTAGGCGTTTCCAGGAAAATGAATGAGTTGAGTTTTCAGGGCGATGAAATCTGGATTGAAGATCGGGATTTAATTTTTCCGGATGATCAGGTTGCAGCTGTTCCGCGTGTTGGCGTAGCTTATGCGAAGGAAGATGCGCTGCTGCCTTATCGTTTTTATGTGAAGGGAAATCCGTTTGTGAGCAAGCCAAATCGATAATTTATAAATCAAAATTTAATATTTGCGGTTAAACTTTTATCTAAAAACAAATTATAATGAGCGAACAATCAAAATCAGAACAAATAAAATTTTTGAAAGACAAGATAGAAGATGTGCGGATTGCCATGCTGGTAACGGTAAACGCAAACCACGAAATCCATAGCCGCCCGATGGGAACTGCCAAAGTGGATGAAGATGGAAATATCTGGTTTTTTACCAATGAATATTCTTCAAAAGTGGACGAGGTTTCGCACGAAAATAAAGTGGTGGTAACGTATTCTAATCCAGGCAACAGCACTTATTTAAGTATCAAAGGCACAGCTGCTTTGGTGGATGACAAAGAAAAAATGAAAGAATACTGGAACCCGATTATTAAAGCGTTTTTTCCGAATGGTTTGGATGATCCGAAGTTGACCTTGCTAAAAATTGATACACAAGAAGCTGAATACTGGGACAGCAATTCCAGCAAAATGGTTGTTGGTTTCCAAATGTTAAAAGCTATTGTTACTGGCGGACG
This sequence comes from Janthinobacterium lividum, assembly GCA_050955045.1. Classification (GTDB taxonomy): domain Bacteria; phylum Bacteroidota; class Bacteroidia; order Sphingobacteriales; family Sphingobacteriaceae; genus Mucilaginibacter_A. Next base: position 231,265 of record JBPBQV010000001.1, on the reverse strand, counting down.
TTATGATCAGGGTGATCATGGAAAAATTCAATTGTAAAACGAGTAATTTTATCAATTTTGAAAAGGTGGACGGTTTGTTCACCTTTTTTTGTGTGGTAAAAGAAGTATTGTGGCTTTTAGTATTTAGCTTGTTTGATGTTTCTCTGTCTGCGGAGATAAATGCGTCTTTGAATAAAAATATTCATTAACGATAGAAAAACGCCCATAATTATACTTTCTTTAAAATTGTAAAATTTAAAATAATGATTAAGTAACATAACTATTGCTATTCCCAATACAAAAGAAATTAAAAATCTTATTTTTCTATTCGCCATCATACTGAAATTGGTTTTGTTGAATTGATTTTCCAAAATCTAATGTACTTACAATTAAATCATTATAAGGAAATTCTAATCAATCTTATGCTGAAAATAGCTTTCGATCCAATCTACGCGCATCCTTTACCAGAAGGCCATCGTTTCCCAATGTTAAAATATGAGCTGATTCCGGCGCAATTGCTGCATGAAGGCGTGATTTCGGCAGAAAATATCTTCTCCCCAAAACCAATTTCTGAAGAAAAAATTTTATGGACGCACGATGCAGATTACTGGAAGCAATTACGCGATTTAACTTTGCCGCCAAAAGAACAACGGCGTATTGGGTTTCCGTTATCGGCACAATTAGTAGAACGGGAAATCCGGATTGCGCAAGGAACAATTGATGGCTGCCATTTTGCTTTTGAAAACGGAATTGCTTTTAACGTTGCCGGCGGTACGCATCACGCGGGCAGCAATTGGGGCGAAGGTTTTTGTATGCTCAATGATCAGGCGATTGCCGCAAATTATCTGCTAAAAGAAGCATTGGCAAAATCTATTTTAATTGTTGATCTGGATGTGCACCAGGGAAACGGAACAGCTGAAATTTTTGAACATCAGCCGCAGGTTTTTACTTTTTCGATGCATGGCGCCAACAATTTTCCATATCGAAAAGAAAAATCTGATCTGGATATTCCGCTGCCCGACGGAATGGAAGGAGAAGCGTATTTTTCCTTGCTAAAAGAAGCATTACCAAAAATAATTGAGGAGCAAAAACCAGATTTTATTTTTTATTTGGCCGGTGTAGATGTCTTGCTGACAGATAAACTGGGCAAGCTTGGGTTAAGCAAAGAAGCTTGCCAACAGCGCGATGAGTTTGTATTAAATTTATGTCATAAAAACAGTATTCCGGTTCAGGTGAGTATGGGCGGCGGATATTCTCCAAAAATTAAAGATATTGTTGACGCGCATTGTAATACCTATAAAACTGCGGTTGAATTGTATTTCTGACAAATCATTTTGGATTAAAATTACTATAAATGTTAGTTTGACAGATATTTATAGATTTTGTTTTTTTAATTAAATGGGTAACTTTGTTGAAGATTTAGCGTATAAACGTTGAATAGTTTGAAATAATTACAAATTTAAAATCAAAAAAATGCAAAATTTATATATGATGGCTACGCTGATTAGAGAACAGCAAATGCAAAAAATGGCCATTGAAATTATCACCAAAAAAATTAGTGTAGAACAGGCAATGGTGCAATATAATGTATCAACAAAAGAAGCTGTTATTACAAGAGTTGAGGCCTTAAAAGAAGGAAGTAAACATACTTCTGCTAAAAATCAATCAGAAACTATCGACTTTAATGTGATTGCGGCATAACGATCAGCAGTTTTTTACTGAAGTAGTTAAAGCGAAAATAGAGTAAGATGGAAGCAACCATCAGCCCTAAGGTTAAGCCGTACCAAATACCGGTTGCGCCAAGTTGTAGCTGGATGCCCAGCAGATAACCAACTGGCAAACCAATTACCCAATAGGCAATAAATGTTATAAAAGCCGGGATTTTGACATCGCCAATGCCACGCAAGATTCCTAAACCAACCACTTGCGTGCCATCAAACAGCTGAAACAAAGCTGCAATGGTTAATAATTGCGCAGTAAGGCTTACCACGTTTGTATCGCTTGTATAAATCCAGGGAATAAGCTGGTTTGCAAACATGAAGATGATTGCTGTACAACTCATAATCATCAGCACGATGTGATAGTTCGCTAAAGCAGATTTTTTCAATTTAGAATATTCTTTTGCACCAAAAAAATTACCGGATTTGATGGCTGCAGCAGCTGCAACTCCGCTTGCTGCCATAAAAGTTAGCGAAGCCAGATTAATGGCAACCTGATGTGCAGCTAATTCAACATCGCCAATTGTGCCGATTAATATAGCAGCGCCGCTGAAAGCACTCACTTCAAATGTGTATTGAACGGCAACTGGCAGGCCAATGGCCAGAATTTTTTTACAGGTATTGATGCTGATCTGAAATAATGCAAAACCGGAAAGATATTTTTTGAAGTGTTTTGAGCGAAAAACATAAACCGACATCACAACAGCCATTACTGAACGATCAATCAGCGTGCTTAATCCTACGCCGCGAACGCTCATCGGTGTAATTCCGAACAGTCCTTTTACAAAAATGATTCCCAGGCAGATGTTTAGTACGTTTCCCCAAATAGAAATCATCATCGCTTGTTTGGTAAATCCCAAACCTTCTGCAAATTGTTTGAATGTATAAAAAACCATGAGCGGAATGGTGGAAAATCCCATCAAAACTAAAAATGGTTTGGCTTGCACAATTACGGCTTGCGACTGACCTAAATGGTTTAAAGCCAGCACGCATCCAAAATAGATCAGTAAAAACAGTATCAGCCCCGAAATAAAATTGATAACCAAACCTGCCGAAAGTAATTGTCCGATGGCTTCCTCATTATTACGTCCGTTTTCCTGTGCGATAAGTGGTGTTAAGCCTTGTGCAATCCCGATTCCGATCACCAAAACCAAAATAAAAATGCTGTTTCCCAGCGAAACTGCCGCTAATGCAACTGTGCCTGCAAACTGACCTACAATAATACTATCGGAAGTTTGAACCAATACCTGCCCCAGCTGTGAAATAATTACCGGAATAGCCAGTCGCAAATTTTCGTGGTAAAAAGGTTTATAAGTGGCGAAGAATCTTTTCATGATATGAGTATCAGCTTTCAGGCTTCAGCATTATAAAAACAGACGGTAAAAGAAGTATGGCTTTAGATTAGGAAGCTGTATAATACTCTTCTTTTTCGGTTGTATGAACACGGATTACGCCGGAAAGTACGAGGTTAACTAAAATTCGTTGCGCACGCCGACGGCTTAAATTTAGTAAATCGCAATATTCTTTTACCGTAATTCTTTCTTTCGTTTGCAAGTATTCCAGTAAGCCTTTTTCTTTAGAGGAATATTCGATCAGCACGCCATCATCATTGTTAGACCGTTTTAAAACATCAACTACAATTTTACTGGCCAGCATACTTTTATCGTTTGTGCGGATGTAAACCCACCATTTGCCATCTTCGCCCAAAGAATAATGCGGTTTAAGATCACTTGGTTTAATTTCGGCTACCAAAACCAATTTGGCATCAATATAAATTTCTTCAAAAAAAGGTTCTAAAGCAGGCCGACAGAAAAAAGTAGCAGCGCGCGTAATCATGTACTTTTCTTCATCTTCAGATTTTACACCTTTTATCGTGCCGTCGTCCAAAACACCAATCAGCAAACGGCCGCCTTTGTTGTTGGCAAAAGCAACCAGTGTTTTGGCAATTTTTTCGCAACTGGTAATCGTTTTTTTAAAGTCGAGGGTTACGCCTTCGCCTTCAATAATCATTCTTTTGATGTTCATGCCGGCTGCTCCTCGTTTTGTATTCTGGGCTGAAAAATCTCCATCCACCGATCCTGGTTTTTCATCCGCGTAAAACCAAACTGCTCGTACAAGCCATGTGCATCGGCGGTAGCCAAAACTAATCGGCGCAAATTTTTCAGGTCAGGATGGTTGCGGATCGTCTGAATCAGCCACTTGGACAAGCCAAATTTGCGGTAATCAGGCAAAATAAATACATCGCACAGATAAGCAAAAGTTGCCAAATCGGTAATCACACGGGCAAAACCAATTTGTTTTTGATGGTGATAAACGCCAAAACAGGTAGAGTTTTGTATAGAAGTTTCAACAGTATTGAGGCTGATTCCTTTGCCCCAATAAGAAGATATATCCAAAAAGTGATGAATAGTATTTATATCCAGCAAATTTTTATCGGTAGAAATCAGGAAACCTTTTTTTAAAAAAGCATCATCATTCATGATCACTTTTGTAGCCATAATTATTTCTTGCCTGTAGAATCTTCATAAAGGCAGCTTCACAAATATACTTGGTTTAAACCATTTCGGGTTAAAAGCCGGCTGCCTGTTTGAGTTTAAAGCTCGTTTTTACACATAAAAAACATTGAGATACTTCTTTGATACTTGTAAATGATATTTATATTTTTTTCAACACAACGCATTCGTGTTTTTTATATGATAAAAGAAGCATGAAAATCAATCAGAATCTTGCAATAAAAAAACGAAAATAATTATAAATAAGCGATTAATCACTTATATTTGTACTTAATTATGCGTAACCGAAATACCGAAAAGGAAAATTTAGTTAAACAAAAAGCAATCGAATTTTTGGTAACAAAAGGTTTTGAAGGTTTTACGGTTAACAAATTGGCAAAAATATGTAGTATATCAATTGCTACACTCTACATTTATTACAAAGACAAAGACGACCTAATTGTACAAATTGCCAGGGAAGAAATAATAAAAATGCGGATGGCAATATTGGAAGGATTTGATTCTGATGCCAGTTTTGAAGATGGGCTACGTGTGCAATGGAAAAACAGGTATAATTATTTAATAAAAAATCCTGTGGCGGCCTTGTTTTTGGAACAGCTACGCACTTCATCTTATCAGGACCAGGTTTATACTGGTTTTAGGGATGATTACCGCGATACAATTAACGTGTTCATGAAAAACGTTGTAATGCGGGGCGAAGTAGCAGACATGCCATTAGAAGTATATTGGGCAGTAGCTTTTTCGCCGCTTCTTACGCTGATTCGTGCACATCATGAAAGCCAAAGGCCTGAAGGAAAGCCGTTTAAAATTACAGAAAATATTTTGTGGCAAACCTTTGATATGGTAGTAAAAGCGCTAAAAATATAGCCTTGATAAACTTCTGCTATCAGTAAAAACCAGAACAATTTTTAAAAACAAATATTAAAATTATGAAAGTTAACCATTTAGGACTTGCCGTTACCGATGTTATGGCAACTGTAGAAATGTTTGAAACCTATTTCGGCCTTGTGCGCGTACCAGAAGCACCCGTGAATGCCAAAATGGATTTTATGCTCGATGATGACGGTGCCTTGATTACACTTTTTAAAACCAATGATGCCGTTTATCCTAAAATCTTCCACATTGGGTTTATGCAAGGCAACGTGGAGCAGGTTTATGTTATCCATGAAAAGCTTAAAGCCGGTGGTTTTGACCCGGAAGAAGTACGGGAAGAACACGGCAGAATGACTTTTTATTTTAAAGCTCCCGGAAATTTTGTGGTAGAAGTTAACTCTTTAATACAGCAAGCACGACCAGACTTAAAAAATATGGCCAGTGCAAATTAAAATTTTAATCAAAAAGAAAAGCCTTCCATATAATCAGAAGGCTTTTCAAAAATTATTTCGCAAGCAGCTTAGCTTTTTTGCATATCTCTCAGCATTTTAATTTTGTCATGAGAGAACTTTAATTTCGATTGCTGCTCAGCAACTAAATCATGCAAAAATTTTGGAAGATCTTCATCGGCTAATGCTGTTTTATAAGCAACTTGTGCAGCATCTTCTCCTTTTTCGCAATTAGCCAGAATAGCATGGCGATCATGACCGGTAAAAACAGCTTTTACATCCATCCAAACACGGTAAATTTTTCCGCTGTTTGTTGTTCCGGTAGCAGTTTCGCCTTTTAAAGTCAAAACCTCTGTAGCTAAAGCCAGCTTTTGTTGGTGGCTTTCGTGAATCATATGTTCAAAAAGTTGTTTTAAATCAGCATTTTCTTCGGTAGCTTCTTTAATCGCACGATCATAACCGGTAATACGGTCGTTGTGTATTTCAATCAGGTCGTTTAAAACTTCTACAGTTGCTTCGTTTTGTATCATTATTTTATGGTTTAAGTTTTACTTATGTTACACAAGCAAATATTAAATTTTTTATTTATAAAAAAACACATTTAGTAAAAGTTGGTGTTGATAACTACAATAAACAATTATAACACATCTATTAAATTGTAAATAAACTTACTAATTTGATAGTTTTTACAGCGAAACAACTAAATAATCATTTTCATAAATTAAAAACAGTATGGCAAATTCACATCCGGAACACACAGAAGGGCCAGTTGCAAAAGCAATTGAAAACCAGACCGCAAAATTACCTTCAGATATTTTTTTATGGGCAGCATTGGGTGCAATTGGCATTTCTTTAACCCTGAAAATTATGAACAAACCGCATAACGCACTTTTTGTAGGACAATGGCCTGCACCGTTTTTACTATTAGGTCTTTATAACAAATTGGTTAAATTAGAAGGTAACGATTAAGCAACTGTTATTTTAAACACAATAGCGTTCCAATAACTGGAACGCTTTTTTTATGCTTTTTTTAGCAGATAAATTATTATAAAACAGCTCTGCTTGTTTTTCGTTTTGCAAGTATAAAAGAAGCATTACAATGAGATATAGAAAATTAGGAAATACAACCGAAAAACTATCAGTAGTTGGTTTGGGTTGCATGGGCATGAGCCACGCTTACGGAACAAGCAACGATGAAGAATCTATCGCCACATTAAAGTTAGCGTTGGATTTAGGCATCAATTTTTGGGATACAGCCGATGTTTACGGTCCACATACCAATGAAGAACTGATTGCTAAAGTATTGGCGCCAAACCGGAAAAAAGTTTTTATTGCCACCAAATTTGGTTTTAAGCCAGGAGAAAAAGGAGGTTTAAGTGTTTTTGACGGTTCGCCGGCATACTTGAAACAGGCTTGCGAAGGCAGTTTAAAAAGATTAGGTGTAAATGAAATTGATTTATATTACGCACATCGTGTTGATCCGAATGTTCCGGTAGAGGAAATGGTAGGCGCAATGGGCGAACTGGTTAAAGAAGGAAAAGTTCGTTTTATCGGCTTATCAGAAGCTTCTGCAGAATCGATTAAAAAAGGACATGCAGAACATCCGATTTCTGCTATTCAATCAGAATATTCATTCATTACCCGCGATCCTGAAAAGGAAATACTTCCTTTATGTCGGGAATTATCGATTTCGTTTGTACCCTTTAGTCCGCTTTCCCGCGGTTTGTTTACTGCGGCTTCTATCGACACTTCTGATTTGGCTGCTAATGATTTCCGCAAAACTTTACCTCGTTTTAAAGAAGATAAATACCTTAAAAATAACCAGAATTTGGCTGCTGCTTTAAAAGAGTTTGCTGCTTCTAAAGAAATCACGCCATCGCAATTGGCTCTGGCTTGGGTTTTGGCGCAAGGTGAGGAGATCATTCCGATTCCGGGAACCAAAAAGCGCAAGTATTTGGAAGAAAATGCCGGTGCTGCCGATGTAAATTTATCAAAAGATGATTTACAGGAAATAGAAGAAATCTTGAAAACGTATCCGCATGTTGGAGAACGTTATTATGAAGAATCAATGAAAATGGTGAATAATTAATGCTGTTATCTTCACCAAAAAAATACAAAAATGGGATATTCTGTTTTGATGCTTTTTCTGCTGGCAATTCCGATTGCCAGCATATCGTGGACGGTTACGCATGAAGAGGTTTTTAAAGAAATTAGAGTATTTTGTGTTAAAAACAGCCACGAACAGAAAACACTTGTCGCCAGAAAGTTTTTTTATTTGTTTACCTGCGAATATTGTTTCAGCCATTATATCACCATTTTTATACTGATTATCACGCATTTCCAGCTTTTGTATGATGGCTGGCGTGGTTATTTAATTGCTGGTTTCAGTTTAGTTTGGATTGCAAACCAATACATGAGTTTGTATCGCTTGCTACGTGTGGATATTAAAACTGAAGATACGGAAGCAAAACTGAAAGAGAAAATCCTGAAAGAGCCGTGATCCTAATTTTTAGGTGATAATAGAAGTATTGCAACTGTCATCCTGTCATTGATTTTTGCTTAATCCGCCTTTGGAACTATTGTTGTTTTGCCTTTTTCTAACTAACAATTAATTATTTAAAGTTATGCAGGAAAAAGGTTCTATTTCCATCCACACCGAAAATATTTTCCCGATTATCAAAAAATTCCTTTACTCAGACCATGAGATTTTTTTGAGGGAATTAGTATCCAACGCCGTTGATGCCACACAAAAGCTGAAAAGATTAGCCAGTATGGGTGAGTTTAACGGAGAAGTTGGCGATACTAAGATAAAAATAGCGATAAACGAAGCAGACCAAACCATTACCATTTCTGATCGCGGAATTGGGATGACTGCAGAAGAAATCAAAAAATATATTAACCAGATTGCTTTTTCTGGTGCAACAGAATTTGTTGAGAAATACAAAGACAAAGAAGGCGACAAAAAAGATATTATCGGCCACTTTGGTTTGGGTTTTTACTCCGCCTTTATGGTTTCTTCCAACGTAGAAATCAAATCGCTTTCTTACAAAGAAGGCAGCGAAGCAGCACGTTGGATTTGTGATGGCAGTACAGAATTTGAAATTACGCCAACAGATAAAACAGAGCGTGGTTCTGATGTGATTTTGCATATTGCAGAAGATTCTAAAGAGTTTTTAGAAAAATCAAGACTGGAAACTATCCTTAAAAAATATTGCAAGTTTTTACCGGTAGAAATTGAGTTTGAAGGTGAAGTAATTAACAGTACAGTTCCGCTTTGGACGAAATCTCCAAACGAACTGAAAGATGAAGATTATATCAAATTTTACCAGGATTTATATCCGTTTTCTGAAGAACCGTTATTCTGGATTCATTTAAATGTTGATTATCCGTTCAACTTAACTGGAATTTTATACTTCCCTAAACTGAAAAATGATTTCGAAATCCAACGGAACAAAATCCAGTTGTATTCTCGTCAGGTATTTATTACAGACGAAGTAAAAGACATCGTTCCAGAGTTTTTGATGTTGCTTCAAGGCGTTATTGATTCACCGGATATTCCGTTAAATGTTTCAAGAAGTTTCTTACAAGCAGACGGAAACGTTAAGAAAATTGATTCTTACATCACCAAAAAAGTTGCTGATAAACTGGCAGATTTATACAAACAGGATGAAGCAGCTTTTGCTGATAAATGGACCGACATTGGTTTGTTTGTAAAATATGGCATGATCAGCAATGAGAAATTTTACGAAAAAGCAAAAGATTTCTGCTTGTACAAAAGCACTGATGGCCAGTATTTTACTTTGGATAAATATAAGGAACACATCCAGGTAAATCAGCAAGACAAATCAGAGAATCTAATTGCTTTGTATGCTACCGATGTAAACAAGCAGGATACTTACATTCAATCAGCAAAAAGAAAAGGTTATGATGTGTTGGAGTTTTCGCATCCGATAGACAGCCATTTTATCCAAATGTTGGAAAGCAAAGTAGAGAAGTTTAATCTGAAAAGGGTAGATGCTGATACTGCTGATAAATTGATTGAAAAAGATACGAAAACAGAAAGTTTACTGAGCGAAGAAAACGAAAAGGCAGTTCAGGAAGTTTTTGAAAGTGCCATTAATAATAAAGATCGTAAAGTTACCTTGGAAGCAATGTCGCCAGAAGAATTGCCGGTAAGCGTAACACAACCAGAGTTTATGCGCCGCATGAAAGATATGCAGGCCATGGGCGGCGGCGGCGGCATGTCTTTTATGGGCAACATGCCGGAAATGTTAAGTGTAACGGTAAATTCAAATCATCCGCTGATTGGAAAAATACTGAATGCAGGAGATGAAGCAGTGAAAAAAGATCTTGCAAAACAAGCTTATGATTTGGCATTATTATCTCAAGGTATGTTAAATGGTGCTGAATTAACCAGTTTTATACAACGAAGTGTAGATTTATCAGTGAAATAGTTAGAAAACACGCGTAAAAAAGCATGTAAGCAAATTGCTTACATGCTTTTTTTATGCCATAAAAGAAGCAATGAAGTGTTTTATTAAGAATTATAACATTGAAAAAGAGAAACTTAGATCAATAATGATTAATAAAAATAAAAGTTAAAAAACAGATTTGTCAATTCCGCCCGGATTTGTACTTTTGACCCCGGAGAGCTGGCAGAGTGGTCGATTGCGGCAGTCTTGAAAACTGTTGAACTGTGAAAGGTTCCTGGGGTTCGAATCCCTAGCTCTCCGCTAGTTTGTTATCAGTAAATATAAAAACTCCTTAAAATTAGTGATTTTAAGGAGTTTTTGCTTTAATGGTTAATTTAATTAGATTAATCTTTCTTAATCTAATCGAAACATAAAATTAAAAGCGCACAATACGTTTTGATAAAATGATAAGGTTTATTGTCTTAATCAGGATGAAATTCATTTTAAACTCATATTTTACAACTCTATATTAAAATAAAATATGCCATCAGGTTTTTTTGCAATTTTCGATGATATAGCTGCTTTGATGGATGATGTTGCTGTGGCAACTAAAGTAGCAGCAAGTAAAACCGCAGGTATACTGGGCGACGATTTAGCTGTAAACGCAGAAAAAGCTACCGGTTTTTTATCATCACGTGAACTGCCCGTACTATGGGAAATTACAAAAGGCTCTTTAATAAACAAGCTCATTATCGTTCCTATTGCTTTACTGCTCAATGTATTTTTTCCGGCAGCTATTAAAATTTTTTTGATTTTAGGCGGGTTTTATCTGGCATATGAAGGAGTTGAAAAAATAATTGAATACTTTTTTCATCGCCCAAAAGCAGGACAAAAGGTAATTGAAGATGTTGAACAGGATGGTAAGGCCGACGAAAAAACAAAAATTAAATCTGCTATCACAACCGACTTTATTCTGTCTATCGAAATTGTAATTATTGCTTTAGGAACTGTTTTAGAAGAAAGTTTAACGATACAGATCGTAACCGTTTCGGTTGTTGCATTTTTAGCAACTATTGGTGTTTATGGTATTGTTGCGCTTATTGTTAGAATGGATGATGCTGGCTATAAACTGATGAAGAATTCTGGTAACAAAGGCTTTCTTTCAAACATCGGTTCGTTACTTGTTAAAGCATTGCCGGTTATTATCCGGGTTTTAGCTGTTGTTGGAACCGTTGCTTTAATTTTAGTATCAGGCGGCATTTTTGTTCATAATATTGCATACCTGCACCACCTTTTTCCAGCAATACCAGCAATGATTAAAGAGTTTGCAGCCGGATTAACTGGCGGATTACTCATGGTAACCATTCTGACAGGTGGCAAAAAAGTATTTTCGTTAGTGAAAAAGTGATTATTGCGGAATATACTGAACCTGCCGCCTCTGATTACGTATAAGAAGTAAAAAAATCACATGCTTATGGAAACACCAGTACAAACTACAGATTTACTGCTTACAGCAATAGATATGGAACTTAAATTACTTTTACAAGCGGAAGTTACAATATTTAAAACATCAAAACAGGTATTTCAAATTGATAAAGATATCGACCAAAAGAAAAATTCACAGTAAAAAACTGTATAAATTTTCTTTTTATACCGATAAAAACAGTAAGGCCGGGAAAACTTTCCCGGCCTTACTGTTTTTAGTGCCTGATTTTCTTAACCTTCTTTTGGCTGCGTTCCGCGGAAAGTATCCAGCTTTTCAAGTCGTTCTAATTTTACCGGTTTTCCTGTTCTGGCCGATTCATAAATCGCTTCCATAATTTTCTGGTCCTGTAAACCTTCTTCGCCGGGCGTAAAAGGTGTTTTGTTCTCGATCACACATTCCGAAAAATGATCTATTTCTAATGCAAACTGGTTTTTCTCCTGTATTTTAGGATTCATCTTGTGTTCTACTTTACCTTCTGCATGTGAGGCTTCTGGCATCAATCCTTGATAATCAAAAGCCGGATCCATTCCAAACCATCCGCCATTATCAGCATAACAACGATAATGTTTAGAATTGTGTACGCCATAACTGCAAGTGTTGTTGGCAACCGCGCCGCTCGGGAAAAACATCTGGAACATCACTGTTTCTTCTACTTCTTTAAAACGAGGATCATTTGGCGTAGTATAAATGTTGGCGTTTACCATATGTGGTTCTTCACCAAGTAAATAACGATTGGTGTTGATGTCATACAAACCAATATCTGGCAAAGAACCGCCGCCAGCCAAAGCTCTTTTTAAACGCCACTGGTTCGGGTCGCCAATATTTTGCACATTGGTAGATGTAATTACTTTTACCTTGCCAAACTTCTTAGTGCGTGTCCAGTCTTTCATCTGGCGGTTGTTCGGTTCGTATTGAATGCGGTAAGCAATCATCAGCTTTTTACCAGCTTTTTTGCAGGCATCAATCATGCGTTCCGCTTCTTTTGAGGAAGTAGCCATCGGCTTTTCACACAAAACGTGTTTACCTGCTTTGGCGCTTCTAATAACAAATTCTTCGTGCATTGAGTTTGGCAGAACGATGTAAACTGCATCAATTTCCGGATTATTTTTGATATTGTCGAAGTTTTGATAATTGTAAATATTTTTCTCCGGGATATCATATTGCATCGCCACTTTTTTAGCTTTCTCCATGTCTCCGCTTACTAAAGCTACAGGTTTAGAGTTTTTGCAGGCACCAAAAGCAGGCATAATTTCACCTAAAGTCAGTTCGCCCAAACCTACAATTGCATAACCTATGCGTTTATTTTTTGGGAGAATACTTGGCGCAGATGACTTTTGACCTTCACTTGCTGCGTGCTGGCTGGGTATTTCTACCTTAATCGCATCAGCCATAGAACGCGGACCTGGGCCACTGCCAGTTGTTGTTTGTGCGTTGGCCGTTCCTGCAGAAGCTAACTCGCCAATTACAGTAGCTGCCAAAATTCCTTTTCCGGCGTTCTCTAAAAATTTGCGGCGGTCGTAAGGTTTTTGGGTTGATATAATCGGTTGATCTTTTTTAGATGTCATTAGATTTTTGTTGAATTGAGAATGAAAATTAAATCTGTGTCCAAACAAAAAACTGGATTTCAAGAAATTAGTTTCCGTTAAATTAATTTTTTACCGGTAAAAGAAGTATCAGCTCTTATCATAGTTGTTTCAGTTCATAGTTTTTGTCTGATAAAAGAAGCATCAATTATTATTCATACACGGAATTTTTAAACAGATAACCGGAATATATTAACTTCGTGCAGATGCAATTTTTTGACCTGAGCTTTCTGAAGATTACTTTTTTTGATGTGCTCGATATTGTGCTCGTGGCTATCATTATTTATCAAATTTATAACCTCATTCGCGGAACAATTGCCGCCAATATTTTTATTGGTATGGCTATTCTTTTTGCCTTGTATTTTGTGGTGAAAGCATTGAACATGCGCTTGCTCACCGGCATTTTGGGCAATTTTATGAATGTGGGGATTTTAGCGTTAATCATAGTTTTTCAGCCCGAAATCCGGCGTTTTTTATTGCTTGTTGGTCGCAACGCTTCACTTCAAAGAAACAAAGCTTGGTGGAAATATTTTTTTGGTAAAACGGAGGAAGAAAAAAATAATCTCGTTCGTATTAAACCCATTATTGACGCCTGCAAAACCATGAAGGAAAGTCGAACTGGTGCTTTAATTGTATTTGCAAAATATTATGATGAAGAATTCTTTCATAACAGCTGCGAGTATGTAGATGCAAAAATTACCAAACGCTTGCTGGAAAGTATCTTCCAGAAACACAGCCCTTTGCATGATGGTGCCGTAGTTATTGCCGAAAACAAAATTAAATCTGCCAGTTGTATTTTGCCTTTAACTGATAATACCAATTTACCGCCACAATTTGGTTTGCGCCATCGTGCGGGAATTGGCATTTCCGAAGCAAGCGATGCTACAGCATTAATCGTATCCGAAGAAACCGGCGAAATTGCTTATGCCAAGCAGGGAAAAGTTAAAATGAATGTTAGTTTTGCCGAGCTGGAAAAGCTTTTAAACAAAGATTTTAACTGATAAAAGAAGCATACAGCTTTAATAAAACAATACATTCTGCAATGATTATTTTAATACAATGTAAAGACCAGGTTGGCTTGGTTGCGCTCATTTCCGGTATTTTATTTCGGGAACAAATGAATATTGTAGCCATGAACGAACATGTGGACAAGCTTGAAAACCGTTTTTACATGCGTTTGGAAGTAGATGAGGCAACTGATTTTACAAATTTGAATAACCTGATGCGTGAGGTTTTGCCTGCGGATGCCATCATCAACGTTAATCCTGCGCCTCAAAAAAAAATTGTGGTTTTGGTAACCAAAGAATATCATTGTCTGGCTGATATCCTGATCCGCAATTTCTTCGGAACGCTTGGTGCTTCCGTTCAGGCTGTTATCGGCAGTTACAATACGCTACAAAATATCTGCGAACGTTTTGATGTTCCTTTTCATTCCGTTTTGTATGATTCTGCTGTTACAAAAGAAGCATCAGAACAAAAAATAGTTAATCTGATTCGGCAATACCAGCCCGATTACGTAGTGCTGGCCAAATTTATGCGCATTTTATCGCCTAATTTTGTGGCGCAGTTTCCAAAGCAAATCATCAACATTCATCATTCTTTTTTACCAGCTTTTGTGGGTGCAAACCCGTACCGGCAGGCTTTTGAACGCGGCGTAAAACTAATTGGTGCAACAGCACATTTTGTAACGAATGAACTGGATGAAGGCCCGATCATCACGCAGCAAATTATTCCCGTAAATCATTCCCTATCAGCTTCGGATATGATGAAAGCTGGCCAGGAAATAGAAACTGCTGTGCTGGCTAAAGCGCTGCGGTTAGTTTTTGAAGACCGTGTTTTTGTGCATCAAAATAAAACTGTGGTGTTTGAATAATGCTGTTTTTACCCATGTTTTTTTAAAAATACTTCTGATTTTAATGCGATAAAAGAAGCATTAAACAAGGCTTTTCTCGGGTGCGGGAATATGCTTTTTAATTAAACTGAATATTTGATTAGGTTCAAACGGTTTAGGGATAAAATCGGCAAAGCCCATTACAAACAATTCTGTAAGCATTTGCTGATCAATCAACGAGGCCGTAAAAGCAATTACCGGAATTGTTGGATATAATTTTTTTATGTGTGTAACTGCTGTAAATCCATTCATAACAGGCATTTCGAGATCCATTAACACAACAGTAAATTGAGTGTCCTGATGCAACACATCCAAAGCTTCCTGTCCGTTATAAGCACAAATAATTTCTGCTTTGTAACTGTTTAAAACCTTTTTTGCAATCATCATATTAATTTTGTTGTCTTCTGCAATCAAAATCCTGATGTTAGATAAATCTTCCGGCTCGTATTTGTTTTCGGATAAAATTGAAAGTGATTTTTCTGCTAATTTAAAGTCGATTTTAAATGTAAAAGTGCTTCCTTTTCCTTTTTCACTTTCTAAATTTAAAGTACTGTTCATCAAGTTAAGCAAGCGGTTGCATATGGAAAATCCTAAACCGCTACCGGTATATTTTCTGGTAGTAGGATCATTTTCCTGCCAAAAACCTTCAAAAAGTTTGTTTTGATCCTGTTTGGCAATACCAAGTCCGGTATCTTCAACTATAAAATTTGCCGTGAGCGAATTGTTAAGTTTTGCATCACAAAGTACGCTTAATTTTACATGGCCTTTTTGTGTAAATTTTAATGCGTTTGAAAGTAAATTATTCATTATCTGAATGATACGCATATCGTCGCCCATAATTATATTGTCCAGTTCCGGATCTACATGGACAATAAATTTCAGATTTTTTTCTTCAAAACTGTTGTAAAAAGGTAAAACAGCATCAGCAATCAGTTGCTTTAAATTTATTTCAACCTCATTGATTTCGAGTTTGCCTGCTTCAATTTTATTAAAATCAAGTATATCGTTTACCAAGTTTAACATATGTACCGAGCAGTATTTTAAAATCCGGAAATATTCGTTGTCTTCTGATAAATACTTTTCTTCTTTCAATAAATTAACTGCACCCAAAACACCGTTTAAAGGCGTTCTTAATTCATGGCCCATGGTAGAAAGGAATCGGGTACGCGAGGAGATGGTATTATTTTTTTGCTCAATTAATATATCAAAATTTAATTTGTGCGAATAAATGAAAGAAAAGCCGAAGGCCGCTGTCATCATAATGGAAGTGATAGAGTTATAGATAAAAACTTTTCCACTGATAACCTGAGGAATATGTTCTAAAGGTGATGTGTAAGAACCAAGCAGAATACAGATAATAAAAGATACAAACGTGATAGCAGAATTAAATAATATGGTTTTGTAATTTGATCGTTCGTAATCGATAATTACCGGGATACCAATTAACAATGGAAAATAATAAAAATACTGGCCGGATTGTACACCTTCTACCAATACGCTTACAATTAAGTGAAGGCTTACGATCAAAAGGAAATAATATTCGGTTTTATTTAGCCAGCCAAGTTTTTTTAGTAGCATCACCAACGCGAGGCAAATACAAAACAAAGCAGTTGATAAACCGGAATAAGGCAGGTTTAATGTATAATAATATACAGCTAAAAGTAAACCTGCTAGCCATGCCATTGTGTAAATGACAAAAAGCCTTTTTTCGAGAAGTCTTAAATCAAATATTGATAGAAAAGCTGCTTTTGTGAATAAAGGCATGCTTTTTTTTACGAAACTGATCAAAAATTAGTTTCAGTACTTATGGTTTCTGTAAGCCTGCGCTCAGCTAAAAAACTAAATTAAGGATTGGTTTTTTTTGCTGATGAATCCGGTTTGATAACTGGCGGCAAATGTTTAATCGGCATCTTATAAACCACAGTACCGTTTGAACGAACAATCGGCATGTTCCATTTGCTCACAGGTTTTACAATTGGCATTCTGTCCAGTGAAGCAATTAAATTATTGGACGCAGCATTTTGCGTTTTTTGCTTCGGCTGAAACAGTAAATTAACATCGTTATTTCGTTTTATGAAAAGATTAGACGTATCAACCAATAGAGGAGTACTCAGAACAGTAAACTTTTCTAAAGGTACTATATCTGATTTTTGCTGAGCTTTCAGCTTCAAAGCAATTCCGGAAAGAATAATGAAGAAAAGTAGCTTTTTCATAACTCGTTTGTTTATCACTAAATTACAAAAATATCTTGCAGGAAAGTTAAAATGAAAAGAGCATCCTGAATTTCAGGATGCTCTTTTCATGCCGGTAAAAACAGTATCTAATTATTTAGCAGCTTTTATTTCATCAACAGATTTGGCAATATATTCTGCTTGTGCATTTAGCTGCGTTTTTAAAGTTTCGTCGGCACTTTTAGCCTGATTCTGTTTTTGCGTTTTCAGTTCATTTAACATGCCCATCACAAATTGGTCAACGCCATACTGTTTATATTGAATAGCCAGTTTTTTAAAGTTATCTACGCGTGAATTTACTTTTTCTGTATCGTTTACTTTGCCCAACATGGCCATATAACCTTGCATTACGTTAAACTTGGCCTGCGGTCCGCCGGCATCATAAGCTTTGGTAACAAAAGGTAATTCTGCTTCCGAGCCTTTCGTTGTATAAAGCATTACCAGTGATTGTGTTAACGCGCCTTTATGATCTTTTTCCAAACCTTTAGCCACTTTTAAAGCATCATCCGAATTTTGAGCAGCAAAAGCATTTAAAGCTGCACCTTGCACCACATACGACTGACTGTTTAAAGCATTCTTAAATAGAGGTACATCCGCAGCATTTTTCAATTTGCCTAAAGCAATTATCGCTGCTGCTTTTACTGTGTTATTTTGGTCGTTTGTGGCAATGTTAGTTAAAACAGGCAGTGCGGCTTGTTTCACTTCAACGTTATTTAGATTTATATTTCTGATTGCCAATGTGCGTAATCCGTAGTATTTATCTTTCAGCGCAGCCAGCATTACCTTGTTTGCGCTTGCATCGTCTTTTTTGCTCATCAAGGCATTCATCGCTTCAAAACGATCTAAATACAACGGCGCATTAAAATATTGAAACGCGTATTCCTCATTGGTTTTGCCATCTGTTTTCTGGGCGAGAAGCACTTTATCACCATCCACATTCACCAAATTTGGTTTGGATGGAAGTTTAAAGGTTAGCGTATCCGTTTTGTCGTTCATCCAAATTTGATGCCGTTCTTTTTTGCCGCCAGCGTATAAATCAATCGCCATTGGCAAAATAAAAGTTTGTCCTTCCTGTGTTTGGCTGAGGTAAACAAATTCTGTTTTGCTGGCTTCATCCCATTTATAATCAATTTTTAATTCCGGATGACCTGCGCCATAATACCACTGATTAAAAAACCAGTTCAAATCCTGACCGCTCACTTTTTCCATGGCTAAACGAAGCTGTTGCGCTTCACCATTTCCCAAAGCATTTTGGCGGAGATATAAATTTAGGCCGCTAAAAAAAGCATCTTCGCCTAAATAATTGCGTAACATGTTTAAGATAACGCCACCTTTTTGGTACGTAACTACATCAAACATGTCCTCCTTATCACCATAATTAAAACGCACTAAATTCTTGATTTTTGCATCTTTTGAGTTGAGATACGAAACCTGATTTTCGTAGATATGTGCGCCGCCTTCATCTTTTCCGTAGCGATGTTCGGCCCAAAGTGTTTCGCTAAAATCTGCAAAAGATTCATTGACAGTTAAATTGCTCCAGCTTTCTGCCGTTACGTAGTCGCCAAACCACTGATGGAAAAGTTCGTGCGCAATTGTGCTTTCACCCTGACTGTAATTATCATCCAGCATTTCGCGAGCGGTTTTCTGCACATATTCGCCGTGCAAAGTTGCGCTCGTATTTTCCATAGCACCGCTCACGTAATCGCGCACTACAATCTGGCTGTATTTGTTCCAGGGATAATCAACGCCTAATTTTTGAGAATAAAAATTGATCATTTCCGGCGTAGCACCAAAAATTTGTTTGGCAAAAGGAGCAAAGGCCGGTTCGAGGTAATAATTCACTTCTTTGTCCTTCCAGTGGTCTTTATAGATTTTAAAATCGCCAACGGCCATCATAAAAAGGTATGGCGAGTGCGGCTTGTCCATTTTCCAGGTATCAGTGCGCAAACCAGCTCCGGCAGATTTTTGGGAGATGATTTTTCCGTTAGAAAGCGTTACATATTTTGATGGAACCGTCATGCTAATTTCTTCTAGCGTTTTTTGGCTCGGATGATCGATTGTTGGAAACCAGGCCGAAGAACTCTCGGTTTCGCCCTGCGTCCAAATTTGCGTTGGTTTGGTTTTATCAGTACCATCTGCATTAATAAAATATAAACCTTTGGCATCACTGATGGCTGCGCTGCCTTTTACTTTCAGTTCGTCCGGCTTGGCCGTGTAGCTTAAATAAAGCGTGTAGTTTTCTGTGGAAGTGTATCTTTTATCGAGATTGATTTTTAGTTTCAAACTATCGTAAGAGAACTT
Source organism: Janthinobacterium lividum (assembly GCA_050955045.1). Classification (GTDB taxonomy): domain Bacteria; phylum Bacteroidota; class Bacteroidia; order Sphingobacteriales; family Sphingobacteriaceae; genus Mucilaginibacter_A. The sequence continues at coordinate 211,829 of JBPBQV010000001.1, read as the reverse complement.
TAACGGTGCGTTTTTACCATTTTTCACTATCGAAACCTGGTTGATGTCCATTCCTTTAGCGTCTAAGGTCAAGGAATCGGTTGGATAAAAATGCGGTTTTAACGTAACCCATTCTTTACCATATAAATAGTGTTTAGCATAATCGAAACGAACATCAAGCTTGGTATTAACCAGATCGTTTATTTTAGCTGGCGTGGCACGATAGATTTTTAATGCCGGATGATCAGGTTGTGTTTGTGCAGAAGCGGTAAAAAAAACGAGATTTCCTGAGATGAAAAATACAGAAAAAGCGGTTTTACTGAAATTTGATATTTTCATAATTAAACTATAAAGCAGCTGAAATTAGATTTTATTGCTCAAAACAAGACAAAAAAAATCCGGTGAGTATTATTCACCGGATTTTATATCGATAAAAACAGTATTAGCAAAACTCGTCAAAAGCACCAGCCAGGTTATCGGCAATCATTTGTGCCGGGCGGCCTTCAATCTGGCGGCGTTCTATAATATGAACTAATTTTCCATCTTTAAACAAAGCCATAGAAGGTGATGACGGCGGATAAGGCAACATATAATCACGTGCTGCGTTCACGGCATCTGTTTCCATTCCGGCAAAAACTGTAACAAAACGATCAGGCACTTTGCCGTTTTTCGTTACCATTTTAGCAGCCGGACGTGCGTTTGCAGCAGCACATCCACAAACAGAATTGACCATTACAAATGTTGTTCCTTCTGTTTCAATAGCGTTTTTTACTTCTTCAGCATTCTTTAATTCTTGGAAACCAACTTGGGTTAAATCTTCCCGCATGGGGGCAACTAAATATTCTGGGTACATGTTTTTTCTCTTTTAATAGATACAAATCTAATCAAACCAAATTACAAGTGATAAACCATACAAAATATTAACACAGAACTGACAACATAGCTTGTATTAATTTCAATATAAAAATTTATTAAACTATTTTTGCATGATAAAAGAAGCATTATGGCATTAGTAGAAACCTACACTCCCTACAAAGTAAAAGATATCAGCCTGGCTGAATGGGGCCGCAAAGAAATTGGTTTAGCCGAAGCAGAAATGCCCGGTTTAATGGCACTTCGCGCAGAATATGGCGCCTCAAAACCATTGCAAGGCGCACGTATTGCGGGTTGTTTGCACATGACGATCCAGACAGCAGTTTTGATTGAAACTTTGATTGAACTGGGTGCCGAAGTTACCTGGTCATCCTGCAATATCTTCTCCACACAAGATCACGCCGCTGCGGCAATTGCTGCTGCTGGAATCCAAGTTTACGCTTGGAAAGGAATGAATGAAGAAGAATTTGAATGGTGCATTGAACAAACTTTACATTTTGGTGAAAACCAAGAACCATTGAACATGATCTTAGATGACGGCGGCGATTTGACCAATTTGGTTTTAGATAAATATTCGGAACTGGTTTCGGCCATCAAAGGTTTGTCCGAAGAAACTACAACCGGCGTGCACCGTTTATACGAACGTGTAAAAAATGGCACGTTACCAATGCCTGCAATCAACGTAAATGATTCGGTTACGAAATCCAAGTTTGATAATAAATACGGTTGCCGCGAATCTTTGGTAGATGCCATTCGCCGTGCAACTGACGTGATGATGGCTGGAAAAGTAGCGGTAGTTTGCGGTTATGGTGATGTAGGTAAAGGTTCTGCGGATTCTTTGCGCAATGCTGGTGTTCGTGTAATTGTTACTGAAATTGACCCGATTTGTGCGTTGCAAGCTGCAATGGAAGGTTTTGAAGTGAAGAAATTAACAACTGCCATCAAAGAAGCTGATATTGTAGTTACCGCAACCGGAAATTGCAATATCGTACGCGAAGAACATTTCCGTGCTTTAAAAGATAAAGCGATCGTTTGTAATATCGGCCACTTTGATAACGAAATTGATATGGCTTGGTTAAACGGAACTTATGGTAATTCTAAGATTGAGATTAAGCCACAAGTTGATAAATATACCATCGAAGGTAAAGATGTAATTGTACTGGCAGAAGGCCGTTTGGTAAATTTAGGTTGTGCAACCGGACATCCAAGTTTCGTGATGAGTGCTTCTTTTACCAACCAAACTTTAGCACAATTAGAACTTTGGATGAATACAGACAAATACGAAAATAAAGTTTATACTTTACCAAAAACGTTGGACGAAAAAGTTGCAAGATTGCATTTAGCCAAAATTGGTGTTGAACTGGAAGAATTAGATTCATCACAAGCTGATTATATTGGCGTACAAGTTGATGGTCCGTACAAAGCAGATTATTACAGATACTAATTTTAGAGTTTAGCTGTCAATAATTATTTTTCAGCTTTGATTTAGTTTAAAAATGGCTTCTAAAACTTAGAAGCCATTTTTATTTAAAAGGAAAATAGTTAATTTTATAACATGCAAAGAACTTACCGTGTATTATTAACTCCAGAAGCTGAAGGTGGATTTTCGGTTTCAGTTCCAGCTTTGCCTGGCTGTTTTACACAAGGCGAAACTATTGAAGAAGCGATGGAAATGGCTAAGGAAGCAATTAGTTTATATGTGGAAAGTTTGGAATTAGATGGCGAAATTGTACCAGATGACAACAAAAATTTGGAATATTCGCTAACACTGGCTTAACTGCTGTATGAAATCTTACACACCAAAAGAAATCATCGACTTGCTTATAAAAAATGGATTTGAGTTTATTAGAGCTAAAGGCAGTCACCAAATTTTTGTGAATCGGCAAACTGGAATGCGTACTGTTGTTCCCATGCACAATAAAGATTTAAAAAAGGGAACTCTACACAGCATTTTAAAACAAGCTGGAATTGATCCTAACGGGCCGGTGTAAAAATTTAATATTAGTTCATGATTTTATCATTTGAATGGGAAAAAAATGAAAACTATTTACAAAATAACTTATCCAAATGGTAAAGTTTATGTTGGTAAAGATCTTACAGGAACACTCAATTACTTTGGAAGTGCAAATAGTAAACTAATCGAAAACGATTTTACATTTGAGCAAAAACAAGATTTTTCAATTAGAAAGGAAATTCTTTGGGAATCTGAAACAGCAACAGACAAAGAAGTAAATCAAAGAGAAATATATTTTATAAACTTATTGAAGTCGAATAATAGTTTCATAGGTTATAACCAGTGGCCAAAATTCAAATAAACAAAAAAGGTAAACTACTTCAACTTCCTTGCTGCAACACCATCTTTCGTAATCTTCACCGGTTCAATTTCGCCTTGAGTGTTAAAATACATTTTATCGACACAAACAACCCGATGATTACCATCAGTTTCGGTTAACGGGCGGCGGTGATAAACAATATACCATTCATCCGTTCCGGGAACATTGATAACCGAATGATGCCCGGCACCAGTTGCCACATTTGCATCTTGCTTTAGTATCGTTCCGATGCGTTTAAAAGGGCCAAAAGGCGAATCTCCGGTAGCATAAGCAACACGGTAATTTGGGCCAGTCCAGCCGCCTTCACTCCACATAAAATAATATTTGCCTTTGCGCTTAAACATAACCGGACCTTCTACATAACCTTCTGGGGTGATTGATTTAAACGTTGTGCCATCTTCAAACGGAATAAAGCCAGTAAAATCAGTTTGCAGTTTTGCAATATTGCAATGGCCCCAACCGCCATAAATTATATAATATTGATTATCGCTGTCTTTGTAGACAAACTGGTCAATCGGCTGTGCTTTGTTAATAATTTTGTCAATCAGCGGTTTTCCTAAATAATCTTTAAACGGGCCTTCAGGTTTATCTGCAACAGCTACACCAATTCCACCTTTTTCATTGTCGTTTTGTATATCATTCGCCCCAAAAAACAGGTAGTATTTATTGTCTTTTTTCACAATAGCCGGTGCCCACAATGCACGTTTTACCCATTTCACATTGGAAGAATCTATGATGTGGCTGTGTTTTGTCCAATTCACCAAATCAGGCGAAGAGAAAGCATCCATATAAGTCTGATCATTGTACGGAGCAGAATAAGTAGGATAAATCCAGTAGTTTTTGCCGAAAATAGCCGCTTCCGGATCGGCATACCAGCCTTGAACAATCGGGTTGCTGGAAAGCTTTTTTTGCTGTGCGAAAATATTTCCGGTAAGTATGATCAAGGTTATAGCAAACAATGATTTTGAAATTATCCTGATAAAAATATTATTATTCATGTTGATTTAGATTTTAAACTGAATTAGTCTTGTGCAGATTTCGTCGGTTTATTACTCATCACAAAAGTGATTTTGCCACCATTAATAATTTCGGAGTGTGTAATGTATAAACGATTCAGCGGTTTCCCATTGAGCAATGCTTCTTTTACATACACATTTTTATCGCTTTGATTTTTCACTTCGATAGTAAATGTTTTATTGTTTTGAAGTTGAATGGTTGCGCCATCAACCGCAGGGCTTCCTAAAGAATACTGATCAGAGCCTGGCGCAACAGGATAAAAACCAAGCGAACTGAAAATATACCAGGCGCTCATCTGTCCGGTGTCATCATTTCCGCCCAAACCATCCGGCGTTGGTTTGTACATTTTTGGCAAAATCATGCGAATGCGTTCCTGGGTTTTCCAGGGCTGATCGGTCCAGTTATACAAATACGCCACATGATGCGAAGGTTCGTTTCCATGTACGTAATTACCAATAATGCCATCGCGTGTAATATCTTCTGTTTCAGCAAAATATTTATCTGGCAAATTCATCGAAAACAAAGAATCTAGCCGGGAAACAAAACGCTTGTTGCCGCCCATCAGCTTAATTAACTCGGTTGGATTTTGCGGGACAAAAAAAGTATAGTTCCAGGAATTTCCTTCAATAAAACCCTCATTAATAGTTGATAATGCATCAAATTTTTTGCGGAAAGTGCCATCTGCTAATTTCGGACGCATAAAACCTACCGATGGGTCATACACATTTTTATAATTTTCTGATCGTTTGATAAACTCGTTGTAAATATCTGTTTGTCCCAGCTTTTTGGCCATTTGTGCAATTGCCCAATCATCATAAGCATATTCTAGAGTAGAAGAAACCGAAACGCCGCTTTTATCATCCGGAATAAAACCACGTTCCATATATTCGCCAATTCCTTCATAATTTCGTTTTCTGGCTGTAGCCACACACGCTTCCAACGCTTTTTGTGTGCTAAAAGAAGCATTGCCTTTCATCACTGCATCTGCAATTACGGCCACAGAATGGTAGCCAGACATGCACCAGTTTTCGTTGCCGGAGTTAGACCAAACGGGTAACATATGCTCCGGACTTTGCTCATAATGAGCCAGCATCGATTTGATCATATCATCGTTGTGTTTGGGTTCGATAATATTGAAAAGCGGATGTAGCGCGCGGTAAGTATCCCACAAAGAAAACGTGGTGTAGTTAATAAACCCTTCGGCTTGATGCACGTTTTGATCTAACCCTTTATACTTTCCATCCGCATCCATGTAAATGGTTGGGTTGATCATAGCATGATACATCGCTGTATAAAAATTCTGTTTTTCGGCTATGCTTTTGCTTTGAATAGTGATTTTGGCAAGCTCTTTTTCCCAGATTTGCTGTCCTGCTTCTTTTACCGCATTAAAATCCCAACCGGGAATTTCAGTCTGCATATTGTTCAGCGCACCTTCCATGCTTACCGGCGACAAAGCAAATTTGATCTTGATTTTTTCGCCTTCTTCCGTTTTAAAATCAAAGTAAGCCCGAAGTTTTTGCGCTGAAATTTCCGGGAAGTTCTTGCTTTGGTTAAACTTTCCCCAAAAACCTCTGTAAACTTCTCTTTTAGAATAATTTCGATTGCCAAAACTTATAAATGGTTTTGAAAATTTAATGGCGAAGTAAAGCGTGCGGTTTTTGGCCCAGCCGTTGGTTTGACGATAACCGGTTACCAGCGTATCGTTTACCACGCGCAAATACGTCCAAACGGTTTTGTCTTCGTAATTGTAAATGCCGGCCATCAAATCCAGAATAATATGCGATTGATCTGATTTCGGGAAAGTATATTGATGAAAACCAACACGCGGGCTGGTAGTCATTTCGGCAGTAATGTTGTAATCGTCCAGCTTTACTTTGTAATAATTAGCTGCCGATACTTCGTTTACATGAGAAAAATTGGAGCGGTAACCACTTCGGGGTTTATCAGCTGTTCCGGGATTGAGTTTGAGTTCGCCAACGGTTGGCATCACCAAAAAATCGCCTAAATCAGAATGGCCTGTCCCGCTGAAATGCGTGTGGCTGAAACCGGTTATGGTTTTGTCATCGTATTGATAACCAGCGCAATATTTGTAAACATCCGGATTGTATTTGCCATTTTGCTCATAACTGATTGTGTCGGTTTCCGGACTTAACTGCACCATTCCGAATGGAACCGTTGCGCCCGGAAAAGTATGTCCCATACGTTGCGTGCCAATAATCGGTTTAACAAACTGCACTAAATTGGATAATGATTTTTGTTGTGCAAAAGAAGCAATAGGGAATACCAAAAAAATAAGAAGTGCTATTTTTTTAATCATAAAAGAAGCATGAACAGATAAAAGTAGTTTGGAAAGGGCAAAATAGTAAAAACAAGCAGTATTTGATTTTCTGTTTGAAAATATAAAATCTTTGATCTAAAAATTTAACATAATAAAAGCTGTGATTTCTTTAGAAGCCAGACTAATTGCTAATTTACCGCTGTTTTTAAATTTATAATATGCTTTATTCTTCAATTAAACAAGCTGCAACCAGCTTGCTGCTGCTTGTTTCTTCTTTCGTTTTTGCCCAGGAAGTTACCAAAATTTCGGATCCGGTGGAGTGGATTAATCCGCTGATGGGAACAGATTCTAAGCCAAGTTTATCCAACGGAAACACTTATCCTGCCATTGCTTTGCCTTGGGGAATGAACACCTGGACGCCGCAAACCGGCGCAATGGGCAGCGGCTGGCAGTACCAATATGCGGCAGATAAAATCCGTGGTTTTAAACAAACGCACCAGCCTTCGCCGTGGATGAATGATTACGGGCAATTTGCAATTATGCCGGTTACCAAACATTTAAAATTTACGCAGGATGATCGCGCCAGCTGGTTTTCGCACAAAGCCGAAGTTTCCAAACCTTATTATTACAGCGTTTATTTGGCGGATGCAGATGTAACCACCGAAATTACGCCGACAGAACGCGCAGCACAATTCCGGTTTACGTTCCCGAAAACGGATAGTTCTTTTGTGGTTGTGGATGCGCTGGATAAAGGTTCGTACATTAAAATCATCCCGCAGGAAAACAAGATTATCGGTTATACCAAGCGTTATGCAGCTGGTAAAATGCAAAATTTCAAGAATTATTTTGTGCTGGTTTTTGATAAACCGTTTACCATTTCCAAAGCGTGGCATGGTAAAACGCTGGCAAAAGATTCATTGGAAATCACTGGCGATCATTGCGGCGCAATCATCGGTTTTAAAACCACCAAAGGCGAAAAAGTAGGCATAAAAACAGCATCGTCATTTATCAGTTTTGATCAGGCCGAACTCAATTTAAAACGCGAACTGGCTGGCGATAGTTTCGATCAAACCAAAGCCAAAGCAAAGGCTGTTTGGAACAAAACCTTAAATCATATTCAGGTAGAAGGCGGCACGGAAGATCAGATGCGCACGTTTTATTCCTGTTTTTACCGCACACTGTTCTTCCCAAATAAAATGTACGAAATTGACGCGAAAGGAAGCATTCAGCATTATAGTCCGTTTAACGGCAAAGTTATGCCGGGTTACTTATTTGCCGGAACTGGTTTTTGGGATACTTTCCGCGCACTTTATCCTTTTTTAAACCTGGTTTATCCTGCTATCAACAAAGAAATGCAGCAGGGTTTAATCAACGATTACAAAGAAGGCGGCTGGCTACCGGAATGGTCAAGTCCGGGTTATGCAGATGTGATGGTAGGCAATAATTCGGCTTCGATTGTGGCGGATGCTTACATCAAAGGAATGCGCGGATATGATATCAACACGTTGTACGAAGCATTAGTTCATGGTGCAAACGGCGAAGGCCCTGAAGGAACGGGACGAACTGGCGTAAAATATTATAACGAGTTAGGTTATGTGCCTTACGATGTTAAAATCAACGAAAATGCAGCGCGGACTTTAGAATATGCTTATGATGATTTCGCGATTTCGCAATTGGGAAAAGCACTGGGAAAACCGAAAGCAGAAACAGATTTATATGCTAAAAGAAGCATGAACTACCGCAATTTATTTGACAAAGAAACCGGTTTAATGCGCGGAAAAAATAAAGATGGCAAGTTTCAATCGCCATTTAATCCGTTTAAATGGGGCGATGCTTTTACCGAAGGCAACAGCTGGCATTATACGTGGTCGGTTTTTCAGGATGTGCAGGGTTTAGTTGATTTGATGGGCGGGAAACAGCAATTTGCAGCCAAACTGGATTCGGTTTTTTCGCTTCCGCCAACGTTTGATGACAGTTATTATGGACAAGTTATCCATGAAATCCGAGAAATGCAGATTGCCAATATGGGCCAGTACGCACATGGAAACCAGCCGATCCAACACATGATTTACTTGTATAATTACGCTGGAGAACCCTGGAAAACGCAATACTGGATCCGGGAAACGATGGGTAAATTGTATAAAGCCACGCCGGATGGTTATTGTGGAGATGAAGATAACGGCCAAACTTCTGCCTGGTATTTGTTCTCCGCAATGGGATTTTATCCGGTTACGCCAGCCACAGATCAGTATGTTTTAGGAACGCCGTTATTTAAAAAGATCACTTTAAATTTAGAGAACGGCAAAAAAGTATCGATAAACGCAGCTAACAATTCCGCAGCCAATAAATACATCAGCAGTATGCAGCTGAACGGAAAATCTTATGATAAAAACTGGTTGAGTCATTCTTTGCTACTACAGGGCGGAAATATTGATTTTAATATGTCGGCTTTGCCGAATAAAAATCGAGGAATTAAGCAGGAAGATTTTCCGTATTCGTTTTCTGGGAAGTGATGGTGTTATTGATTTTTATTATCTGTATAAAACAATATTTCTTCACTTAAAAAAATAGCTAATAAAAGAAGCATTAATCCAGAATCAGTTTTCTCATTGTTAACATCTGCTTAAAATGTGTTTACTCGCCAGATAAAATTAGAAGAATTAGGAAAGTGCGTTTCTTACATCCACTTTTGAAAGCTGAAATTTTATTATTATTCAACTAAATCTGATAGAGATATTTTATAAAAAACAATTTGAAACCGAAATGCTTTCATTATTCGTAAATTTAAGATATGAGGAGACCAAAATTCATAACAAAGTCGTTTAGCATTTTTCGGAGGTTTTTACAGTTATTAAAAACAACTTTCGGAAAGAATGCAAATTACAAATCTAAATACCGCAAATAATTTCTTCACCGATAAAAAATAGTGGTAAAAAAGCGTCAAAAATTATTAAAACAAAAGTTTTAAATAATTGAAATAGACAAGGTTTGATGTTTTGCATCAAACCTTTTTTTATAAATAAGGAATAGTTACAACGCGGCCATTAATGCTTTTACACTCAATTTTTTAATTTTTTATGCTTATAAAAGAAGCATGAGCAGTAAAAAATAATTATATTTCTGCAAGAACTATTTATTGCAGAGATTAATCAGGAAAGTATTAGTTAATTTCTACTTAAAAACTTACTGACCAATAATCTGTTAACGAATTAATAACTGTAAAACTTAAAAAAGAATATAATATGTTAGCAATGAATTACCGCGGTCCGCGCAGGGTCCGTGCCGATCATAAACCATTACCGGAAATCCTGCACCCGGAAGACGCTATCGTGCGCGTTACACGCTCTTGTATTTGCGGTTCTGATCTGCATTTGTATCACGGTTTAGTGCCGGATACGCGTGTAGGATCAACTTTTGGCCACGAATTTATTGGCGTGGTAGAAGATATTGGTTCTGGCGTTAACAACTTAAAAGTGGGCGATAATGTAATCGTGCCTTTTAATGTTGCCTGCGGAAAGTGTGCTTTTTGCAAACAGGAATTGTATGGTAACTGCCACGAATCTAATTCACAAGCTACAGGAGTAGGTTCTATTTTTGGTTATTCGCACACCGCCGGCGGTTATGATGGCGGACAGGCAGAATATGTGCGTGTTCCTTTTGCAGATGTTGGCCCAACCGTAATTCCGGAGTGGATGGATCATGATGATGCCGTTTTATTAACTGATGTTGTACCAACTGGCTATCAGGCAGCTGAAATGGGCGGCATAAAGACTGGTGATACAGTTGTTGTTTTTGGAGCTGGTCCAGTTGGAATTTTAGCTGCAAAATGTGCCTGGCTTTTTGGTGCAGGCCGCGTAATAGTCATTGATCATGTAGATTACCGATTGGAGTTTGTAAAAAAATATGCTCAATGCGAGGCTTACAACTTTAAAGAAATGGAAGACCCGGTTTTGTTTTTGAAAAAAATAACCGATTGGTATGGTGCTGATGTTTGTATTGATGCTGTTGGTGCCGATGCTTCCGGCGATGCGTTGCAAACCATTACTGGTAAAAAACTACTTTTGCAGGCTGGTTCTGCTACAGCTTTGCACTGGGCTATCAACTCAGTAAAAAAAGGCGGTATCGTTTCTGTTGTTGGCGTTTATGGCCCAACGGATAATCTCGTTCCGATTGGTAATGTGCTAAATAAAGGTTTAACCATACGCGCTAACCAAGCTTCTGTTAAACGTTTGTTGCCGAGGTTAATTGATCATATTCAGGCTGGCCGTTTAAACCCGAAAGGAATCATCACGCACCGTGTGCCTTTAGAAGAAGTTTCGGATGCTTATCACATTTTTTCATCTAAACTGGATAATTGTATCAAAACAGTTTTAATCCCGCCATCGGCTAAAAAATAAAAAAGAATTATTATGGAAAATACAAATAGCAATTATTCGCACATTATTGGTTGGGGCGTAGATGCTGATCCGGAAAATGAACCTACTTATCCGATGAAAAAATACACCGGCGATGACCACAAAAAGTTAAACTGGGAACGTCCTGTATTGCAACAACAAACGGTTGAAATTTTGAAATCAACAGAACGTCCGTATTTAACGGCCGTTTTTGGTACTTCTGTCCCGCCTTCCGGTTTAAGCGGTATAATCAGACGTTATGCTTTTAAAAACTTCAGCGAAAACGAATACGGCCACTGGTTGCCATTATTGCTTGCCGACCGTATAAATGTAGTGGAAGGAATTGTAGATGATTTAAAACACGGCCATATTCCTAATATTTTTGCAGAAAAAGGAATGAAAGCCCAGTGGAAATACAATCCGAAAGGTTTGGTAAAATCAGTTGTGATCGGAGCAGTTGTAACTACCGGCTTGGTTACACTTTTCCGCAGAAAAAAATAATCTTTAAAATGTAAAAAGCCTGGTAAAATTTAACTGTTTTTACCAGGCTTTTTTTATGATCAGTTTATTCTGAATTTAACTATTATTTGGGTTGAAATTAAACTGACTTCATTACGCCAATTTTATTTCCTTTCCAATCCGGAAATAAGATGTGGTCATTGTTAATTTTTAGATGTTTGTCGGCTACTTCACTAAAAACACTTCTAAAATCGGTAGTTACGGCCAAGTCGCGGCCATCTTCCAAATTCTCTACAGCCATAGGTTTGATGTCACCATGAATTATTCCGCCGCTCACGCTGTTTCCTAAAATAAAGTTGCAGGAAGCACGCCCATGATCTGTTCCACCAGTTCCATTTTGTTTCACCGTTCGGCCAAATTCGGTCATCGTCATTACGGTTACATCATCCTGATAAGCATTTAAATCCGTCCAAAAAGCAACGATACTGCTACTTAAATCGTTCACATTTCGGGCAAAAATTCCGGTTTCTTTTCCTTGGTTAAAATGCGTGTCCCAGCCGCCGGATTCTGCAAAAGCAACTTCCAGTCCCACATCCATTTTTATCAGTTGTGCAATTTGTTTCAATGAATTTCCTAAAGCCGAAGTTGGATAAACCGCATTATTTGCCGGTTTATAATTTTTAACATCTGTTTTTTGAAGCATTTTTACCGCATCAAAACTTTCCTTCCCGGTTTGCTTTAATAAGCCGGAAGAAGTTTGATCATACAAATCTTCAAAACTTCGTGCAGCCATGTTTGCGCCGTTGGGATTTCCTCTCATTTGGATGGCAAAATCCTGCAAATTACTGATGGCAACCGAAGGATTATCGCCATAAAAAGAGCGCGGCATAGCAGAAGTTAAACTCACACCTTGAAACGGACTTGCCACATCATGGCCCAATAGTCCAACTGCGCGGTTAAGCCAGCCGCTGGAAGTTCCCTTGTTAAAAGGCGTTCCAGATTCCATATAATCCTGTGCATCAAAATGAGAACGGGTATTATTAGGCGAGCCAATGCCATGCACAATTGCCAGTCTTTTGTCTTGGAAAAAAGGTTCAAAAGCACTCATTGCTGGGTGCAAACCGAATTTTCCGTCCAGATTAATCAAAGGATTTTGATTTGAGCTTTTGGCTGCCGACATAAACAGATTTGGCCTTGCCGCTTTCAAAAAATCATCGGTAAAAGGAGTAACCGCCATTAAACCATCCATCGCGCCACGCTGAAAAATACAAACCAGTGTTTTTTTCTTTTTATACAGTGATTCAACTTTTGCACTGGCTGTAGCTTCTGCAATAAATGTCGGAATTCCGCCTAACCCAATTCCGAAAAGTGCTAATCCGCCAGCTTTAATAAATCCTCTTCTTGATGTCATGATCAGAAAAAATTAAATAAAATATCTTTAAAATTAACGTCTTTGAAACTCCGGAGAACCAATAATTACACCAACAACCTGTGATAACATCGAATTATTACCCGGCCTGCTTTGCATTGCTACATAAGCTTTATTTGGTTGGATGCTGTTTTTATCGTCCTTTTTTTGGGCTTCGTTTGTGAAAACCATTTCCTGTCCTGGTTCGCTTAACGGTTTAACGGGTGCAGTTTTTGCAGTTGCATCTTCTACTTTTTTGCTGAGACCAGGATCTTCCAGCATCGGACTTAATCTTTTGATCGTTGCATCCAAATTACGTTCCGGCATTACCATTTTACTATAAGTTACCAAAGCAGCTTGTACGCTTTCCGGTTCATGGTGATTGTTTAACGCAGCCAAATCAATTTTAATTCCGGGAATACGATTGGCAGCCAACGCCAAACCAAAATTCATCCGGTTTAACAAGGCACCGGTATTGATCCAATATTGGCCTTTATCCGGAAAGCCGGTTGGTGCCTGATAATAATACATTTTTTGTCCCATCCTGTTAATCCAGTTATACAATTGGTACGGCTGATTGATATCAGCATTCAAACTTCTTACAGAACTGATGGCCAGTTCAAAAGGCGATTTTGTTTTTTCACGCACAGACGCAGCACTCCAAAATTCGGGCGCAGCTACCATTGTTATTAATAGCTGTTTAATGTTGCCGTCTTTTTGTAAAAAGGTTTTTACCATTTTATCAATTAACGTTTTTGGTGGATTATCGCTTACAAACCTGCCCGCAATTTTTTGGCAGATAAAATGAGCTGTTGAAGGATGATGCGCCAGCATTTCTAACAGCTGCACGCCTTCCTGGTAGCCGCCATCCGGACCAAAATGTTTGCCCAAAACTGTTTTCTCGCTATTGTCATGTCGGTTAGATGCGAACAAAAAATCTCCTTCATGTACAAAACCGCGCTGTTCAAGTTTGTCTTCTCCTGCCTGATCTATCATTTTTTTGATCGCAGCACCATCATTATCGCCCATTAGGTAAACCGTCCAGCCGGTTAAAACCTGTGCTGCTTGTGTTACATCTTGCTGTGTATAACCGCCATCAACACCAAGCGTATGCAGCTCCATCACTTCCCGTGCATAATTTTCATTTAAACCTGATGCTTTTTTTATCGCCTTAATTTTGTTAATCAGCTGTGTTTTGCGTGAAGCAGAATCTTGCATATTACCCATTTGCTGATTGGCAAAACGCATCTGCATTTTTGATTTTACAGCTTGGTTATTATTTAGATTGGTATTGGTGCCAGAACTGCTAAAATTATCCAGAAAATAAAGCATCGCCGGAGATTTGGCCGTTGCCAGCAGCAGTTCATCAAACTTGCCTAAAGAATTTGGCCGGATTACATCTCTTTCGTAAGCCGGAATAAATCGTGCGCAATCATTTTTAGTGATGGAAACATTAAAATGATTGAACCAGAAATCGGTCAGCACTTCCCGCAACTGATTGTTGGTATAAACTGCTCTTAATATTTTTTGGTTGATGAATTGCCTGAAAAGTTCCTGCTCGGGTTTCAAACCTTTTTGCTGCATGTAAGCCGCTAACTGGTCTTTATATTTTTTTCTATCAGTTTTATTTACAGAATCTTTGTTGATAAAACCGTCTTTTACAGCCATTCGCACGGCTTGTCCGGCTTTTGGATAGATGTTTACAATTTGCGTATTTGTCAGTTTTAAAGCATCGTAATTATGAAGCAACTGGTTCAGCGAATCATCTGGCATTGATGCATCTAACTGCTGGTTAAACCATCTTTCCAAACCTGTTTGTACAACTGCATCAACCTGGCTTGGTGTTGCGCCATAAGTAAAACGGCTTAACAAATGTGCAACTGCCTGACGCTGGGTTAAACCTGCTTTTTTGTAAGGAAATATGGAGGAATAAATATCTTTTTGAGGTTCTTTCAAAAAAGAAGAAAACAGCAAACTATAACCGATAATCAACATTGTTATGCTTAAAAGCTTTACTTTAAGTTTCATGCAGTAGATTTTGGTAGTACAATACAAAGGTAACTAAGACAGATGAAAACTATTGAGGTTTAACAAGTTAATGTTTTTTAAGGTTTAAATTTTTTGGCTCATTTAAAATTAAATTAATTAATTGGTTAACTTGCTTGTATCATATAAGTCGGTTTTATGGATCAATAATTAAAATCTTCAAAATGAAAAAAAAGGAAGAAATAGCACAACTGAATAAGTTATGGAAAAAAATGAAAAGCCATGTAAAAGCTTTCCTGTTATCCGAAAATCAGGAAGAGCTGCATCAGTTTCGGGTGCAGGTTAAAAAGCTGAAAGCCATGTTAACGCTTTATGCCTGCGAAAAAGAAAGCAAAAACCTGCTCAAGCATTTTAAACCGGTAAAAGAAGTATTTGCAAAAGCTGGTGATATCCGCAATGCGCACATCAACTTAAAGCTAGGCCAAAAATATCAGTTGCAGGAGGAAACTTTTCATCAACAGCAGCAACACTTATTAGAAAGTAGTTTGGCGGATTTTAAAAAGAAAAGCAGCAAGTATTTAAAGACGGTAAAAAAAGTAAAAATTGCTTTGCAACATGATACTCATCAACTGTATAATAAAACTGTTTTAAAATTTTACAGACATAAACTGGTTGAAATAGAAGCGTTTTTTGTTGATCCGACTTTTGATGAAGAACTGCATACGGCGCGTAAAAATATCAAACTATTAAATTACAATTATAAAATTGCAGCTCCAGCACTCAAAAATAAACTTCAACTCAACCTAAATTATTTAGATGAATTGCAAAATAGCATTGGCGAGTGGCATGATCATAATTTAACGATAGAGCTGTTAACAGAAACAGGAAATGCAGCTGTTACCAAGCTGGAAAATTTGAACGAGAATGCAGAAAAAGCTATCCTGAATTTAAGCAGTAATTTTAAAGAAAAAGTTATGGCAATGCCGGAAGTAATAGTTAATAACAAAATAAAACAACTGGTGTAAAATAATTATGGGCGTAGAAATAGAAAGAAAGTTTTTGGTTGATGACCAGAAGTGGAGCGAATTTAACAAACCGGAAGGAACAGCTTACCGCCAAGGTTATTTGGCAAACGAAAAGGATAAAACGATACGTATCAGGATTGCTGGCGATAAGGCTTTTATCACGATAAAAGGAGCAACAGAAGGTTTTACGCGGAAGGAATTTGAATATGAGATTCCGTTAAATGATGCACAGGAATTGCTGGAAAGTTTTAGTTTAAAGGGAACTTCCAAAATACGTTATCGCGTTCCGGTTGGCAACAAAGTTTGGGAAATAGATGTTTTTTCGGGAGATAATGAAGGTTTGATTGTGGCAGAAATCGAACTGAACAGTGAAGAGGAAACGTTTGAAAAGCCAGGTTTTTTATTGGAAGAAGTAACTTACGATCCAAGATATTACAATTCTAATTTGGCTTTGCATCCGTACAAATCCTGGAAATAAGCTTTCGAAATCAATTGCAATACTGTTTTTATCGGCATAAAAACAGCATCTTGCATCACCAATTAAAAACTCAATTTTATGAAACTGCAAACACGAAGAGATTTTGTTAAATCTGCCGCTATGTTAACCGCTGGAGCCACGGTATTAAATACTTTTACGGCTGGTGCCGCTCCGGTGCAAAATGTTGGCATTCAACTTTATTCTGTACGAAAAGATATGCTGGCTGATGCAACCGGAACAATGAAAAAGCTGGCTGCCATCGGTTATAAACAGTTGGAATCTGCCCAAAGCGAAAAGGGAAGTTATTACGGTTTGCAGCCAAAAGAGTTTAAGAAAGTAGCAGCTGATCTGGGCATGACTTTACGCAGCGGGCACGTGCATATCGACCAAAACAACTGGCAGAAAACGGTGGATGAAGCTGCCGAAGCCGGACAAACTTACCTCATCTGCTCAACTATGCCAGCCGAAGGACAAACGGTTAGCAATTATAAAAAGGTAGCTGATATTTTTAATCATTCTGCTGAAATTGCCCTGAAATCAAACCTGATTTTCGGCTATCACAACCACGAATACGAATTTGAAAAAGAGAACGGACAGGTTTTGTATGATGTTTTGCTGAAGGAAACCGATCCTAAAAAAGTAAAATTTGAACTGGATTTAGGCTGGCTGATTTTAACAGGAAATGATGCGACTGCTTATTTTAACAAATATCCGGGCCGTTTCCCGCTGTGGCATTTAAAAGATATGAGCAAAAGCCTGAAACACAGTACCGAATTTGGAAAAGGTGATATCAATCTGAAAGCTTTACTGGCGCAAGCTCAAAAATCAGGCATGAAATATTACTTTGTAGAGCAGGAAGAATATACTTTAACTCCGCTTGCCGCCATGCAGTATGATTTTAATTATTTGAAGAAGATTTAAAGTTGATGCTTCTTTTATAAGGATAAAACTGGTATTCTGCTCAATCATATAAAACAAAGAAGCTGCTTCGGAATTTCCGAAGCAGCTTCTTTTATTAAATAAAAAACTGTTGAAATTATGCAGCATCAATTGCTTCGCGCAATGCTTTTGCAGCAGCAGCAGGATCTTCTGCACTGTATATTGCTGCACCAGCAACCGCAACAGTTGCACCAGCTTTAATTACAGCGGCAATGTTGTTAATGTTTACACCACCAGCAATAGAAACCGGAACGCCTGCGCGTGCAGCTTCATCAATCAAAACCTGGATAGAATAACCTTCTGCCCATTGCTCATCCAAACCAGCGTGTAATTCCACAAATTCCACACCTAATTTTGTCACTTCCTGTGCACGTGCTACGCGGTCATGATAACCGATTGTATCAACCACAACACCTTTGTTATGTGCTTTTGCAGCTTTTACGGCACCAATAATTGTAGCATTTCCGGCTGCACCCATTACGGTAACCAAATCTGCACCAGCTTTAAAAGCGATATCTGCTTCCAGTTCACCAGCATCAGCTGTTTTTAAATCAGCAAAAACTATTTTATCCGGATGTGCTTTTTTCATTGCCGTAATCACAGCCGATCCCATGTTTTTGATCAGCGGCGTACCCAATTCAATAATATCTACATAAGGAGCCACTTTTGCAGCTAGGGCCAAAGCATCTTCAGTAGTTAATAAGTCGATTGCAACTTGTAATCTTGCCATTTTTATTTGTATTTATATATTTAGTAATCTATTTGTTAGCTTGTATTTATTCTAAGTTGGCATGGCGTTTCCACAATTCTTCCGCAGGCGTGCCATCCAGTTTCCACAACGTTTGAAAGATGGCATCCGTGATCAGCAAAATAAATTGTTCAAATAAACTACCTGCATATTGTTTAGAAACTGTTGCGCCATGATCTTGTTTTTGCTGAGCTGGAACAAGAACCAGTTTTGTTGCCAGTTCTGCCAGCGGCGATTGGTCTGTAGTTGAGAAAGCAATAACCTGTGCACCGGCACCAATAGCTTTTTTCGCTGCGGTAACAATGGTACTTGTCGTTCCGGAACCGGAAGCAGCGATCAGCAGATCACCTTTTTTGATCGCTGGCGTAGTAGTTTCGCCGGCAACGAAAACCGTTAAACCCAAGTGCATCAAACGCATGGCTGCCGAACGTAAAGATAATCCCGAACGGCCTGCACCAATTACAAAAACTCGTTCTGCCTGTGTGATGAAAGGTAAAATCGCCGCCACCTGATCATAAGGCAGTTTTGCAGCAAGCTGCTGGTTTTCTTCCAAAATCAGTTGCAGGTTTGCCTGTACATCTGCTGCAGTTTCTATTAGGTTTGCTTCTTTTATCGCCACAATTTTTGTTTTTGATTGATCTGAAAATCTATGTCAAAGGTAAGTTCAACCTAAAAACCAACCGTTATACTTTTAGCCTGTTGTGTTGGACTATTTGGAAACTTTGGTTGCCACAATGTAATTTATGCCATAAAAGAAGCATGTGTTGTGGGATGAGAAGCTAATTTCAATAATTGCCAAACGATTGTAACGATGATGTTTTTACTTTTGAGAAGCCATAATCTTTGTCATTTCTCCCTTTGGTCGAAATGACAGTAAACACAACGAATTAAATGACAGCCGAAAAATTAAGTAACGAACTGCAACATACCAAACTCTACATCCGGCATTTGGATAATTGTCCGCCCAGCTACTTAAATGATCCCAGCCGGAAAGAGTTTTTCGAGATTTTGTGGTTGAAAAACGAAAACGCCTTGCATACGCTGAAAGACCACAAATATGCTTTAAAAGGCGATTGGGTTTACTTGCTTCCGCCGTATCGTGTGCATCAACTGAATAAAGCCGGTAAAAACGGTGTGCTGATTTCTTTTAAGCGTGATTTTCTGGAGGATGATATTAAGGAGTTTTCGCTGGATGTTTTCAAGATGTTTAATGTGCAGGGCGAATACTCCTGTTTGCATTTATCAGCAGAAATCGCCGCTTCCTTACAGCCCATTTATACTTTGCTGGAAACCGAATACCAGAAAACAGACAGCAGTTTTGTGATCCTGAAAGCGTTATTAAAAGTGTTTTTGCTGAACCTGATCCGCATTAAAGAGCAGGAATTTACTGATCAGGATATTAACCAAAAACGCGTTTACGAACTGATGCTATTACTGGAAACACATTATCAGCAGGAACGCAATGTGGGTTTTTATGCCGATAAACTAGGTATCAGTTCCAAGCGTTTGAATCAGATTTTGAAAGAAAAACTGGACAAAACCGCGATGCAATTAATCCACGACCGGATTGTAATGGAAGCCAAACGCCAAATTATCCATAGTAAAAACACGATCAAGGAAATTGCTTACCAATTGGGTTTTACAGACCGGCCGTACTTTAGTCGTTTTTTTAAAAATCACACCGGTTTAACCCCAGAAGATTTCCAGAAACAGGCGAAAAAACATATTGAGGAAAATTTGAATACATTGGTGTGAATCTTAAATCTATTTGAAAACTACTTATGATAATTTTATTGTAAAGCAATTGCAGTATTATAATTAAAAACGGTTTTCATATTTAGTAATTAAACAGCAATCAAATCAAAATGAATAATATCTGCACGATTAACTTTTTTTTCAGCGTGCCACAACTCATAATTATTTTGTAGGTTAATCCAAAACTGAGCAGAATTACCAAAAGCTTCTGAAAGTTTAACTGCCAATTGCGGCGTGATTTTTAAATGTCCGTTAATTACAGAAGATAGATTGCTTCTGGTAATTTTTAAACCTTTGGCAACTTCTGTAATTGTCAGTTTACGTTCGTTAATAAACATTTCCTTTAATATTTCCCCCGGATGTGGTGGTTGTAATCCTCTTTTCAACATAAGTTTTTTCTTAATGATAATCTAAATAATCCACATCAAAGACTTCGCCTGCTTCAAAACGAAAGATAATACGATAATTGCCGCTTACAGTTATTGACCAAAAATCTTTCAGATTTCCTGATAATTTATGAACGCCGTAACCTAAAGCTTTAATATCGTCTTCTGATAAAATAGCATCTATTGCCGTAAGAATCCGAGCAATTTTCTTTAATTGAATATGAGGCAACTTTGCGCCGTTGCCTTCTTCAAAATAAAGCCGAAGACCCTTATGACGTATCGTTGCGATCATATACAAATGTAACAGGAATAGAAAAGTATTACAATGTAATTTCCTATTCATTAACACAATACAACTCCTAACTTCGCAGCCCAAATGCTGTTTTTATGATCTCTTTTTTTGAAGCTTCCCTTACGCAACTTTCCATCCATCGTGTGGGCAATAAATTACAGGATGAATTTTATGTTTTATCGGAAGCGCCTGTTCCGGAACTGGATGAAACGCTGAACAAACTGTTGATGCAGTATTTTTTAAGTCCATATGAAAAGGTAAACGAACGCTATCGCCTGCATCATTCCAGCGGAGATTTAAACCTGAACGAAGTTTATCATTTCGTATCCGATATTTTTGATCAACCTGAAAATTTCCACCAAAACAGCGAGCAGCTGGCCAAGCATTTATACGATGTTTCCAATCATCCAAAAATTAAATCAGGCGAAATGTATGTCGCTTCTTTTAAAAACGTGCAGCTGGACGGCGAGTTGCTGGATGCAGTTGGTATTTTTAAATCCGAAACAAAAGAAACTTATTTAAAAGTTTTTCCGCAGCAAAGCGGTTTTGGGTTGAGTTACGAGCAGGAAGCAATCAACATCAGCAAACTGGATAAAGGTTGTTTGATTTTCAATACCGAAAAAGAGGCAGGTTTTCAGGTTGCCGTGATCGATCAAACCAATCGAAATACGGAAGCAGTTTATTGGAAAGATGATTTCCTGAAACTGAAAATCCTGAACGATAATTATAACCAGACGCAGCAGGTTTTGGGCGTTTACAAAAGTTTTGTAACCAATAAATTAGACACGGAATTTGAAGTTTCCAAAGCAGATAAAATTGATTTGCTGAACAAATCCATGAATTATTTTAAAGAGAATGAAAAGTTCGATTTGAAAGAATTTTCCAATGAAGTGATCGGCAACGAACAGGGAATCGCTTCATTTTTGGGTTATAAAAAGAGCTTTGAAGAAGAATTTGAAACGCCAATCCAGGATTCTTTTGATATTTCTGATGCGGCTGTCAAAAAACAATCTCGTGTTTATAAAAGCATTTTAAAGCTGGATAAAAACTTCCATGTGTACATTCATGGCCGTAAAGAACTGGTAGAAAAAGGTTTTGATGATGATAAAGGCATGAATTTTTACAAGCTTTATTTCAAGGAAGAAGCTTAGAAATTTACCACCGACCAGTATGCTTTTTTACGCTGTAAATTTTCATCAAACAATAAAGGATAAGCTTTTCGTACCGTTCTGCTGGTAGTTTCTCCGGCTGCTGCACCTCCGGCTAATCCGCCGCCTCTGAAATCGAGCCAGCTGTATTTATCGGATAAATTCCAAAAAGTAACGTTGGTAATTACTTTTTTGTATTGCCTGAAAATATCAAACACCATTTTGTATTGATCAGCTTGTTTTTGCGCAAGTTCTGGCGTTAAACCAAGATCAGGAGTTGGCGTACTTGCAACTACGCCGGCAGTGGCAGGATTTGGCCGTGGCCTAAAAGTCCTGATCGTAATATCCAGTTCTGTAATCTGAATTTTTAATCCTAAAGAAGAATACTCATCCAAAGCTTTGCGAAGTAATTCCGGTGTCGGATCGTTCAGTTTCCAGTGTCCCTGCAAACCAACGCCTGTAATTGGCACTTTTGCATCTACCAAATTTTTTAAAAGTTTATAAATCTTCTCTCTTTTTGCCGGTTGCTCGCTGTTGTAATCGTTGTAATACAAAGCCGCTTTTGGATCGGCAGCATGAGCGTATTCAAAAGCTTTTGGTATAAAATCATCTCCGCAGATTTTGTACCACAAACTGTTGCGCATAAATTTGGTACTATCATCATCAATGGCTTCGTTTACTACATCCCAAGCGTAAATTTTTCCCTTATAATGGTTTACTACGGTTGTAATGTGTTCTTTTAAGCGTTGCAGTAACACTTCCTTGCTTACCTGTTTGCCGTCAGAGTCAATAAACATCCAAGCAGGTGCCTGGTTATGCCATAACAAATTATGACCGCGGATTCGGATATGATTTTTAACGGCAAAATCAACAATTGCATCTGAATTTTTCCAGTTATATTCGTTTTCTTTTGGGTGGATCGGCCCCATCTTCATATCATTTTCTGGCGTAATGCTGTTAAATTCATTAACAATCAAAACAGAATCTGCACCTTTTAAAGCAGCCATGTTAACGGCAACACCAATGGGGAAGTAGTTTTTATAATAATCTTTTAAACCTTTTTTTGTTGAAGTTGAAGTTGCCCCGGTTACCACTTGGCGTTTTACTTTGCATTGCCAATTGGATAAAACTGTTATTAATGCAAACGTTAAAATTAAAACGGATTGCTTGTTTTTTTGAAAGTAAAAACGAAGGTTCATCATCAGGCTGATTAAGATTTACAAGGCTTATGAGCAACCTCATCGGTAAGATAAAGTTTTAAAACAGATAATTTTCAGCGGCCGGGATTATTAGATGCTTCTTTTATCACCTAATTTTCGTTAAGCCTTTATATTTTATGTTACCTTTAAAAAACGATATCCATCCGGCGACATCCGTTAAAAAACCAATTATACTATAATGAAAAAGTTGTTTTTCTATTTTTCTTTTTTGCTGTTTTTTGTTGTGCAGGTTCGTGCCGATAATGGCTATCGCCTTTGGCTTCGTTACGATAAAGTGAGCAATAAGACTTTTTACGATGCGTATAGAAGTAGTCTTACCGAATTGGTATTTCCGGCAAAATCGCCAACGCTTTCAGCTGCACATCTCGAACTTACAAACGGTATAAAAGGACTTTTACAACTCCGAATCCCACAAAAAGAAAACATAACCATGAATGGTGCTTTGCTGGTTGGTACGTCTGCTTCATCCAAACTCATTGCAAATTTGCCGGTAAAAGAAGCATTGCTGCAAGCCGGAAAAGAAGGATATATCATCAAAACTTTGAAATCGAATGGAAAAACAGTTACCGTAATTGCAGCCAATACAGATATTGGTGTTTTGTACGGCGTTTTCCATTTTTTAAAACTGATGCAAACGGAACAGTCAATTAAAGCATTAAATTTTGTTGATGCGCCAAAAAACCAACTTCGTTTGTTAAACCATTGGGATAATCTGGATGGATCTGTAGAACGCGGTTACGCTGGTAAATCATTATGGAACTGGGCAACTTTACCGCAGCAAATTACTCCGCGTTATATAGATTATGCACGCGCCAACGCTTCCATCGGCATTAATGGTACGGTTTTAACAAATGTAAATGCCAACGCGCTCATCCTTACTAAAGAATATCTGGTAAAAGTGGCCGCGCTTGCCAATGCTTTCCGGCCGTATGGCATCAAAGTTTTTTTAACAGCAAGATTTAGTGCACCGATAGAAATTGGCGGCTTAAAAACAGCAGATCCGCTGGATGCGGCCGTAAGGAAATGGTGGAAAGATAAAACCGATGAAGTTTATCAGCATATTCCTGATTTTGGCGGATTTTTGGTGAAGGCAAATTCTGAAGGTCAGCCCGGACCTCAAAATTATGGTCGTAACCACGTTGATGGTGCAAATATGTTTGCCGAAGCTTTGGCACCACATCAAGGAATTGTGATGTGGCGGGCTTTTGTGTATGATGAAAACGTACCGGATGATCGCACCAAACAAGCTTATACTGAGTTTAAACCATTGGACGGACAGTTTAAATCTAACGTGATTGTGCAGATAAAAAATGGCCCGCTGGATTTCCAGCCGCGTGAACCTTTTAGTCCGTTGTTCGGCGCAATGCCAAAAACGGTGGAAATGATAGAATTTCAAATCACTAAAGAATACTTAGGTTTTGCAAGTAACCTGGTTTACCTCGCGCCATTATTTAAAGAAGTTTTGGATGCCGATACTTATAGCCAAGGCAAAGGTTCTACCGTTGCTAAAATTGTGGAAGGAAAACTGGAAAACCATTCAACCTCTGGCATGGCTGGCGTGGCCAATATTGGTAACGATACTAATTGGTGCGGCAATACTTTTGCGCAATCTAACTGGTACGCTTATGGCAAGCTGGCCTGGAATCCTGAGCTAAGTTCTGCAGCTATTGCTGATGACTGGCTGCGGATGACTTTTAATAATGATCTAAGCTTTATTGATCCGGTAAAAAAGATGATGCTGGAATCGAGAGAAGTTGCGGTAAATTACATGACACCGCTTGGCTTGCATCACCAAATGAGCCGGAATATTCATTACGGTCCAGGTCCATGGGTTACGGGCGGCCGTGCAGATCAAACCTCCATTTACTACAACAAAGCTGATGCTGCCGGCATTGGTTTTAACCGTACCTCAACTGGAAGCAAAGCAGTGGATCAATATTTTTCGCCGCTGCAAGATCAATTTGAAAACATTAAAACAACACCGGAAGAATATCTTTTATGGTTTCATCACGTAGCTTGGGATTATAAAATGAAATCTGGCAATACTTTATGGGATGAACTGGTTGCACGTTATTCCGGCGGAATTGCTTCGGTAAGGCAAATGCAGCAAACCTGGGATAAACTGGAACCTAAAGTTGATGCAGAACGGTTTCGGGAAGAAAAACACGCGCTTGCTATACAGGAAGAAGATGCGCGAATTTGGAAAGATGCCTGCCTGTTGTATTACCAAACGTTCTCGCATTTGCCAATTCCTGCTCAGTATGAAAAACCGGAACACGATCTGGCGTATTATCAAAATCTGCATCTAAACCCGTACCGGTAATCTTGATAAAATGGTTTTCTAATGCTTCTTTTACCATGGTTTTTTCTTTGCTGAAAAATTGCCGGTAAAAGAAGCATTACTATTCAGATTGAGTTGCAATGCGCATCCTGCAAAACCAATTTTGGTTTAAACGCTTATACCATCAAGCTAAAAATAGAAAATAATGTTAACCGTAATTGCAAAAGTAACCGCTAAACCAGAAGAAACAGCACGTGTAAAAACCGCTTTAGAAGCTGTATTGGAACCCGTAAGAAATGAAGAAGGCTGCCTGTTGTATGATTTGCACCAGGATAT
This sequence comes from Janthinobacterium lividum, assembly GCA_050955045.1. Lineage (GTDB taxonomy): Bacteria > Bacteroidota > Bacteroidia > Sphingobacteriales > Sphingobacteriaceae > Mucilaginibacter_A. Next base: position 186,494 of record JBPBQV010000001.1, on the reverse strand, counting down.
TGAACATAAAAACGTTTTTTTCTTTTACGAAAACTGGGACAGTCCGCTGCATCTGGATAAACACCGACTGGCACCACACATGGTTGAATTGGGCAAAACTATTAAGGACTTGCTGGAAAAACACATGGAAGTGAATTTGTTGGAGCAGTTGTAAAATAATTCTAAAAAAACCAAGGTAAAAGAAGTATGAACAGAACAAAATTTTTAACGATGCTCGGTTTATCTTCTTTTGCTTTTTTCGGCAGGAAAGTAATGGCTGAAGATTTAGTAAAACCTGAAACCCACTTTTTTAAAGACGATGGTGTAATTCCAAACAGCAAATATCCGTTGCTGCATTATCAGCAAGCTTTTGCAGAAAAAAATGCGGCAGGTGCAAGCTGGCTGGAGCAGCATTTTGCTAAAAACAACTGGACCAATTCCTGGCGAAACGGCATTTACAGTTTTCATCATTATCACAGCACTTCGCACGAAGTTTTAGGCGTTTACAGTGGTTCGGCGTTGCTGTTTTTAGGCGGAGAAAAAGGGGCAAAAGTTAAGGTTCAAGCTGGCGATATTTTGGTAATTCCGGCTGGTGTTGGGCACAAAAACCTGGGAAGCAGCAATGATTTTGGTGTTGTCGGTGCTTACCCGGATGGCAGAAGCTGGGATGTGTTGCGCGGTCAGTCCGGCGACCGGCCAAAAGCGGATGAGCATATTGCAGCCTTGCCCATTCCAGATTTTGATCCGTTTTTGGGGAAACAGGAAGGCTTGATTAAACTCTGGAAAAAAGGTTGATTGGTTACGATCAACATAATTACAAATACTTCTTTTATCACCTAAAAATCTTTCTTACAGTATGAAAATCCTGCAAGAAAGATTTAATCCAATAATTAATAAAACTTAGGCAAAGGGTTTAGCTTCAGGTTTTGGCGTTGGTGCCAGTAAGGATAAATCGGAGGAATTTCACTGGCTGCATCCAGTTTTTTAACCTGATCAGTGGTTAAATTCCAGCCAACAGCATCCAGGTTTTGCTTTAGTTGTTCTTCATTTCTTGCACCAATCACCAACGTAGCGATGGTTGGGCGTTGCAGCAGCCAGTTTAACGAAATTTGCGCAACGGTTTTGCCGGTTTCTTCTGCAACTTCGTCCAAAGCATCCATTATATTATAAAAAGTTTCTTCCGCAATAGCCGATTCCGGAACCGGACTTCCGCCTTGTGCAATCCGGCTATCCGCAGGAAAAGGCTGGTTGCGGCGATATTTTCCGCCTAAACGTCCTGCCGCCAGCGGACTCCAAACGATGCCGCCAACTTTCTGATCTAAACCCAAAGGCATCAGTTCCCATTCGTATTCACGATTAATCAACGAGTAATAAACCTGGTGCGCCACATATTTATTCCAGCCATATTTTTCGGCAATCCCTTGCGCTTTCATTAAATGCCAGCCCGAAAAATTAGAACAGGCAATATAACGCACCTTACCGCTTTGCACCAAATCATCCAGCGTGCGCATTGTTTCTTCCACAGGCGTAACTCCATCAAAACCGTGCATGTGGTAAATATCAATATAATCGGTATTTAAGCGTTTTAAACTGTCTTCGCAGGCTTTGATTAAATGGAAACGTGAAGAACCCTGATCGTTCGGACCTTTGCCCATCGGGAAAGTTGCCTTGCTAGAAATAATCACTTTGTCGCGCAGGCCAGCTAAAGCTTTGCCCAAAATTTCTTCCGATAAACCGTCCGAATAAATATCTGCCGTATCAAATAAGTTAACGCCGGCATCCAGGCAAAGGTTAACCAAACGTGTAGCTTCTTCTACCTGCGTGCTGCCCCAGGCTTTAAAAAATTCGCCGCTGCCGCCAAAAGTGGCCGTACCAAAACTTAAAACCGGCACGTGTAAACCGGATGCACCTAATTGTCTGAATTCCATAATTGCTTTGTTTGTGTTATAAGAACAAAGCTAATTCAGGAAGATATGTTTAGTTGGATACTGTTTTTATAGAAAGAAAAATGAGATTACAATTTTATACTGATAAAAGAAGTATCAGGAATAATTTAACAATGTTTGGAATAAGTTAACTTGTTGTTCTCGAAATAGTATCCATAAAAGAAGCATCATCAACTTTAAAAAAATGTTACTTATATGATTGTAAAATTTGTACAAAAATAAAATTACAACTTCAATCTTATTTTTGAATAAAATAAGATGAAAAGAATTTATTAAATTAGATTCTTATATTTGTTAAACTTAATTACAAACACAAGTTGAAGTATTATCTTGATGTGAGTTGAGGAAATTGTTTTACATTTTTCAATTTCTCCTGAGAAAAATATTCTACATAAAATCCACGCTTCAAATCCTGAGCTTTGTAAAAATAACCTTTGCGACTGGTATTGTAATCTAAGATTAAGAAGCTGGTATTGTGTATTTTAACTGTATCTCCAGGCTTAAACATGTACATTTTCTGTGTTTTGCAGGAAGTAAATAAGATTAAAGCGAGTAACAATTTTTTCATGGTTTACGATAGTTTGTATTTTATATTGGATATAAAATACCATTACCGTACCTAAACTTTTTTCGTGGTTTTATATGTGTATTTGTACAAACGAATGTTGTGTTACAATAAGCTTTTATAAAACTAAAATTTTTATCTATTTGCTTATTAAACCGGAATAATTAAATACGAATCAAAATCAATCTCTAATTTTTAATAAAAATTGAATATGACATTTTACAATTTGAGAATTAAAATCACAATTAAAAAGTGATAATTATTCCTCAAATTTCCATACTTGGATATAACATCATTAACTTGTTTTTAAACTAAAAGATATGTTATAACAATTGAAGTTTATGCAAGTGTAACTGATTAGAAATAATACCAAGATTATTTTAAATATAAAAGCTGCTCTTTGTTGGAGCAGCTTTTATCAAAATTCCGAATAGAATTTAGCTTTTGTGGACCCGGAGAGATTCGAACTCTCGTCCAAACATGGTATAAGGTAAGCCTTCTACATGCTTATCTGCTGTTTAGTTGTCAGGAAGGGGAAGGTCAGCCGCGAACCTGTACCATCTTCCGTAGGTGCTTTATCTCGTCCGCTGATCACACCGGCAGCAAACCAGTTTCTTATTTCGACGTTCCTGATGATGGCTCTAAGAAACCGCAAACCACCGGAACGAAAGCTAGGCTAATTCTAAATTAGGCAGCTAAGGCGTAGTTATTTTCGCCATTTGAAAGTTTGAGCGTTCAGATTAAAGCGCTAATTCACCCAACGCGCTGCATGCTTACCTACTTATCTCCATCCTGTCAATTCCGGTCGGGCCCTTTTATTAAGGTAAAATGTTAAAGACAAAACGTTTTAAGTAAATGCAAAAATACTGTTTTTATCGATAATAAAATAAAATTATTATTTAAGGTTATTTGATAGCAAGTGATGAGGATAATTTATAATCTATAAAAACAGCATCACCATATAACTTAGCTTACAATGTTCTGCCCGGATACGCTTTCAAACTTTCTTCCAAACAAACCATTGCTTTTTCCAGATCATCAGCATTTAAAACGTAAGCCAAACGTACTTCATTTAAACCGGCACCAGCTGTGCTGTAAAAACCGGTTGCCGGAGCCATCATTACGGTTTGATTTTGATAACTGAAACTTTCCAGCATCCACTGGCAAAACTTGTCAGAATTATCAATCGGAAATTTAGCAACTACATAAAACGCGCCACCCGGATTTGGACAAAAAACGCCTTCAATTTTATTCAATGAAGCTACCAGCAGATTACGTCGTTTAGTGTATTCATTTTTTACGTTGATAAAATAAGCATCCGGCGTATCAACCGCGGCTGCTCCGGCAATTTGTTCTACCATTCCCGGGCTTAAACGTGCCTGTGCAAATTTTAAAGAAGCTGCCATCACCGCTTTATTCTTGGTGATGATACAACCTAAACGCGCACCGCAGGCACTATATCTTTTAGAAACGGTATCCAGTACGATCACGTTATCCTCCAAACCATTTAAGTGCGCAGGCGAAATAAACTCTCGGTCATCATAACAAAATTCGCGGTAAGCTTCATCCGAAAACAGATACAAATCATACTTTAAAGCAAGCTGTTTTAAGGCTTTCATTTCTTCTCCAGAATATAAATAACCGGTTGGATTATTCGGATTACAGATCATGATCGCTTTAGTTTTTTCGGTGATCAGCTTTTCAAATTCAGCAATTGGCGGCAGTGCAAATCCATTTTCGATATAAGAAAGTATTGGTTTTACCACCACGCCGCATTGATGCGCAAAACCGTTGTAGTTGGCGTAAAATGGTTCCGGGATAATCACTTCATCGCCTTGATCCAAACAAGCCATCATCGAAATCGTGATTGCTTCCGAGCCGCCGGTTGTTACCAGAATGTGCTCGGGATTAATATTATAACCTAATTTATTGTAGTATTCGGTAAGTTTTGTACGATAAGTCAGCGTACCTTCTGATGCCGTGTAAGCCCAAACTTTAAAATCTATATTTTTAACGGCATTCAGCATTCCTTCCGGCGTTTCAATATCCGGTTGACCAATATTTAGGTGATAAACTTTTTTGCCATCCAGCTTGGCCTGATCCGCAAATGGCGTTAATTTTCTGATGGGAGAAGCCGGCATTTGCTGGCCTTTTAAAGATATTTTTGGCATGAGGCAAAAGTAGGAAATTAATTTTCATGCCTTAAAAGAAGTATCAGCGTATCATGCTAATTCTTCTGCAATTTTAAAAGTTTCTTCTGCTATTGTTGATCTAAAATATAATTATTTGCTCAATCCAAACCATGCTTCTTTTGCTGGTATAAAAATAGTAAATGTTGATTGGTTTAGGTTTGATATGAGATTGAAAGGGAATTCGTAATGATTTTCACAAGATTTCAAATGCTTCTTTTAGTACCCAAATTTTTACTCGATAAAAACAGCATCCAACTTTACAACTTTGCACCCAAATTCCGCAACCACAAATCTGCCAGAACCAAGGCAGCCATCGCTTCCACAATTGGCACAGCGCGCGGAACCACGCAAGGATCATGTCGACCTTTGCCTTTTATTTCGGCTGCGTTTCCTTCTGCATCAATCGTTTCCTGATTTTGCATGATGGTGGCCACCGGTTTAAAAGCAACTTTAAACTCAATTGGCATTCCGTTGCTGATGCCGCCTTGTATGCCGCCCGAATTATTGGTTAAAGTTTGCACATTTCCAACTTCATCTTTCCGAAAAATATCATTGTGCTCCGAACCCAGCATTTCACTTCCGGCAAAGCCAGAACCATACTCAAAGCCATGAACAGCATTGATGGAAAGCATTGCTTTGCCCAAATCAGCATGTAATTTATCAAAAACTGGTTCACCCAAACCAGCCGGACAATTTAAAATAGTGCAACTGATCTTGCCGCCAACGGTATCACCTTTTTTGCGGATTTCATCAATATAATCAATCATTAGCGCGGCTGTTTCCTGATCGGCGCAGCGAACAATATTTTCTTCGCGGATACGCAGAAAATCTTTTGCGTTTTCAATTTTTACTTCTGGCGCATTCATTTTACCAACGCTGGTTACGGAAGCTAAAATTTCAATTCCTTGTGTTTGAAGCAACAATTTTGCAACCGCACCGGCTGCAACGCGTGCTGCGGTTTCTCTGGCGGATGAACGGCCGCCACCACGATGATCGCGGATGCCATACTTCGTTTGATAAGTAAAATCTGCGTGGGAAGGGCGGAAAGTATTTTCGTTGTGCGAGTAATCTTTGGAACGCTGATCTTCATTCGGAATCAGCATGGCAATTGGCGTTCCGGTTGATTTTTCTTCAAAAACACCTGATAAAATCTGCACCGTATCACTTTCTTTGCGTTGCGTGGTAATTTTAGATTGACCAGGTTTGCGCTTGTCTAATTCCGATTGGATGAACTCTAAATCGATTGCTAAACCAGCCGGACAGCCATCAATAATAACACCGATTGCTACGCCATGAGATTCGCCAAATGTAGTGATGCGGAACGCTTGTCCGAAAGTATTGCCTGCCATGTAGGTATGAGGTTTGAGGTATCAGGTTTTCTGTCATCCCGACGATAAGAGGGATCTTCATTGAATAAAAAGATAATCTGCTTTGATGAAGATCTCTCCCTTCGGTCGCGATAACAAGTTGTTAATATTTTACTGAGAATCCAGCTGTTTCCAAATCATCCCAAAATCCTGGATACGATTTTTCAACCACTTTATAATCTTCAATTTCAATTTCCGGAACGATCAAAGCCAGCGGCGCAAAAGCCATTGCCATGCGGTGATCTTCGTAAGTGTTGATGAAAACTTTCTCCGGAATGCTTCTTTTAGCACACTTTAATTGGTAAACCTGGCCTTTCTCAATCAGTTCGACGCCAATTTTTGCCAGTTCGTTTTGCAGTGCTTTGATGCGGTCTGTTTCTTTAATCTTCAACGTTTCCAGGCCGGTAAAAGAAGCATCATGACCCAAAGCTGCACAAACAACAATTACGGTTTGCGCCAGATCCGGACAGGTTTTAAAATCAAAAATCTTGCGAACAACTGCTTTCGGTTCTTTTTTCAGCCAAACACCGCCATCTTTAAACTGCGAAGTAATGCCGAAATTTGCCATGATCTCCGTAATGGTACTGTCACCTTGCAAACTGTAAAGCGTTAATCCCGGCAAAAATAGTTCTGCTTCATCACACAAAGCCGCAATGGCATACCAGTAAGAAGCCGCGCTCCAATCCGGTTCTACATAAATCGTTGCGGGTTGAAAAGGTTGATTTTGGATAGAAATGACATTGCCGTTCCATTGATGTTGGATGCCGCCTAACTGCAACATCGATAACGTCATTTCTACATAAGGTTTTGAAGTCAATTCGCTTTCAATATGAAGATTTAATCCCATTTCCAAAGAAGAAGCAATCAGCAATAAAGCGGTAATATACTGGCTGCTGATATCACCTTTTATGGTAATATCTGCCGTTTTTTGACCGAATCCGCCCGAAATCTTAATTGGTGGAAAACCTTGATTTTCAACATAATCAATCTCTGCGCCTAAACTTTGCAGCGCATCAACCAAAATGCCAATTGGCCGTTGTTTCATCCGTTCACTTCCGGTCAAAATTACCTGATGCTGTTTTTGCAAGGTAAAAAAAGCCGTTAAAAAACGCATGGCGGTTCCGGCGGGGCCAATGTTTACTTCGGGTGCGAGGTGCGAGGTTTGAGGTGCGGGGATTTGACCTGATACCTGATACCTCGTACCTAAAACCTCTTTCAACGTAACCGTATCCGCTGCTTCCGATAAGTTTTCAACCTTCACTTTTCCTTCGCTTAAAGCTTCAATTATCAGCGCGCGGTTGCATTCACTTTTAGAACCGGTAAGCCTGATGGTGGCAATTACAGCACGATCAGGTTTACGCAGGATTAAATTTCCAACTTCCATTACGCTTCTGTAACGGTAGAATTATTCATGATTTCGGTTTGCTTACGGATGGATTCATGGTGCATCAGTTCCAGCAATTTTTCGGTAAAATCGGTACTCAGGTTCAACGCTTTTGCGTAAGCTGTGCGTTTGTGCAAAATCTCGTCCCAGCGGTTTACCTGCAAAATCGTTACATTATTATCTCTTTTATGATTGCCGATTTTCTCAACCACAGCCATTCTTTCGGCCATTTTAGAGATGATCTGATCATCAATCTTGTCAATCTGCGCACGCAATTCAACCATTTTATCTTTCACTTCCGGATTCTTCAGTTCCGGTTTGCGTTGCGTTAAATGATCCATCAGTTCGCTTAAAGCAGCTGGCGTTAACTGTTGTTTGGCATCGGTCCAGGCCACAGAAGGATCAATGTGCGATTCGATCATCAAACCTTGCATATCCATATCCAACGCTTTTTGCGAGATGTACGGAATCAGTTCGCGGTTACCGCAAATATGGCTTGGATCGTTGATCATCGGCAATTCCGGCGCTAAAGTTTTTAAGCCGATAGCCAAATCCCAGTGCGGTTCATTACGGAAAGCTGATTTTTCAAAAGAAGAAAATCCGCGGTGAATTGCTGCCAGTTTAGTAATTCCGGCCGCATTGATCCGCTCCAAAGCACCAACCCACAAAGAAAGGTCAGGATTAACCGGATTTTTCACCATCACCGGAATATCAACACCTCTTAAAGCATCCGCAATTTCCTGCACGGTAAACGGGTTAACCGTAGAACGCGCACCTAACCATAAAATATCCACACCAGCGGCCAGAGCTTCTTCCACGTGTTTGGCGTTGGCCACTTCAATAGCAGTTGGCAAACCGGTTTCTGCTTTGGCGCGTTTTAACCATTCTAAACCAATACTGCCGATACCTTCAAATTCGCCCGGACGCGTACGTGGTTTCCAGATGCCTGCGCGCAAAACGCTTACTTTTCCGGTTTTGGCCAGCAAATGTGCGGTAGCAACCAATTGTTCTTCGGTTTCTGCGGAGCAAGGACCGGCAATCAGCAATGGCTCATTCCTGATGTTCATCCAGGAACTAAGCGGTTGTATTTTAAGATCAAGTTTCATAATAATGGGGTTTAATGTAGATTTTTATGTGCTAAAAGAAGTATGTTATATTTTGTCGTTTTTGCGGTATTCGCCTAAAATATTGAAGTTATGAGCATGTTTCAACACTTTTTTTATGGCCGAATCATATTGTGCAGATTCTTTCCATTCTACATCCGCATAAAAGTTGTATTCGTTTGGTTTGCCCAAAACCGGCATTGATTGAATTTTGCTGAGGTTAACTTCATGCTCGGCAAACGCGTTTAAAATTTTTGCCAGCGAACCAACCTCGTTCCCAGCCTGAAAACACAAGGATGCTTTGTTGGGATTGGTAACCGCAATGCTTTGTTTATCGGCTAAAATTAAGAAACGGGTAAAGTTCTTTTTGTTGGATTCGATGCGTTTTTCCAGCGGATTCAATTCGTATAATTTCGCCGCCATCGTATTGGCAATGGCAACGGTATCCAACAGTTTTTCATCATGGACACGTTTAGCACACGCCGCTGTATCGCTGCTTTCAATGATTTTAATCTGCGGATATTCTTCCATAAAATCAACACATTGCCGCAGCGCAATCGGGTGGGAGATGGCAAATTTTACATCTTCAAATTTTACGCCCGGATAAGCCAAAAGATGCAATTGTATCCGCAGAGAAACTTCGCCAACAACCGGGAAATTGTAGTTCATCATCAGCGAATAGTTGGGCAGCAAACTTCCGGCAATGCTGTTTTCTATTGCCATTACCACGTAATCAGCTTCTTTGCGGCTCAGTGCTTCAAAAGTCTGCTTAAAAGAAGTACATTCTACCAGTTCAATATCCTCACCGAAAAATTTAACTGCGGCCTCCTGATGAAAAGAAGCTTTGATGCCTTGTATGGCAACGCGTGGTTTGTTCATGATGCTTATAAATGCAAAAAGTCCCGGCTGTTTGGGCCGGGACTTTTTGATGTTTTGTTTCTTTATTTAAAAATGCAACAAATCAGTCCCGGTTACCACTAAAGTAAAAGTAGAAGAAACCAAAAAAGAAGGTGTTGTTAATTGTCATTGTTGTGTTTGCGTTTTCAAATGTACACGGAAAAATGAGATTGTCAAGAAAAAATGTTAATTAATTATGGAAAATATTTTAAGTTATCTCAAAATATCAAGTATTGACTTTTTGAGCTTCGTATAATAAGCTCTTGTGGGAATTTACTTCTAAAAGATAATACATCAATTAGGATGTTAGAAAATCTTAGTGCTGTACCATCTTTGAAATAAATTTCACTAAATCCCAACCAATTTTTTGCTTTGCCTCCGTCGCTTCCGTAAATAATAATTTTCTCAATATTACTTTTAAGGTAAGTGTGTGTAACTTCTTTTTGAGTAAAAGCGAAAGTGTTTTTACCCTGAGAAAGCTCCAAACAAAAATCTCTACTGGTATAGCAACGATAAATTAAATAAATCAGTCGGAAAATAAAAAAGACCGAAAAAGCTGGAAACAACAATTTAGCAAAAAAAGGAGTATCGTTATATAAATGAGTATTGTCTGATTTAAAAACTAAATAAAAAATGCATAAGAAGTAAAAGCTTACTATTGCCATCGGAAGAATAGCTAATGCTTGTTGCCAACCAATTTTATAATAAAACAACTTAGTAAAAAAGTAGTGTTTTCTATTAAAGCTAAAGTTATGCTTTTCAAATTTTTCGTAAGATAATTGACCACCGAAAAAGTCTACTACAACTTCGCATGCTTCTTTTAAGGTAGAAAAATGTGCCTCATAAAAATGACTAGCTTAATCAAATAAATACACACAGAATTTATTGTTGAAAAATAATCCAAGTTTCAAATAAGCACCTTCATCATTTTGAATAGTTACAGAAGGGCCGGTTATTTTAATATCTATCAGATGCCGTTGTTCTTCCCAAGGAAAATCTTGAATGAGTATTAACGTTTCTTCGAGATTTCTGGCTTCTTCATCAGAATATTCACCTGTTTCATAGGTTTTGTACTGCAGCTTTGAAACTAAATTACACACGATTTAGATAACTTTTAGTATTACAATACCATAAAGTTATCTAAAATCTATGATTATTTTATTCGTTCCAGCTCCGCATAATATTCTTGCTGCATCACCTTAGCAATCTGCGTGCTGCCATCATGGCTCCAGCCCGGAGGCATTACCAGATATTTAACTTTATTAGAAAAGGTTGGTGCTTTTTTTACATCAGCAATTAATGCTTTCCATTCGTGGAAAATGATATTTACGGCGCCCATATCTTCTGGTTGCGTTGTCAAACCGTATTTAATTGGTTCTGGCAAATCTTCCTGATAAGTACCAAACATTCGGTCCCAAATGATAAAAAGCATTCCCATATTTTTGTCCAGATACGGAACGTTGGAAGCATGATGAATGCGATGATGTGCCGGCGTTACAAAAATATAACTGTACCATTTCGGGAAGTTGATTTCTGCCTGCGTATGTACCAGATTTCCATATAGTTGAGTAAGTAAATACGCGTACAAAATATCCATTGCGGAGAAGCCCATTATCGCTAATGGCAAATAAAAAAACACGCGATAAAGCGGTTCAAAAACAGTTGACCGGAAACCCGTTGTTAAATTAAAATGTTCGGAAGAATGATGTGTAACGTGCATCGCCCAAAACATGCGCGAATAATGGCCCACATAATGCAAAACCCAGTATAAAAAATCCTGCGTGGCAACCAGCACAAACCAATAAAGTATTACATTTTGGATTTGAAACAAGCGGAACTGGTAAAAATAATTCAATACAAAAAAGGTAGCACCTTTAACCGCAAGATTAATAAAAAATGTTAAGCTGGTTAAGTAAATATTCGTCCAGGTATCACGTTTCTCATAATATTTCCGGTCTTCACGGTAGCTGAAATACATCTCAACAATGGTGAGGATAATCAGCAGGGCAAATAATCCTGCTGCGGCTTCATTTTTATGATCTAAACCAAACATATTAACAATTAAGGTAGAAAAATAAACTTTCGCAAAGTTCATCTTCATTGCAGAAATTATCAATAGTACATTGTCCGATTTGCGTCAATAACGAACAGTTAATCTGACCGGAAGTATTCTTTTTATCGCTTTTCATCAGTTCGATCAAAGCCGGAACCGATGCTTCTTTTATCGTATATTTTTCGTAAAACTGATTGAACGTGGTTACTATTTCTTCCAGTTCTGCTGCTGATAAACCTGTTTTTTGAGTTGACAGATAAGCTTCACAAATCATACCGATTGCAATTGCTTCGCCGTGCGACAACGGGCTTTGGCCTTCTTGCAAAGAAAAACTTTCTACCGCGTGGCCAACGGTATGGCCGAAATTCAGGATTTTGCGCAAACCTTTTTCTTCCGGATCCTGCAAAACCACATTATTTTTAAGTTCTACCGAATGACGGATCAAAGCCGGAACAATGTTTTCCGGCGATGCTTCTTTTAGCAGGTAAAAATAGTTGCGATCGGCTATTAAACCGTGTTTCAACATCTCCGCAAAACCCGAAACCAATTGCCGCTGTGGTAAAGTTTTCAGGAAATTTGTGTTGATAAAAACAGCTTTAGGTTGCGCAAACGTACCGATGATATTTTTCAGATGATCCATATCGATGCCGGTTTTGCCGCCTACAGAAGCATCCACCTGAGAAAGCAAAGTAGTTGGAACCTGCACAAAATCAATTCCTCTTTTAAAAGTTGATGCAGCAAAACCGCCCATATCCGTAATTACGCCACCGCCAACGTTGATGAGCAAACTGTTGCGATCTGCACCAAAATCAATCAGCATCCGCCAGATGCCGATGCAAAAATCAATGTTCTTGTTTTCTTCGCCGGAGGTAACCTCAATCAAATCATAATCTGTGATTTCCAAGTTTTCGATCAGTAACGGCAGGCAATATTTTTCGCTATTTTCGTCCACCAGAAAAAATATTTTGCTGTAATTCTTCTCCTGCAAAAACTGGTTCAATGCGGCAAAATCATTATTGAAAATAACCGGGTACGAAATACTTTGTATCGTTTCCATACTTAAATAACGTGGATTTTCTGGCCGTTAAAAGTAATAATGTCGCCAACTCTTACTTTGAGCCTTTTACGAAAATCAACTTCGCCGTTGTATTTTACTTTTCCTTCGGTTACCATTATTTGCGCTTCGCCGCCGGTTTGCACCAATCCGGCTGCTTTTAATAATTGTATCATCGCGATAAATTCGCCTTCTAATTTAAATTCGATCATGAGGCTGCAAAAATATAAAATTGAAATGAGCAGACGTTATTCTGTTGTTCAATATCTAATTTTGTCAAATGGAAATCCGGCCCGGTCAAACAATTAAAAGTACGCCTTTATCTTTTGAAAATACAGAAATTGCTTTTCGCCACGAAAGTAACGCTGATCTGAAGCGTGCTTACTGGTTGTTCAGGATTATCAACCTGAATTTTTTGGTTAAAATCGGTCCGCCAATCACTAATTTTGCTTTTAAAATTGGTCTGCCAATCAAATCACTAGTTAAATCAACTATTTTCAATCATTTCTGTGGAGGCGAAACCATTGCCGAATGCGAACCAGCTATCAAAAATCTGCAATCCGGAAATGTGGGAACAATCCTGGATTATTCTGTAGAAGGCGAAGATGAAGAAGCTGTTTTTGATGCCACGCGCGATCAAATAATTGCTACGATAAAAAGAGCAAAAGGTGATAAAGCGATTCCGTTAACGGTTTTTAAAGTTACCGGCGTAGGCAGTTTTGATATTTTAGAAAAAGCAGATGCTGGTTTAACTTTCTCTACCGAAGAAGAAATTGCATGGCAAAAGATATTTGACCGCGTGGACATGATTTGCCAAACCGCTTTTGATTTAAATGTGCTCGTGATGATTGATGCCGAAGAAACCTGGATACAACGCACGATTGATTTGCTGGCACTGAACATGATGCGACAATACAATCAGCAAAAAGTAGTGGTTTATAATACTTATCAGCTTTACCGCCGTGATAAATTAGCATCGCTTAAAGCAGATTATAAAGCAGCTACTGAAGAAAATTTTTTATTAGGCGCCAAGCTGGTGCGCGGTGCATACATGGAAAAAGAGAATAAACGTGCTGCCGAAAAAGGTTATGCAACTTTAATTCAGCCAGATAAAACAGCCACAGACCGTGATTATAACCTGGCACTTAATTTTTGTATGGAACATTTAAACCGCATTGCTTTTGTAGCCGGAACGCATAACGAGCAAAGCTGCAAACTGCTTGCTGATTTGTTGAACGAGCAGCAAGTTGCGCACAATCATCCGCATGTTTATTTTTCGCAGCTGCTGGGCATGAGCGATAACTTGAGTTTTAACCTGGCCAACGCGGGTTACAATGTTGCCAAATATGTGCCTTTTGGGCCGGTAAAAGCAGTATTGCCGTATTTATTTAGAAGGGCTCAGGAAAATACAGCTATCGCCGGACAAACCAGCCGGGAATTGGATTTGATCAGCAAAGAAAAAAACCGACGCAGGATTTGAGCCGATACTGTTTTTATCAACTAAAAATTGTTAACCTCAAATAATTACTTTTGCGCTTCATGATCACTGGTAAATATGGCTGAAATATTGGCTCAGCATCAAACTTCATCAAATAAAGCTGTAAAGTATTTTCTGTTGGTTTGGAGCCTGGTTAACCTGCTGCAAAGCTATTTTACAGAGGTTCATCCGGACGAAGCTTACTATTGGATTTACTCGCGTTTTCTGGATTGGGGTTATTTCGACCATCCGCCGATGGTTGCTTTGTTCATCCGTGCCGGCGATTATTTGTTTCATAACGAATTAAGTTTGCGCCTGTTTACTGTTTTTACAAGCAGTTTTTCGTGGTGGATTTTGTGGCAGATTGTTAAAAAATATCAGGTGGAAGCCAAGTGGTTTATCTTGGTGATCAGTTCTATTTCCATCTTTCATGTTTTCGGTTTTACTACCACGCCGGATGCGCCGCTGTTCTTTTTCGGCACATTGTTCTACTTCTTTTATCAGCAATATTTGGAGAAAGATACGCCCGTTGTTACAGTTTTGCTCAGTTTGTCGCTTGCCGGAGCTTTGTACAGTAAATACCACGCGGTACTTTTAGTTGTTTTTACGCTGATGGCCAATCCAAAATTAGTCAGCCGGAAATCTTTCTGGTTGATGGCCATACTCACGCTGATACTGTTTTTACCACATATTTTTTGGCAAATTAACCACGATTTTCCTTCCGTAAAATATCATTTGGTAGAGCGTTCTGCCAGTTATTATAAAATTGAATTTACCTTATTGTATTTGGTTGGCCAACTGTTTATGGCTGGCCCGCTGGTTGGCTGGTTCTGGTTTTATCAGGTGAGCCGTTTTCGGGCAACAGATATTTTTACCAAAACACTGCTTTTTAATTTTGTAGGAACACTGCTTTTTTTTCTGATTAATACTTCAAAAGTAGCTGTACAACCGCATTGGACGCTCATCGGATTTTTGCCGCTGGTGATGCTAGTTTTGATCTCAATCAAACACAAACTAAAACCAACCTGGCTGCAACCAGTTTTGTACGTTAATATTTTGCTTTTACTGTTGATGCGTTTTGGGTTGATGATAAAAAACCCAGTCAGTATGAAAGTTGGCGTAATCAAAAGTTACTTCGGCAATCCGGAGTGGGCGAAGCAAATCAAACAAAAAGCCGGCGATGCTTATGTAGTTTTCCCCGACCAGTTTCAAGATCCGTCGTGGTACAGTTATTATACCAACTCGCTGAAAGGTGTGGCGTACGATTCGCGCTTTTACCGCAAAACCCAGTTTGACATCTGGCCGCTGGAAGATAGTTTGCAGCAAAAACGTGTATATTTTGTAAGCGGAGGATTTTCAGAAGGAATTACGAAAGATACCCTAAACACACCAAAAGGCATTTTTTATGGTGGCTGGATTAATGGTTTACGTACTTATCAAAAAATACAGATCGAAGTAAATACTACACAAATTGTTACTTCATCAGAAATAACAAAAGATAATTTAAATACCGCCCAAGGGATTCTTCATGGTAGTTGGATTGAGAGTTTGAGTGATTTCAAGAAAAACCAAATTAAAACCGGTGCTACAAAAATTGTTGCTTCTCCCGGAAAAACCTTGCGCCTTAACTTAAAAATTACCAATCCTTATCCAAAAATCGTTGATTTTAGTAACGCCAAACAATTGCAAACCGTAGTTTTAGCAGCTTATATCATGCAGGAAAATACGCAAATTAGTGAACAGTTTGCTTCGCCGGATTTCAATCAGCTTAAACTAAAACCCGGCGAAATGCAATTGTTTCCTTTTCAATTAAAAACACCGTTACAAAAAGGGAAATACACACTTTTATTTTCTGTGAAAACCACGCCGTTTTCCGGTCCGCGCAGTAGTCAAATCATCAACTTAAACATCCAATAAAACATGAATTATACTTTACGCACCTGTTGTTTTTTCGTACTGATGCTGTTTTTATGCACTAAAAATAGTATCGCCCAAAATGTAGACATCCATTTTAATGGTTTTGGTTTTATGGATAACCGCGAATACAGCGCTTTCCGGGAGCGTTCGCGCACGTATTCTGGCGCACGTGCCGCGCTTGATCTGGGCGTTAATCTGGACTCGGTTAACCATTTTCGATTTGGGGTGAATGGCATCCACGAGTTTGGCGAAAAGCCGTTTTTTAGTAAAGTTGATCCCGTTATCTACTATAATTTCACCGGTACAAAAGGCTGGACTTTTGACATTGGTTCCTTCCCACGGCAGGATTTAATTACCGATTATCCGATTGCTTTGTTAAACGATACGCTGCAATATTTCCGGCCAAACGTGCAGGGTTTGTTAACCAGCTACCAAAGTCCGTGGGGAAAAGAAACGATTTGGATTGATTGGGTAAGCCGCCAAACTAATGTAGACCGTGAGCAGTTTATTTTTGGTGCTTCCGGAAAGTATTTGCCCAATCCGTACGGGCCATTTTTTTTATCGCATTATTTTTTGTTGCTGCATGATGCCGGTGCCGCAGTTTTGCTACCAAATGATTTTATCCGGGATAATGGCGGCGGACAATTGCGCGTTGGTTTGGATTTCAGTCATAAAACTTTCCTTGATTCGTTAACGTTTGAGGCTGGCGGAATGCTTTCGCTGGAAAGAACACGTGGTTTAGATGGTTTCCAGATTCCGAAAGGTTTTGTAGCCGAGGTATTTCTGCAAAAAAAACATTTCGCACTAAAAGATAATTTTTATGCTGGACAAGGCCACAACATTACTTACGGTGACTCTTTTTACCGCAAGAAAATGTATAACCGACTGGATTTAATTTATACGCCTTTTATTTTTAACCAGATCAGAGGAAGTTTTATTCTGAGTTTTCATCAATCTCCGGGAAATCTGGGTGATAGTCAGCAGGCGTTTAAGTTAACGTATGATATTGGCCGAAAGAATTTGGTGCGGTTTAAAGATTAAATTTAGCTTCTACATTTATATAAAATCTGTTTTTTAGCCGATAAAAGAAGCATCACCAAATATTCGGTTCAACCCAAATACTAACGAAATTTGTTGTTATCATTTAATCAACATACAAGTAATGAAAGTTAAATTTATTTTTTCGGTCACATTAATTGTTCAGCTTTTTGCATTTAAAATAGCATTAGCACAAACCAACGAATTTACAGGTTGGGGCGCATGGTTTTATTCACACCGGTTTTCTAAACACTGGGGCGTTTTGTTCGATGCGCAGTTTCGTTCGGCAGACGACTGGAAATATCTGCGCAATCCACTGCTTCGTCCGGCTATAAATTATTATTTTGATAAAAACAAGCAGTTATCAGCGGGCTATTTATTTACTGGAACGCACCGTAAAAACGAAACTGAAAATATTTTCAGGATAGAACAGCGTATTTTCGAGCAGTTTATTGTTACGCATAAAGTTGGGTTTAATAAGCAATTGCAACACCGTTTTCGGCTGGAGCAACGCTTTGTGAACAGTCAGGGCAACCAAAGTAAATATTTTGCTCAGCGGTTGCGCTATTTTGCCAGAGGAATTATTCCGTTTAAAAAAGATTCTGCTTTTACAAAAGGTATTTTTATTGGTTTACAGAATGAGATTTTTGTGAATGTACAAAACCGTGCGCGTTTAAATGGCGAGTTTTTTGACCAGAACCGAGCTTACGCTGCCGTAGGTTATCGTTTAAACAAACGCATTGATTTAGAAACTGGTTATTTAAATCAATACATCAATTAGGCGCAAGGCTATACTTTTAACCATGTTATGCAACTGGCTTTGTACACGCGTTTTGGCAAATAAACCGGAAAGGTTAAAAACAAAAAAGCGATAAACCTAATTGGATTATCGCTTTTTTTATGTGCTAAAAGAAGTATTATTTATAGTAGTGATTTTTTAGTGAATAAACCCTGATCAGTTCGCCTTCAACATCATATACAATTCGATGCTCTGCATTAATTCGCCTTGACCACTTGCCAGAAAGGTTATGTTTTAAAGCTTCTGGTTTTCCAATTCCTTCAAACGGTGTTTCCTGCATTGACAGAAATAATTGCTGAATTTTCTTTTGGACAACAATATTTCCAGATTTCTTCCAAAAAATAAAATCTGTTTTTGCATCTTCAAATAGTTCTATTTCCACAAGTTAGCTACATCTACTCTCATGCCTTTGCCTTTCTTTGCAGCTTTTTCCCCGCGGTTTATTTTGGCAACAAATTCTGTGTTGTAAGGGCTTTCTTCTTCTCTTTCAAAAGGAATATTCATTGCTTTTAAAACTATTTCTAAAGCAGTTAACTGTTCTTTATTTTGTGGATGAATAATAATCGATTCCATAAATTGAATTCTTATATTTTCGAAATTAAAGTTAACAAAAAAAGCGATGAATAACTCACCGCTTTTTTTTATGCCGATAAAAGAAGTATCACTTACGAGCCGGAAATATCACCGGAACCGTGCGCCACTTTAGAAACATTTTTTGGATGGCCGCTGTAATGCACATCACCAGAACCGGAAACTGAAGCTTCTACATTCTCGCTGGCATAAATAGTTGCATCTCCGGAACCGGAAACTCTGATGGCGGTTGATTTTGTCATCAGATCGCTTCCGTGATAATCGCCGGAACCGGAAATCGAAACTGTAGATTCGTCTGCTTTGCCGGAGATGCTAAAATCTCCGGAACCGGAAATTGAAGCTTCTAATGTTTTAACATTTACTGCTCCTCTAAAATCGCCAGAACCGCTTAATCTTAATTCCAGTTTGTTAGCATTAAACTGATTTTCAATTTTTAAATCGCCGGAACCACTTAAACTAACGCTGTTTAAATCTTTGGCAACCACATAAATGGTAATTTTACGGTTGTTCCACATATTACTCCAGTTACGTGTATTTTTAGAACGGATGGTTAGCGTGCCGTTTTTTACTTCCGTTACAATATCATTAATCACTTCTGCATCTGCTTCTACTTTTACAGATTCGCTGCCGCCTTGCCTCAACACAACATCAAATGAACCTGTTGAAGCAACTGCACGAAAGCCTGATAATTTACGGTCTTGAATTTCTGAAGCAAAAGTGTTTGTTGCTGTAAATAAAATAGCAATCAGAAAAAATTTAAGTAATGGTTTCATGGGTTTAGTTTTTCTATAAGATGCTTTTATAGATCAAATGGTTACAGCAAAATCAAAAATTAATTGATTAAAACACCGATGTAATAATTAAAAGTGTCTACCTCGATATTATCTTTTGTAGCAGTTGGCAAATTTACAAGGCTAAAAGAAGTATTCAGGTTGAAAAACTGGTAGTCTCCGCCTTTAGTTTTGATTTTTACTGGCATGGTAAATTTGTTCACATCAGCAATCCATCTGGCATAAAGATGTTTATCCTGAAAGCGGAATTCTAAAGTCGGAATGTTTTTATAACGCAAATACTGATCAAAAATACTGGTTAAATTTAAACCCGATTGCTGGTTGATGTATCCAACAATCTGCTCGGTTGTAACCGTTTGATGATAAAAAGTTTTATTTAATCCGCGTAAAATAGCAAGCCATTTTTCATCATTGTTGATGATCGTGCGGATCATATTCAGCATAATTCCGCCTTTCGGATACATATCGCTCGAACCTTCTTTATTTACATTGTAAACACCAATAATTGGCTCATTATTTTGGATGCTACGGCCGTTGCCGTGCGTATATTCTAGCCCGGCCTGTTTGCCAAATTGCTGCTCCACAAAAAGCGATTCGGAATAATTGGTGAAACTTTCATGTATCCACATATCAGCCGCGTCTTTCATGGTGATGTTATTGCCAAACCATTCGTGGCCGCTTTCGTGTACGACAATGAAATCCCACTTTAAACCCCAGCCAGTTCCGGAAAGATCACGGCCCAGATAACCATTTTGATAGTGATTGCCATAAGCCACGCCGCTTTGGTGTTCCATACCCAAATGCGGTGTTTCAATCAGTTTGTAACCATCTTCATAAAAAGGGTAGGGGCCAAACCAGTGTTCAAAAGCAGAAAGCATGGGTTTTACATTATCAGCAAACTGTTTTTTGGCTTTGTCGAGATTGGCCGGCAAAACCCAGTAATCTAAACTTAATTTACCTTTTTCGCCTTGAAATGTATCATCAAAATGAATGTAATTACCAATGTTTGCTTCCACATCATAATTATTGATCGGATTTTTTACGATCCAGTCAAAGCGTGTGTAACCATCTTTCAACTCCGTTACTTTACGCAGTCTTCCGTTAGAAACATCTTTCAAACCTTTTGGTACACTAATGCTGATGAGCATACTGTCTACTTCATCCGATAAATGATCTTTGTTGGGCCACCAAACGCTGGCGCCCAAACCTTCGCAAGCGGTGGCAACCCAAGGTTTTCCTTCAGCATCTTTGGTAAAAACGAAACCACCGTCCCATGGCGCACGTTTGGCCACAATCGGGTTGCCAAAATAATAAACCGTGAATGCTTCTTTTACACCACTTTTTATAGTGTTTGGGAAAGTTATAAAAACAGCGTTTGCTTCGCGAGTAAACGACAGGTTTTTACCGTGGAAAACTACTTTCTCAATTTTCAGATTATCAAAAAGATCAAATTGTAATTTGTTAAAATCCTGCGTTGCCGTAAACCGGAATTCGTTGCTACCGCTGATGAATTTTTGGTCTATATCAACCTTCACATCCAAATGATAGTAATTGATATTATAACAGTTTCGCAATGGCGTTAACATACCGCGCAAAGTATCAGCGCGTGTAAATTCTGCTTTGGGTTGAAGCAATTGTGCCTGACTGCAAATTGCAATCAGGCACAAAAAAAAGGTTGGTAAAAGAAGCTTTCTCATTTTATTTCAATACTTCCACATCAATAAAACTATCGTTAAAAACAGTTTCGGTAGCTTTGATATAATCGCTTGCTGCGGCTTTATATGGATTTTCTACAAACTTTTGCGGATTGCGGGCAAACAGCGGGAAAGCTGTACTTTGAACCTGAATCATCAAGCGATGACCTTTTTTGAAAGTGTGTAAAACATCTTCCAAACGCACGTTTACATCTGTTTTTTGGTTGGCTATCAAAGCTTCCGGTTTTTCAAAACTGTGGCGGAAACGTGCCGGCATAATTTCAGAGCGCACCATTTGCTGGTAATTGCTCATCAAAATAGCTTTGTTGGGTTGATTTGGATTATTTTGTTCATCAGCCGGATAAACGTCAATCAGTTTAACCACAAAATCAGCATCTGTTCCGGTAGAAGCAATTTTCAGGTGAGATAAAATTTCTCCGCCTAAAGTCATGTCATCCTGCAAAACATCAGTTTGATAAACCAGAACATCCGGGCGGCGACCTGCAAAACGCTGATCTTCACTCATGTAATTATGCGGCGTAAAACCCATCGTGGTGCTGTTATCTTCGGTATAAGGAATCGGTTTTGCCGGATCGCTTACGTAAGACATCGAACCTGCAGAAGCCGGAGCAATCATCGTGATTTTGCCATCAGCACTTAAATATAATTTTTGATGTGTGGCGTTTGCAGCTGGCCATTGCGCAAAAGTTTGCCATTCTTTTTTGCCTGTGTTGTACATATAAGCTTCTGGTAAGCCAGAATTTTTATCGCCATTACCTTTCAGAAAATGATTGAAAAATTTGGCTTCAATATTTTTCTGGTAGAAAGTTGCAATGCTATCACCAAAATAAACATTGGAATGGAAAGTATGTCCGGTTTCGCGCGACCAGCGGCCATGTCCGAAAGGTCCCATTACGATGGTGTTATAAGCAGAAGGATCACTTTTTTGGATTTTTTTGTACATATCCAACGGGCCAGCCAAATCTTCGGCATCAAACCAACCGCCCACAAACATTACCGCTGGTTTTACTTTGCCAAAATGCTTGGTTAAACCGCGTTTCTGCCAAAACTCATCGTAGTTTGGGTGATTGATGGTTTCCTGCCAGAAAAAATTGTCTTTGTAATATTTATCTGCATTGCTTAATGGGCCCATATCCAGCAAAAACTGGTAACCATCTTTCGTTCCGGGATTAAACATTTGATTTCCGTACCAAGCCGTTCCGCTGGTATCTGCTTTTGTTTTTTGCACACCAAAAACCGGATACGTAAAAAAGTAGGATTCTAACAAAGCTCCATTATGGTGGAAATCATCAAAAAAGAAATCAGAAATTGGTGCCTGTGGAGAAGAAGCTTTTAGCGCCGGATGATTGGATAAAATACCGGCAGCGGTATAAAATCCGGGATAAGAAATTCCCCATTGTCCAATTTTACCGTTGTTGTTTGGTGTGTTTTTAACTAGCCAGTCAATGGTATCGTACGTATCAGAACCTTCATCCACATCTGTTTTACCTTTTTTCTGATCGATAACCGGAGTCATGTTCGTCCAGGTTCCTTCGCTTTTGTAACGACCACGGACATCCTGATAAACAACAATGTAACCTTCTTTCATCATTGTTTCTGATGGGCCTAAAGTTCTTGGAAATTTACCGGCTCCGTAAGGTGCAACGCTGTAGCAGGTGCGCTGCATAATCATCGGATATTTTTTCTTCGGAGAAGCATCTTTTGGCGTATAAACAGACGTAAATAGTTTAATGCCGTCGCGCATTGTGATGTACACATCTTTTTTCGTGTAGTTTTCGCTGGCGTAATTGCTTTGTGCGGAAGCAGAGCTGAAATAAAGTCCGGTAAGCAGCAGGAAAAGGTATATTTTTTTCATTGAGCAGTAATTTGAACTGCTAATTTAGAAAATTTACGCTGAGAGAAAAGTAATCTGCTTGTTACGTGCTTCTTTTGGGATTAAAAAGATTTCTAGAATAGATTACACCAATTTTTTGCCAGTAAAAGAAGCGTTTGCAAAAAACGCTATTCCAGAATAACCAAATTGTATTTTTCCAGTAAACCTTGCAAACCAGCAACTGCAAACTTTGCTTTTTTTAACTTGTTTTTTTCGGGATCGATGGCGAAGTTATAAGCAGAAGTAAAATCAACTTCATTCAAAATTGTGTTATTAAAAAACGTTCTGGTCAGATCGCAATCTGCAAAAACACTTCCTGTTAAATCACTTTCCTGAAAGTTGACTTCTTGCAATTTACACTTTTTGAAAACGGTGTTCCTTAATTTTTTCCTGCTAAAAGAAGTATAATCCAAGATGCAATTATCAAATGAAACGGAAAAAGAAAAATCGCGCACTTTAATAAAATCTAGGCCAAGTAACTTGCAATTTTAAAATTTAACGCTGCTTAAACCAGTATTTACTAATTGTGCCAAACTTAAATTGCAATCTTCCAAAATACAATCTGAGAAAATACAATTCTGGATTTTACAGTTGCTGAAATCAACTTGTTGAAAAGTGCATTTTTCAAATTCTCGTCCAACTAATTCTTTCTCCGCAAAATTAATAGCCGAAAAGGTTTTGTTTTGATAATAGTTTTCGTTGGCCATTTGATACTGTTTTTACTTGTTAAATCTGGTCATCGTTAATTCTGTTCCAACAGTGGCAAAACTTTTAATCATTTCGATGGAACGATCAATCAGCGCAGGCAATTCCAGTTGTTCGTCTTTGTCAAATCCGCTTAAAACATAATCTATTTGTCTTCCTTTCGGAAAATTATCACTGATACCAAAACGCAAACGTGCATAATCGCTGTTGCCCAAAGTTAGTTCGATATGTTTTAAACCGTTGTGGCCAGCTGCGCTTCCTTTTGGTTTCAGGCGCAACGAACCTAACGGCAAAGCCAGATCATCTACCAAAACCAGCACGTTTTCGACTGGAATTTTCAGTTCGCGCATCCAATGATTCAGTGCTTTGCCGCTTAAATTCATAAAAGTGGTTGGTTTGATGAGATGCAAGGTTCTCGCTTTGTAGTTCACTTCGGTATAATAAGCCAGTTTCATGTGGTGAAATTTGGCCGATTCCTGTTTGGCCAGCTCATCCAAAATCATAAAACCGATGTTGTGGCGCGTATCTGCATATTCCGGACCGATATTTCCAAGTCCAACAATTAAATATTTCATCTGCCCAAAGATAATACTGTTTTTATGGCATAAAAAAAGCCTTCAGTTTTTGCTGAAGGCTTTTACTCGATAAAAGAAGCTTTTGCTTATTTTTTACCAGAAGCTGTTTCTTGTTCTGCCTGACGTAATGCACGTGAGGTAGTTACAGAAACGATCGTATCTTCCGGAGAATTGGTAATCGTTAAGTTTGGCAATTTGATTTCGCTAACTTTTACTGATTTTCCAACTTCTAAAGTTGCAATACTTACTTCGATAGCATCTAAAAGATCTTTTGGAAAACCTTTTACACGCAATTTGCGCAGTTTTTGAACCAACTTACCACCAGTTTTTACACCAGGAGAAGTACCGGTTAATAAAACAGGAATTTCCATTGTAATCGGTTTGCTATCGCTCAGCAATAAAAAATCGATGTGTAACAATTGATCTGTAACCGGATGAAATTGTGTAGCCTGAATAATGGCCTGGCTTTGTACGCCTGCAATATCTAAATCGATGAAATGAACCTCTGGTGTGTAAATCACCGGTTTCAAATCAGCTGCAGACACAGCAAAGTGGGTTTGGGTATCCCCACCATAAAGAACTGCAGGCACTTTGCCTTCATAACGCAGTTCTTTAGCGTCTCTTTTCCCTACGTTCTCTCTTGGAGAACCGCTAATAGCAATTGATTTCATTGTTTTGTATTATTTATTTGTTATTTATTTGTTATTTATTTGTTTTAGTTATCAGCTTCAAGCAATAAGTATCAGCAAGTAGCCAAAAGTTGATAGTTAACTGCTGAAAACGTCATTTCAATCCACATTAAAAAGCATGCTAATAGAACCATGTTCGTTTACATTTTCTATGGCACTGGCAAACAGTTTGGCAGATGAAAGCACATGTATTTTACTGCTTTGCTGTTTTAACGGAATGGTATCGGTAACAATCAGTTCGGTTAAGGCTGAATTTTCTATCGTATTATAAGCATCACCAGATAAAATCGGATGTGTACAAACTGCTCTTACACTGCGGGCACCACGGGACATGATTAATCCTGCTGCTTTGGCCAGTGTTCGCGCCGTGTCGCACATGTCATCAATCAATACGATATCCTGGTCGGTCACATCGCCAATAATCGTCATGGATTCAATTTCGTTGGCACGTTTGCGTTGCTTATCGCAAATAACTACTTCAGCATTAAAGAATTTGGCAAAAGAACGTGCCCGGTAGGAGCCACCCATATCTGGCGAAGCGATCGTTAAATTTGCAAGGCCCAGGCTTTTAATATAAGGCACAAAAATGATGGCTGCATCCAGATGATCTACCGGAATATCAAAAAAGCCCTGAATTTGTGCAGCGTGCAAATCCATCGTCATAATGCGGTTGATCCCAGCAGCCGTCAGTAAATTGGCAACCAGTTTGGCACCAATAGCTACGCGCGGTTTATCTTTACGATCTTGCCGCGCTAATCCAAAGTAAGGAATTACTGCGGTAACATAATGAGCAGAAGCGCGGCGTGCAGCATCAATCATCATTAACAGCTCCATTAAATTATCGGTTGGTGGATTGGTGGATTGTATTAAAAAAACATCCGAACCACGAACAGATTCGTTAAAATAAGGCTGGAATTCGCCGTCGCTAAACCTGGATAAAGTAACTTGTCCCAGTTCTTTTCCATAACATTCTGCAATTTTCTGGGAAAGTTCTGTGGTTGCTGAACCTGAAAATAATTTGATGGGATTGAACTGAATCGGCATGGCGAGTAAAAAACTTATTGAGCAGCCTTTAAAGTAAAAAGCAGATAGCCGTTACTCAAGCTCATCTGCTTTTTTAGTTGCCCGACCAGGATTCGAACCTAGACAAACGGTACCAAAAACCGTCGTACTACCTTTATACTATCGGGCAATCTTCTTTTCGTTTGAATATTGATAAATAAACGTTCTGAAAAGGAATGCAAATATAGGATGATATTTTAAAATGTCAACTGCAATTTTCAAATTTTTATCTGCTAAAAGAAGCATCGTGTTTCTAATTGTTAAAAGCTGTTAAAGTAAATTGAGTGCTGGCTAAAACTTCATTATAGTTTGTTAATTTCGGCGCACAGAAATATGACTGAAATTCTACCTTCCATGAAGTACAATAAAATTAATAACCTGTTTGGCTGGCTTGCCTTTGCCCTGGCCGCGCTAACGTATATTTTAACGTTAGAACCTTTTGCTAGTTTTTGGGATTGCGGCGAGTTTATTGCCTGCGCTTACCGTTTGCAAGTAGCGCATCAGCCTGGTGCTCCGCTGTTTACCATTATTGGGAAAGTGTTTTCGCTGTTCGCTGCGGATAAAACCAAAGTGGCTTATATGGTTAACATGAGTTCTGCGCTGGCCAGTGCGGCAACCATTTTATTTTTGTTTTGGACGATTACTGCGCTTGCCAAAAAAATAGTGGTAAAAACAGCATCGGAGATTGATTTAAGCCAAACCATCCTGATTATTGGTTCCGGTTTGGTTGGCTCACTGGCTTATGCCTGGTCGGATACATTTTGGTTTTCGGCTGTAGAATCCGAAGTTTATGCGCAATCTTCACTCTGTACAGCCATTGTTTTTTGGGCAATTATGAAATGGGATGCCCACGCCGACGAACCTGGAGCTGATAAATGGATTATTTTTATTGCTTACGTAATGGGTTTATCTATCGGGATTCACCTGTTAAATTTGCTGGCTATTCCGGCAATTGCCTGCGTTTATTACTTTCGCAGAACACCAAATGCAACCGGCAGAGGTACGCTGACTGCTCTTTTTATCGGAGTAATTATTGTTGCGGCAGTTTTGTGGGGAATTATCCAATATGTAGTTAAAGGCGCTGCTTATGCAGATTTGCTTTTTGTAAATACTTTAAATTTTGGTTTTTGGAGCGGTGCAACGGTATTTTTTATCCTGATTGTCATCACGATGGCAACCGGAATTATGTACACCATCAAACCGGTCAAACAAACTATTTTAGTTTCGGCTGTTGCTTTTATATTGTTGCTGGCAATCAGCGGTGGAATTATTGGCGGAATTGTTGGAATTGCAATTGTTGCCTTTTTAGAATATGTGGTTAAAATCCGCGGGAAAAGAGTTGCTCTCAATATGATTCTGACTTGTACTGTGTTTATCCTTTTTGGCTATAGTTCTTTTGCTATGCTGATTATCCGTTCAAAAGCACACACCAATTTAAATAACAGCGAGCCAAACAATGCTTTTGCTTTATTGAGTTATTTGAACCGTGATCAGTACGGCGATACACCTTTATTGTATGGTCAATATTATGATTCTAAAGCGGTTGATCAAAAAGAAGGCGCAAGTATCTACCGAAAAGGAAAAGAAAGATACGAAGTAGCCGGAAAGAAACAAAACCTGATTTACGACCGCAATACTTTATTTCCCAGAATGTTTAGTGATAAGGCCGAACATGTTGGTTTCTATAAAGACTGGATGCACATCAGCGAAGGCCAAAGCCCAACTTTTGCAGATAATTTGGGCTTCTTTTTTAGCTGGCAGGTAAACCAAATGTACACGCGTTATTTACTGTGGAATTTTGCAGGACGACAAAACGATGCTGACGGACAAAATAACAATGCTACGGATGGCAACTGGATCAGCGGTATTAAACCGATTGATGCTTTGCGTTTGGGCAATCAAAGTGCTTTATCGCCAACCATGACGATGGATAAGTCTTATAATCGCCTGTTCTTTTTACCGCTGATTTTAGGTTTGATTGGTGCTTTTTATCACTTCAAAAGAAACCAAAAAGATGCCGGTGTAGTTGGCTTAATGTTCTTTTTTACCGGATTTGCCATTTTACTTTACTTAAACCAAGACCCTTTGCAGCCACGCGAGCGGGATTATGCTTATGCCGGTTCATTTTACGCTTTTGCCATCTGGATTGGACTTGGTACTTTGTTTATCGCCGAAAAACTGCGGAAAGTTACTACGCCGCAATTGTCTGCCATTGGTGCAACCGTTGTTTGTTTGCTGGCTGCGCCCGTGCTGATGGCTTTCCAGGAATGGGATGATCATGATCGCTCAACCAAAACTACACCGCGCGATATGGCTTACAATTACCTTAATTCTTGCGCGCCAAATGCCATTTTGTTTACTTATGGCGATAATGACACGTATCCGCTTTGGTACATTCAGGAAGTTGAAAACGTTCGTCCGGATGTTCGCATTGTAAACCTGAGCTTACTTGGAACCGATTGGTACATGCGCCAGATGAAGCAGAAAATGAACGAATCTTCTCCGCTGCCAATTACTTTACCAAACGAAAAATTTGAAGCTGGTGTACGTGATGTAACGTATTATAATGATTCTAAAATCCCTGGAAATGTTGAGCTGAAAGAGGTTTTCGATTTTATTACTTCGGATGATGCCCGTGCAAAAGTGGAGTATGAAAACGGACAAAGCATGAACTATATGCCTACAAAAAACCTAAAATTAACTATTAATGCTGATGAAGTAGTTAAAACCGGAACCGTTCCGGCAGCAGAAAAAGGCAGAATTCCATCAGAGATTGACTGGAAATATCCCGGAAATTATGTAACAAAAGATAACTTGGCCATGATGGATATTCTGGCGCATAACAACTGGAAACGTCCGATTTATTTTGCCATCACCGTAGGAAACGACAACATGATGGGCTTGGATAAATACATGTACAACGAAGGTTTTGCTTCCCGTTTGATGCCTTTTACAGCAGATACCGCAGCAAGTGGAGGCGGAGTGGACAGAAGCAATACGTTGAAAATGTATAACAACGTGATGACCAAATTTAGATGGGGAAACATGAAAAATGCGACTTATTTGGATCATGAATCGCGCACGATGTTTTACCCAGTGATTTTGCGGACGTTTTTATCGCTAACAGAAAACCTGTATAAAGAAGGCCATCCGGATTTGGCTAAAAAAGTGTTGCACCGTTATGATGAGGTAATGCCTGATTTGAATCCTTATACCGATGTTGCCATCCGTAAATTTTACCTGGCTGATTTGGCTTATCAGCTGAATGAGCGGAAGTTAGGAGAAAAGATTGTAAACCAGATCAGTAGTTATGCATCTGGGCAGTTAAATTATTTTGCTTCTATGGATGAAGGTAACCAGCGCATGGCAGGCCGGGATATTCAGTTATGTATTTCGGTAATTAATGAACTGATTAAACTCACCAAAGACAACAACGAGCCTGCCCAGAACCAAAAACTGACCGCTTTGTTAAATACTTATCAAGCGAAATTCAGGGGAATGTTCCAGCAGCAACCACAATAATTTACCTGTTAAAAGAAGCATGAGGTCGATTTCATCATGCTTCTTTTATCACCAAAAAGTTTAGGTTGAAGATTGAATAAACGACAATCAATTTTTTATCCGATAAAAGAAGCATTCACAAAAAAGCCGGTTAAAATTTAACCGGCTTTTTTGTGAAATTATATTTCGTTTTCTGCTGGTGGTTGTGGTAGCCCAAGTTCACTTTCATCAATCACAACACCCATCGCACAGAATTTATCAATCCGTTCGCTCACCAGTTCATTTACGTTTTTTGCTTTTAGTATTGCTAAATCATCCAGCAAAACTTGTTTTAAAGTAGCGATCATCGCTTCTGGATCTTGGTGCGCGCCGCCAAGCGGTTCTTTTACAATTCCGTCAATCAGCTTGTTTTGATACATCTCTTTCGAAGTCAGTTTCAAAACCTCCGCAGCTTTTTCTTTGTTGTCCCAGGTTCGCCATAAAATTGAAGAACAGGATTCCGGAGAAATAACTGAATACCAAGTGTGTTCCAGCATGTAAACA
This sequence comes from Janthinobacterium lividum, assembly GCA_050955045.1. Taxonomy (GTDB): domain Bacteria; phylum Bacteroidota; class Bacteroidia; order Sphingobacteriales; family Sphingobacteriaceae; genus Mucilaginibacter_A. The sequence continues at coordinate 156,678 of JBPBQV010000001.1, read as the reverse complement.
CGGTCGCCAATGCCAATTCCCAAAGCACCACCGGAAGCACCTTCGCCGATAATTACGCAAATTACAGGCACTTTTAAAACTGACATTTCCATGAGGTTGCGTGCAATTGCTTCACCTTGTCCACGTTCCTCAGCTTCCAAACCTGGATAAGCACCCGGCGTATCAATAAAAGTAATAATGGGTTTGTTAAATTTTTCTGCCATTTTCATCAGGCGTAAGGCTTTGCGATAACCTTCCGGATTGGCCATACCAAAGTTACGGTACTGACGCATTTTGGTATTGCTACCTTTTTGATGCCCGATGAACATCACCGTTTGCCCGTTTAATGAACCAAAACCACCTACAATAGCTTTATCATCACCCATGTTGCGATCGCCGTGCATCTCCAGAAAATCAGTACTGATAGATTCAATATATTGCAAAGTATAAGGCCGTTCGGGATGGCGAGAAATCTGAACATTTTGCCAGCCGCTTAAGTTGCCGTAAATTTCTTCTTTTTTATTTTGAAGGTTTTTATGGAGTTCGGATAGCGCGGGCGACATATCCACCTTGGTTTTTTCTCCGGCTTGTTCCACTTTTTCAATCTGCTGCTGCAGTTCTCCTAAAGGCTTTTCAAAATCAAATGTAATTTTCATGTTCAGTTGTAGGGCTGCAAAGGTATTAATTCGGGTTTGTAATTGCAGCTATTAATGCAGCAACAGTGTATCATATTTTTTTAGTTGTGTAGCAGTTAGTATTGCTTCTGTTTTTAGGCAAGCTTGCAATAAAGCGTTCCGCAGTTCGCCCTGGTATAAACCATAACGGTTGGTGTAAAAAATAAGTAGACCATTATTAATTTTTTTCAGCTTGAAAAGACTATCCAAAGCACCTTCATTGGTAATCAAAAAATTGTTCATTTCAATAGTTTTTCTTTGCATTTCCTTATTGATCAGACCAATAGCAGCTTTTTGCCGGTCGTTTAGTAACAATTCTTTTTGCCATAACAAAACTTTTTGGGGTGATGGATACTGGTTGCGGTCAGCCACATCCATCAAACCAGCTCTGTTTTTACCGGTTTGATAAGCCTCAAATTTATGTAAGAACAACTCTTTTGTCGGAGCAGCAGGCTTTTGGGCAGCACTATCAGTTTGTGCTTTAAGCGAGTTAAAACAGCAGTTAAAAAACAGAAAAACAAGGATGTATTTGAGAAAAGAATGAATATTAAATTTTACAGGCATAAAAGAAGCATTTGTATCAATTCAGTTTTTTAAATGAGCCAAAAATAACCCGAACCGGACATTAAACCACTAATAAATGCTTTTGCTTAAAGATTTCAGAGAAATCAGCTTAGAAAAATATTTTTTTATTTTTTTTGAATTAATGATTTAACTTCTATCTTCGCCTTCCCAAAATCAAAGGTATTTGGCCCGTTCGTCTAGGGGTTAGGACGTTAGATTTTCATTCTAGAAACAGGGGTTCGATTCCCCTACGGGCTACTAAACCCTTCAGCAAAGCTGGAGGGTTTTTTGTTTTTAGTATTATTTTGAATCATTACATTTGAGTAAAACCTTCGAAGTATGAGCCAGATCAATAAAGAAGATATTAAGCAGGAAGTGTTTGACCTGTACGATGATTATGCACATAACCGGCTTGACCGGCGATCATTTATGCAAAAGCTGTCTGTTTTTGCAATTGGCGGATTAACTGTTCCTGCAATAATGAGTTTTTTGATGCCCGACTACAAAGGGAACATGCAGATTGGGCCGGATGATCCCCGCTTAACATCAGGATATATTAATTATACCTCACCAAAAGGTGGTGGAACTATCAAAGGATTGCTATCAAAACCTATAGCTGCTAACAAGAAACTTGGAGGTATCATTGTAGTTCATGAAAACCGGGGTTTAAATCCTTATATTGAAGATGTAAGTAGAAGGGCTGCACTGGCAGGTTTTGTGTCGCTGGCACCAGATGCTTTAACGCCGTTAGGTGGTTATCCGGGTAATGATGATGAAGGACGCGCCATGCAAAGTAAAAGGGATAAAGGTGAGATGGAAGAAGATTTTATAGCGGCATATAATTACCTTAAAAACCATAAAGATTGTAACGGTAAAGTAGGTGTTGTTGGTTTTTGTTATGGTGGGGGCATAGCCAATATGATGGCTGTTCGTGTGCCCGAACTGGCCGCTGCTGTACCTTTTTATGGCAGTCAGCCTGCTGTAGCGGATGTGCCTAAAATTAAAGCGCCTTTAATGCTGCACTATGCATCGCTGGATACCAGGATCACGGCGGGTTGGCCGCCTTACGAAGCTGCTTTAAAAGAAAATAACAAAAAATATCAGGCGTTTATTTATGAGAACGTAAACCATGGCTTCCACAACGATACAACACCGCGTTATGATAAAGCTGCTGCAGAGCTTGCGTGGAAACGAACAATTGATTTTTTCAGTGAGTATTTAAAATAATGTGCTATAGTTGTAAACAGGAAAAACCTCAAAAATGAAAAAAATTGAGGTTTTTCCTGTTTTAGTAAGTTTAATAGGGACAAGTCTACTAGAAAGATGGCTTAATTTTTAGGTGATAAAAGAAGTATCGCCTTAAAAAATAAGTTGAGATACTTTTAACTACCAAATTCGTAACCAGTTATCATCTGATTTTTAATGTTTTATGCATTTTGTTTTCATCCAGATTTGATATCATTAGTCTTATTTAAAATAAATCTAAATAGTTTATTCAATCTTTAAAAATGTTTTTAGTTTTGCAATTAGAATCAGTCTAAATAAAAACTATGAAATATTTTACAACATTTAGTACACTTCTTTTATGCCTGTTTATTAGCCGGGAGAAAGTAAATGCACAAATAAATTATGGAAATTTAACTGGTATTATCAAAACTTTAGATGGCGAGCCTGCTACATGTGTAAACGTAAGCCTTGCCGAAATCGGCAGAGGTACAACTACCAATAGTAATGGGCGTTACGAATTTCGTAATATTAAACCCGGAAATTATACTTTAAAAATTTCATGTGTAGGTTTAAAAACGGTGCAATCTACAGTGAATATAGCTGCAGGAATCACAACAAAACACGACTTTAAACTAACAGAAAGTGCTGCAGAACTTAATGAAGTTAGCATAACCGCTTCTAAAAAATTGAACAAACCGCTAACATTAGGAAAAGCTGAAATTAAGCCATTAGACTTGCCGCAAAGTATAGGTGTAATCAGCAATGCTGTTATTGCCGATCAACAAGCTATTCGTTTAGGTGATGTGCTTAAAAATGTTACTGGTGTAACATTAACGCAAACCCGTGGTGGTGTAGCAGAAACTTTTACGGCACGCGGTTATCTGGTTGGCATTGCTGGTGCTGGTGGCAGTATTTTTAAAAATGGTATTATTTCTAATACACAAGGATTTCCGGATGCCAGTACATTAGAATCCATTGAAGTATTAAAAGGCAGTTCTGCATTGTTATATGGTAATGTTTCTGGAGGCTTGGTGATTAACATGATCACTAAAAAGCCAAAATTTAATTGGGGCGGAGAAGTTTCTATGCTGGCTGGTAGTTATGGCCAGTACAAACCTACAATAGATGTTTATGGGCCGATTACCAAAAATCTTGCTTTTCGCGTAGTTGGCACGCATGAAGATGCTAACAGTTACCGGGATGTTGTTAATACGCATCGTACTTACGTTAATCCATCTTTGCTTTATAAAATTGGACAAAAAACAGATATTATCTTGGAAGGAGATTTCCTGAAATCTAATTTGGTGCCGGATGCCGGCGTAGGCGCGCCCAATAGCCGCATTACGCTAACCGAACTGCCGGATGCACCACGAAACCGTTTTATTTATCCAAATTGGGCTTACAACAATACCAAGCAGGCGGCAGGTTATTTAACTGTTAAACATCAATTTAATGATAACTGGAAATTAGCAGGAGTTGGAGCTGTTCAGCATACACGGGTAAATGGTTTTGGTGTAGGCGTACCAACAACAATTGCAGCTAATGGCGATTGGAGCCGCGCATTAAGTGCTGTAAATAGTGCCGAAAAAGATTACTCCGCACAGATAAATTTAAACGGAGCATTCAAAACCGGATCAATAAAACATCAATTATTAATTGGTTCTGATTTTACGCGTATCGAAACGGAAAGCAATACTTTTAAATATACAACTGCCGCAGGTGTTGTTGGAACTGCTTACGATAAAATAAACATTTATGATCCTGCCACTTTTAATATTCGGAACGATATTCCATCCATTACTGATACTGCCCGAACCATCACGCCACAAAACCGGTTTGGTGCGTACATTCAGGATATGGTAAATTTAACCAGTAAGTTTAAAGTGCTTGCAGGTGTCAGGTGGTCTTACCAAACGGCATTTAGAAGCACTATTTTTAACTACGATAAACAACAGGAACGCCGCGGAACAGCTGCCGACAAAACCGATAAAGCTTTTTCGCCAAAGGTTGCTTTAGTTTATCAGCCTATTCAAACTACATCAGTTTATACCAGTTACAGCAATAATTTCACTACCAATACAGGTACTGATATTTATGGAAACAGCCTTAAACCGTCTATTATAGATCAATACGAAGCAGGTGTTAAAAATGAGTTTTTAAACGGTAAACTTTTCGCTAACTTCAGTATTTACCGCATACGTAACAGCAACCTGGCACAAACGGCTTTGATCGATCAGAACGGAAACCCAAATACAAATACTGCCATCAAACAACTGAATGGCCAAACTACCAGTGATGGTTTTGAGGTTGAAGTTAACGGTTCTATCTCCAAAAATTTTTACTTTATTACCGGTTACAGCTACAATTTTATGCGTTATACTAACACAACCGGGGCACCAGGTTCGCAAGTTGAAGGCGAGCGTTTAATTTCTACTCCTGCACATACTGTCAACGGTTCAGTTTTTTACACTTTTAATCATGGAGATGTTAAAGGTTTAAAATTAGGTGCCTCCGCTTTTTATACTGGTAAACGTTTTGGTGGCAACAACAATACAGTTGGTATCAATGATGAAGAGTTAAACAGCACCAGCACCACTTCGGCAACGGGTGTTGTTATTAAAACTTCATCATACAACGCCTTAATTCCATTGTCAGGTTTTGCAACTGTTGATCTTTCGGCAGGCTATAGCTTTCGCCATTTATCGCTGCTAACCAAAGTATCCAATATTTTTAATACGTTCAATTATGTGGTTCATGATCGTTACAGTCTTAATCCGATCGCACCACGCATGTTTGCAGCCACTTTAGCTTACAAGTTTTAAATTTGGGCTGATAAAAAACCTGTTCAGGTTTTAATTGTGCAGGAGTGATGCTTCCTTTGTCGATTAAAAAGTGAATAAGTCTTATTGATGATAACCAGCATTTTTAGTCGATAAAAGAAGCATCGAAATAAGTTAATCAGATTTTCAACATCAGCCGGATATTTAAAAATGTCCGGTTTTTTATTGTATTCTTATCTTTGCAATTTCGATATGAAAACATTTTTTTTACTGATTTTTGCTTTGCTGGCACTTAACACTTCTGCACAAGTTTTGCGAAAAAGAACCGTAAAACTGATGGGAAGCCGTTGGGACGTCACCATTGTAGCCAAAGATTCAATCTCCGCAGAACAAAATATTGATACCTGTATTGCAGAAATCAGCAGAATAGAAAATTTAATTTCCGACTGGAAACCAGCATCGCAGGTTTCGCAAGTAAACAGCAATGCTGGCATTCGGGCCATAAAAGTTGATCAGGAAGTTTTTATGCTGACAAAAAGAGCATTGAAATTATCAAAAATAACGCATGGTGCATTTGACATCAGCTTTGCTGCAATGGACAAAATCTGGAAGTTTGATGGCTCGATGACTAAAATGCCAACGCTGCAAACCATCAAAAAATCGGTAGCAAAAGTGGGTTATCAAAACGTTGTATTGAACGCGAAAAACTCGACTATCTTTTTAAAGCTAACAGGAATGAAGATCGGATTTGGTGCTTTAGGCGAAGGTTATGCAGCAGATTGTTGTCGTAAACTGATGTTATCTAAAGGGATTAAAGCCGGAATTGTAAATGGTTCCGGCGATATAAATACCTGGGGAAAGCAGCCCGATGGCAGCAACTGGAATATCGGCATTACCAACCCGATGCGGGAAGATACCATATTTGCGGTAATACCGCTGCAACAGGGCGCTGTAGTTACATCCGGCAGCTACGAAAAGTTTGTGGTTTTTAACGGCAAACGTTATGCGCACATCATCAACCCGAAAACCGGTTATCCGGCAAGCGGTTTGTGCAGTGTTACCGTTTTTGGGCCAAGTGCAGAAAAAGCAAACGGTTTTAGTACCTCAATAATGGTTTTAGGAAAAAATGCGGGCCTTCGGTTAATCAAAAATTATCCTCAGTATAGCTGCATTTTAATTGCTGATGATGGCCGGGTTTTTTCTCAGAAACTGGATATCAAGAAGTTTGCACTGAATTGATAGTGAAATTAAACTTTACCTGAAGCTATTTTCATGCTTCTTTTAGCACATAAAAATCTTTGGTTTTTAGATGTGGACTTGCATCCAAATCAATTCAAAATTTAATTGCATAAAAGAAGTATCAGATTTTATAACCACACTTTAATCACAATTAGATTTAATGTTTTAATAGCAATCCATTAGGATTTGGTTGTGAGATTGGTAAAAGCTAACACTTTTACCGGTTTTGGTTTGGCAAGCAGTTTCAAGTAAAGCAATCACATCTTTTTGCATGGAGAGAGAACCGCAAATCATGATTGCGCCGCCGTCAGTTAATAATCGAATAAAAAAATCCATATCTCGGGCAATTAAATCACTAACATATTTTTTTTCGTTTTCGCGTGAAAAAGCGATATATAATTGCTTCAGTTTTCCTGCGGCTTTGTTTTCTTCCAGAAAAGATTGATACATTTTAAATGATAAATTTCCCCGGAAACCGCAGTATAAATAGCAGGGCGATTTTCGCGTATTCTGGCTGATCATTCCCAAAAATGGCGCAATACCTGTACCATTGGAAATCATTGCAACTGCACTTGCTTTTTTTGGAAAATGGAAATGTTTGTTCTTAACAATCCGTGCTTTAATCTTTTCCCCAACTTTCAAATTACTTAAAAAGCCTGAACCTAAACCGTTAAGATGCAGCCTGACGCTTAACTGGATTTCCTTGTCAACAACACCAATTGAATATAACCTTTCCCGGTGATCATTTTCCGGATAAATGGCCAGTAAATCTCCGGATTTAACCTTTACTTTTCCTTGATGCTGTAACCGGATTAGAAAATTCTCGTTTGTGTGCTCCGCTGAAATATGACTGGTTACAGCAAGATTTTCTAAACGGTTCGACTTTAAATTATTAATTTCCGGCAAAGCTGTAATTTGTATTCCGGATTGTTGCGACCATGCTTCGGTCCAGAACCGGATATCTGCCGGCGATTTATCATTAACCGTATGAATATCGATTAACGGCATAGCCCAGCTTTGCAAAGACAATAATTGATTTACCTCAAACGAGAACTTACAAAAATCCGGATAAGCGTGAGACCCAAATCCGAGCACAGCATATTGAACACGTTTTGATTGCGGAAAACGATTGAGCATAGTAGCAAACTTGGCTGCGTTGGTAGGCGCTTCACCAAGACCGTAAGTAGCAGTCATCACAATCAGCAATTCTGCTTTGGTAAAAACAGTATAATGATTAAGTTCTGTTATAAATGATTTTTCGCCTTGCTTAATTAATTGCTGGTGAACACTTTGTGCAAACCGGAAAGTACTGCCATTTTCTGATCCAACTAAAATAATGATACGACTTTCATCTGCTTTGTATTTATTTTTTACACGGTTTCCTATCCGTTTAAAGGTGATCACAAAACCAGAATAGATAAAAAAAAGAATGTTGGCCGAAGCTATTACCAGTACAATTGCCCAAATACCACTTGCCCGGCCAGTATGCAAATTGAGGCTGAGATTGGTAAGCAACACCGTTGTTGGATAGTTAACCTCGCTTAAAATATCACCGGTAATTTGATTGATGGTTACTTCCCGGTTTTTTAGTTTAAGTGTGAAATAATCTTCTACATCTTCGGAAAATGGAAATTCGATGGATTGTACTTCTGCAAGTTTAGTTCGTTTGAAAATATTAAAGTCGCTAATTTTTTTTACTGGTTGAGATTTGATCGCATCAAAATCAATCTTGGCAATACTCTTTTTATCACCAATAATTTCAAATTTTGTTAACGAAAGATAAGTTCCGGTCAAGGCAATAATCAAGATTGGAATTAGCGATAATCGACCTAAAACCACATGGTAATATTGCGCGAAATTATCTCTGGCTATCTTCTTAAAAAAACGTTTTAAGCCGCGTTGCCGCTGGATAATCAGCATCGTGCCAGAAATCGTAATCAGCAGTAATAAAAAAGCAGTTAAACCGATAAAAAACCGGCCAGTTTCGTGTAAAAAAAGAGAACGGTGCAATCCGGTTACCCATTGAAAAAACTCACTTTGTTTTTCGGGAATGCCTAATATTTTACCAGTTTGCGGATCAACGTAAGCCAACAGTTTTCCGCCTTTTGCATCGCTGCCTTTTATCTGTACAAACTGGTTGGCATCTACCGTAAGTTCGGTAATGCCGGGATATTTTTGATGAAGTAAAGGAAGTGATTCGGCGAGTGTAATTTGATTAAAATTATCCGAACGGTAAGGATGAAATTTTTGAGAGATCGGCTCGAAAGCAAGGATAATACCGGTAACGGATGCCAGTATCAGTAAAAGAAAAGAAGATACAGCCAAAGCTAAGTGGCTGTATCTCCATATCGAAATAGTCATGAAATATTCATCATTAATTTGGACTGAAACGTACGTAACGGATAAAACCCGTGCCCTCGTTTTTAGCAGAAAGTGCTTCTGTAGTTAATGGCACTTCCAAATCTTTTACATTATAATTTTTATCTTCTACTGCACTTTCAAACCGTATTTTATAACCAGCATTAATTTTTGCGTTTTCAATGTCGATTACATTAACACTACGGTCTCCGCCAGTTACCGAAGCACCGGTTATCGCACTGATATTTGCAGGTTTTTTAAGATAGAACTTATTCCATTCTTTCAGCGTTTTATACCACTTTTTATCAGAACCCAGTACGTAAAGTGTTTTCTCGTAAGCACCTTTGTTATCAATCAGCGAAATAACAATGTAAGCACCTTCACCCATATAATTGGTCATCTGGATCATGCATTTATATTTACCAACAGCCGGAGAAAATGAATCAGCCGGTTTTGCAAAAATTAATACCGATAAAAGAAGTACTGTTTTAAAGAAGTTAGACATAAATTATTTCAGGAAATTAACAGATATATTGTTTTTAGATAATGACTCATTTTCGCTGGCTAAGTCAAACGCAGTTTCTTTAAAATTAGTTACGGCATCTTTTTTGGCACCGATAGACAAAAGGTATTTCAGCAGAACATCATCTTTGGATATTAAAGCTGCTTTATGCAAAGCGGTTAAACCTTCTTTGTTTTTAGTGTTGATATCTATACCTAATGGCTCCAGGCGTTTAATTAATAAAATATCATTTTTGGCTACAGCCAAATGATACAAAGTATTACCATCTTTTTGTGGTGTGGTAACATCTAAACCCTTTTGTTTAAGAAGCGTTAATTCTGTGTTAAAATCATCCGCAGCTGGGCCGTTAGCTGGTCTGTTTGGAACTGGCGCGTTTTGTCCGCCAAACCCATGTCCGTTTTGTGGCCGGTAAGATTCTATCAGATAATAAGCAAGGTTATTGCCTTTTTTATCTATTGTATGAATAGCAGCTCCTTTAGTAATCAAATAATTAACCATTTCTGGTGAATTACTGCGTACTGCAAATGCCAAAGCTGTTACACCTTTTTGGTTAGCCTGGTTGATATTTTTTACGTGTGGTAAAAGCAGAGCAATAACTGCAGTATCACGGTTAGCCGAAGCAGCATTCATCAATACAGTATTTCCTTCTTCATCAGTTTGATTAATATCTACACCTTTATCTAAAAAATATTTAATAATCTCTATTTGATTAGGTTTGCGCACCAAAAAATGTAATACATTTTCGCCGCTTGTACTTGTGGCGGTTGGTTTGATGTTTAAGCTTTCGAGGTATTGATACGATGTCAAATTAGCGCCGCCAACACCGCGGCGACCGCCGCCTTGAGCAGCCATTAACATCGCATTTGCATTTGGTTTTATACCTTTCTGAACAAGAGTTTTTAATACTTCAACATTGCCGGATTTAGCTGCATAACTGAAAGCATTGTTTCCAGCGGCATCCGTACTATTTAAGTCCAGACCTTTAGAGATAAAATAATTGGTTAATGTAAGATCTTTATCATTTGTAACAGCTAATAACAAAGCATTTGCGCCATCCTGAGTAATATCTTTTTTCAGATTATCACCATGCGCTAAAAGCAAATCATAAATTTTAGTATTCTGCTGGCCGCTGCTTGCTGCAAAAAGGAGCGGAGTTGTACCGTGACTATCCAGAATGTTGACTTTAGAACCTTTATCTAATAAATAGCTTACCAGTTCTGCATTTCCGCGGTTAGCGGCCCAGTGTAAATAAGTTCTGCCATCATGCGTTAACTTGCTAACATCATTTCCCGGTTGTGCAATTAAATATTCAATAGATGCCGTTGGTGCTTGCGCATTGATCGCAATAACTACTGGATCCATCGTCATACCATTAAATTCAGAAGGACTGTTTTGTTTTTCGATTTCAGACTTAACCGTGTTTACATCAGGCTGGTTTTGCCAAAACGACTGCTCCAAAAGCGTATTTTTTTGTGCCTGCGCAGCGATAGTTGTAAGTGTTAAAATAGTAATCAGTATTTTTTTCATAATATTAATTATAGCTGTTTAAAGCTCATTACAGATGCGTATAAAAGAGTTTAAACTACATCAAATCAAGATTTTGTAAACAATAGTTTGACCTGATAAAAACGGAATTAAAGTGAAAATCATTTTAAGTTGTTTAGAATGATTTTAAACACCAGCGCAAATTTAAATTTATTATTAGTATTTATACTAAATCTAAATAGTTTTTTGTTGATTATTTTGTGAACTAACGATTGCTTTTATCGCGCCGGATAAGTTTGCTCATTCATAAATTATTTAGGTATAAAAGAAGCATGTAAGGTTGTTAGAAAACACGCTAAAAATTCGGACAGTTATTTCCATACTTCTTTTATCATCAAGAAAACCAATCCTCCGATTTTGCTTTTTTGCTGATTTAATCAATAGTTTTATTCCTAAAAAGCCTATCTTCCAGCTTCTTTTATCGTTTAAATTATTGGATAATGCTCAAGCTTAATCGGCGTAAATTTTTATTAACCAGCACATTGGGTGCTTCCGGAGTGGTTTTAGATTCTAAAGTTTTCGGAAAAAGTATTGTAAAAGAAGCATCAGCTGCTAATTTTCCCATTGTTATTTCTACCTGGGATTTTGGTATTCCGGCCAATCAGGAAGCCTGGAAAATTCTTTCAAAAGGTGGCCGGGCTTTGGATGCGGTAGAAGCTGGCGTGAAAATTCCGGAAGCTGATCAGAATAACCACAGTGTTGGTGCAGCCGGTTATCCTGACCGCGATGGACACGTAACTTTGGATGCCTGTATTATGGATGAAAAAGGCAATTGCGGTGGCGTGGCAGCGATGGAATACATTGATCATCCGATTTCTGTTGCCCGAATGGTGATGGAAAAAACGCCTCACGTTTTGCTGGTTGGCGAAGGTGCCACACAATTCGCGCTTGAAAATGGTTTTAAAAAGAAGGTTTTGCTCACAGCAGAATCAGAGAAAGCTTGGAAAGAATGGCTAAAAACAGCTAAATACAAACCGGAAATTAATGTTGAAAATAGACTTTACTCGCCAAAAAAGCTTCCCGGAAATGAATACAATCATGATACAATCGGAATGCTGGCCCTGGATGCTGCCGGAAATATTTCCGGAGCCTGTACCACAAGCGGTATGGCGTGGAAACTGCATGGTCGGGTAGGCGATAGTCCGATTATTGGTGCCGGACTTTTTGTGGATAATGAAGTTGGTGGTGCGACTTCAACCGGTGTGGGCGAAGAAGTTATTCGTAACGTAGGCAGTTTTTTGGTGGTTGAATTAATGCGGCAAGGTTACAAACCCGAAGATGCCTGCAAAGAAGCCGTCAACCGCATTATCAGAAAAAAACCTGAACTGGCTAAAACGTTGCAAGTCGGCTTTTTGGCTATCAATAAAAAAGGCGAATACGGCGCTTATGCCATTCAAAAAGGGTTTTCTTTTGCGGTTTGCAATGCCGAAAAACAGGATTTGCTGATCAAAGGGAAAAGCGTTTTTTAATCACCCAAAATGATTGGAATTGAAATTTGCGCAGGTTCTATAAAATCTGCATTAGCGGCGCAGCAAGGCGGCGCTTACCGTGTAGAACTTTGTGATAATTTGAAAGAAGGCGGCACCACGCCGTCGTATGGTATGCTTCTTTTAGCAAGGAAAAATCTTAGTATAAAACTGTTTCCGATTATTCGTCCGCGCGGCGGTGATTTTTTGTATTCCGATCTGGAATTTGAGGTGATGAAAACCGACATTATCCAATGCCGGGAATTGAGTTGTGATGGCGTAGTTTTCGGTATTTTAAAAAAAAACGGGCAAATTGATGTAGAACGTTGCCTCGAATTAAAGCAAGCGGCTGGAAATATGGATACAACGTTTCATCGCGCTTTTGATCGTTGCAAAAATCCTTTCCAAGCTTTAGAGGAAATTATCGAAATGGGATTTGAAAGAATCTTAACTTCCGGACAAGAAAATACTGCCATAAAAGGAGCTTCGATGATTGCGAAATTAATTAAAAAAGCAAACGGCCGGATTTCGATTATGCCGGGCGCAGGTATTCGTCCTGATAATTTGCAGGAATTGATCCAACTGACCGGCGCAACCGAATATCATACTTCAGCAAAAAATATGGTTAAGAGCGAAATGCTTTTTACAGAGGTTAGAACCGGTAATTATGATGATGAATTTTTGACGGAACAAACGGATGTAGAAATGGTGAAGCAACTGGTAGAAATTGCGGGTAAAAATTCTGACTAATAATAAGTTTTCCTAAACTTCTATCAGCCAGCAATTATTGCTGTAGAAATGGGTTTTTGATAATGAGCTTATTGTCAATAACTTGACCATTGTGTAAATCTTCTGAATAAAGCACAGTACAGTTGCTTTCCAAAGCTGAAGACAGAATCATACAATCATAAAATGAATAGCCATAACGTTCAGCTATATGGCAGGCGTGCCTGATTGTAGATTCAGAATTAACATAAACAATGCTGTTAAGACTACATTCTTCAATAACTTTTAGAGCTTCCGAATAACTAAATTTGAATTTTCGGGTAATGATGTTGCACAATTCCTGTAAAACCTGGGTGCTGATAAAAGTATTGTTTTCAGCAACCAATTTGCGGGCAGTAACTTGTTTTTCAAGTTCAGTATTAGAGTAAGTATAAACCAGTATATTGCTGTCTAAGAAAATTTTATCGTTCATTTGCTTCATCACGGTTAAATCTGTAACCTCTTGTATCAAACGATAAAGCCTCAAATGAAACAATTTTTTTAATTGGCCGATCGCTGCTGCTTGTCTCTTCGTCTTTTGCAAATGCAATTACTTCAATCTGTTTTCCGATGTAATTTGTCGGAATATCAAAAGAAATCGTTTGTGTATCCGGCGTGATGGTTGTACGTATCATTAATCTAAAAATTTATGGGTATAGCTAAAAAACAGCGTTACTAATTTAAATATACAGTTATTATTAAACAAACAGCATTACCTGAAAACACCAAAAATTACAAGGTAAAAGAAGCATTCAATTTCGGCGTAGCTGAATCACTGCCGATCATCAATTTATATTCACCTTTATAAAGCTGGAAACTGTGTTTTTGCAAGTCCCATTTCTGCAATTCTTTCACTGGAATTGTAATGTTGGCAACCTGTTCGCTACCTTGGTTTACGCTGATCCTGGTAAAACCTTTTAATTCTTTCAGCGGCATTCTGTCCAGGTTTGGATACTGAATGTAAGCCTGTACCACTTCATCAGCATCCATTTTGCCGGTATTTTTTACAGCGATTGAGAACGTGATTGTTTCATCCGCTTTGTATTTGGATTGAGGCTGAGTTTTCCATTGGTAATCAAAAGAAGTATAACTCAACCCAAAACCAAACGGATATTGCACCGGTCCGCCATAATAACGGTAAGTTCTGCCTTTCATCGCGTAACTATTATAAGCCGGAAGATCATTTTCCGATCGATAAAAAGTAAGTGGCAAATGCCCGGAAGGAGAAATTTTACCAAAAAGCAGATCCGCCAACGCATTTCCGCCCTGTTCGCCCGGGTACCAGGCCAAAATCACCGCATCAGCATAAGGCTCAATGGCGGCAACATCTACATCACTTCCGGCAGTAATTACGGCAATAATCGGTTTGGTTGGATTGCCTTTTCGCAGCGCTTTCATAAAAGCAATATTCCCGGCAGGCAAACTTAAATGCGGTTTGTCTCCGCCCGTTGGCGATAAAAATGCGTCGCCAGCTTCGCCTTCCAAAACCGGCGACAAACCGATTACGGCAACGGTAACATCACTGTTTCCGGCTGCCCAGATGCCGCCAAAATGCGTGGTATCGCTGTAACTCGAACCTAAATCGTATTCTACACGTGTATCCAAACCAACGGCTGCAGTTATTCCTTCCACAAAATCCACCATTTTACTGTTTACGCCGTGGTAACTTCCTACCAGAGCATCCAGCGAAGCAGCATTGGTTCCCAAAACTGTAATGCTGCTGTAATTGCTCTTTTTAAGAGGTAAAAGTTGGTTTTTATTTTTGAGGAGCACCATGCTTTGCTGCGCCACTTTGCGCGCTAAAGCTACGTGCGCCGGATTGCTGATGCTATCCGCGCCGTAACTGTAATATTTGCTTTGCTTTGGATCATCATAAAAACCCAGCTTAAATTCGGTACGCAAAACTTTTGTCAGCGAAGCATCTACTTCTTTTACCGATAATAAATTTTGTTTAATAGCAGCCAGAACATCATCCTGCAAAATGGCAGAACAATCCAGATTGATGCCTGCTTTAATTGCTGCCGCCGCCGTTTCCACGCCGTTTTTCAAGGTTTTGTGCCGAAGGAAAACATCGTCCAGCGCTCCGCAATCAGTCACCACATGGCCTTTAAAACCCCATTCTTTAATCAAAATTTGGTTGAGATATGATGAACTGATAGAATTTGGTTCGCCGTTAACGCGATTGTAAGCCGTCATCACGGATTCTACGCCATTATCAACCAGCTTTTTAAAAGCGTACAAATAAGTATCGCGCAAATCTTTTTCATCTACCACCGCATTAAATTCATCGCGCGTTGCTTCCGGTCCGCTGTGTGCCACAAAATGTTTGGCTGTTGCAGATACCTTCAGATGTAACGGATCATTTCCCTGCATTCCTTTCACGTAAGCTACGCCCATTTTGGAGGTCAGGAATGGATCTTCGCCGTAAGTTTCCTGTCCGCGACCCCAGCGCGGATCACGAAAAATATTGATATTGGGCGACCAGAAACTCAATCCCATATACATCAAATGCTTGTCTTGTGCCGTGGAAAGATTGTACTTTGCTCTCGCTTCCGTAGAAATCACATCCGCTACCTGCTGCAACAAACCCGGATTAAAAGTTGCAGCCATGCCAATTGCCTGCGGAAAAACGGTTGCTTCACCAGCACGTGCCACACCGTGCAAACCTTCGTTCCACCAGTTGTAAGCCGGAATATTTAAGCGCGGAACGGCTTTGCTGCGGTAACCCATCAGCGAAACTTTTTCTTCTAAAGTCAACTTGGAGAGCAAATCTTTTACGCGTGCATCAATGGGCAGCGTGCTGTTTTTATAAGGGAAATTTTGTTGTGCGATGGCTGCTGCATCACCAAAAAGTACCGGTAAAAGAAGTATCAGGAGTTTGGATGACAGATTTTTTAGAAGTTTCATTATAAATAATTGATAGCTGTTTTTTATTTCCGCAGCGGCTTGATCCCTGCTTTTTTAATTTTTTCGATGATGTTTTGCGCCACTTCCCGGCCTTCTTTATTGCCTTCTTCAATAGCGTCGCGGAAATGGATTCCACCCCAAAGCCTTGATATCATGGCTTCTGCGGACGCCTGATTGAACGATGTAAACGAGCGCGGCTCCACGCCGTACGGGATTTCGGTATCATCGGTATAAGCAAAATGATCGCCCAACAAATACGTTAATATTTCTGCGGAGGAATTGGAAACCACCGAATGGCCGCTGGCATATTCCGGAAACGGCGGCGTTTGCAAAAAAGGTTTCCAGTTGATATCGATGTATTTATTGATGTAAGTTTCCGGCCGGATGCGGTTGCTGCGGTATTTTTCGTCCCAGCAACTGATAAAAACGTCCATCAGCGTTAAAGATTCCAGTGTAACAGTTTCGACGGAAGCATCAAAATCCAAGTTCAGTTTTTTTACGGCGAGTGAAGCAATATTCATCCAGTGGCCGCCCGGACTAATTTTTTTGTAGCCGATAGACATGTGGCCGGAAGTGGTCACCGCAAACGGATTGCAATCCCAGAAAGCTGCGATGTGCAACTGCTCCTGAGTTGGTTTTTTGGAAACATCATATACTTCTTTTGCCTGCCTAAAAAAAGCACTCGCAGTATCTTTGCTGAATTTTACCGCTGGAGCAGGCGTGAACTGAGAACTCGAATCTATCACCATCGGCCGGATGGTTTTCCAGTTTGGCTCCACAGCCTCCAGGTAAGCGGGCGGCGTTGGATACCAATAGCCGTCACCTTTTTTGGGCGTGTAACGCAATTTTGCGCTCAGTTGGTTGTAATGATCGGTTTTGGAAAAATTGATCATTTGTGCCGAAGTTTTTTCTGCAACCGAAACAGATTGTTTGATAACGTCCTCACTGATTTTATCTTTTCGCAGCAGCGCAACATAAACATCTTCATCGTCCTGCAAAGAAATGCCGGACGGCAGCATATTTTTACTGGTTTCTAAAATGCAGTAAATGGCTGCAATCCGGTAATCATAATTTTTTGCAGGAATTGTGATTTTCTCCGCAGAAAATTGCCTGATAAAAGAAGCAAGCGCTGGAACCTGATGATTATTTTCGGAAACAATCTGGTAAGCGCCCAGCATCGCATAAGCATAATATCTGGCTGCGGCCGGCGGACTGATCACATCATGCACCATCACCATATTGATGGAATTAATAACGGGCGCAATTTCCAGGTAAGCGGGCAACGGTTTTTTGTGCTGAGAAAATACGGCAGCCGAAAAAAACATTGATAAAAACAGTATGCTGATCCGCTTCATCAAGGTTCTTTGTAAAATTGTAAAGGCTGACCGGAAACGCCAATCAGTAAATAATTCACGTTTTTAATTTTGATTTCCAAAGCGGATTTTACATCGCCCGTAACCGAAAGTCCGCTGGCAGATTGATCGATATATTCAAATCCACCCTTGCCGTTTCCACTTAAAAAGCAACCGTAATTGGCATCCATACTGCCTAATTTTAAGCGGTTATCGCTATGATTTCCGAGCAGTAGCAAATCAGTTTTGCCATCTTTATTAAAATCTTTGGTGATAATTTGCGAGACCGGTGCAAAATCGGCTTCCACCGGCAAATCCATCGGTGTAAGTTTGCCGTTCCGGTTTAAAAAGCAAGTGGTTTGCAAACGGGTTGCAGTTAGTTTTCCAGCTTTTTGCAGCTGATCTTCCGTGAAAATCTCCTTCATTCCCGCATCCGCATAAGCTTTATAGGAATTGAATTTTTTGCGCATCGGATAAATCTGCTCGTTCAGTTCATCCCGACTTACAAACGGATAACTGGTTCCCTGCATATAAAAATTAAGGAAAGGATCAATGGAACCGTTGCCGTCAAAATCAGCATAATTCAGTTCAGCCGGTTCTTTTTCCGAAGCGCAGATTACAGTGTTTAAACCCAGATTTCCGGCAATCAAATCTGGATTGCCGTCGCCGTCCACATCTGCAACAGCCATCGAAAACCACAGGCCGGTTGCGGGCTTGTCAAAATACTTTTCAGTCTGATCTGTAAAACCTGTTTTCGTGTTGAGATAAACCTTAATCGGCATCATTTCTCCGCATAAAACCAAATCTTTGCGGCCGTCTTTATCCAGGTCAATCCATTGCGCATCGGTCACCATTCCAGCATCTGCAAAAGGAACCGCTGCCGTTGTGAAATTTCCTTTTCCATCATTCACCAGCAGATAACTTTTGGCTGCCAAAGGATACTGACCGGGAATAATCCTTCCGCCAACAAACAGATCCATATCGCCATCGCCGTCAAAATCACAAGGTCGAACGCAGGATTTGCTACTGGCATTTACGGCCGGAAGCGGTGCAGGAGCGAGGTAGAAATTTCCTTTTTTATCGTTGATGAAAAGCTGGTCCTGCAAATCCGGCGTGTTCGGTTCATACAATGCGTAACCGCCTTTTGCCAGATACAAATCCGGAAAACTATCGCCGTTGGCATCAAAAAAAGCTGCTGCTGAAACCGTTGAAGTTTGCTCGCCGCCAGGTAAATCCATTACTTTAAACTTTCCGTCTGGCTGCTGTGTGAATATTTTTCCTGGAGCTAACTGATCGCCACTGATAAATAAATCTTCCAGCCCGTCTTTGTTCACATCCGCTTTAACCATCACCGGCGAAGTTTTGGAATACATAAACAACATCAGCAGCTGGCGTTTAAAATCGTTTATCGTGTTTTCTTCGGCTTTGTAATCAATCAGTGGCGCAACTTTTTTAAATAAGGCCGATGCTGTTTTTACCGGTATATTTTCAGTGTTTTTATTTGGCTGATAATTGATGACCAGGCGCTGGTTGGCAGCCACATTTTGGAGCGATTGCGAAGTTTGATCCGGCCAGATTACTTTGATGGAATCAACCGTTTTTGCTTCACCCAAACCAAAATTTAAAACTGTGGAAACGCTGGACAAATAGCCGCGGCCGGGGTTAACTTCCTGGTACTGCAATGCTGTTTTTACATGCACAAAAACCTTGGCACCGATGGCATTTGTGTTCGCGCCTTTGCTCTTCAATTTTATGCTGATAAAAGAAGCATTGCTGGTTTCGTGACTGGTGTTTTTGTAAATTGTTGCTTCTTCGTTGATATTGTTCACCACCAGATCCAGATCGCCGTCGTTGTCCAGATCAGCATAAACTGCACCGTTGGAAATTGTAGCATTCGTGATGCCCCAATCTTTTTGTTTGTTGCTGAAAGTAAGGTCGTGGTTATTGCGGAAAATATAATTTGGCAGTTTGGTGGAAGGCATTGCGCTAACCAGATCCATCAGCAAAAAAGGCTCGCGCGCCATCGCTTTTTTGATCTTGTAATCGCCCCAGTAACGCAAAAAATCTTTGTTGGTGTAATCGCGCAGGTAGCCGTTGGAGATGAAAATATCTTTGTAGCCATCGTTGTCAAAATCGGCAATCAGCGGGCACCAGCTCCAGTCGGTTGCTGAAATTCCTGCTAATTGTCCAATCTCGCTGAACGTACCGTTGCCGTTATTCAGTTGCAGCATGTTGCGCATGTATTGCTTATGCAAATCCTGCTGCTGCATCAGCTCAAACGACTCATAATTTTCTTCCATCTGTAATGACTTTTGCCGGTGATTATCCTGCGGCAACATATCCAGCGTCAAAATATCCGGGTAACCGTCGTTGTTGAAATCCGCAATATCCACGCCCATCGAAAAATGAGAAATATGCCGTAAAAGAAGCTTGGATTGCTCGGTAAAAGTGCCGTTATGATTGTTAATGTACACATAGTCAGGCTCGTTATAATCATTGGTAACGTAAATATCGGGCCAGCCATCTTTGTTAATATCGGCCACTGAAACGCCCAAACCAAACGTAAGCGGATTTTGGATGATACCTGCTTTTTTGGAAACATCTGTAAAATGATTTTTGTTGTTTTCGAACAACTTATTGCTTGCTAATTCGTCCGTTTGGTTGCGCACGTTGGCAAACTCCATGTTGTCAATTTTTTTAACGTTATGATTGAGCAGGAACATGTCCAGATCGCCATCATTATCGTAATCAAAAAAAACGGCTTGTGTGCTGTAACCCGGATCGTCTAAACCATATTCTTTGGCTTTTTCTGCAAATTTTCCGTTTCCCAGGTTGATAAAAAGCTGGTTGCGGCGCATACCGGCATCCACTTTTCCGGAGTAGCAGATGTAGATATCGAGCAAACCGTCGCCGTTTACATCGGCCATAGTTACGCCGGTTTTCCAGCCGCCGGCGCGTCCAGCCAGTTCAATATTGGCTTCTTTGGTAATGTCTTTAAACTTTAAATTTCCCTGGTTGAGGTAGAGTTTATTGGGCTGCATGTTGCCGGTGAAGAACAAATCTTCCAGGCCATCATTGTTGATATCGCCAACGGCAACACCAGCGCCGTTGTAAAAATATTCGTAAGAAAGTACGTTCAGGCTTTCGTTTTCACTGATGGCATTGTTAAAATGAATATTGGTTTGGGTGGAAGGCAAAATTTGAAACAGCGGTTGCTGTGCTGATGCTTTAAACAAGAGCATCAAAAAAAGAGGTGGTAAAAGAAGTATGCCACGAAACGGAAACTTTAACAAATTGATTTTAAAAGGCATCTTAAACAATTAACAGATGAAACGCCTTGGTCTTGGTGTTACGATCAAAAGGTGAAGTAAAGTTTATCCAAATATATTGTAATTAAAAAGGACAAGATCATTTTTTAGAATGACCTTGTCCGGATGTAGTAGATTTTTTTTAAAATTATTGTTTATCCCACCAAACTCTGGTAGCAAAATCATCAGCTCCCATACTTGCCACGGCTGCAGTATAGTTGGTGCCGTTTGTTTGCGGCAAAGTAATTGGATAAGGCATTCTTCTAGGGATAGAACCAGTGATATATTGTCCCTGATAAACTACAGGCGTTAAAACAGGATAGCCTGAACGTCTCCAGTTTGCAAAAGCTTCATTAAAATCGAATGTGGTTGAAGTTACTACCCAGTATTCCATATTAATTTGTTGCAAAGCAGTAGCAGCAACTAATGGATGGGCAGCAACATAAGTAGGAATACTTGCAGCATTAACAGTTGCAGCTTGTGATACATTTAACTGCGCCAAAGTTTGCATATCGGCAGTTAATGCATTAGCATAATGCGTTGCGGCAACACCAGTGCTCCAGCCTCTGCTTGCAGCTTCTGCTAACAAAAGTTCTGATTCGCCGTAAGTATAAATCATGTTGATGCTGTTACGATCACCATAAACAGCAAAACGCGGACGGGAGTATTTGCCATCTGGTGCAGCGGCATCACCGCTAACAGCAGCATTAGCAGGGCTGGTACCAGGGTAATTTGGTGCTTTGGAAATATCCGTAGTACCGCCTGCCTGATCATAACCGTTAGGCATACCTATCTGCAATTCGTATGTATTAATGCCGGCAATCTGAGCTTCATTTGCAGCCTTTCCGGTACCTGATGAGATTTCGGCCACAGCAATTACACGTGGATCGGTACTTGCTTTCATGAAATCGATCAGTGTTTTACTCCAGCGTACTTCTCTAAAATCATCTGGGACCAATAATGCAGCAGCATTATCATTACCATTACTGTTAGCATAGTCAGCCTGCACTTTTGCATTATCAGTAATACTAGTCATGGTACCGCTTGCATAAGCTTTTTCTGCATAAGTTTTAGCTGTTGCAGGATCAACTTTGGTCATGCGCATAGCTACGCGCAGCATCAAGGAATAACCCAATCTTTTCCATTTGGCAACATCACCTCCATAAAACAAATCCGATGTTGGGCCAGCTTTAGTAAGGTCCAAAGCAGCTGTAGCTGCATCAAGCTGAGTTAACATGGCCGTATAAATAGCTTGCTGTTTATCAAAAATAGGAGTTGTTATGCCAGCTTTTGCTTGTCCTTCCTGTGCGTATGGCGCATCACCATACAAGTCTGTAATGCGTTGCATAAAAAGCACACGCAGTATAGTACCACAATTGTCGAGATTAGTATAGGCTGTATTTCCAGCTACTAAGTTTTTCATTTCGTCAACCAAAGTTAACGCTCCGTAGCCTCTGTTCCAGGTACGGCCGTAATAACCTGTACCGCTTCCTCTCAATACATATTTATCACCGTTAGCATAATAATCGTAGGTAGAAGATAACCCTTGTATCCACATGCTTTGAAACAACAATTGATCGTATCCGGTTTGAGAAAACTGGAACTGTGCCTGAGACATCAAAAAGTTAGGGTTAAACAACGCGGAGGTCGTTTTATACGGATCCGTATTTACTTCATCAAGTTTTTTGTTACAAGCTGTTAAAGAAGCAGCTATAACAAGACAACTATATAAAAATCGTTTTTTCATATCTGTTAGTTTTTGAATTTGAAGTTAAGATTAAACCCATAAGTTCTGGTAAATGGCAAGCTTGTACCTTCTATACCATTATAATTAATTACGTTAGAGAAAGCAGACTCAGGATCAATATTATCAGTGTGTTTCATAATTGTCCACAAGTTACGTGCTACTAATGAGAAATTTATACTGCTAAAAGGAGTACGTGCTAAAGTAGCTTTAGGAATGGTATAACCTAAAGTAACCTGACGTAGTTTAATAAAGCTACCATCCAAAACGTTTAGAGAAGATATTCTGCGTGCCAACTCCTGATAATAAGTTTGAGCAGCTACTACTTTGGTATTGGTTGAGCCATCAGCTAAAACACCATCGGCCACAACTCCAGTTTCACGTCCGTTCAACGTAATCTTATTTAAACCGCGGTAAATACTGTAGTAATTAGTCGCAGATAATATTTTATTACCAAAACGATAATCCGTCAGGAAGGATAGATTAAATTGTTTATAGGTAAAATTATTATTTAAACCACCGTAAAACTTAGGTACTGTAGACCCCATTGCTTTAAGAGCTCCCTGTACAGGAATACCGCTTGCATCAACAATAATTTGTCCGGCGGCATTACGCACATAATCATGAGCCATAATTTGCGGGCCGGCCATACCTGCTACAATAGCAGTGTTGGCATTTAGCGGGCGATAAGTTCCTAATGTAATCGGGTTATTAACTGTGCCATCTGTTTGAAGGATTTTATTTTGAACATAAGTAAAATTAAAAGCAGGTGTCCAGGCAAAAGAAGTTGTTTTTACCGGTGTACCATGTAATTCAAGTTCAAAACCTCTATTTTGAGTTGAACCGGTAGCTATATACGCATTGTTATATCCTGATGATGGATCAATGGTACTGTTGATAATCTCATTTTTGGTTTTTCTTGCAAAAAATGCAGCATCAAAGCCTAATCTGTCACCCCAAAATTTCATTTCTGCACCTACCTCAAATTCTCTTAGGGTATATGGTTTTAAAAACAAGTTAGGTAATTGCGTACTAAAACTACCCGCAGGTGTACCATTAATAGAATTGTTTACACTGTAATAAACAGCATTAGCGTAAGATGACGCTTCGCCACTAGTTTGTGCATAGGATACACGTATTTTCCCTAGATCAACATTATTCATCTTGTACAAATCAGAGAAGATAAAGCTTCCTGAAACGGATGGTGAAAAAATGCCACGACCAAGTTCTTTTGAAATACTAGCATATTCATCATAACGTCCGGTTGTACTTAATACTAAATAATCTTTGATAGAGAAATCAGCAGAGTAGTAAGCAGAATTTACCTGATTATTAGAATAGTTAGCAACATAACCGCTGTTACGACTTGCAAAATTGGTTAAGCTATAAAAGTATGGGATGATAAAACCACCAGTGCCACCAATCTGCGTTCCGCCATAATTGCTTTTACGGATGTTACCACCAAGTGTGATATCAACGTCTAATAAATCTTTAACAATAGAATGATTGCCGTTAATCAATACATCGGCATTAAACTCATTAGTTTGGTAGTTATACTGAGTCATTGTTCCGTTATCGCTACGATACGCAGTACCGGTTGGCTCAATGCTAATTCTTTGATCGTTGATGTTATCGTAGCCTAATCTAGCTTGTGCATACAACCATTTAGTAAAATTGTACTTAGCTGATAAAGATGAAATTAAACGTTTCCTTTGTGTATTATTTTGGAAATTATAAGCAGCAAAGTAGGGATTGGTTACATAAGTATCATTTGTAAAAGTACGTTCTCTGCCATTAGCTCCGGTACTTGGCGACAAAATATTCTGGTCAATATTAGGTGCTAAAAACTGTACGTTGTTGGGGTTACCCGGACCATCGCTTAATCCTGATCTGTTTTTAGAATTTTCAAGAATATAATTGGCTACAACGTTAACATCCAATTTAGAAGTTACAGATTGAGAACCATTAAAGTTAAAGGTTTTCCTATCCAGATAACTGTTAGGAACAATAGAATTGCCGCGCAGATCTGAAGCTGATAAACGGAAACTTCCACCATCACCACCACCTGTTAATGCTACTGTATTGGTAAAGCTTGGTGCGGTACGATAAAAATCTAGGTAATTGCTTTTGTTAGAATAAGTACCTGTACTTCCGTCAAATTGTATAACAGATGATCCATCCATTTTGGCGCCCCATGCAAGGTTACCGGTTGCTAAAGCATCAGCAGCAGTAGCAGGTTTTGAACCAACTAAACCTGTTGCACCTAACTGGCCTTGGCCATAAATAGTTTGGAAATCTGTATTATCTACAGGCTTGTCAAGCTGAACGTTCGTATTGAATTCAACACCAAAACCTGAATTTTTCTTACCTGATTTTGTAGTGATTAAAATTACACCGTTTGCCGCTCTGGAACCGTACAAAGCCGATGCAGATTGGCCTTTTAATACTGTCATCGATTCGATATCATCCGGGTTGATGTTGGAAATACCATCACCATAATCAGCACCACCCCATTCTGATGCAGAACCACGTTGTGTATTATCCATCGGTACACCATTAATTACGTACAAAGGTGAACTTGCACCAAAACTGGTTACACCACGTAATAAAACTTTAGCAGATGAACCTGGTCCGCCATTGGTTCCAGAAACACTTAAACCTGCAACTCGGCCTTCTAAAGATAAAGCCACATTAGATTCGCGGGCTTTATTCATTTCTTCACCATTAACTGTAGAAACAGAGTAACCTAGTTTTTTTTCCTCTTTTCTAATTCCTAAAGCGGTTACTACAACTTCATTTAAGCTATTTGTAGAAGGTGATAGATTAATGTTGATCGTCTTTCTGCCACCAACTGGTACTTCTTGTGTAGCATAACCAATATAAGATAAAACCAAAGTGCCGTTTTCAGGCGCTTCAATAGTAAACCCACCATTAACATCTGTAGATACACCCGTTGTTGCACCTTTAACCTTTACAGAAACGCCAATCAAGGGTTCGCCTTTTTCATCCAAAATCCTTCCGGTAATGATAATATCAACAAATTTGTTATTAGATAAGTGTGCTGATTTGAATACAGCCGAATTCAAAATGGTTTTATTTGCATTAATTCCTGCAGAAGCTTCTAAGTTAAGAAGCAATACGGATGCAAATGCAAGTTTTGCTGTTAAAGATAGTTTAGGTAAACTACGTTTAACCGGTACACCTGATAGGTGTTTACTGATTTTCATACATGTACATGGTTAGAGTTAAATGATTTTACCTGTCTGTTTTAAAGCAGGTTTTGTTTAATAATCATAAAAGTTTTTACAAAATCCGATTAATAAGAAGTTTTATAAAGATTTAGCGTGGCTTTATTATATTCATAGCTTAAATTTGACATAAAGGGTTAACAATAGTATTTTTTCCAGTTTTAAACTTAATTTCTATGTTGTTAGTGCTTTTATAGAAACTTTTTGGAAAAAACGTAATTTCTTCAAAAAAAATAACAGATCATTTTTGATGGAAAACTAATTATCTGGCCATAAAGCAAAAAAGAATCTTAAACATTGTTGTTTATATAGAAATGTTATTGTTCTGTTAGAATAAAATTAAATTTAAAAACTTTTCCTAAGTAATAGATTAAATTTTAAACTTCCTATTTCTTTTTTAAATTTTTAAAAAGTTTTTATTCTTCGAATAAAAATTCTAAATATGTAAAATATTCAACCTGAAAATGTCTTTCCAAAACATCGATTTTTTAGTCGGCCATAGCGAAACGATCAAATGCCTTTATTACAACAAGGTATTAACGAGTGCAGACATCAGCAATTACACTGGTAAAAGTATCCCGCATGTAATTAAAGTGTTGAATGAGCTGATCAAAGCCGGCTACGTAGCCGAAAAAGGTTTTGCCATTTCCAGCGGCGGGCGCAAACCATTAAATTATTCGCTCATCCCGGATACGCATTACATCTTGTCGGTAGCAATGGATCAGTTCTCGGCCCAAATGGTGATTGTGGATATGAACAATAAATTTATAACAGAAACAAAACGTTATGAATTTGATATCCATCTTTTGCAACCAGCAACTTTTGTAAATTATTTAAACCAGTTTATTGATGATTCAACTATTACTAAAACAGCAATTATAGGTATTGGTATTACCATGCCGGGATTTGTAGATACAAAAACCGGAGTTAATTATAGCTATTTAAAAGTGTCTGGTCAAACGTTGGTGGCCTATATCCAGCAACATATTTCGATCCCGGTTTTTTTGGATAACGATTCTACCGCTATTGCACTGGCCGAACAAAAATTTGGTGTAGCTGCACACGTTAAAAATGTGATGGTGCTAAACCTGGGCTGGGGGATTGGTTTGGGCATGATCCTGAATGATAAAATCTTCAGAGGCAATAATGGCCTTGCTGGAGAATTTAGTCATATTCCACTCTTCAAAAATGGAAAATTATGCAATTGCGGCAAACATGGTTGCCTGGAAACAGAAGCCTCTTTGATCGCAGTAACCGCAACGGCTAAGGAAGGTGTTAAAAATGGGCAGACGACTAGTTTAGCAAATTATGAAGAGATAAATGCAGATCTTATCATTAGTGAAGCCATTAAAGGTGATGCGTTTTCTGTAAGGCTTATCTCGGAAGCTGCTTATCATGTAGGCGAAGGTTTAGCGATATTGATCCATTTGATGAACCCGGCGGCCATAGTTTTAAGTGGTAAAGGAAGCATTGTAGGAAAATTGTGGCTGTCACCGATCCAGCAGGCCATCAATGAGCATTGCATTCCGATGCTCACTAATCATACAGAATTGATTATTTCCAACTTAAACACCAAAGCGCAACTGATTGGTGGGGCCGCTTTGGTGGTAGAGCATTTCGGGAAAATCCTGGAAAGTAAACTGACTGCCATAGAAGATAAAATTTCTGTAGAATGATCAAACCTGTACGCATGAACAAATATGATTTTACCCCGATAAAAACAGCATGGACATTTTTGTTTATATTGTTTTTTGCCGGAAACTTACAGGCGCAGCAGCACAATATGTCTAAAAAATACGTTGCGCCAACAGATCCTGCCGTGCAGCAAAAACTGGCGCAATGGCAGGATTTAAAGTTCGGCCTGTTTATGCACTGGGGAACTTACAGCGAGTGGGGCGTGGTAGAAAGCTGGAGCATTTGCCCGGAAGATGAAGGCTGGACGCAACGCAAAGGCCCGTATGGTGCAACTTATAATGGCTACGTAAAAGCTTACGAAAACCTGCAAACTACTTTTAACCCAACCAAATTTAACCCCAAAAAATGGGTGGCCGCGGCCAAAAATGCGGGCATGAAATATGTTGTTTTTACCACGAAGCACCACGATGGGTTTTCCATGTTTGATACCAAGCAAACCGATTATAAAATTACCGATCCGAAAACACCTTTCTCTAAAAACCCGCGTGCCAACGTTACCAAAGAAATTTTTGACGCTTTCCGGAAAGAAAATTTTATGGTTGGCGCGTATTTTTCCAAGCCCGACTGGCATTCGCCTTATTACTGGTGGCCGTATTTCCCGCCGAAAGACCGCAACGTAAATTATGATCCGGCAAAATATCCCGAAAAATGGAACCAGTTTAAGGATTTCACTTTCAATCAGATACAGGAACTGATGACCGGCTACGGCAAAGTAGATATTTTATGGCTGGATGGCGGCTGGGTTCGGCCGAAAGCTACCGTTGATACCACTATAGATTGGCAACGCGGAATTAAATTCAATCAGGATATCGATATGGCCAAAATTGCCGCAATGGGCCGCAAAAACCAGCCGGGTTTGATCGTGGTTGACCGTACCGTTTCCGGTCAGTACGAAAATTACACCACGCCGGAGCAGGAAGTGCCGAAAGAACCGCTGAGCAATCCCTGGGAAAGCTGCATCACGATGGGCAATTCCTGGAGTTATGTGCCCGGCGATCATTACAAATCCACCAAAGAAATTGTGCAGCTGCTGATAAAAATCGTTTCCCGCGGCGGCAATTTGCTGATGAATATCGGCCCCGGTCCGGATGGCGACTGGGACCCGGAAGCCTATAAACGTTTGGCCGGAATTGGTTCCTGGATGAAAATCAATAGCGAAGGCATCTACAATTCACATGCAATTGCGCCATATTCTGCCGGCAATATTTACTTCACAAAAAACAAGGATAAAAACAGCATTTACGCTTTTATGCTCGCTGATCAGGAAACGGTTGCGCTGCCTTCAACTTTAAATATTCCTTTAAAAGACCTTAAAAATATTAAAAAAGTGACTTTGCTCGGCAGTAATCAAAAGCTGAAATGGAAAACCAATGCTGATGGAATTGCGCTGACTATTCCAGCCGTTGCCAAAAATATAGTGCTAAAAGAAGCAGCCTGTTTCAAAATAGAATATTGATCTTCTAATCGAATATTTTGCAAAACCGAACTGATATTCCTTCCACAAAAACCTCGCTGAAAAGGTTTTTAAAAATAGCTTTCCATACTGTTTTTATCGGCATTTTTTTGGTGTCGACTGCTAAAGCCCAAACTTCCTATGAGTTAAATTCCGGTTGGAAATGTGCGCAGATTTCGGAAGTTAAAGCAGATGGAACTGCGTTGTCTCAGCTTAATACTTCAACCCAAAACTGGCTGCCAGCAACGGTTCCAGGAACGGTTTTGACTTCGCTTTTGAACAATAAAAAAGTGCCCGATCCTTTTTACGGGATGAATAATGAGCACATCAAAGACATTTACAACACCGGCCGCGATCATTACACTTACTGGTTTGTTAAGGATTTTGAAGAAACCGCGCCAGCCAACGGCCACCAGGTTTACCTGAATTTTCGGGGAATAAATTACAGTGCCGAGATTTATCTCAACGGAAAAAAAGTGAACCCGAAAACGCATGTCGGTATGTTTTTGCGGGAATCCTACAATATCAGTTTACTGCTAAATAAAAATGGTAAAAACCGTTTGGCGGTGCTGGTTTATCCGCCAGATCAGGTTGGAAACCCGAACGGCGGACAAGGTGGCGACGGCCGGATTGCCAAAGGTGTTGGTTTGCAATATACCGCTGGCTGGGATTGGATTCAGCCCATGCGTGACCGAAATACCGGTATTTGGGATAAAGTTACGATTGAAAAAACAGGTGAAATCAATTTGATGAATCCGCATGTGATTACGGTTGTTCCGGGAATCCGAAAAGTTGATGGCATGCAGCAGCCAGCAATTATTAAAACTTCCGCAGAATTGCAAAACTCAACAAATCATGCGGTAAAAGGAGTATTACAATATGTTTTGGACGGCAATACAGTTTCAAAATCTGTTACAATTCAACCTAATACAACAACAGAAGTTGCGCTGGCAGATTTTAGCCTGAAAAACCCCAAATTATGGTGGCCAAATGGTTACGGTCCGCAAAATTTGTATAATTTGAAGATGAGTTTTGTGGTTGATGGAAAGGTTTCTGATCAGGAAAATATCTCTGTTGGCGTACGCGAAATTTCTTCAGAATGGAATGCAGAAACGCATAGCCGGCAGATCGAAGTAAACGGACAAAAAGTATTTATCAAAGGTGGCAACTGGATTATTTCGGATGCGATGCTGCGTTTTTCGGATGCGCGATACGATGCAGAAGTTCGTTTCCACCGCGATATGAATCTGAATCTGATTCGGGTTTGGGGCGGTGCTTTGGTAGAACGGCCGGAATTTTATCAGGCTTGCGATAAATATGGAATGCTGGTTTTTCAGGATTTCTGGATTTCGGGCGATGCAGATGGCAAGTGGCTTGATCCGTTTAAAAAAGACGATCAGTGGACGCGCAGAAAATATCCTGATGATCATGCTTTATATCTGAAATCTGTTGCAGATCAAATCAAACTGGTTCGTAATCATGCTTCGCTGGCCATTTGGTGCGGCGGAAATGAAATCACGCCGCCGGAAGATATTTTGCTGGCCGTTCGCGATACGATCATTCCAAAACTGGATGGCACGCGCTGGTTTGTAGAGTATTCCAACTCCGAAAAAATGTCGATGAATACGCTGGGCGGCAATGGCGATGGTCCGTATGGCATCCAGCCGTTATCTACTTTTTGGGAAGACCGCACGTATCCTTTCAACTCCGAAATTGGTTCTGTTGGCGTGAGTGATTACAAATCTTTGCAGCGTTTTATCCCCGAAAAAAACCTGGTTGCACCCCAATTTTATGCCGATAAAAGAAGTACCAAAGTTGATTCCGTTTGGGATTACCACAAATATATTGGTTATGATGCTTCCATCGATCCATATGGAAAAGCTAAAAATGCGGAAGATTTTGCTACGAAAGCGCAGTTGGTTAACTACGATCAGTACCGCGCTTTGATGGAAGGTTTTAGTTCGCACATGTGGAGCTGGTACACAGGCACGATCATCTGGAAAACGCAAAACCCGTGGACGGCGATGCGTGGCCAGATGTACGATTATTATTTGGATCCGAATGCTTGTTTGTACGGTTTGCATAGCGGAAGTGAGCCGCTGCACGCGATGTACAATCCGTTTTCGGGCATGGTTTCCATCGTGAATAATACTTTTGAAACGAAGCGTGATCTGATGCTGATAGCCAAAACCATTGATATGAATGGTTTGGACAGTGCCATTACACAGGTTTTTGTAGAAGCACAACCCACATCGGTTAAAGGTTTTTTGCCGATAAAAACAGTAGTCGATCAGCGGGCAAAAGCGCAAGGTGTGTTTCTGTGCCTGCAAATTCTCGACAAAAACAAAAATAAACTGAGTGAGAATATTTACTGGCTGCCGGATGCAACTGGCAATCATTCGGGTTTGCAGCAATTGCCCAAATCGCAGTTACAAACGTCGGCACAAAAACTAAGCAACGGCAAAATTGAGGTTTCGCTAAGCAATCCTGCCAGAGCACCAATGGCGTTTTTTAACCGGTTATCACTGGTGGATGGCGCAACGCACAAACGTGTTTTACCGGTTTTTTATGATGACAATTACGTTTCGGTTTTGCCCGGCGAAACCAAAAAAGTAGTGATAGAAAACGCATCCGGCATGAACGCGCCGCAGCTTTCGGTAAGCGGCTGGAACCTGCCCGAACAGTTTATTAGTATTAAATAGAAATCTACTTCAATATCAATCACACGAAATTAAATACAAAAGTATGGCCCGTTTAAATTTGCTGGAAGAAACCCGATACGAAAAGTTGCCGGTAACGGTATATCCTGATGCTTCTTTTGCCTCTAAAAAAGTGGCAAAAAGGATCGCTGACCTGATTACTGCTAAAAATGACAGAGGCGAAAAAACGATTTTAGGACTGGCAACAGGCGCAACGCCGGTGAAGGTTTATGCGGAACTGATCCGGCTGCACCGCGAACAAGGTTTGAGTTTTGCAAACGTAATCACCTTCAACCTGGACGAATATTATCCTATGAAGCTGGATGCGGCGCAAAGTTATGTAACGTTTATGAACGAGAATCTTTTTGATCATATCGACATCAAAAAGGAAAATATACACATTCCGGACGGCACGCTGAAGCAGGAAGATGTTGCCGCTTTTTGTTTGGAATACGAAAAAAAAATCAGCAGTTACGGCGGTCTGGATTTGCAGGTTTTAGGAATCGGCCGTACGGGCCACATTGGTTTTAACGAGCCAGGATCGGCACCCAACTCCGGCACACGTCTGGTTACTTTGGATGATCTGACGCGCCGTGATGCTTCCCATGATTTTGGCGGAAAAGAAAACGTACCGGTCAAAGCCATTACGATGGGCATCGGTACGATTTTTAAAGCGCGGGAAATTATTTTGATGGCCTGGAATTCTAAAAAAGCTTCCATTATCAAAAAAGCGGTGGAAGGGGAAATTTCTTCGGATGTGCCTGCCACGTATCTGCAGTTATCCGATAATGTGGAATTTGTGCTGGATGAAGGTGCAGCCGAGCAATTGACCCGTTTTAACACGCCTTGGCTGGTTAAGGATTGCCTGTGGACGGACAAGCTGATTAAAAAAGCGGTGATCTGGCTGGCCGGAAAAGTGAACAAGCCCGTTTTAAAACTGACCGAAGAAGATTACAACAACCACGGCATGGCGCAATTAGCCACCGAGCAAGGGCCGGTTTACAACATCAACATTAATATTTTTAACCAGGTACAGCATACCATTACCGGCTGGCCGGGCGGCAAACCAAATGCGGAAGACAGCCAGCGGCCGGAACGCGCCGAACCGGCCAAAAAGCGTGTGATTGTGTTTTCGCCGCACCCGGATGATGATGTAATTTCGGTTGGCGGCACGTTTATCCGTCTGGTTGACCAGGGCCATGATGTGCATGTAGCTTATCAAACTTCGGGAAACAATGCCGTTTGGGATGATGATGCGCTGCGTTACGTAGAGTTTGCCATTGATTTTGCCAAAAGCCAGGGCGATGCCGCTTCAGGATTGGAAAGTTTGTATGATAGTCTGCGCACTTTCTCCCAAAACAAACAACCCAACGAAGAAGATCCGCAGGAAATGAAAACGGTAAAAGGCCTGATCCGCAAAGGAGAAGCAATTGCCGGGGCACGTTTTGCAGGCGTTCCGGATGAGAAGATTCATTTTATGGATCTGCCTTTTTATGATCGTTCTAAAGTTCAGAAAGGTGTAAATTACGATGATGATATCCAGAAAACCATTAAGCTTTTGCAGGCGGTAAAACCCCACCAGATTTTCGCTGCCGGAGATTTTGCCGATCCGCATGGCACGCACAGAATCTGTTTTGACATTATGGTTGAAGCTTTGAAACGGTTAAAAGACGAAGAGTGGACGAAAAACTGCTGGATCTGGCTGTACCGCGGCGCATGGCATGAGTTTGAAACGCATGAAATTGAAATGGCCGTGCCGCTTTCTCCGCAGGAAGTAATCCGCAAACGTCTGGCTATTTACAAACACCAGTCGCAAAAAGATTTGCCGGTTTTCCCGGGTGATGATTCGCGCGAGTTTTGGGTTCGGGCAGAAGACCGCAATCGCGAAACGGCTTGCGCTTACGATAAACTTGGTTTGGCAGAATACGAAGCGATGGAAGCTTTTGTAAGATATAAGCTGGATTAATTTATTCAGTTTATTGAAAGGTTTGTCGTGCCGAATTTATTTCGGTATCTCACATGCAAGTTTTAATTGTCCTGAGAGATCCTGAAACAAGTTCAGGATGACGACCACAGAATATTCAATGCTTCTTTTATCAATTAAAAAACATTAACTAAAACCAGATAGAAAATGACAAATGTTTCCAGTCCGGCCGGTTCATCAGGCATAAATCCGGATAAAAGCTCTAAAGCCATTCTGATTATTGGCGCCCTTTTTTTCATTTTTGGTTTCGTAACCTGGATGAATTCCGTTTTAATTCCATATTTAAAACTGGCTTGCGAACTGAACAATTTCCAATCTTATTTAGTCGCCTTTGCATTTTACATTTCTTATCTGGTGATGGCCATTCCGTCGGCCTGGCTTTTAAAAAAGACAGGTTTTAAAAACGGCATGTCTTTCGGATTAGGCATTATGGCTGTTGGCGCTTTGATTTTTATTCCGGCAGCTTTAAGCAGAACTTATATACTGTTTTTAGTGGGATTATTTGTGCAGGGAACAGGTTTGGCGGTTTTACAAACCGCTTCCAATCCATACATTACCATTTTGGGCCCGCCAGAAAGTGCTGCTAAACGCATCAGTATCATGGGAATTTGTAATAAAGTGGCCGGTTCTATTGCGCCGATTGTTTTAGGAGCGATTACGCTGAAAGATGCCGACGGACTGAAAGCGAGACTGGTTTCGATGCCCGCAGCACAAAAAGTTACCGAACTGAATGAACTGGCACATCGCGTAATAACACCTTATATTGTCATCGTTATCGTTCTGGTTATCCTGGCTATTCTGGTTTCGTTTTCTACTTTACCCGAAATTGATACCGATCACGAAGATGAAGCAGTTGCCGCAGCCAACACCAATAAAACCAGCATTTTCCAGTTTCCGCATTTGCTGCTAGGCGTTTTTACCTTGTTTTTATATGTTGGCGTGGAAGTTTTGGCTGGAGATTCCATCATCAGTTATGGCGCAAGTCAGGGAATTCCACTATCAACTGCAAAATTTTTCACTACCTGTACATTGTTGGGGATGATCATCGGTTATATCACCGGCATCATCTGTATTCCGAAATATTTTACCCAAGAAAAAGCTTTGAAAGTTTCTGCAGTTTTAGGCGTTGTGTTTTCACTTTGTGCAATTTTCACCACCGGTTATATTTCCGTTTTATTTATTGCTTTGCTTGGTTTAGCTAATTCTTTGTTGTGGCCTGCAATCTGGCCTTTAGCCATTGCTGGTTTGGGTCGATTTACCAAAATAGGTTCATCTTTTATGATTATGGCGATTGGCGGCGGCGCATTAATTCCGCTGGCTTACGGCCGTTTGGCCGATGTGGTTAATCCACAAAATGCTTATTGGCTGCTTGTACCGTGCTATCTGTTTATTTTGTTTTATGGGATGAAAGGACACCGAATCGGTGTAAAAACTTATACCATGAAAGAGGATTATCTTTAATTCTGCACCAATTTCTTGTAACTTGAACTTATGAAAAGAAGTGTTTTTTTGCAACAAGCAGGTCTGTTATCAGCTAGTTTGCTGATCAATAAAAGTGGTTTTGCCGGATTGGTTCCTTACGAAAATCATCGTCCGCCTTTAGCCAAAAGAAATTTTACCAGCAAAGCTGTGGAAGATGCCATCGCGCAGTTTAAAGCTAAAGTAAAAGACCCGGAACTAGCCTGGCTTTTTGAAAACTGTTTCCCAAATACACTCGACACCACCGTTTTTTATACCATAAAAGAAGCACGGCCAGATACTTACGTTATCACCGGCGATATCGATGCGATGTGGCTGCGCGACAGTTGCGCGCAGGTTTGGCCGTATCTGCCATTTCTCAAAAAAGATGAAAAGCTTCGGCAACTGATTGCCGGCGTGATCAGCCGGCAGGCACATTGTGTTTTGGAAGATCCTTATGCCAACGCTTTTTATAAAGATGATACCAAAATAAGCGAGTGGAAAACCGATCAAACGGATATGAAACCCGGCATCCACGAGCGCAAATGGGAAATCGATTCGCTGTGTTATCCCATCCGGCTGGCGCATCGTTACTGGAAAGAAACCGGCGACACCAAACCTTTTACAGCCGAATGGAAAAAATCCATCGAACTGATTCTGCAAACGTTTAAACAGCAGCAGCGCAAAACGGATCGCGGTCCGTATCATTTCCAGCGGCAAACTGAAAAACCAACTGACACTTTGCCGATGAACGGTTACGGTTTCCCCGTAAAACCAACCGGTTTAATTTGTTCGATGTTTCGCCCAAGCGATGATGCTACCATTTATCCGTATTTAATTCCGTCCAATTTTTTCGCGGTCATCAGCTTAAAACAAGCCGCCGAATTGGTGAGTGCTGTTTTTACCGACCAAAAACTGGTATCCGATTTAAAAACTCTTTCTGCGGAAGTAGAACAGGCTTTGCAAAAATATGCTACGGTAAACCATCCGGAATTTGGCAAAATCTACGCTTTCGAAGTAGATGGTTTCGGCAATCATAATTTAATGGACGATGCCAATGTGCCAAGTTTGCTGGCTTTGCCTTATCTCGATGCAGTTCCGGTTAATGATCCGGTTTACCAAAATACGCGCAAGTTCGTTTTATCATTCAGTAACCCGTTTTTTTATCAGGGAAAAGCAGGCGAAGGGATTGGCGGCCCGCACGTTGGTAAAGATGGCATGATCTGGCCGCTCAGCATTATTGCGCGCGGACTAACCAGTACAGACGATGCAGAAATCAAAAAATGCATTGCCATGCTGAAAGCAAACCACGCCGGAACCGGTTTTATGCACGAAACTTTTAACAAAGATAATCCGGCAGATTTTACCCGCAGTTGGTTTGCCTGGGCCAACACTATTTTTGGTGAGTTTTTGTGGAAAACCTATCAGCAGAAACCACAATTGCTGAACGCATAATTTATCATGAAAAATAAACTGATACTGTTTTTATCGACTATTTTTTTGCTGATAGCTGATAGTTCATTGCTCTCCGCTCAAACCTCCTCGCTCAACCCTCAAATCCCGAACCTCAAACCTCACACCTTTTCTCTCGCCGACAGCGTTTTTCTGCTCGATGGAAAACCTTTTCAGATGATTTCCGGCGAGATGCATTGCCCGCGTATCCCACGCGAATACTGGCGCGCGCGCATGAAAATGGCTAAAGCAATGGGTTTAAACACCATCGGCACGTACGTTTTCTGGAACGCACACGAACCGATGCCCGGCAAATATGATTTCAGCGGAAACAATGACATTGCCGAATTCGTCAAAATTGCGGGCGAAGAAGGTTTGTTCGTGGTGCTGCGGCCAAGTCCGTACGTTTGTGCGGAGTGGGAATTTGGCGGCTATCCATGGTGGCTTTTAAAAGATAAAACAATCAAAGTACGTAGTCAGGACCCGAAATTTCTGACTGCTTATCGCAACTATATCAATCAGGTTGCCAGGCAATTAGTGCCTTTACAGGTAACGCATGGTGGCAATATTTTGATGGTTCAGTTTGAGAACGAATACGGTTCTTACAGTGATGACAAAACTTACCTCGATACCAACCAAAAACTCTTTCGTGATGCTGGTTTTGACGGCGTTTTATTCACTTGTGATGGTGCGGATCAAATGCCAAAAGGCTATTTGCCTGGCTTTTTGCCGGCTGTAAACGGTTTGGAAGATCCGCAGAAAGTGAAAGCACTGATCAATAAATACCATAACGGAAAAGGCCCGTATTATGTGGCCGAATGGTATCCCGGCTGGTTTGACGACTGGGGCAAAAAACACGCCGATGTTTCCGGAAAAGAAGCGGCAGAAAAACTGGATAAAATTTTGGCGGCGGGCATTTCCATCAATATGTACATGTTTCATGGCGGCACCACGCGCGGTTTTATGAACGGCGCAAACATGAACAGGGAAAACCCGTATTCGCCGCAGGTTTCCAGTTATGATTACAATGCGCCGCTGGACGAAGCCGGCAATCCAACGGAAAAATATTTTCAGTTTCGGGAAGTGATTGCCAAATATCTGCCTGCCGGACAAAAGCTTCCTGAAGTTCCGGCGAAGCAAAAAACCATCGCCATTCCATCCATCAAACTGACTGCTTTTGCCGGATTATTTGATCAGCTGCCAAAACCAGTTGAAGCGAAAACGCCGCTTTGTTTTGAAGATTTGGACCAAGGTTATGGCTTTGTTTTGTATCGAACCACGCTCAAAAATAAAGCAGATGGATTGTTGAAAATCAAAGAAATGCGAGATTACGCTACTGTTTTTATCAATGGAAAAATGGTAACAACTTTGGACAGAAGGCTGAAACAGGATTCGATGATGCTGCAAAACATCGCCCCAAACGCAGTTTTAGATATTTTGGTGGAGAACAACGGCCGCATTAATTACGGTCCGTTTTTAAATGATAACCGGCAGGGAATTACCGAAAATGTTACCTTAAACGGAACTGAATTATCGACTTGGAAAATGTACCAGTTTCCGTTTGAGGATTTGAAACGATGGAATTTTGCCGGTAAAAGAAGCATCGGCCAGCCGGCATTATACAAAGGAACGTTCGATCTAAAAGAAACCGGCGACACGTATTTAGATATGCGCAGTTTTGGCAAAGGTTTCGTGTTTTTAAACGGACATAATCTGGGCAAATACTGGAAAATCGGTCCGCAGCAAACCATTTACGTTCCGGCTGTTTGGTTGAAAAAAGGACAAAACGAAATCGAAGTTTTTGATCAGCTGAAATCTGGCCATCTGGAAATTTCGGCTTTGGATCATTCTATTTTGGATCAGTTATCCGCAGCAAAATAATTCAACATGAAAAAAAATACGAGTTGGAAAATAATGGTGATACTGTTTTTATGCACCATTTTTTTGGATGCCAAAGCGCAGGAAGCAGACTTCAAGTTTCCTTTAATTCCGTACCCAACAGCTTTAACTGCCGGAAAAGGCACTTTCAGCATTACGGCCAATACACGTTTGATTTTTGCCGATGCGCGTTTTCAAAATGAAGCCGAACAACTCAATTTACTAATCGAACAATATCTTGGCAAACCCTTAAAAACAGGCAGCGGCAGTGCGGCCCGGAATATTTCTTTACGGTATGACGATGCCATCAAAGCACCCGAAGGTTATCAGCTCAACATCACCCAAGACGCCATAATTTTAGTGGCAAAAGAAGCATCGGGCATGTTTCGAGCAGTAGAAACTTTGCGACAATTGCTGCCTGCGGATGAACATAGCCAGACTTTTTTGAAAAAGATTTCCGTTCCGGCGGTGATTATTGCTGATCATCCGGCTTTTGCCTGGCGCGGAATGCACCTGGATGTTTCCCGGCATTTTTTCTCGGTAGATTATTTGAAGAAGTTTATTGATCTGCTGGCTTTGTACAAGTTCAACAAATTTCATCTGCATTTAACAGATGATCAGGGCTGGCGTATCGAAATCAAAAAATATCCGAAATTGACCGAAGAAGGTGCCTGGCGTACGTTCAATAATCAGGATTCTTTGATGATTTTAAGATCAAAAGATAACCCGGATTTGGCTTTGGACCCAAAACACATCATTCAGCGAAACGGCAAAACACTTTACGGCGGTTTTTATACGCAGGAAGAGATGAAAGGCGTCGTTGCTTATGCACTGGCGCGCCACATCGATATCATTCCGGAAATTGATATGCCCGGCCACATGATGGCGGCCATTACCAGTTATCCGTTTTTAAGTTGTGCCGGAGGAAGCAAATTTGGCAAGCTTTTTACCACGCCGATTTGTCCGAGTAACGAATCGACTTATGAGTTTGCGCAGAATGTTTTTACGGAAATTATGCAGATTTTTCCGAGCGAATACATCCATATTGGTGGCGATGAAGTTGACCGAACCAGCTGGGAACAATCTGAAAGTACCAAAGCTTTTATGGCTAAAAACAGCATTAAAACCACAGCCGAACTGCAAAGCTATTTCATCAACCGGATGGAAAAATTCTTCAATTCTAAAGGTAGAAAGTTGATTGGCTGGGACGAGATTCTGGAAGACGGCATCAGCCCGACCGCGATGGTTACATATTGGCGAACCTGGGTTCCGAATGCACCAATCAAGGCAGCCAAAAATGGAAATTTGGTAGTGATGTCGCCCGGAAACCCGCTTTATTTTGATAACGAGCCGGATCAAAATTCCATCTCCAATGTGTATCACTTCAACCCAATTCCGGCTGGTTTAACCTCCGCAGAAGCCAAAAATATTATTGGTGCGCAGGCAAATGTATGGTCGGAACGCATTCCAACAGAAAACCGTGCAGATTATATGATTTTTCCGCGGATGACGGCTTTAGCCGAACGCTTGTGGACGAATAAAGATTTGTACGACAGCTATTTAGAACGGTTGAAAATAAATTTCCCGCGTCTGGATGCGCTGCACGTGCATTACCGTTTGCCGGATATTATGGGTTTGGTT
Organism: Janthinobacterium lividum; assembly: GCA_050955045.1. GTDB lineage: Bacteria > Bacteroidota > Bacteroidia > Sphingobacteriales > Sphingobacteriaceae > Mucilaginibacter_A. The sequence continues at coordinate 116,739 of JBPBQV010000001.1, read as the reverse complement.
GAGCAAAGTGTTTTTGTTGATTCCACAGTTCTAAATCCGCAGAAACCATTGCCTGATTTAACGCTGCGTTATACTACTGATGGCAGTTTGCCGGATAGCAATTCCACCGCGCTCAATGCTTCTTTTACCATACAAAAATCGGTGTTCATCCGGCTGGCGGCTTTTACGCCGGGCGGAATCCGTGGCGATGTTTACAATTTGCATTACACGCAGCAAACGCTGGCTGAACCGGCAAAACCAGCCGGGATTGCAAACGGATTGATCTGCAATTATTATCCTGGAGAATATAAATCGGCTAAACTGATGGCCGGGCAACCAAAACTGGCGATCAGAGTTGATGAAATTGTGGTGCCAAAAGAAGTAACAGCGCCAAGTTTCGGGTTGAAATATACCGGTTTTCTAAATATTCCTGCGGATGGTATTTACAGCTTTTATTTAACCTGTGATGATGGTGGAATCCTGCAAATTGCCGAGCGTGAAGTGGTAAATAACGATGGCTGGCACGGCCCGATTGAAAAAAGCGGACAGATTGCTTTAAAAGCTGGTTTGCAGCCCATTGCGCTGGATTTTGTAGAAGGTGGCGGCGGTTATACTTTGAAGCTGAAATACAGCGTAAACGGTTCTGCGATAACAGATGTTCCATCAGCTTGGCTAAAACATTAAGGATGAAAACGCTGCTGCTTACCATTTTTATCCTGCTAAAAACAGCATCCGGCTTTTGTCAAACGGCACCAAAACCTTATGGCGTGCTGCCAACCAAAGCGCAGCTGAACTGGCACGAAATGGAAATGTATTGCATCATTCATTTTGGAGTGGATACTTATACTGATAAAGAATGGGGTTTTGGAGATGAAAATCCGGCGATTTTTAACCCAAAACATTTTGATGCGGCGCAGATTATAGGCGCAGCAAAAGCAGGCGGTTTTAAAGGCGTAGTCATCGTGGCCAAACACCACGACGGCTTGTGTTTATGGCCAACAAAAACTACTGAACATAACATCAGCCAAACCAGCTGGAAAAACGGCAAAGGCGATATGGTGAAAGAATACCAGCTGGCCTGCCAAAAATTAGGAATGCAAATGGGTTTGTACTGCTCGCCCTGGGACCGGAATAGCAGGTTTTACGGAAAACCGGAATATGTAAAAATCTACCGGAATCAGCTTAAAGAACTGTACAGCAATTACGGCAAACTTTTCATTTCCTGGCACGATGGCGCAAACGGCGGCGATGGTTTTTACGGCGGCGCGCGAGAAATCAGAAAGATAGACCGGACGACTTATTACGGCTGGCCAGAAACCTGGGCGATCACCCGGAAAATGCAACCTTCAGCAACAATTTTCGGCGATGTTGGCCATGATGTGCGCTGGGTTGGAAATGAAGAAGGACATGCCGGCGAAACCTGCTGGGCAACCTACACGCCGCAAGCACCGGATTCGGGCAAAACTCCGGCCAACGGTTATGTAAAATACTGGTTGGGAACGGAAGGTACACACAACGGAAAGTACTGGATGCCAGCCGAATGTGATGTTTCGCTGCGGCCGGGCTGGTTTTATCATGAAAGCCAGAACAGCCAGGTTAAATCAGCATATACTTTGCTGGATCTTTATTATAAAAGCGTGGGCAGAGGAGCAAACCTCGATCTTGGTTTATCGCCCAATAAAGATGGTTTGCTGGATGAGGAAGACGTAAATTCTCTGAAAAAATTTGGATCGATTCTGAAGGAAACTTTCGCTACGAACCTTGCAAAAGGCGCAGTAATCCAAGCCAGTAATATCCGTGGTAAAAACAGCAATAATTTTGGTCCGAAGTTTTTATTGGATAATGATCGCTACTCGTATTGGGCAACAGATGACAATGTAAAAATACCTTTTTTAACGCTTGATTTAGGTGCTGAAAAAACTTTCAACGTGATCCGTTTACGCGAAAATATCAAGCTTGGACAGCGCATTGAAGCTTTTGAAATAGACGTTTGGCGCAACGGCAACTGGCAGCAAATTGCTTCAGCAACCAGCATTGGTGCAAACCGGCTGATCCGTTTGTTACAAAATATTACCGCACAAAAAGTTCGTTTGCGCATAACTAAATCTCCGGTTGGCATTGCTTTAAGCGATTTTAGTTTGTACAAAGAACCAGTGCATTTGAGCGCGCCAGGCATCAGCAGAGATCCAAAAGGAATGGTAAAAATTGAAACGGTAGCGCCGGTTTCGGCTTTGCATTTTACGTTGGATGGAACGATGCCGACTGCAAATTCTCCAGCTTACAAAGCTCCTTTTTTATTGGAAAACGGAGGTTTGGTTAGAGCGGTTGCAATCGATGGAAATCAAGTTGGTGAGGTAAGTTCTGTACAGTTTGAAGTAAGCAAATCTGGCTGGAAAGTACTGGAAATAAATGCATCATCCAACGTTCAGAATGCGGTTGATGAAGATAAAAACACCTTGTGGAGCACGTTGAAAACTGATAGCACGCAGCAATTTTCGCCCGGAATAATCAGTATTGATCTGGGGAAAATTACTATCATTTCTGCCTTTACTTATTTGCCGCGGCAGGATAACAAGCTGGCAGGCGTGGCAGATCAATACTCCTTTTATGCCAGTAAAAACGGTATCGATTGGGGGGAAATTACCAGTGGCGAGTTTTCTAATATTCGTGCAAACCCGATTAACCAGGTAGTGCAACTGCCACATTTAATTACTACAAAATTCATTCGTTTTGTGGGGAAACACAGCGTAAATGGTAATGGAATTACGGCTGCAGAAATAGGGATTATCAGTGCAAAAACCTCAAACTAAAAACATTAAAATTGAACAGAGACAGATTTTTAAGGCATAAAAGAAGCATTGCAATTTTGTTTTTGCTGATGGCTGAAAGCTCCAGGCTGATGGCCCAGAACAATTTTACAGATTTAGAGCATCTTTTTAGCACGCCCAAAAACTATGTGGTGCAGCACACCGATCAGCCGTTAAAAATGGATGGAAATCTGCAGGAAAGTGATTGGCAAAAAGCAGCTTGGACAACAGAGTTCGTGGATATTGAAGGCAGCTTGAAACCGTTGCCAACCTTTAAAACACAGGTAAAAATGTTGTGGAACGATTCTACTTTGTTTATCGCGGCAAAATTGCAGGAGCCGCAGGTTTTTGCCACGCAAATGCATCATGATGATATTATTTTTAAGGATAATGATTTTGAGATTTTTATCGATCCGGATAATAATACGCATCAATATTTTGAAATTGAGGTGAATGCAATCAACAAAATTTTTGATCTTTTTCTGCCCAAACCTTACCGCAATGGCGGCGATGCGCTCATTGGCTGGGACGTGGAAGGACTGAAATCAGGCGTTAAAATTGATGGAACGCTGAATAATCCAAAAGACATGGACAAAGGCTGGACAGTAGAAATGGCTGTTCCGCTGAAAAGTTTGCGTATGGGTTTTCCGTTTAATATGCCGGAAGAAGGTACGCAATGGCGCATCAACTTTTCGCGTGTAGAATGGGATACGAAGATCATTGGAAACAAAAATGTTAAACAAACGGATGCTTCCGGAAAAAACCTGCCGGAACATAACTGGGTTTGGTCGCCACAAGGTGTAATCAACATGCATTACCCGGAACGGTTTGGTTATCTGCAATTTACCCGTAAAAATGATGCTGTTTTTACCATGCCTTTTTCTGAAAAGCAGAAGCAGTATTTGTGGCTGATTTATTACCGGCAAAAACAGTATCAGCAAAAATTTAAAAAGTATGCAACTACAATGGCTGCGTTAGAAATTAATCCGCAGGCAACTGTTGATGGTAAAGTTAATCAGTTGAAAATGGAAGCTTCGGCAGATCAGTTTACAGCTACAGTTGCGGCAGAAGGTAGTGCAACTATCCGCATAAATGATGAAGGTTTAATCGAAATAATCAAATAAAATACGATGAGCGATCGCAGAAATTTTGTAAAAACGAGTTTACTGGCAGGATTATCCGCAGCAGTTTTACCGGCTGTTTCTAAATCTGAAATACTGGTTTCGGCACCAAAAAAAAGTTGGAAACATTGGGTTTGGACGAATCCTAATCTAAAAGATACTGAAGCAGAATTAACCGAGCGTTATCAAAAATATTATGAAGCCGGTATCCGCGGAATATTTTTTGAGAATGACAGCGAGAAGCATTTCCGCGCAGCAAAAGCGCATCAGATTGAAGCGCACCGCTGGATTTGGACGATGAACCGCGGCGAGAAAACTTTGCTGGATGCGCATCCAGAATGGTATGCTGTAAACCGAAAAGGTGAATCATGCGCCGATCATCCGCCTTATGTTAATTATTATCGCTGGCTTTGTCCGTCGCGCGAGGAAGTGAAGCAATATCTGGAAAACGATTATGCAACGGCTTTAAAAAAGGATTATGTGGATGGCATCCACCTGGATTATGTTCGTTTTTGCGATGTGATTTTGCCGGTAAATTTGTGGGATAACTACAAAATAGTTCAAACCAGCGAGCTGCCGGAATACGATTACTGTTATTGCAAAGTTTGTAAAGCTGCTTACAAAGCTGAAAGTGGAACCGACATCGACACGGTGCAATATCCGGAAGCCAGCCCGTCCTGGCGATTGTTTCGTTATCAGCAAGTAAACAAAGTGGTGGAACGTTTAACAAGTGTTGCAAAATCGTACAAAAAACCAATTACGGCGGCAGTTTTTCCAACGCCCGATATTGCGCACCGGAATGTAAAACAGGATTGGGCAAACTGGAACATCAGCGGTGTTTGCCCCATGATTTACCATGGTTTTTACAAGGAAAACGTAAAGTGGATTGGCGATGCCGTTGCAGAAGGCGTAACTGCATTAAAAGGTAAATTTCCCCTTTATGCCGGTTTATATCTGTCTGATTTTAAGAATGATAATGAAGTGCAGCAAGGTATAGAAAATGCCTTAAATAATGGTGCAGGCGGTGTTTCGCTGTTTGGTAATGTTACGGATGCTCATTTAAAGGCGTTAAAAACAGCATCTGCCAAAGTTTTGCCAAAGCAATTATGATCAGAATAAGCCAATTTTCTGCTTTGATTTTGATGCTTCTTTTATCGGTGGAAATTTGGGCGCAAGCACCGGAAATTCGTAATAACTACACTACAGAGAAAGGTTTGCCGCGGCTCAATATAGAGCGCAGCATGATTTTTACGCCGGGAAAAGATTGGCTGTATAATCATCATCCTGCGATCATCAGCTTTAACAATAAGTTTTATGCGATGTGGTCGAGCGGGATTAAAGATGAAGATTCGCCTGGGCAACGTGTTGTATATGCGGTTTCTTCGAATTTTAAAACCTGGTCGGAACCAAAAGTGCTTGCCGAACCTTCCAAAACCAACGATACTTTAAATGTATTAACTGCTGCCGGATGGTATCAGCATAACGAAACTTTGGTTGCTTATTTTGGTGAATATACAAAGCATCGGACCCAAACAAAATTATATGCGGTAACGAGTGAAGATGGTGAACATTGGAGCACCGAAATAGATTTGAACGTTCCGTTAATTCCAAATCATGGTCCGCAGCAGTTAAAGGGTGGAAGATTGCTCATCAGCGGAAATTTCCTATTTCCTTACACCGATGATCCTTTAGGTATATCCTGCTGGAAAACGAGCAGCTTTTATGCAGATTCTTTGTACACACAAGATAATTCGTCGGCTTTTTATGCTCCAGCAACAAAAAATGGATTTCCACCTTTATGCGAAGGTTCTTTTTATCAAACTAAAAATGGCGTGATCCACATGCTTTTACGCGTAACCGGAAAAGGCTGGAAAGGCCGTTTGTGGCTGACCGAAAGTGCCGATAATGCCAAAACCTGGAGCAAACCACAGGAAACTTTATTCAGCGATAACGACAGCAAATTCCATTTCGGTCATTTGCCGGACGGCCGCGTTTATTACGTTGGCATTCCGGATACGCTACATCATTATGATCGTAACCCACTGATGTTGAGTATTTCTGATGATGAAAAATTGTTTAATCATCACTATATAATTGCTGATGAAATTTATAAACTAAAGCAGGAAGGTTTGTGGAAAGGCGGCCAGTACGGCTATCCGCACACCATAATTAAGGACGGCTGGATGTATGTCATTGTTTCCAGAGTGAAGGAATCTGTGGAGATTTTGCGGTTTAAGCTGGATCAGTTATCAAAATAAAATCAATATTAATGCAATGCTTCTTTTACCACATAAAATTATGAATACGAATAAGATGAACATCAAAAACAGTTTGGTTATGCTGTTTTTAAGTGCCTTTTTTTATCAGTCTGCTGCGGCGCAGCAAAGCCAGAATCTCACCAAATATGTAGATCAATATATTGGTACGGGCGGCCACGGGCACGTTTTTGTGGGTGCAAATGTTCCTTTTGGTGCGGTACAATTGGGACCAAGCAATATTGCGCAAGGTTGGGACTGGTGTTCCGGATACCACATCACCGATTCTACCATTGTTGGCTTTCAGCATACACACCTGAGCGGAACTGGAATTGGTGATTTGGGCGATTTATCTTTTATGCCCACAACCGGCCCGATTCTGCTTACAAAAGGCACGCAGAAAGATATTTTAAGCGGATATACTTCGCTTTTTAGTCATCAGGATGAAACTGTTAAACCTGGTTTTTATGCAGTAAAGCTGAAACGTTACAACATTGGCGTGCGCTTAACGGCAAGCGAGCGCATGGGATTCCATGAATATACTTTCCCAAAAAATGATCAATCACACATTATAATTGATTTGAAGGAAGGTTTGAACTGGGATAGACCGACGAAAACTTCGATTAAACAAATCAATGAAACAACGATTACTGGTTACCGTTTTTCCACCGGCTGGGCAAAAGATCAGCGGATTTTCTTTGCAGCAGTTTTTTCGAAACCGATCAAAAACTTCTCTGTGTACGACAGTTTGGTAGCCAAAACCGGAACTGCTTTAACCGGCGAAAAAGTAAAAGGCGTTTTAACATTTGCCACAACGGCTGGCGAAAAAGTGCTGATCAAGGTTGGCGTTTCTCCGGTGAGTGCCGAGAATGCATTGATGAATATTCAGGCTGAAATCCCAGGCTGGAACTTTAACCAGGTAGTTGCAGAAGCAGATCAGAAATGGAACAAAGCTTTGCACAAAGTAGAAATTACAACTGCTGATGAGACGCAAAAACGCATTTTTTATACGGCCATGTTCCACAGTATGATTGCGCCTTCCATCTTCAATGATCATAATGGCGATTACCTCGGCACAGACAAAAAAGTATATGCAAAAGCAGCATTTACCAACCTCACCACGTTTTCTTTGTGGGATACTTACCGCGCTTTAAATCCGCTTTATACTTTGATTCAGCCAGAAAAAATCAACGATATTGTTAACACCATGCTGGCCATTTATCAGCAGCAGGGCAAGTTGCCGGTGTGGCATTTGATGGGCAATGAAACCAATACGATGGTAGGTTATAGTGCTGTGCCAGTTGTAGTTGACGCTTATTTAAAGGGTTATAAAGGTTTTGATGCGGAACTGGCTTATAAAGCAGTAAAAGCAAGCGCAATGGATACCGACCGCGCGCTGCATTACGTGCAGAAATACGGTTTTATTCCAGCGGATAGCACGGTGGAATCTGTTGCGATGGGCTTGGAATACGCCGTTTCTGATGCGGCAATTGCAGCAATGGCCAAAAAAATGGGCAAAACTGCTGATTACGAATATTTCAGTAAAAGAGGCCAAAACTATCATTATTACTTCGACCCGAAAACGCATTTTATGCGGGGCCGGATTTCGGCAACAGAATGGAGAACACCTTTCAGTCCGTTTGAATCGCGCCATCGTGCTGATGATTACACGGAAGGAAATGCCTGGCAATACACCTGGCTGGTGCCGCAGGATGTAAAAGGATTGATTGCTTTGCAAGGTGGCGATAAACCGTTTCTGATAAAACTGGATTCTTTGTTTATTGCGCAAGGAAGTATGGGCAAAGAAAGTTCACCCGATATTTCAGGTTTGATTGGGCAATATGCGCACGGAAATGAGCCATCGCACCACATCACTTATCTGTATGCTTACGCCGGCCAGCCCTGGAAAACTGCTGAGAAAGTACGTTACATCATGAACCGTTTTTATACTGATAAAACCGACGGAATTATTGGTAATGAAGATGTTGGTCAAATGTCGTCCTGGTATATTTTATCTTCTCTGGGTTTTTATCAGGTAAATCCATCAAGCGGAACTTATGTGTTTGGCAGTCCGCTTTTTGATGAAGCAACAGTACAATTAGCCGCAGGCAAAAAACTGCACATTATCGCTAAAAATAACAGTGCACAGAATATTTATATCCAGAGTGCTTCTTTTAACGGCAAAAAGTTCAGTCATTCTTATATTTTGTATCAGGAGCTGGCGCAAGGCGGAGATTTAACGTTCGAGATGGGCAGTAAACCAAGTGCAACCTGGGGCGTTGCAATGGCAGATCGTCCGCAGAATTAATTAGTTCAGGAGAAGAATTATTTTCTAAAATTCCTTCAAAAGCAAAAAATCTGATGTTTGTCTTTTTTAGTTAAAAAAAAACTGAAAATTGAACGTTAGAAAAGCTGCTTTTGAAGGAATTTTTAGAGATTAATTAAATACAGTTTTGAGTTATCATAGTTAGTGCGATAGTGCTTCTTTTATCACCTAAAAAACCGAAAGTAGAAATACGTTGCTAATCAACCTGTTTAGCTTAATCGTCGTCATCTTTTTTCTTTTTCTTTTCCAGAATGACAAATGCACTGCGTTTTGGTGCGGGCATTACCGAATTTTCGCCTTTTACATATTTCCAGACCACTTCATTTAAATCCAGATCAGGCGCAGCATCTTCTTTGGCAAAATTAAATTTTTCGGAACGTTTACTGCTTTCGTTCACGGCAACATTGCGGTTATTAATGTCAACCAAAGCCGGTTTAAGCTGAAATGGTGTAAAATCAGCCTTGCTGGTAAAGCATTCATACAAAGGCATCGCTGCGGCATCGTATTGGCTCATCGGCGGCAAGCCTAAAATCAGTTCCATCGTTCTTAAAAAACCAGACGTGGTATACATGGTGTGTACAACTGCGTTTCGTTTGACATACGGGCCGACAATAAAAGCTGGTGAACGGTGTGCATCCACATGATCTGGTCCGTTTTGCGCATCATCTTCCAGAATAAAAACAACGGATTCTTTCCAAACCGGACTTTCCGAAAGATGTGCCAAAATCCGTCCAACAGCCAGATCATTATCTGCAACTGCTGCAACGGGCGATATTTTACCTTTTCTTTGCCCGCTGGTATGATCGTTGGAAATGCGCAATGTGTTAAACTGCGGAACAGCTTTGATGGCAGATAACGAATCGAAATCATGTTCCCAGGCATCAGTACGCACCTGATCAGTAACATCCATATCAAAACCTGGAGAATGCGGGCCCATGTGGCCTTTAAGCGATTTGATGTGCGCTTCGTTAAATTCGCCAAACTCGCCATAACTGCGGTATGTTATGCCGGCACGTTTGCAATAATCCCAAATAAAACCATCTTTCGGATAAGTAACTACACGTCCACCTTCAAAACTGGTACTGCCGCCGCGGTTACCGTAGCTGGTTGGCCAGGTTTTCTCTACTAAATCTGTTGCGTATGCGGCCATGCTCCAGTTGTGTCCGTCGGCACTTACTTCGGCATCCACATAAAAATTATCCAGCAAAACAAAATCTTTGGCAATGGCATGATGGTTTGGCGTTACTTTTTTGCCGAAAATACACAGCGAAGTATCGCCGTTTCCTTCGGACATATCACCCAAAACCTGATCGTAAGTACGGTTTTCTTTGATGATGTAAAAAACATGTTTGATGGGCGATTTTTCTCCGGCTTTACGCGGAATCGGATTGCCAGCTTCTCCATCAGCCAGTAACGTTTTTTTATTGGTAAAAGGAGTATTGGCATAAACCTGTTTGGTATAAGCTTTCAAGGTTTCGGGTTTTGGTGCCTCAATAAACGAAAGCGAACCTTTAAACAAACCTGCAATATATTGCAACCGACTGTTAACCGTACTGCCCATTTGATAACCGCTATTATCTATTTTTAAAACTGGTTGCGGCCCGAGTGGATTGGCCATTGAGGTTAAACCTTTACCGTTGGAAACCAGTATTTTGCTGCCCAAAGTTTTTACGTTGGTTGGATACCAGCCAACCGGTATAAAACCTAAGCTTTGACTGTTGCCCGGTTTGGTTACATCAAATACAGCCAAGCAGTTGTTATCCGCATTGGCAATGTAAAGTGTTTTTTCATTGGCAGATAAGGCTAAACCGTTGGTTGTAGAACCGGTTAAGCGCGTAGGATAGAGTGAGGTAGAAACCGTTTCTACCACTTTATTGGTTTTTGTGCTGATAATGGAAACCGAGTTATCGCTGGCGTTGGCTACAAAAAGGTAAGTTCCGGTTTTATTTAGCAGCAACTCATTTGGATGATTACCGGTGCTGATGCTGGCCGTAATGCTTTGCGAAACCGTATTATAAGCAACTACCTGATCGCCTCCCCACAAAGAAATATACAGCGTTTTTTCATCCGGAGATAAAATACAGCTGTAAGCAATGGCGGCCAACTGTACCTTTTTTAGAATTTTACGACTTGCAGGTTCAATCACGTACAGCGAGCTGTCTTCTTTAGTTACCGCATATAAATTAGTGCTGTTTTTATTGATGGTTAATCCGGTTGGACAAATTTTATCTTTTGGCCAAACGCGGCCCAGTTTAATGGTATCCGCTCTGCCAAGTTTATCATTTTCGATAGGGAAATTTAAAATCCAGTTATCATTTCCGCCGGATACAAAAAGTTGTTTTTCGTTTTTGCTGAAAGTAATGCCGTACCAGGATTTGCCCAGCACTTTTTCGTCCAGCAGTTTTTCGCTTCGCGGATCTATCAGTTGCACCGATTGTGTGCTTTGTCCGTTGTTGGTAATGGCCAGCAAATTACCCGAACTGCTTAACTGCATATTCAAAGGTAAATCGCCTAAAGCCAAAGATCTGCCAGCCGGGCTTAATTTCCAGCCGTTGGGCAAAAGCACCTGCTTGGTATTTTTTATTTGTCCGGGTAATTGTGCGTCAGCTTGGTGCAGTACTCCAGATGCCAATGCCGCCACTATTAACAACTTTTTTATAGAATCAATCATGCTTTAAATTTAAGAGTTTTAACAAAATTATGGGTGTAAATTAAAGGCAACCTGCGCCCTAACCGTATAACCGTTTCTGGAGGCAGCCAAATCTCTTACCGCTTCGGATGGGATAACGCTGCTTTTAGTGGCATAAAAAATGGGTCCGCCACAAAGCGAAAAAGAAAAACGCGAACCTTGTGGCATGAGGTTGATGGACGGGCCAACTAATAATTTTGCGCCGCCTTCTGCTTCATCTGCTTCCCAAAAACCTTCTAAATCTTCGCCTACGGCTTCCACTCCGCCAAAAAACTGTTTGTAAATGCGGTGATGAAAACCTGCACTCGAAATTAAATCAATATTATCGCGGTTTCGGTCAAATGCTTTTTCGAAACGCATGTTGCCGCCAAATCGCCAGGATGCAGCATCAAAAGAAGCGGTAATCCGACTAAAAATTGATTTAACGTTTGTAAAGTCGCGGCTCACGCCAAATCCTAAACCAATGCGTGGTCCAAACAATTGTTTGCCGCCAATCACATCACGCAAAACTTCGGCTTGTTGTGCACTGGTCACGCCGCCGTCAGAACGGGCAAAACCTAATGCGGCATTGGCGTATAACGTAAAGCGGTTGCCCAAATAACCTTTTACAGCCAATTGCTGATCAACGCCATTATAGCCAAATGGCGCCAAGGCAGTTTCACCGTAACTGCCCGAATATTGCAAACCCCAGGCCGGAGCAGCTGCAGTTAACGTATTGACCGAAAATAAGAACGGCTGCACGTTGTTTACAGTAGCAGGAATTTTGGTGTTTTGCGGTATCTGCTGGGCAGATAAGCTGAAACTTAGCAGCAACACAGAAGAAAGTAGAAAAGATAGTTTTTTCATAAATGCTAATCAGGTTTTGCGAAATAACAGGCTTTACATTAACTAAAAATTAACAAACAGTAAACCTTGTACAGTTGTAAGATTGCGTGAGCTTTGTTACAGAAGCAAAGTTTTTATTTTAGTAGAAATTTTGAATGCTTCTTTTATCCACTAAAAATAGTTTTGTATTTTTTTAAATTTTTAAACGATAAAGATTTTTAGGCGATAAAAGAAGTATCAGCAAAAGATCAAAAGCGTTAGCAACTACAACAACTATACTCATGCAGATGATGAGCTTAAATTTTACTGCTGTTTAACTTCGGATTCTGGCTCGCATTAACCTGATAGGTAGCAATCTGGTTATCCAAACTAACTTCTACAATGCGGTAACCTTTATAATCTGTGCCCCAGTTGCCGCCAAAATGCGAATCGAAAAAATGCGGAAATTTGCCGGTATATCGAACGCCATCCAGCGAATGATCGTGGCCATGAAACGCGGCTTTAATGTTTGGATAAGCGTGTAACAATTCAACCGTTTCCGGGCAGTTCAAAAATATTTTGTCTTCTTCCGGCAACCATTGATGCGGTGCGATATGCAGAATTGCAAAAACAATCTTTTTAGATTTAAACTGCTCAAAAGAAGCTTTTAAAAAGGCATTGTCCGGACAAACATATCCGCCTTTGGTATCCGCTGTATTGGCAAAAACGAAGCCGATGTCGCCATATTCCCGCGTGTATTTATCTTCATAACCAAAAACGTTTTTCCACACTTTAGCATCCGCAAAATCATGATTACCAGGAATGGTATGGTAAGGAACTGGCAGTTTATCCAAATAGGTTTCTTTTACTTTCGATAACAAATCTGGCCGATTATGTACTAAATCGCCGTTTATTATTACAAAATCAAGGTGGTTTTGCTGGTGTTCTTTACTTAACCAGGAGATTAAATTACTGTAAAACACATCCGAATCTGTACCGGGCTGCGCATAATGGCCATCAGAAGCCAAAGCAAAACGCAGTTTAAAGTTTCCGGCAGCTGTAGGAAGTTTGTTGCCTGTTGCAAATGTATTCACAGCAGGTAATAAACTGATTCCTGCCAAACCGGTTAAACCGGATTTTATAAAATTTCGGCGGTTTGCCATAGTATTTGCTTGAAAGAAAAGATGAAGAAAAGCAGCAGTTGCTCCTTACAAAAGGTCAGCTTGAATAGCACAAAAATGAACCTTGTATTTATACTGATTGTAAACCCGATATTAAGATTTTGTTAAGCAAAAATTAAGCTGTCTGATAATTGCAATTTTTAAAATTAAATTTGTTTAATAGTGATATTTTTTTGTTAAAATTCTTTTAGTCAATAACTTAATTAAATTATTTTGGAAAGATTGATAAATTATACCTCATCAAAAATTGTTTTTTTAACTGTTTTGTTAAGTTAAATATTAATGTAAGCATGACTGTTATTTAATCTAAACAACATATTGTTATCTCAATTTAGCTTCTAATTAATCATTTTAATTAACGAGGATCAAATGGGGATTTTTACTGAAAATTTTATTAGATGTTATGAATTTGCCGGTACAAAAACTGTCAATCAGTTTTATAAAAGCCAAAAACATAACACGCAGGTTTCCCTCAAAAAGCCAATGTTTAAACCGGCTTTTGTGCTGTTTTTACTAGCATTTTTTCCGCTGTACCAAGCAGCATTTGCCCAAAATATTTATGCTGTAAAAGGAGTAGTAATAGACAGTACCGATGCAGGCCCGATGCCTGGCGTAAATATCATGAATGGCAATAGAAAAGTTTTAGCGATTAGTGATGCGCAGGGCAGGTTTTCTTTTCGTACAGCCGGAAATACCGCAGTTACCTTTTCCTTGTTAGGTTACAAGCAAATAAAACGGGTAATAAATAAAGATGAGAATAACCTCGTTTTAAAACTGGCAACTTCCAGTACGGCATTAAAGGAAGTAACCATTACCACCGCATTAGGGATTAAGCGTGATGAAAAAGCATTAGGTTATTCTGCACCGGTCGTAAAAGGCGAGCAACTCACAGATGCACCTGCCGGCAACTGGACGGATGCACTTTCCGGTAAAGTAGCCGGTTTAAATTTGGTAAGGTCAAACAGTGGCCCAGCCGGATCAAATAAAATTATTTTACGCGGTGAAAATAACCTTACCGGTAATAACGAAGCACTGATTGTTTTAGATGGCGTCGTAATTAACAACAGTAGCGGCAGGCGTACGGCAAATGCCAGTGATTTGGTATATGGCGTGGGCAGTGATAATCAGCCTGCGGATTATGGCAGCAGTATCAACGATATTAACCCGGAAGATATTGAAAGTGTTACGGTATTAAAAGGCCCGGGAGCTGCTGCTTTATACGGACAGCGCGGTGCAAACGGTGCCGTTATTATTACCACCAAATCCGGCAATCCCAAAAGAAAAGGCCTGGGTATTACTTTTAATTCTAATGCTTCTTTTGAGACCGTAAATCGTTGGCCCGATTTTCAATATGAATACGGACAAGGATTAGGAGGCGCAGGTTATTATTCTTACGGTGCTACTGCCGATGGCGCCAGCACGAGCGGTACAAGTTCTGCTTACGGACCAAAGTTTGACGGACAATCTTTTTTTCAATACGATCCGGTTACGCAAAAAGTTGGTACCACCAGAACGCCCTGGGTGCCTTATACCAATAAAATACGCCGCTTTTTTGACACTGGTAAAACCTTTACAAATTCTATCAGTGTAGATGGCGGAACGGATAAAACAACAGCGCGTTTTTCGGCAACTAACGTTAAAAACGAATGGATTACGCCCAATACCGGTTATGGCCGTAACTCGGTAGCTTTATCTGTTAACTCGAAAGTGAACGATAAACTTACAATCGCATCAAAAATAAATTACAACAATAAATTCAGTGATAATTTGCCGGGCGCAGGTTACGGCAACCAGTCGTTGATGTACTGGTTTATTTTCTGGCAGCCCAATGCAGACCCTTTTGGGTTGAAAAATTACTGGAAACTTGGACAGGAAGACCGTGCTATTCAGTATCCGTTTAGTTCCTTCCCGGAAAATCCTTATGCAGTATCTTATGAATTTATCAATAAAACAACACGTAACTCCATAACCGGAAATATACAGGCTACTTACAATTTTACAAAAGCATTAAGTCTGCAAGTAAGAACATCTTTAGATATGGGCTATGAGCAGCGCGAGCAGGATCGGCCTTATGATGCAGGTTCTAGATTAGTGAAAGGCTCTTATCGTACACAAAATATCAATACGCAGGAAGCAAGTAGCGACTTTTTGCTGCGGTACAATAAAAAAGTAATAAAAGATATTGATTTAACTTTAACTGCCGGTGGAAGTACGCTTATTAATAAATATAACAAAGATGAAATTCGGGCAGATTCATTAACCTATCCTGGTTTATACACGGTTGCAAATGCGGCTGGTCCGCTAGTTTCCTTACCAGATAAAAGCAAGTACACTTTTAACAGTTTTTATGGCTTACTATCAGCTGCGTACAAAAATTATCTTTATGTAGATGTAACTGGCCGTAAAGATTATACCAGTACGTTAGCAACACCGTACCGTAAAATAAATTCTGGCTTTTTTTATCCTTCAGTAAGTGGAAGTTTTATTTTGTCAGAATTTGCCAAGCTTCCTTCACAAGTTAACTTTGCAAAGCTCAGGGCATCATATTCTCAGGTAGGAAGCGGCGGAACTACTCCTTATTTAACTTCCTATAATTACAGCATTACAGGAAGTGGTTTATATCCTGGAGGTGCGCTACAAAATCCAACTTTATTACCAAACCCGAATTTAAAACCGTTATCAACCACTACTTATGAAGTTGGTGCTGATATCCGATTATTTAAAAGCCGATTGGGTTTTGATCTGGCATTATACTCAGGAAACACCAAAAACCAGATTTTATCCAGGATTGTTGACCGCGCTTCGGGATATACGCAAGTGCTAACTAATATTGGCCAGGTAAATAACCGCGGTATAGAGCTTGCTGCAAACGGAACACCGCTGCAAACCAGAAGTGGGTTCAAATGGTCGTTGTATGCAACCTTCACTGCAAATCGCAACAAAATAGCAGAACTGGCCGATAGTTCTGTAATCCTGAGAACGGGTGCAGTTGGCGGCGGACAAATTGTAGCCAAAGTAGGCGGCAGCATAGGCGATTTGTATGGGCGAGGTTATCAACGTGCACCAGATGGGCAAGTAATTTATGATGCTACTACTGGCGTGGCCAAACTCAGTTCGAACGTACTTTATCTGGGCAATACCAACCCGAAGTTTAAAACCAGCATCGGTAGCAACTGGAGTTATAGACAGTTTCGTTTAAACGTATTGTTTGATGCGCAATACGGAGCTGTTGCCCACTCGCTTACCAATTATAAAATGGTGGAGCAGGGCAAACTAAAAAGCACACTTCCGGGAAGGTACAACGGGATTATTGGTAATGGCGTAATTCAAAATGCTGATGGTACTTATCGTCAAAATGATGTGGTTGCCTTCGATATTGATGCTTACTATCGCTCGCAAATGGGTGTTGATAATGCCGAAGGAAGTACTTTTAGCACCGATTTTATTAAATTCCGCGAAGCCAGAATTGATTACACACTTCCGCCAAAACTTACGCAACGGATCGGGCTACAACGCGCAACCATTGGTGTTTACGGCCGTGATTTATACATCTGGTCGCCCTGGCCAATGTTTGATCCAGAATTCGGAACACTTAGCGGAAGTGATATCGTAACCGGCTTTGAAATTGCACAATTTCCATCCACCAGAACATTTGGTTTAAACCTAGTTATCGGATTTTAATTCAACAAAAAATGAAAAGTAAAATATATAAATTGATATATACTGTCATGCTGTTTGCTGCGGTATTATCTTCCTGTACTAAAGATTTTGAGGAAATCAATACAGACCCAATTAATACACCAAATGCATTGCCGCAGCAGCTTTTAGCTCCTGCATTAGTAGCAACTGTAAGTGCCAACATGCAGCGTAACAGAAATTTTAATAATGAGTTGATGCAAGTTACCGTTAGCATAATGGATGATGAAGCAGCTGTTTTTCGGTACGAATACCGGAATACTTATGCAGATTATCTGTGGAATGCCTGGTACTCGCAGCTTACCAATTTCAAGGATATTTATAATATTTCCAGCCAGCCGCTTACCCTAAATACTTCTTACCAGGGCATTTCTTTGATCTGCCAGTCATGGATTTATTCGATGTTAACGGATACTTACGGCGATGTACCTTATTCGAAATCTAACTTGGCTAAAGACAGTAGTATTTATGAACCACCGTTTGATAAGCAAAAGGATATTTACCTGGATATATTTAAACAATTAGAAACTGCAAATACCTTGCTTGCAGCCGGAACAGCTATAAAAGGTTCAAGCGATCCGGTTTTTAATGGCAATGTTGCTAAATGGCGCAAATTTGGAAATTCGTTGTACCTGCGTTTATTGTTAAAGCTTTCCGGTAAAGCCGGGGTTTCTGCGGATGCGATTGCTAAAATAAAAGATATAATAGATACACAGGCATCAACGTATCCAATTATGGCCGGTAATGATGATTCCGCTCTTTTAAGATGGACGGGCGGCGTTTATATTTCTCCTTATCAAACAGTTAGAGAGCAAGATTGGCGCGCGCCGGCGATAGGAAGTTTTTTTATCGATCATTTGGTAAACTGGGCTGATCCACGAATAAATACATCTATTTATGGTACAAGCGGGTTTAACCGTTGGGGCATTGCACAAGGCCCTAGTGGTTTTGCTGGCGTTCCAAGTGGTTATCTGGCCGGAACCGGTGCGCCTAAGCAAGCTTATTTTTATTCAAACACGTCCGCGGTATCTTTACAAACCGACCAGATGACTGGTTTGATCATGAATTATGCTGAACTGCAACATATACTTGCTGAAGCTTCTGTTAAAGGATTTATTACAACCGGAACAGCACAAACTTATTGGGAAACCGG
Source organism: Janthinobacterium lividum (assembly GCA_050955045.1). Taxonomy (GTDB): domain Bacteria; phylum Bacteroidota; class Bacteroidia; order Sphingobacteriales; family Sphingobacteriaceae; genus Mucilaginibacter_A. Next base: position 98,728 of record JBPBQV010000001.1, on the reverse strand, counting down.
TGTTTTAAGCGGATTAACCTTCTGGTTGCCAACCTGGCCAAATTCGCCGGCTTCCGGCGTTCCTACTGTTGTGCCTACAATCAACTCTCCGGAGTTTCGCACTTATCTTACCGGAGCAGATATTTCCTGGAATAACTCTTTATCGCTGGATGATAAGATGGAAAAAATACATCTGCAAAAATATTATGCTTTATTTCTGGAAGATATGCAGCAATGGTTTGAGTACCGTCGTACCGGCCACCCGATTTTGCCCCAAGGCCCAGGTTTAAGAAATGGCGGTGTAATGCCTGCACGCATGACTTATCCGGTTTATGTGCAATCTGCAAACCCAACAAATTATAAAGCTGCTATTTTATCGCAAGGAGCTGATGCTATATCCACGCAGGTTTGGTGGCAGAAACTCTAAATTGTGTTGAACCATATTTAGGTTGAAATCAGATGAAAATCATGATGCTTCTTTTATGCCAATAAAGTTTGCGTTGAGTTTTGTTTTGAATCAACATAAAAAAGTACAATGATTCCATTTTTTTGGTGATAAAAGAAGCATGAAACTTAATCGAATCGATTTAATAATTATTCAAATGAAAAAATATTTAGTTCATATTTTGTTGCTGTTAATTGCCTTTGCTGGTTGCAAAAAAGACGGTAATTATCCCGGAGGCAAAATTAGTCCATATATACCATTGTACGATTTGCGCAACTTATACAAAGGCGCAGATGTTATGCTGAATGTAGATAACATGTACGGTTCTATTCAAATCACAGGCATTGTAGTTTCCGATTATAGCGGCGCAAATATGCCTGCCGGATTACTGGTTATTCAGGATCGCCGTCGTTTATCGGCACTTCGCGGTATTTCAATTCCCATCGGCGCTGATGCTGCAAAATATGTTTCCGGAGATTCTGTCAGCGTAAACGTTGCTGGCGGTGTGCTGAAAAGGGTTGACGGAATATTACAGATTACAAATGTTCCGGCTACTGCAGTTACCAAAATTGCAAGCGGAAAAACTATTCTTGCTAACCGCGTTCCCAGCAGTTCCATTCTTGCTAATCCCTCCGTTTATGAAAGTACTTTGGTGGCTATCGTAAAAGGTGGTTTTGATCCTTTGCCAACGCCCACGGATAAATATGCTGGCGATAAAACCCTGAACGATGGGTTTGACAATATCACCTTACATACCGAAGCTTCAGCAACATTTGCTAATACTGGTTTACCCGTAAGCGCTAATTTTTACGGAATCGTTTTTAATGCAGCCGCTGCAGATGGTAAGCTAACGCCACAAATCCGTTTGCGCAAAGCTTCGGATGTGCAGGTGCTTAGCTCAACCATAGAAACTACCCCGATGGTAATCAGTGGTTTTATCAATGATGTTTCCGGTAATGTTGATGGAAATTATGAATACATCCAATTACTTGCCACGCGGGATATTAATTTCGATGCAACGCCTTATTCGATAGTAGTTACCAATAATGCCGGTGCATCCGTTCCTGCAGGTTTCCCTACCAACGGTTGGGCAACTGGCGGTGGTTCGGCCTCACCAGCTACTATGTTCAGGACTTTTAAATTTAACCTAACCACAGGAACGGCTAGAAAAGGCACTTACTTTTACGTTGGCGGAGCAGGAAAAACGCTTAATGGTCCCGGTTCAACAAGTATCGCTTCTGCTAACTGGATACGGTCATTCAATTACACTACTACCGATGGTGATGGTTTTGGCGCAAGAAATGGAAATCTATTAGCCAACAGTGGTAATGCATTCGGTATGGCTGTTTTTTCCGGAACAACCGTAACAAAAGATACCCAGCCAATAGATGTACTATTTATATCAACTGGTGGATCCTTGTTCTCTGCCGGTCCTCCAGCGGTAGGTTACAAAATCGCTAATACTGATTTTTATGATGTAGTTAATCCGGTTACGCTGTTAACTCAACCTTTTTACAGGCAAGGTTCAAATACAGTAAGTTTATCTTACACTACACCTTCCGAGAATATCTATTACAAACTTGGCGGAACATACAATCCGCGTTTGGGTAAATGGGTAAAAGCCAGAACGCAAACTGTTATTCAGCTAACAAAAACATCTGCACTGAATGAGATTGAAGGCGAGTTTCCGGCAACAACAGCTGATAAATCTGGTATCGTTCCTACAAATCTTAAAGACTAATAATATTTGAAGCCCGTTAAATCAGATCAATGAATTAACGGTGCTTCTTTTATGCTGATAAATTTGTGTTTGTACTGATATTATTCTTGTAAAATATAAGTGCTGCTTTATTTGGGTTGATGCTTTGCCGTAGCCGGATTCAAAAAATCTTGTCCTGTTGCTTTCTAAAACAAAAGATTTTACAAAACGTAAAATCCGGATCAGTTAAAACATGTACAAACTCACACTCAAATCCGGTAAAGACGATATCATAAAAATTGTAACATTGATAAATTAAAAGCTTTTTTTACCTCTATAATTTTGATGCCTTCTCCAAAGTTCTAAAAGTGTCGATTAAGTAGAACGCAATTCTGAGATTCTGGATAGTGTATTTTTTAATTTTTACAGAAAAAACTACAATTCCAAGTTAAAATTTAAGTTGATTTATTGTCTTTTTACCGATTTGTTATAATAAAAACATAATTATTGCATCTTTTAATTCCTTTTTTAGCAGAATATTAATATTAATCATGTTTTTTATTACAAAAATATCAAAAATGAATAAAAAAGTATAGTTTGTATCATAAATACTTATAATTGTATAAATCATTTCTGCTTTTAGGGCAGATGCTTTGAAATAAAGTGATTTATCAATTTAGATAGGTATCAGATATGGAAACTGAATTCGGACTAAAAACAGTTGTGGTTATCGGCAACGGAATGGTGGGCTACAAGTTTTGCGAAAAGCTGGTCAAAAAATCTTCCGGTTTTAAGATCATTGTTTTTGGTGAAGAACCGCGAAGGGCGTATGATCGTGTACATTTAAGTGAATACTTTAACGGGAAAACTGCTGATGACTTGTCGATGTCTTCTGCTACTTGGTATGAGGAAAACGGTATTCAGCTACATTTAAGTGATCCGGTCCAGGAAATAAACCTGGCAGAAAAAAAAGTCCATGCACGCAGTGGCATCAGCTTAAATTACGATTATTTGGTGCTGGCTACTGGTTCTGGTGCGTTTGTTCCTAATATTCCCGGCGTAGAAAAAGAAGGCGTTTTTGTTTACCGAACCATTGAGGATTTGGAAATGATGAAGGCGCACGCCGCAAAATCCAGAAACGGTGCCGTAATGGGCGGCGGCTTATTAGGTTTGGAAGCAGCCAAAGCGTTGCTGGATTTAGGTATCAAAGAAACGCACGTAGTAGAATTTGCGCCGCGCTTAATGCCGCGGCAAATAGATTCTGCCGGGAGCAACCTACTTCAAACTAAACTGAAAGAACTCGGTCTGAATATCCATCTTAGTAAAAGTACTTTAGAAATTGCCGGCGATCATCAAATCGAATCGCTTAAATTTAATGATGAAACCGAGCTGAAAATTGATATGCTGGTTATCTCCGCAGGAATTCGTCCGCGTGATGAACTGGCAAAATTAGCCGGATTGCAAGTTGGTACACGGGGCGGAATTATCGTGAATGAAAAAATGCAAACCAGCAATGAGTTTGTATATGCCATTGGCGAGTGCGCGCTGTACGATAATATGATTTACGGCTTGGTTGCGCCGGGATATGAAATGGCGGAAGTTGTGGTCAATCAAATCACCGAAGGCGCAAAAGCTTTTTACGGGTTTGACATGAGCACCAAACTGAAACTGATTGGTGTAGATGTGGCCAGCTTCGGCGATAACTTTGTAACTGAACCGGATTGCCGTACCATCATTTTTGAGGATACGCATAAAGGTGTTTATAAGCGCATCAATATCAGTAATGATGGAAAATATTTGCTGGGCGGCATTTTGATTGGTGATGCCGATGCTTACAACATGCTGCTGCAAACGGTTAATAATAAACTGGTTTTGCCGCCAAACCCGGAAGATTTGATTTTAGGTAGCCGCGGAGGCGAAGAAAATGCTGGTGCAGGCGTAATGTCGCTGCCGGATGAAGCTTTAATTTGTTCTTGCGAAGCGATCAATAAAATCGACATCTGCAACGCCGTAAACTTAGATGGTGTTACCACAGTTGAAGGCATTAAAAAATGTACCAAAGCCGGAACTGGTTGCGGCGGTTGTGTGCCGCTGATTAAGGATTTGGTAAACGGTACTTTGAAAGAAAATGGCGTTTACATCAAAAATGTAATTTGCGAGCATTTTGATTATTCGCGCCAGGAACTGCTGGATTTGGTTCGCTTACACAAAATAAAAAGTTATGATATTGCGCTTGACCTTTTAGGCCGAGGCGATGGTTGTGAGGTTTGTAAACCGGTAGTTGCCAGTATTTTATCTGGTGTTTGGAATGATTTGATTCTGAAACAGGACACGATACAAGATACCAACGACCGCTACTTAGCCAACATTCAGAAAAACGGAACTTATTCGGTTATGCCGAGAATTGCCGGCGGAGAAATTTCTCCGGATGCTTTAATTGTAATTGGAAGTGTAGCTAAAAAATACGGATTATACACCAAAATTACTGGCGGTCAGCGCATTGATATGTTTGGCGCACACGTAAACGATTTACCTGATATCTGGGAAGATTTAATGAATGCCGGAATGGAAAGCGGCCATGCATACGGTAAATCTTTGCGTACGGTAAAAAGCTGTGTGGGCAGCACCTGGTGCCGTTTTGGTTTGCACGATAGTGTATCTTTTGCTATCGAACTGGAGCATCGGTATAAAGGAATCCGTTCTCCGCATAAATTAAAAAGCGGCGTAAGCGGTTGCATCCGCGAATGTACTGAGGCGCAGGCGAAAGATTTCGGCATTATTGCAACCGAAAAAGGCTGGAACTTATACGTTTGCGGCAATGGCGGCTCTAAACCGCAGCATGCGCAATTGCTGGCAAATGATATCGACAAAGAAACCTGTATCAAATATTTAGACCGTTTCATCATGTTTTACATCAAAACAGCTGATCCGTTAATGCGTACTGCAACCTGGCTAAACAAGATGGAAGGCGGCATGAGCTATCTTAAAAACGTGATAATTAACGATAGTTTGGGAATTGGTGAAGAACTGGAAGTAGAAATCCAGCATTTGATGAAAACTTATCATTGCGAATGGAGTGAAGTGGTGAACGATCCGCAATTGCGTAAAAAGTTTGTGCATTTTGTAAATGCTCCAACAGAGAAAGATCCGACGGTTGCGTTTGAACCACTGCGCGATCAGGTACGGGCGAAAGAATGGTAGGATGAAACGATTAGAGTTTGGGGAGCGGAATAGTTAATACGCAATACTTCTTTTATCACCTAAAAGTCTTCAACCTAAAAAAAGGCAAAAATTGAATCATGATGAAAGTAGAAATGAGAATGCTTCTTTTATCGCCTGAAAAACTTCAACCTAAAAAAACACCGATAAAAACAGTATAAATGATAAATATGGAAGCAGAAATAGCTACAGTTACCAACTGGTTTTTGGCTTGCAGCACTTCCGATGTGCCGGAAAACGGAGGTGCTTGTGTGAAATACAACGACGAGCAGATTGCGATTTTTAATTTCAGCCGAAGGAAAGAATGGTACGCTACGCAAAATCTTTGTCCGCACAAACAGCAAATGATTTTGTCGCGCGGTATGATTGGCAGCGCAGGTGATGCGATGGAACCAAAAGTTGCGTGTCCGTATCACAAAAAAACATTTTCACTGATTACCGGCGAATGTTTAAATGGGGAGGAATGTACCATCAAAACGTATCCGGTAAAAGTGCAGGACGGGCAGGTTTATATTGGTGTAAACTGAAGATTAAAGGGAAGTATCCTGCGTGAGCTGAAGCACTTTTTTGTTGTTTAAAACTTTGATCTGTTTGCCCGAAATTTCAATCGTTTCATCCAGAATCAATTCATTAATCACCCGGAAAAGTGTTTCATAAGTAGCACCAATGTACGAAGCTAAATCTTGTCGGCTCAGTTCAATATCAATAAAGCCATCAGTTGTATAACCGAACTGTTTGCTGAGATTGATTAACGCCTGCCCGATTCGTCCTTTTACAGACATGTGTGCCAGATTACGCATTTTACGTTCAGAAACCTGCAATTCATCAGCATAAAACATCAATAACTCAAAAGTTAAATTGTGGTTCACTCTTAAGGTAGAATTGAAAAAATCAAGATCGAAATAACAGACCATTCCTGGTTCAAGCACTGTAGCCGTTACCGGATAATACAAATTGCTGCCCAAGCCGCGATGGCCCAAAATGGCTCCATTTTTTACAAAACGAATAATTAACTCTTTATCGCCCCATTTTTTATGGACTTTAACATTGCCGGAATAAACAAAGTAAACGCCTATAACCGGGTCGCCTTCGTTAAAAATAACATCACCTTTTTTTACGGCGAAGTTTTTTCTGGCCGAAGCAACAGCCGGAAGCCATTCTTTCAGGCAAAGCTTGCACAAAAAGCAGCTTTTAAGGTCGCAGGCTATTTTACTTGTTTTCATTCGGATGGCTCATACAAAATAAGGCTGCAATATTAGATAATAATTATTGCAGATATTAATTACAAATCCAACAAACCTTCAGCCCGAACCAAACCAATCACTATGAATAAAAAATTACTTCTTTTAGGTGCTGTTTTTATGCCGATAATTTTGAGCTGGCAGCAAAGTTCGGCACAAATATCTTTTTCCGGGCAAATCCGACCGCGTGCAGAATATCGGGACGGCGTAGGTACACTTTTGCCGGTAACTTCTAAACCGTCAGGCTTTGTGTCGCAGCGTTCCAGGCTAAATTTTAATTATAAATCGAGCCGTGTTATTTTTCAAACCAGCATCCAGGATGTGCGCGTTTGGGGCCAGGATGCTTCTTCTATCAGTAATGCCGATGGAAATAAATTCTTTGTACATGAAGCCTGGGCCGAACTTGTTTTATCCAACAAAAAAGACGATTCCTTCAAAAAATCTCCTGTTGATTATTTGGGATTGAAAATTGGCCGTCAGGAGATATTGTATGATGATGGCCGGTTGCTGGGCAATTTCGACTGGCAGCAACAAGGCCGCCGCCACGATGCCGTAGTTTTAAAAATGCTGAACAAAGGTTTTCAGGTGGATTTGGGTGCAGCTTATAACCAAAATACCGACGCTTTTAATTACAACGGCACCTATTATACGCCTGCAAATGTTCCGGCCACCATAAAAGACAGCAGAGGGAATTTGATAAATACGCCTGCTGGATTGATTCCGTTGGTTAATGCTGCCGGCATCAGTTCTAAAACCGGAAGTCCTTCCTTTAGCAATCAGCCAAGCACCAATGCTGCTACGCAGGATTATAAAGCTTTTCAGTATTTGTATGCTGCCAAAACCTTTCATCAAACCAAATTGTCAGGATTGTTTTTTGCGGATCAGTTTGGAAAATACATCCTGGATTCTGTCAGAAATACAGCCGGTACGGATGTAGGCTATGTTTATGGAAGAAGATTTAACCAAACCGGACTGAACACACGTTATACAACCGGTTTAATGCTGGTTTCTCCGTTAGGAAATAAAAGTCCGTTTGCTATAAGCGCTGCTTATTATTATCAGGGCGGCCATGACCGCGACGGCCTTTCACTAAGTGCTTATACAACAACAATAGCTTTAACCTATCAGCAAAAAATGTTTGGCTTTACGCCGGGCTGGGATTATTTATCTGGTAATGATGCTTTTTCAACTTCTACTACCAACCACCGCTTTGATCCGCTTTATGGCACTCCACACAAGTTTTGGGGTTTTATGGATTATTTTTATGCCGGAACAGGTGCTCCAGTTGGCGGTTTAAGCAATGCTTATTTCAAAATCAAATACCTCAGCCTAAACAAAAGGTTTAATGCAGGTTTGGATTACCATTATTTCGCTTTGGCACAAAATCAGAAAGATGTTTCCGGCAACGCCATCAAAAAATTTCTGGGCAGCGAGTTTGATCTGATCGGGAATTACAGCCTCAATAAATTTACTTCTGTAGAAGCAGGTTTTTCTGTGATGGCCGCAACCCGAAGCATGGAATATGCCAAAAATTTAACGCCTGGCTCGGCGCATTTAAACAACGCATGGAGCTATCTGCAAATCAACATCCGTCCTGATTTTTTTAGCAAGTAAAAACAGCATCTCTATCAAAACACTCAATAACCCAAAAAATTAAAAACCATGTTTACAAACGCACAGCAACAGCTTACGAAGCTAAACGTATTTTCTACAAAAGGAATCCAGATGCGGACTTTTCACATCACCTGGCTCATGTTTTTTGTTTGTTTTTTCGGCTGGTTCGGTCTGGCACCGCTGATGCCAACTATCCGAGCAGAACTTGGACTAACAAAAGCACAAGTTGGTAATACCATTATTGCTTCGGTAGCTTCTACCATTTTTTTTAGGTTGCTGGTTGGCCGGTTATGCGATACCTGGGGGCCGCGGAAAACTGCTGTGCGCTTGCTGCTGGTTGGCTGTATTCCCGTTTTTTTAGTTGGATTGGCGCATGATTATACCACTTTCTTGTTGTTCCGTTTAGCAATCGGGATGATTGGTGCCTCGTTTGTCATCACCCAATACCACACTTCTATGATGTTTGCGCCCAATATAAAAGGCACAGCAAACGCAGTAACCGGCGGCTGGGGAAATCTGGGTGGCGGCGTAACCAATATTGTGATGCCTTTAATTTTTGCAGCGATTGTTGGTTTTGGTTTTACCAAGCCGGAAGCGTGGCGTTATGCCATGATTGTTCCGGGCGTGATGATGCTGATTATCGCTTTCCTGTACTGGAAATATACCAAAGATACGCCCAACGGTAACTTTAATGAAATTAATCATATAAAAACAGCATCGGCCAAAACGGATTGGTCTATTCTGGCCGACTGGCGCGTTTGGGCTTTAACACTGGCCTATGCCATGTGTTTTGGTATGGAAATCACTTTTGATAACGTGGCTTCGCTGCACTTTGTAGATACGTTCCATTTATCGCAAAGCAGTGCCGGTTTATGGGCAGGCGTTTTCGGGATGATGAACCTTTTTGCACGTGCATTGGGTGGTTTTACTTCCGATAAAGTAGGTGCACGTTTTGGTATGAAAGGCAAAGGTTTACTGCTGGCTGGTATGTTGCTGCTAGAAGGATTGGGTTTACTGCTTTTTGCGCAATCCGGAACATTAGTTGTCGCTATTGTAACGATGCTGGGTTTTGCGCTGTTCCTTAAAATGTCTAACGGTGCAACTTATGGTATCGTTCCGTTTATCAACACCAAAAATGTAGGTATGGTTAGCGGAATTGTTGGCGCAGGCGGCAATTTAGGAGGAATGATGTTTGGTTTCCTGTTCAAATCAGAAACGATTACTTACGTGCAGGCTTTTACTTACATCGGTTTCGCGGTAATTGCAGTATCATTAATTGTATTGATAACCCGTTTTTTCAAACCAGAAACTTCCGCAGAAACCGATCTTGATTTTTCAGGTGTGAAAGTAGCATAAGCAACTTATGCGATGCTTCTTTTAGTACATAAAATAATTATCCAAGACTTCTAAAATCACAACTGAATGTCTGCAAAGAATAAGGAAAAAGATCAATATGCCTCAACCTGCTGCTATTGCGGCGTGGGTTGTGGTGTGATGATTAACAAGGAAAAGGATGGCACGATCACTTTAGAAGGCGATCAAGAGCATCCGGTGAACAGGGGAATGCTTTGCAGCAAAGGTTTGAACCTGCATTACACGGTGAATGATAAAAGCGACCGGCTGCTGTATCCGCAAATGCGATACAACAAAAACATGCCGTTGCAGCGCGTAACTTGGGACGAAGCTATGGAACGCACCGCTGCCGTTTTTAAAACTTTTATTGAAAAATACGGACCGGATTCTGTCGCTATTTACGCTTCCGGGCAGTGTTTAACCGAAGAATACTATGTGCTGAACAAGCTGATTAAAGGTTTTATCGGTAGCAATAACATCGATACCAATTCCCGTTTGTGCATGAGCAGCGCGGTAGTTGGTTATAAAATGGCTTTAGGTGAAGACAGCGTACCAATTTGTTATGATGATATCGAGCTGGCCGATTGTTTTTTCGTTACCGGAGCAAATCCCGCCTGGTGCCATCCAATTTTATGGCGAAGAGTGGAAGCGCATAAAGCCGCACATCCGGAAATTAAAATCATTGTGGTTGATCCGAGGAAAACTACTTCCTGCGCTGCGGCTGATTTGCATTTGCAGCTCAATCCTGGTACAGATGTGATTTTAAATCACGCCATTGGCCGTTTGCTGATTGAAAACGGTTTTGTGGACTCGGATTTTATAATGAATCATACTGAAGGTTTTCAGCAATATAAAGAAAGTGTTTTTGGCCGGACGCTTGCTGAAGCCGCCGAAATTTGTGGCATAAACGAAGCATCCATCCGCTTGGCGGCACAATACATCGGCGAAGCCAAAGGTTTTATTTCGATGTGGACGATGGGTTTAAACCAGAGCGCAATCGGTGTTAATAAAAATCTAAGTCTAATCAACCTGAATCTGATTACCGGTAAAATTGGTAAACCTGGTTCTGGTCCGTTTTCGCTAACCGGACAGCCAAACGCCATGGGCGGCCGCGAAGTTGGTGGAATGGCTAATTTGCTTCCGGCACACCGTAATATCCAGAATCCGTTGCACCGGCAGGAAGTGCAGGATTTTTGGGGTGGAACAATCATCTCCCCAAACCCGGGTTTTACGGCAACCGAAATTTTTGAAGCTTTAAATGACGGCCGATTAAAAGCAGTGTGGATTATTTGTACCAATCCGCTCACCAGTATGCCAAATGTTCGGCTTGCAGAGGCGGCTTTGAAAAAGGCAAAGTTTGTAGTTGTTCAGGAAATCAGCAATAAACCGGAAACGTTGAAATTTGCCGATGTCATTTTTCCAGCTGCTGCCTGGACGGAAAAAGAAGGAACAATGACCAATTCGGAAAGGCGCATCAGTTACCTTTCCAAAGTAATGGAACCACCGGGCGAAGCTTTGCCAGATACAGAAATTGTTTGTCGTTTTGCCGGGAAGATGGGCTTTCCCGGCTTCGGCTTTACTAATGCTTCGGAAATTTTTAAAGAACATGCAAAGCTTACGGCCAAAACCAATATCGATATTAGTGCGCTGGATTACAGTATTTTAAAAGCGCAAAAAACCGTGCAATGGCCGTATCGCAAAAAAGGTGCACCGCAGGGAACGCCCCGTTTGTTTACGGATAATCAGTTTTACACGCTTACTAAAAAAGCATCGATAAAAACAGTATCAGAAGATTTTATCAGCGAAAAACCTGACGCTGATTTTCCTTTTGTGTTAACCACGGGCCGCATTCGCGACCAGTGGCATACGATGAGTAAAACCGGAAAAGTAAGCAAGCTGAACAAGCATATTTCGGAATCTTTCCTGGATATTCATCCCGAAGATGCAGCGCAATTAAACCTTGCGGATCAGGATTTGGTGGTAATTAAATCGCGCCGCGGAGAAGTTCGTGTAAAAGCAAAAATCTCCGCAGATATTAAAAAAGGTGTGGTTTTTTTGCCGATACACTGGGGGAAAATTTTAAACAGCGATTTAAACCGCGCCAATAATGTTACGAATGATCTGGTTGATCCGGTTTCCAAAGAACCTGATTTTAAATTTTGCGCGGTTAGTGTCGAAAAGTATCAAAAACCAGTTCAGCGTGTGGTCATAATCGGTGCCGGAGCTGGTGCTTTTGGTTTTGTAAAATCTTACCGGGAATTGAATCAGGAAGATGAAATCGTAATTTTCAGCAAAGAAAACCATCCATTTTATAACCGCGTGATGCTGCCGGATTACATTAGCGGCGAGCAAACCTGGCAGCAGCTGATCAAAATGACTGACGAGGAGGAGCCAGGCTACAATATTCGCTTGCTTCGCGGTGTAAGTGTAGAAAAAGTGGATCGGGAAAATAAGTTTGTGATTGATTCCCGCGGCGTAAAAACTACTTATGATAAGCTGATTATGGCAACCGGAAGTCGTGCTTCCATTCCCAAAAACGTGCCTTCTTTACCCGGCATTTTTACGATGCGCAGCCGTAACGATGCGGATAACTTTAAACAGCACATTCCCCGAAATGCACATGTAATTGTGGTTGGTGGCGGTTTATTGGGACTGGAAATGGCAGCTTCATTGCGTGAAATCGGTGTAAAAATTACAATTATACATCGCGTTTCCCGTTTTTTAAGCAGACAGCTGGATACGCTGGGCAGTCAGCTTTTGCAGGAAGAAATGGCTGATCAAGGCTGCGATATTTTCTACAATGATGAAATTCAGTTGTTTTACGGACGATCTAAACTAACGGGAGTTGGGTTGAGAAGCGGCCGCAAAATCAATTGTGATGCGATGATTCTGGCCATCGGTACAACCCCAAATTTAGAACTGGCGCGCGATTGCGGCCTAACCTGCAAACGCGGCGTAGTGGTAAATGCACGACTGGAAACAAACGACCCGGATGTGTATGCAATTGGAGAAATTGCTGAATTTGAAGGCAAGCTGTACGGCGTAACAGCTGCTGCAGAACAGCAGGCGCATGTGGTTGCCCGCTATTTAAGCGGTGATATTGCTGCTTTTTACCAAGGTAGTTTGCTAATGAATATCATCAAAATTCATGGTTTTGATTTGTGCAGTATCGGTATTACCGAATGTCCGGATGGCGGAAATTATGAGGAAATCGTGTTCATCGATAAAGCAAAAAGGTATTATAAAAAATGTATCATCCACGAAGATAAACTGGTTGGTACCATTTTGATTGGTGATAAAACGGAGTTTTCGGAGTTTAAAGAGCTGATTGCCAATAAAACGGAACTGAGCGATAAACGCCTGCAACTACTACGCAGCGGTAAAAAAGCGGAGCCGGTTTTAGGAAAATTAGTTTGCAGCTGCAATAACGTGGGAGCAGAAAATATCAGCAATAAAGTAAAATCCGGCTGTGTAGAACTAAAAGCATTAAGTGTAGCAACAGGGGCGGGAACAGGCTGCGGATCTTGCCGGCCCGAAGTAAAACGGATTCTGGAAGAATATCTGGAAGCAGAATTGTTAGAAAAAGTTGGTTAAAATGATAGAAAATTCTGCCGAATACATCATTAAAATTAATTTACTCGGCGGTTTAATTTCGCCGGGAGATTTGCAGGAAGTGTTGCACATTGCAGAAAAATCTGGTGCTGCAGATATTGTTTTTGGTAACCGCCAGCAACTTTTTTTTACGGTAAAAGAAGCATTGCTGGAAGATTTAAACCATGAATTGCTGATGGCCGATATCCATCACGAAATGGATTCTGACCGTTACCCAAACATCATGAGTTCTTACGTTACGGATGATATTTTTGATCATCACGAATGGCTGCGCGAAGGTGTTTATAAAGATGTTTTTGACTTGTTTGACTTCCAGCCGCAACTTAAAATTAATTTGGTTGGCAGCAACCAAACTTTCGTGCCGTTTTTTACCGGAAACCTCAATTTTATTTCTTCGGAAGTAAGCAATTACTGGTTTTTGTATGTCCGTTTCCCCAAAACCAACCAGTTATATTGTTGGCCATCGTTGATTTATTCGGAAGATATTCCGGAAATCAGCAAAATGATGGAAAGCGAGATTCTGGAAAACCGGGATTTATTTTACGATCAGTCAAACATCAGCACAGAACTTTTTTACGAAAAAATAGCTGCTAAAAACAGTATCGTTCCGCAGCCTATACAGCAGCAATTGAAGCTGCCAGATTTTCAGTTGCCTTATTATGAAGGTTTTAACCGTTACGGAAACAATAAATTATGGTTGGGCATTTATCGGCGGAAAGAAACTTTCAGCATCAACTTGTTAAAAGATATTTGCCAAATCTGTTTAAAAACCAGGATTGGCCAATTGCATATCACGCCCTGGAAATCATTGGTTATTAAAGGAATTGAACCGGCCGACCGCAGATATTGGGGAAAAATTTTAGATCAACATAGAATTAACGTTCGCCACGCTTCCAACGAAATGAACTGGCAACTGGAAGATTTATGCGCAGAAGGATTGCAGTTGAAACAAGAATTGGTGCGGCAGTTTGAAGAAACAGATTTGCGCACTTACAGGCTTTGTTTCGCTATCAAAACGCATTTAAAATCTGGGTTGTTTGGTTCCATCATCATCCGGAAATTGCTGGATGAAACCAATCAAAGTTCACTTTTTGAAATTATGCACACGCGCGATTTCAACCCAAATACCAAAGATTTTATCGTTTATAAAACTGCTTTGCAACAACAACAGCTTGCCAGCGAATTAGTTATGTTATGCGATTATTATTATGGCTTAAAAATGGATAACGAACTTGCTGTTTTAACTGAAACGGTTGCGGAGGAAGCAGTTGCAGCTTCGGAAACATACTTCGTTTATCAATGTAAAAACTGTTTAACTATTTACGATCAGTTTTGGGGCGATGAACTGAACGGAATTGTAGCCGGAACTAATTTTGCAGATTTAATTGTTTACCAATGCCCAACTTGTGATGCACCAAAAGCAGATTTTGTTGCGGTAGAAAAACCAGCACAAATTGCTGTTTTAGCCTGATTAGAGTTTTATGTGTTTAAAAAGACAAATTTGTCATGCTGAAATTTTTTCAGTATCCCATCATAAAGGCTGAAAATCAAATACATTGGTTGTATTTCTGATGGGATGCCGAAACAAGTTCGGTATGACAAAACGGAATTACAGTTCTGTTAACAATTGCATTTTTTTCTGATTGTATTCTTCCTGCGTAATCAAACCATTGTCGAAAAGCATTTTCAGCTTTTGCAATTTGGCTGTCAATTCGTCCGGCTTCGTTTCTGCAACTGGTTTTGGTGTAAATGTAGATTCTGGCGCAAACCGGTTCATTTCCGTATTTATAGTTCCCGAAGCTGCTCTTTTCTCCTCTAAATCCCGCTGGCGGCGATCTTCGCGTTCGGCTTGCTCGCGTTCCTGTCCGTACTGATACAGTTTCCTGGCCTGGATTTTCGGTAAAAAATCAACACTCGTTTCTGTGCCATTCAAGGTTTTTACGCTGAAAACAGCACCCAGCAGTTCCTCTTTTATTTTTACTTCGATCACATCTCTCCACACAAAATCAACAAATTTGATAGACAGGCCGAGGTTTGCAGCAGTAAAAAAGAAAATCCGTTTGTTGGTGATGGCCACACAATCCGGCGTGATGTTAACCAACGGTTTTTTCTGCACGGCCATGTAAATAATTTCTTCGCCGCTGTTTAGCAAATCGTTTAAACGGGAATACACTTTTTCAACTGCCTTTTGGTCTTGCTGGTCTTTTAGAAACTGTTCTATCATTTCTGGAGAAATTTATCCGGTAAAAATAGCATAATCTAAAGCTTTTTAGGTGATAAAAGAAGCATCAGCCAACCAGCAAATTGCAGCCCCGAATGTCAGAAAAATCAAAACGGCCCAAAACTTCAAACATTTTGTTTTCATGAATCCTGCCTAAATCCTGCGTTGCAACAAATGAGCAGGAATTAATATTGGCCAAGTCTATTACATTAATGCCGCCGGTTTTTCCGTTGGGAAGCAGCGTGAACGGATCGTTGGTATCGCGGATTAAAACCTTCATCCAGGGAACACAATGAAACAAACCTTCGCCCAGAGAATACGCTTGCGAAAGCTGTTCCGTCATGCCATATTCCGAATGAATGGCCGGAACGCCAAAGCCGTTGCAAAGTGTTTCGTGCAGTTCTTCGCGGATCATTTCTTTGCGGCGGCCTTTCATTCCGCCGGTTTCCATGATGATGAGTTCAGGGAAATCAAGCTGATGTTTTTCGATAAAATCAAGCAAAGCAAACGTAACACCAATTAAAACGGTTGGTTGCTTTTGCTGCTGCAATTGGGTTAATTTTTGATACAGATCTTCATCATTATACAAATAAAAACCACTTTCTGGATTTTGGGTTTTGGCAATTAAATCTTCGACCATGTAAATCAGCGAAGATCCTTTGCGCTCTAAATACGAAGGCAGCAACGCCAGGAAAGCGTAGGTTTTAATATCGCCATAAAACAACTCAAAACCTTGACGAAAGCTTTTTTGATACCAGGAAACATCGGTTACCAAATGCTGACTGGTGGTGATTCCGGTTGTGCCGGAACTGCTGAAAGTAACTTCCGGTTGGTTGCTGTTGCTGAGAACTTCGTGTGTTTTAAAAAATTCGATCGGTAAAAACGGTATTTCTTCCAGCGTTGTAATTTTCTCCGCATCAACCTTTAAATACGACAAATACATTTGGTAAACCTTGCAATTTTCGGCCTGAAACTGAAAAATAGTTAAAGCGTTTGCTAAAAACTGTGCTTCGTTTGCAATAGAAAAAATGGCGTGCTGCTGCGGAAGAATCATCTGCAAAGATAAATCAGAAATTTAGGTTGTAAAAACAGTAGTTTGCTAATTTAACTGATCGTGATGGTTTGGTTTATATTATTGGTTCGATTATTTAAACGAATTTGATAAGGTTGTAAAATCAGGTTATATTTGATTTATGACAACTCTAACTATTCATCCAGTATCAGAAGACCAAGAAACTGCCATACGTATTTTTTTAGATGCTTTACATGTAGATTATAAAGCTACGGAAGCAACAGATGATACAGCGTATTTATTATCATCCGCAGCAAACGCAGCTCATTTACAAAAATCTATTGAACAAGCTAAAAACGGTGAAGTTGTAAAGCTTGGTTTAGATGATATATGGAAGCCATAAATTTTACAGCTAAAGCATTAGATGATTTAAAGTTTTGGCAGAAAAGTGGCAATACAATTATTTTAAAACGAATCCGTCAATTAGTACAAGCAATAGAAGCTGATTCATTTGTTGGAATTGGCAAACCAGAAGCATTAAAACATCATTTGTCTGGCTATTGGTCAAGGAGAATTAATCAAGAACATCGAATTGTTTATTCAGTTAAAGATACTGTGATAACTATTTATTCTCTTCGCTTTCATTATACACCTTAAATCCCAAAGGCTGATTTTTACTTTCTCCTCACAACTTCCTACTTGCAGCTCTTTTTAAAACTGCTATATTTGCAGCACTCCACACTAAAATAGTTTGGTTTATACAGAAGAGGCGAGAGATCAGGCTCTAAAACCCTCTGGCAACCCGCTTTAATAAAGATGCAAGGTGCCAAATCCTGCTCCGCAAGGAGAACTATAAATTGAATATGAAAAAGAATATTTTTACTAAAATTTATAAGCTGTCTTTCTGCAACAGACCTCTTTGTAAAACTCTTTTAACTAATTTTTGCTGTTAAAAGAAGTATCAAGTAACAGATGACTTATGAAAGTAAAAACCTACTAAAACGATAGATTTAATAATGGAAGCCAATCAGCTGTTAGAACTGGAAAAAGAATTTGAAAATGTACCGCTAAAAGAAGCATTGCAATTAATTGCGGTACGCTTTCCTGGACAAGTTGCTTTTTCAACTTCCTTCGGGATGGAAGACCAGGTGATTTCACACGTTATCGGCAAGAATAAAATTCCGCTGAAAGTATTTACTTTGGATACCGGCCGCATGTTTAATGAAACGTATGAAGTCTGGCAATCCACAGCAAACGTGTTTGATCTCAACATTGATCCCTTTTATCCTGATGCACTGGAAATCCAAAACTTTGTAAACGAGCGTGGCATCAACAGCATGTATCTATCGGTTGAAAATCGGAAAGAATGCTGCCGAATCCGCAAAATTGAGCCTTTAAAAAGAGCATTGCAATGTGTAGCAATTTGGGTCACCGGCGTTCGGGCAGCGCAATCTGTCAATCGGCAAAACTTTAAAATGTTTGAGTGGGACGAAGCTTTCCAGCTCATCAAATTTAATCCGCTGCTGCACTGGAGCGATCAGGACGTTGCTGATTTTATACACCAAAATCATACACCTTACAATAAATTACACGATCAGGGCTTTTTAAGTATTGGATGTGCGCCTTGCACGCGCGCCGTTCAGTTTGGCGAAGATGCCCGCGCTGGAAGATGGTGGTGGGAAGATTCTAAAAAAGAATGCGGACTGCACGAAACCAAAGTTTTAGCCGATATTACCGATCCAGAATTAACACAACAAAACGATCTACATTCATGAGTAATTCCAACCATTTAAAAGAACTGGAAGAAGAATCCATTTATATTATGCGGGAAGTGGCGGCGCAGTTTGACCGGCCAGCTTTATTGTTTTCGGGCGGAAAAGACTCTATCACGCTGGTTCACCTGGCGCGAAAAGCTTTTTATCCGGCCAAATTTCCGTTTCCGCTGGTACATATTGATACGGGACATAATTTCCCGGAAACGGTCTCTTTTCGGGATCAGTTAACAGAAAAAATTGGCGCGCAACTGATCGTTCGTTATGTTCAGGACAGCATCAACCAGAAAAAAGCAACCGAAGAAACCGGAAAATATGCCAGTAGAAACAGCTTGCAAACCGTAACGCTTTTAGATACGATTGAAGAATTTAAGTTTGATGCCTGCATCGGTGGCGCGCGCCGCGATGAAGAAAAAGCACGTGCCAAAGAACGTATTTTCTCCGTTCGGGATGAGTTTGGTTCCTGGGAGCCGAAACGCCAGCGCCCGGAATTGTGGGGACATTTGAACGGCATGATCAATTACGGTGAAAACGTGCGTTGTTTCCCGATCAGCAACTGGACGGAATTAGATGTTTGGAATTACATCAAACAGGAAAAACTGGATTTGCCAAGCATATATTTTACGCATCAGCGTGAAGTTTTGGTTAGAGATGGCCAGCTTTTTCCGTATTCCGAATTTTTGAATATGGATGGAGAAGAAATCTCCACACAAGATGTTCGTTTCCGTACCGTTGGCGATATGACTTGTACCGCAGCCGTTTCTTCAACTGCCGGAACTTTGGACGATATTATTTCGGAAATTAAATCTTCCCGAATTTCTGAACGCGGCGCCCGGATGGACGATAAACGTTCGGAAGCCGCGATGGAAAAACGCAAACTTGCCGGATATTTTTAATGCTGTTTTTACCCCTATAAAATTAACATGGAACTTTTAAAATTTTCAACCGCCGGTAGTGTGGACGATGGTAAAAGCACGCTGATCGGCAGGTTGTTATACGATACCGGCTCATTAACCGAAGATCAATTAGAAGCGGTAGAAGTCGCCAGCAAACGCAAAGGCTACGATTACCTCGATCTTTCTTTGCTGACTGATGGTTTAAGTGCCGAACGCGAGCAAGGCATCACCATTGATGTAGCGCATATTTATTTTGCTACAGCCAACCGTAAATTTATTATTGCTGATACGCCCGGACACGTTGAATATACGCGTAATATGGTTACCGGCGCATCAGATTCGCAACTTTCTATTATCCTGATTGATGCGCGGAAAGGTGTAATCGAGCAAACGCAACGCCACTTTTTTATTGATAATTTATTGCAGATACCAGAAATTGTAGTTGCCGTAAATAAGATGGATTTGGTGGATTATCAGGAAGAAACTTTCAATGCGATAAAAACAGTATTCCTGCAATTTGCGGAAGGTTTTCCGAAGTTTAAACAGAACATCACGTTCATTCCGATTTCTTCTTTAAAAGGCGATAACGTAGTGAACGAATCTGCCAATATGAATTGGTACGAAGGAAAATCCTTACTGCACTATCTGGAAAATGTAGATGTAAACAGCAATGTAAATTATCAGGATGCGCGTTTTCCGGTGCAATATGTCATCCGTCCGCATTCCGAAGAATTTCATGATTACCGCGGTTATGCCGGACGAGTAATCAGTGGTAAGTTTACTGTTGGCGAGGAAGTTACAGTTTTGCCTTCACTTCAAAAATCAACCATAAAACAAGTGGTTACGTTTGATGGTGATCTGGAAACAGCGGAAACTAATTCTTCGGTTACTTTACTGCTGGAAGATGAAGTGGATATTACCCGCGGAAATATGCTGGTAAAAACAGCAAACCAGCCACAGATTGATAAAGAAATTACAGCAGATATTTGCTGGATGGACACGCAGCCATTGGTTCAGGGTGGAAAATACATGATCGAACACAGTCATAACCTGATCAAAGCGATTGTGCGCGAAGTGGATTACATCGTTCATACCAGCACATTGAATAAAGATACCGAAACGAAAACCATTAAGCTGAATGATATTGCACGTGTAAAAATTAAAACGGCACAACCGCTTTTTTTTGATGTTTATGAGCAAAATCAAGCCAATGGTTCTTTTATTTTGATTAACGAACAAACAAAAAATACGGTTGCAGCCGGAATTATTGTTTAAGGATAAATAATAAAAAATGCAGATCAACCTCAGCAGAAAAAATCAAGCCTATCATTTCGAAGCCGAAAATGAACACGGCAATACACTAAACATGGATGCAAATCCGGCAATTGGTGGCGAAAATCAAGGTTTTCGACCGATGGAAACGGTCCTTGCTGGTTTGGGTGGATGCAGTGCGATCGACATGATTTCTATCCTGAAAAAACAAAAAGAACCGATTGAAGATTTAAAAATCAGCATCAACGGCAATCGTTTTGAAGGCCAGGAACCAGCTTTGTTTGAAACCATCGACATTGAATTTCATGTCTTTGGGCAGGTAAACGAAGCAAAAATACAACGTGCGCTGGAACTTACTTTTGAGAAATACTGTTCCGTAGCGATGATCTTAAACAAGACAGCAAAAATTAATTTTTCCTACAAGCTCAATTAATATCCATGAGTCAGCACTTTGAAACACAAGCCGTTCGCACACAAATTGAACGCAGTCAGCATAAAGAACATTCGGCACCCATCTACATGACTTCCAGCTACAAGTTTGATGATGCGGAAGAAATGCGTGCATTGTTTACAGGCGAACAGGAAGGCAATATTTACAGCCGTTACGCCAACCCAAATGTGGACGAGTTCATCACCAAAATGGCCATATTGGAAGGCGCGGAAGATGGCTGGGCAACTGCAACCGGTATGGCCGCTATTTTTACCACTTTCGCGGCGTTTTTAAAACAGGGCGACCATGTGCTTTCAAGCCGTTCGGTTTTTGGTTCTACGCATCAGTTGCTGCATAATATTTTTCCGAAATGGGGTATTTCTTATTCTTATGCTGACTTAGACAAGACGGAAGACTGGGAAAATATCATCCAGCCAAACACCAAAATGATTTATGTGGAAACGCCTTCCAATCCCGGAATTGATATCATCGATCTGGAATGGCTGGGAAATTTTGCCAAAAAACATAGCGTCATGCTGGTGGTTGATAATTGCTTTGCTACGCCTTATTTGCAGCAGCCGATTAAATATGGCGCTGATCTATCCATCCATTCGGCCACAAAATTTATCGACGGACAAGGCCGTGCTTTAGGTGGGATCATTTTAGGCCGAAATGAACTGATCAGAGAAATTGAAGGATTTGCGCGGCATTCCGGTCCGGCTTTATCACCTTTTAATTCTTGGTTGCTGAGTAAAAGTCTGGAAACTTTGGCCGTTCGCATGGACCGTCATTGCGAAAGTGCTTTGAAAGTGGCTGCAATTTTAGAAGCCAATCCGGAAGTAGAACTGGTAAAATATCCGTTTCTGCCATCGCATCCGCAGTATGCAATTGCCAAAAAACAAATGAAAGCTGGCGGCGGCATCATCACTTTTGTACCAAAAGGTGGTTTGCAAAGAGCTGCAAAGTTTCTGGATTCATTAAAAATGTTTTCTATTTCCGCTAATTTAGGTGATACACGTTCCATTGCGACACATCCAGCAAGTAGTACGCATTCCAAACTAACGGAAGAACAGCGGAATGAAGTTGGCATTCAACAAGGAACCATCCGTTTGTCAATTGGCTTGGAACATGTGGACGATATTTTGCAGGATATTGAGCAAGCACTTAAAGCTTCGGTGTTGGTTGAGTTGGAAGCCTCAAAATAAGGTAAAAATATGCTGGTAAAAGAAGTATTTGGCACATGCTTCTTTTACCGGCAAAAAATATATATTACTATTGTATATTAATTCTATAGAGTATAATGCAAAGTTTCAGAACTGAATTAGAGAACCCGATTGTAGAGAAAGATATTCTGGATTTAGAGAAAAAAATCCGTTTTTTTCGCGAAGGAAAAATAGATGACGAGAAGTTTCGCAGCCTGCGTTTGGCGCGCGGCGTTTACGGTCAGCGGCAGCAAGGCGTGCAAATGGTGCGCATTAAATTGCCTTACGGGAAAGTTACTACACAGCAACTGAGCAAAATCAGTGATGTTTCTGATGAGTACGCTACCGGAAACCTGCATATTACCACGAGACAAGATATTCAGATACATTTTGTAAGTCTTGATCGCACACCACAACTTTGGGCAGAACTGGAAGAAGACGATATTACCTTGCGTGAAGCTTGCGGAAATACGGTTCGGAATGTAACCGCTTCTGCAATGGCTGGCATCGACCCAAAAGAAGCTTTTGATGTTTCGCCATACGCACATGCTGTTTTTGCTTACTTTTTGCGGAACCCGATTTGTCAGGAAATGGGCCGCAAATTCAAAATCGCTTTTTCTTCTTCCGAAGATGATTCCGCTTTTGCTTTTATGCACGATCTGGGTTTTATTCCGAAGGTGAAAATCGAAAATGGTGTAGAAATCAGAGGTTTTCGGGTTGTGATTGGTGGCGGATTAGGTTCGCAGCCTTATATGGCAGATGCCGTGACGGATTTTATGCCGGTTAACCAGATTATTCCTTTTACAGAATCTGTATTGCGTGTTTTTGACCGTTACGGTGAGCGCAATAAACGCCACAAAGCACGGATGAAATATTTGGTGCAGGAAATCGGTGCAGAAGAATTAATTCGTTTGGCAGAAGCCGAACGTATGGCTTTGAAGAGCAAAATCTATGAAATCAGTACGTTTGAGCATGAAACTATTGCGCCTCAGCATCAAGTTTTTAATGCCGAAATAACCAATCCGTTGAAATACGAGCAATGGCTGAAAACCAATGTTTTCCCACAGAAACAAGCTGGATTTAGTGCTATCGGTTTACGTATTCAAAACGGTGATATTAAAACGCCTGTTGCCCGCAAATTAATTACACTGGTAAAAACAGCAGCAGCAGATGATATCCGTTTAACCAATACACAAGGCATGATGTTGAAATTCGTTCGCGAAGAAAATCTGCCTTATGTTTTTGAAGAACTGAACAAATTGAACCTGGCCGAACCTGGTTTTGAAAGCATGGCCGATATTACTTCCTGCCCCGGAACTGATACTTGTAATCTGGGGATTTCTAACAGTACCGGCATTACCCGAGAGCTGGAAAAAGTGATGAAAAATGAGTTTCCGGATTTGATTTACAATACGGATATCAAGATTAAAATTAGCGGTTGTATCAATTCCTGCGCACAACATGCGATGGCCAGCATTGGTTTCCATGGTTCGAGCATGAAAATTGACAAAATGGTTGCGCCAGCTTTGCAAGTGCTTTTGGGTGGCGGCCCAACCGGAAACGGTGCCGGTGCTGCTGCAGATAAAGTAATCAAAGTGCCAAGCAAACGCGGTCCGCAGGTGTTACGCGATTTGCTGTTTGATTATCAGGAAAATTCGATTGAAGGCGAACTTTTCAATCAGTATTATAACCGTCAGGGCAAGATCTATTTTTATGATCTGCTAAATCCTTTGGGCGACACTAAAACGGTTACGCCGGATGATTTTATCGACTGGGAACATTCTGAACCATACAAAACAGAAATTGGTGTTGGCGAATGTGCCGGCGTGATGATTGATTTAGTGGCAACACTTTTGCTGGAATCCGAAGAAAAACTAGATAATGCAGATGCTTCTTTTAAAGCAATGGATTTTGCAGACAGCATTTATTATGCTTACACAGCCTTCGTTCACACGGCAAAAGCACTGTTGATTTCTGAAAGTATCAAGACAAATACGCAAGCCGGAATTGTAACTGATTTTCAAAACAACTTTGTAGCAACCGGAAAAATTGATCTGACTTTAAGTTTTGAAGATTTGGTTTACCAGATCAATCAGCAGGAGCCAGGCGAAGAATTTGCCGCCTATTATATTGAGCAGTCAAAGCTGTTCAAGCAAAAGGCAGCTGATTTCCGGAACGCGCAACTTTTGGAGAAAACCACAATTTAACCTGCTAAAAACAGCATGACCACCGACGAAGCAGTTATCAAAAAGCCAGTTGAAGTGAACACGCTTTTTCCGGTTTTTTTAAAGCCGGATAAGCTGAATACTTTGCTGGTTGGCGGCGGTTATGTGGCGATGGAAAAGCTGGAAGCAATTTTTGGTAACTGCCCGGAAGCCAATGTGAAACTGGTTGGGCGCGAAATTTCTGCGGAAATCAAAGAATATGCCGGTAAAAGAAGCATTCCCTTTGAGGAACGTGCTTTTACAGAAACTGATTTGCTGGAGCGCGATCTGGTAATTGTGGCGATTGATGACAAACAGACTGGCCGCCATATTTACGAGTTGTGCAAGGCGCGGAACCTGCTGGTTAATGTTGCAGATACGCCTCCGCTTTGCGATTTCTACCTGAGTTCTGTGGTACAAAAAGGAAATTTGAAAATCGCTATTTCTACCAATGGAAAATCGCCAACGGTTGCCAAACGTGTGAAAGAAGTTTTGAATGAAACCTTTCCTGCGGAGATTAATGATGTGTTAACCAACATGACGCAAATCCGCCAGAAACTTAACGGTGATTTCTCCGACAAAGTAAAACAGCTGAATGAAATTACCGCCGGTTTAGTAAACGAGCAGCCAGCGAAAGTTAAGATTACACGTCCTGTTACCATTACTTTGGCTATTTTATCTGCCATTAGTTTGATGATTTTAGGTCATGTGCTTTTTACATATCTCAATTACGAACGAATTTTAAATGTACAATATTGGCTGAGCACACAGTTTAACAAACAGCTTTTGCTATATATGTTAGGCGGTTTTACCGCTTCGCTGATTGATGGAGCCTGCGGTATGGCTTATGGCGTAACTTCTACTACATTTTTGCTTTCGTTAGGCATTCCGCCAGCTGCTGCAAGTGCAAGTGTTCATGCTTCCGAAGTATTTAACAATGGTGCTTCTGGTTTAATGCACTGGAAATCAGGCAATGTTAACTTTAAACTGTTTAAAAAACTACTGATTCCAGGAATTATTGGTGCTGTTACCGGTGCTACTATTTTATCTTCCTTACATCAATACAGTCAGTATTTAAAACCTGTTGTAGGTTGTTATACTTTGTTTCTGGGCGTGCTGATTATCCGCAAAGCGTTAAACAAAACCCGTCCGACGAAAAAAATTAAAAGGATTGGTTTGCTGGCCGGAATGGGTGGTTTGCTGGATGCTATTGGCGGTGGCGGTTGGGGGCCGATTGTTACTACCGGCTTAATTGCTGGTGGCCGGAATGTGCGTTATACCATTGGCACATCAACTTTAACCAAAGGCTGCGTTGCGTTTACCAGTGCTATTACTTTTATTATATTAATTGGTTTACACCATTTCCAAGTGATTTTAGGTTTGGTTTTGGGCGGAATGATTGCTGCGCCAATTGCCGTGCGTATATCCAATAAATTGCCGGTAAAAACACTATTGCTCTTTGTGGGTGCGGTTGTAATTCTGGTTTCGCTGCGAATTGTTTCTACGCTTTTTTAAAATAACGGGCATTCTGTAAAATTTCTACATTTGTTTAATCGTTGCTGGTTTAAACACAAATTATTTTGCTCACCAAAAAAACTAAATACGCTGTAAAAGCCTTGATGGCTTTGGCCCGTAACACCGAAAACCGGCCAATGTTGATTGCGGATATTGCCAAAGGCGATGCGCTACCTAAAAAGTTTCTAGAGGCAATTTTACTCGAACTAAAACGTGGTGGATTTTTAAGCAGTAAAAAAGGTGCGGGCGGCGGTTATTACCTACTCAAAACAGCAGAAGACATTAAACTTTCGGCCATTATACGCATTATTGACGGTCCAATTGCTTTGCTGCCTTGCGTTAGCCTCAACTTTTATGAAAAATGTGCCGAATGCGTGGATGAACATTATTGCGGTATCCGTGATGTAATGGCCAATGTACGCGATGCTACCTTAAAGGTTTTGGGCGATACCAGCATTGCGGATATGGTTGGACGGGAAGATACTTTGGCTAAAGCGGAAGGCAAAGTTGCCGATGATCGGGTAGTGGGATAACAGTTTGAAATTAAAGTGGTAAAATAATTAGGCTTTTTAAACAGACCTGATGGTTGCTGCTATTACGTTCTTTTTGCTTGATGAAAAAGACCGTTAATCCAAATTGGTTAAATTAATCAGGGCCGATATCCTTCACAATAATAAACACAAAACTTTCTCGCATTGGCATTTCCGTTTTTAATGATGATTGGCTCCAGTTCCTGTACATCTTTAAAATAAGTTTTCAGCTCTGGCAGAATGTTGCCATTTTTTTCCATGTTTTTAAAACCCGGATCTGAATCCAGAAAAATCGCATTTTTACCTTGTAAAAGAAGCACGTTATCGCCCACATAATCAAACTGTAAAGCTGGTTGATGAAAGATATTTTGCGCATAAACTTTCTGTGGAAGGAAAAAGCTTAACTCTGCACTGGTTTTATAGCCATCCGCAGAAAAAATGAAAGTATTGGGATAGGTTTTTTGCAGATTTTGAACCTGATTTGCTAATTGTTTCCAACCAAACCAGGTATCATCACTTTTAATTGGTACTGGATAAAAAATAACTTCTACAGCAAAAGCCAAGTGTAAAACGGCTGCAATCCAAATATTTATTCTTGCTGATTTTTGGCTGATAAAAACAGTAAGAAAAATGATTCCAGTGATATAACCTGGCATCATCCAGTTGATTTTTACCCAATAAATCGGGCTGATCAAAAAGAAACCCAAAAATGCAGGTAAAAAAAAGCATAGTAAAAACAGTATTTCATCGCTTGGCAACTTCCACCGAAGCAAAACTTTTTTGATAAATTTAAAGCTAAACAAAACCAATCCGCAGAAAGCAATTGGTAAAAGCAGGAACATTTGTGTGCCAACGGTTCCTAAAAATAAATTTGGTTTAAGCTGAAATTTGGAAATATCGCCGGTTCGGGTTTTGGATTGGAATAGAAATGAAGCAAAATCGTGCTGATAGTTCCAGTAAAAAATAGGGAAAGTAACCAAAACTGAGATAATCAAACTCAGCAAAAACCAGCCGGAAAGCAACAGTTTTCGGTATTTATTGGAAAAAATCAAAAATAAAATTAAGCCGATTTGTAGTAAAACAGCTGTGTATTTACTATCAAAAGCCAAACCCATAAATAGACCGGATAGTAGCCAATACATTTTTTGCTGCCTAAAAATAGCATGGTAAAGTGCAATTAAACTGAGCGTCCAGAACAGTAAAAGCGGGACGTCAGGTGTAGAAATGGTTGATAAAATTGAAACTAGAAATGTTGATCCTATTAAAGCAATGGCTACGTTTTGCTTTTGCTTTGATAAAAATAGTCCGGCTAAATTGTAAAAAGCAAATAAAGTTGCGCTGGTTACCACAAAATCAGTCAGCTTAATTACAAAAACGTGTTTCCCAAAAATGGTGGTGAACAACCTGAGCAAATAACCGATCATGCCGGGATGATCGAAGTAAGATAAAGCTAAATGTTCTCCGTAGAAATTGTAATACGCATCTTGCGGCATCAACCCAAAAAACGGCAGCAACAGGAAACGGAAAAGCTGGAAACCGAGGAGAATGCTGAGAAAAGGATGTTGCCTGTAAAAGCTGTTAATGATATTCATTGTTGGCGTTTTGTTATCTCAACGGTAGGAGAGATCTTCATGAATTGAAAATGCTTTTTATTGCTTTAAAGAAGATTTCTCCCTTCGGTCGAAATAACAGTGAGCGAAGTACACAGTTTTTCTGATGCTTCTTTTATCAGTATAAAAACTTAAGCTTTCAAGCCAATTTCCCTTAACCGTTCATCTAAATATTCGCCAGCGGTAGCATCCAGATAAGCTTTTGGATGGGCTTCATCAATACAAGTTTCCAAGCAAGCCAAGCTTACGTTTGCTTTTGGGTGAAGGAAAAACGGCACCGAATAACGGGAAGTTTGCATTAGTTCGCGTGGAGGATTAACCACACGGTGCGTGGTAGAACGTAGTTTGTTATTGGTTAAACGCTGCAGCATATCGCCTACGTTTACCACAATATCTTCGCCGTGCGCTTTTACCGGAAACCATTTGCCTTCACGGGTTAAAACTTCCAGTCCGTCGGCACTTGCACCAATTAACAAAGTGATCAGGTTGATATCTTCATGCGCACCGGCACGAACCGCATCATCGGCAACCAACTCCGGATTTTCAATTGGAAAATAATGGATACCGCGCAAAATAGAGTTGCCATTGTGCACTTTATCTTCAAAATAATTTTCAGGAAGTTCCAGATAAACGGCAATGGCGCGCAGCAGATGTTCGCCTGCAAGTTCTAATTTTTGATAAACTTCTCGCGTTATCGGATTAAATTCCGGTAGTTCTTTTACCACTAAATTATCGGGATAAAGCTCTTTTACCGGATCATGATCGGTCACTGTTTGTCCGATTTGCCAAAATTCTTTCAAATCCGGTGTTTTGGCATCTTTTGCTTTTTCGCGGCCTTTGCTGGTGTAACCGCGCTGTCCGGCAAGTTCTGGTTTTTCGTATCCGAATTTGATTTCATCTGGTAACGAAAATAACTGTTGCACCTGCTCGTATAATTTGGTAATAAGTTCTTTACTTAAACCATGATTGCTAACTGTAATAAAACCGGTATCGTTAAAAGCCCGGCCAATTTCGTTAGAAAAGTTTTTTTTATCTGCTGCGGAGCCATTTATATACGTGTTTAAATCAACACGCGGGATATTTACAGTTTTCATACTAAGAGCAATTTGTGGATAAAATTACTTATTCTGTTGTAATTGTTGCCGGAATGTTAAGAAAATGTGTAGATGCATTTTAAAAAACATTCTATAAAAGAAGTATCTGCTAATAAATTGCAGTTTGTTAAACGATGAGGTTTACAAACAGTCAAATCATCATTACCAATCAACCTGAAAAATTTAATAAAATGTTAAAAATATTTACAAAAGCACTTGCTGGCACAATGCTGGTTTTAGCTATAATTTTCTGTCTTAATATCAAAACTGCACAGGCACAGCCAGGAGTTTCGGTTACATTTCAGACTTTTTATGATGAATTGGAACCTTACGGACAATGGATGGAAGACCCGGAATTGGGTTACGTTTGGTTGCCGGATGCCGGTCCGGATTTTAAACCTTACGCAACAGACGGACATTGGGTAGCCACCGAATATGGCAATACCTGGGTTTCTGATTATGACTGGGGCTGGGCACCTTTCCATTATGGAAGATGGCGCTTTGCGGAAGATTATGGATGGGAATGGATTCCGGGAACAGAATGGGGACCGGCTTGGGTAAATTGGCGTACAGGCGATGATTACTATGGATGGGCACCGCTTGGGCCGGGAATTGATATTGATATTTCTTTTGGATCAAACTATTATGAGCCGGATAATTATTGGGTTTTCGCGCCGCGCCGATATGTTTATGCACGAAATATAAATCAATATTATGTTCCTTACGGAAGGAATTATAGCATTATCCAAAATACAAGAATTATTAATAACATTTACAGCAACAATAACCGCAGATATATCTTCGGACCGCGTTTGGATGACGTTCGCCGATATACCAATTCTCCTATTAATATTTACAACATCAATAACATCAAGCGTCCTGGTGGAGCAAGAATTCGCAATAATACTTTAAGTATTTACCGACCGGAAATAGCCGGAAACCGAAATGATAACAACCGCCCGACGCCAAACCGTGTGTATAGCAGAGGTAACATTAACGGAAATGGAATTAATAATGATAATCGGAATTCTGGTTTTAATAATCCACGCCAACCAATAAACTCTGGCAATAGTGCTATACAAGGCAATAATTATGGAAACGGTAATAATGGTTATGGCAGAAGCAGAGGTAATAACACTAATTCATCTAACGGAAACCAATTTCCGCAACGCAACCCAAATTTAAACAATACTACAAACGGCGTGCAAGGTGCAAACGGTAATGATCCTTCTAACCCGGTTAACAGGCCAGTAAGAAGTGGTTTCCCTAATCAACCTGCTCAAAACCAAAACGGACAACCCAATAATTCTGGCCGCCCGGAAAGTGGGTTTGATCGTAACAGAGTCCGTACACCAAACAATCAAATACAAGCACCAAACCAAGCGCAGCAACAGCAGCAAGCTGAGCAAAACCAACGCAGCCAACAGCAGATGCAACAACGCCAGCAGGAAATGCAGCAACGCAATCAGCAGCAAGCTGAACAAAACCAACGCAACCAACAGCAAATGCAGCAACGCCAACAGGAAGTGCAGCAACGTAATCAGCAGCAAGCGGAACAAAGTCAGCGCAACCAACAACAAATACAACAACGTCAGCAGGAAGTGCAGCAACGTAATCAGCAGCAAGCGGAACAAAGTCAGCGCAACCAACAACAAATACAACAACGTCAGCAGGAAACGCAGTAACGCAGTCAACCACAAAACCAGCAGCAAGAACGGCCGCAACGCCCGGCCCGTCAGGAAGTACCCATACGTAGTAATAACTGAAGTTAGAGTTTGTAAATACGTATTGTTAAAAGCCTCTCCTGAATTTAGGGAAGCTTTTTTGATTACAAACAAGTTTATAAAGCACTAAATTTTTAGCTTTATTAAAAACACTAAAACCAAAAACGATACTCTTTTTAGCAGCATAAATTTTGTTTCTGGTAGAGAAAAGCGTTTGTATAAATGCTTTTTTTAGTAACAAAATTTTATTCTTCTGTAGGATAAAAACTATCGGTTAATTTTAAGTAAGGTTTAATTTTGTTGTAAAGCCCTTCGGGTGTGTATGGTTTTAAAAAATAATCTGTTAAGCCATATTGATATAAACTTTCTAAATCCATGTCAAAAACGCTGCCGGTTAAAGCAATTATCGGTAACGTTTGATACTTTTCATCGGACAGCAACCTTATTTTTTGGGTTGCTTCCAAGCCGTCCATTACCGGCATGTGCATGTCCATTAAAATCAAATCATAATCTTTTTGAAAAACCATTTCGTAAGCTTCCATGCCATTTTCTGCAAAATCAGCTTCAATTTTCCACTTAAAAAACAGCTTTTTTGCCAGCGTGCGGTTTATCGCATTATCATCTGCAACCAACACCGAACCTGATAAATTTTCTGAGGAGAGGTTTAACATTGAAGTTTGCTTATCAATTTAATAGTTAGCTGTTGTACTACGGATTACAATTATTAAGGTTATTAAAGTGCATCAAGCAAGAGTTATAAAACAAAACGGATTGTTTTCAGTATTAAAGCAATTTATTTTTTGGCTTTACATCAAATGCTTTTTTTGTTGATCATAGTATTACGAAACCTGGATTTTAATCTTTTCGTAAAATGATTGATTAATAAGCACTTCTCATTATTACTGATTCCATTTGACAAAACTTATGCGCTATAAAGTAAGAATACTGACTGAAACATTAATCGGTATTCCGATTTCTAATAGAATAGAATCTCGAATTTTTAACACCGTCTCTCTTATTATTGCTGCTGTATTAAGTATCAATGCTTTTTTTAATTATATAATGGGCTTGCATTTGCTGGCTGTGCTAATGTTGCTAACATCTGTAATTGCAGCGGCATTGTATTATATCAACAGGATAAAGAAAAATCTAAAGGTGGCTGTTCTACTTTTTGGGTTGATTGGAAATGCTGTTTTTATAGTTAATTTTTATTATAACTCCGGGATAAACGGACCAACACTACTTGTTTTTATACTATTACTTTTTCTGCTGATTGCTATTTCTCCTAAACGGCAACATTTTTTTTGGCTAATCTTAAATTCTTCAGTTGTATTTGTTTTGTTAACGGTTTCTTATTACTATCCAAACCTTGTTAAAAGTAATTATTCGAATAGGTTCAATCGTTTTGCTGATATGGGTTATAGTTATCTGGCAATTATTTGGCTTATAGGTTTGGTTACGGTTTATCTTAAAAATACCTATAATCAGCAAAAAATATTACTGGAAAAAAAAGCCAGACAGCTAACAAACGTTAATCAAACCAAAGACAAACTACTATCTATTATTGCACATGATTTGCGCTCGCCTTTAGCTTCTATCCAAAATTATCTGGAGATTTTGAACGAGTTTAAATTTTCGGAAGAGGAAAAGAAACGAATGGAACAGGAGCTGCTATCCAAAACAAAAAATACCGACCAGCTACTATCAAATCTGCTTTACTGGAGCATGAACCAGATGGATGGTGTTAAAGTAAAACTAACTACTTTAAACCTGAAAGAAACGATTGCGCCTGTTTTAAACATTACGGAAGTTGCCGCAATGGAAAAAGGTATTGAGATTGCCAATTTGCTGCCTGAGGCTGTTTATTTAATTGCTGATCAGGATATGATCCAGATTATGATTAGAAACTTGATTAACAACGCCGTAAAATTTACTTTGCCTGGTGGCCAAGTTAAAATCAGTTGTAGTTTGGAGCACCAGCATTGTAAAATCATGATTAGTGATAATGGTGTTGGTATTGCATTAGATCAGCAAGCTAATATTTTTTCGCTTAAAACAAATTCTACTTATGGAACCAAGCAGGAAAAAGGCACAGGTTTGGGCTTGGTTTTGTGTAAAGAATTTGCAGAACTACAAAACGGAACCATCGGTTTTGAAAGTAATAATGGTGCAGGAACAACTTTTTATTTTAAGCTGAAAATAGCCGATGAGCCAAAAAGTGTTATAAAGCAAGTAAACTCCAGCAGTCCGGAAAGCGAAATAATTGCTTCTGTTAAATAAGCACTTATCAAAAAACTGATACTTCTTTTACCAATGTTTTTTAGTTGCCGGTTTCTGAATGAGGCGCATCAACCGGTTTTGATTCCGGCGAACCTTTGTGCCGAAGATATATCGTGAAAAAAACAATGGCCGCTACAGATAAAAACTCACTCTGCCAGTTCTGGAAAGTTTCAAACCAAAAAGTAGGCATTGCCACAAATGCGATTAAACTATCAGCTGATTGATGGTTTAATAACTGCTGGTCGTTATGATCGTGCCAGCTGCCTAACAAATGTAGTACCCAGCTAATTCCGAATAAAACAAAGAAACAAATGGATAAAGAATAGCTGTATAATGTTAATATCCAACCGCCTTTTTTAACGGGCCAGGGCGCATCTGCATTAGGTTTTGGTTCGCGGTCAACTTCTTCCTCCTCATCTAAATTTTTTGATTCGGAGGATCCTTCCTGACGTAGTTTAACAGTTAGTAGCACGTAAAGGGCCATCTGCAAAAATTCACTCTGAAAGTTTTCAAAAGTAGCCGAAACGAAATGCCCAGTAGTTAAATAAGCCGTAAGGTTAATTTCGGTACCACCTTTTTGCTGTATATCCTGGTTGTTTTCTTTCCAACCGGTTAAGGCTTGTGCAGCTAGAGTAATTGCAAAAAGCAACATAAACACAATAGTTAAACCATTGCGGTATAAAAAAGAGCGTTTGTTTGCTAGGTTTACGGGCATGATTTGTTGGGTGTATGCAGAAAACAAATAAAAGGGTTTTTATCAGTTAGTAATGCAGCTACTTATTTTAATAACTCAAAATATATAAATACTTAACATAAAAAAAATAGGTTTTTATTTGATTTATGTTTTGATCATTACTTGGTTGAAATTTCGGGATTGTAGTTAAACGTTATTAATTAAGTTTAACTACAAAAAAACCACCTTAAAAACTTTAAGGTGGTTTTTTTATTGCGCAAATTTTATCCTTAAAAGAAGCATTTAAAATATTATCAAGGATATTTTACGGAGATTTTAAAACCATCCAATTATTTCTATCAGTAATAAATTTTTTAAATTACAGTTTACTTAAAAAATGTTGATAAAAGAAGCATTGCACCACAAAACGCAATTATAAAAACTTCTTCTACTGCTGTAACTTAAGTTTGCTAAGCATGTAATCGCTCACTTTTTTTCCTTGTTCTGCACCTACATTTACACTGTTGCGGTAATGGATTCCGCCGTAGAAACGACTGATGGAAGCTTCATCTGCGGCCTGCACAAATGATTTGAAGTTTCTTTTCATACCGATATATTTTAAATCGCTGGTATCCTGAAAACTGAAATTATCACCAAATAAACGGGTTAATACAACTGCTGCCGAACGCGTGATGGTACTATGCCCGCTGGGATATTCTGGGAAAGGAGGCGTTTGTAAACGAGGTGTCCAATTGCGGTCAATCTTTTCGTTGATAATCGTAACCGGCCGGATGTAACTGCTTTTGTATTTTTCTTGCCAGCAGCAAATAAAAGCATCAAACATTGCTAGCGAAGTAAGTGCATAAGCTTGTGCTGTTTTAACGGGATCAGCATGTGTTTTTTTACAAGCAATTGCTGTAATGCCTATCCAGTGTCCACCGGGCGTAATTTTTTTATTGGCAAACGATAAGTGGCCAGAATGCTCCATCACAAACGGATTATCATCCCAATAACGGGCAATGTCTTTTTGCTCTCGGTTTAAGTTTTTTACCTGATTATAAACTTCCAGATTTTGTTTAAAATAGGTGCTGTTTTTATCTTCACTAAATGGAGGTGGCGGCGGCGGCGCAAATTGCGAAGAAGAATCAAGCATAAAAGTTTTCATTGTTCCCCAGCAATATTCTACCCCGTCTAAATAATCCGGTGCCGTCGGGCGCCATTTTCCCGGATTATCACTGCCCAGAAATTTAGGCTTACTTCGTGTTTGTCCATAGTTATCAGCAGCAGCCCGCTTTAAAATAACTTTAGCCACTTGATCTCCAAATGCTACAGAACGTGCATAAGTAGAGTCATCCATTTGGTTTTTGAAGGAGGAATACACTTGGTTTTCATATTTTTTAAGTGAATCTACCGAAAAAGTAACCTTGCGAACTACCGTAAAAAACGCTTGTGTAGCAGCTAATGCATAATTGTATTTTTTGCCTTTTTCTGGCGCTGGTATTTGATCAAATCCTTTTAATTGCTGTATAAGCGATGTGTATTTAGGATTTTGAAACCGCATTGCTTCGTAAGAAGCCAAAGATGTATAAGCGTAAATGCGACTAGCAACCGGCGGCGAAAATACATCGTAAATAATCAGCTGGGTAAGCTGATCTTCGTTTTGATGTAGTAATTCTGCTTCTTTTATGGCGGTTATTTTTGTTTTTTTACAGCTAATCAATAAAAACCCACCTAAAAACAGCAGTGTAAATATTCTGTATAATTTCATTGTTTTAGTTCAGTTTAAGGTCTCTGCTTTGTCCGTTTGTATCAGTAATAATAACGCTCGCAATTGTTTTATCAATATTGATGTACCTGCCGGATTGCGATAAAAATGAAGAGCCATAATAAAATTCCTGTTTGGCAGAAGTGCCGTTTTTGTATTTGATGATGGCGCTTAGATCAAAAGGTAGAAGTTTGATCATTTTCGGACTGTTTTTCAACTCAAAAACTTTTAAATTATCTTTATTCTGACTGGCAGCCAGTAAATATTTACCGTTACTGCTTTGCAGTTTAACCAATGCTTTTCCGTTACCCGGAATATAAATACCGCTTTCTAAAATGGAAAGCGTTTTAAAATGGCCTTTGCCATCGCCTTTTAAAAATAATCCGTTAGAAGCATCATATCTGCCGATTGAAACTTCGGTGCCGTAATCGTTACCATTGATGATCACATCTAAATTTCCGTCAGCATCAAAATCATCCACAACCATTCCGTTTATGGCTGATAACTGTGCTTCTTTTGGCAACGGAATAATGGTGAATTTCCCGTTACCGTTATTTTTTAAATAGCAGGATTCTAAAATATTGGCTTTTAAACGCAAAGTGCCTTTTTTCTGCTCCGCTGTTAAAAGTTCATCCATGGTTGCAGTAGCGTAAGATTTATAATTGGTAAATTTTTTCTTCAGACTAATCATCTGCTTCAATATATCTTCTCTTCCCGGAGCCGGAAATTCTTTTTTATCTCCATTTTGATCTGGAAGAAACAGGGAAGGAATAGCTGTATAACCACCGTTTTTATCAAAATCTTTTGCGGTAATATAAACTGGATATTGCTCGCTGGCTTTGTAAAGCGTATTTAAACCAGTGTTGCCTACAATATAATCCATCTGGCCGGTATGCCTAAAATCTCCTGCAACAACGGTGTTCCACCAGCCCAGTTTATTACTAATTCCGGATTCTGTAGTTTTATTACTGAAAACACCTTTATTATTCTGTAAAAAAGTAACCGGCATCCATTCTCCGGCTAAAACCAAATCTGGCCAGCCATCATTATTATAGTCGGTAAACAAAGCATCACAAACCAAACCGATATTTTTTAAAGCTGGTGCAACGGCTTGAGTTACATCTGTAAATTTTGCTTGTCCGTTTTTACTATCGTTCCTGAAAACAAAGCTGGAAACCGGTTTTGGATAATTCCAGGGTTCAACTCTTCCAGAAACGAACAAATCTAATTTACCGTCTTTATTATAATCTACCGCACGGACACAAAGCTTGCTGGTAAAATTTTGTGGTAAGGCATTCTCTGCTAAAGTAAAGTCGCCTTTTCCATTGTTCAGATACAACCTGTCTTGATAAGCTGCCGTGTTTGGCGCGTTCCGGTAACCGCCGCTTGCAATGTATAAATCAAGTTTTCCATCTCCGTTGACATCAAAAAGCAACATACTTTCGTCATTGGCACTTTGTGGTCTGGATACTTTTACGTTGATCAGATCGCGCTGTAAAAACTTTCCTTTAGCTTGCTGCAAAAAAATCTGGGCCTGATTTAGATAGTTTCCGCCGATAATCAGATCATCCAAACCATTTCCATCAACATCGCCAACGGCTAAACCCGGCGTGTAGGCAGAAAATTTATGAGGAAGTAATTTCTGAATGTTAAAATCAATAAAATCGTATTCTTTATGAATGTAATCAATCCCAGTAGCAGCCGTAATTTCTTTAAACAAAGATTTTGTGTTGATGAGTGGCTGCTGCCACACAAATGCTTCTTTTGCGGCACTAAAATTAACGTTGAGTACCTGATCTGCCTTAACGTTGTAAAGAATCTGCTTTTTGTTATCCGGCCATTTAATCACGATGGAATCAATTTGAGTGATTTTTCCTAACCCAAAATGAGCCATGTTCTGGATGCTGGATAAATAACCACGATAAGGCGTGTTTTCGTAAACTTGGTGCTGGCCGTGGTTGTAATAAATATCTGCCCAGGCACCTAATCCATTTCTGTTGGTTCTATTGCCATTAAATTTGATTTGCAGGAAATGCGTGTTGGTTTTGTCTTTTTCTCGGGAAGTGTTCTCATAGATTAAGGCTTCATCATTTACATTGTTGATGATCATATCCAACGCGCCATCATTATTTAAATCAGCATAAGCAGCACCGTTAGAAAAAGTTGCTACCGTTAAGCCCCATTGTTTGCTAACATCTCGGAACGAAAGATCGCCATTGTTGCTGAAAGCATAATTGTGCAATTTAATTTCCGGAATTTGGCTCAGCATCTTTTGCTTGGAACTCGAAACGAAGGCATTTTCCCGGTAAGTAATAAAATCATGATCAGAAACATCTTTCGGAAAACCGTTGGTAATAATCATATCTCGGTAACCATCATTGTTAAAATCGGTTACTAACGGTGTCCAGCTCCAGTCGGTTTGGGCAATATCGCTCATAAAACCAATTTCGTTAAACGCTGGAGCACCAATCGAATCATTTTGCCCAACTCTGGGGCCAGCATTCAATTGTAACGTGTTTCTAACATATTGATACTGATAGCCGTAGTAATCAAAATTCATAAAAGTTTGATAATTGCTTGCACCCAGCATCATTTTCTTTCGGAAATTATCTTCCGGGTTCATGTCCAGTTCAACCACATCAGCCAGCCCGTCGTTATTAATGTCCTGAATATCCTGGCCCATAGCGTTGTAGGAAGTGTGTTTAAAATATTCTTTTGAACGATTGGTAAACGTACCATCATGATTATTGATGTACAGAATATTGGAAGAGATAAAATCATTAGCCACATAAATATCTTTCCAGCCATCGCGGTTAATATCTGCAACGGTTGCGGAGTGGCCATAACCTTCTATCGTAATGCCAGCTTGTTTAGAAACATCGTGAAAAACGGGATGCTTGGATTTAGAATCTGCATCATTACGATAAAGCCTGCCCGTACTTTTGTTGGAACCATCGGTATTAACAGGCCCAAACCTGATTTCCGATTCTCCGGCCGATGCTTCGTTTACCGTTAAATAAAGGTCAAGGTCGCC
The DNA here is from genome assembly GCA_050955045.1 of Janthinobacterium lividum. GTDB lineage: Bacteria > Bacteroidota > Bacteroidia > Sphingobacteriales > Sphingobacteriaceae > Mucilaginibacter_A. The sequence goes on along the minus strand of JBPBQV010000001.1, from coordinate 60,332 downwards.
GTCATTATCATAATCAAAAAAATTGGCCATGGTAGATTGTATGTTGATATCCAATCCATAATCTGCAGCCATATCTTTAAAATGCGGAATGCCGTTTTTATCTTTTCCCTGGTTGATATACAATATATTACGTCTTCTCTTCGGATCTTTATAAATCGTATTACAAACATAAATATCCATTAAACCATCATTATTAATGTCGATAATTGACGCTCCTCTTCCCCAACGGCCAAAACCGCCAACGCCAGCTTCATCGGTAATATCTTCAAACTTAAAATCGCCTTTGTTCAGGTATAATTTATTGGAAACCATGTTGCCGGTAAAATAAATATCAGGCAAACCGTCGTTGTTAAAATCACCAATACCAACGCCGCCGCCATTGTAAATGTTAACCAAGTCCAATGGATTGATGGAATCGTTTTCGGTAATTAAATTATTGAAATGAATGCCGGAATGCGAGGAAGATATTTCTTTAAAAAGCGTGTTCTTTTTACAGGATGTACAAGCAAAAATAACCAAACCAAAAACAAACAGGAAGTAATTTTTTGCCATGTAAAAAAAGTATTGGATTTAAATATAATTGGAAAAAGGCGGAACAAAAATACCTTTCTAAACCGAAGTTTAAAAAGGTATTTCAGGTTAACGGATATGTATACTTATTCTTTTTTAGTTAGTTACCAACGTGGTATAAGCTTGCGTGTCTAAATTAAAAACAGCTTTTCCGTTGGCTACGCTGATGATTTTTTCTGCGGCCATTGTTCTCTTCTGGTCAGTAACAAACATTTTTAAAGCTTTTACTTTGGATGGTAATCCGGTTAAAACTACCTGTCGCGTTGTGCCGTTATTAACTAACTGAATACTGTAAACGCCTGTAACATTATTACCCAAAGCAGCACAGGAAACATTTGGCCGGTTAGCCGTAATTGGCATAGCAAATACGTTTTTTGGAGTTGAGGCCAGCTGCTTTAAATTCCAGAAACGTTGCGTTGGACGAAGCGGACCATTATCGCCAAAAATACCGCCACCAGAAAGTGGTGAGTAATCTGCCGTTAATTGCCATTGTAAAATAGTTAACGGCTGGCAAATAGCCAACAACCGCGTGTATAAATTAATTTCCTGCAAAGCATAAGTCGGTTCAGCAAAAACCGCCGGATAATTCCAGGCCGCAGCATCAATACTACCTTCGCCTACAATTAACGGAACATTTAATTGTGTGGCAGCATCGGCCCATTTTTGCAGTGTTTCTGTTTCCCAGCCTCTCCAGGAATGAAAAGAAACTGCGCCGATATAAGGTTTTGTTGCCGGATCTTTCATCGCCGGATAAATAAATTCGTAAGTGGTTGCATCAGAATTATCGCCCAGCAATAACTTGGTTTTTAATCCTCTCGAAACGAAATAAGCACCTAATCCTTTAATCAAGTCAGCATGTTCTTGTCCGGTTACGCGAATGTTAATACCCAAATCAGATTCATTAAAAGAAAACATGCTTACTTCCACGCCATAATTAGCTTTCAGATAAATAATATAATCAGCAATAGATTTATAAATTTCCGGCATACTGTTTTTATCCAGCGGATTTCCCCAGATACCATTTACCGGACGAAAATTAGCTTTCCCAACAATCGCCCAATCTGGTGCAGACCAAGCTGTTAAAATCACCGGAATATTCATTTTACCCAACCTTTGCGCCATTTTCATAGCACTTTGTACACGCATATCCAGCTTTCCGGATTGCGCTGCTGCAGTTGGATCAACACCTTTTTCCGGCTGCCAGAAACGCCATGGCATTTCTATACGGCTCCAGGCAACGCGCAGGTTTTGCAAGCTGTAATCAATTACCTGCGGATCTGTTTTTGGGTTTTGGATGCGAAAATTTCCACCAAAGCCGGCAAACGCTCTTCCTTGTTTTGCAGGATTTAAAGTAAGCGTAATCGGTGTTTTATCAATTGCTCCGGAGGCTTCAATATTAAACGTTTTGTTAAAAGTTTGTCCTTTTGCAACCGCGCCTTCCTGCAAAGGCAAGTACAATTCGTAATTTCCATTTGCCGATTTTTTAAGGATAAAAGAAGCATTTACATCCGGCAGAAAAAGCTGTTGCGAGGCAGAAATCAGCTTGATACTATTGGCTGCAGTTTTAGCCATCGATTGATCATTACGCGCCAAAGTGCTTAGCGGAATGCTTGCCGAATTATTAATCTGAACAGAACCGTTGGCAAAATTAGCCGGAAGCTGAATAGTAAAATAAGTGCCGCTGATGGCCGTATCCGCATTGGCTTTAAATTGAAGATCAACCGAAGTTTTTCCGCTGCCAACATCCGACACTTTTTCCTGAAAATACAAGCTGTCAATATTCGTAGCAATGAGTTGTGCGTTTCCTAGGCGCGTATATTTTGGCCGCTGTTTTTCTTTTCCGGTTGAAGTTATTTTCCCATCTTTTCCAATCACAATTAGGCTGGTTTCAAAAGGCATCAGCTGCCCGTCAATCCGTATGCCGGTAATATTTCCCCAGGGTTCAACTTCGGTTTGTGCTTTTACTTCACCCGAAAAAAGTACCGGTAAAAACAGTATCAAAACCAGATATTTTAGGTTGAGTAATGCCAGATTTTTCACTTTCATAAATTTTAATTTAATTAGAAATAACTTTACTTAAACCAGATTCGTTTCCTTCAAAATCAACTGCTTTTATGGCAAATTTTACATTTCCTGTCGATGCAGATTTTTGTATGATAAAAGAAGCATTCGGCGTAAAACCAATACGTTTTTCGTTTTGATAAATTTGATAACCCAACATATTCCGGTTATCGGTGGATTTGTTCCAGCTCAAAACAGTTTGATTATTTGCGTTTTGAACTTTTAAATTCTGCGGAACAGTTGGCGCAATCTTATCTAAATCGAGTTGCCTGATACAGTTCATCAAAGCGCGGAAATTATGATAAGTTCCTTTCCAGATTTGCCCTTTTAAAGCCGTTTTGTATTCTGGCTGCTTATCCAATCCGCCCTGATACCAGTCGCCATTTTCATGGTCGATCAAGTTAGTTTGCGTATAATTCCACAGTTGTTTAAACTTCTCAAAATACTGATGCGGATCATTAGGGTATAAATCTGCCATCAGCAAAAGCGTGTTCATGCCTTCCGCCTGCGCCCACCAGTTTTTGGTATCTGCAATAATCGTCATGCCTGGTTTATCTTTAAAATAATAACCTTCATCGTAAAAACCGCCAACTTTGTTATCCCAACCTTCGTTCAGCGCGTGGTCAAGCATTTTTTTGCCAATTCTTAACGTTGTCGTATCATTTTCCCAGCCTAAAACATGCGAAGCTTCGAGCATTAAATAAGCGGTTTCAACATCGTGGCCAAAAGAAACATGATCCAGTCCGCGGCGTTTTAAAATTACGGATTCGCTTGAATCACGATGCGAAACCGGCGTCCAGTCAGGTTCAAAAAACAAGATTAAATCTCCTTTACTGTTGGTGATTTTATCGCGTGTAAGCAAAAGCATTTCCTGCAAACGCTCTTTTAATAAAGGATCAGGCCAAACCTGGTACAACTCGGTAAATGATTCTAATAAATGGATAGACGTGTTCTGGTCTTTGTAACCTGTTTCTGCATTTATTGGTGTTGCCGCAGTTCTTTTAATTGGCGTTCCGTCGCGTTCCATGTGCTGGTAATAACCTTTGTATATTGGATCGTGACTGTGCTTTTCCAGCCAGTGGAATTCTTTAATAGCGAGATTTAGCGCGCTTGTGTCGCCGGAAGCCTGGTAATAAGCTGCCATAGCGTAAATGGCAAACGAGTTTCCGTAAGCTTCTTTTGAGGCGAAACTTCCCTGTTTTGGAATGCCTTTTTTATCGGTAAAAGTGTAGAAACCACCGTACGTTTTATCCCACAAAACATTTTTTAAAAATTCAAAGCCTTGTTTAGCACCGCTTTTATAATAAGCAACATTTGGAAAAAGTTCTGCTGCTTTTGAGGTTGACCAAACGTGCCGGGCCTGCGTAACAATCATTTTATCCTGATTTGGCGCGCGCTTAAAATCATATGTAAAAGCACTGATAAAACCGCCGTTTGCCGTATCAATGGAACGCGGATACCATGGTTTTAACAGTTCGTTTACCATAGAATTTTTCATTTCCGCAGCAATTTTCAATTTTGTACTTGCTGATGATTGTGCGGAAGAAAACTGGCAAATACCTGTCGAAATCAAGGTTAGTAAAAAGGCAATTGGTTGTTTCAGATGTTTCATTGAAAATTTAGATAGATATTATGCTGATGCTTCTTTTATGCCTGTTTTTTATTTGTTTAAGATATGATCCGCAGCTAAAATTAAAAACAGATAATCCGTAGTTCCTCCGCCTAAAACATATTCACCTTGTTGCCACAGGAACGGCCATTTTAACAATTCCGGGAAATCCGGACGAATTAAAGCGGTTCCGGAAGCAATTCCACCGGGAATGTACGACCAGTCGGCACGGTTAAAACCATAGGCAGTCGTCATCGATTTAGAACCAACGCCTGATGCAAAAGAGGAAGTGTTGGAACCCGGATGGCAACCCAAAATAAAGTTAACCGCATGCAACATATAATCTTTCGGAAAAACGCCCGGAAAATAGGTGCAAAGAAAGTATTGCTTGTAACCAAAATTTTGGATTCCCCAGCCTGCGCCCCAAATATTTGGTTCGTAAGGCACGCCATAAGGTGTTTTCGTTCCCTGGATTTTTACGTTGGCAGCAAATGTTTTTACGGCATTGGTGATTGCTGTTTTGTAAGCTTCATTGTTGATCAGCGACAAAGTTCTGCCAACCAACCAGCCGGTATTTTCGATATGATCTGTAATATCTTTGGTTTTACTCACCAAAAAATCAGCATATTTCTGATCTTTTGTAGTGATCAGCAATTCAACGGCTAAACCAATTCGTTGCCGGGTATTTTCTTCTTTGGTATTGCTCCAAACCTGTTGTGCAATTTGCAGGCATTGAGTAGCCAAAGTATCATTATAACCTTTCATTACGCGGGCTGCCGCCGCAAGTCCGGTTGCAGCTTCCAAGGAACGGCCGGGATTGTTTTCTGTAAAAACCCAGCGGTCATCTGCCGAATTTGGCAAACCAACAGGTATATTTTTGTTGGCTGCATTGCTGATAAAGGGTTTATTATCAGTCAAATTTGCCGGATCGCCAAGTAAAGTATATTGGCGCAAAGTAGGTTCAATAATACCTCGGTAAAATCGACCCATCGATTTATATCCGCCAACAACAGATAATAAACCGTGTTCAATTTGTTGCAAAACATCGGATTTGCCATCGGGTTCACCAATTTCGGTAACCAGGTTTTTTTGGTCGATGCTGGTGTTATCATATTTTACATCAAACTGCTCGTAAGCCAGCGTTAAGCCGTGTACGGTTTCTGCCTGAGATTCTACACGCAAATCAAAATCTCCTGCATCATGCCAGCCGCCACGGTTTAACATCGGTACGTTTTCGCCAGATTTATATTTAGTTAGCGTAGAATTTACTTGTAAATATCCATCAAAGTGATTGGAATCAACCGGAGCCATGCGCGCATCATCCAAATGGCACCAGCCATGCCAAACGCGGTACTTGTCGTTTACACGCATGTGGCACATTTGCGCCGGCAAAAAATATTGCAAAGTTGGCTGCCAGACATCGTTTTTATAAACATCTTTATTGATTTGGAAAGGCTGCGAACGGTAATTGCCATATTGCACCACATACATTCCGGGTTTTTCTACCGAAGTAAAATCCAATTGCAAATAATGGTAGCGCAAAAAGTTACCCCATTCTTTTGGTGCTGCTTTTAATGCCGTTTCAAAGCCACCGTTTTCTGCAACTCTTAATAAAGATAACGGAGCACGTTTAGCATCTTTCGCATCCAGCTCAATTACCGCTATTTTTTGTTGTTTCGGGTGATAACCAACCTGCGAAACCTGTATCACCGGTTCGGATTTCCAGCCTTCCACAGCATGTGGCGTAACCAGCCATTCGATTGCTCCTTTTGTAGCACCTTTTTTAATTAAAGACCTAACCACAAACCAGCCATTATTGTGGTTCGCGCGGCCGTCCAGCAACTCCAGGTTTCCGCCCAGGTTTTCAATCTGCATCCGTTGGTTTTCTGCTTCTGGTACAACTGTTAATTTACTACCGGTTGCCATCGGTTTCGCTTGATCTTTTCCTTCAGCATCTTTATAAATCTGGGAATTTGCCTGCTGCGGAAAAATACCAAACTGGTTATCCATATAATAAGACTTCCCGAACAAAACGCCCGGAAAAAGTTCCATATTGAAACCAACTTTACCAATCCATTCATCTGGCAGAGGTTTATCCAGATCAACCACAATTTTAAAAGCTTTGCCAACCGGAAAAACACGAATATTGTAAGCAAATTTTAAGTCGGGATAGATGATCGGATTAAAACCTTTACGGTTAATTTCTTCGTTTGGATATTCCATCCTCACGCTAATTTCCTGATTGGCTCTGTTGATTACGCGTTTGCCAACTTTCGGAATTGCGGCCCATTGGCCAGGCGTTGGCTCCAGCCGCAAATCGCCGTTGGTAGCCACACGTTGTCCGTTTTGAATAATCCCAACGCCGCCCTGGTGGCCTTCGGGATAAAAATCATGAGCCAGCATCACGTTTACGCCCTGATATTCCAGGTATTCCTGGCTGTTCAGCTTCATGGCACTTGTAGTTTTGGTTTGCTGTGCAGATGCTGTTTTTACCGTAAAGAAATAAAGCAGGAGCAGGCTTAGCAATTTTGATTTAGTAAACATAATTTAGATAGGTGTACGATACTTTAGGGCGGTATCAGTTTTATGATTCTGCAAATGTAACTTCTTACTGTAAACAGCAATAATGAATTTCCATCAAAAACTAATATTAATTATACAATTTAACGTGATAGAAATCTTGCAGCTTAACAAAAGAAACGCATTAGTTATTGTGCTTCTTTTATTGATGTAAAAAGCAAGCATAAATTTTGGCATAAAAGAAGCATTTATTTAAGCTGAATGTTGATGAACAAGGTAACTTAAACAGCACACCAACTTTTTAAGTCTGTTTGTGTAATGAAGGCTTGATTGGTTGGCGGCACGAGTGAATAATTAAAAACCAGACAAGATTATTTCTTAAAAAACCAACAAAAAACCAAAATTACCGTACAGAATACCGGAAAATAGATTTGATTTTTATGGAGATTGATTATATTATTTTAGACAGTAATTCTTCGGCCGAACTGGAGCTTTTGTTGGATGAAAAAGCTTTGGATGGCTATAAAGCAGTATCTATGAATTCATGTTATGATCCTGACAGAGGAATAATCTATTCTGCCTTGATGGTAAATTATGGTTTAAACGGTCAGTTAGAAGATGCAATTGCCCATATTGCGGAAAGGTTAGATGCTATCAGTACAACTTTGCAATTCATCGAAACAAATACAGGAGGATAACATTTATCCAGGTATCTTTCCTGAAAATTTTAAAACAAAACATGGGTATAAACGAAGTAACTAAAATAGCAGTTGTAACTGGTGGTGCATCCGGACTTGGACTGGCCATTACCACAAAACTGGTGCAAAACCAGATCAAAACGATCATCATCGGCAGAAATGAAAATAACTTGAAAGAAGTTGCCGAAAGCTTAGGCGAATATTGCAGCTACAAAGTTTATAATTTGCAGGATTTGAACGGTATCCCAACATTAATTCAAGAAATTGTTGCTGAAAATGGCAAAATTGATATCCTGGTAAACAACGCCGGCATCAACCAGAAAAAACAATTTACAGAAGTAACGGATGAAGATTTCCAGAATATCATCCAAACCAACACAACTGCGGTGTTTGCCATGAGCCGCGAAGTAACCCGTTTTATGCTAGAAAAAGAAAGCGGCAGTATTATCAACATTAGTTCGATGGCTGCACGTTATGGCATTCCTCTGGTAATTTCTTACACGGCTGCAAAATCTGCAATTGAAGGCATGACGAAAGCAATGGCGGTAGAACTTTCTCCAAAAGGAATCCGTGTTAATTGTGTTGCGCCGGGATTTATTGCAACTAATATGTCTGCAAAAGCATTAGACAGTGATCCGGAAAGAAAAAACAAAGTCATGTCTCGCACGCCAATGGGCAAATTAGGCGAACCTGCTGACGTTGCAGAAGCCGTTTATTATTTTGCTACGGATGCTGCCAAGTATGTAACTGGTGTGATTTTGCCGGTTGATGGTGGAAATTCGATCGGATTTTAAAGTTAGATACTGTTTTTATAGCACAAGCTAATTGTACTAATAAGAGGCTGTTTAATCTTCTTTTAAGCTGAAAATATCAATGCTTCTTTTATGCCGGTAAATTTGGTTTTCGCGAATAGAGAAGACCGAAAAAGCGGAAACGTTCTTAATTTTAGGCGATAAAAGAAGCATGATAAATATTTGATAAAAATTACTTAAAATATTTTTTTGCAAATTCAATAAATATTGGCCAGTTAGGCACATCTGTATGTCCGCCACTATGTTGCCGAAAGCCTAAATCACCAGATATTAAAGTGGTTTCTGTTGGAGGAAATGCTGTTGTTCCTAAATCTTTTTTCCCTAAAAGCTGATAAACCGGACCTGCTGCAACTTCTGCCATAAACATTCCTCTGGTATCTACCCAGCTATCACCATTTTTTCCGCCGCCAATAAAAACCGGGCGTGGTGCACACATAGCGATCAATTCGTGTGCATCAACAGGAAGATCGTTCCAATGTAATGGACCAGCATATTTAAGGAAGTTGCCAGCCATCCAATGATATTCACCAGAACTTGCTACGTTTTCTACCAACTCTCCTGCATTTCTGCGATGTAGTTTTGCGCCGCCTTCTCCAGAAGAGCTAACATAAGCAATTGCAAAACGGGGATCGTAAGCCATTGTTACTAATGTTGCCTTGCCAAAACGTGAGTGCCCTTCCAGACCTACTTTTTTTGCATTAACCGATTTATCTGTTTCAAAATAATCTAAAGCCCGGCTTGCTCCCCACGCCCAGGCACGTAATGTACCCCAATCGTCCGGTTTTCGGGGCTGACCTTTATTTACCAAACCAATAATTCCTTTTGTTAAACCTGCACCATTATCGGCCTGAACAGAAGCGGGCAAAATAACAGCATAACCCCAGCCTTGCGCTAAAAGCTGTTGCTGCCAGGTTGGTCCGGTGGGGGCAAGAGGCGGAGGAGGTGTTGTTCCTGCTGCAGTAGCCGGACGGGGAGGAAAACGAAAACCACGCGGAAAAACAAAGCCAAACTGCATCATAACTGGAACAGGGCCGGAAGCTTTAGCAGGCGTAGTTAAAGTTAATTGTATGTTTACCGTATCAAGTGGATAAGATGAATTATCAACGTGCCCGATCAGCTTTTTAACAATTACCTGTACATCGCCATTGGTTGTATCAGTTACGCTGGCAACTTCCCAGGTTACTTTTGGAACATTCTTTGGTACACGTCCGTAAATTTCTCTGTCAAAATCTTCTTTGATTTCTGGGCGGCGTTTATTTAACCATTCTTTAGCTGAGGTAACTTTTTTGCCGTTTTTTAGCGTTAAAGCATCCGGTAAATTTGGATAAGGATTTGCTTTGGCTTCATCGTAATTTGCTGCGTTCGATGCTTCAGGATGATTACCATCTGCACCAGGCCGCAACAATTTAATATGCAGTTTGTCCATCATCAGCTGGTGGTCTTGTTCGGCAGTTAAGTTTACAACAGGTGTAAGGCTGGCCGATTTTTGTTGTATAATTTGCCCAAAAACTCTGGTTAACAAAAAAACACTGATAAAAACAGTAGTTGTAATATTTTTCATGATTATTTTTTTAACTATTTCTGAAAATTTTCTTGTTAAAATGAAAGGCTACCAAACGGTAGCCTTTTTAAAATTTACATTAGATTGTAAACAACAATTCCAATTATTTAAATAATCAATTTTCTCCGTTACCTTGTAAAGCTTGTTTTACACCTACATAAGCTGGTTTTTTAGCAAAGTCTTTATCAAAAATTAGAGGATATTCCAATTTGTTGGCTGTAACATTAGCAGCGGGATTTAACCAGCTGCTAGGATCATCCACACCCCATATAGTGATACCACCTCGTTGTGCTACTGGAACATATTTAATATAGGTTGCTACAACAAACTTGTACATAGCAGCTTGATATTGTAAATCAGTTGAAGATGGTACGTAACCTACTGTAGGACTATTGCCTCCTGGGTTAATTTTGATATCTAATTCAGAAATTCTAACTTTTAGGCCTGTAGCCGCTAATTTTTGCATCATGTCAATAATACCTGAATATGGTGTAGTAATTAACATGTGCATTTGCGTTCCAACACCAGTAATACCAGTGTTCGCTGTCTTTAATTCGCTTGCCAGTGCAACAAAAGCGTTCCTCTTTGCTAAATCACTTTCTAAGTTAAAATCATTCATATACAAATCAGCCGTAGCATCTACTGCCCTTGCATACTGGAAAGCTTTGGCCGCGTAACCACGGCCTAAATAGTTTTGCCATACAAAAATATCATTACTGGTACCGGCAGGTGTGTTGGTGTTGTTACGCAGATCAGAGCCACCATTTGTAAACGGCTCATTAATTACATCCCATGCTTTTATTTTGCCAATATAATGACCAACTACTGTTTCGATATGTTTTTTCATTGCAGCATCCACAATAGTTGCTAACTGAGCACTGGAAGGAGGAGTTACAACTGTAGCATCTGTAATGCTAACATCATCAATATATATAGTATTAGCTGTACCACCTAAATCAAATGCCAGTTGTATACTAGTAGCACCTGCTGGAACAGTGTAATTGTAGGAAGTTTTTGCATAACCTGTAGTAACAGCCCTACCGCCTTGATAATCTATACTACCTGTCGAAGACCTGACTTCGAACTGTATAGTTTGTGCTGATGCTCCTTTTACATAATATGAAATTGTATAGGTTTTACCTGCAGTAACTGGTATTGCAGTCCGAGTTATTATTTGTGTATTATAGTTTTGTCCGCCAGCTGGTACTGTAGCTAATAAAGCTTTGCTTCCTGAATTTACAGATGAACCACTTGAAAGAGAAAACTGCGTGGCACCATTTAAAGCTTGCCAACCATCAGCAACGTCACCATTGCTTCCTGTACTAGTTTCAAATCCTGGATTAACCACTAAATTAGTTACTGTGGTTGAAGTACCGCTACCTCCGATCAAGCTGTTATAATAACTGGCTCTTTGCTGTGAATGCCAAACTAAAGTATGGCCAAAAACCTGGATACCGGCATTTGTGGCAAGGCTATAAAAATTATCAGCAGTGGTAAAATCATAGCTGCCATCTGCTTTTACAACCGAGCTATTTTTTAGTTCATTTCCGTAGGTAATGGAACTGGCATCTCCTTTTACAGTTGCCCAATATTTACTATTCGTTGATGCTAGGGGATAATCCACAGCAAAGCCTATTGGAAATGTAACCAAGCTTTTTAAAGAACTGGTTGTATCTGTAAAATTACCAGTATTATTTACTCCGATTTCTTGATTTTTTTTGCAAGAAGTACTCAATGTTGTTACGAGAGCAACTGCAGCGAAATACGCGTATTGTAAAAATTTCTTGTTCATGTCTTTTTGTCTTTAAAATCAGCTGTACTTAAAAAGTACAGCTGATTATATTCTTTTCAAACTGTTAATTACAATTAATAACCTGGATTTTGCGTGAATGCAGGCCCTGTTGTAACTAAATTAATTTCTGATAATGGAATAGGACGCAGGGAGTAAGCATCTGCAGGATTAGTTTTTGAATAACCCGGGTAAGCTTCGGTAGCGTTGTAAGTTTGCAACCTGCGGCCTAATGATTGGGTACGGGTTAAATCCCAGTAGCGCGTACATTCTTCATAAGTTTCGCGTGAACGCTCATCCAAAATAAAATCAAGATTAATTTGTGCTGTTGTAACTTGCATAGCAGTAACAGAAGCAGCATTTTGCGCAGTTGTGTTGGTACTTTTATAAGCTGCCCTGGTTCTAAGAACATTTATCATAGCAGCTGCATTTTGCAGGTCTCCTGCTTTAAAATAAGCTTCAGCAGCTAATAAATAAGCATCAGCAAACCTGGCCAAAACAAACGGACGGGTTGACGGATCGTTTACACCTGTACGGTTAGGATCATCATACTTTCTCATTGATGGAAACATAATAGGTGTGTACGGATTAGCAGTAGAACCTGTAGTTACTGCAGAAGGCGGTATTAAAATAACACCTTTAAAAGAAGCACGTTTAACAGCTCCTGGATCAAAAGGAGGAGTCCAGATAGCTGTATCAACACCTATAGTTAAGGCACCACGTGGTGTGGTGATTCCCGCAGTATTAGCTATCCAGGTAGTTTGGAAGGTTTTATCAAAGCGTGTATCATTTGTTCTCTCCGCAAAAGCAGCTAACATATAGCTTGTATTTGGACGGATGCGGACGAAGGGGCGACCATTTAGAATGTCACGAGTCATTACTGCCGAACCGCTATTAGTTGGATAATTTGTCAGAATACTCGGATAATTAGGGCGGAAGAAATAGTTAGTAGAATTATAATTTCCACCTGAACCGCCTGGAGCATAATTACCGTACTTAGCATCACCGCTTTCATCAACTACAAACAATGTTTCTTTGCCATAGTCATTAGTTGGTTTAAAAGCATCTGCAAAATCCTGCCATAAATCTATACCATAAGTACCTTTGTTGGTAATTAAAGTATTAAATGTTGTAGCAGCTGTAGCAAAGTCTCCAGACTGTGCTGCTTTTGACCAGCCTCGACACAAATAAGCTTTTCCTAAGTAATAAAGAGCTGTAGCACGTGTGGCCGCTTTACCACCAAAAGGGGTAGCTGGGGTAGTTTGAAGCTCAGCAGATGCTTCTGTAAGATCTTTAATGATTTGGGCATAAACATCAGCAATAGGAGCACGGGAATCTGCGGTTGTTGGATCAGTAATGAAAGTAGTATGAAGGGGCACATCTCCAAAAGTAATAACCATATGATAATATAAAAATGCTCTGAGAAACTTAGCTTGAGCTAAATATTGTGTACGTTGTGTAGCATCTGTAAGCGCAGAACCATATTGTAATACACCATTCAGTGTATTTATATCCTGATAAGAAATTTGAAAGATGTATCTGAAATCATCCAAGCCAATATTAGAATAAGTAAAAAGTGAAATAGCGTTACCAACACTACCACCGGCCAAAGTTTCATCTGTGCCACCTACAAGTTGAGCAGTATAACCTTCTGTTCCCCATAAGCCACGTAAAGTACCATATACACCTGTGATACTACCCACTACACCAACGGGAGTGCTAAAAGATTGCTGTGTGATATTCGTACGCTGATTTTCTTCCAATAATTTTTTACAGCTTCCTAAACTTATGGTGGTTGTAGCTGCAATTATTATAGATATTTTATGATATAGTTTCATTTGAATAATAATTTATATGTTAGAATCTTGCGTTAATACCTAACTGAAATGTTCTTGTTTGCGGATTGTTTAAATTAACAGTAATGGCACGGCTACTGCCTGTGCTTGCATTACCACCACCAGCAGCAGGATAACTTGCATTTACCTGTGAGGTAACAATACCTCCGGTAGCATTTCCTTCCGGATCAATCGCATAACCGCTTCTAACCAGGGGCGAATAAATAATAAAAGGATTAAAGCATGTAGCATAAACTCTTAATGAACTGATGCCAGCTTTTTGTATTAATTTGGCAGGGATGGTATAACCGAAATTAATGCTTCGCATTTTAATAAACGATCCATCGCGATAAGCTAAAGTAGAAGCATATAGCTGTCTGTCATTAGCAGCATCCGGAGCAGGAAATGCGTTAGTTGGGTTTAGCGGAGTCCAATAATCAACCTTCCACTGGTTTACACGGCCATTACCAAAAAAAGGATAACCTTGGCCGCTACCATCAGCAGAAAGATATGGAACCACTACCGTTTGTCCAATACGTGCAGTTGTCACCAGAGATAAGTCAAAGTTTTTATAAGCGAAACGATTGGTTATACCCCCAGTATATTTAGGCTGAAAATTACCTATTATCTGCAAGTCATTGGCGTTAATTTTACCATCATTGTCTACATCTTGTACTTTAATTTGTCCCGGCAGTTGACCATATACAGCAGCTTGTGCAGCTTCGCTAGTTTGCCAGATACCTAATTTTCTAACATCATAAATAACGTTAAATGGTTGACCAACAAACCAATTGTTGCCAATATCTTGTTGAACATTGTCATGTAGAGCAATAATGGAGTTTCTGTTAAACGAAACGTTTACATCAGTTGACCAATTGAATCCTCCTACATTTTTAATGTTTTGAGAACTTACAGAAACTTCTAATCCTTGACCTTTAGTTTTACCTTGGTTTGATGTATAAGAACTTGCACCGTTACTTGGCGGTAAATTAACTTGTTGTAAAATATCACTGGTTCTTTGATCGTAAACGTCAATAGTACCCGTAATACGATCCTTGAATAACCCGAAATCTATACCTGCATCAAAGCTTTTGGTAAATTCCCAGCTTAAATTTTGGTTAGCTAAAGTTGTTAAAATATATCCGTTAGCACCAGTTGAACCAAAGTTGTAAAAATTGCTGGATAAGTTACCTTGTGATGAATAAGCACCTACCGATTGGTTTGACGTTAAACCATAACCAGCCCTAATCTTTAAAGCTGATACTACATTATTAATATTTTTGAAGAAACCTTCCCGGTCAACATTCCATGCTAAACCCAATGCAGGATAGGTGTAGTATTTTTTATTAGGGAATACGGAAGAACCGTCATCTCTTACAGTAGCAGTTAAAGAATATTTGCCATTGTAAACATAATTTAAACGTGCCATGTAAGAAATTAAACCTCTTTCATTGTAATAAGTAGAATTGCCGTTTGTGGATATACTGGTTGCTTGTCCTAAATTGTAATTTTGTATGTAGTCAGCTGGAATACCAACACCATTAAAACCGTTACCTTGATTATGGTCTTTCTCAATGCTATATAATCCCGTAAATGTTACATGGTGTTTTTCTGCAAAAGTTTTATCATATATCAATAAGTTCTCAACTGTATAAGTATAATTTTCACTTGCATTAACATTTTCAGCTGATTGACTATATAAAGTTGCAGCATTATAGAAAGTGTTAGGGCCAGCATACATACCCCCGCCACTAGAATAATAATTAAAACCAATATTTGCACGGTACTTTAACCCATCAATAATTTTCACTTCGCCATAAAGTGAATTTACCGTGCTTAAACGTCTATTTTGATCTGTATTGGTAGTTGCATTTCTAATGGTTAACGGATTAACAGTAGCTGCATCCAGTGATCCAACTAAAGGTAATAAATTTATAGAACCGTCTGCATTATAAGGCGATACTAACGGGCTAAACCTGATGACACCACCTACCGGATAACGGTTTCCTCCATTGGTAACGGATAGATTTTCTGCAATACTACCTCCAACTCTAATCCGACTTCCAATTTGATGATCTAATGTAGCACGCAAAGTATAACGTGTATAATTTTGGCCGTAAACAATGCCTTTTTCATTACGATAACCACCACCAAATGAAAACTGAGTTTTGTCATTACCGCCTGAAATGTTCAAACTTTGATCATTTGTATAACCAGTTCTGAAAATTATTTTCTGCCAATCCGTATTAGTACCATTTGCTAAGCCAGCTTGTTCAGCAGTAGTTAAACCATAATTGGATGTGTTGGCATTAACACTATTTAACCTGCGGGCAACATCTTTAAAATTTGCATATTCCTGCCCATTCATAAAATTATACTCTGCAGTTCTGTTGCTAACGCCAGTATAAGCATTATAACTAACTGTAGTTTTGCCAGATTTTCCTCTTTTGGTTGTAACTATGATAACACCACTGGCACCTCTTGAACCATAAATAGCAGTTGCCGAAGCATCTTTTAGAATATCAATACTGGTAATATCATTAGGGTTAATGTCATTAATGCTTCCGCCAACAAATGGAATACCATCTAATATAATTAGTGGTCCGTTCTGCGAATCAGCTGCATTACCAGTAGTCCCAAGAGAACGCTCCCCACGAATACGGATTGCACCTGCTGCTCCCGGCTGATTACTATTAGTTTGAATATCAACCCCTGCTACACGACCTTGTAATTGGTTAATAATGTTAGTTGCCGGTACTTCTTGTAGCGTTGCACTACTTATTGACGCAATAGAACCTGTAACATCTGACCGCTTTTGCGTACCATAGCCAACTACTACAACTTCGTTTAAAGAACTGCTACTTGGACCTAATTGTACGTTCAAAGTAGTTTGATTGCCTACTACCACGTTTTTACTGATGTAACCAATAAACGAAACGACCAGCGTATTTGCTGGAGCAGCAGCTATAGAATAATTACCTTCTGCATCTGTAGATACTCCAGCAGTTGAGCCTCGTACCGTTACTGAAGCACCAGGTAAGCCTAATCCTTTTTCATCAGTAATTTTACCTCTAATTGTTGTGTTTTGAGCGAATACTGTAGTCTGCCATAAAAAGGTTTGTAAAATTAAAAGCAAGCTGAAAGATGCTTTCTTAGTTAAAATACTTAGCCGGTAGCTAACAACCCAGCATTTTTTAGTATTTATTTTTTTCATAATAATAGGTTAAATAATCGTTATAGGAAATTATTATCCTGTAACTTTTGTAGTTTATTTAGTAGTAATTGGTTTTTTTATAATGCTAGGCATTACAGTTTATAGAAATACCATATATTTTGGGGGGACTGCCACCACTGCAATAAAGTAAAATTTTCTCCATTCATTTTTAGGTTTACAATTTTCTTCAAATAGTATAATTACATGTTTACATGTGAAACAATATCAAATAAAAACAGCTGCAAAAAAACTTATACGGTTAATATTATTGGTTAGATAAAAGTATGAAAAGATTTTTTAAATGCAATCGATTGCAAAAATAATTTTAAGTTTGTTACAAATAATTGTAAGCCAGTTTCAAAAGTGTTTTTGTAAATAATATCTGTCTATTAATCAGTCTATTGCTTTTTATATAAGTAGTATAATACAGATTGATTTTTATATGGTGTACTGTTTTTTATGATAATATAAATTATAGCTTAATAATTCTTATAGTAATTGGCTGCATAAATGTTTTGTAATTATCCATCTTTTTTAATTAAATTAATATTATGTGTATAAAACTTTTACCAAATTGTAATTATAGATTTTGGCTTCTGTTAGGATTCTTGTTATACATTACTGCTTTTTCTCAGGCGCAAAATCAGCCTAAAGGGTTAAAAGATTATTACAAGAACTATTTCCCTATTGGCGTTGCGGTTTCAGCCAGATCCTTTCAAGGTAAAGAAGGAGCATTAATCTTAGCACAGTTTAACAGCCTCACACCAGAAAATTCAATGAAAATGGGACCAATTCATCCCGAAGAAAACCGTTATAATTGGCCAGAAGCAGATTCAATTGTCAGCTTCGCCCAAAAAAATGGTTTAAAAGTTCGTGGCCACAACTTGTGCTGGCACGAGCAAACACCAAGGTGGCTATTTAAAGATTCCGCTGGAAAAGAGGTGACAAAAGAAGTATTACTGAAACGGTTGAAAGATCATATTACCAAGGTTGTCAATCGGTATAAAGGAAAAATTTATGCTTGGGATGTTGTAAACGAGGCAATTTCTGATAACCCAGATGAGTTTCTGCGCAATTCTACCTGGTACAAAATCTGCGGCGAAGATTTCATTTTTAAAGCTTTTGAATATGCACATGAAGCCGACCCGAAAGCGGTTTTATTTTATAACGATTACAATACCGAGCGACCGGAAAAAAGAGAACGCATTTACAAACTTTTGAAAAAACTGGTTGATGCCAAAATCCCAATCAATGCGGTTGGTTTGCAGGCACATTGGTCGCTGGTTGAACCAACACAGCAGGAATTAATTGAAACAATCAAACGGTTTTCTTCTTTGGGATTAAAAGTGCAAATTACCGAACTGGATGTTTCTATTTATCCATGGGAGAAAGACAAGCGCAGTTTGCGGCCCGGCGAATCGGTTGCTTTTACGCCGGAGGCCGAGCAAAAGCAGCTAAATAAATACGCCGAAGTTTTCAAAATTTTCCGGGATTATAAAAGCGTGATTTCCGGTGTTACGTTTTGGAATGTTTCTGATCATTATAGCTGGCTGGACGAATATCCGGTAGCTGGACGAAAAAATTATCCTTTACTGTTTGACCAGAATTATCAGCCGAAAAAAGCTTACTGGAGCGTTGTAAACTTTAAATAATCAGTTTTAATTTAACCAATTACATGAAAATTTTTTTTCAAAACATAGGTTTCGATTCAAACCGCATTAACAGGCATACTTCTTTTACCGGTGTTTTTTTAGTGTTGATGTCTGTTGTTTTTCAGCAAAAAGCATTGGCTAATATTGGTGATGATCAATACATTTCCTTCAAAAAAACAAGTGGTTCGTTTGCGCTTTCTGCAGCCGGAAAATCTGCAACAATCAGCGTTAGTGAAACAGATTTTCCAGGAGTAATCCGCGCAGCAAAAGATTTGCAAAAAGATATTGCAGCTGTAACGGATGTTCAACCTGATTTCTTTACCAAAAAAACACCGGTAAAAGAAGTAGTGCTGATTGGTACGCTGGGCAAAAACCCGATAATTGACCGCTTAGTTCAGCAAAAAAAACTGAACGTAAACGGAATTGCAGGAAAGTGGGAAACCTTCTTAATTCAGGTTGTAGAAAAACCAATGCCCGGCGTAGATCGTGCTTTGGTGATTGCAGGCAGCGATAAACGCGGAACTATTTTTGGTATTTATGATGTTTCCGGTCAGATCGGCGTTTCGCCCTGGTATTATTGGGCCGATGTTCCCGTTAAAAAACAAAAAGATTTATATGTGATTGCAGGCAGGCACACGCAGGGAACGCCCGTTGTAAAATACCGCGGCATTTTTATCAATGATGAAGCACCGGCATTTTCCGGCTGGACGAAAGCGAAATTCGGCGGCGTAAACCATAAAATGTACGCCACAATGTTCGAGTTGATCCTTCGCTTAAAAGGCAATTATTTGTGGCCGGCGATGTGGGGAAATGCTTTTAATGATGATGATTCCCTCAACCGGAAAACAGCAAATGATTACGGCGTGGTGATGGGAACTTCGCACCACGAACCAATGGACCGCGCGCAGCAGGAGTGGAAACGCTACGGAAAAGGAGAGTGGAACTACCAGAAAAACGCGGAAGTTTTACAGGATTTCTGGCGGAAAGGAATCCGGAATATGGGTTCGGCAGAAACCATTGTAACGGTTGGAATGCGTGGCGACGGCGATATGCCGATGGAAGAAGGCAGCAACATCAAACTGCTGGAAAAAATTGTGGCTGATCAGCGTAAAATTATCTCCGAAGAAACCAAAAAGAAGCTAACCGAAACGCCGCAAATGTGGGCTTTATACAAGGAAGTGCAGGATTATTATGATAAAGGAATGCGCGTGCCGGATGATGTAACGCTGCTTTTATGTGATGATAATTGGGGAAACATCCGTAAATTACCAAAACCTGGAGAAGCAAAAAGGAGCGGAGGTTACGGTATTTATTATCATTTTGATTACGTTGGCGGCCCGCGGAATTACAAATGGCTTAACACTAACCCGATCTCAAAAACCTGGGAGCAAATGCACCTGGCTAATGAATACGGCGCAAACCAGGTTTGGATTGTAAATGTGGGCGATTTAAAGCCGGTGGAATTCCCTATTTCATTTTTCCTGGATTATGCCTGGAACCCGAAAAAAATCAGCGCAGACCAGCTGCAAAAATATACGGAGGATTGGGCAGCAAAACAGTTTGGTTCTGAGTATGCTACAGAAATTGCGACAATTTTATCTAAATACAGCAAATATAATGGTCGCAGGAAACCGGAATTATTAGATAAAAACACTTACAGCCTTAACAACTACCGGGAATTTGAAACAATTGTTTCTGATTATAAAACATTAAAAACGCAGGCAGAGCAGTTAAATCAAAAAATTCCTGCTGCTTATAAAGATGCTTTTTACGAATTGGTGCTGCACCCAATATTAGCTTGCAGTAATTTAAACGAACTCTATTTTTTAACAGCTAAAAACAGTATGTATGCAGCACAAGGCCGATCTGCTGCCAACGCATTAGCTGATAGTGTAAAAGTTTTATATACTAATGATGCTGCCATTTCCAAATATTATAACGATACACTGGCTAATGGTAAATGGAGCCACATGATGGATCAAACACATATTGGTTATACTTACTGGCAGGAACCACGCGCTAACAAAATGCCCGAAGTAAAGCAAATTGATGTTCCGGCTGCTGCTGATATGGGTGTAAGTGTTGAGGGATCAACTTCCTGGTGGCCAAATAATCAAGCTAATGCGGTTCTGCCTGAATTTAATGTTGCTGAAAAATCGACGCATTATATAGAAGTTTTTAATCGTGGAAAAACAGCTTTTAATTTTCAGGCTGAAACCTCTGTTCCGTGGCTAATTATCTCACCAAAAAACGGAAAAATTGATCTGGAACAAAGGTTAACTGTAAGCGTAGATTGGACAAAAGTTCCGGCCGGAATGCAGGAGGCTTTAATCTCAATTACAGGCGCAAATCAAGCTAAAACTTCGGTTCGGGCAATTATCAACAATAATCCCGCTCCAAAAAACCCAAATACTTTTGCAGAAAATAACGGTTATATTTCGATAGAAGCTGCACATTTTACCAAAGCTGTGGATGCCGGAACAATTAAATGGAAAGTTTTGCCGGATAACGGTCGCACATTAGATGCCGTAACTACTTCTCCGGTTACAGCTTCTAAACAAACGCTTGGTAAAAATAGTCCGCATTTAGAATATCAATTATTAGTTTCTGATAGCGGCGCAGTAAAAGTAAACGCGTATGTTTCGCCTACAATTGATTTTACTAATTCCGATGGTTTGCATTATGCAGTATCTGTGGATGATGAGCAACCGCAACTCATCAATATACATCAAAAAAACACGGAGGGCGACTGGAACAAATCTGTTGCTGATAACATCAGAATTTTAACTTCAACACACAATTTTAAAAAGCCAGGCCAGCACGTGCTAAAGTTCTGGATGGTAGATTCGGGCGTGGTATTGCAAAAGTTAGTTTTGGATTTTGGCGGATTAAAACCCAGTTATCTCGGTCCGCCGGAAAGTTATCGAAGCAAATAAATTACCTATAAAAGAAGCATCATTCATATCAAACTAAAAAATAATGAAATTATCAGCTTTAATAGCGCTTGCAGTGCTTGCAAGTACTGCATCTTGCCAGAATACTTCAAAAAACAGTTCATCCTCGGCAGAAAATGCTAGTGCAAAAACCGATACGGGCGTGCAAAAATCGCCGGACGGAAAAAAATATTTATCACAGCCACTGATTAAAAGTATTTACACGGCCGATCCATCTGCACATGTTTTTAACGGTAAAATTTACATTTACCCATCGCATGATTATGATGCCGGCATTGCAGATAATGATAACGGCGACCAATACGCAATGAAAGATTTTCATATTTTATCTATGGATAACATTGGCGGAAAAGTAACCGATAATGGTATTGCGTTAGCTATTAAAGATATTCCGTGGGCGGGCAAGCAGCTTTGGGCACCAGATGTTGCTTACAAAAACGGTAAATATTACCTGTATTTTCCGGTAAAAGATAAACAGGATGTATTTCATATGGGCGTTGCTATTTCTGATAAACCAGTTGGTCCGTTTAAAGCACAGCCCAAGCCAATTGCAGGCAGTTATAGTATAGATCCGGCGGTTTTTACCGATACTGATGGTACTTCTTACATGTATTTTGGCGGAATCTGGGGCGGACAATTGCAACGCTGGGCAACCGGCAAATATGAAGCAAACGGCTCTAAAACAGATTTGCTGAAGGATGACCAGCCGGCATTAACCGTTCAGGTAGCTAAATTGAATAATAACATGCTGGAGTTTGCAGAAAAACCAAAAGATGGTGTTATTTTAGATAAAAGCGGAAAGCCTTTATTAGGAAAAGATCATGACCGAAGGTTTTTTGAAGGTTCATGGATGCATAAATATAACGGTAAATATTATTTAACCTATTCTACCGGCGATACGCATTTTCTTGCTTATGCCATTGGCAGCACGCCTTACGGTCCGTTTACTTATCAGGGCACGTTTTTAGAACCGGTACAAGGCTGGACAACGCACCATTCCATCATCGAATTTAAAGGCGATTGGTATCTTTTTTATCATGATACACAGTTATCAAACAAAAACCATTTACGCAACGTGAAAGTAACCAAGCTTGTACATAATGCAGATGGCAGCATTGAAAAGATTGATCCGTTTGTGAAATAGGATGACAGCTTGTTATCCATGATAATTAAAGTACAAGCAAAATAGCAACAAAAGCTTGGCCTCGTCTTTTAAGTATTTTTGTTAGAATAACTAAGTAAATGAAACAACGTATTTACATAGATACTTCTGTAGTTGGCGCCTATTTTGATGAAGAGTTTAAAGAAACAACCTTAAAATTGTTTGAACGGCTTATTAATAATGAAATTATATTTATTGTTTCCGACTTGTTAGATTTGGAATTACTAAACGCGCCGCAGCAAGTGAAAGAACTTCTATTTCAGTTTTCAGCAGAAAAATTTGAAAGAGTAGAACTAACTGAAGACGCTATTCGGCTTGCCGATAAATATATTAGTGAAAAAGTTGTTGGTAAAACAAGTTTAGAAGATTGCAGACACATTGCTTTGGCAACAATTAATAAAGTGGACGTTTTAGCAAGCTGGAACTTCAAACATATTGTAAATTTGGATAGAATTAAAGGTTACAATTCTGTTAACTTACAATTTGGTTACGAAATGATCGAAATTAGAAGCCCAAAAGACCTCATAAAATATGGAGATGACTAAAAAAGAAAAAGCATTTGATGCCGTAAATATGATGCGTGAAACCAGAAACAAAATCAGTTTGGAAACTCAAAATATGACATTTGAGGAATTGAAAGCATATATCCAAAAGCAATTGTCTGAAAGCAAAACTAAGCGGATTGGTCAATTGTAAAAGAAGCATCTGATTTTCATTGGATGCTTCTTTTACTACCTAAAATTCGGAATGAATAATTTGCCTTTAAAGTGATTGCTTTTTTGCAATTATCAAAATGTAGAAAACCTTGTTTTTTACTCCATAAAAGAAGTATGCTGAATCGTCTCCGGTTGTACCATAACGAAGCGCACTAACTTAAATTCTTGTTTTACAGCTTCCCTGATCCGGTATATTGCTTCGTTAATTTCTTGTGTGTTCAGGTTTTCCTCAAAAGCAACAATAAGCATTAAAACAACTTCTTCCGGTGATTGGTAAGTAGAAAGAATATACATCACCTTGATAACCGCTGAATCTTTTTCTACCAAAACACTTATCTTCTTTTTACTATCCTGGGCAATACCTTCGCCCATCAATAAACTTCGGCTTTCCCGCGCCAATATAGATGAAACCGCTACCAGCAGTAGGCCAACCAACAATGATGCTACGCCATCCAGATACGGAAGGTGGAAGTGATGATTTAAATAAGTGCAAATGAGCACGATAAACAAACCTGCAACAGCAGCGCTATCTTCAAATAAAACCAAAAAGCTGGTTGGGTCTTTACTTTTTACAATGGCTTGCCACCAGGATTGTTCGCCTCTTAACCGGTTAAACTCTTTTAAAGCAACAATCAGCGATATGCTTTCAAACACAATAGACAAGCCCAATACAATATAACTGATTGTAGGATCGCCAACCTCTTCCGGCTTTATAATATGGCTGATTCCCTGATAAATGGAAATGCCGCCGCCCAGTCCGAATATCAGAATCGAAACGATGAACGACCAAAAATAAAGTTCTTTACCGTAACCAAAAGGATGCGAGGCATCAGGTTCTTTTTTACTTCGGTGCAAACCAAGCAGCAACAAAAGTTCATTAACGGTATCTACCATGGAATGAATTCCTTCGGAGATCATCGCCGAACTGTTACTGATCGCTCCGGCAATAAATTTAGTAACTGAAATCAGCAGGTTTGCAGCAAGTGCGCTATAAATGGAAAGTTTGGATGAAGCCATATTGTAGCATAGTAATTGGCTTAAAGGAAGTTTGTTTTTATAATAACAATTTTTACAGGATTAGAATTTTGATCAAACTTAATCAAACCAAAAAACTGTTGGTTTTCCTTTCAATAAGAGGATTTGTTTGAAAATTTATCGATAAAAACAGTAGCTAAATTTATTAGATTGCGCTTTATAAAAACAGTACAAGAATTGAACAACCGAAAAGTACCTATTGTAAGAATTGATCAATCTCTTGAAAAATATCGTAATAAAGTGCTTTTTCTTAGAAAATTGAAAAAGGTGAATAAAATGTTAAAGGCGGTTAAATTGCCTAATAGAAAGTAATGGCAGTCGCTAGATTGATTCTACTTTACAATACATGACTATTCAAATTTAAAATTTGATTTGTTTAAATTTGAAAATAGGATAACTGATTATTTGTGTGAAATGCACACTGATATACTTTAATAGTTAAGTTTCTGTCTTTTATAATTTTAATAATATCTACCTTATCAGCTTCTGCCATAGAAGCTCCCAAGAATATACATTCTAAAGTGGAATCTTGGAAATGTGAAATACGGTTAACAACACTAGTTTTCTTTAATCTGTATTCTTTTTCAAATTTGTATTTTGAATCTTTACAGTATATTCTTCTAAATACATTTATTTCTGGCTGATCGAACGGATTCCATTCTGGTTTTGGAGTAGAATATAGAACTTTTCCTGCCGTTACAGGGCTGTTTTTACTTAAATCATTGTATAAATTAACGCTTTTAAATCCATAACATATTCCGGTATAATTGTCGCCATATTGTTCCCACATTTTATAATTTAATGGGTCATGAGTCAAGCATAAAACACCCATTTTCTTGTCGAAAGCTTTATCCTCTTGTTTAAACCGTTTGTCCAAAGCTTCATAATCTTTAAAGTGAAATTTAAGATGGTTTTGCACAATCTTTATAATTGCAGAATCATTATAACGAGGATGCTGTTTCTTGTAAAAATTACTTAAACCTACCTCGATTTCTAATTGCGATAATTTCTTTAAACTTATAATACAGTCATTTGGATCATTATCATTATTAAATGTTTCGGGTTCAGGAAAATACAATTCATTTGCTAACAGAACCTTTTGATCATATATATGATCCTTCCATTTTCTGTATTTAAACAATTTAGAATGATGTTTAACAAATTCTAATTCGTTAAAATTCTTTTTTAAGCGTTGAATCATCAAATAGTTATTCATAATTCTATAACAAGATAAACCAAATTCAATATACTTACGCCCGAGAACCAAAAAAGCATCCAACTTTCGCCAGATGCTTCTTTTACCACCAAAAAATCGTTGATTAAATATAACGGTTAATCAAATTCTCCAAATATTCTTGTTTGCCACTGATGGTTGCAGGTTCGCCATTTTCGGCAGCGTAGTTGCGCAAATCTTCTAAAGACAATTTGCCTTCTTCAAACTCTTTACCTTTTCCGCCATCAAAAGAAGCATAACGGTTTTCGCGGATGGTTTTGTAATCTGATTTTTGCAGGATGTTATCTGCAGTAACCAAAGCGCGGGCAAAAATATCCATGCCGCCAACGTGTGCCGTAAACAAATCAGACGGATCAGTTGAGTTTCTTCTGATCTTGGCATCAAAGTTTACACCACCGTATTTAATGCCGCCGCCTTCTAAAATAATCAGCATACATTCGGTCAGTTCGTTGATATCATTCGGGAACTGATCGGTATCCCAACCGTTTTGCATATCGCCACGGTTAGCATCGATAGAACCCAAAAGTCCATTATCAACAGCAACCTGCAATTCATGTTGGAAAGTATGGCCAGCTAAAGTTGCATGGTTGGTTTCCAAGTTTAAAGAAAAATCATTCAGCAAATCATATTTCTGCAGGAAGCCGAAAACGGTTGCAGCATCAAAATCATACTGGTGTTTGGTTGGTTCTGCTGGTTTTGGCTCGATAAAAAAGCTTCCTTTAAAGCCTTGTTTACGGGCATAATCTTTCGCAGCATGCAGGAATTTTGCAAAATGCTCCTGCTCGCGTTTCATGTTGGTATTCAGCAAAGTCATGTAACCTTCGCGTCCTCCCCAAAAAGTATAATTTTCTCCGCCTAAAGCAATGGTTGCATCCAAAGCACATTTTACCTGTGCTGCGCCGTGCGCTAAAACATGGAAATCAGGATTGGTAGAAGCACCGTTCATGTAACGGCGATGTGAAAACAAGTTCGCAGTTCCCCAAAGTAATTTTACACCACTTTGTGCTTGTTTTTCTTTGGCATATGCTACCATCGTTTGCAAACGTTGTTCGTTTTCTGCAACGTTATCACCATAATCTACCACATCCACATCGTGGAAACAGTAGTAAGGCAAATTCATTTTAGTGAAAAACTCGAATGCGGCATCCATTTTATCTTTTGCGCGTTCAATTGCATCAGCTTTTTCATCCCAAGGGAAGATATGCGTAGCACCACCAAACGGATCGCCGCCGTTACCCACGAAAGAATGCCAGTAAGCACCTGCAAATTTAAAATGCTCTTTCATGGTCTTGCCAGCAACAACGCGGTTTTCATCGTACCAACGGAAAGCTAAAGGATTATCAGATTCTAAACCTTCAAACTGGATCTGCCCCAGACCTTTAAAAAACTCTTTTTCTCCTGTTACTATGTTTCCCATAATTTAAAAATTAATTAATGATTGTTTTAGTTTTTATGATAAATTGGTTTTAAATATTACTTCAATTGCTTATCCAACAAGGCTTTCCATTGCTGATAAACAGGTTCAAATGCTTTGTTTACTGGTTCAATTTTTTGAACGGGTTGCATGTTGTTAAAAGCTTCTTCCGGAGAAGCAAAAATTCCGGCTCCAATACCTGCGCCTAAAGCTGCACCTGCGCTGCCATCATTTTTATATAATTCTACCGGTACGCCTGTTGCGTTTACAAAGGTTTCAGTAAAAATATCACTCATAAACATGTTTGCTTTTCCGGCACGGATTACGGTTGGATACATGCCATTCTCGCGCATAATATCTAAACCATAGCGGAAAGCGCAGGCAATTCCTTCCTGTACGGCCCGGAAAATATGTGCCCGGTTGTGCCGGTTTACATCAATTCCATTTATTTGTGCACCAAACTGACGGTTGTTCAACATTCGCTCGGCACCATTTCCAAAGGGTAAAACCAGTAAACCATCACTTCCGGCAGCAATTTGCCTGGCTTCATCGTTCATTTGCTGATAAGAAATACTACTGCCAAAAAGGCTTTTTGCCCAGCGGTTCATGCTTCCGGTTCCGTTGATGCACAATAAAACGCCTGTCCGGATTTCGTTTGCTGCATAATTTACGTGTGCAAAAGTGTTTACACGCGATTGCTGATCGTAAACCAACTGATCGCTCACGCCATAAATTACGCCGGAAGTTCCGGCTGTTGCAGCAACTTCCCCTGGTTTTAAAACGTTAAGGGATAAAGCATTATTAGGCTGATCTCCGGCTTTATAAGAAACTGGAATGCTGTTTTTAAGGCCTAAATTTTGTGCTACATCCGG
Organism: Janthinobacterium lividum; assembly: GCA_050955045.1. Taxonomy (GTDB): domain Bacteria; phylum Bacteroidota; class Bacteroidia; order Sphingobacteriales; family Sphingobacteriaceae; genus Mucilaginibacter_A. Next base: position 32,624 of record JBPBQV010000001.1, on the reverse strand, counting down.
TTTTACGGTTCCGTGAATAGAAAAAACAGGTTGAATCGGCGGAAATAAATCTCGGTTAAAATCAAAATAATCAACCACATCATCAGAAATATTATTGCTGATAAAATCATAAAAAATACCTTCGGAAAGGGCAGAAACCGATGTAGTAATTTCGCCGGTGAGTTTCATGGCGATAAAATCTCCCGGCAGCATTATTTTATCAATAGCCGCGTATTTTTTTGGCTCATTTTTTTTTACCCAGGCTAATTTAGAAGCGGTAAAGTTTCCGGGAGAATTTAGCAGATGCGACAAGCTTTTCTCTTCTCCAATTGCTTCAAAAGCTGCGTTTCCAGTTTCAACGGCGCGGCTATCGCACCAAATAATGCTGTTCCGCAATACTTTCTGGTTTTTATCAACCAAAACCAAACCGTGCATCTGGTAAGCAATTCCGATTGCTGCAATATCCTGCGGATTGTATTTACCAGATTGATTACAAGCTGCGATAGCCTGTTGCGTGTGTTCCCACCAAAGCTCTGGCGATTGTTCTGCCCAACCCGGCTGCAGCGAAATAATTTCTGCTTCTTGTTCCGGAAATTGTGCTGAAGTTAAAGTAGTTTGCGAAACGGCATCCAGAACAGAAACTTTTACGGATGACGTGCCAATATCTATACCTAATAATAACATGTTTGCTTGTAAAAAATATGGTTGCGGAATGAGGTTTTATTTTGTTGAAACAAAAATAATAAAAATATTGCAATCGATTGCCCATAATTTTATTTATTATTTTAACAGTTTTTATGAAAAGTCCTAAACGTCCCACTATTCACGATATAGCACGAAAGCTAAACATTGCAGCATCATCAGTTTCCAGGGCTTTAAACAACAGCAGCAAAGTTAGTGCTGCTACGAAAGAATTAATTTTAAAAACAGCCGGAGAGCTTAACTACAAACAAAATTACCTCGCTTCTAACCTGCGCAAGGGCCAGAGCCAAACAATTGGTGTAGTAGTACCGCGGATTAACCAAAACTTTTTTTCTAATGTAATTGCCGGACTGGAAGAAGTTACTTACAAAAACGGTTATAATTTAATCATCTGCCAATCCAACGAATCACACGAACGCGAAGTGCAATGTGTAGAAGCTTTGATTAACCAGCATGTGGGTTGTATCGTGATTTCAATTTCGGCAGAACATCATAATAGTGATCATTTAAAAAACGCTTTATCACAAGGAATACAACTGATTCAGTTTGATCGTGTGGCACAGGAGCTGGAAACCTATAAAGTAATAAACGATAATGAGCAAGGCGCATTTGATGCTGTTTCGCACATGATTAATCAAGGTTACAACAGAGTTGCTTTGCTGGAAGGGCCGCAAAACCTGGCTATTTTTCGGCAAAGAAAAGCGGGCTATTTACGCGCTTTGGAACAATCTCAAATTCCGGTTGATGATAAACTCATTATTAAAAATGCCTGGACAAAAGAATTAGGCGCAAAAGCAACCCGAAAATTATTGAGCATGACTAACCTTCCGGATGCCATATTTGCTTCTACATCAGACTTTTCTGCTCTGGGCGTTTTGGAAGTAGCTACACAAATGGGTTTTAAAGTTCCGGTTGCTTTAGGCATTTGCGGATACTCTAACGAAGCTTTTAGTGAGATTACGACGCCTTCCATCACAACTGTTGATCAGTACAGTAAAAAAATGGGTAAAGCCATTGCTGATCTTTATTTTCAGGAGATAAAAGAAGCATCTAACAGCAATATCTATAAAACGGTTAGCATTAAACCGAAATTGATTGTACGGTCATCAACACTTCAGAAAATGTAAGTTGGTTTTTGGGATGCTTTTACAAAACCTTTAATTACAACATCAATATTAAACCGGCAGCAGCAGGCCGGCAAGTGCTAAAATCATGATGAGCGAACCGGGAACTAGCTCAATTCTGTTTTCATGTATAATAGATTGGTATGAAGTTATACCGATTTTAGGTAGATAAAAACAGTATTACTGATAACTTAACGGAGAAGCTTTTAATCCGAATACTTCTTTTAACGCCCTTTTTGCGGCATAATAACCGCACATGCCATGCACGCCGCCGCCTGGCGGCGTAGAAGATGAACAGATATACAAACCTTTTGCAGCAGTTTTATAAGGAGACCAGCGCAAGGCCGGGCGCGTAAACAGTTGTTTAATATCGATGATGCCGCCGTTAATATCACCACCAATATAATTGGCGTTGTAATCTTCAATTTGCGCGGTATTCATAGTGTTTTTTGCCAGAATGGTATCACGGAAACCAGGTGCAAAACGTTCTACCTGTTTTTCAATAATTTCCGTCATGTCGGTTTTGCTGCCGTTTGGAACGTGGCAATAAGCCCAGGCGGTGTGTTTTCCTTCCGGCGCGCGCGTGGTATCAAACAAGCTTTGCTGGGCAAGCAGCACAAAGGGTTTTTCTGCTTGTTTTCCGCGTGAAGTTTGCTTTTCTCCTTCAGCAATTTCCTCTAAAGTATTGCCTAAATGGATGGTTCCGGCTTGTTTGCATTCCTCCGCAGTAAACGGAATTGGCACCTCTAAAGCCCAGTCAATTTTAAAAACGCCCATGCCGTACCGGTATTTTTCGAGCTGCCATTTATAAATGGAAGAAAAACGGTGACCAGCAATTTTAAGCAACTGTTTTGGGGTGATATCAAACAAAACAGTTTTAGAAGATGGAAGCTGATCTAATGATTTTACCTCAAAACCGGTTTCGATTTTTCCGCCCAAAGAAATAAAGTAAGCAGCCAGCGCATCCGCAATTTTGTAAGAACCGCCTTTCGGAAGCGGCCATCCGCCTAAATGTCCGTTAACTGTTAAAACCAATGCAATGGCCGATGTTGCTAAATTTGATAAAGGCTGAATGCTATGCGCCGCCATTCCGGCCCACAATCCGCGTGCTTCTTTTGTCCTGAGTTTTTTAGCGTTTTGTAAAGCAGATGGCAAAGCATCCAAACCAAAACGCGCTAAGTTGAAAGGATGTTTGGGGAAATGCAGCGGACCCAAAACATCAGGTGCCAAACCTGGCCAGTTGCGCACTAAAGGTTTAATCAGTTTAAGATACGCTTTCGCATCAACACCTAATTTTGAAGCTGTTTGTTCCGGCGTTCCAAAAACAGCAGCAGCTGTACCGTTATCAAAAGGATGTGCGGCAGCAACAGGTGGATAAATATATTCCAGACCAAAATTGGCCAGCGGCAGAGTTTTAAAAAATGGCGAACCGGCAGCAAGCGGATGGATAGCGGAGCAGATATCATGCATAAAACCAGGCAAAGTAACTTCTGCGGAACTTAAACCTCCACCGATTTTAGATTTTGCTTCCAGCAATAAAACCGATAAACCCTGCTGCTGCAACGTAATTGCTGCTGCCAATCCGTTTGGGCCGGAACCAACTACAATGGCATCAAAATCTTTTTTATCTTTTAAAATCATTCGCTTCTTTTAGCACTGTTTTTTCTTCAACATAAAGCTAATTTAACAAATTGATATTCTTCTGCCTGTAATTTGCTTTCGGTTAATACTGGTTTCTAGTGAGCTTAATGGAGTACAATTTAAAGCAAAATCTGTTTATCATTAATACCGGTTAAAATGCAATACGAAATAGTAGCATAAGCAAATGAGGTTTTAGAAAATAAATTGCTAAAAAAGGAGCGTGGCTGATGCTGCTTTTACCTGCATAAAAACAGCATCGGCAAAAATAATGGATGCTGTTTTTAATGGTCGTTATAATTCGTTTTTTCTGGTGTTTAAGTTTTTACCGAGTTCTTAAAATCGTAATAAACCCTTTCATTGGTGCCTTGCCCGGCCCGAAATCAATAATATAATAATAAGTTCCTTCAGTAAGGGGCGAGCCGCGGAAAGTACCGTCCCAGCTGTTGTCATAATGTTTTACTTCCAGCAGTTTTCTGCCGCCTTTATCAAAAATCGAAACGGTATTATCGGGATACAAATCAATATTTTTGACTACCCAAGTGTCGTTTTTGCCATCACCATCTGGGGTAAGCAAATTGGATGCATGAAGGCTGGCATAATCATCAGCTACATTAATCGTGATGCTTTTTGTATCACTGCAGCCTGAGGCATTACTTACTTTAACCTGGTACGTTGTCGTTTGACTTGGCCGAACTTTAATTATTGCCGAACTGCTGCTACCGCTTACATTAGGCGTAGTATCCCAACTGTAAACACTGCCGCCCGAAGCTGTTAAGGTTACCGTTTCTCCTTTTGATATTTGGGTTGATTTATCCGCAGTAATAGCTACAACCGGCATTTCATTTGAAGTAATGGTAAAGCTTTGGCTGAAACTGTCTGTTCCGCGATTTGCTGTGCCGCCATTATCCTGCACGGTTACAGTAACCACAGCGGTTCCGGTGGCAGCCAGCTGATAATTTAATGTTGCGTTGCCGTTTGAAGCTGCGGAAACACTCAAATCACCAAAAAGCCCGGGATTGGATGAGCTTACACTTAACGTAACTGTTTGCCCGCTTTCCGGTCCGCCAGAAATATTACTTAAACGGATGGATTGACCGAATGGCGTGTAGCAAAGTGCGCGGTTTGAAACAGTTGCAAGCGTTGGTGCTTCGTTTACATCGGTAATTTGGATGGTAAAGGATTGATCGAAAGATAAACCGTACTGACTGGTGGCCCGGATGCGAACGGAATAGCTGCTTTTCACTTCATAATCAAAAGCTGTTGTAGCAAGCACTTTATTTCCCTGGATGCTGAACAAAGAATTATCATTGCCGCCATTGCCCGCAATAAAACTATAGGTAAAAACAGCATTTGGGTCCAGCGCTGATGCTGAAAGCGTACCTGCCGCTGTACCTGCGGATTGGTTTTCCGGCAGCGTTGTTTGCGTTAAAGTTAAGCTGTTTACGGCTGCGCCGGCTACAGTTAATGTTCCCGGAATGTACACAAAGCTGTAATTGGTTGATGCTGCACCACTCAAAATAATCGGGTAAGTTCCTGCTGCAGAAGTGGCAGTTGCCGTGGTGCTGATAGTTGGTAAATTAGTCAGGCTTGCTACGGTTTCTCTGTTTACAAAACCGTTATAAGTAAAAGTTAAAGCCGGATTTGGCAAACCATAAATCCGCGTTTTATCATCTGCCGAAATGGTTAATGCTGTTTTTATCACCCTAAAATCTTGTGCTACCGCCGCCGCCGCCGCAAAATTTGTATTTCCGCTTTGCAAAGCTGTAAAAGAGGTTGTTCCGGCAGCAACAATATGCACAATTCCGGCGGCATCCATTGTTGCCACAGCAGGGTTGCTGCTGGTATAAGTAACCGGCAAACCAGATGAAGCAGTTGCGCTCCACACAAAACTGGCATCACCATAAGTTTTGGACGGCAAAGCAACAAATGTGATTGTTTGTACCGTTGGATTTACTGTTAATGCTCCGTTTACATAAACAAAATTATAGTTGCTTGATGCAGCACCAGAAACGTTGATTAGATAAGTTCCGACAGGAGAATTAGCCGTTGCTGTGGTACTTATCGTTGGTAGTGTAATTAAATTAACTTCACTTTCTCCATTAACAAAACCGTTATAATGAGCGGTTAAAGCTGCGTTTGATGCACCATATATTTTAGTTTGATCATCAGCTATAACTGTTAACGATGCTTTGTTTATCACTAAAATTTGCTGCACCGAAGCTGCAGGATTGTAATTGCTGTTTCCAGTTTGTTGAGCTGTGATTGTTGCTGTTCCAGCGGAAAGAATTTGTACCTTTCCTGTTCCATCAACCGCTGCTACTGTTGGATTGCTGCTGATATAAGTAACCGGCAAACCAGATGAAGCAGTTGCCGTTAAATCAAAATTGCTATCACCATAAGTTTTAGCAGGAAGAGCTGCGAAAGTGATCACATTGTTATTTTGGCTGATCGTTAACGTTCCATTCACATAATTGAAATCATAATTATTACTGGCTGCACCAGAAACGCTGATTGGATAAGTTCCGACAGGAGAATTAGCCGTTGCCGTGGTACTTATCGTTGGTAGTGTAATTAAATTAACTACACTTTCTCCATTTGCAAAACCATTATAACTGAACGTTAAAGCTGGGTTTGCTGCGCCATAAATTTTAGTTTGATTACCAGCACTAATCGATATTGTTTTTGTATTGATTACACCGATGTTAGCACTTATTAATCCTGAGGAAAGTGAATAATTATCCGCATCTGCACCTGATAAAACAATGTTGTTAATAGTTATCATTTTGCCGGTACCTGCACTGCTGTTATCATAAATTCCGGAAGTTGGTTTGTTAAAATTAACCTGATCATTGCCAATCACTCCTGATAATTGGTAATTGGCAGTTACAAGCGTTGCCAAAGTATTACCATCATAAACTTTAGTTACGGTTCCGGTCAGGTTCAGCGTTAAAACAGCTGGCGTAATTGTACCCATATTTGCGGTTAAAGCTGTTGAGGCAAGCACATAATTTGTGGCATCATTGCCCGCCAAACTTAAACCGCTTGCGCTAACTTGCTTATTGGTATTAACCGTACGATTATTATAAGTGCCGGAAGTTGGGTTGATCAGCGAAACATCATCGGTTCCTATTTTTCTGGATAAAGTAAAATTTGAGGCGGTAAAAACAGCATTGGTATTGCCATCATAAATTTTAGTTACGGTTCCGGTTAACGCAGCAGTAAGTGTTTTTGGGTTGATGATTAACGCTGAATTTACAGCAGTTGCCGCATTGTAATTAGAATTTCCAGGTTGTGAAGCCGTTATAATTACAGTTCCAGCTTTATAAATTGTTACGGTTGAGCCGCTTATGGATGCAATGCTAGCATCCGCAGAACTAAAATTAACGGGCAAACCAGATGAGGAAATTGCTGTGAGCGCAAAACCAGCATCACCATAAATCTTGGTAATAGATGTTGCAAAGCTGATGGTTTGGCTGGCTGGGTTCACAGTTAAAATCTGTATCACATCGGCAGCCGCATTATAACTGGCGTTGCCTGCCTGAGAAGCCGTAATGTTTGCCGTTCCTGCTCCAACAACGTGGACATTGCCGTTAACAATTGTAGCAACGGACAGGTTATCACTTACATAAGTAATCGGAATAGTGGTATTGGTGCTACTCAAAACCAAAGGAAAATCAGTATCGCCAAAAGTTTTTGTAGCCAACGCAGCAAAGGTGATGGTTTGCGGTGCTTTTTCGCGAGTAACGGTTACGGTGTAAGTTTGCCTGCTGATACCATCATGCGCAGTTACCGCAACGTTTACCGGGTTGCTGCCCACATTTAAAGCAACCAAAGCAGTAGCAGAACCGCTAACAGCCATTGCGTTATTTATCCTGATGCTTGCATTGGCATCATTAGCAGTAGCTGTTAAATTAATGGATGCTGTGGTATAAGGAACCTGTACAGTATAATTTGGATTAGAGGAAGTGAAAGCAGGTGTTAAAGTACCATTATTAAGTATCAGTGTATTTAAAGTAACATCGGTATTAGCGGCTTTCGTTACCGTGATAGTTGCCTGATCGGTTAAGCCGGTAGCAGTTTCTGTTAAGGTATAAGTAATGGCAGCCGGACTAAGTAAAAACCCAGTTGCCGGATTAAAAGTAATATCTCCGGTTGATGTATTGTAAGTCCAAACGCCTTGTCCGGTTACATTAAATGTATTTTGTATGCCTGCAATTGCCGGATCAATATCTACCGTTACCAATGGAATTGTAGCAGCAGATCCATCTGCCAGTTTATCATTTGTTAGCAAATTTAAAGTTGCGCTTGCAGTAGCCGGAATACCGGTGATGGCATCATTTAACGCATCCGGCGGTAGCTGCACTGGCGTTACATTAACCGTTTGGCTATTGTTAGCAGGTGTATTATCACCTAAATAATTACTGCTTGCCGTATTTTGATAAGCAGCAACTGGTTTACTATAAAGCACTTTCGCTGTAATTGTTAAAGTTTGGCTTATACCATTGGCAATATTGCCAACGCTCCAAATTCCTGTAGCTGCATTATATGTTCCTGCGGATGGTGCAGCAGAAATGTAACTGTAACCGGAGTTTAAAACATCAGTTATGGTAACATTTGCGGCATCGCCCAAACCATTATTTTTAGCGGTGATGGTAAAGGTTACATTAGTTCCGGCAGTTGGCGAAAGATTGCTTGCTGTTTTTAACACCTGAATATCCGGAGAATTAAACATTACCGGCGTTGGTGCCGAATCATTAAAAGGATTGCCATCGCCGTTACCATCGGGATTTGAACTGTTGTTGGAGGTATCAAATACGGAAGTGTTATCAGCAGTTGTGGCAGATGTTGTAGCCGTATTATTAAACGTTCCGAAGGCTCCATTCAGGTTAACATTTAACGGAATGGTGATAGTTCTGGAATCACCAATTGCCAACGTGCTTGATGCGGCAACCAATAAATTTGTGTAAGTATTTGCACCGGTAAAAGAAGTATTAACAGTCAAGCCTGTACCGCCGGAAATGGTAACGGCAGACCGTAAAGTATAAGTTACGGGCGAAGGAAAAGCAGTAGTTAAAACATCCTGAACCTGCACATTCTGCAAAGCAATCTGACCAAAGTTTTTAACAGTAATCGTGTAATCAACATTATAAGTACCATCACTTTGCAAAACCGGGGCAGAAGCCGTTTTACCTAAACCAATCATCGGAAAATTGATGGGCGTTTGTACGCCGGAAGGCTGGTTCAGCGTACTTCCGTTGTTAGAAATATCAGAAACCACCACGCCGCCGGAAGCGGTAGCTGTTGCAGTAGCCGTATTTTTGTAGGTACCAAAAGTTTGTGCAAAAATACAGGTACTGGTAACTAAAAGCAGTACGATGGTTGCTAATAAGTTTTTGTGAAGAAACATGTTCGCTGCTTTCATTATAAAGAAATGTTAACTACAATCGTAATGGTTGCCGTGCCGGATGCGGCTAGACTTGATGTTGCCGATGTAAGAAGATTTTTATCAGTAGTACCGTTAAAAGTTGGATTGATGGCCAAACTTCCACTTGCATTTTTACTGCTGATGCTGAAGTTTTTGCCGGTAAAAGAAGCTTGCAAATCATCCGTAACCTGAATACCATTTAAGGTTGCCGAACCGGTGTTAGTTACATTAAAAGTGAACGTAACGTTATAAGAACCGTTCGGCTGTAAAACAGGCGTGCCGGCCGTTTTGGTTACACCGATTTCGCATTTGTAAATGTTGATTTTAACCAAGCTTTCACTCACCGGACAGGTTCCATTTATGGTTGCCCATTTAAAAGTATAAAGGCCTTCTAGCAAACCGGTTACCGAAGCATTTGCTGCGTTTATCGAACTAAAAACCGGACTTGGCGCACTGGTTGGTTTAGTAACTACCGTCCAGGTTCCGGTACCCGATGTAGCAGGCGTTGCAGCCAGTACAACCGGATTGAATAAGCAGTAACTGGCATCCGGCCCGGCTACAGCCGTAGTTGGCGGATTGGTAACGGTAATGGTAACATCGCTTGATGTAGTGCAGGTACCAGCATTGGTTAAAGTCCAACGCAAAGTATAAGTCCCCTGCACTAAACCAGATAAGCCGGAAGTCGCATTATTTACATCGGTAAAAACAGCATCGGCAGCACCTGCCGGTTTACTGATCATTGTCCATGTACCAGTTTCACCAGAGCCAGCGGCTTGGGCAGCCAATGTAGTTTGATACTGGTTGCACAAGCCTTGGGCAGCACCGGCTACTGCGGCAGCTGGCGGCGCAGCTACTACAGTAATCTGTACATCATCTGTTTTGGGCGAGCAGATGTTTCCGTTGCTTACCGTCCAGGTAAAAGTATAGGTGTTGCCAGCGGTTGAGTTCAGGATGCTGGTAGTAGGCGAATTTGGTGCATCAATGCTTCCTGCAGGTAAAGTTGGTCCGCCAGTTTGGCTCCATGTTCCTACACCAACAGCAGGCGAAGTGGCAGCCAAAGTAATCTGGCTGGAACACGCAGCATTTTGATCCGGACCAGCTACAGCAGCAGCTGGTTCTGCATAAATATTTACCCGTACAATATCTTTGTTAACCGTACAGTTGCCGTTGGTTACATTCCACTCCAGAACATAAAGCCCGTTTGACAGATTGCTGAAAGTAGCATTGATATTATTCACGTTTGAAAATACTGGTGTTGGAGATCCGGTTGGTTTGCTTTGTACTGCCCAGGTGCCGGTACCGCTTGTGGGTGCGGTAGAATTAGTTCCCAGCGTAACCGTAGTATTGGCAGCTGTTGTGCCCGTAGGTACGCAAATGCTTACATCATCACCTGCCTGTGCAGCTGAAGGAGCGGGCGTAATATTTACAACAACATCATCTGTTGTTTGCGGGCAGGAACCCACCGCATTAACGGTATAGGTAAATGTGTAAGCACCACCACTGGTTAAATTGGTAATGATGGCAGTGTTGCTTGAATTTGCAGTGATTGTTGCTACCGAAGGCGTGCTGCCTACCTGGCTCCAGGTGCCTGTGCTTCTCTCGTTTCCGGATAATAACGTACTGCTTTGAGAACATAAATTTTGATCGGCTCCTGCATTGGCACTTTGGGTTACAAAAATATTCATGTCATCCGTGCTGGGTGCGCAGTAAAGGCCATTGGTGGATGACCATCGCAGTAAATATGTGCCCGTAATCAAACCAGAAACAGTAGTTGCAGGGTTAGATGAAGTGGCGAATACAGGTGTATTTGGTCCGCTCACTACAGACCAAAGTCCTTTGCCAACGGTAATGGTATTTGCTGCAAGGGTAGTGGATGTGGTGCTGCACAAAGATTGATCCGCACCGGCAGAAGCAGTAGTTGGAGGAATGGAGATATTGACAATTACATCAGCAGAATTACTGGAGCAGGCTCCGTTAGAAATCGTCCATCTGAAAATATATCGTCCCACCATCAACCCCGAAACTGTTGTGTTTCTTAATAAAGAATTGGTGATAACAGCACCGCCAGGTCCTTCAACCTGTGTCCAATTTCCGGTTCCTACTGTAGGATTATTTCCGTTCAGGGTGATGTCAGCAAAACCGCATTGGCTAACAGCAGTTCCCGCATTTGCAATTGTAGCAGCAGAAGATATAGTGATAAAAACAGTATCGCGGGTTACATTACAACCACCTTTAGCCAAGCTCCATTCAAACTTGTAAGTTCCGTTAATAGCACCGGTAACCGTTGTGTTATAAGCATTGGTAAAAGTTGGTGTATTTGGTGATCCACTTAGTAAAGTCCATACTCCAGTTTCTCCTGTTGCAGTTGCGTTTCCGGCAAGAGTAAAACTGGTTGTTCCGGCTGCTAAACATTGATCAGCTCCTGCTGCGGCTTGTTTCGGACCAGCTGTAGTGCTGGTTGTTATCGTTACGTTGCTGGATGAAGTTCCGCAGGCATTTGCAATTGTCCAGGTAAAAGTATAAGCAGTGTTGTTTGCCAATCCGGTTACTACTGCATTTGGATCATGCGTATTGGTAAATGTAACTCCGGAAGGTGTTACCGTCCATGTTCCTGTTTCATTGGTAGCTGGTTGATTGCCGGTTAAACTGATTGGCGTAGCGTAACAGGCAGCAATGTTTGATCCTGCGGCAGAAGTTGTTGGAGCAGGAGAGGCTACTACTACAGATACATCTGCTTGAGAATTTCCACAAGAGCCTTCTCCACCAGAAATAATCCAACGGAAAGTATAAGAACCAGCTATCAATCCACTGATTGCTGTATTGGCCAGGGTAGGATCTGTTACTGTAGCGGTATTCGGCCCGGAAAGCTGCGTCCATTTTCCGGTACCGGATGTTGGCGTATTCCCTTGAAGATTAGTTGAAAAAGTATTGCAAGCCAATACCTGTTTGGTGCCAGCATTTGCTGCAGTTACGGATTTGGTAACTGATATGGAAACATCCTGATAAGCATCAGAACATCCTCCGGAACCATTATTAGTAGTTCTTTTAAACCGGATTACATAAGTACCAACTACTGTTAATCCGTTGATGGTTTGCGGCGAAGCAGAAGCGGTTGTATAAGAAGTTGTACCAGTTGAGCCGCCAAGTGTAGAACCGGCAGGGCCGCTTACCAATGCCCATTGTGTTTGGTTTCCGCCTGCAACCGTATAAGGAATACTTGCAGATACAGCATCACAAGCCACAAAAAAAACAGAACTACCACCGTTTACCACTACCGAAGGCGGTACGGTATAATTGATATAGTAAGTGCCGGTGCTGGTACAACCAGTTACCGAATTGGTAATGGTATAAGTAAAAGTACGGTTGGTAGTACCGTTTAAACCTGTAATGGTTGTGGTTGGCGAATTGGGATTGCTGATGACCACGCCTGCACTGGCTTGAGCAGTTGTCTGGCTCCAGGTTGCCGTTTCGTTGGTATAAATTGGTGTAGGGCCGGTTAGGGTTGTACTTGTACGGCCATCACAATAAGTTGAAGTATTTGCAGCAGCAACATTGGGTACGCTGGTAACGCTTTGTGTGCCAGGCCCAACTGTAATCGTCATGTCCGAAACTCCACTGGCGCATGCTCCGGTTGCTGTCCACCGTAATTTATAGCTCCCCTGAATTAGGTTACTTACTGTTGTATTATTTGTATGTATATTGATAAAAGAAGGTGTGGAAGGCCCACTGATATACGACCAAGTACCAACTTGCCCGCCCGTATTATTGCCTGCGTACGAAGCTGCAAGCAGGGCACTGGCTGTACTGCTATAACAGCTGATACTTTGATTGGAGCCAGCCGAAACTGTACTAATGCCGCCCCTGTTGGTCACAATTACATCATCGTACGAAGTGCAACTTCCGTTTACAACCGTCCAGCGGTAAGTAGTTGCGCCTATTAAGGTAGTTGCTGGAAGATTAATCGTTGCAGTTGGAGAGTTTGCCGGTGATGGTACAGGAAGGCTTCCGCTTATAACGGTCCAGGTTCCTGTTTCACCTGAAGCTAAACTATTTGCAGCCATGCTAACCGTGCCAGGGCAACCTGCAATATCTGGTCCTGCATTTGCTGTAGTTGCATTTGATGTTGTATACAAAACATCCTGGTAAACCAATGAGCCGTCTGTACATTTTCCGGTTAGCCGGAAACCGTAAGTATTTCCAGTAGCATAACCGGTTACATTAGCCGTTGCATTAGAACCGGAAATTGTAGTTGCAGATAACGTAATACCCGGCCCGCTGATCTGGCTCCAGGTAGCGGTTCCGCCGGAAGCAAACAAGCCACTTGCACTTCCTGTAAGCGTAAAAGTAGAACCCGGACAAATTGTGGTAGCAACACCTGCGTTTACGGTACAGTTTTGACTGAAAGCAGTTTTAAAAAACAGAGAAAGCAAACAAATTAGTAAAACTTTTCTATAGATATGAATCATTATAGTGAAATTGATTGCTAAACTTTTAAGAAGTAATTCAAGGCAGAATTAGCTTTAGAAGGAAGAATTTGAGTAGGCCTAACCGCTTAAAGAAAAACGGGAAAAATTGTGTAAATCTTAATTTCCGTAAATCTTACTCAGATTTTTTGCTTATAAATACTTATTGAGCTAAGCACTTATACTTATAAGCAATACCGATGTTTCAAAAAAATAGTTGTGGGTGGTTTCTTGTATTGTAAGTTAATAATCTTAACACAATACCGTGTTAGCAATAGCATTTTTCATAAAAAATTAGCAATAGCTTCTCTATCAGATATATTTTTTAAAAAACCTACTTTGGTTTTTGTAATGTTTTGAAATGAATGATTATAAAAACGGATATATCAATAAAACAACATACTGTTTTTACCTATAAAAAATCGAAATGTTCAGGTTGATTATTTATTTTCTTTGACCAGATTAAAGCCATCATACATTTGAGAACATAACCTGATTTTTTTAATTAATTTATATTATAATTTTGCAAGAAAAAACATGTCTATTGAATCAGAGAGTGACCTTTATGGTATGCGCCAAGCAAGCGAAGCCGTTGCAATAACCTTAAAAAGAATGCGAGAATATGCAAAACCAGGTATGAGTACTTATGAGCTGGATCAATATGGCGCTGCTATTTTGGAGTCTTTCAATGCCAGATCGGCCCCCAAATTAAGCTATAAGTTCCCTGGCTACGCCTGCATATGTGTAAATCATGAAGCTGCACATGGGATACCGTCTAAAAAACGTATTTTACAAGAAGGCGATCTCATAAACATTGATGTTTCTGCAGAATTAAATGGTTTTTTCTCAGATAACGGAGGTTCATTTGTTCTCGGGCAAGACATTCAGGCTCTTACGCCATTGGTACAGGCATCAAAGGAAATTTTACATAAAGCTATTTATCAAATTAAGGGCGGAGTTAAGATTAATGAGATTGGCCGTTTAATTGATAATGAAGCGAAAAAACTAGGTTTCAAAGTAATTAAAAACCTGTGCGGCCACGGAATCGGACGTAAGTTGCATGAAGCACCAAGCTATGTTGCTAATTATCATGATCCCAAAAATCTGTCCAGATTTAAAAAAAACTCCGTTGTGGCCATAGAAACTTTCATTTCAACCAAAGCCAACTACACAACTCCTAATGAAGATGGTTGGACCGAAATGACTAACGGATTTGTTGCGCAACATGAACATACCATCGTTGTAACCGATAAGGAACCTATCATCTTAACACATGAAAATGAAATTTGGAATTAACGTAAGCGCAATATTACCTTAGGCTAATCCATTCAGTGTTCAAGTTTTTTCTGAAAACTTTGATTTAGAAAAAATATTTCCAAAATTTGTCCGGAAACAAACTTTTACTTTCAAACGGTACACAGGAGAGAGCAACTTGTTTTTTTAGGTGATAAAAAGAGCATCTACCAAAAAACACAGATAAAAGTTTAAACTATTTTATGATGCAAATAAAGCAGCATCTAATATTTAAAGAGCTTGTTTAAATTGATACCAAAGAAAATTATAGTGCTTCTTTTATGCCTGTAAATCTTGTTTACGTAATGTATATGCTGCTAAAAAAAGCATAAAATTTCTAGTTTTTTAGGTGATAAAAGAAGCATGGAAAATAAATTTAGCGGTAATGTAAACCAGACTGTGTAAGGATTAAGCAGTGTAAGTTTACACTGCCTGTATAATTTAATTATAAATAAGAATTCATTTATAAGCGATAATTATCAGCGTACAGTGTTTAATTGTTTACAGTTTTTAAATAATAAAATTGTTTAATGGAATTTTTGTTTTGCTCTATTTATTAAGTTTGACTGTTTAATAATTTGAAAACCAGTTTTATTTCTTTATCTAACAGGTCAAGTTGTTTTTCCAAATAACTTTTATTAAACGCAGTAGCATAATCAAATGTCCTGGCCAGCTCTGCAATACCGTCCAGCCCGGCTGAAATGGCAGTCCCGTATAGCTTGTGTCCTGCTTGGTTTACCAGTTTAATATTCTGCCCTTTAATAAATGTTTTTATATTTAGCAGTGCCTGTTGCAACTCAGTTCGGGTTAAAGTAATTACTTCCTCTAATATTTCCGGCTCATCTCCAAAATGATCTTTCATTACATTAATATCAAAGTGAGAAAATGCGTTTGCGTTTGTGTTACTCGCAGTGCTAACTACTGTTTTAACGGGAATAGGATCGGCAGGAAGCCATATACTGATCATCTGTGCTATCGTTTGCTCAATTACAGGCTTGGTCACGAAATCGCTCATGCCAGCATCCATACACTTTCCCCGTTCATTTTTCACATTTCCTGCTGTTAAAGCAATAATTGGAATTTGCCCGGCCTGATCTATTTTTCTGATGGCCTGAGTTGCTTCGTATCCGTTTAGTTCAGGCATCTGAACATCCATCAAAATAAGATCAGGAAGCCTGTTTTTACAATATTCTACGGCTTCCCGTCCGTTTTTTGCTTGGATAAGATTGGCATTCGGTGCAACCCTTTTTAAAATGGTTATCGCCAGCAGCATGTTTACCGGATTATCTTCTGCAATTAATATATCTGCTTTATTTGCAGTTGTTTCGGGCAAAATATTACTTGATACAGGCGTTTCAATAGTATTTGTTTTTTGATGAAGTCGGGATAATGCCGTATAAATCTCCTGCATTTTAACGGGTTTGATTATACGCTGGTTAACCTGAAGTTTTTCAACTTCTTTAATCAGCCTTTCATTGTCTGCCGAACTGGAAAGTAAAATAATGGGTTGTTCCTCTTTAGAAGCGTAGAAGTTTTCCCTGATCTTGGCTATTACTTCCAGTCCGTTCATATACGGCATGTGATAATCCATTAATATCACGTCAAACTTCTGGCCTTCTCCCAATAGTTGCAGCGCTTCAAAACCATTTTTTGCTGTTGTGCTATGGATGTTTTTTAACAGCAGCATTTGATTTAGTATCTCCCTGTTGTTATCGTTGTCATCCACCACTAAAACCTTTTTAATACGGTCTATATGATCCCATTTAATGAGTTCGCCTTGCTTGGTTTTAACGGTGATGTCAAAATAAAAAGTGCTTCCAAATCCAGGAGTGCTTTCCAACTGCAACCGGCTGTGCATCAGACCAAGCAGCTTATTTGATATGGTAAGGCCTAATCCTGTACCGCCATACTTCTTGGTTGTGGAGCTGTCTTCCTGGGAAAAAGCTTCAAATATCTTGTGTTGCTTTGCCGGCTGTATACCAATACCTGTATCTCTTACAGCAAACCGGATCAGAGATAATTCATCTTTACTGCTGAGTACTTCTATTTTGAGTTCAATTTCTCCCTTTTCAGTAAATTTAGTAGCATTGCTGAGCAAGTTAATGATTACTTGCTTTAAACGTACCGAATCGGTCCAGATAAAACGGGGTAAGTCAGGCGCCAGGTTGAGCAGCATTTCCAGTCCTTTTTTTTGAACCTGATAAGTAATGATATCAGTAGCTTGCGCACTCATTTCAAACAAATCCGACTGCTCTATGTCCAGTTCCAGTTTTCCTGCTTCTATTTTAGAAAAATCAAGGATATCGTTAATAATACTTAGCAGCGCATTTGCCGATTGATTAACGATAGACAAATACTGTTGCTGCGTATCTGTAAGATTTGTTTTTAATACCAAATCTGTAAAACCGATAACGCCGTTAAGAGGCGTACGAATTTCGTGGCTCATATTTGCCAGAAATTCAGACTTTGCAACACTGGCGGCTTCGGCCTGTAGCTTTGCAGTTTTAAGTTCTTCACGCTGCTTAACCAGTGGGGTTACATCCTGGGTAAAAACCATTATACCGCCAATGCTGCCATCAAACTGGTACCAGGGGCGCATTTCCCAGGCGAAATATTTGTCACTACCTAAACCTTCCAACAGCAGTTGGTCTTCATCTTTATGCTCAATAGCTCCATTCAGGATACGCTGATGTCTTTCTTTTGCCTGCTGTGTTAAAAACGGGAAAACTGCATAATAAGATTCGCCTACAAGCTGCCTGTCAACCAAAAGATAATCTTCCCGCCAGCGGTTACTAGCTGCTATATAGCACATGTTGTTATCCAGCATTGCAACTGATGCAGGGGCATGTTCTACGAATGCGGTAAGAATCGCTCTCGATCTATTTATTTCCAGCTGTGCTTTCTTTTTCTCATCAATATCCTGGAAAGTACCAAATAACCTTTTATAAACACCATCTTCCAATTCGGCAGTGCCAATTACTCTTACCCAAACATCCTGACCTTGAGCATTCACGATTTGAACTTCTAAATCATAGCTACTGCCATCTTCTAAAGATTTAGCTAAAGCCTGACTGATTTTGTTTCTACTTTCACCTTCTTTATAAAAATTGATGCCCGTTTCAAGATTTGGCACATAATCAGAACCTACACCATGTATCTGCTTCGTGACTGATGTCCAGTAAACAGTTTGTTTTACTAGATCAGCTTCATAGCCTCCAACTCTGGCCATCTCGTTTGTTCTTTCGAGCATTTGCCTGGTGTAATTCAGCTTGCTTTCCAAATGATGCTGCTCTGTAATATCGATAGCGTTTGCAATTACGTAGGCTATGCCATTATTATCGCGTTCCATAATATTGCTAAAAGTCCAGGTTTTTAAGCTGCCTTTTTTATCCATGGTTGGCATTTGTCCTTTTGCATGGCCTGTCGTTTTAATTTCCTTCAAATAACTCTGTAGATGGTCATGGTAGCTTTCTGGAATCAGATCGAAAAGGCTCATTGCAAAGATTTCTTCGGGCTTGTACCCTAATAATTCTGCGCCTACTGGGTTAACAGACAAAAGCCTCCCTTTCAGATCATGCGTACAGATTAACCCCTGGGCATTTTCAAAAAACGCACGGAGCTTAGCCTCACTTTCTACCAGTTGCTGCTCTTTTTGTATCTGATTGGTGATATCTCTACCGATACAGAATAAGTTGCCCGTCGCGCGTTCTATCGTAGTTAACCACTGAATGGTTTTATAATCTCCATCACGTGTTTTGGCACGGTGGGTGTTGCTGATAGTTGTTTCGGTGGTGTAAAGTTTTGCCAGCTCTTTCTGGGTGTAGGCCAAATCGTCCGGGTGAACGAGTATATTTGCCATACTTTTTAAAACATACGCCTCTTCCCATCCTAATACGCTTTCAAATGCCGGGTTGATTTTTTTGAAGTAACCTTCTGCCCCTACTACACAAATCAGATCATTCGATACACTAAAAAGCTTTTCTAAATTACCAAGCTCTTCTTTTCGCTGGTGCTCTTCAATCAGCCCCATTACTTCCTGCGTTAACAGCTCCAATGCTTCCCTTTGGTCACTGGTAAGCAACCTTGGTTTTTGGTCAGTAACACATATGGTACCTAAATTGTAACCGTCAGGATCTGTCAGCGGGTAACCGGCATAAAAGCGGATATGAGGGCTACCGGTAACCAGCGGGTGGTTTTTAAACCGTCCGTCCAGCAGGGTGTTTTCAACTTCGAGTAATCCATCACCCATGATGGTATGCTGGCAAAACGTAAGTTCCCTTGGTAGTTCATTCACGTCTATGCCTATTTTCGATTTATACCATTGCCTGTTTTCGTCAATAAAAGAGATCAACGATACGGGCGTACCGCAAATCAGAGCTGCCAAACGGGCTATCCGGTCAAATTCGTGCCCATTTAAGGCGTTAAATAAGTTATAATTTTTAAGTGCACTAAGCCGGTCTTTTTCGTTTGTTGGTACTGGATTTACTGACAAATTTTTAAGATATTAGAGATGTAATTATTGGATCAATTAGGCGAAGTTTATCAGATCAATTCGAATTAAATTTTATCTTAAAACCTTTTAAATTTTGTTCAGGGTTATTTTACATACTTCTTTTATGCACCTAAAATCTTATAATTTCCGATGCTTTTTTTATCAGCATTAATTATAAAATAAAATTTTAAGTGCATAAAAGAAGCATTATAAATTTTCTGAAAGCGTTTTAAATCGGCTTTTATTTAGCTTTTACTGTTCATCTTTTATAGCAACTTCAAATTTTCTTATACGGTATTTTAGTTAGAAGGATGCAGTACTTTCAGTTAGCCTGTATTATTCTTTTTACCAAAAGCGGACTGCCTTGATCTTCTAATTATGTAAGTTTTTGCTTACAACAAGCAACCTCATTTCCTTTAAAGCAGTATAACTGGTTATATATTTATACATGAACAATTTTAAAAAACAGCATCATTCGCCATTAATTAACGCTCTACGTAAAGCTTTTTTTATCGCCAAAAAATCGCAAGAAGCCGGCAGTGCCCCAACAGATGACTTGGTTGAAGGATTTGTACAAAGTAAAATACAACGAAGACAGTTTATTAGCGGCATCGTAAAAACAGGCGTTGTCATAAGTACCGCAGGCCTTTTAAGCGCTTGTGAAAAAGTAGCCGATTTCGTGCCTGTTGATCAGGACGGCGCTGGGGTTTTAGCAGGTTCAAAGAAGAATCAACCTAAAATTGTTATTATCGGTGCCGGAATGGCCGGTTTAAATTGCGCTTATCAGTTAAAAAAGGCTGGATATACGGCTGCTATTTACGAAGGTTCGAAACGAGTTGGAGGCAGAATTTTTACTGAAAGCAATGTTCTGGCACCTGATCTTTACACAGAACTTGGAGGAGAATTTATTGATTCAGATCACACAGATATGCTTCAGTTATGCAACGAGTTTGGCCTTTCTTTATTAGATACCAAAAGCGAAGTGGATGCTGAATTGGCCAGAGACAGCTTTTATATAGATGGAAGATTTTATTCGGAAAACGAAGTAATTAAAGCTTTTTTGCCTTATGCTTCAAGAATCGATGCCGATATCAGTTCGCTGCCTGATGAAATAACTTACGATAGCTATGATCAAAACTCAAAGCGTTTTGACAACATGAGTATTAAAGGATATTTAGATTCTATCAGAATGTCGGGATTTATCCGCAAAGGAATAGAAACGGCTTATTTAACAGAATACGGACTGGACACAGATATACAATCAGCTATTAATTTTCTGTATCTGTTTAATCCTGATACTTCTAACGGATTTGAAATTTTTGGTTCCAGTGATGAGCGTTATAAAATCAAAGGCGGTAATCAAAGTATAACCAATAAACTTTACGAGCAGGTTAAAGATCAGGTTTATATGGAAAATATCCTGATAAAAGTAAAACAGACTATAGCAGGATACACCTTGTATTTTACAAATGGGACTAACACTGTAGTAAACGTTAATGCTGATATCGTCATCTGTACAATTCCTTTCAGTGTTTTAAGAAATATTGAATTACAAGTAGCACTGCCAAAATGGAAAACAGATGCCATAGAAAAGTTGGGTTACGGAACCAATTCAAAACTGCTATTAGGATTTAATAACAGAGTATGGCGGGAATATGGCAACAGTGGTTACGTGTTTACTAATCAGGATATCCAGACCGGATGGGACAACAGTTATGCCCAGCCAAGTAAAAACGGCGGTTTTACAGTGTATCAGGGCGGAAGTGAAGGGCTGCAACTGGGAAATGGAACTCCGGAATCTCAGGCACCAAAATTTGTTGACCAACTGGATAAAATGTGGCCGGGCTGCAAAAAAGCTTTTAATGGTCGTGTAAAAAGGATGCATTGGCCAACCTATCCTTTTACACAGGGCAGTTACGCATGTTATAAAGTAGGGCAGTACACCAGTATTCGTGGGTCAGAAAGGAAAACGGTAGGCAACCTGCACTTTGCAGGGGAACACTGCAGTCTTGAATTTCAGGGATTTATGAACGGTGCAGCCGAAACAGGACGAATAGCAGCCGAAGAAATACTAACAAAAATGAATAGTTAATAATTGATGCTTACAAAGATTACGCTTCCAGACACTAGGTTTAACTAGTGTCTGTTTTTGCTTAAATTAACTAATTACTGAAAAAGGTAAAATTGAGTTCTATTGCGCCAGTGATTTCATCCATGGAAGTGCATCAAGTATCACAGGGATAATACTGGTGGTGTGCGTACCACCAGGAATTGGTGTAAAGGTCAGCTGCTTGGAACCGGCTGCGATAAATTTGTTGTACGTAGTTTGCGAAGTTTCATAAAAAACAGCTTCATCAGCTGTTCCGTGGTACATTCGGGTCGGACTTACCGGATACCAGTTAGGAAAGCTATTAAGTGCTATTTTCGCTTTAAATGCCACTTCGGCAGCTGGATTAGTTAAGCTGCTATAAAAAGCTGTGCTTAAAAGAGCCGAAGGCGAAGTGCTTAATTCTGCATTAATCTGATCGAGTGTTTTTGAGCCATCCAGCAATGCAGGAATTTTAGCAGCATAAACCGGCATAAAAAAATCTGTTAACGGACGGTTAAAGCTGTAAGTGGTATTGTAAGACTGGATAAACAAAGGCAGAAATGCCGGCGTAGCATATGTTGGAACAGTTGCCAATTTTGTCAGCATAGTAGCTAAGTCATATCCTCCTGCACCTTCTGCAGCAGCTGTTAAGGTTAAGTTATGACTTTTGTTTGTTTCGATTTCTTTTTGGGCCGCCATCGTTACATAACCACCTTCAGAATAACCTAATAAAAATAGCTTATCGTTAATAGCTGTATTTTGCGATTTGAGGTAATACTTAGCAGCCTTAATCATATCCACAACGGCTGTGCCCGACGATTGCATATCATAATAAGGATGAACAGTATCTTTAGAAATTCCGTAACCAATAAAATCAGGAATAACCGTCACAAATCCAGCCGAGGCACCTAATTCAAAACCGGAAAAAGCAGAAGGGAAGTTAGACGGAGCATCAGCATCACTAAACATTGTTCCGTGCTGCGCGCTAAGCAACGCAGGCGTAGTGGGCATATTTTTGGGAATGCCCAATAAGCCGGATGCCTGTATTTTGCTTCCGTTTAAAGTGGTGTAATAAATAAACTTGTAATAATCAACATCGTACTGAATCAGTGGTACGAGGTTTCCGAAACCCTTCAGTGTAGCTGCTATCTGTAATTCTGTTTTGGTAAAGCTTCCAACAGAAGTGGCAGAAACAAAAAAATCTTTTCCACCAGTGGTATCCGTATCCGTGATTTGAGAAGTTTTTTTACAGCTTGCAAAAATGGTTAAGCAGAGTAGCAAAGAAGTAAAGCTTTTAAGAGATGATTTCATAATTTGAGTACGAGATGTATAAAACTGTAGTGATCACTTAACTTTTTATAATTCAAGAAAAAAATTCACTAAATAAATTGCTATTTAAACGGATAGCACGGTGTTTAATAAAGCTTTAGTTGTTGTAATTCTATCTACATTATTCAGTAGAAAGCTTCTTTTAGCAGCTATTGTTTGACATTGATTTTATAATTGTTGCAAACCAGAACCGGCTTTTACTGTAATATCATGCACAAAGGCAGCAGTTTGCAATTGCCGGTCAATAAAATATATTTATGAAAAAAGCCTTAATTTTTGATCTTGATGATACCGTTTATCCAATAAAATCTGTTGCTGATGAAATGTATGCAGAACTATTTGCCCTAATTCGGCAACACACCAGCGAAGAAGTTTATCAGAACGCTTGCGAAGACCTTTTAACAACACCATTTGAAAAAGTAGCAGATCGTTATGAATTTGATAAAGACCTAAAGCATAATGGTTTAAAAATGTGTTTGGATATGGATTATCATGGAGTTATGAAACCTTTTGATGATTACCTGCTAACTCAACCCTTACAGATAGACAAGTTTCTGGTTACTGGCGGTTATACCAAACTCCAAAAAAGTAAAATAAAGCAGTTGGGCATTGAAAAAGATTTTAAGGAAATTTTTATACCAGATCCGGCAAAATCAAACCTTAGCAAAACAGATGTTTTTAAGCAGATTATGGACAAATATCATTACGAACCCAAAGATGTGCTGGTGATCGGTGATAACCCGGAAACAGAAATTGATGCCGCAAAAGAACTGGGTATCGAAACCTTTTTGTATGATTATCAGGAGCTATACTCGCCGGCACTGGCTGATTATTATGCTACTAACTACGATACTTTAATAAAGTTATTGCAGTAAAAATCTGTTTAAATTTCTGTAAAAAATATTATGCTTCTTTTATGCCAGTAAAATTTGAGTGTTTACAATCAATGCTAGTTGAATGGAAGCATTAAAATCTTAAAATTAGGTGATAAAAGAAGCATAAATATTCCAAATAAAATCTGAATAAGTGCTGAGTTATTAAATAGAATTAAATAATCTATAAAGAATAAATTCAATCTTATATTTTAGGCAGATGAAAACATGCCTCGCTTACCTCCAATTCAGATCAACAATACTGTTGGTATTCATCTTTTTCTACAGTTTTACTGCTTTTAGTCAATCAACCAATTCAGTTATCAATTCCATTGTACAGGAAGAAACCAGCAACTCACAATTGGAAAAACTGGCCAGAGAACTTTGTGATGGTATCGGCCCTCGGTTAGTTGGTACGCCACAGATGAAACAGGCCAACGACTGGGCAGTAGCAAAATATAAAAGCTGGAATATCCCGGCCCGAAATGAAAAGTGGGGCGAGTGGCGCGGTTGGGAGAGAGGAATCTCGCATATCGATATGATTTCGCCGCGTGTTAAATCTTTGGAGGGAACACAACTGGCCTGGAGTCCGGGAATGGGCAAAAAGACAAGTACAGCAGAGGTAATTATCCTGCCTGATCTGGCTGATTCTGTTTCCTATCAGCAATGGCTGCCAAAAGTAAAAGGGAAATTTGTGATGATTTCGATGTGCCAGCCAACAGGTCGGCCTGATTATAACTGGCAGGAATTTGCAACAAAAGAATCATTTGAAAAAATGAAGGCCGAGCGTACTACTTTAACTGAAAACTGGCGTAACCGGATTAAAAAAACCGGTTATACTACCCGTACGCTTCCTGTCATGCTTGAAAAAGCAGGAGCAGCAGGCATCCTGACAAACAACTGGTCGGCAGGATTTGGCGTAGATAAAATTTTTAGTGCCTAT
Organism: Janthinobacterium lividum; assembly: GCA_050955045.1. Lineage (GTDB taxonomy): Bacteria > Bacteroidota > Bacteroidia > Sphingobacteriales > Sphingobacteriaceae > Mucilaginibacter_A. The sequence continues at coordinate 8,272 of JBPBQV010000001.1, read as the reverse complement.
ACCAAAATAGTTTCTACAATTGATATTTCGTTAGAAGATTATACACTACTCTACAGATTGAGTGAAGCTGGTGGTAAACCTGTAGTTAGTTTACACACAGAATCAAAAGAGCTGGGCATTGTTCCAACCTTTAATACCATTGCAGAAATAAAAGGAACAGAAAAACCTGATGAATACGTAATGCTATCGGCACATTTTGATTCGTGGGATGGCGGAACAGGTGCTACAGATAACGGCACAGGAACATTAACCATGATGGAAGCCATGCGTTTACTAAAAAAATTCTATCCGAACCCGAAACGTACCATTCTGGTTGGGCATTGGGGAAGTGAAGAAGAAGGGCTTAACGGCTCACGTGCTTTTGTAGAGGATCACCCGGAAATTGTAAAAAACTTACAAGCATTATTTAACCAGGATAATGGTACGGGAAGAGTTATAAACTTGTCGGGGCAAGGTTTTGCCGATGCCAAAAACTATTTAGGCAGATGGCTTAGCGCAGTTCCGGATACCATAAAAAACCGGATTAAAACAAGCTTTCCCGGTCAGCCGGGTGGTGGCGGTTCTGATTTTGCATCATTTGTTGCAGCCGGAGCACCGGGATTTTCTTTGAGTTCGCTTGGCTGGTCTTACGGCTCATACACCTGGCATACCAACCGGGATACTTATGATAAAATTGTTTTTGATGATCTGCGTAACAACGCCATGTTAGCTGCGATTATGGCTTATATGGCCAGCGAAGATCCTGAAAAAACTTCTACCAAGAGAACTGAAGGTTTAAAATGGCCAGACCAAGTTAAAGCTACTCGTCAGGGAGGAGTAGAAAAGTAGAAGTTGTTTTATTATGCTTCTTTTTTGCCTATAAAAACAGTAAGCCGGCTCTCATCGAATCGGCTTACTATTTGTTAAGCTATGGGGATATTTTTGCTAGCATAAACTCACCAAATATTCTCCCGGTTAATAATTTTTTCAGGCTATCAGTTTTTCTGCTCTCAATTTTTCAAACAAATCAAAAAAGGATTCATTGGTAGGCTGATAAACGGTAAAACCCATTTTTCGGCTTTTAGACATATCTGTCATTACCTCAATTGGTCGCCCTAAATCCAAATCTGTATGCCAGGCAGAAGCTAAGCGATTTAATTCTGGCTCTTTCAGGTTATACTTTGCTACAATTTCTTTCCAAAGCGGTTCGTCATTTGCTATTTCTTGCTCTAAAGGATGAATTTTCCCATCAAAACCTGCTGCTTTTACGCCGAACCAATCAGCAATTTGCTGCCATAACCAGCTCCAGCGGAAAACATCGCCATTGGTTATATTAAATGCCTGGTTTGCTGCCGCTTCTGTGGTAGAAGCCCAAATCAAATGCTCCGCCAAAACCCGTGCATCTGTTACATCTGATAAACCGTTCCATTGTGCGCCTGAACCGGGAAATTGAAATGGCCTTCCGGTTTCTTTGCAAATAGTTGCATAAACCGCCAAAGTAGTACCCATATTCATCATATTGCCTACCGCTTTGCCAATTACCGAATGTGGCCGGTGAATGCTCCAGGTAAAACCATCGCGCGCGGCGGCTGCATACACTTCATCTTCCTGTGCATAATAAAAGTTTTCTATTGCCAGCCTTGGATGCTCTTCGCGTACAGGCGTTATGGGCAAAGTTCCTGCTTTGGCATAGGCTTCAAATGGCCCCAGATAATGTTTAAGTCCGGTAACGAGTGCAACATGAACCACACTTTTTTTAGGTGAAAGTACATCCAGCAAATTACGAACCATCAAACTGTTAACCCTGATGTTTTCTGCCTCAGTTTGGTTTCGCATCCAGCTGGTGATAAATACATGTGTTGGTACAATGTTTTCCAGGGCAGCTTTTAGACTGTCTGTATTTAGTAAGTCTGCCTTTACAGGATTCAGATTTTCAATTTCCGTATCAGGATTACGGGCCAAGCCATAAGTTGTCCATCCCTGAGATATAAGCTTTTCGGCCAGGTTGCTGCCGGTAATACCGCTCGCGCCAACTACTAATGCTATTTTATTCATATCAGATTAACGCTGCTACAGTTAATTGTGTTTAGCAACATGTTTTATACAAAAATCAGTTTCTTCATACCTAACTGATTATTTGCAATGCTTCCTTTATCAGCATAAAAATATGGGCATAAAAGAAGCATTGCAAATTTCCGGATGGCGCAGCAATACAACTGTACAAAACCGATTAGCTTCTTTCGTTATCGCTTGTTAATTATTTGTAGTGTTTTGGTGTCTTTTGCTCCGCCAAAAAACTTTTCTAATACTGCCTGAAAAACTGGGTTGGAATCAGGGAGAGCAGCAAACAGCGTCATCGAAGATTTTAATTTCATATCATCCGGACTGCCAAATATTTGGTTTGCATTTTTGCTTTCCAGTTCAAGCAAGGCATTACTAATAGCAATCAACCTGCTGCCTAAAATGGTGTGTTTTAAAAATTCTTCCGATTCAGCAACATCTTTTATGGCATAAAAAATGGAAGTTTCGCTAAAACCTAAACCTTGTATCTGCGGAAAAATATACCACATCCAGTGGCTTCGTTTTTTGCCATTTTTGATTTCTGCTAATGCAGTTTGGTAAGATGATTTTTGTGCGTCGACAAATCTTTTTAACTGGTTTTCGGTAGGCATAATATTTCTGTTTATTTTTTAAAAATGTAAGCGTTATGGGCTGGTTTATGTTTTGTTTAACGTTTTGTTTCAGGCTTCTTTTATCAGCATTAATTAAAAAAACAAATTTTCGGGCATAAAAGAAGCACTGTAAATCTGCTCGGTAAAAATTGAAACAGGTTCTAAAAGTTTAGCGGTTTTTCTTCCTCAAAATTCCCCAAATAAAAAAAGAATGTGGTTTTAGTTTGATGGAAAATAACTTTTTTGAAAAGTATTTCACTGCTCAAAAAACCCCTTTGCATACTTCTTTTATCAGCATAAATCTGGCAATTGTGCTTGTTTATTTTTTCTGTTTTCAGGTTGATTTTTAGCTGATTGTTGTTGATTTACAGCTTGTTATTATTGATAAACAAAGTTAGATATTTGTTTCTTAGTTGAAGCACAACAAAATTTTATGTTCTGCTTCAACTTCGATTTTTAGCCTTTAAAAGAAGCATCCGTTTCGTCTTTTCATACCTGGCATTTTTCTTGGCTATGTGTTATCTGATCCTTAAAAAACAAAATTAAATTATAAGCAATGGAAAATTATCGCGAAATTAAAAATACACTTAACTGGCATTTTGAAGGCAACTTTAACGCAACGATCACCAACGGCGTAATCAAAGAACTAAACCTTTGCGAGCCCGGAAAAGGAACGGGCGATTGCGGAAAGTGCCTTACCAGTGTAGATTATAAGTTCCTGAAATCAGTTCATCAGGCATTAGGTGATATTTTTAAGTTTATGGAAGATGAAAACAAACATTTGGGTTACAGTTATCCGGAGGATGCAAAATCATCAGACAAAGAGGCGGAAGCAATGCTATCAGAAATGAAAAGCTATTTGCGGTAAGCAGGTAAAAACAAAACTAAGTTCTGGCAAAAAAATGCTATTCGGCTGTTATTTAGTTACCGTTTTGGGTTGTTTTTGATTATGATGGAAGTCGTTAAAAACTTCATTTGGGCAAATTTTATAAAAAGTAGTCAAAACTAATGGTAAGAAGATGAGTTGTTTAATTAACAATCAACTACTATTAAAAGCATTGGATGATGATGAATGAAAAAGATAAAATTACCCGCCGAAAAGTAATTAGCGGTTTAGGAGCTACTTTAGCAGCAGCAGCAGTTTCACCGGTTTTTGCAGCTTCCGGAACGCCGAAATCAAAACTATCGTTGGCGCCACAAGGATTGCAAGATCCAACTACCAAATATCCGAAACCTCCGTTTCAGAGTCAGTCCCAGCCGTGGCCGGGATTGGTAAGCAAAATGATTCCGCGCCCGGATCATGGTGAAACCAGCTATAAAGGATCAGGTCGTTTGGCAGGACGGAAAGCGTTAATTACAGGTGGCGATTCTGGAATGGGACGAGCCGCTGCAATTGCTTACGCCCGCGAAGGTGCAGACGTTGCGATTAATTATTATCCTACAGAAGAACCGGATGCACGCGAGGTGATTGCGTTAATTAAAGCAGAAGGCCGAAAAGCAATAGCAATTCCTGGCGATTTGCGCGATGAAGCATTTTGCACCAAGTTGGTTGCAGAAGCTGTGCGCGGCTTGGGTGGTTTGGATATTGTGGTGAATAATGCTGGCAGACAACAAGCCCATGCTTCTATTATGGACATTTCTTCAGAGCAGTTTGACTGGACGATGAAAACCAATATTTACGCGCCTTTCTGGATTATCAAAGCTGCGTTGCCACACTTGCAGCCAGGTTCTGTTATTATCGGAACAACTTCGGAACAAGCTTATGATCCTTCTGCAGATCTATATGATTATGCACAAACAAAGGCTGCTACCATGAATTATGTAAAATCGCTTGCTAAGCAACTCGGCCCAAAAGGTATTCGGGTAAATGGTGTGGCGCCAGGTCCAATCTGGACGCCTTTACAAGTTAGCGGTGGAGCCACACAAGAAAAATTAAAGATGTTTGGCGGGCAAACACCTCTTGGCAGACCAGGCCAGCCAGCAGAACTCGGCTCTATATATGTACAGCTTGCAGCAAGTGATGCCAGCTATGCCAACGGCCAGATTTATGGTTCTGCAGGTGGAAACGGACAACCATAATTACAGAACGCTTTTATCAGCTTCAACAAATATAAAAAGGCTGTATCATGATTGATGATACAGCCTTTTTTACGGCTATAAATTTTACTGTAGTTGATACATTTAGCTGAATAAATAGTCAAGTCTTTAACCTTCTGTCCATTTAAAGTTAACAACCCCGCTTTTCAGTTTGACAGTATGGAAAACATTTGTACACTTACACATTCGCTACAGTCGTATTTATTCTAATCTGCGCTTTTCAACAAGGTGCAACCGGTGCTGTTCTCCCCATAACCTTAAAGATTCGATAACTCCGTCTAAAGACTCACTATATGGAGTCAGTTCGTAAGTGATAGCTACGGGAATGGTATTAAAGACTTTTCTTTCCAAGAAACCATTTAGTTCTAGTTCGCGTAGTTCTTTTGACAGCACTTTTGGCGTGATTTCGCTTAATGACCTTTGTATTTCTTTAAATCTTTTTGGTCCGTTTAACAGGGCAACAATTAAAGGCAGTTTCCACTTTCCGTTTAGCACATAAAGTGCATCTTTTACTGCTGCAATACTGGCCGTACAAGCTTGGGGTGAATGGGGTCGAGATTCTTTGATCATTGGTCTATTTATTGCTATCCTAAAGTATACTGGTATCCTTTAGGATAGTAGTACCTTTTTCATATCAAATATACATAGGTTCGCATTAAATTTTAAAAAAACAAAAATGAAAATCTTACACCTTATTTCAAGCCCGCGTAATGAAGCTTCTTTTAGCATCAAACTAGGTAATGCTATCGTAGAAAAATTGAACATGGCTTATCCTGACAGTACTGTAAAGGTTCATGACCTGGTGAAAACTCCTTTTCCGCACCTAGAAGAAGTGCATTTGAATTCATTTTTCACACCAAAGGAAAACCTGACTCCGGAATTAACAGAAGCAATCAAGCATTCAGACGAGGCTATTGCAGAACTTATGGATGCAGACCTGATTGTAATTGGTGTACCCATGTATAATTTTAGTATTCATTCTACTTTAAAAGCATGGATTGATCATATTGCACGTGCCGAAAAAACTTTTCGTTACACGGAACAAGGACCAGAAGGATTAGTGAAAAATAAAAAGGTTTACCTCGCCATTTCTACTGGTGGTGTGTATAGTGAAGGCATGATGAAAGCTTATGATTTTACAGAGCCTTATTTGAGAACGGTGTTAGGGTTTTTAGGCATGACTGACTTAACTGCTTTTAGGGTAGAAGGTGTAAATATGCCTGCACTAAAAGATCAGGCATTGGATAAAGCGATACAAAGCATATCAATTTAGAGCAGTATTGTATTGTTAGGATACTGTTAAAGCTATAAAAGTTGTTGGCAGCTAATCTTACCTCTTCAAAATAAAAGAATTAATAATTTATGGAGTTAGGCTTATACTCATTTGGTGACTTGGTTACTAACCCAGTAAATGGCATTAAAATTACCGCGGAAGAACGCATGCGCCAAATGCTGGAAATGGCACAGATGGCAGATGATTGGGGCCTGGACATATTGGGTATTGGAGAGCACCATTCATTGAAATTTGTGAATTCGGCTACGGCTACCACTTTATCGGCGATGGCCGCAGTCACCAAACGGATTCGCCTAACCAGTTCCACTACGCTGTTAAGTACGGCAGATCCGGTTCGTACTTTTCAGGAGTTTGCTACTGCGGATCTGATTTCCGGTGGACGAATAGAGCTCATCTTCGGCCGTGGGGCATTTACCGATAACTTTCCCCTGTTTGGATTTGACCTGAAAGACTATGACGCTTTGTTTATGGAGAAACTTGAGTTATTTTCCCTGCTCAACTCGAACGAAAGGGTTACCTGGAAAGGAAAATTCAGACCTGAACTGATCAATCAGGAAATTGCCCCACGTCCGATACAGAAAAAACTTCCGGTATGGATCGGTGCCGGTTCGCCCCAGAGTGTAGCGCGTGCAGCAATACTTCGTTATCCGGTAGCCGTGCCGGTACTGGGAGGAACATTATCTGGATACGCCAGGCTGGGAAGTATTTACCAGCAGGCGTGGCAACAGGGTGATGTAGATGAACAAATGCGGATTAGTGTATTCTCGCATCTTCATGTAACAGAAACTTCTCAGCAAACCCATAAAGACTTTTATCCTTACTATTCCGCTTATCTGGAACCTCTTTTTAAAGGGCAAATGCCGGTAGAACAATATCAGCAGATGCTTTCAGCAGATGGTTCCTTGATAGGAGGCAGCGTGCAGGAAGTGATCGACAAAATCATGTTTTTAAAAGAAAAGATGGGCTTGACCCGCTACGTAGGACAGATTGATATCGGCGGTCAGGATTTTACAGCAGTAGCTAAAGGCATAGAACTGTTTGCCACCAAAGTAGCTCCTGTGGTAAGAGCAAGTTAATATTGCAGATACAAATCTTATTTAAATTGCTTTAATCATCCGTTTTTATGATGTAGCTCAAGTTGTACACTTCGGTAGAAACTATTAAAAACAGGTTCCAAAAGAAAACTTCTTTTAGAACCTGTTTAACATTCATCCAACTAATTTCAATGCTTCTTTTATCACCTAAAAGTTTAGAACGTTTTGGCTTTTGATTGCAATAACAAATTTACTGGCATAAAAGAAGTATCAATATTTTCAGAATAAATAATATCATTATTCATTACAGAAGTCTTTCTAAAAGATAAAGAATTGTAAAATTTTATTTTCTGTTTTATCGAATTCGACATATTTATTACTTTTGTCGAGTGAAACATCCGTTAGAATACGATCAGGTTAAAAGCGATATTATAAAAGCTTCAGGTGATGTTTTTACGAAATATGGCTTTGCTAAAGTTTCTATGCAAGACATTTCAAAAGCGAGTGGCAAAGGCAGAACTACTTTATACTATTATTTCAAAAATAAAGGAGAAGTATTAGAAGCTTTTGCAGGAAAAGAGTTTATTGAAATGTTGAATAAATCTCAAATTGAACTTAATGATAAAGAGGAATTCGCCCAGAATATTCAGCATTATTATCAAACAAAGCTTCAGGTTTATAAAAAACTACTGCATCAATACAGTAAAGTGATTGAAGATATTAAAGCAGAACCATCATTTTTCATTCAAAAAAATAAGCTTTTTTTTAAAGAAGAGGTTGCAGTGATTAGTAAAATCATAGAATGGGCTGTAAATAACGCAGAAATTGCACTAATACCAACAGCTAACATAAAATTTCTGGCGGAAACGCTGGTAACCGCATTCAGAAGTTTTGAGCAGGAAATGATTTTGTTTGGCGGATTGGAAAACTTTGAAAGTAAGCTTAACTGGCTCACGGAGATTTTATATAAAGGATTGAAATAAATTTTTTTTGACTTGTTTTCGTCAAAAGTTTAAAAAGTGTTTAATGATTATGATTAGTACAATGAAATACAAGTTTTTTTTAGCTGCTGGATGCTTGTTTGGTGCATCGGCAATTTCCAGCTGTGGAAATAAAACTCAATTTAAAACAACTCCTGATACAATACGGGTAAATACTGTTCAGTTAAGTTCCTCCAATCAAGGTACTGCTGATCG